>NZ_LJYG01000111.1:157912-200847 GCF_001440035.1 Bradyrhizobium manausense | reverse complement strand
TGCGGGCCAGCCGAGAGGCCTCAATCGAGACCACAGCGCCAACTCGCCCTTCGCAAATGGCGGCGAGCAGCTTCTCGAACCCGGGACGCGCAGTGCCGCCACCAGAGCGACCGAGATCGTCGTCGATTACGACCACCTCGCTCCAGCCCAACTGCCGCGCACGATCGGCCAAGCCGTACTGGCGGCGCTGGCTCTCGCGGTTGTTGATAACCTGGTCGGCCGTCGACTGACGAATGTAGACGACGGCCTGGCGAGCAAGGTGCTCAGGCGTGATCTTGCTCACCGCTGTCCTCCCGGTTCACGTCGTGTGCCTCGACTGCGCTGTCGGTGAGCGCTTCGGTCAGAAGCTCCTTTAAGAGCTCCAGCATTTGCTGATGGGCTTCGATTGGAATGCTGCTGTATGTCGGAGGGCTCTCGAACAGATCCCCCTGACGACGTGATGCGTCCGCCATGACCGCCTCCTCGCGAATGGGACGATTCCCTGGAAGAGGAGGCTAAGACCGCGTCGACAAGAAGACGCGCCTCCAGTAGACGATCCACCGGAAGCCGCGGATCAGCTTTGAGATGGAAGGAAGCGGCGGCGGGAGCCGCCATCCATGCCGGCAGCAGCGTTAACGTGGCGTCAGGTTGTCTGATAACAAAATGCGTCTCACCCCCAAGCCGCTTGCAGGCGACAACGACGACTGATGCTCCGCATCGCGGATGGAACGGGTAAAGGATCTCCACCTCAGATCCCAGACACCCGGCATTATGACGCTGGTCCGCCGGGCGTCGGTAAGACGCACCTGTCGATCGCGCTCGGGCGAGAGGCGATCCTGGCCGGGTTCACTACCGCGACGACGCTGGTCGCTGGCCTCGCCAAGGCGCATGGCGAGCGGCGCCTGGACGACAAACTGCTCGCGCTGGCGAAGCCAAAGTTGCTGATCGTCGACGAACTCGGCTACCTGCCGCTGGAACCCGACGCGGCGCATCTGTTCTTCCAGTTGGTCAGCCGGCGCTACGAAACCGGCGCCATGCTGATCACATCGAACCGCAGCGTTGCCGAATGGGGCGCCGTGTTCGCCGATCCCGTGGTGGCGACTGCGATCCTCGACCGGCTCCTGCACCACAGCCACGTGCTGACGATCCGCGGCGACAGCTACCGGCTCCGCGCCAAGCGCAAGAGCGGCCTCATCAAACCGCCGACCGCCGGTGACGGCCCTCCGGTCGGCTCCGCCTCCCTCCGGCCCGTCACCGGCGGAAACAACCCTCAACCGAGATCATAATGCCGATGGTGGGGGCAGTTCTTCATAACGCAAAGGGGGGCAGTTCCGGATGGCGTTTGACAGGTTCACTCCTGGAGAATGCGCCAACTACGTCAAAGCTGCAGGATATGACCCGACTAAACAGGATCTGCTCTCGCTCTCCCATCTCCGGCTATGGTGCGAGTGCGTTGTCATCCTGGCGCACCGGCATCTACAACTACAATCGGATAAGCGCGAGGCTCCAGGCACGGCCGAACCGCAACCCAGAAGACCTCTCAGTGCGCGCTTCCACAGGCGATTGCCAAGTCGCATTTAGCCAGATGCTCTATAACTTTCGAATCGCTCATTACCCAGTCACGCCGCGACAAGTTTCCCGGAATCGATTTCCAATCGGCACCTATTCAGGTCGACGCAATTCTGACAACAGCTTGGTATGAAATTCGCTCATGAAGTCGTCGGAAAGCTGAGAATATCGCGCCTGCCAACAATTTCTCCTTTGACAGCAGCCCTGCGTCCTCGAGGCCGGACTCTAACTCCACGTGGAGGAAAAACTCTGTGGCAGGTCACGCATCTCATAGAGCCTACGCAGGACTTCTGCATATTTGCTTTCAGGATCGGCGGATTAGGGTCGAAGTGCCGTATAAGATCCAGCTTTGAATTTGCCGCAAGCGGGCAAAAAGATCGCGCTCAGAGCTTAGAAGATAACCAATGAGCCTTGAACGCGTAGAGAGGAACCGCATGGCGCCAGTGCACCTACTGGTGCCTATCTCGGTAAAGTTAGCAACTGCCCATAGCCTTCGATGGACCTGCTATACCCAGCCAAGCGGAGCGCATCCCAAGCCATCGCCTGACTACTGCTAATCACCGGGATACCAATTTCCCTTTCCAACTCTTCAATATACGGCACAATGCGCACGGCGGTGCAGGAAACGAAAAGTGCATCTGGTATACGGTCCCGGATGAGTTCCTTGGATGCCTTGAAGATCGCTTCACGACTTACCTCACCTATATCCGCGTCGGTCGATTTATCAAATTATATCCAAAAAGTTTGCAAACAGCATATGCCCTTCTTCGGTAAGGAATGATTCCGGGTGGAACTGCAGGCCGTAAGTTGGCTGGTTGCGATGGGCGAGGGCCATGATCTCACCTTCTTTCGAACGCGCCGTCACGATAAGATTTGCTGCGCACGACTCCTCGAACTCGACAACAAGGGAATGGTAGCGTCCCACGCGAAGCGGAGACTGAAGTTTACTGAACAGTCCGAGGCCGTCATGTGTCACATACGACGAGCGGCCGTGCATAGGACGGAGTGCACGTGCAACGCGTCCGCCGAAAACGCTTCCAATGCACTGGTGTCTGAGGCAAATGCCAAGAATTGGGACATGACCTGAAAGCTCGCGGACGACGGCCATCGACATCCCGGCTTCGCTGGGCGTGCGCGGGCCGGGGGAGATGACAACCGCGCGTGGCTTGAGGTCAGCTAGATCGCGCACAGTCGCAGCGTCGTTGCGGATTACCTGCGTTGCTTCACCAAGTCTTTGGAAATAGCGGGCAATGTTGAAGACGAAGGAGTCGTAATTATCGATGATGACAATCAAAATGCACCAGCGGATTGGGCGCGAAATGCGTCGAAGATTCCCTTAGCTTTAGCGAGGGTCTCCTCGTATTCAGCCTCTGGATCCGACATCGCCGTTATTCCGCTACCCGCATGAAAAACGGCCAGATCGCCATCGATCGTGACGGTACGGATGGCTATGTTCGTATCCATTCGCCCATTGAAGCCAATGAAGCCGATTGCCCCACACTAGACTTCGCGTGGCACGCGCTCAATGTGCGCAATAATTTCCATCGAGCGTATCTTGGGTGCCCCGGTGATTGAGCCACCAGGGAAGCAAGCCCGAAGTAAGGTGACAGCGTCCTGGTCTTCGGCAAGTTCTCCTTCAACGATGGACACGAGGTGGTGCACCGAGGCATAAGATTCGAGCTGGCAAAACGCCGGAACTTGCACCGACGGCGCAGTACAAACGCGCGAGAGATCATTACGCAAGAGATCGACGATCATAGTATTCTCGGCGCCGTCCTTTTCGGACGTCCTTAGAAGCTCGGCTCGGCATTCGTCTTCCTTCGGGTCACTCGACCGCGCAATCGTGCCCTTGATGGGTCGCGTTTCGACTTTTCGTCCGTCAAGTTTTAGAAAGCGTTCGGGCGAGCTCGACGCAATAGTTAGCTTGCCATAGCGCAGAAGAGCCGCAAAAGGTGCCGGGTTTGTGGAGCGCAACTTGTCATAGAAATCGATGGCGTCAAATGACATTGGGAGCTTGGTGCTGAAACGCTGCGCGATATTGGCCTGAAAGATGTCTCCGGCCAAAATCAATTCGATGACGTGCCGCACCGCGGTGGTGTAGTCCTCGCGGCTGAAGTTCGAGGTCCACGCACACGCAGTGTGGGTGGAGCCACTTCGCGTTGCCTCTGCCCTGCCAAGGAGATCCGCAAACTCATCGGCTCGCCGCCTTGCTCGCTCAATGCGGCGGGCTGCGTCCTGTTCCGGCCATCCCGTAGAAACGATCCAGCAGCTATCGTCATGATGGTCGTAGCTGATGACCACGTCATAGAAGTTCAAGATGGATTGGACCAAGCCCCCGCCGCAAGCCGCTGGCGGCGGCAAACTTTCGAGTGTCCTGTTCAGATCGTATCCTGCTACGCCTCCCTGGAAGGGCGGGAGATCGGGGCGATGCACTTGCGGATACTTGGCGAGAAGGGTGCGTAGAACACGCCACGGATCGCCGTCAAGAAGCTCTCCGTCGCAACTCGCCTGTCCGTCCGCAACGACGAGAGTGCTGAAAGGATCACTACTAAATAAGAGTAGCGCCCGATCTGTTTCTGCCTTAGCGCGCTGTCAAGAAACGTAAAATGCGGTCGATGTGCAAGGCGCCGCATCGCCGTGACTGGCTCTATTCCGTATAATCTGCGTAGGTGCATTGGCTGTCGGTCGCCGATATTGACATTGAGAGAGGGAACTCGGCTTCTGATCCCAAGCGGCGCAGCAACGCCCTCAGGCACTTCACTCCGCCGGCAGCTGAAGCCAAGCTGACCTCGCTACCGAAAATAAATTGCCTATCGGTGCCGTTCAGCCAACACCGCATCCGAAAATACATTGTAGTCGGCCGCGAAGCGTAGTTCGCGGAGCGGCCGCACCCGCCTGATCGATTCCTGGTATAGCTCATGCGCTTTATACGCGGCGAGCGCCGACTCATTCTCGAATTCAGCATAAACCACGACATCGACATCGTTGCCAATTTCGTCCGTCTTGCGATTGCGAGCAATCTCAAGCCGGTGTGCATGGGGAATTGTGGCGAGCACCGACAGGCCTGCGACGATTTGATCGATCCGGGCCTTATCCTTGGCAGTAAACAAGACAATATGACGAATCATGAATGGCGCTAGCTGTTCTCGCTGGTCGAATACATAACCTATCTGGGGATCGCGATCACCGCAACGGCAGCCGCCGCTTGCGACCGCTTCAGCGTAGCTCCTGCGTTCTGCACTCATTTGCACGGTAGGGCTCCAAGCCGTGTCCGGACCTGCACATTCAGGAGTTCTTCAGGGATCATCGCAAGTGAGCCACTCACGCGCTATTGAAACGGTTGGACGCAGTCCACCACGACACAGATCTCTCGGAAAGCACGCGCTCTAGCTCTCGTCGAGTTACTGGTACTCGATTTCGGGCTCAAGCAGCACTGACGACAGGCCATCTTGGGTCTGCACTGATCGATTATTGGAAGAGGTCGACGATCACAGTAGGCGCACCCCTCTGCCTCCTCGACTTTGACAGCGCAGCACCTGTCGGTCGCCGGCGTGGTTCCATTTCCTAGGTCGCTGATCGCAAGTGACCGGCTTAATCGCGGATTGTCGTTCTCGATGCGGTTTAATCTCAATCGATCATCACCCAGCGTGCTGCTCTAATGCGCCTCTGCGACGAAATTCTGCACAAAAGCGAACGAATTGGCGGTGAGAGACACGCATACCCCCTAAGCCGACGAATTTCTTCATAAGGACTCGGTAGGGTCTCGCGCGCTGTGTGGGGGAAAGCCCTGCGATTGTTTGCGGTGGGAAGGAAGCCCTGTGGTGATTGCTGCTGCTGCAGACAAAGGAAACGATAGCGGCAACGGAAGGGTGGTCCGGCGCGACTGGGCACGCGAGGAGGCCGAAGCGCTCTATAATCTGCCCTTTGCCGATCTAATCTTCCATGCGCAGAGCGTTCATCGCGCGAATTTCGACCAAAACCACATTGAAGCCGCGAGCCTGCTTAGCATCAAAACAGGCGGGTGCCCGGAAGATTGCGGTTACTGCTCCCAGAGTGCGCATTACGACACCGGCGTAAAGGCTTCACGCTTGATGGATCCTGCGGACGTGATCGCGGCAGCGCAGCGTGCCAAGCGCGCCGGCGCAACCCGCTTTTGCATGGCCGCAGCCTGGCGAAACCCCAAAGACCCCGACCTTGACCAAGTCTGCGACATGATCCGCGCAGTCAGAAATCTTGGTATGGAAACTTGCGTCACACTCGGCATGCTGACGGCGACGCAGGCCGCACGGCTTTCCGACGCTGGGCTCGACTTCTACAATCACAACGTCGATACCTCGCCAGACTTTTATCGCAAGATAATCACCACCCGCACCCTCCAGGACCGCGTCGATACACTTGCGCATGTCCGCGAGGTTGGTCTCAAGGTGTGTAGCGGAGGCATTATTGGAATGGGCGAGCGCCTCGAGGATCGCCTCTCGATGCTCGTTTTGCTTGCTAACCTTCCGAGCCATCCAGAAAGTGTGCCGATCAACCTCTGGAACGAGGTCAAGAGCGTACCGGTCAATGACACCGCGGAGCGTCCCGATCCGATCTCCATCGTGCGCCTGATCGCAACCGCTCGGATCATGATGCATAAGAGCGTGGTGCGATTGTCGGCTGGCCGCCAGTACATGAGCGACGAGCTGCAAGCGCTGTGCTTTTTGGCAGGTGCAAATTCAATTTTCATAGGAAATATGCTGCTAACCACCAAAAATCCGCAGCAGGAGCGCGACGAGGATCTGCTGAGGCGGCTCGGCATGACGTCCGCGCCCGCCCAAGTGAGACCGGATACCTCGTCGCGTGGACATGAGCTTAAGTAACAAATGCAGATTACTTTGATGAAAGGAAAAATCCATCGTGCCTCGGTAACCGAAGTCGATATGCACCACGAAGGGTCAATTTCGATCGATCAGGCGCTGTTGGACGCGGCAGGATTCCTGATCAATGAGCGTGTCGAGGTTTACAACATCGAAACAGGAGCGAGCTTCTCAACTTATGTCATCCAAGCGCCTATGGGATCGGGTACCATAGACTTGAATGGCGCCGCCGCCCGGCTCGTTCTGCCCGGAGACACAATTTCCATAGTTGCATATGCCGCGTTCGATGAGGCCGAAGCAAAACTGTTCAAGCCGCGCGTTGTAGTGGTCGGTCGAGATAACCGCATCTTATCAACTTGAAAGTTATCGCTCCATTTTCGAGTTGTCGTTCTGTCCTCCATCAAAAATCTTCCACGAATGCTCAGCCGGTGCGTGAACAATGAATTCGGCGCGTCCAACCCAAGTTCCTTATTACGTAGCGGCGCTGGATGACCTGAAAAAAGGTGACCAGCTGCGCGTCTTAAGGCCTGTGGCGGGCATCGATTTCACGTCAAACGATTATCTGGCGCTCGCGAGCGCGCCTCGTATGAAAGCGGCCCTCGCCGCCGCGATCGAGGCCGGAACGCCAATTGGCGCCGGCGGATCGCGGTTGTTGCGCGGAAATTGCGAGGAGCACGAGGCTCTCGAAGCAGAAGCTGCCAAATTCTTCGGCTCCGAGACCAACTCTTCTTCGGCGGGGGATATGTTGCCAATTTTTCCGTTCTGACGACGCTACCGCAGCGCGGCGATCTGCTTGTTCTCGACTCTCTCGTTCACGCGAGCATTCATGAAGGTGCACGGGCCGGCCGGGCCGACTTCCGGATAAGCGCCCACAACGACCCTCAATCGGTGGAAGACGCAATCCGTGACTGGCGAGATCAGGGAGGGACGGGGCGCGTTTGGATCGTCATCGAGACGATCTACAGCATGGATGGCGATTTCGCGCCTCTCGAAGATCTGGTGTCGATTGCGGTGCGGCATGATGCGTTTCTGATGGCTGACGAGGCGCACGCCACAGGCGTCTATGGGGAACACGGACGTGGGCTCACGGCTCCCTACGAAGGCCGGGCGAACCTGGTGGCGATTCATACCTGCGGCAAAGCCCTGGGGGCCGCTGGAGCGCTGGTTACCGCGTCCACCGCATTGCGCGACTTCATGATCAATCGCTGCCGTCCATTTATCTTCGCAACCGCACCGTCACCTTTAATGGCTATGGCTGTCCGAGAGGCACTGATCATTCTGCAGCAGGAGCCCGATCGCCAGCAGCGGCTGACTAGCCTCGTCGCTTTCGCGCATCGAGAGGCAGAGTTACGCGGCTTGCAAAGCTGTTCGAGGTCTCAAATCGTGCCTTATCTCGTCGGTGACAATGCTCGTGCGATGCAGCTCGCCTCCGCTATGCAGGCGCGTGGCTTTGACATTCGCGGAATTCGGCCGCCGACTGTGCCGGCGGGCACGGCGCGGCTGCGCATCTCATTGACGCTGAATGTCGAGGAAAGGGACGTGCGTTCGATGCTCGATTCCCTTGTTGAGGAGACGAGGTACTTGTGCCGATGAGCCAGCGGATCGTGGTGACGGGAACCGATACCGGTGTCGGAAAGACTGTTTTTTGTGCAGGTCTTTCCGCTCTCCTTGGAGCCAATTATTGGAAGCCGATCCAGGCGGGCCTCGAAGCAGAAACCGATGCAGCGGTGGTTGCCCGCCTGGGTGCTCTTTCAGTCGATCGCATCGTGCCGGAGCGTTACCGGCTTCGCACGCCCGCTTCACCCCATCATTCCGCCGAACTTGATGGCGTTCGCATTGACGTGGAGTCGCTCGACGTGCCCGATACGGGAGGGCGCCCTCTTATAGTCGAAGCTGCCGGTGGGTTGATGGTCCCGTTGTGTGGACGAACGCTTTATATCGATATTTTCGAGCGGTGGCAGCTCCCAGTGGTGCTTTGCGCAAGCACAGCGCTTGGCACGATCAATCATTCGCTCCTGTCCATAGAGGCTCTACGAAAGCGTCAGATCAGCATTCTCGGAATTGCATTTAGTGGCGAGAGAAATGCCGCGACTGAGAGCGCAATTTGCGAAATCGGACGGGTGCGCTGGTTAGGGCGATTGCCTCGCCTTTCGCCCCTCACAGCGCACGCTCTTCAGGCTGCATTCAAGACTGCATTTGCGGGCATTGACTTCAGGCCATGATGGGGACGAAGGCCTCAAGGATTTGGCATCCGTTCACCCAACACGCGCTTCAAGGCGTGATGACAAGAATTGTGCATGGTGACGGCGCTTATCTCCACACGGAGGATGGACGGCGCATTATCGATGCAATCTCATCGTGGTGGGTCGTGACCCATGGGCATTGTCATCCGGATATAACGAGCGCCATCCGGGAACAGGCAGGCAAGCTCAATCAAATCATCTTTGCGGGCTATACCCATGATCCAGCGGAGGAATGTGCTGCCGAACTCTTGAAGGTCGCACCGCCCGGGCTCGACTACGTATTTTTCTCTGACAGCGGATCGACAAGCGTGGAAGTGGCGCTGAAAATGGCGCTCGGCTACTGGAAAAATAAAGGGTGCCCGCGCACACGCATTGTGGTGATGCAAAATTCCTACCACGGCGACACGATCGGTACGATGTCGGTTGGCGCGCGAGGGGTGTTCAATGCGGCGTACACCCCTCTGTTGTTCGACGTTGCCTCTGTTCCATTTCCTGCCAGAGGTCGTGAACAGGCGACGCTCGATGCCCTCGAAGTTACCTGCCGGAACGACCACCCGGCCGCTTTCATCGTGGAGCCTCTGGTGTTGGGGGCGGGCGGGATGCTAATGTACCCAGCCTGGGTGCTGCGAGAGATGAAGCGGATCTGCGAGGCCTCGGACGTTCTGTTCATTGCAGACGAGGTGATGACAGGGTGGGGGCGCACCGGAACGTTATTTGCTTGCGAGCAGGCAAAGATCGTCCCTGACATCGGCTGCTATTCGAAAGGCCTCACAGGAGGGGCGCTTCCACTCGCGACAACACTCTGTCGCGCGGACATTTTCGACGCCCACTACTCGACGGATCGGTCGCGTACGTTCTTTCATTCGAGCTCATACACAGCCAATCCAATCGCTTGCGCGGCAGCAAAGGCCAATCTACATCTTTGGCGAAATCCGGACACGCGCAAGCGCGTCACATCGCTCGCGGCCATGCAAGAGCAGGCAGTTGAGTCATTCCGGGCCGACCCGCGGTTTGAGAACGTCCGGCGGACCGGCACGATTGCAGCACTCGATCTGAAGACAAGCGAAGCTGGCTATCTGGCAAACATCGGCCCGAAGCTTCAGACGTTCTTCAATGATCGAAATCTGTTGCTGCGGCCGCTTGGCAACACGATCTACGTGATGCCACCCTATTGCGTCACGGCTGCAGATCTCGATGAAGTCTACATCGCTATCAGGGATGCTGCAGATGCGCTGGCTTAGGAAACGATACTCTTCACAACTGCAAATAAGACTCAGATTTTCGCGATTGTCATGCTGCCCGAAATCTTGATGAGCGAAACCATGGAACGAAGCTGTGCGGGCCACATGCCGGCGCGATGGGACCTCATGATCGCCCATCGTGGGGCGCGTCAGTGTGCCCATGTCGTCTGCGAGGGACAGCTGTGTTCTCCTCATTGCCGTGTCTTCTTGGCAATGGGAAGCGGCGAGCCCCGCGGCGGGTAAAGTCGATATGTCGAGATCTTAGATGAGCCACATTCCTGCGATGCTTGTTGAACGCGTCACTGTTCCAATGCTGCAGCGTTGGAAGGAGGAGGGGCGGCGTATCGCCATGACCACGGCTTACGACGCGGTCATGGCGCGTATCGCTGACCCCATAGTTGATGTCATCCTTGTTGGCGATAGCGTTGGTAATGTCTGCCTTGGATTCGGCAATACGCTGCCCGTTAGCATGGCGATGATGAATCATCACCTTGAAGCCGTTGCGCGCGCGAAGCCTCGCGCCTTGCTTGTGGCCGACATGCCGTTTCTCAGCTTTCATCTTAGTGCTGAGGATACGATTCGCAACGCTGGGGGCTTCCTTCAGCGTGGGGCCGACGCTGTGAAGCTTGAGGGTGGCGCTAAGCGTATCGAAGTCATTCGCGCTCTGGTCGATTGCGAGATTCCGGTCATGGGCCATCTCGGCTTGACGCCACAGAGTGTCAGTGTCATGGGCGGGTTCAAGGTGCAGGGCCGGAAAGCCGATGATGCATTACGCCTGCTGGATGAAGCCCACCTTCTCCAGGAGGCCGGATGCTTCGCGCTCGTCTTGGAAGGCATTCCGGCGGAACTTGCCGCGCGAGCGACGGCGTCGCTGAGGGTCCCAACCATTGGAATCGGTGCCGGCGCGGGATGCTCGGGGCAGGTTCTCGTCTTCCACGATGTATTGGGGTTGACGGAAGGGCCTCGACCCAAATTCGTTCGCGCGTATTTGGACGGTTTTCAACTACTTCAGGAGGCACTCTCGCGCTGGGCTAGCGACGTGCGGGAAGGTACATTTCCGCAACCACAACAGTCGTATCGTGTCCCAGAAGGCCTGAGCGACGCAATTGCAAACTGGGTCCCCTCCAATTCGATCCGGTGAGTCAGATATGCAAACAGTCACGACCGTCGCGGCGCTCCGTGATGCACTCGCAGAAGCACGAAAATTCAATAGATCCGTCGGGTTCGTCCCGACGATGGGATTCTTACACGAGGGCCATCTTAGCCTTGTAGAAGCGAGCCGTACGCGATGCGACGTCACGGTCGTGAGTATCTTCGTCAACCCAACTCAGTTTGGTCCAAAAGAAGATCACAATATCTATCCGCGCGACTTTCCGCGGGATGAAAAGCTCTGCCGTGATGCCGGCGTCGATATCGTCTTTGCACCGGATGCAGACGAGGTCTATCCGCCTGGTTTTGAGAGTTTTGTTGAAGCGGTCGAACTGGAGAAGCCACTCTGCGGAGCGCTCAGACCTGGCCACTTCCGAGGCGTCGCAACGGTCGTCTGCAAACTCTTCAATATGGTGCAGCCGCACATCGCATTTTTTGGACAGAAAGATCTTCAGCAATGCGCGGTCGTGCGTCGTATGACGCTTGATCTCAATCTCCCAATCGAGATCGTGGCCATGCCAACCGTTCGGGAGCAGGATGGACTCGCCATGAGCAGCCGCAACCGCTATCTCAGCCCCGGAGAACGCTGGCGAGCTCTTGCGATCAGCCGCGGCTTGTTCGCGGCGGAGGCGGAATTTCGGGCAGGTGAACGCAGGGTCGAAAAGCTCTCGGCAATTGCCAGCCGGCATTTTGAGAATGTCGATCGGCTGCAGTACGCCGAATTCGTGGATGCCGGCACGCTCAGGCCGGCTACAAGCCCCCTAAGCCGTCCCGCGGCCTTTTGTGTCGCAGCCTATGTTGGGTCGACACGGCTCATTGACAACGTGATCATGAGCCCGGATGTGGGCGCGTGACACGGGTGATAGGCCGGCGCTCGCCTCGACCACAAGCAGTATGAGGTTCGTAACCGGTTGCAATGCTCATGCTGGTTTTTGTCGGGTGACAGCGGATATTGGATGTCCGCTCGCACTCGCGCAAGTTGGGGCGAATGGCCCAACGGCTCGCGGCCGAATGATCGTCATGTTCAGAGCAGCCATGAGTCCAGATCTGACAACGAGGAGAATGAAACCCATGGCAGCACCAAATGGCCAATTCGATGTTGACAGGATCTGATCGTATATAAAGCCTCCAACCATTTGGGGCACGAGGTCAACCAACGAGCCGCGGCGTCACGAAAGCAGAAACGGCCATTACGAACATCAGAGACAATCCTGCGAGTATTCCTGGTGTTGAAAGTGGAATGATAACCTTTATGAATGTTCGCGCGCGGTTTGCGCGCAGACTCGCCGAGGCCTGTTCGAGAACGGGATCGATTTGCATGACCACGTTCATCACCGAAAGGATCATGAACAACAACAACTGCTGAATTAGAACAATGACAACCGCAGTTCGGTTGAAGAGAGGCTGCTACGGGCTGGATAAGACCCCTAGCCCCATAAGGATGCTATTGACGAGTCCCCAACAAGCCGAACCGGTATGCCGGACGAGGCGCCGCGCTCAGAATCTTCGTCTTTCGTCATGACCGAGTGCCTTCCAAGCTCGTGTCACCATCTATTGGGGGAGTGAGTCTGACGAGGTTGCAATCGTCAACAAGGGGATGCGACCCGCGCGCAGGGCTTCTTGCAACAATAGCCGATATGAACGCGGACAAATTGACTAGCGCTGCTGATTGCGTGGCGGAAGTCGCATGCGTCCCGACGAATTCCAACGCAATACGCAGTACGATCCAATAGATCGGGCGTCTCTGCGAAAAAAGGCCGTGCGAGGATTCGCACGGCCAAGTGAGGGAGGAAACGCCCCAAAAGAGGCGACTGAGGAGTATCGAAGTGTGAATCTATGGATCACCCACCGACCACTCCAAGGCTTGCGCTGACTGGTCAGACCGCGCAAGTCGCGCATTTGAGTACCCACTATTCCACGCCGATTGTCTGCGATTTCGAGGCATATGTCGCATGTTTTGTGCGCCAAGGATGCGTGCCTCGCAGCGTTTAGTTGGATGCGCGATCCGTCGTCGTCGAACTGGAATGCGGATCAGCGGTCTGTCGATCGAAGCAGCAAACGACATTTGCGCGATTGCAGGAGCTTTCGTGCAAGTGTTCAGCGTGTTGAAATCAATCTAAACTAGGCAGCCGCTTTCGCGGCGCAAACTGCGCAAGCGACTCTTTGAGATTAGCGAACAAGTTGGCGGCATTCAGGTTGTGACGACTGAAGCGGTCGGGGAGATTGCGGAAACAGGGACTATCATTGGTCGTATCTCGGAGATTGCCGCGAGTGTTGTTACCTCTATCGGCAGGCAGAAGACGAGGAGCGGAAGATCGCGTTCAATTTGCAGGAAGCGGGCGTCACGCTGCATGATTAGCATCCTAGTTAGCGCATTCCCGAGCCCGCGCCGGGGCGCTATCGTTCTGTCTTCTTGTGTCGCCGGCGTCGGTGTCTGAGCTTCGTTAAGTCGTCCCTGTAGAGGATCGGATGCTAGCGGCGGATCCCGATCGAGCGTCGAAGTTATCAATCCCCGGTAACTTGCCCTCTGTTTCGAGAGTTCGCATTTCCAAGAAGATCAACTCTAGTACACCAGAGAAACCCAAAGAGATAATAGCGGCCTCTGCCCTTGGGCTCGGTTTCCGAGCCTTTCATGGTGCGGAGAGTCGTTCAGCGCAGCGAAAAAGACCGCAGCCCACGCCATCATGTTGCCGACAGGCGGATTGCCAAGGCTGCCACTCACTGCCTTTATTCAATAGGTCCCGGCTAATGGCCCCTGCCGGGGATATTCTCATGGAGCAGGACGGCATTCTCTGAATGGCCGGGATTATCATCCCTCCAGCGCACCGAGCCAAACGGACGCTCCAGCATGCGGCGAACCAGTACAGGCTCGGAGCCGATGTGAAACGCTGCCGCCGCTTGCTCCAGCGCGCGCTCCGAATGCGTTGCTCGATTACGCTGACGGAGGTAGTCGAACCACGTCGGGCAGTGATAGCGCTCCGTCCAGGATTCCGGATCGGCAATGTCACGCGCGAGCGACCATCCATAAGCGCCGTTGCGCTGGCGGAACGGTTGCACCGCTTGCATGGCATTATGAAACGCTCGCGCATTCTCTTGCGCAACCCGATATTCGATCTCGACTACCAACGGGCCGCTTCGGCCGGCCAACTCCAGCTGCACGTCGGGATCTTCGAGAGGCTCGGCTTCTTCACCACGCGCGCCTATACGCGGCATGGGCAACCAGAGCCCTAATAGCGGCGAAAGCAGCATCAGGGCGCCCGATGCCAGGAGCGCAGTTTCGACACCAGCAGCGTCAGCCAGGTTGCCCCACCCCCAACTGCCAATGGCAATGCCGCCTGATCCTGCCGCCTGATAAGCCGCCAGCGAGCGTCCGGCAACCCACCGGGGCGCCGACAACTGCACGCCGACGTTAAAGAGCACCCATGCCATCATCCACACGGCCCCCGCCAGCACCAGCGCGGCCGCGGTCAAGACTAGGCTGCGACTCAGAGCCACGGCGAGAAGGCTGCCACCCATCGACAGCGCGCAGGCGCGAATAGCTGGCTCGCCACTCAAGCGCTTACGCATTTCGGGTATGTAGAGCGCGCCGATGACTGCGCCGAGGCCAAAGGCGCTTAGCAGAACGCCGTAAGTCTGCGCGCCACCATGGAGGAGATCTTGCGCAACTATCGGCATCAGGGCGATGATTGAGCCTCCGACTAAGCCGGTCACCATGGACCGGACCAAGACGATCTTGATCGAAGGAGAATTCGTGATGTATCGAACGCCGGACACAATGGCACGACTGAACTGTTCACGCGGCAGCCGCGAAGGCTGCGTGACGCGTTTCCAGAACAACAGCGCGAGCATCAGCGGTAGATACAGAAGCGCGTTTATCGCGAATGCAGCGACTGCACCAGCGGTGGCAACGACGATACCGCCAATCGCTGGGCCGACGCTGCGCGCGATGTTGTAGCTGATGCCGTTCAGGGCGACAGCGGCAGGAAGTGCGTCGGGCGGCACTTGCTCACTTATCGAAGATTGCCAAGTCGGATCCATCAGCGCCACGCCGGTGCCTACGACAAAGCAAAACGCCAGCAAGAGGACCGGCGTGACCATATCGAGCCATGCAAACGCTGTCAGCGCGCTGGCGCCAGTGAGTGCAATTCCAAGTGAAATGAGCGACACGATTCGGCGATCATGCATGTCTGCGATCGCACCGGCTGGCATCGCGATCAGCATTACCGGAATCGTCAGTGCGGTCTGAACAAGCGCGACCATGTCTGCCGAAGACGTCATTTGCGTCATCGCCCAGGCAGCCCCAACGCTCCGAATCAATGCGCCCGTGTTCGAGAAAAGGCCTGCCAGCCAAACGCGACGAAAGGTGACGTGGCGGAGCGGCGCGGTGATACCATCGCCACGAAACGTCTCTGGCTTACGTGGATGGATCATATCAGTCCCTGTCGTGCCTGCCCAAACTGAGAAGTCCGGACGCCAGTAGGACGCACGATGAGGCGCAGTTCCTGGCGAGGATCAGGTATTGCCTTCCCCGTGCATAAGTGGACGTCGTTCTGAAAAGAGGCGCTGGCGATCGCACGATAGTGGGACATTATAAGCCACGGTTGCTCAGCGTTTGAGCCCGTCAATTTAGCTGGGAAGATGGATTATTCACCGAAATGACGCTCGCATCGTTCTTTCAAGAGCGCTGGACTCTCCGCAATCCCAGATTACTGCAGTAGTCGTGCAGAAAGTTCGCGTAATAGTGTGATAGGGCGACGAAAAAGCGCGTGCAAAAAGGTCCATCCTAGGAAGCGCTGCATGAATCGCGCGACGAGTCGCAAAGGGCTAGCGTCATCGTCTCAAGCGATGGCGTCGTATGGCAATCTCTGCTAAAGCCGCGTGCTCGCTAGCTAGCCGCGGGCGGGTTCTTCGTGCGCTTTCAGTGACGCACGGAGCAAGAGGTGAAACTCTTGGCCATTCAAAATCGAGCGGAAGCCCAGGAAGGCGAATAGAACCCAGAAATATGGGCGAGCGAGCCGACCTGAAAACATCTTGGAGTTCCTCGCCCTCAATTCATTCGAACTGGAGACCGTGCCATCCTATGCTATAATTTTTCCAGAGCGTGGGGAATCTCCGATGTCGGACGCCACTACCACCTCACTTCTGCGAGCGGTCCTCGAAGAGGTCTGCGAAAACGTTTCTCCGGCCGCTAGCGGCGTACGCGCACATGTTGCCTCGAAGATTCTGGAGGCCGCGAGCAGTGGTGAGAGGACGCGCGAGCGTCTCAAACAGATTGGCGTCGATGCACTTCGCCAGGCGCCAAGCATGTGGCGGTAGGCGATAGAATGAAGTTGTCGGGCGGGTGAATTTCCAGCTCACGGTCTTGAAGATTCTGGTGGGCTATCCGGATGGGTTCGCGCCCATGGCGGAACTCAGCATTGCCAAATGGCGGCCGCGGTCGAGACTGGGCCGAGCCCACCAAGAGCTTGAGCACCCGCGTTTCGAACCTGGACATTTTTCTCAGAAGCTTATCAAGCGCGTGAGCGGAGGGAGGGTGGCGCATCACAGAAAGGGGCGGGCACTACGGAAGACTCCCGAGTGACGAGTTGCTCGGCGATTTGCCGAAGGCAATGATTTGAACGCCCTCTCGGACAATGGCTACCCAGGTTGCGACGGCGGATAGAAATCAAGGCGGGCGGTCTTGCTATCACCTCGATAGAGCTGAGCGTCTGCATCGCTACACGCAGCTTCTCGTTCTCGGCGTCAAGCGGGGGCACTATCTCGGTCAGAGCTGACGGATCGGTCGGGGGAGCGTCGGCGCGAATCGTCATGACTAGACGACACATCCGAGCGCCACAGGCTCCAGCAAAATCCCCACCTCTCAGCCGACAACGGCCGGCTGCTTCACAGGCTTGGGTGAGACACCCGTCCACTTGAGCAACGTTAACCAGCATCGCGAGCTCCGTCGCACTCAGATGCAAACGCCGTCGCGGATCGGCGGCCAGGTGAAGCGTCGCCCGTGCAACCACTTCGTCACTAGCCATATGCTGCTGCCGTCCCACGACAGGAGCTTCACTGTGCCCATGCGCTTGCTGCGCGCCACCCGGAGATGCTCGCGCCTTCCTCAAAGCTCTCCGCCACGATCTGACTCCTTGCCCGTCCACCGTCGCCGCTCCCGAATGATCACCTCGACGCGACGATAGAAGTCGCCTTCCTGTCTGGCATCAAGCATGGCATTTGGTCGCTCAACCTCCACCGATCAGTTCATGCCGAGTTGTATTGCAAGCAACCCACAGGATCGCGAGTTAGATGCCTAATGCGGTTACTCGACCAATTTTAAGCGTCGCCGGAATAGCTCTACGGTCGAATCTGTCCTGCTAAAGTGTGGGCATAGCAAGCTGAAGTTGGCCTGGATAAGGCGACGCTAACAAACCTAATGATGAAATTCTGCAAGAAGCGGCGGGCGATTGCAGAAAATCAGCCGGCGACCTGCAAGACAGATGAAAATACAACGTGAGAAGTTGTTATTAGAAGCAGCGCGCTCAGAACCTGGACTGCGAGTTGACATGACATCCGCACTTCGGAGCGGGATGCATTGCGACGGCAAGTCAGGTTGTTGCCGGTGCATGGGGCGAAAAGTGACCGGCGAAAGGGGTGTTACGAAGCCTGATACGAACTGCTCAACGACCTCTTCAGCTCTTTCGTTCGCTCGATCCCTTACGAGAAAGCGTAGTTGACGCAATGATCGGCACTAACGAAAACGTCCCGCGTGCAACGAGCTCGACCGCGGCGGCCGCCGTAAAAGCTTCGCCGGCTGTTTCGGGTCGGCTGAGACATCTGCCCATGTTCCTCAATCGGCAGGACCCGGAATTCGCGAAAATTTTTGAGGTGGTAGATGCGCTGCCCCTCGATGACACGCATTGTCATCTCGTTACCGATCGCGACGCCATCACCTCCACAAAGAGATTCCTGGAGCGCATCTCGCTGGCAGGGTATCCGTTTCCCAAATACTTTCCCGAAGGAGTATATCATCGGTGGCTAAACGGAGACGAAGCCACCAAGTACGAACTCAACAGGAAATACGACATCCAAGCGAAAGTTGATGGAATGACGTATCACCTGTCGCAGAGTATCTTTATCAAGTTCTTGACCAAGGAATTGGCGCAGTTTCTCGATTGCGAACCCGTTCTTGATGAAGTGATCGAGGCAAGGAACGACAAAGGGCGAGATTACTGGTCCTACATCAACAGTCTGTTTCGAGACGTCAAATACGAAAATATCATGCTCGATACTGGCTACAACGAAAGCGCCGGAGGTCCGGCCATCGATGCCTTCGAGCAGGCCATTCTGCCTTGCCGAACACATCGTATCGCGCGAATAGAGCAAATTCAGGCTGAATTCTTCAACCTCGATATCTCGTTCGACGAATTCGAAGAGCGCTTCATCGCCCGGCTGATTGAGAATATGGACGGGACGGGCAATTACGGGAAGAGGTCCGTCGGGATGAAATCCTACCTCCTGCCGTATGTCGGCCTGATACGGCCGCTCTATGATCGCAAGCCTGCTGCTGACTCTTGGAGAGCATTGAGGAAATCGTACTCAGAGATTTCGAAAATGGAAAGAGAGGCCGCTTTCAATATTACCAAGGATCTTCGCAGGTACACGTTCACGCTTGCCCTCGAGGAATGTCTCAAGCGAGATATGCCGATGCAGATCCATACCGGCGATGGGGAGGCGCCTGAGGTAATTCTGCGCAATCAAGATCCGTTCTACCTCGAGGAGGTCGTCCGCTTCGACAAAGACAACATGATGCGGATGCCTAAAATCATTCCGTTGCACGCCGGTTATCCCTCGGTCGGCAAGGCTGCCTGGTTGAGCCATCTGTATCCAAATTGCTATTTCGAACTGTCAATCATGACGCCGCATGTCCATCAGAGTCTCTACACAAGATACAAGCAAGTTCTTGAGGCAGTGCCGATTTCCAAGATTCTGTTCGCCAGCGACAACTATCACGTTCCCGAACTATTCTGGCTCGCGGGGCGCTGGGGGAAGCGGTATCTGTCGAAGGCCCTAACCGATTACGTGATCGGAGGAAGCCTCACCTTCGAGGAGGCTATCGAAGCGGCCCGCATGATCCTGCATAAGAACAATCGCATTCTTTACAATTTGAGTAACGTTTGAACGAAGGGTCCTGCCGGGGTCTCAATCGCCGGCTGAAACCTCAACCTAGCTTGCCTGAGGGGATCAGCGGCGATTGCGATTTGCTCCCGAACAGGCATCGCGTCGCTGGTGAATATCCGCAATAATCACACAGGGGATGAACGTGAAGATGTTCAATGAACGGAAGAGTGCAAATCTCCGAAACTCGCTAATCGCGTTGGCGGCTTGCGCCNCCGCCGCTCTGCTATCGGGCGCTTCATTTGCGCAAGACGAAGCCTCCGGGGTGCTGCGCGTCGGCGTTCGTCAGGAGCCCGACTCGATGAATCCTCACATCTATCAGTTTGCTATTGCCGGCGAGATTATGGGAACGTTCTACGAGGCGCTCGTCGGCAAGGACCTGAATGGCAAGCCGACAAATACCGCCTTGGCCGAGAGCTGGGTTGCCTCCGACGACGGGCTCACCTGGACTGTGAAATTGAAGCCCCAGCTGAAATGGGCTGATGGCTCGCGGCTGACCGCCGCCGACGTGGTGGCGTCCTGGAAGTTTCTGATGGGTTCTAAGGCCGCGGGCGTCGCTCTCAACTCAACTGCAATCGTCGACGGGGTCGTGAAATCGATCTCCGCGATTGATGATAACACGATCCAGATCGCCACGGCATATCCGACCCAAAGCATTCTAAACCGTATCGCGATTCTTCCGCAGAAGGTGTGGGGGAATATTGGGTATGACAAGGTCACCGACTTTCAGAACCCGGCGCCGATAGTGGGCAGCGGTCCGTTTACGCTGACTAACTGGACACGGGGCCAGTCGGTCACATTGGAACGCAATCCCTACTACCGCGGCCCGGGACCGTTCTTGAAGGAAGTGCGCCTTCTTCACTTTTCCAATCCGGATGCTGCCGTGCAGGCCCTGCGCAGCGGCGAAATTGACTACATGACAGATGTTCCGATCAACCAAGTGAAGGCGTTGGGCGAAGTGCCGAACATCGTCGCAAAGCCGTTCCAGAGCTACCGGACCGTGTATCTTGGCTTCAACACCTCGACGGGCAAGGGTGCCGGATCTACTCCGGCTCTGGCCGATCCGGCGTTCCGTGATGCTTTGAGCTACGCTGTCGACAAGCAGGCACTTGTCGCCCGCGTGCTACAGGGCTACGGCACGCCCGCGACGAGCATGCTGGTCCCAGCGTATGGCGCGCTCTATCCCGACATCTCTGACATTGTTCATCCGTTCGATCTTGCTCTCGCCAAGAAAAAACTGGCTGCCGCCGGTTACGTTGACAGCAACGGCAATGGGTTGATTGAGGACAAGCAAGGCCACGACATTCATCTGCGTCTGTACATTCCCGACGTCGAAACTACCTATCCGGCCATCGCGCAGTTCCTGACAGCCTGGTTCCGGCAAGTCGGCGTGGAAATCACCACTACGGTTGTGAGCGAAGCCTCCCTGTTGTCCAATGTGGCGGATCCTGCCAAGGGCGGCGGCAACTACGACATGCTTATCTGGTTCTGGGAAGCCGCCGAGCCCACGTTCCCGCTGAGCGTGTTTCAGACTAGCCAGATCGGCGGCTTGAACTGGAGCTTCTGGTCTGACCCGAAGTATGATCGGATGTATGAGGACCTCCGGCGGACACTCTCGGTTGAAAAGAGTGCAGAGATCGCTGAGAAGATGGTGCGCAAGCTTTATACTGAAGGGCCCTACATCGCGCTGTATTATCCTGCGACTCTGCACGCCTACCGGACTGACCGGATTTCTGGATGGCCTGACAGCCCGGTGCCGCCACTGATGACGGGTATTTTTCCCAATCCGACCGTCACCAAGCTCAAGGTCAAGCAGTAAGAAAGCAGCAGGGATGTTTCTCTTACGAAAACTGGCAAGCGCCATACTGACCATCTTTGTCATTTCGGCGCTTGGCTTCTTCATCTTCAGGGCAATGCCCGGAGACCCCGAGCGGATGTTGATCGGCGCCGCGCAGGGCATTACTCCGGAGCTGCTTGCACAGATCCGGGCCCGTTGGGGCCTGGACGCCCCATTGTTTCCCGATCAGTTCTTATCCTATATCTTGTCACTCGCGCGCGGCGACTTCGGCTATAGTTTCAAGTTCCGCGGCGAGACCGTGTTGGGCGTGATCGGGCCTCGTATGATGCCGACGCTGCTATTCGTTGGCACCGCGCAAGTGATCGCCATGGTGGTCGGTCTCTGGATCGGGTCGCGCGCGGGTTGGCGGCAAGGATCGATATTGGACCGCTTCGGCAGTTCGCTTGCCCTCGCTGCCTACGGTATGCCGACTTTCTGGCTGGGTATGCTTTTGTTGATTGTCTTCGCCGCTTGGCTCTCATGGTTTCCAGTGACGGGCCTAGCCAATATCGAGCAGACTAACAACTTTCAGCAGTGGCTCGGGATCGCTTGGCGCAGCGTCCTGCCCATCGCGACCTTGGCGATCGCGCAGACCGGGCAGTACGTCTTGCTGATGCGCGCTGCGGTGGTAGAGGTCTCCAAGGAGGATTTTGTCACCACGGCGCGCGCGAAGGGGATCGGCAGCAACGCCGTTCTCCGGCGCCACGTGACACCCAACGCCCGGCTGCCGATAGTGACGCTGATCTCGCTGAACGTCGGCTTCATCCTCGCCGGTGCGATCACCGTTGAGACGGTCTTCTCCTGGCCAGGTCTTGGACTTCTGACGGTTGAGGCCATGCGAGCACGAGACTACCCAGTGATGCAGGCCTTATTCCTGATCTTTGCAGTGTCCATCGTCTTGGCCAATTTGGTAGCGGATTTGCTTTACGCGCGGCTCGATCCAAGGGTGTCGCGATGATCTGCCTGATGGAACTTGGCCTCGGCCGGATCATCGCAGCGCTTGTGCTCGGCGCGGTGATAGTGGCGGCCTTGGTCCCCACTGCGTTGGTGGGGCCGCTTGAAAACATCGTGACGGCAACAGGCGCACCGATGTCGCCTCCTTCGGCAGCTCATTGGCTCGGCACCGATGAAGTTGGGCGCGACGTTCTGAACCTGACGGTGCACTCGGCGCGAATCACCATGCTGGTCGCCCTGTTTGCCAGCTCGCTCAGTATGGCCCTCGGAACCGCCTTCGGCGTGATCGCAGGCTATGCGCGCGGCACCACTGATGCCTTGATGATGCGGGTTGCAGATTTCTTCCTGGTTTTGCCCGCCTTCGTTCTGGCCCTAGTGCTTGCGCCCCTGGCAATCGAAATGGGGGGCGCCCAAGGGACCATCATGGGGCTGCGCCCGACGCTTATGGTTACGGTCATCGTAATCGGCATCACCAGCTGGGCCGGGACGGCGCGCATCGTGCGCAGCCAGACGTTGTCGTTGCGCAGCCGTCCCTTCGTTGATCGCGCGCGGGTGATTGGCGCCTCGCACGGCCGGATCATCTGTCGTCACATCCTGCCGAACCTCATCTCACTGATCGTCGCCAATACAATCCTCACGATTGTCGCAGCCATCTGGATCGAAACCGCCTTGTCCTTTGTCGGTTTGGGCGATCCGTTCCAGCCGTCTTGGGGAACGATGCTGTTCTACGCCCAGCAGGCCGGGTCCGCCGGTGCCGGCGCTTGGTGGTACGTCGTCACCCCCGGTTTCGCGATCGTACTGGTGGTTGTTTCCCTTTATTCGCTGAGCCACGCCGGCCCGGTGGCGCGAAGAAGGAAGACTACCTGATGCGTGCGACAACCGATCAAGCCGCGCCCTTCCTGGAAGTCAGCGGCCTCACGGTGAAGCTGCGCGCCTTGCCGCATGCGGCTCCCGTCGTGGATGATCTCAATCTGGCCCTGTGCAGCGGCGAGTCGCTTGGCATTGCGGGGGAATCCGGATGCGGCAAGAGTACCGCGGCGCTAGGGCTGATGCGGCTGCTGAACCCCGCGCTCGAACTGGCGAGCGGCTCGGTGCGGATCTGCGGCGAGGAGGTGCTGGACCTCGATGAAGGGGCCTTCGACAAGGTGCGTTGGCGCCGGGTGGCCTACGTGTTCCAGGGAGCGATGAACGCTCTCAACCCGGTGATCACAGTGGGCGACCAGATCCTCGAGGCGGTTCGCCGCGATCGGACTGTCAGCCCGGCTCGGGCGCGAGATCGTGTACGGGAGCTTCTGGAAAGCGTGGGCATCGACGGCAGTCGTGCTTCAGCCTATCCGCATCAATTCTCGGGTGGAATGCGGCAGCGCGCGATGATCGCGATGGCGCTGGCAGCGGATCCGCAGATCATCATTGCGGACGAGCCGACAACCGCCCTCGACGTCGTGGTGCAGGGCGAGATCCTCGACCTGCTGATCCGACTCCAGCAGGAGCGAGGCCTGACGACAATCATGATCAGCCACAACCTCGCCGCGCTCGCGATTACCTGCGACCAGGTGGCCATCATGTATGCCGGGCGCATCATCGAGTTCGGCGCCGTAGAAGAGGTGCTGAGCCACCCGAGCCATCCCTATACCAAGGCGCTGGTGATGGCCACGCCCAGGACTGACCAAGATTTCCGGCGGATCGAACCGATCCCAGGCGCACCGCCGCGACCAGACGAGCCGCGTTGCGGCTGCGCGTTCTCTCCGCGCTGTCCATACGCCCGTGACATCTGTCGGATCGATCAGCCCCAGTTGCGCAGGTACGGCGGCGCCTCCGTGGCCTGTCACCTCGTGGGTGAGCTGTAAGCCCATGACTCCTTTGATTGAATTCCACGATGTCTCCGTGCACTTTCCGGTGCCACGCGGCCTATCGGACTGGCTTCTTCGGCGGCCGCATGCAGAAATCCGTGCAATGGACCGTGTCAATCTCTCCGTCGAACGGGGCGAGATCCACGCGATCGTTGGCGAGTCTGGCTCCGGCAAATCCACATTAGCCCGGGTCGCCACGAGGCTTCAGATGCCCACTCAAGGGCGAATCCTGATGAACGGCGAGGATGTGACGTTCTTGCGCTCTCGCGCCGAGATGCGCGCTTACCGGAAGCGGGTCCAGATGATCTTCCAAGATCCCTTCTCGGCAATCAATCCTTCGCAGACAATCTTTGACCATGTCGCCGAGCCACTCATCGTCAACGGGATGAATAGTGACGCGCAGAAACTGGCTCAGAAAGTGCTCGGTACCCTTGCATCGGTGGGCCTGCGTCCGGCTGAGATATTTGCACGGCGCTTTCCGAACGAGCTGTCCGGAGGCCAGCGGCAAAGGGCAGTCATCGCGGGCGCCCTAGTGCTGGAGCCCGAATTGGTGATCGCCGACGAGCCTGTCAGCATGCTCGACGTCTCAGTGAGTGCAGAGATCATCAAGCTGATGCTGGAACTTCGAGCGTCGCGTGGACTAGCCTATATCTTTGTTACGCATGACCTTCACCTAGCGGCGGCCATTGCCGACCGCGTGTCGGTCATGCGCGGAGGGCGCATTATCGAAGCCGGCTTGCCGACCGAAGTCCTGAAAAGACCGCGAGAAGACTACACACGGCAGCTTCTTGCCTCAGCGCCAACACTCGACGAGGCCCTGGAACGAAGGTTGAGCAGGAAATTGAAGACTAGCGAATCGAACCAACCGATGCTGACTTAATTCCGAAGTCTGAGATGGTTCTTTCACGGGGCCGGAAGGCTTCAGAATCCGGCATTCAACTCCGCGTTATCCCATACACTGTGGCCAGTGGTAGCTTCCAGAGCCGCGATTGAAGGTACCCAGTCAATCTCGTCTGTCGAGTGGCATCCACTTCGCTTCAGAAATGCCACGGACGCGTAGCGTATGAAGATATCAAGAGCGGTCATGAGTGTCTGATCTTGAGTTTCAGGATGTGAGCGGGTTGATTGGAACGGGCGACAGAGGCGCTAATGATTTGGTGTTCGCCTCGCGCCGAAACCTGAGCTTCGCAGCTGCTGACTTCTTCGGCCTGACGTCTCCCCGCTCATCCATCACCGCGCTCGGCGATCTCCCGGATAGCTTGCGCCTTCGGCCAGAGGGTGGACCAGGGCGTGAGGCCGGTCTGCGGGCCTTTAAACTTGAGTTTGGCCAATCTGACGCGTCCATGCGAACAGGCGTGGAAGACAACGGCAAGGCGTTGCGGAACTACCTTTGGTTGGCAACTCATCTACCGAAAATGACAGCTCTGACGACGTCCGCCAGCTTCTGATTGGTGGCGAATTTCTGCGGTTCTAGATTTGAAGCCACTCCATCCACTTCGACGATCGGCAATACGGCCTGCGAAACCATCCGGCCAGGTTCATTGGCGCGTGACTGGCAAGAAGCCGACGACTGGGTACGATTTTGGATCCAAACCGAAGCTGTCGTCGTCCTAACGACGAGCGAATTGGTCGCCTGCAAACTGGCCGCCGCGCGATATCATGCAACTTGTGCGCAATTGCGTTGGATCTTCTGCTCGACCAAGAGCGTCACGTTGGAGAGCGGCACTTTCCACGCGGCCCCGCCGAGGCGCTGGTCGTAGTCGCACATGCGCGAACTTGCGGCGACCGTAAACGTGTGGCGTGAGCGGGGGACCCATCGCTGTTCGCGCGCGGCGACAAGGCCGCCGACCTTGATGCGCTCACCTTCGGCGACATGAAAGGGCATCCGACGCTTCGACGGGGCCCTGTTTGACACCTACGCCGTGCTGCTGGATCGTGGGCGCATCGTAGAAGCTGCTACATCGGCGCGCTCGAGCCGCACCTGCCGTGCGCCTGCCAATCCGTAACGAAGTCGCACGCGCGTACGCTCATGCGGGCGCTCGTGCTCGATGACGCCAAGACGATTTCGCACTGCCTGCTCGAGCTGCGCGGCACGGCGCTGGACGATACCGCGCTGCGCCCGGTGATGGACATCCAGACGGGTCGCGCCTACACCGATGAGCAATCCAGTGTCTGGGCTCTTCGTGCGCCTGCAGCTGGCGGTCGCGGCTCGCGCCGCAGGCAAGAGCCATTCTGGAGCGTCTACAGAATCTCTCAAAGCCATCTCGGACCCATATCGCGATCGAGAATGACTCTCCACTGGCCCAGCTCGCCACGATGACCTGACGTCTGGCAGAGAGCTGCAAGAATGTGAGGAACTTGTTTTTGAAGGGGGAAAATTACATGCGCATCTCCCAGGTTGATCGCCGGCTAGGTTTGTGCGGGTTCACGATCGCACTGAACTGGTCGACTCTATACATGTTCGGCAATGCCCGTTTACATGGTGTTCGATCCAAGCGAGATTTCACGAGGAACTTCGGCGCGATTTCAATGAATTAGCTCGATTTGTGCACGCCAGATTGAATTTATCTGATCTTCTTCTTCAAGAAGCATGATACGTAGGCTCTATTATGTGGACGGCGCGCGATGTAAGGATTCAAGTCGGTGAGCGCACCCAGCAATAGCTTTCTCTCAGATGCCGAGCGCGACGCGGTGATCGAGCTTCGTCATGTCTTACACCGCGAGCCTGAGCTCTCTAATGCGGAATGGAAAACGCAGGAGCGGATCCGCGGCATATTGCAGCGCTTCGGCCTGAACGGCAGCAAGCCGTTTCACAATACCGGGCTCTATGTTGATATTGATGGCACCGCCTCCGGCCCGAAGCGGTCCATCGCAATGCGCGGCGACATTGATGCGCTTCCAATCCAGGAGGCGCGCGAGGATCTGCCCTACCGCTCGCAGGTCGACGGCGTCATGCATGCCTGCGGTCATGACATGCACGCCTCGATCGCGCTCGGCACTGCGCTCGCCTTCCACCGACTGCGCAACAATTTTGCGGGCCGGGTGCGCGTGTTTTTCCAGCCAGCCGAAGAGGCGGAGCCGCTTTGCGGGCGCACGGTGATGGAGGAAAAGCTTCTGGATGGCTTCGACCGGGCAGTTGGCTTCCATGTCAGTCCTGGGGTTCCGGTCGGAAAGTTCGGCGCCCATGAGGGCGCGGTGACCCAATCCGCCGACCAGTTTGAGCTCACGATTACCGGCAAGATGGCGCATGGCGCGTCGCCGCATGACGGAGTCGACGCAATCGCCATCGCCGGCGCGTTCGTCAACGAGGTGCAGAAGGTAGTGTCGCGCGAAATGCCGGCCGACGACAATGCGATTGTCACGATTGGCACCATCCATGGTGGCACGGCGACCAACATCATCTGCCCATCCGTCGCGATGGAGGGGACCATCAGGACCCGGAGCTCGGAACGTCGAGCGCTGCTGTCCCAACGCGTGCGCGAAGTGGCCGAAGGCGTCGCTTCAATGCACCGTGGTCAAGCCGAGTGCATCATACGCAAAGGTGAGCCTGCCGTCGTCAACGATGCTGAAATGGTAAGGCGCTTCCGGCAACTCGTCCACGACGTGGCCGGCGGCAGCGCTTTCATCGAAACGAAACAGGGGGCGGGCAGCGACGATTTCGGCTTCTACTCGGCATGCGTGCCCTCAATCTACTTTATATTCGGCAGCCGTGCGCCAGGGAACGAATCGCATCTGCACACGCCAACATTCGGAGCCTCGGATGAGATCGTCATTCCGACGGCGGAGCTCACCGTCAGATACATCCTCGATCTGCTAAACTCGTAAAATCGGGCGGCGCGGTCGCCAAGCGGTGGCCCCGAGAAGATGAGGCCTTCCGATCGATTTGCAGCGAGTAGCCCTCGATCTTCAAGTGGCCTAATCGTCGGCCGGAGGCGAGCGACCGCCCGCTGTACGAGGGCGTAGCAAGTGGTTATGCCAGCTCGTCGCGGCATATTGATGCAGCTTTCAGGCGTTCTGCGAATAAAGATAGGAATCGAAGAAATAACGAGCAGCTTCGCTCGCGGTCAAAGATCGCCGAGCCGTTATCGATCTAACCGTCAAGCTAGGCGACAGCACCATCGACGGTCTGCGAAATAGCCTGGCGGGGCATCCACGGGTTTTATTGAGACGTTAGCGCGAGATGGACGAATGCCCCCAAGGCACGCGAGCGAGCAGGGCGCGGTCGCGATTACGTTTGATGAGTCTGCGAGCCGTCCTTTGACTTCAGCCTCTCGCCTATTGAGAGCGATCGCCCCAATGTCTCGGCAACGTTGCGTAGTGCGGCCAAACGTTCCGGCAGCTGCTCGTTCATGACCCGCTGCAAAGGTCCAGTCATTCCGAGAGCGTAAAACACGCGCCGATCGGATAGAAAAACGGGGACCGCAATGGCGGCCAATCCTTCGTCGATCTCTCCGATGCACGTCGCATAGCCTCTAACTCTGACCGCAGCGAGCTCCTGTTCGACCCATGCACGATCATTTCGCGTGTTCGCTGTGAGCAGAGGAAGATCGGCCGACATCGCCTCTCTCACTACGGCTTCGCTTTGATAGGCCATGATCGCCTTGGCTGTTGCAGCCGCATGCACTGGCATCTCGATCCCCGGCTGAACGTAGCTTCGCCAGCGCACATCTGGTGAAACCGAGATCGCAACGACAACGCGCGCGCCGATCAGGCGCGTGAGATAGCAGGTCTCGGACGTCGCGTCGGTCAGTTGCTGCAGATGCCCGCGCGCAAGGGCCGCAATCCATCCATCGTCCGCAGTTGCGTGCAATAGCCGGAGCAAGCGGTCACCGAGTTGATAAGCGCGCCCACCGACATTGTCCTTCGCAAGTCCAGCTCGCACGAGGCCCTTGAGCAGCCGATGTGCAGATGTCTTCGGAAGATCAAGCAACGAGGACACGTCCGCCAGCGTCAGGGCGCCGGGAAAGGTCGCGACGAGTTCGAGCACTTGCATGTAGCGGTCGAGAGGACCCGCCGTTTCATCTGAGGTTGTCATTCAGGGTGCCTTCCAGGCGGAAAATTTGTGCATGCGCGCTTCTGCGACCGTTTGACTCGACAAGCGAGAGCAGATTAGCGTTACGCAATACCGGAATAACGTTCCGGAAAACGGAACGAAAGTCAATGGCGATTTAGGGGCAGCAGCCTTCGTGGTGCTGCAGCCCCGGGGAGCGCACGAGGGACATCATGAAGATGACGAGGCAGGAGTTTCTAAAAGCGTTGCTTGCTGCGAGCGCTATGCCGTGGGTGGGAGCCGCGCGTGCCGAGCAGGGAAGCCCGATCGTTGTCGGCGCCACGGTGCCGATGACCGGGCCCTTGTCGCTGACTGGCAAGCAGTATCACAACTCCCTGATGATGGCCGAAGAGGACATCAACAAGGCGGGCGGCATCAACGGGCGCAGCCTCAAAATCGTTTTCGAAGATACGCAGGCCTCAAACAGCACGGCGGTAAACGCCTTCGTCAAGCTCGCACAGGAAAGCAAGCCGTCGTTGTTCTTCCTGTCGAGCTATTCGACACAAAACCTGGCCGTGGAGCCTGAGCTTAAGAAAATACAGGTGCCGGCATTCTATGCGGGCGGTGCAGATGTCGTAGCCGAGGCTGGCAACGAGTGGATGTTTCGCGTGCGGCCGGCCGACAGCGTGTCGGCCGAAGGCATGGTGCGGTGCGCGCTCAATGTGCTGAAGGCGAAGAAGCCCTGCATTCTTTATATCCAGAACGACTTCGGACAGGGTGGTGCCCGGACGGCGGTCGAGCGTTTCGGAGCCGCCGGCGTGACCGTCGCGGGCATGGGAGCCTATGGCCAGAACGACAAGGATTTTTCAGCGCAGCTGCTCGGCCTGCGCGGCAAGGACATCGATGTCCTGTTGATCTTTAACTATCCGCAGGACGGTGCGCTGGTGCTGCGTCAGGCAAAGATGCTCGGCCTCAAGATGCCTCTGGTGACATCTTCGGCAGCATTGGTGCCGGCGGCGCTGCAGCTGTTGTCGCCGGCTGATCTCGACGGCGTCTGGGGCGTGGTCGACACCTTCATCGATCCGTCGGTCGGCGGGCGCATGCGGGATTTCGTCGAACGCTTCAAAGCGAAATTTGGCAGCGATCCGGATCCCTACGGGCTCGCCTATTATGATGGTGCGATGCTGGCGGCCGAAGGCCTGCGCAAGGTTGGTACCGATCCCAAAGCGTTGCGGGACTGGTTTTCCGCCGTCAAAGGATGGCAAGGGATCGGTCATCTCTATTCCTATGATGCCAAGGGCAACGGCGTATTCGATCTTGCGGTCGTGAAATCCAAAGCAGGGACCAAATCGCTGGAATTGGTTCAGACCATCAAGCTGAACTGAACCTTTGCCGCTGACGCGCGGGCGCGTGCCGCGCGCGCACCACTGCAATCAACGAGCCGGCCTACACGATCTCTGCCGACGTTGGCCGCGCGCTAACGGACCGGTTTGCAAGAAGACCAAGGACGATATGACGGATCTCATCCAGCTGCTCATCAACGGACTAGCAATTGGGAGCGTATATGCGCTCGCCGCGATCGGTTTCGTCATCGTCTACTCCGCGACCGGCGTTGTTAACTTTGCTGCCGGGCAATTCGTGATGTTCGGCACCTTCGCGGGCGTCGCCATGCTGCTCAATGCGCAACTGCCCTGGCCTGTGGGCTACGGCGCGGCTCTGCTTGCAATGGCGCTGTTCGGAGCTCTGTTCTTTGCGGTGCTATACCTGCCGCTACGCGCAAGTCCCGTCGTGACAATCATCATTGGCACAGTGGCGATCGGGATCACGATGCAGAACGCGGCGCTATTAGCGTTCGGCTCCTGGCCATTCCGGCTGCCGTCGCCGGTCGAAGGCGTGAATCTCACAATTGCAGGCGCAACTATCTCTGCCCATGCGGTCGCTGTCGTGATTGTCACGGCCTTGATGGTTGCACTGCTGTGGCTCTTGTTCTTCCGCACCTCACTCGGCATCGGGATGCGCGCGGTAGCGCAGGATATCAAGGCTGCCCGGCTGATGGGCCTCAAGGTCAATCGTCTGCTTGCTCTATCTTGGGTCCTAGCTGCGCTGCTCGCGGGAATTGCCGGCTTGATGCTCGGACCAATGTGGTTCGCCGACACCAGCATGGGCGATCCCATCGCGCTCAAGGCGTTCGCAGCGACAATCATTGGCGGCTTCGGCAGTCTGCCGGGGGCGATTATCGGCGCCCTCTTTGTTGGTCTCAGTGAAGTGCTCGGCGCATCCTACGTGTCGTCGGCCTACAAAGACCTGATCTCCTTCGGCATCATGATCTTGTTCCTGCTACTGCGCCCGCAGGGCGTGTTCGGCGAACGCATTCAGGACCGGGGCTGATTGATGTCGATACGCATTCCGCTCCTGGTCGGCGCTGTGATTTTGATCGCAGGACTTATCCTGTCGATGCTGCTTACCGACTACCACCTTCGGCTGCTCAATCTCGCCGCGATTTCGGCCATCGCAGTCATCGGGCTTAATTTTGCCTTCGGTTATGCGGGGCTGATCTCGCTCGGTCACGCGGCTTTCGTCGGGGCAGGCGCGTACGGCGTTGCGCTGTTGACGACGCTCTTCGTGTGGTCGCCGTGGCTGGCTCTGCCTGCCGCGGTTGCCGGTACGGCTGTGCTGGCCATGTTGATTGGCGTTCCCCTTCTGCGGCTGAAGGGCCACTATCTCGCGCTGGCAACGCTTGGCTTCAACGTGTCCTTCTCCATTGTCGCTGCCAACTGGATCGACGCGACCGGCGGCACCAACGGGATCTCTCGCATTCCCGAGCTGCAAATTGCCGGCCACGCCCTGACCGACGAGCGCAGCTACTTATGGTTCGCTCTGCTGGTGCTCGCGGCTTCCGCCGCCGTCGCCGCGCTCATTCATGGCTCACGTCATGGCCGGGCGATGATCGCGGTACGTGATGACGAGACTGCCTCGTCGATGACAGGCATCGACGTCCCCCGGGTCAAGCTCGCGGCCTTCGTCCTCTCGTCGGTCTACGCCGCCGTGGCCGGAGCCCTGTTTGCGTTCCATATGCGCTTCATTTCGCCTGAGGACTTTGGCTATGCGCACTCCATCACTTACCTCGCGATGCTGGTGGTCGGCGGCGAGGGATCGATTGTGGGCGCCATTCTGGGGGCGTTGCTCGTGACTTTCCTGCCCGAATGGTTGCGTTTTCTCGGCTCCGCCTATCTCGCGTTCTTTGGCCTTTTTGTCCTTGCCATCCTTATCTTCCTGCCTTCAGGGCTTGCCGGGATTCGGCGGCCGCGCAGCTTCCGCCGCCACGAGCTTATAAAATGGCCGGCTTTGGTCGCTGCCTCAAAGGAAGCGCGCCCATGAGCCTGTTGCAGGCCACAGAAATCGCCAAGCGCTACGGCGGGCTCGCTGCACTTGCCGACGTCGACCTGTCGGTCGGGGAAGGCGAATTTGTCGCCGTCATCGGCCCGAACGGCGCCGGCAAATCGACCCTTCTCAATGTCCTTACCGGGCTTGTTTTGCCTGACAAGGGCAGAGTGCTGCTCGACCGATGGGACATGACGCGCGCCGCTACGCACAAGCGTGTGCGCGGCGGCCTCGGGCGCACCTTCCAGCACGGCCGTCCCTTCGAAAGGTTGAGCGTGCTCGAGAACGTCATGACCGGTACGGCCATCCAAACCGGCCGTAGCGAGCTGGAGCTGCGCGAGAGGGCTATGGCTGTGCTTGATCAAATGGGGCTTGCGGCAGAGGCGCAGCTACCGATCGGATCCCTGTCCTATGGTCGTCGCCGCATGGTCGAGATGTGCCGGGAGCTCGCCTGCGAACCTCGCGTGCTGCTGCTCGACGAACCTGCCGCAGGATTGAATTCCGCCGAGGTTGACCAGCTCGTCGACCAGCTCACGGATTTGAGGGCTAAACATCGGATCGCCATCATCCTGATCGAACACAATATGGGGATGGTGATGCGCCTGGCGGAGCGGATCATTGTGCTGAACTTCGGCTGCAAGATCGCCGACTCCTTCCGTCTCGGCTACCACGGCGCCCAAGGGCTGTGGGGCATCGATCCTGATCTCACCACGCTTGGCAAGATCATTGGCGGCGGGTTCCCGGTGGGTGCAATCGCCGGCAAGAGCGAAGTCATGGCCGTCTTCGATCCTCGCCATGGCAAGCCCGCGTTGCCTCATGGCGGTACATTCTCGGCCAACCGGGTCACGATGCGAGCGGGGCTTGCGGCTATGGAGCTCTTGGACCAGAACGCGTTTGCGCGGCTGGATGCGATCGGTGAGGCGGCGCGAAAGGGCATCAATGATGCGTTCCGCCGCCATGGCGTGCCGGGTACCGCGGTCGGTCTTGGATCGCTCTTGAAATTGCATTTCGCCGAGCGCCCGATCCGCGACTACCGCTCGGCCTACATGAGCGAAGACGAGGTCAAACGGCAAAGTGTGTTCAACCTTGAATTTCTCAATCGCGGCGTTCTCGCCGTCGGCTACGGGTTGATGGCGCTGTCGCTACCGATGCGGGACGCGGATATCGAAAGCATCATTCGCGCGGCCTCGGATGCACTTGCACAGGTCGCGTCCAAAACCTGACGCGCCCTTGAGCTTGAAGTCGGTAAGTATCGCGTGGGGCCATTGAGGCCACCACGCCGCGAAACATTAATGCCTGAAATAGGTGCGAGAATGGCCCACAAGGTTGATCCCATCACGCGATCCGTCGTTCAGCATCGGTTGAGCTCGATCGTAGCCGAAATGGGCGAAGCGATGCTTCGTACATCCTATTCGCAGATTCTCAACTCGAGCCGAGATTTTTCGTTGGCGATCTGCGACGTCCAGTCCCGGCTGATCGCCCAGGCCGACCACATCCCGGTCCATGTCGGCGCGCTGCCCTGGGCGACACGCGCGGTCGAGGAGCGGTTCAAGGACGTCGCGCCCGGCGACGTGATCCTGATGAATGATCCCTATCATGGCGGCAGCCATCTGCCGGACCTGACCGCATTCGTACCGGTCTTTGACGGAGACCGGAGGCTGTTCTGGAGCATCGTGCGTGCGCACCAGAGCGATATCGGCGGTGCAACACACGGGGCCTATAATCCGGGCGCGACCGAAATCTGGCAGGAAGGGCTGCGCATTCCTCCGATCAAGCTCTACGAGGCCGGCCGGCTGCGCGAGGATATTCTCGATATGCTGGCACTAAATGTGCGCAACGCTCACGATTTCCGCGGCGATCTTGCAGCCATGATCGGAGCCGCGCACATGGGCGAGCGGCGAATGGGACGGCTGTTCGTCGAATTCGGCGCGCCGGTGGTCGAGGCCGCGATCGAATCCATCCTCGATGCCGCCGAGCAACAGACGCGCGCGGTGGTCTCGAACTGGAAGGATGGCACCTTCTACGGTGAGGCCTTCCTTGATGACGACGGCCACGGCCGCAGCGATATCCGGATTGCAGCCAAGGTCACGAAGACTGGCAGTCAGATCGAGGTCGATCTGTCGGAATCAGATCCGCAGAGCACGAGCTTTGTCAATTCATCGCACGCCAATATGCATGCGGCAGTCGTGATGGCTTTTGCTTATCTGATCGACGCCGAGATACCCAAGAACGCCGGTGCGCTGCGGCCGCTCACTGTCACTGCCAAACAGGGCACGATTGTGTGGGCAGATCCGGGTCGGCCGGTGACGCTGTGCACCAGCCACCCCTCCAACGAGATCGTGGAGGCGGTGGTCAAGGCATTATCTGGATCTTGCCCGGATCGAGCCATGGGTGGCTGGAGCCGGCGTTTCCGCATCGCTGTGCAGGGCGAGGATCCTCGCAGCGGGCGCAGCTTCATCTGGCATATGTTTCAGGCGCGCCCAGGTGGTGGCGCTTCGTCTCGCGGTGACGGCTGGTCCTCGATCGGCGAGTGGCACACGGTTGGTGGCCTCAAATTCGGCAGCATCGAGGTCGCCGAAGCACGCTTTCCCCTTCACTTCCGTCATCATGAGTATCGGCCCAATTCAGGCGGTGATGGTCAATTTCGGGGCGGTCTTGGCGTCAACCTCGATCTCGTCTTTGAAACCGAGAAAACGGCACTCGGCAACACCGCAGGTGATGGTGCCCGCCACGGCGCGTGCGGGATGCTGGGCGGTAAGGATGGCGCACCGCATCACTATCGCCTCGTATCGGCGGGTCGGCCACCGCGCGTGCTGCGAACCAAAGAGGTCGAAATCGAAATCCACCCTGGAGATTGCCTCGAAGTGCGCTCCGCCGGCGGCGGGGGCTGGGGCCCTCCCGAGCGGCGCGCGCATCAGGCCCGCCAGCGCGATGAGGTGCAGGGCCTTGTAACTTCAGGCACAACGACAGAAGTGGTTAGTTAAAGATGTTGACGATTGGCATTGATGTAGGCGGCACATTTACGGATCTTGTCGCGATCGACGGGGCCGGGCGCACTGTGTTCGCGAAATCTCCTTCCACGCCAGAAGACCAGTCGATCGGCGTGATGAATGGGCTCAACGAGCTCGCTCGGCGCCTCGACATGTCGCGCGGCGATATGTTGACTGCGACACAGCGGTTGGTGCATGGCACCACCGTTGCAACGAATGCGCTGCTGGAAGGCAAGGGCGCGAAAGTTGCTCTGCTGACCACGGAGGGGCACCGCGACATCATCGAGATGCGCGAGGGCTTGAAAGGCAACCGCTATGATCTGCGGACGCCCCCGCCCGAGCCGCTGGTGCCGCGCGAACTACGCTTCGGAGTTCGCGAGCGACTGCGGCCGAATGGCGATGTGCTCGTTTCGCTCGACGATGCCTCACTTAGTGAGGCCATTGCGGCAATCCGCGCCTCTGGCGCAACGTCGGTCGCGATCTGCTTCCTGCATGCCTATCGCAATTCCGCTCATGAGATCGCAGCCGCAGAGCGGCTTGCGCGCGAGTTGCCGGAAGTGAGCGTGTCGCGCTCAAGTGACGTGCTGCCACAGATTAAGGAGTACGAGCGCGTCGCCACCACGATCGTGAATGCATATGTTGGTCCCGCAGTGCGGCGCTACCTGACCCGGCTCGAGCGACGCTTGGCTGAAGCGGGGTTCGCGGGGAGCTTGTTCATCATCCTTTCCCATGGAGGGATGGCACCGGTCGAGGAGGCGGGACGCCTCGCGGCGGCGACCGTGCTATCTGGTCCTGCGGGCGGGATTTCCGGTTCCCGACGCTGTGCGGAACTGCTGGCAATGCTGGATCTGGTGCCCTTCGATATGGGCGGCACGAGCACCGATATCTCCTTGATTGCCGACGGACGCGCGACGCTGTCGGCGGACGGTGGGCTGGCGGACCAGCGCATCGCGCTGCGCAGCCTGGACATCGCCAGCATCGCGGCGGGCGGGGGCTCGATCGCCAGTGTCGATGCCGGAGGCATCTTTCGCGTCGGCCCTGAGAGTGCCGGCGCGATGCCGGGCCCAGCCTCTTATGGCAACGGCGGTACGGAGCCAACCGTGACTGACGCAAATATCGTGCTGGGTTATCTCGATGCGGCGGCCTTCATGGGGGGACGGCGTCCGCTCAATCGTGCGGCGGCGGAGGCAGCAATCGATCGCCTCGCAGCTTCGCTTGGCGTGACACGCATCGAGGCCGCTGCCGGGATCTATCGGCTCGTCAATCTGAAAATGGCAGACGGTATCCGATTGATGACCCTGCGTCGCGGCGTCGATCCGCGCAAGTTCGCGCTCCTAAGCTTCGGCGGCGCCGCGGGCCTGCACGCCGCGGAAGTCGCGCGTGAGCTAGAAATAACGCGCATCATAGTGCCGACGACAGCCTCCGTACTCTCGGCGTGGGGTATGCTGACCAGCGATTTGCGCTACGAGGTCAGCCGCACTCACTTCGAGACAGGCGCCCGGACGACTGCAGACGACATTCGCGGCATTTTTGCTGATCTGGAGCAGCAGGCTGCCGAGCGGCTTCGCAGCTGGTTCGACGGGCCCATCATAACCGAGCGCTCCGCCGAGATGCGTTATGGCGAGCAGGTGTTCGAGGTCGATGTACCGCTCAGCGACGTCGACTTCACAGCGCCATCCCTGATAGCCGATGTCGAAGAGCGCTTTCATCGTCGTCACGAGGAGCTCTACACTTACGCGTCGCGCGACCAGGAGGTTGTGTTCGTCAATGCGCGGCTCGCCGCTGTTGGAGCGGTTTCTCGAATCGAGGAAGCTGACACGTCGATGCCCGCAACTGAGCGGATCGGATCGCCCACCAGCAACCGCCAGGCCTTCTTCGGTGCTTGGCGCGAGGTGCCGGTCTTTGCGCTAGAAAAATTACGTTCCGGGCACATGCTGGAAGGCCCCGCTATCATCGAGGCGGAGACGACGACAATCGTCATCAATGGCGGAGATCGCGCAACGGTTAACCCTCTCGGATGGCTGGATATCGAACTTGGATCTGCGAAAGTGTAGGGCGGCCAAACGCCTTTCTAACAGCGTTTGTACCCACCTGGTTGAGGCGAGGCTCACTCGCCGCCCAGCTGACCTCAAGCCTTCTATACGGACGCAGCAACAAGCAGCATCATGGGGCGCTCCAATTCTTCCGCTAGAGCATGTTGTTTTTTGCCGGAATTCCCAGGGGCGGCAATATCTGATTCAAACTCCATGCTGGGGAACGGGGGCCAGCATGGATGACGCGACCCTATTCGGAAGATCTTCGCGAACTCGCTCTGGCGAGGGCCGACGCGGGCGAGACGGTTCGTTCGATTGCAGAAGCGCTTCAGATCAGTCCTTCCTGTGTGACGAAGTGGAAGAATCTGCGGCGGGAGACCGGAGGCGTTTCTCCCGGCAAGATCGGCAGCCACAAGAAGCCGGTTCTGTCCGGCGCCAACGTCGACTGGCTGCGCAAGCGCATTCGCTCCGGACCATTCACTTTGCGGAAGCTGACGCAGGAACTGGCTGCGCGCGGGATCAAAACAGACGTGCGGGCAGTATGGACGTTCGTTCACGCCGAGGGGCTGAGCTTCAAAAAAACGCTCCGTCCGGCCGAACAAGACCGCCCCGATATCGCGCGTAAACGGACGCGCTGGAAGGCCCATCAGGGTAGGATCGACGCCTCACGCCTGGTCTTTATTGACGAGACCTGGATCAAAACCAACATGGCGCCACTGCGCGGCTGGGGACCGAGTGGGCAGCGTCTTGAAGCATCTGCGCCTTTTGGCCACTGGAAGACCATGACCTTCATCGCAGCGCTGCGCCAGGACCGGATCAGCGCGCCCTGGGTCATCGACGGCACCATCAACGGTGAGCTCTTCACGCTCTATGTCGAGAAAGTGTTGGCGCCCACTTTGGCAAAAGGCGAGGTCGTCATCCTCGACAACCTCGGCAGTCATAAGGGTAAGTCTGCCCGCAACGCCATCCGCGCAACAGGAGCGCATCTGCTCTTCCTGCCGCCCTACAGCCCCGACCTCAATCCGATCGAGCAGGTCTTCGCCAAGCTCAAACACCTGATGCGAGCCGCACAGACACGTGATGTCGAAGCAACGTGGCGCAAGGTCGGCGAACTCCTCGATATCTTCTCCAAAGAGGAATGCGCCAACTATCTCAAAAATTCAGGCTATGTTTCCGTATAAAAACATCATGCTCTAGTTGCCGGCATCTGCTGAATCTGCTCGGAGGTTGGTGCAAACTCCTTGACCCGCAGAATTTGGAAGCCTGCATCAATCAACGTGTTCAGCGTCGTGCCAAACGTCCTGTGGTACTTCAAAACACCCTTGCGAACCAATCTGTCCGACGTTCACCCTCAAGGGAGCAGCCATTGACGGGCCACGTCTTGCGACCCTCCTCATCACTGATCCAGTGGGGATTTGCCGCTGCCATGAAGATCGGATGCTCGATTGTGAAGATCAAATGTCCGCCAGCGATCATGGCTTTGCGGATCGCCCGCGTGAGACGGGCAAAATCCTGAACATAGTGAAAGGTCAACGCGCTGTAAGCAAAAAGACTGCGCGGGCAACTCCAAAGCATCCAGATCGGCGATAAAATAGCTGATCCCCGCGTCCGCTGTATCGGCCTTTGCGCGCTCGATCATGTTCCGCGACAAGTCGAGACCAAAGATAGAGGCGGCACCTTGCTCGCGCATCCAAGCGTGAGGCCCAGCCGAAGCCACAACCCAGATCGACGACACGCTTGCCAACAAGGTCGGGTAGCATGGCCCTGATCTGGGGCCACTCAGGAGCGCCGTCGCGAGCAAAAAAATCCGGATTGCCGTAGATATTTTGCGCCATGCATCTCCATCTTGATGATAGACAAAGCGCTTATTAGCGCAAATCCCGTGCCGCTCGAGCAAAATCATCGGCTAGGGCACATTGACCGCTGGCATCGGCGCGGTCGGGCGCGGCACGAAGCCCTGCTGGTGCCGGCCACGTGCCGCCAACATAATCGAAAACGCTACAACGATGATCAGAAGGCCACGCATTCTAAGAAAATAATCGGAACTTGCCGCGCTATTATGAAATGGCCGATACCAGCTGGCCGCGGAGGGCTCAAACCGCCTCTGCGAAAACATATGCCTCTTCACGTCTGGATTCTCAAAGACGCATAGTCTCAGTCTATGCCGCAAGACGGCAAACTACCTACCTATAATGCCGAAAAGATGCAATCTTTGATGGCGAGGGCAGGAATAGTGCACCGAATTCGAGTATGATTTGAGTCCACTAGTCGAAGCGCGGTAGAGCCACGACTAAGAACACTTCTGCTGCACTCGAGGATGATTCCTACGCAATCATAACCTTGTTTCCGGGTACTACGCGTCGGAGCTGAAGGCGAATAACGGCTGTACGCGCCGCCTTGCGCAGTGTCTCCGCTATCAGCAGGCCGGTCAACGAGCACCCTGGAAGGCTTGAAGACAACCGAACTTTCCCGTCAGCAGAGCGCCTGACACCATGCCGATAGACAGTGCAACCGGGAAGTTGAACGGGGCAATCACCGCGAAAACTCCGTAAGGCTTCATTATGCGCCGCCATCGCCGAAGGTAACGACAGTGCGTATGGGCTGACTTCACCCGCGGCCAGAATGAGTTGCAATACTTCCTCGACACGGCAGAAGCAAGTGTTCTCTACGCCAACCGCGCCAGCGGCGCGACGACTGGCGCATGGCCGGGGGCGCAGCCCTTCTGCGGTTGGAAAGGCACCGGCGTCAGCGGCAAGGGTGGCCTCGGTGCATGGTATCTTCCACAGTAGATGCGCGAGCAAAGCCGCACGATCATGACGAAGTGATCGTTGGAGGAGCGAGCCGCTTCGCAGTTCTTCGTTCCTATCCCTTTGTCTGGCTTCCGAGATCGAGCCGCATTATCCCGACGCCATGCCTACATCTGCCGCTTGTTCGTGCGCCCTCGCAAACTCATGCGCGGCGGCAACCCCCGCACAGCGGTCTTCATTGATCTTTTCCCCATCTACCTCGGACAGGGCGAGGGGCTGCCGGGTCTGGTCGTGGACGGTAATGCCTACCACGATTATATCAACAACTTCACGATAATCCATGGCCATGGCAACCCGGACGTGACGGCAGCTATGATCAACCAGATGCCACATGGCACCGCCTTCGGCGCCCCGATGAGAAGCGAGATCGAACAGCCGGAATTGCTGGTCGAGCGTCTGCCGTCGGTCGAGCAGATCAGGCTCGCTAATTCGGGAACAAGGGGTGTGACGCCCTTTAGCGATATCGAAGTGTCGCGCGCAATCTTCGTAGCGCATGCTGACACCATCGCAGGCGTGCTGATTGATCCGATGCCGAACCGCGCTGGACTGATTTCAGCGCGTAAGGACTTTCTCGACGCAATGATCGAGATCACGCACGTCGCCCGCGCATTAGTTATCTTCGACCAGGTGATCTCGTTCCGCGTGGCGGCGCACAGGGACTGTGGGGAATTTTGCCGATCTGACGGTACTCGGAAGAATCATCTGCGGCGGCTTTCCCGTCGGCGCGGTGTGGGTAGAGGGGCCTGAGATCATGGCCGTGTTCGATCCGACCCACGGCAAGCCGGCGCTCCCGCACGCCGGGACCTTCACCGCGAATCCCGTGACAATGCGCGCTGGTCTCGCCGCCATGCCAGCACTGACGCCAGAGAGCTTCGCCCATCTAGACCATCGAGGCAGCCTTTTGCGCGAGGGCATCACAGGCGCGCTGGACCTGCATGGGCTCGCCCGCCAGTGCGTCAGATTAGGCTCGCTATTCAAGCTTGATTTTACGGCTCTGCCCGCCATCGACTATCACTCGGTCGATCCAGGGCCGCCGGAACGCAGGAAACTCGATTCCTTCCATAAAGGTCTCCTCGATCGTAGAGTTCTGTCGATGAGCTACGGCCTGTTCGCGCTGTCGACTGCGATGACCGAGGCGACGCGCGCGCGATTGTCGGCGCCGTTGACGAGACGCTGGCTGAAATCGCAGGAAATTCTGACTTGTCGCTCGTTGCGGCGCCTAACCGAGGATGACCTAAGATCGCAGTGGGTGATAAATGACAGCTTCTCTTCATGTCGTGGTGATCGGAGCGGGTGCGCTCGGAATGTGTTCAGCATTCAGCCTCGCCGAGCATGGATTCCATGTCACGGTTCTTGAGGCTCAATCTTTAGCCTCGGGTTCGAGCGGCCGCTCGGTCGGCGTAGTGGGAATGCAGCTTACCGACCCGTTCGATATTCTGCTGCGTCTCCATTCAGTCCAGCAGTTCCGCGACTGGGAAAGTCTCGGACTGGGCTTCAACCATATAGGCTACCTACGCCTCGCCCGCACCGCCGAACAAATGGAGCTGTTCGCACGATCGGTAAAGATACAGGAAGAGGCGGGCTTCAGGTCTCGCCTCTATCAAGCACGCGAGCTGCAACAGCTCGTTCCTCATATCAATCCCGACGGGCTCGAAGGAGGACTGTACGGACCCGACGATGGATTTCTTGACCCTTATGAGATGTGCACTTTCCTAGCCGAAAAAGTGTGCACGCGCGGAGGCAACATCTTTCAGTTTCGCGAACTTGTCGGGGTAACGCGGCGAAATGGCGGCTACAGGCTGGATACGAGCAAGGGCGGGCTCGACTGCGACTTTGTAATCAACGCGGCTGGCGCGTGGGCCCCGGCAGTTGCTGAAATTCTCGGACAGACGCTGCACATCTGTCCAGAGCGCCACGAGGCAGTGGCAATACACCTCGATAGCCCGCTCGACTATACGATGCCGGTGGTGATGGATCTCGTGAACGGCGAGGGTACTGGCCTCAACTTCCGTCATGAGAAGCGAAACGAACTGATTGCCGAAATCCACAAGGTCCGCTCGCCGTTCCCGGAGGATCCCGACAATTACAATGACCAATGCGATGAGGAATCGAAAGTCAAGTTGGCGGAGCTGTTTCTTGAGCGTATTCAAGAATTGCCTGGCGCTCGTCTCGGCCGGGGTTGGGCAGGGCTTTATCCAGTCACCGCGGACCATCGGCCGTTCGTCGGCCCCATCGATCCAGCCGAACCGAAACTTATCACCGCCGCTGGCGCTGGAGGATACGGCATTCAGCTCGCGCCTGTCATAGGAACCATTGTGACGGACTGGATAGTCCACGGCGATCCCGTATCAATACCGGGCACCGAAATCCTGTCGCCCACTGCAGAAAGAAATGTTCTCGCTGAACACTCACGCGCGACTGCAACTGTCCGCGACACCGAAAAAGGATTGTAAGACGGCCGGACGTCTAAGATAGCGCACCAGGTACAGACAACGATCTAGAAGTTGGCCGACGGTCTCGAGCTTAGCGGTTGGCATTCGACGCTCATACCGCGCCGCATTGGGCTTAAGAACTGCATGCACCGGCTTCGGATTCATGTCTATTCCTGCAAGTGCTCTGAGGCCGGTAAACTGGACGATTTTTGGAGGTTTTCGCACCGATTCCCTGGCTGGGAGGAGTCAGGAAAGATGTGAAGGCCTCGAGGTTTTCAGACGCCCAGAACGCGGTCATTCTCAAGGAGGGCAGGACGGGGTTGCGGTGGCGGAGATCTGCCGCAAGGCCGGGATTAGCCGGGAGACCTATTTCAGTTGGAAGAAGACATAGAGGTTCATCTCAGTGATTTTGACTCATTGGCGGTGGTTGGATAGGTGCGGCCGAGTTTGTCGCGCGCTTTGTCGTC
>NZ_LJYG01000111.1:140734-157406 GCF_001440035.1 Bradyrhizobium manausense | reverse complement strand
GGATGCGCCGGGCCTCGGCGGGCGCAAATGCTTGATACAGCGCGCCGACGGTGTGGATCGACAGATTGTCCTGCACGACACGAATGCAGGCGGCATCGGGATAATGGACATCGACGAGTTCGCGCATGCAGTGCGCATAGTCTACGGCGGCGCGTCGGTCTGTAGCCTTTACGTTGCGCCAGCCACGTTGCGGTTCGAAGGTGACGAAGAGATTGACGGTTCCGTTGCGGCGGTACTCGTAATCGTAGCGCTCGCGCTGTCCCGGTTGGGCCGGAATCGGCTGACGCACCTCTCGATGAGTTGGACCGGGGTCTCGTCGAAGATTCCATCGGGTGGATAGCGACCAGGTCTGAGACCAGACTGAGGTTGCTGAATCCATTCAACCTGGAGACGACGATGTAAGCTGAGGAGTCGAAGCTCAGGACCGCCCAGCGTCTGACCAATCTGATCTCGCTCTTTTGCATCCTGAGTTGGCGGTTCTTCTGGATGACGATGCTCAACCGTTCCGCCCCAGACGCGCCGCCAACCCTAGCGTTGACTGCGACTGAAATTGGCGTGCTCGATCGCCTCGTCAACGACAAACCAAAAGCAAGACAGAAAACGCTATCGCACTATCTGATCAAGATCGCGCGGCTCGGCGGTTATCTCGCCCGCGCCAGCGATCCGCCGCCCGGCAATACCGTTATTCAAGATTTCGCCGATCTGCGGATCAGCCCAAGTGGTCAAAGTTATGGGTAATTGAAAGCCTCACCGGAGGACTACCCGCCCGCTGATATGGCCAGTGATACAAGAAGCCGAAAAGGGATGGTGGAAAATTGATTGCGTAGGCGAATGGGTTTGCGATGGAGTTGAGATAGGGACCTTCATCGCTGAGATCGAGACCGTAACTGCTGTAGTATAGCAACCAGGTGGAAAGGACCGCCGTGGTTACGGCGGATAGAGCCAGCAAAGTCCGATCCAGCAAGACTGACAACATCCTTCCGTTGGCAAAGTGGTTATCTCTTACGATGGGTCCCTCTTGCTAGCTTCGTAGACGAGTCCATTCCAGTCCGTGTCAGCCTTAACGAGCTTCTAATTGACCTGAGAGCTGCAATCTCCTCCCAAGATTGGTAGAGTCTGATCTGCCACTGAACTTTCATCCAATGGCAGTTAGAGTCTCGGTGGTTTTGCAGTGAGACCGAACTTTGGACCACCCGGAACTAGAGTTTTGCGCCTCTGATCACGTTGGTGGGCTGGTAGCGCCAGCGTGATTCTGCAGCAAAATCGGCGGCCGATTGCCGATCGCGCCGCGGGGCCGTTCTTCGTTATAGTATCTACGCCAAGTCTCCACCTTTTGCCGGGCATCCGCAAGGGACAGGAACCAATGGGCGTTGAGGCATTCGGCCCGGAAGCGGCCGTTGAAGGCTTCGATGAAGGCGTTGTCGGTCGGCTTGCCGGGTCGTGAGAAGTCCAGCGTGACGCCGCGCTGGTAGGCCCAGAGGTCAAGATCGCGCGACACGAACTCGCTGCCTTGATCGACCCGGATCGTCGTCGGGAGTCCCACTTCATTGCAAACCCTTTCCAGTACCTCCACGACGTCGGTGCCGCGGAAGGTGAGCCGCGGCTCCAGTGCGGGCGAGAAGCGGGAGAAGATATCGACGATCGTGAGCACCCGGAGCTTGCCGCCGGTGGCCAGCTGGTCATGAACGAAGTCCATTGCCCAGATCTCGTTGACCCGCGTCGCGGGCCGTCGGTCGTCGCGCAGCTTGGCCTTGACCCGGCGCTTGGGCGATTTGTTGCGCAATTGCAGGCCCAATTCGCGATAGATGCGACGCGTCTTGTTCTGCCCGTGACGCCATCCCTCGCGGCGTAGCAACACGTGGACACGGCGATAGCCGTAGCGAACGCGTACATGGCAGATCTCCTTGATCCGAGCTTCGAGGGTCGCCTGGCCGGAGCGGCGAGATTTGTAGTGGTAGGTCGAACGGTCGAACTCGAGGGCCGCACAGGCCTTGCGGATCGACACCTGCCACTCACCGCAAACCTCATCGACGAGCTTGCGCTTCCGGCCAGGCTTCACAGCTTTCGGCGGATCACGTCCTGCAGCATCTCCTTGTCGAGTGACAGATCCGCCACCAGCTTCTTCAGCTTGGCGTTCTCGTCCTCGAGCTGCTTCAGCCGGCGCATCTCGGTCGGCAGCAGCCCGTCATACTTCTTCTTCCAATTGAAATAGGTCGCCTGGCTGATCCCGGCCTTGCGGCAGATGTCCGCAACCGGGACCCCATCATGGCCCTGCTTCAGGATAAACGCCTTCTGGGCGTCCGAAAACTTCGAGGCCTTCATCGTCGTCCGCTCCTCCCAGCCGAGGGGATTCGGCAGCGCCCAAACTCTAGCCAAAAATGGTCCAGTTTTCCGGCCTCAGACCAGTTTTGCACAAGCGGCGCGGGGGAGAGAAGAACGATCTCCGATCGAAGGCCAAGATGTCGGAAAGCCGACAAAGTGGCGCGGCCATTCCAGAGGGAGTAGGTGCGAACGCATGTTTCTTACGTCAAGCAAGGCGTGTGTCAGATTCTGCGAGTGGCACGCCGATTGCTGGGATAAGAAAGAGCCAGCGTCAAAGCGGCGTTCCGGAAGTCCGATTCGCATACTCGATCGGTACGCTCGCCTTGGCGCAAGATTTGGTCTTCTCTTATGAGATTGCCACGGGCTTGCTCTCGAAATCATATTCGATGGGCACATGATTGAACACCGTAAGTCGAGCATCTTGTTGGTTGGCGGACGCCTTGAACAGCTACAGAATGGATGTGATAGGCGTCGGCTGAGGAGTACACCCTTCGAAAGTAACAATCATGAACGCGAAAGTCACTATACCTCCTTCGTGTAGCCTCGCGGCGTCGACCGTCGTCTTTGTTGGCAGAGATTGTCTTGGCAACTGGATCGCCCGCGAACGAAACGGATTTTTTGGCGGCCTGTTCGTGAGCCGCGCGGAAGCGTTCAAATACGCGCTGTTCGAGAATGGCCATCATCCAGAAACCGTCTTTGAGGTGTCGCGCGAGATTGATCTCGATATTCCGAGCCAATCCATAGATCGCAACGAGGCGCTCTGATACCTCGGTGCCCCTGATGATGGACGAATGGCCGCACACGCTGCCTAGTACCCGAAAACAGAGCGGAATGATATTGGCGGCCGTAGAAGCGGCTTTGATGGACCGTTTACTTGGTCCGGACGAAGGGCTCGGCTCTGTCGTTGTATGCGTAGACGTAGGCATCGATGTGGTCCTGAAACTGCTTGAGGCTTGTGAAGGAGGTGCCGCTGGAAGCCTGCCCTGCAGGATCGAGAACGACACCTCGACCTGGTTGAGCCAGAACGCACTTGTCGACGTGAATGAAACTTCACGTTGCGGCGGGCCTTCAGTCATTGCTCATTCTTCCGATGCGCGGATCTCGGCGGAGCCGCCACTCGCGTCGCGCCTCCATTAATCGGGCTAACACCTGCATGAGGAGGCATCGTGCACGACTTGCTATCAAACCCGCCGACCTCGAAGTGGTGGAGCTCAGCGGCCTTCACCGCCCGAGCCATTGCCATCCTTCGGGGAACTCAGCATTCCAACAGATGCGGGTCCACCAACGGTTGTGCAATGGCCCTGAGTCATCCGCCCGGGATGTCAGCCCACGTTGATTTATGAAACCGTCCTCTTGAACTCTGAGTCACCGGCAGACGGCCCACTCTTTCAACCATGTTCGTCGGATTGCGCAAGGCATCGCCGTAGCGATCGAAAAGGCGTAAAGAAGCTCATCAGTCATCGAACGAAGGAGACTGGCAATGGCGACTTTTGGTCGTGGCAGCATGGCCGTTATCGGCAACGGAGTGATCGGACATGGAATCGCGGAGGTGTTCGCGAAGGCGGGCTGGAGCGTCTGTCTCATTGGTCGAAGCCAGGGGAGCCTCGAGACCGCGCTCCAGCGGATCAGCGCGAGCCTCAATGAATTTGTCCAGGCTGGGGTGATGAGCGTTTCATTGGCGCAAGCTGCGATCGCGAAGATCCGAACTTCAACCGAATTGCAGGTAGCGGCAGCGGCGGAATTCGTCATCGAAGCTGTTTCGGAAGACATGGAGCTCAAGCTTGGCATATTTTCCAAACTCGACCGGATTTGTCATTCCGACACCGTACTCGCGACTTCCAGCGGCCACCCTGCGAGTGCCGTCGATAATTGCGTCGAACATAAGGAGCGAGTCATCGCGGCGCACTTTTGGTACCCGCCCCAACTGATTCCGCTCGTTGAGGTTTGTGGCAGCCCAGCCACAACCAAGTCAGTAATCGAGCGTACATGCGCGATTATTGGTGGTATCGGAAAGACGCCTGTCGTCATCGATCACGAAGTGCCTGGATTCATAGGTAACCGCATCCAGTTTGCGGCACTTCGTGAGGCTTGGGCGCTTTGGGCCGCGGGTGTTGCTTCGGCCGAAGCCATCGACTCTGTGGTCCGGCATTCGATCGGACGACGGTTTGCTGTGACCGGACCAATCGAATCGGCGGATCTAGGTGGTCTTGACACGATGTATCATTTTGCTCGCTTCCTGGTGCCGTGGCTCGACACTTCGTCTGAGCCACCCGAACAAGTCGCGGCTTTAGTCCGTGCTGGCCATTGCGGACTGCCCAGCGGCAAAGGCATCTACGATTGGGCGGAAAGAGACGGCTCTGCCTTGCTGTCAGCACGGCGACGTGAATTAATGCGCTGGCTGCAACTGGACAAGCAACGGTCGTGATTTCGATACGACGCCGGCATTCGCGCAGCAATCTCACGCCAACTATGTGAAAGGCGCCCTTTCTCCACGAAAGCAGATCCCGGGGGGCCTGAGCGTTGCCGAATCTCTCCAACGCTCAGTTTTGTCGCCGATTTGCACACTGTGCGAAGTCACGAGGGGCCTGCGGCGGAGCGCGACGACCTAGTAATCGCTCAGCGGTGCCGGACGTAGGAGATCCAGCGCATGACGACGAGGCAGCGTCACGACCGGCAGACCCACACATACCGGGTGCTCATCGACATTGCCGAGGAGGTCGTAGGAAACGCACGCGCGGGGCTCGAGATGACCCGCACGATGCGCCGCAAGGACATGTTCGCCGACATGGCCATCGAGGAACTGCGCAGGCAGATCGAGCACTTCTGCGGGCTGGGAGATCGCGTCATCGATAAGGCACGTCGTCGTGTGCTCTTTGGTGAGCAGGTCGCAACCGACGAGAAGATTTATTCCATCTTTGAGCCCCATACCGACTTGATCAAGCGCTGCAAGGTGCGCACGCCGGTTGAGTTCGGCCACAAAGCCTTCCTCGCCGAAGGCGCTCAGGGCCTAATCACGCAATACGAGGTGCTGAAAGGCAATCCGCCCGACGAGGTTCACGTGGCATCTTCCCTCCAGCGCCACAGGCAGGCCTTTGGCCATGCCCCGCAGCTGTATGGCTCGGATCGTGGCTTCTTCAGCGAGCAGAACCTTGCCTCGTGCAAGCACGCCGGCGTCAAGGTGGTCTGCAATCCGCAGCGTGGCGGCAAGAGGACGAGACGACGTGAAGCCTACGAGAAGAGCGCGGTCTTCAAGAATGGTCAGCGCTTTCGCGCCGGCATCGAGGGACGCATCTCGGTGCTGTTCCGAGGCCGCGGCATGAAGCGCTGTCTCGCCGAAGGACGCGACCGCTTCGAATTGTGGGTCGGCGCCGCCGTGCTCGCCAACAATTTCATGAGGATCGCGGCAATGCTGATGGCGCGATCGCCGCGCAGGCAAAAAGCGGCTTGAACCTCATAGCCCCTTCTCCGAAGCAGCAGGCACCCCCACGGCTCAACATATCTTGAGCTGACACTTCGTTGCCCAACACCGAAACCAAGCCCAAAAATCGGCCCTTCGGAGCTTGCCGATCCCCGCAGCTACTGGCATTTTGTTCCCAATCCATCGGCATAACTTAGATTGCGCCACTCAACCTGGACGTTTCGCGACAGAAACTAGCTAGGCGCTGTATCCGAGGATTTTGGTCCGACACGCATTTCCAATCACGCGTCAACGGCGACGAGTCAGGGCTCAAGAATGCCTTTTTCCAGGTTCATCATGCGATGAACCTTGCCTTCGAAACTAGTCGCCCAAACCGCTCCATTCGCAAGCTCACGCACGTAGTTGGGGATGATCGGCATCTTGCCCAAACCGCCCGTACCATCAATCACGAAAGTAGGCACTGCAGGACCACTAATGAAGCCTCGCAAACCGTGATACAACTTTAAGATGCGCTCAAGCGTAAGTTGATAGGCATGGTTTCCCTCCGCAACATCACATGAATAGCAATAGTATGGACGAATGCCGCAAGAGACAAGGCCCATGCACAGACCGCGCAAAGTAGCAATGTCATCATTTACCCCCTTCAATAGTACCGATTGATTGCCGATCATTGTGCCAGTCTTGCGCAGCATCTTAATGCGGTCAGCAAAGAGCGGGGTTATTTCTTTGAGGTGGTTGACGTGAACGTTGACCATCTGCACTTCGTATCGCTCGATAAGGGCACAGAGTTCAGGAGTAATTCGGGTTGGTAGCTGCACAGGCAGGCGACTTCCGATACGCAGAAATTTAATATGCGGCGCCCTGATCCTAATTTGGCTAAGAATGTCTTCCAGCTGTCGGTCACTAAGGAGTAGTGGGTCTCCACCCGATAGAAGACAATCATCGATCTCTGGATGAGATTCTAAGTATCGAAATCCGCTCTCAAGCTGTTGCTTATTGACGGCGCTTTCTCGGTGGGAAACAAACCTTTTGCGAGTGCAATACCGACAATATGTCCCGCAGTTGGTTGTAACGAGAAAGAGTACGCGGTTGGGATACCGATGCACAACAGTGCTGCCGTCTCGCATATCATGGTCTTCCGCCAGACTGTCGGCGATTTCATACTCTCGAACATTTAGCTCTCCCTGAAACGGCATGTACTGCTTGCGAATAGGGCAGTTCAGATCGTCGCGGTCCATCAACTGTGCGAGGTATGGTGTCACGCGCATGTCGAAATGGTCGTAGATCGACGTATCGACTTCCTCAACATGATTGAGAATGCCTTTCATTTCTTGATGCGTCTTGTAACGACGCTGCAATGCCTTTTGCCAGCTTTCGGAGGCCACGTCATAAGCCTCGAGTTCCTCCCGCGTGCGCAGAATCTTACCCAACCGATTGAGGTCGACTGCCCTTGTACGCGGATTGGTCGCTTCGATTGCAAATGGCATGTTATTCTCTCAATGTGTGATAAGTTGTTTTCTTTACATCCGAAGCGAGGGTTCGGATACGTGCGCGAGTATCGCCTTCGCCTTACCCACCTTTTCTCGTCGAAAGTGAATCGGATTGATGCCGATTCCGAAATGGGGCATGTGGGCCGAAATCCAGAATGCGAATTTCGAGAAGGTGTATCCGCCAGACGCCGCAGTCCTCCAGCGCAGCCCGAGAGGACCCCGGTCCAGTGTATGGAGTGCCCGACATTTCAAGTGTGGTCGGAACTTTGCTGGCTCGCCACTCGCCCTTACTTCGGTACGCTTTGTTGAAGACTATTCCGGCGGGGCGGTTTTGCGCGTTCATTGGAATGAACCGTTCGGGTGTCGCAACCAATCCTTTATCGCGTTCGCACGGCAGCATCTCGTGGCCGCTCTTTTGCAGTGCCGCCTCCACGCTTTTGATCACCGCCGGATCAGGTTGACCGGATCCCTCAATCGCCTCATTCCATACGATTGCTGCCTCCATGAGATGCTCCTTGGATGGCGGGCTGCAAACTTCGTCGCAAGATCTCTAACCGGCTCTCCAGCAATCGGCGTGCCAATAAAGGAGGGTAAGCGATACGCGAAAAGCGTGTGTTTCGCGCCGCGTCGGCGGAATAGCTTGCGTCTCAGTGTCGCCTTCACGACCTCGGGGCTAAACCGAACACGGCGGATCACGACAACCCGAATGGTCGAACCGCACGTGCCAACACAAACTCTGCGGGGAGGTTCGCCGCAGTCAGCTTACGGGGCAGAGCGTGCCATCGAAGCGATAGCCATGCAGACCTTTAGCATAGAGTAGGAATTGTCCCCTTCGAAGGCGTCACGTGCGTGGCGAACCTTTCAACCCAGCTCGTGAGGCGTACGGCTTGCCCTAGCCGATGCACTCGACCTCGGGGGCATGTAAAGCATCGACCTTTGGACCGCGCTGATGCTGATCTTGGCTGCGCACCTGCTGCGCCAAGTGAGCAGCGACCGAAGCGGTTGCCAGCGAGTCATCAATCCGGCCGAGCCGCGTCCACAGGAACTTGAGCCGGCGGCCGACCATGATGGCGCCGCCCTTGGACCAGCACAGATATCTCTGGCGCAGCGTACACTAGAGGTTCATCTCAGTGATTTTGACTCATTGGCGGTGGTTGGATAGGTGCGGCCGAGTTTGTCGCGCGCTTTGTCGTCTGTGAACATCCATTTGATGCGGGCTCGGGTTTTTGTTTCGCCGCCTTTGCCATGCTGCGATCTCGTTTCGGAGCTTTTTGGGTCGTCGATACGGCGGCCGAGACATTGGCGCTGTAGCACGCTGATCTCGCACCCGACCGTGTTGAGCCAACCGGGGTGTAGTGGAACTCGAGGCGGCGCAGGATGCGCCGGGCCTCGGCGGGCGCAAATGCTTGATACAGCGCGCCGACGATGTGGATCGACAGATTGTCCTGCACGATACGAATGCAGGCGGCATCGGGATAATGGACATCGACGAGTTCGCGCATGCAGTGAGCGTAGTCCACGGCGGCGCGGCGGTCGCTGACCTTGACGTTGCGCCAGCCCCGATCCGGATCGAAGGTGATGAAGAGATTGACGGTGCCGTTGCGGCGATACTCGTAATCGTAGCGCTCGCGCTGTCCCGGTTGGGACGGGACCGGCTGGCGCACCTCGCTGATCAGCTGGACGGGGGTCTCGTCGAAGATTCCATGGGGTGGATAGCGACCAGGTCCGAGACCAGACTGAGGTTGCTGAATCCATTCAACCTGGGGAGACGACGATGTTGCTCGATCATCATTCAGACGGACCGGCCGCTATCCGCACGCAGTTTGGGGCAATTTTTGTGTCGTTGGAACCGAGCCGTTCGACTTGGCTGGTTACCTCTCTGTCGCCCGGCAAGAGCGAGAAGATGTCCGAACACAGCGTGAAGGCCGGCGATATTGCGGAACTGTTGAAGCTGTTCGCGGAGCTAAAGCACAAGGCGCAGGCGCGAACGGGTGAGAGCTATCCGATCATTACGATCCAGGAGGCGGGGCTGGATGGGTTCTGGCTTCACCGCAGTCTGCAGCAGGAGGGCATCGAGAGCCACGTGATGGATCCGGCCTCGATCGCGACTCCGCGCCGGCGCAGGCGGGCCAAGACGGACAGGCTGGATGGCGAGACACTGCTGCGGGCGCTTTTGGCCTACAAGCGTGGCGAGCCGCGGGTCTGCGCGATGGTCGTTGCTCCCTCTCCGGAAGAAGAGGACCGCCGCCGGATTTGCCGCGAGCGGCGGACATTGATCGCCGAGCAGATCGAGCATGTGAACCGGATCAAAGGCCTTCTGTTCGCGCAAGGGATATCTGATTACGCGCCATTGCGGCGCGACCGGCGGGCGCGCCTTGAGGCCCTGCGTACGGGGACGGGCGCGCAAAGCATGACCAACCACCTTGACACTCAATCCCCATGTGAGCAGACCAGCGGCCGCTCGGGATCCGGCGCTTCAGCATAGAGATCGAGCACGTCCTCCATGCGGGCGACGTATTCGCCGTCGACACGGGGGATGCACCACATGTCCCTGCGCCACGGCTTGAGGTCGTTTTCGGCCAGCCGGCGTCGCACGGTCTCGCCCGACAGGCGATCGTGATCGGTGAGCTTGACCATCGCGTCAGCCAGCAGCGTCAACGTCCAGCGTTTGCAGCCGGCCGGCGGCTTGGCGCACGACATCGCCACCAGCAGGGCCTCTTCCTTGACCGTCAGCTTGGTTCAGCGCCCGGACGCGACTCCTCGCTCAAGGCCCGCTCCAGATTGCCTTCCACGAAGCGGCGCTTCGTCCGGCCGACCGTGGAGAGGCTGACGCCCACGGTCCGGGCAATCTCCTCGTCACCGCTGCCGGCATCAGCCGCCAGCAAAATCTGCGCCCGCTTGAGTTTGCGGCGGCGTGCTTGCTACCCCCGAGCATCGCCGTCAGTTCGTCCCGCTCGATTTGGCTCAATTCGACCCGATAACGTACATTCATGCTTCGCCTCCTTGTCGGAGGCCGGGACGAATCCAGCGATGAGTCAAAAATCAGGCGCGCTTTTCACCCAAAGGCAGGGACAGTATTTGGCCTTTATCTACCTACGCGCACATATTCGGTCGCCCACCCGCCGAAACCTTCCGCGTCAGCCCGCCATCGGTCCACCCGATCATCGTCACCCTCGAACGAAACGGCTTCATTCGTCGTCAGCCGGGTGTTCCTCGGAGCATCGTGATGCTCCTGCCACCCGAAAACTTGCCCATCCTCGAATGGCTGGGTATCAAAACATCAAAATCACTGAGATTGACCACTAGTTGCACATGGCTATCAAGACAATCGCCAGATGCATCAATCGCGCGTCGATCGGATGCAACAACCGAGAGTTGCATCATGCTTAGAGCACACGCGCTCCAGGTCCTTAAGACCGAGGTGGCCAACCAATTAGAGACGTGCGAGCCGAGGGCTTGTTTTGTAAAGTGGCAGTTGGATAATGACCGTAGCGAATTTCAGCTATAACAGCAGCGTGGGGTAGCTTTTTGTCATTACTAGCCAGCTTGCTGCAAAGGATTGGAATGTAGCCTCCGCTTGTTTCTCGAAACCGCACCATGATGAAGGCCGAGCTCAAAGCTGCTAGCTTCACGGCCCGCGACAGCCTACTAACAAATGGAGGTGTCGAGAGGGCTTTCGATTGGTATGGACAAGACTTCGATGCAGTGCCGGGACGCTGCATCAAGATGCCCAATGGAAAGCTCTGAAATGCCGCAACTAGAAGTGCAGCCTTGTCCCGACGCCGAAGGGCCGTCTCATCTGTTCTATCTCTCCAGCCTGCGGCGGCCGGTAGTCGACCGTGCCGAAGGCATCTATGTCTGGACTACGGACGGTCGCCGCTTCATCGATGGGTCGAGCGGAGCAATGGTAGTAAATATCGGCCATTCCAACCTCAACGTGCTCAACGCCATGAAGCGGCAGATGGAGAAGGCTACCTTCGCTTACCGGCTGCATTTCCAGAACGAACCGGCGGAAGAACTGGCGCGGGACTTGGCGCGCCAGCTTCCTCAGGGCCTGAACCGCATCTTCTTCGTGTCCGGCGGCTCGGAAGCGACTGAATCCTGCATCAAGCTTGCGCGGCAGTGGGCGGTCGCCACCGGCCGGTCCAAGCGCTGGAAAGTGATCACCCGTTTCCCGTCCTATCACGGCAGCACGCTTGGCTCCCTTTCCGTTACCGGCGACGATGCACTTGCCGAAACGTTTACCCCCATCATGCGGGTGATGCCGACTGTGCCGGCGCCGACCGTCTGGCGCGACCGCGATACTATTTCGATTGAGCAGCAAGGGCTTCGCTATGCCGACACACTCGAGGAAAAGATCCTCGCCGAGGGACCGGAAACCGTGCTCGCTTTCATCATGGAACCGGTCGGCGGTGCCGCTACCGCAGCCCTTGTCGCGCCCGATAGCTACTATCCGCGCGTCCGCGAGATCTGCGACCGCTACGGCATCCTGCTCATCCATGATGAGGTGATGAGCGGCTGCGGCCGCACCGGCAAGTTCCTCGGCGGTGATCACTGGAACTGCAGGCCCGACATTGTCGCACTATCGAAAGGACTTGGCTCAGGCTACGCGCCGCTCGGTGCACTCGCTGCGCCGATGCGACTGGTCGAACCACTGCTTGCCTCCGGCGGCTTTCAGCACAGCCACACATATGCCGGCAATCCGCTTGCCTGTGCGGCAGGTCTTGCTGTGCTTGACGAGATGCATAGACTCGACCTCATCGCCAACGCCGCCGTGATGGGCGATGTGCTGATTGATGAATTGAAGGCGTTGCAAAAGCGCTTCCCCTTTATCGTTGACGCGCGCGGCAAGGGTCTGCTTCTAGGTGCGGAAATGGTTGCCGATCCCGAAACGCTAAGGCCAATTGACCCGGCGCGCAACGGAACGCAGCGTCTGCTGGACCTCGCTTATGCGCGCGGCCTGATCATCTATGGCCGCAAGGTCAAGGGTGGCGTTGAGGGCGATAATTTCATGGTGGCCCCGCCAATGATCATTACTCGCGGGCAGGTCGGCGAGATGATCGCCATCATCGGCGATTCCCTGGATGCACTTGCCGCCGAACTCGACCTGCCGGTCGAAGGCTGAGCGGACGAGAGGCGGGCCCAAGGAAGGTCATCATCACTTGCGTCGTACCGACTCGGCGCATACGCCACCGATGTCTACGATCTGCCGGTTGGAATGCGCCGACTCACGCGCGATGCCATACTGCTGCGCAAACCGGCGCTTCGATATTGCATCTGCGGCCCCGGGCGATCCGGGTCGTGTTCACATCAAGCAGGTGACCGACAGGTTATCAACACTAGCACCAGCGGATTATCGCTGATGATGCTAAGCTATCGGCTGGCAATACCCTTATGGGCTCAGCCCGAAATGTGCTCGCTCAATATGGCCCGGTGATTTCGTGCTCTTTCGCGATGCTGGAAGGGCCGCGCGAATGGGAGCTTGAAACTGCTTGAGGCTTGGCGCCGACGCAAACGCCGGGACTAAACGATCGTGTTCCTGGGCGTCGTGTAACTGCGGTGGTGCTCCACGTTCGCCGGCATTGGCCGGATCAGTCAGCTGGCGATTGCCGGGAAGCTGGAGGTGGGATCATCGCTCAACGGCGCGATAGTTTCCAGCGTCATGTAGCGGGCGCGCTGGACGGCCCATTCTTCGTTCTGCTCGAGTAGGATCGGGCCGACGAGCGGACGATGGCATCCTCATTGGGGAAGATGCCGACCACCTCGGTGCGGCGCTTGATCTCGCCGTTGAGGCGTTCGATTGGATTGGTAACCGGTATGAGATGTCTCGGTGCCAACGTTCCCGCTGCAGTGTTCTACATCGTGGCGTATGGTCTTCGCTCTCCTTACCGACAAGAAGATCAGACGTGGCGTCTACCGCAGTGTCGCCGCCCTCAGGGCCGACATCACTTCGTTCATTGATCGACACAACGCCGATCCCAAACCATTCCGCTGGACCAAGTCCGCCGATGACATCCTTGCTTCCATCGAGCGCTTCTGCCGATACAATGGTCCGGCAGAACACGGCGCGATGTTGCGAACTTCTGGTTCAGGACACTAGAATGGCTCAAAGGCAGGCGCCTGGATCTGGCTAGCGGATCGCCTCGGTGAGTTGGACTGGATGAGCGCGGCAGCCCCTCACTCCGGACACCGAAAAGCGCAGCGATGGTGACGGAGGACTTTTCCTGGTGCGCTTTCAAGCGTATTCGCAATAGCGGCCGATCTCCCATAACATCGCCATGGTCGCGAGGGTCTGCCGTTTAGCGCGAGCTCTCGTTAACGTGAAGCTTGTAGATTTGTCTCGTGATGGGCTACTCATTGGCGCCCGCCGACTTGCTAGCCAATTGTAGGCGGCATAACCGTGAAGCTGCTGAATACCCGCCCGTCAGATGGCACTCGACGCATTCGCCGCAGCGCTCGAAACGATAGGCGATCAGATGCCGGTTCTGGTCTCAAACATGTTGGATGTCAGACAGCGATAAAGCTTTGTCGCGGTTCGACGCATTCAGCGACGATTTGTCGGACCTTAGTTTTTCTGGGGCTATCAAGAGCTTAGAACGACACAACTGATTGGCATGACCTTTGCTGGCTAGATCTGATGACGGTCACTGACGGTTCAATCGGGTCTGCTCATGGGAGACATGGAGTCCGCCTGTGCTCTATCTCGCTAGGATACCGGCTCCCTTAGTGCTCGACGTGCGTTTCACTCCGCTAGAAGTGCTGAGCTTTCAGGAACGTCCGACTCATACCGCGCTGCCCGCGCAAAGAGGCTCAGGAGAATTGCTATGCCTGACCATAAGCGGAAAGTCGCTTCAATCACTGGCGCTGGTCGCGGAATCGGCAAGACGACGGCTCTTGTGCTTGGTGGGCGCGGTTTCCACGTTGCCGTGCACGACATCGATGCGAGTACGGCAGGCGAGACCACCGCGCTCGTTCGCAAGCTGGGCGTCGAGGCGGAAAGCTTTGCTGCCGATGTTGATGATGCGCAGTGTCGTGGCGGCGGTCGAGAATCGCTTTGGCCAAATCGACGCCCTGATTAACAATGCCGGGATCTCGTCGGATCGTTGTCCCGTCGAGGAGGTCACAGAGGAAATGTTGAGGCGCTCGATCGGGGTATATCTTGCCGCCAACGCAGGCGGCCATCGCGGGCATGAAGCAGCGAGGCTCCGGCAGCATCGTCAATCTCTCGTCGATTCAAGCTCTTGTGGGTTGGGCCGAAGGCGCGACTTACAACGCCGCAAAGGGTGCCATCATCGCGCTATCCAGGGCTGGGCCAGGGAATTCGCGCGCTGGAACGTCCGCGTCAATGTCGTTGCGCCCGAGCATACAGAGACTGAGATGACCGCGCGCAATGTCCCGCCGGAATTGCGTGCTGCCAAGGCTAAGGCAATTCCGCTCGGACGGTACGCTCAACCCCGCGAAATGAGCGAAGCTATCGCCTTCCTGGCCAGCGACGAGGCGTCCTTCATTACAGGGCAAATACTTAGTCCGAACGGAGGTTTCGTCATAACCTAAACGTTCTCCTCAAATCGAGCCGTCCTACCGGAGGTGGGTCATCAGCTCTCAAAACTCCAATTCTCAAGGAACGCAATGTCTAACAGAAGCAACGCAACAGGTGCCCAAGCCGTAAGTGAGGCGCTCGTCCAACTTGGTCTAACTCACATCTTCGGTATGGACGTCCCTGCGCCCCTGTACATTAACTTGGACCCGAGCATTCGGGCGATCACCATCCATGACGAGCGTGCAGGCGCAGTCATGGCCGATGCGTTCGCCAGAGCATCGGGTCGAGTTGGAGTGTGCGGCGCGATTCGCGGTCCCGGCGCAACGAACTTGGTTTCTGGCCTAGCTGAGGCCTACAACTCGTCCACACCGGTATTGGCCCTCGTCAACGACGTCGCAACTGCAACTCTCGACCGTAATGCCATCCAAGGTATCGACCACGTCCGCCTGTTCGAACAGGTCACCAAGTGGGGCAGGCGCGTCGATACTCCCGAGCGGACTGCTGATTACGTCGCCCACGCGATGCGCGTGGCAACGACAGGGCGGCCGGGGCCTGTTCTGCTTGCCTTTCCAGATTCCGCTCTGACCCACGGTCCCGTCAACCCCGTGCGAATAACTGAGCCAGCCACGTATCCGCGCGTGCGCATGGCGGCAGATCCAGCCCTAATTGACCGGGCCGCGCAGCAGATCGAGTCTGCCTCTCACCCGATGGTGATCGCTGGTGGTGGGCTGCATCTCTCGCAGGGTTACGAGGCGCTGCAAGCGCTCGCGGAACGGCTCCAAATTCCAGTCGCGACTACCCCGTTGGGCAAAGGCGCTATCGCCGAGACGCATCCGTTGGCTGCGGGCGTGGTTGGTGCCTACACGGCGGGTCCTGGGGCGCGAGGATGGATCGCGAACCAAGCCGTTCGCGAAGCAGATTTGGTAATCCTCGTGGGCACAAAGACCGACTCGATCGCGACCAACGATTGGACGATCCCCTCAGTCGGCCAGCGGATTATTCACATCGATATCGATCCGGTGGAGCTTGGCAGGACTTATCCGGCGCTCGAGATCGCGGCCGATGCCAAGCTGGCGCTTGATCAACTTGGTCAGTCGGTAGCCGCACGGACAAAACCCTCTACTTGGACTCGAGACCTGCAATCCAAGATCTCGGCATGGCACGTGAATTTCGAAGCGCTCGAAATGAACTCCGGAGGAATCGACCCGCGGCTCATATATCGGTCTCTCAACGCGATCCTCGGTGAAGACGACATTGTAACCACGGACGCGAGTTATTCGTCGGCTTGGGGTATGGATCTGCTGCGCTACAAGAAGGCAGGGCGCAAGTTCCTGGCGCCGCGTGGCTTCGCAGGTCTAGGATGGGGTGTGCCAGCGGCAATCGGAGCCAAGTTGGCCAAGCCGGAAGCTGCTGTGTTTTGCGTGACCGGTGACGGCGGCTTCGGCTACGTCGCGATGGAGATGGAGACGGCGGCTCGCTACGAGGTGCCGATCTGCGTGATCGTGCTCAACAACAGTATTCTAGGCTTTCAGAAGCACTACGAAATCCATTGTTTTGGCAAGACAGTCGAGACGTCTTTTACCTCCGTCAACTATGCGGAGTTGGCGCGCACGCTAAACTGTGATGGCATACGAGTAACCACGCCAGCCGAATTTGAGGCTGCCCTGCTGAAAAGTCAGGAGCTGCGGCGTCCGCTGCTGATTGACGTCGTAACACCGGCAGATGCTCGCCCTCCGGTCAGTACGTTCGCATCAGCCCCGGCCGATGCGCGCCACTGAGAGCGACTAGAGCATGATGTATTTACACGGAAACATAGCCTGAGTTTTTGAAGTAGTTGGTGCACTCCTCCTGGGAGAAGAGATCGAGGAGTTCACCAACCTTCCGCCAGGTTGCCCCTCCACG
>NZ_LJYG01000111.1:119833-140684 GCF_001440035.1 Bradyrhizobium manausense | reverse complement strand
TGGTGCCTGATCCTCACCACCCTCATCGCGCCCGCCAGCGACTGCTCACCGCTCAAATCGGTTTCTTAACGGACGACGAACAAGTTTGTTCCACCCGACGCGAGCGTGCTTGATCCGTTCTGCGGTTCGGGGCGGCTCCTTGCCGCGGCGACGGAAGCGTCTTTGCGGGTGGGTACGGTGACTCTCTTCCACCGTGCAGTACGGCGCGGGTTCGTCGCTTTGCCTTTCTATTGATAGCAGCTGTCTAGGCGGGACGACGATCGATCGTGAGCCCTGGTTTAGCTTAAAATCGTATTGGTCCGGGTGGGATCACAGCCCGCATGCTGCGTCGGTTTCCAAATTCTTTGCGACTACGATGCGGTTTGCGACGGCCTGGTTGACCATCTAGAGCATGATGTATTTACACGGAAACATAGCCTGAGTTTTGAAGTAGTTGGTGCACTCCTCCTGGGAGAAGAGATCGAGGAGTTCACCAACCTTCCGCCAGGTTGCCCCTCCACGTCACAAGGTTCTGCGGATCGCATGAGGTGTTTGAGTTTGGCGAAGACCTGCTCGATCGGGTTGAGGTCAGGGCTGTAGGGCGGCAAGAAGATAGGGTAGGCTCCTCTGGCGCGGATAGCTTGGCGAGCCGCTTTGCCCTTGTGGCTGCCATGATTGTCGAGAACGACGATCTCGCCCGGTGCGAGGGTGGGTGCCAACACCTTCTCGACGTACAGCGTGAAGAGTTCACCATTGAGGGGACCATCAATCACCCAAGGCGCACTGATCCGATCATGACGCAGCGCCGCGATGAAGGTCATGGTCTTCCAATGGCCGAAAGGTGCAGATGCTTGGAGGCGCTGCCCACAAGGCCCCCAGCCGCGTAGCGGCGCCATATTGGTCTTGATCCACGTCTCGTCGATGAAAGCCAGCCGCGTGACGTCAATCCTGCCTTGATGCGCTTTCCATCGGGTCCGCATACGGGCGACGTCTGGAATGAGGACTGGCTCGAGGCCCATCCCAACGTGCAATGTATTTCACGCCGACAAGCGCGTCCTGGCTCAATCAGGTCGAGGTATGGTTTTCGATCCTGCGACGTAGAGGCCGACAACATTGCCGGCTTTGGCCGTAAAGTCCGGGTCGTTGCTCTCGCACCAGGACTTACGAGCCGCCAGGTCAATCTTGTGGCCGCGCAGGAACCGCCAGACATATTGGACGTCACATCGCCCAGCGCCTCGGCCAGCAGAGGGCCGTCCAGCGCGCGGCTTTCCCCCCCGCCTTCCCTTGGCAGAGGCCTTCTTCAGGACTTCGACTTCACGATAGACGCACAGGATCTCCGCCATCTTCTGTTCGAACTCGGCGTCGCGATTTTCGAGATAATAGCGCACCTTGTGCGACTTGATTTCCTCTTGGCCGAGGATCTTGCACACCGTTCCCTGGACCAAATTGGCCAAACACGCATGCCCTGCCGCCGGCCTGTGCTCGCGTGCATGGCGCGCCAGCAACCGCGTCGTCCACAACTCATGCGGATAGCCGTGCACCTTGGCCTTGTCGCATGCCAACGACACCAGCCAGGCTTTGGCCTCAGCCGTGATCGTTGGCCGTCTACACCACCGCTACTGCCGCAACGGTGCTCTTAGCTACTAAGCGGCAACAGCGCCTAATCTAAGCCTGCTCGCGGCAGTTCCGCCGTTCACTGTTCTGGGCGCTCTCGCTTTGCTCATGACCAATGAGGGCGTTTTATGGGATCTCCAGCAAAGCGGGTGGAACTTGTCACGCTACGCCATTGTGGCTGGATCGATTGACCTTACATGGTGTCGCGCTGCTGGCTCTTTGCGCTGTGATCATGGTACTCTTCGTGCTGCAGCGTCAAAGTCGTGGATCAATTCTGGTGCTGGGAGCGATCCCGGTACTAACCACGCTACTCGTGGAGTACTTGCTATACCGATAGCTGGTCGAGACTTATATCTCGAGTTTCGAAGTGGCCGTCCTTTTTCTACGCCATAACATTCGATTCAACGACCGAGCAAAAAGGCCTGCCTTTTCTCAAGTTATCGTTGCATCCTACTGGGATGAAGCGCGCGAGATTGATGGGAGTAGTCGATCGCGTACCAGGGCGCGCAACCTCAGGCGAATTAGATCCTGCTTTGGTCCGATTTGTTGAAGCACTTGCAATCGCCGATGCTAGGCGCGATCATCTTCTCGATAGCGAGCGCCTCATGAAGAACTATCTTGATGCCGCTGGCGACAAGCCCATCAGGACTGGTATTCGAGATGAAACCCGCGGCGATCTATGCTCGGTTCTCCACCGAGCTTCAAAACGAAAAATCGACTGAAGACCAGATTGCGCTGTGCCGCGCCTATGCGGCTCGTCACCAACTCGATGTCGTTGCTACCTTTGAAGACAAGGCGCGTTCTGGGGCATCGGTATTCGGCCGCGATGGTTTGATGCAGCTTATGGACGCTGCACGTCAGCATCGTTTCACGGTGGTGATCGTAGAGGCATTGGACCGGCTCTCACGTGACATGGAGGATCTGGCCGGCATCCACAAAAGACTGTCTTTCCAGGGGATCGAGATTCAGGCGGTCCATGATGGCACTGCGGACTCAATTTTGATTGGAATCCGCGGCCTCGTCGGACAGATGCAGCGCGAGGACGGGGCGAAGAAAGTCCGCCGCGGTATGGCCGGCGTAGTGCGCGATGGTCGACACGCGGGAGGGCGTGCGTACGGATATCGAGCAATAGCCGGCAAACCCGGTGAGCTCGAAATCGTCGAAGACGAAGCTACGATCGTCCGACGGATTTTTGCATCATACGCAGCCGGACGAGGGCCCCGAGAGATCGCGCAGGATCTCAATCGGGAAAACATCCATCCACCGCGAGGTCGGCGATGGAATGCGTCGACGATCAACGGCAACGCCAAGCGCGGGACGGGGCTCATCTTCAATGAACTCTATGCTGGCCGTATTGTCTGGAACAAGGTCCGGATGGTGAAGGATCCCGATACAGGCAAACGATTGTCTCGCCCCAACCCTCGCGAGGAGTGGCAGAGCATTGATGTGCCTCAACTGCGGATCGTCGAACAGTCGGTTTGGGAGCAGGCGCAGGCCCTGAAGACTGAGAAGGGGCATTTGGCCAGCCACATGAAGCGACGGGCGCCGCATCTCCTATCGGGTCTGCTGCGGTGCGGTTGTTGCGGATCTGGCATGTCAGTTCACGATCGCGACAAGACCGGAAAGACCAGGATTCGCTGCTCGGCTGTGCGCGAGAATGGCAGTTGTTCGAATCGCAGGATCATCTATCTGCGTGACATCGAAAGACTTGTGCTCAGCGGCATGGTCGAGGAGTTGAAGGACCCACGGCTGATCGAGACCTACGTCCGCAACTACAACAGTGAGCGAGAGCGGCTTGCGGGGAACGCTTCCGCGGAGCGCCTTCGGCTAGAGGCTAAACGTGACCGGATCGAAGGCGAGCGTCAGCGCAACATTGATCTCGTGATCAGGTATGTGATTTCTGAGGAGGATGCCAAGCAACGGATTGCGGAGCTGAAGGATGAGCGGTTGCGCGTCGAGGCGGAACTGGCTGCCCTCGAGGAGGCCCCTACCCCCATCTCTCTGCATCCGGCAACGCTGGACCGCTACATCGAGACCGTCAATGCGCTTGCCGACACGATCGCAAGCCACGCAAGCGCGGAGGACGACCGCGGCACGTTGGTCGCTGACTTCAGGTCGCTTGTGCACAGCGTCATTATCCACCCCAAGGGCCCTTGGGAAGGCTTCGAGGTCGAGGTCAAGGGAAAGCTGGCCGCACTGGTCGGCGGAGGGCTCTTTCCGGAGGCCCACCATAATAGTGGGTCATACGTGGTAGCGGGGGAGGGACTCGAACCCCCGACCCCAGGATTATGATTCCCGTGCTCTAACCAGCTGAGCTACCCCGCCACGAGCCGATCGCGGCGGCCGAAACGGCCGATCTCGCGAACGCGCGGCATATAAGGAAGGGGGCGGTGGGAAGTCAATCCGCCTTCGCTAAAAGCTTCGGCGCGACAAGGCCGTTTGGGGCTGATTTCGCACCGGAATCCACGATTTTAGGCGGCGGACGGGTGATTTCGGACACCAGGCTCGCAGAGAGTCCCCCTCACCCGGAATCCGCGCTTCCCGCGCGGATTCCGGCCTCTCCCCGCAGGCGGGGAGAGGTGAAGTGACGCGGAGCGCGCGGAAACTCTCTTATTTCGGCTTCACATTGGGGTCGCCGCCGGGGCTGCCGGGGGGCGGGATGACGGGCATTTTGCCGTCGGTTGACGGCGCCGGGGCGTGCATTTCGGGGTCGACGCCGGCGGGCGGGCAGAGCACGCCGTCGGATTTGGCCAATTTATCGCCGAGCGGTTCCCTCGATTGACCGGTGGTGGTGCTGTCGGGCGCGGTGGCGCGGTTGGGGCGCTCCTGCGGGGCGCAGTCGGCGGCGGCGTGTTGCGGGGATGGCGGCGCGGTCGCTTGCGGCGGCGTCGNGGGGCGGGCGGGGCCTGTGCGATCGCCGGCCCAAAGGCTGCGATCACGAGACCCGCAAAGATAATGTTTGATGTCGTGCGCATGGGAAGGAAACGCGCTAGGCGCGCGCGCTGTTCCCACCGCCGGACATTACGATTTGCGGTAGCGGATCAACGAAAAGTGCCCCATCGGCGGCATCGGGCGGCGTTCCGCCAGCGTGACGCCGCCGTGCCTGGCGGCCCAATTGACGAGGCGGGCCCATGGGAATTCCGGGCGCCAGCCGAGGCGGCGCGCGAGCGGCGCGAAGGCGAGCTCGGAGAGCTTGCGCAGACCCTTTTCCGCGCCGATGTGGTTGACCAGGATCAGCTCGCCGCCGGGCCTCAGCACGCGCACGAACTCGTCGAGCGTGCCTTCGGGATCGGGCACCGCGGTGATGACATATTGCGCGACCACCGCGTCGAACGAATTGTCGGGGAAGGCGAGATTCTTCGCGTCCATCACCGAGAGCACTTCGACATTGGAGAGACGCAGGCTCCGCACGCGCTGCTGCGCCTTGCGCAGCATCGGCTCGGAAATGTCGACGCCGCAGATTTTTGTGGTGCGCGAATAATCCGACAGCGAGAGGCCGGTGCCGACGCCGACGTCGAGGATGCGACCGCCGATGCGGTCGGCCTCGGCGATGGTCGACTGCCTGCCGGCATCGAACACCTTGCCGAACACGAGATCATAGACCGGCGCCCAGCGGCCATAGGCCTTCTCGACCCCGGCCCGCGAGATGTCTGCTGCCATGCCCCCTGCCCTGAAGATTTAGCCGCGAACCGCTTCCACCAGCGGCCTCGCCGTGTTGCTCGCGACCTTCGCGGCTGCGCTCTGGATGAAGCCGCCGCCGAGCACGCGCGCCTGCCCGCTGGCTGCGTCGTAGAACACGCAGGCTTGTCCCGGCGAGACGCCCTCTTCGCCGGCGACGAGTTCGACCTCGTAAGTACCATCAGCGCCGCGCAGCCAGGCCGGCTGCGGGCTGCGGGTCGAGCGCACGCGGACGAACAGCTCGAGCCCGCCCCCGATGGCGCTGTCGATTTCGCCGCCGCCGATCCAGTTGACGTCACGCAAGGTGATGCGGTGCATCTTCAGCGCCTCGCGCGGGCCGACGACGACGCGGCGGTTGGCGGCGTCCAGCCTCACCACGTAAAACGGCGCGGCAGCGGCGATGCCGAGGCCGCGGCGCTGGCCGATGGTGAAATTGGCGATGCCGTGATGCTGGCCGAGCACGCGTCCATCGAGATCGACGATGTCGCCCGGGTCCATCGCGTTCGGACGCAGGCGGGTGATGATGTCGGTGTAGCGGCCCGTCGGCACGAAGCAGATGTCCTGGCTGTCGTGCTTGTCGGCAACCGAAAGACCGAAGCGGCGCGCGAGCTCGCGCGTCTCGGGCTTGGTCATGTCGCCGAGCGGAAAGCGCAGGAAGTCGAGCTGCTCTTGCGTGGTCGCAAACAGGAAGTAGCTCTGGTCGCGATCGGCATCTGCCGCGCAAACCAGCGCGCGCGAGCCGTCAACGCGGCGGCGCGAGGCGACGTAATGGCCGGTGGCGAGCGCCTGCGCCCCGAGCTCGCGCGCGGTCTTCAGGAGGTCGCGGAATTTGACTGATCGGTTGCACTCGATGCACGGCACCGGCGTCTCGCCGAGCGCGTAGCTATCGGCAAAGACGTCGATGACGGACTCGCGAAAGCGGTCCTCGTAATCGAGCACGTAATGGGGAATGCCGAGCTTGGCCGCGACGTCGCGGGCGTCGTGGATGTCCTGGCCGGCGCAGCAGGCGCCCTTGCGATGGGTGGCCGCGCCATGGTCGTAGAGCTGCAGCGTGATGCCGACGACGTCATAGCCCTCCGCCTTGAGCAGCGCAGCCGTGGTCGAGGAGTCGACGCCGCCCGACATGGCAACGACGACCCTGGTATCCTCAGGACGGCCTTCGAGATCCAGACTGTTGAGCATGGGCTTAAGCTGACGTGACGGCGGCGTTTCCCGCGATTCCTGTTGTGCTTCCGGGTCACTTGGGCCGGGGCGTCAACGGTCCCCGGGAACCTCTGGTTCCCTCGGGGGCACTGGCTGGCCCGGTCGAAAGCGGCTGAGAGCACCCTTTAATATAGGCGGCATTCGGGTGAAGCAATCATGGCGGCCGCAAGCTTTCAGGCAATTCTTGCCGGGGCGGCAGAAATGACGGGGCCGTGGGCGGGCCCAGAGCGATTGCTCCAACCCGTCAAATAATTGATTTTACTGTATAAAATATCGAAACGTGGGATTGGCCCGCTCCTTGCTGACCTCCTCGTCCGAAGACGTTTTCAAGGGGTCGCCTGTGGTTGGTCACACATCAGACGTAGCGGCGAGTGCGCAGGTCTCGAGCGCGCAAGCGAAGCCTGCCCGGCCGCAGACCAAGGACCAGACGCCGAGTTCCTCCTTTGGCGACCTCGTCGACAGCAATACCCAGGCGATCAACAACGCCATCAGCAACAGCGCCCCGTCCTCGAACCAGGACAACGCACCGCGGCGCAGTGACGCCTCATCCAACTCATCGTCGTCCGGGTCGTCGGACCGGAGCAGCAACAGCGCCTCGACGGACCAGTCCTCGCAGAGCAAGGCGAGCGACGGCACGAATTCCCAGACAACGACGCCCGCCAGCGACACGCCGGCCGCGCCAGCCAAGGCCGGCGGCAAATCCAAGGACAAGGCCGACGCGTCCACCACCAAGGCGGGCGACGCCAAGGACGCCAGCAAGGACGTCAAGACCGACAGCACCGACGGCCTCGCCGCCGCGGTGGATGCCTCGGTCGCCGCGCAGACCGCGACGCCGGCTGCGACGCCCGATCCAACCGCCGTTCCCGTTGCAGCACCCGTGGTGCCGGTCGATCCGAATGCCGCGGCAAACCAGGTCACCAGCGCGGCTTCGTCGCCGTTGACGATTGCAGCGGCCGGCATCGCCGCCAGCGCCTCGATCACGGCGCAGATATCAGGCACCAAAACCCATGCGGCCGGCAAGGCCGCCAAGACCGGGGATGGCAAGAGCACCGACGCGAAGGCCGCGCTGACCGAGGTGGCTGTCGCGAACTCGGACACCACTGCAACCGATGTCACGGCAAAGGCCGCGCAGGTCACCGCGGTCGACCAGGGCACGCCGAAGTCTTCGTTCAAGGCCGTTGTCACAACGCAAGGCCAGACCGACGTCTCCAATATTGGCCAGGACCCGGCCAAGACCGCGCAGACGGCGACACCAGCCCAAAACCCCGCAACGCCGACGGCCGCCGCCGCCGCGCATCAGCAAGGCCCAAAGCCGCAGACTGACGCGGCCACGACCGATGCGAAGGTCGACGCAGCCAATCGCACCACAGACGTCACGCCGGCCGCGCCCGTCGCACACGCGCATGCCGACACGCCAGCCGTCGCCGCCGCCACCACCGACGTCAGCACCCAGGCCGCGAACGCCGTGCAGGCGCCGCAGACCACGACGACATCGACGGCCACCGCCTCCACCGCGACGCTCACCGCGACCGCAGCCAATCCGAATGCGATGCCGATCAGCGGCATCCCGGTCGAGATCGCCGCTGCCGCGCGCGCCGGCAAGACCCGCTTCGACATCAGCCTCGATCCGGTCGATCTCGGCCGTATCGATGTCCGCATCAATGTCGACCGCAACGGCCAAGTCACCTCGCATCTCACCGTCGAGAAGCCGGAGACGCTGCAGATGCTGCGGCAGGACGCGCCGCAATTGCAGCGCGCCCTCGACGATGCCGGCCTCAAGACCGGCAGCAACGGCCTCTCCTTCAGCCTGCGCGACCAGAACTCATCGGGCCAGAACGCCGGCCAGAACAACGACAACGGCAACAATTCGCGCCGGCTGATCATCAGCGAGGATGATCAGGCTGCAAGCCTGCCGGTCAGAAGCAGCTATGGCCGCATGCTCGGATCGAGCAGTGGCGTCGATATCAGAGTGTGAGGAGTATCAGGCCATGACCACCACGAATGCCGCCACCGCGCCATCAGTCGTCTCCGGCACCACCGACGTTCCTAAATCCGCTTCGTCCAGCTCGCTGAGCTCGACCACGGGCTCGACCCTCGCCGGCAATTTCCAGACCTTCCTGACGCTGCTGACCACGCAGCTCAAGAACCAGAACCCGCTCGATCCGCTCGACACCAACCAGTTCACCCAGCAGTTGGTGCAGTTCGCCGGCGTCGAGCAGCAGCTCAAGACCAACGATTCGCTGTCCCAGCTCGTCACCCTGCAGCAGACCACGCAGGCGACGCAGGCGCTGGATTTCGTCGGCAAGACCGCGGTGGTCGACGGCACCACCGCGACCATGAAGAGCTCGTCGGCGACCTGGCACCTCAACGTGCCCACCAGCGCCACGGTCGATATTTCCATCGCCAATTCCAGCGGCCAGACCGTGTTCACCGGCAAATATACCGCCGGCGCCGGCAGCGACATTCCGTTCACCTGGAATGGCCAGGGCAATGACGGCACGCAATGGCCCGACGGCAAGTATACGATCACGGCGACAGGCAAGGACGCCTCGGGCAACAGCGTCGGCGTCGCAGCCCAGGTGCAGGGCACGGTGGATTCCGTCGACCTGACCCAGTCGCCGCCGCTGCTCTCCATCGACGGCAACAGCTACACGCTGAGCCAGGTGAAGAGCGTGGTGGCGAGCAGCAGCGGCAGCTGAAGCATATGGTGTCATCCCGGCGAAAGCCGGGATCCATAACCACAGGGCGAAGTTTGGGGAAGACCGGTAGTTAAAGAATTTGCCTTGGTATTGCGATCTGCGTGTCATCGCTAGATCACGCGGCATGAGTCCCGGCCTCCGCCGGGACGACGGCAAAAGTTAGTAAAGTATTTACGAAGACCCCGCTCGGCCGGCTGAAAGCGTGTTCTCAGCCCGCCGGGACGGTTTCGTTCCAGCCGGATTCAACGAGAATTGTATTGAAGCCTTAGGCTTAGCGGATTTTTAAGCCGACACGCGTAGGGTTACGGCGTGAGTTCAGTGGTTGAGAGTTTGTGAGTACGCCATGACAGAACCCCATCGCCCGAGGGTAAAATACGTCATCGGGCCGGACGGCAGTCCGCTGACGATTGCAGATCTGCCCGCACCCGGCACCAAACGCTGGGTCATCCGACGCAAGGCCGAAGTCGTTGCCGCGGTTCGTGGCGGACTTCTCTCGCTCGAGGAGGCCTGCAGCCGTTATACCCTGACGGTCGACGAATTCCTCTCCTGGCAGTTTTCCATCGACCAGCACGGTCTGGCGGGTCTTCGCACCACCCGCATCCAGCAATATCGCCAGTAAGCGATCCGGAAATCTGCTGCTTTTGACGAAAATCGGCCTCGCTCCGCGAGGCCGATTTTTTTCATGTTTGCTTTTGGGCCGACTTTTGTCCGGGCTGTTAACCGTCGTTAACCATATGGAAACCATCACCTAGGCAATAATTGCCCAGTCGGCCTTTCCAGTGAAAGCGGCCGAATCTGCCGGGGCGGTTGCTTGCAAGGTCTTGCGGACTTCTTAAAGGGTATCGGCGCCGCCCGGTTCGGGGCGATGATCGCGGTCACCGCCGCGCTCATCGGCTTCTTTGCGTTCGTTATCATGCGCGTCACCACGCCGCAGATGACGACGCTGTTCACCGACCTTAGCGTCGAGGATTCCTCCAGCATTATCAAGGATCTGGAACGCCAGGGCATCCAGTTCGAGCTGCGCAATGAGGGCAGCATCATCATGGTGCCCAAGGACAAGGTCACCCGCCTGCGCATGAAGCTCGCCGAGGGCGGCCTGCCCAAGGGCGGCGGCGTCGGCTACGAGGTGTTCGACAAGTCGGATGCGCTCGGCACCACCTCTTTCGTCCAGAACATCAATCATCTGCGCGCGCTGGAGGGCGAGCTTGCCCGCACCATCCGCGCCATCGACCGGATCCAGGCCGCCCGCGTCCATCTGGTGCTGCCCGAGCGCCCGCTGTTCGCGCGCGAAGCGCCGGAGCCGTCGGCCTCGATCGTGGTGCGGGTCCGCGGCTCGCTCGAAGCCCAGCAGATCCGCGCCATCCGCCACCTCGTCGCCTCCGCCGTCAACGGCTTGAAACCGCAGCGGGTCTCGATCGTGGACGAGGCCGGCCAGCTGCTCGCCGACGGTGCCCAGGCCGATCCCGAGCAGGCGCTCGGCGACGAGCGCCGCACCGCCTTCGAGAAGCGGATGCGCAAGCAGGTCGAGGACATCGTCTCCTCCGTGGTCGGGTCGGGGCGCGCCCGCGTCCAGCTCTCCGCCGATTTCGACTTCAACAAGATCACCCAGACCTCGGACAAGTTCGATCCCGAAGGCCGCGTGCTGCGCTCGACCCAGACCCGCGAAGAGCAGAGCATGACCGCCGACAACAACGGCCAGGTCACGGTCAACAACGAGCTCCCCGGCCAGCAGCAGAACAGCGGCCCAGCGGCAAAGGACCAGAGCAAGAAGACCGAAGAGACCAACAATTACGAGATCTCCCGCACCACCAAGACCGAGGTGACCGAGGCCGGCCGGGTCAACCGCATCTCGGTCGCGGTGCTGGTCGACGGCATCTACACCAAGAACGACAAGGGCGAGCTCGCCTATCAGGATCGCACCAAGGAGCAGCTCGACCGCATCGCCACCCTGGTGCGCTCGGCGATCGGCTTCGACCAGAAGCGCGGCGACCAGGTCGAGGTCGTCAATCTGCGCTTTGCCGACGCCCCTTCCACCACCCCGATCGCCGAACCGTCCGGCTTCCTCGGCATGCTGCAGTTCACCAAGGACGACATCATGTATTTCGTCGAGCTCGGCGTGATGATGCTGCTCGGCCTGGTCGTGATGTTCATGGTGATCCGTCCGCTGGTGAAGCGCATCCTCGCCTCCGACGAGGTCGCCGCCGCCATCAGCGGCGTCCTGTCGGGCCCCGCGGCATCCGACGAGGCCGCGCCGGCCGGCGGCCAGACGCTGCTGCCGAACGGTACCGCCAGCGCGATCGACGTCGCCACCGTCCAGGGGCAGGTCCACGCCCAGTCCGTTCACCGCGTCGGCGAGCTTGCCGAACGCAACCCCAACGAAACCGTCGCCATCATCCGTCAATGGCTGGCCGAACCCGCGAAATGATCGAGAAGTGAACTGACATGGCCGCTTCCCTGCAAAACGCCAATTCCAACGACATCACCAGCGTCATCTCGACGCTCGGCCAGCGTGCCGGCGACCGGGCCAGGGACGGCAAGAGCTCGGAACAATTGACCGGACCGCGGCGCGCCGCAATCCTGATGCTGGCGCTCGGCGAGCAATATGGCGGCAAGATCTGGTCGCTGCTCGACGACGACGAGGTGCGCCAGCTGTCGCTGGAAATGTCGACGCTCGGCACCGTCGAGGTCGGCACGGTCGAGGACATGCTGCTCGAATTCGTCTCGCGCATGTCGGCCTCGGGCGCGCTGATGGGCAATTTCGACGCCACCGAACGGCTGCTGCAGCAATACCTGCCACCGGAGCGCGTCAACGGCATCATGGACGAAATCCGTGGCCCCGCCGGCCGCAACATGTGGGAGAAGCTCTCCAACGTGCAGGAAGAGGTTTTGGCCAATTACCTCAAGAACGAATATCCGCAGACCATTGCGGTGGTGCTGTCGAAGCTAAAGCCGGAGCACGCCGCACGGGTGCTCGGCATCCTGCCCGAGGAGCTCGCGCTCGACGTCGTCAACCGCATGCTGAAGATGGAAGCGGTGCAGAAGGAGGTGATCGAGAGCGTGGAGAAGACGCTGCGTACCGAGTTCATGTCCAATCTGTCGCAGACCCGCCGCCGCGACGCGCACGAGGTGATGGCGGAAATCTTCAACAATTTCGACCGCCAGACCGAAACCCGCTTCATCACCTCGCTGGAAGAGGACAATCGCGAATCCGCCGAGCGCATCAAGGCGCTGATGTTCACCTTCGACGACCTGGTGAAGCTGGATTCCGGTTCGGCCCAGACCCTGATGCGCAACGTCGACAAGGACAAGCTCGGCGTGGCGCTGAAGAGCGCCAACGAGGATGTCCGCAACTTCTTCTTCGGCAACATGTCCTCCCGCGCGGCCAAGATGCTGCAGGACGACATGGCGGCGATGGGGCCGGTTCGCCTGCGCGACGTCGACGAGGCCCAGGCGCTGCTGGTCAATCTCGCCAAGGACCTCGCCGCCAAGGGCGAGATCATGCTGACCAAGAACCGCGCTGACGACGAGCTGGTGTATTGATGGCCGCTCCGGCAAAATTCCTGTTCGATACCGACTTCGCCGCGCCCGATCGGACGCGCGAGAAGGCCGCGACCGCAGCCGAGATCGCGCAGAAGGTCGCGGAAGCCGAAGCACGCGCCTATCAGGACGGTTTTGCGGCGGGCCAGCGCGAGGCCAAGGCGGAGAGCGACCGCCGCGTCGCCCTCGCCATGGAAGAGATCAACATCGCGATCCGCGGCATTGCCGCAGGGATCGGCAATATCGAGAGCAAGATGGAGACCGAGGCGGTCGACGTCGCGGTCGCGGTGGCGCGCAAACTGTGCGCGGACCTGGTCGCCGCCGAGCCGCTCGGCGAGATCATGGCGCTGGTCAAGGACTGCTTCTCGCACCTGGTCGCGACGCCGCATCTGGTCGTCCGCATCAACGACGCGCTCTACGACAGCGCGCGCGAGAAGATGGAGCGGCTGGCCAAGCAGAGCGGCTTCGAAGGCCGGCTGGTGATCTTGGCCGAGCCCGATATTGCCACCGGCGACTGCCGGATCGAGTGGGCCGACGGCGGCGTTGTGCTGGAGCGCAGCGCCATCGCGGCCAAGATCGACGACATGGTTGGACGCTATATCGCGTCCCGCAAGGGGAACTAAGCCATGAGCGACACCGACGGACAGGTCCCGCTGCCCGATCTCAACGGCCCGCTGCCGCCTGCCGGCACCGATGTCGGCTACAGCGAGGATGAATATGCGGCGCGCGTCGCCGCCGACCTCGAAGCCGTCTTCGACGTGCCGGTGCAGGTCTCGGCAGTGCTCGGCCGCTCCAAGATGGATGTCGGCGAGCTCTTGAAGCTTGGACCCGGCACGGTGCTCGAGCTCGACCGCCGGGTCGGCGAGGCCATCGACATCTACGTCAACAACAAGCTGGTCGCCCGCGGCGAAGTCGTCCTCGTCGAGGACAAGCTCGGCGTGACCATGACGGAAATCATCAAGACCGAACGCGCGTAAAGCGAACAAAGGGAATGACGCGCGACCGCGCGACCAGACGGACAGGAGACTGACATGCGGCTTCTCATCGTTGGCACATTGAAGGGCCAGCTCACCACCGCCACCAAGATCGCGATGGACAACGGCGCCACCGTGACCCATGCCGAGGATCACGAGCAGGCGATGCGCGTGCTGCGCGGCGGCAAGGGCGCGGACCTCCTGCTGGTCGACGTTGCCCTAGACATCCGCGACCTCGTGATGCGGCTCGAGACCGAGCACATCCACGCTCCGATCGTCGCCTGCGGCATCACCAACGACGCCCGCGCCGCGGTTGCCGCGATCCACGCCGGCGCCAAGGAATACATCCCGCTGCCGCCGGATCCGGAGCTGATCGCCGCGGTGCTGGCCGCCGTCGCCAACGATTCCCGCGAGCTGGTCTATCGCGACGACGCCATGGCACGGGTCATCAAGCTCGCTCAGCAGATCGCAGGCTCCGATGCATCGGTGATGATCACCGGCGAATCCGGAACGGGCAAGGAAGTGCTGGCCCGTTACGTCCACACCCGCTCGGCCCGCGCCAAGCGTCCGTTCATCTCGATCAACTGCGCCGCGATCCCCGAGCATCTCTTGGAATCCGAACTGTTCGGCCACGAGAAGGGCGCCTTTACCGGCGCGATCGCCCGCCGCATCGGCAAGTTCGAGGAGGCCACCGGCGGCACGCTGCTGCTGGACGAAATTTCGGAGATGGACGTCCGCCTGCAATCGAAGCTGCTCCGCGCCATCCAGGAGCGCGTGATCGATCGCGTCGGCGGCACCAAGCCGGTCCCCGTCGATATCCGCATCATCGCGACCTCGAACCGCAATCTGGCGGATGCCGTGCGCGAAGGCACGTTCCGCGAGGACTTGCTGTTCCGCCTCAACGTCGTGAATCTGAAGATCCCGCCGCTGCGCGAGCGTCCGGCCGACATCATGGAGCTTGCCCAGCATTTCGTGAAGAAATACGCCGAAGCCAACGGCGTGCCGATGCGCCCCATTTCGGCCGAGGCCAGGCGCGTGCTCTCCACCAACCGCTGGCAGGGCAACGTTCGCGAGCTGGAAAACACCATGCACCGCGCGGTGCTGATGGCACAAGGCGACGAGATCGGCCCCGATGCGATCCTCACCCCGGACGGCGACCGCCTCGACCTCGCCAAGACCCCGCCCGCCGTGGTGCATGCCACCATGGCCGCCGAGCAGGTAACGCGCGCGCTGGTGGGCCGCACCGTTGCCGACGTCGAGCGCGATCTGATCCTGGAGACGCTCAAGCACTGCCTCGGCAACCGTACCCATGCCGCCAACATCCTGGGCATCTCGATCCGCACGCTGCGCAACAAGCTGAACGAATATGCCGACGGCGGCATCCCGATCACGCCGGCCGGCACGCCCGGTGAATATCCGCGGATGCCGATGATCGGGGCGTAGGGCTTCGCCCAGATCGAGAGGATGCGAATGCCCGTGCTTAGTCCCGGGCATTTTGTTTTTGGGGCCACGATGCCAGCCTCGTCATTGCGAGAGCAGCGAAGCCATCCAAAATCCCTCTGCGGTGACAGACTGGATTGCTTCGCGGCGCTCGCAATGACGGTGTTGACAGCATTCCTCGCATAACGGGACCGCGTTACCTGACTAGGCCATCCGCTCGCCAAGCCCTATAACCTCGCCCGAGAACCACGCGAGGAACCACATGTCTGAAGCTCAAATCACCGATTGGCTGGCGTCGCAGCGGCAGGCGATGATCGACCTGTTGCGCGACGTCGTGAACATCGATTCCGGATCCTATGACAAGGAAGGCGTCGATGCGGTCGGTGCGCGGTTCGAGCGGCATTTTGCCGAGCACGGCATTCCGTTCCGGCGCGAGAGCCATGGCACCTTTGGCGATGCCATCCACGCCGAGGTCGCAAAACCCGGCAGCAACGAAAAGCCGGTGCTGTTGATGGGGCATCGCGACACCGTGTTCGGCAGGGGCGAGGCCGGGAAGCGCCCGTTCACGATTCGCGACAACCGCGCCTATGGGCCCGGCGTTGCCGACATGAAGGCCGGCGTCGTCATGAACATCTTCGTCGCCACCGCCTTCCACAAATTCGGCGGCAACCCGCATCCGATCAAGCTGCTGATCACCTCCGACGAGGAGATCGNCTCGCCCTCCTCGCGTCCCGTCATCGAGCGCGAGGGACGCTCTGCGCGCGCCGTGTTCAACTCCGAGCCGGGCCGCCCCACCGGCAACGTCGTCACCAGCCGCAAGGGCGGCATCTTCATGCATATGGCCATATCAGGCAAGGCAGCGCATTCCGGCGCCAATTTCGCCGCCGGCGTCAGCGCGATCGGCGAGCTCGCGCACAAGATCACGCAAATCCACGCGCTGACCGATCTCACCAGGGGCATCACGCTCAATGTCGGTCTCATCTCGGGCGGCCAGTCGGTCAATACGACGGCGCCTTATGCCGAGGGCCAGATCGACATGCGCTATGTCGATCCCGGGGATCGCGCCACCGTCATGGCCCAGATCGAACAGATCATCGCGACGCCTTACGTGCCGGGCACCACCGCGACGCTGACGATCAAGGGGGAGTTCGTGCCTGTCGTGCAGAGCGAAAGCTCGAAGGCGCTGTTCGAAAGCTATCAGGCCGCGGCGAGGCAAGCCGGCCTCACCACATTGCAGGGCGAGTTCTCCGGCGGCTGCGCCGATTCCGGCTTCACCGCCGCAGTGGGGACGCCGACGATTTGCGGCGTCGGACCTGTCGGTGGCCTCGCCCATTCGCCGGAGGAATATCTCGAGCTCGACAGCATCGTGCCGCGCGCGCAGACGCTGGCGCTGGCGATTTTGAAGGGATGATTCAGGTGCCGTAGGGTGGGCAAAGCGAAGCGTGCCCACGAATTCTTTCCACTCATGGAAAGACGGTGGGCACGGCGCAAGGGCGCCTTTGCCCACCCTACGAGATCTCGCGAGCCTTACGAATAACTCGGCGCGTCGGGCTTGCGAAAAATGTGGATGGGATCGCCAGGCACGAACGGCTGGCCGCGAAACATCGCATAGGCATACAGCGCGAGATAGGCGATCGCCAACGCGCCGATGGCGTAGAAGGCCCAGGTCCCGACGCGCTTCATAGCTCCGCTCCGCGGCCATCCCGGATGGGAAGGCTCAGGGCGCTTCTAGAGCGATGAGGCGGAAAAGGCCAGCCCGCGTACGGCGATCAAACGCGGCGGAGGCGCGCGGGAACGCTGACCTCGGCCAGTCTCGCCGCATCCTCGTCCTGATCCACCGCCACATACTGGCCGTGCCAATAGGCGAGCGCGGCGTTGCGCGCCGAATTCCTGACATCCCTGACCCGGCCGATGACGATGCCGTGCGAATGGCGTTCGATGATGTCCTCGACCTCGCAATCGACTGCCGACAATGCGCCGACCAGCAGCGGCACGCCTGATACGGCCGTGACCCATCGGGCGCCGGTGAAGCGATCGGCCCCCTTCAATCCGCCCTTGCCGGCAAAGCGCTCGGCGATTTCGAGCTGGTCGGCCGCGAGGATGTTCACGCCGAAGGCGCCGTAGCGGCGGATCAGCGGAAAGGACGAGGCATCGCGATTGATGCTGACCAGCAGCGTCGGCGGGTCGACCGAGAGCGAGGTCACCGAGGTCACTGTCATGCCGGTGATGTCCTTGCCCCGCCCGGCGGTGATGACGCTGACGCCGCCGGTGAGGTGGCGCATGGCGCCGCGGAAATCGGCGGACGAGACGGGAATTTCGGTCATGAGATCGCGGGGCACTACATTCATGGCATGATCCCCGAAGCGGGGTTCCCTCTATTTAGGTACGATCGTCCCCCGACAACAGGTGGTTCAGGATCGAGCCTTCGAGGCCGGCAAGCTCGGCCGAGCCGCGCTCGCGGGGCCGGCCTGCGTTAACCACGACGTCATGGGCGATCCGGCCCTCCTCGATCACCAACACCCGGTCGGCGAGCGCCACCGCCTCGGCGACGTCGTGGGTCACCAGGATTGCAGTAAAGCCCTGGTCGCGCCAGACGCGCTCCAGGAGGCGCTGCATCGAGATGCGGGTCAGCGCATCGAGCGCGCCGAGCGGCTCGTCGAAGGCGAGCACGCGCGGACGGGAGACCAGCGCCCGGGCGAGCGCCACGCGCTGCTTCTGGCCGCCCGACAGCACCGACGGCCACTGGTCGCGCTTGTCGGCGAGGCCGACCTCGGCAAGCGCCTTCTCCGCGCGCACATGCGCATCGGTCGACGAACGATCGCGGCCGAGGCCAACCTCGACATTGGACAGCACGCGCGCCCAGGGCAACAGCCGCGGCTCCTGGAACATCACGCGGATGTCTTCGGCCTGAATCTCGTCGCCAAAGCTGACGCTGCCGGCATCGCTCTTTTCCAAGCCCGCGATGAGGCGCAGCAACGTGCTCTTGCCGCAGCCGCTCTTACCCACGATCGCCACGAACTGTCCGGACGGGATGTGCAGATCGATCCCGCGCAGCACCTCGTTGTCGCCGTAGGATTTGCGCAAGCCGCGGATGCCGAGCGGCAGGCCGCTGATCTGTGTCGGCCGCTCCTCGCGCGCGACGCGGGCGTGAGGCGCGAAATTGGCGCGGCTGCCGAACTCGGTTTCGGGAAGGATCGTACGAAGCGCTGTCTGCATGTGATTCCCGGTATTTCTGCTCAATTTTTCTGGAAGGCGGGGTGCCAGGAGAGCGTCGCCCGCTCCAGCACGCGGGAGGCGCTGTCGGCGAGCTTGCCGAGCAGGGCATAGATCAGGATCGAGAGCACGACGACGTCGATCAGCATGAACTCGCGCGCCTGCATCGCCATGTAGCCTAGCCCTGAGGACGCTGCGATGGTTTCGGCGACGATCAGGGTCAGCCACATGATGCCGAGCGCGAAGCGGATGCCGACGAAGATCGAAGGCAGCGCGCCCGGGAAGATCACGCGGCGGAACAGCTCGCTATCGGTCATGCCATAGATGCGGCCCATCTCGATCAGCTGCGGATCGACGGTGCGGATGCCGTGCAGCGTGTTGAGATAGATCGGGAAGAACACGCCGAGCGCGACCAGGAACAGCTTGGCGCTCTCGTCGATGCCGAACCACAGGATGACCAGCGGGATCAGCGCCAGATGCGGCACGTTTCGCACCATCTGCAGCGTGGTGTCGGTGAGCTTTGCCGAGAGCTGCGACAGCCCGTTGCCGAGCCCGAAGGCGAAGCCGATGCTGCCGCCGATCAGAAAGCCGATCGAGGCGCGCCAGAACGACACCCAGATGTTGCGGATGAGCTCGCCGGACAGCAGCAGCTTCCAGCCGGCCAGCGCGACATCGCTGGGCGCCGGCAGCACGCGGGTCGGCACCAAACCGGTGACACAAGCAATCTGCCAAAGCGCGACGATGGCGAGCGGCACGATCCATTGGACCAGGCCATCGACCCGCGGCAGGCGGAAATTGCGCGGAAGTGAAACGCTGTCGATCACGCTCATGATTGCGACACCCGGTGCTGCGGACGGTAATCGCTGCCGACGGTCTCGCCGAACGGACCGCCGTTGAAGTGAAGCTTCGTGACGTTGCCCGGCTGCTCCAGCGAGAGCAGCGGGAATACCAGCTCGGCAAAGCGATAGGCTTCCTCCAGATGCGGATAGCCCGACATGATGAAGGTATCGATGCCGATGTCCTGATACTCCTTGATGCGGGCGGCGACCGTCTCGGCATCGCCGACCAGCGCCGTGCCGGCGCCGCCGCGCACCAGGCCGACACCGGCCCAGAGATTCGGCGCGATCTCGAGCTTGTCCCGCTTGCCGCCATGCAGCTGCGCCATGCGCTGCTGGCCGACCGAATCCATCCGGGCAAAGTTCTTCTGCGCGGTCGCGATGGTCTCGTCGCTGACATGCTTGATCAGCTCGTTTGCCGCACGCCAGGCTTGTTCGTTGGTCTCGCGCACGATCACATGAAGGCGGATGCCGAAGGACAGCTTGCGGCCGCGCGCGCCGGCGACATCCCTCACCTTCGCGATCTTCTCGGCAACCTGGGCCGGCGGCTCGCCCCAGGTGAGATATTTGTCGACCGTGTCGACGGCGACATCGATGCCGGCATCCGACGAGCCGCCGAAATAGAGCTGAGGCCGCGGCGACTGCACCGGATGGAACAGCAGCTTGCCGTCCTCGATGCGGATATGCTTGCCCTCGACATTGACGGTCTTGCCGGCAAGCAGGTCGCTATAGACGTTTAGGAACTCGCGGGTGACCTCGTAGCGCTCGTCATGGCCGAGGAAGATGCCGTCGCCCTTGTTCTCGACCGGATCGCCGCCGGTGACGACGTTGATCAGCAAACGGCCGCCCGTGACACGGTCGAGCGTCGCGGTCATGCGCGCGGCGACCGTCGGCGATTGCAGGCCCGGACGGACGGCGACGAGATAGCGCAGCCGCTCGGTGAAGGGGGCAACGCTGGATGCGACGATCCAGGAATCCTCGCAGGACCGGCCGGTCGGCAGCAGCACGCCGTAATAGCCGAGCTGGTCGGCGGCCTGCGCGACCTGGCGCAGATAGTTGAAATTGACCTCGCGGCCGCCGATGCCGGTGCCGAGATAGCGGCCGTCGCCGTGGGTCGGCAGAAACCAGAGGATGTTGCTCTTGCTCATGGAGGGCTCCTAACCGTAGGTCGTGCCGACCGCAGCGGCGACAAGGCCGACCGACAGGGCGATGGCGGCGATCACGCGCTGGACGATGCGTCTCATGTTGGGACCTCTTGAAAGGGGAAGACCGGTCGGCGCGAAGCTGCCGTTCCAAGGATGATGGTGCGGAGCGGGAGGAGCGTCGAGACATCGGGAAAAATAGCGATGCGAGCACTGCGCGCGAGGCGAAGCGCGTGATTAATCTTTCGAACGGCGGAGCGAATGAAGATGGAAATTTTCTGCACGCGGATGTGATGGCGGCGCGCGTTCGGCCTCGAACCTCGCGAGCCGGAACAGAGAACGCGAAAACAACCCCATGCACAGTAGGCGGAGCGCGTGAAAAACGATCAACTGCGAATTATCCGAAAAACTCTTTGACCCGTCGGGCAAAACAGGAGTAGGATGGCATCGTGGAGAGGTTCGGCTGGATGGCCCTGCCCGACTACTGCAGCCACCGCACCGGCAAATTCTGCAAGCCCCGAAACGCCCAGCCGCCG
>NZ_LJYG01000111.1:72749-119824 GCF_001440035.1 Bradyrhizobium manausense | reverse complement strand
GTCATCGACGAGCTCGAGTCCCCTGGCGCGCGCGAACACCGTCGGCAGCGCGACGTCGGCGATCATGGCGCGCGAGGCGAAGGCGCCGGCGCAGAAATGCGGACCGGCGCCGAAGGCGACGCTCTTCGAGGTGTCGCGCCGCACGTCGAACGCGTCGGCGCGCTCAAAATGCTTCTCGTCGCGATTGGCGGAGCCGAACATCAGGAACACGCGCTCGTCAGTCTCGAACGACACGTCGCGGATGCTCCACGGCTTTGCGATGCGCCGCGGCGACATGCCGATCGGCGAGATCCAGCGGGCATATTCCTCGAATGCCTGCAGCCATGACACTTCGCCTTTGCGCACGAGGTCGAGCTGCTCGGGATGCGTCAGCAACGCCCACACCGTGCCTGATATCGCCTTGCGCGGCTCGTTCTGGCCGCCCGATATCGCGAGTTTTACATTCGCGCGCACGCTCTCCATGTTCATGCCGGACGCAAGGAGCACGCCCAGAATGCTCTGGTCGGGGTTCTTGCGCATCACCGGCAGGATGTCGTCGATCGCCGCATCGATGCTGGACGTCGCAGCGTGGCAGCGCGCCTCGACCGCGGGATCGCCGCTGTAATTGGCGATGCCCTCGATCATGCCCTGCGACCAGGCATCCATGTCGGCGAAGCCGATATTGGTGAGGCCGGTGATCGACTTCAGGCACTCGCCGGAGAACGGCAGTGCGAAGTCGGCCATGAAATCGATCCGGCTGCCGGGTTCGAGGGAATCGAGAATGCGATCGGCATGGGCCTGGAACAGCGCCGTCCAGTGCGCCTTCACCGTCTTCGGTGACACCGTCGGAAACATCGCGCGCCGCTCGATTTGGTGCGCTTCGCCATCCTTGCGCATCATGTTGTGTCCCATCAGCCGGTTCATCAGGCCGGCGGGCTGGTGCGAAGAGAACACGTCGATCTGCTTCTCCGAGATCGAGATGTCGTCGCGGCTGGTCAGCAATGTCGAGCCGAGCTGCGGCACGAAGGCGATCGGCGCCTCTTTCCGCATTCTTGCCAGCATCGGATAGGGATCGTCCCAGAACGAGGTGGGGTCGATATCGACGCGCGGCGCGGTGCTCAAGGCGGGCTCCCTGGATTTTCGCCGGCCAGACTAGCGAACTCCGCTGCCCACGTCTGTCCCTGGCGACACGGATGGGTTCGCCGCCGCTGCGGCGGTCGCCACATATTTGGTGTAGAATTCGGCAACCCGGCCGCGCCACATACCGACGAACGCTTCCGACGTCACGTTGTCCACCGATTTCCAGCTACGCTTGAACGCCGGAAGTGCATTGCCCCAGATCGCGCGCTTGCACCACCTCTCGCCCTTCTCCTTGCCTTCGCTGGTGGCGCACATGGATTTCCAGGCGGTGCGAGCGGGCCGGCTGATGTGCTCGGCGGCGCCTTCCCAGCCTTGCTGATGGATCAGGTAGAGATCGCTCATGTCCGGCTTGCGGTGCGTGATCCACTCGAACTGGACGCCTTCGGTAATGATCTTGTAGGCGGCCGCAACGGCATTGTCCCGGGGATTGCGAATATTCCCGAAGCCGAACTTGCCGAACTCATATTGGCTCAGTTGAAACAGGCCGATATACGACCCGGTGCGTTGATTGGGGTTGAAACCGGATTCGATCTTGGCAACCGCCATCATGAAATTGAAATCGAGACCAAAGGCATCGGCAGCGCGCTTGATCTCTTCGGCCGGCGTTCCAACCGGGATGTCCTTGAACGCACGCAAGACGGTCTCCGCCGGCTTCTCTGCGGGCGGCACCTCGGACCAGATGTAGTAGATCAGATAACGGAAATCCGGCGTCGTCGCCGCTTTCGGAGCATCCTCGGAGGCACCGCGTGCTGCCGGCAGCGGCTGGACGATATCCTGTTCCAACGACGCCAGTTTCGGCCCGACGGGTTCGTCGGCGATTTCAGTTCCGGTGCTCAAGGGCCCGGGGGCTGCCAACGTCACCGACGACGTCACCGAGCCAAGCTCTTCTTTTTCTGCCCGAAGCGCTGCTGCAAGTCTGGCGGATGCTTCTGCGTAGAGCGCCGGCGTCACCATGTCCGCTGGGGCCGGCACGTTCGCTGCCGCTTGCGGGATGACATCAGGCATCGTCGCGGCCGGTCTGTTTGCGCCGGCCAGATAGAACCCCACGGCTGCGATCACAGCCACGATGCAGCTGGTCTGCCAAACCTTCATTGCCCGAAGTCTACGAATGGCTTCTGTCCGAAGGTTGTTTGCATGTTCCTGCGGCCGGTGGGTTTAAGCCTCTTTCGTAGAATCTTAAGGTTTAAATGTGGTGAACGGAGCTACTTTCGGCCCCGTCAGTCCCCGAGATGTCCCGTTTTGGGTCAAAAGCGGGGCAGCCCCCGGGGCCCATCTGTTGCCTCCTAGAAGCGGAGCTGTCCGATTGCTGGGGCTCAGCGACCTCTTGTTTTGGCAGCGTGCAGCTCAATGGGACGGCGCAGAAATTCCTCTGCCTCCTCGGCCAGTTCGCGAACGATTTCTCTCGCCGGCATAATACGCGTCACTGCGCTGACCGATTGGCCGGCATAGAGGGCCATCGCATCGACGTGCCCTGTTGCGGTTCTGTCCGCTACGGTTGCCGCAAAGCGTGGAACGGTACGGTGCGATCCGCCGATGTCAACCACGCTCCCAATGCTGTCTTCCTGTAGCGCCTCAGCTGCTTCAATGGCGGAGCGCAAGACGCGATGCTGGGCTTCGGGCCATCCAACATGGAACGTGCGAGTATAGATACTATCCTCGGCTCTCGCGGCGATAAGCGCATCGACGTAGATGGGATGGACATCCGCCTCGGCGGCAGCAACAAAGCGCGTCCCCACGCGCACGCCGGCTGCGCCAGCGGCCAGCGCAGCGGCCATTGCGCGGCCGGTGCCAATGCCGCCGGCAGCGAGAACAGGAATCTCGGGCACGGCGTCGAGCACCTCGCAAAGGAGATGCATGAGCCCCACTGTGCCGCGAACATGACCACCCGCCTCGATCCCCTGCGCGACAATCATATCGCATCCGACAGCTGCCGCCTTCCGGGCCTCGTCGGCCGACCCGACTTGCCACGATGCCAGCGCACCTTGCTCATGGACAATCCGGACGAACTCCGCACTCGGATCGCTGTAGAAGAACTCGACAACCCGGCCAACCTTGGCAGCTTGCTCAACACACTGGTGCGCGCGGGATTGCGAAGGGGCGCCGCCCGGTCGGATAATGAAGTTTACTCCGAATGGGCCACGGGTCAGTTCCCGCGTACGATGGAGAAGGGGGGCGAGAGTCGTTGGATTGAGGCCGGCGCGCGCGGTCCCGAGCATGCCCAAGCCGCCGGCTTCGGAAACGGCGGCAGCTAGTTCCGGCGAGCCTACCGCTCCCATGCCAGCGAGCTGAATCGGGATCGTGCACCCTACCAGTTTCGTGAAACGTGTACTGAGCATCGCGCGCTCCAAGCGCTTGGTATGCCGCATCCGCGCCTCCGAGCTTACCACGATGCGGTTCGCCTGTGGTGACAAGCTGGCCAATCGACGGACAGCACAACGGGTCGGCTACGGGCCCAACACGCAAGTCTCGCCGATCACAACTCTCTGACCAGTTTGGGAAGCATTCTGCCTGGTATCGAGCCGGATGGGGCGAAGCCGCAGTCCTTGGCGCCCATGCGTCGATAGGATGGTGCGGCGTCCGGGTCGGCTTCGATCAACATGCGCGAGGCACCCATTCGAGCTGCTTCGCCGATAGCCCAGTGGAATAGCTTTGTTCCCACACCGCCGCGAAGCATGGTTGGTTCGACGAACAGCTTCAAAAGGTCTGCTTCGTCGCCGGTCACCTTTATCTGGGCTATGCCGACAATCCTGCCGTTCTCTTCCGCCACGGCAATCGTACTCGACTGCGTTTCACCGGGTTCAATGGTGAGTTCGCTGCGGCAGGCTTCGATGAAGTCCTGGTCGTAGCCCCAAACAGCTTTGGACCGGAGGCACAAGGCAGAGAGTGCCGGCAGCTCTTCAACCTGGTGCGGTCTGAGAACACACGACACGAGGCTCGCTCCGATCGATTGGCCTCTGATACCACATCCCACCAGCGAGCCGACGGCATCTTCGCTCACGAGCGTGGCTTTCTCCCTACGCGCAAGCTCGCGCACCCTGCAGCAGGTGCGACGCGGCAACGAGATCCTGGGTTTGGAAGCCCTCGGTGAACTCTTCGTAAAGCGGCCGAAGCAACCGGATGGCCTTCGGCCTGCGGCCGGTCGCGATCCAGCGCGCGGCAAGATCGGTGGCGATGCGCAGCTCGAATGTCTTGGCTCCTATCGCACGGGCTTCAGTGAGCGCCTGAAGCAACAGGCTTTCGGCAAGCTGCGGTTCACCTTCATGAAAGAGGACGGACGCCTCGACCCGCCAAAGCTCCGAGCGGCACCAGCGCTCTCCCTGATCTTCCTGATGGCGGATAGCTCTTGCGATCGCCTTGCGGGCCTCCACAATCCGCCCTTGTCGCAGATAGGCGCGGGCGAGAGTGGCGAGATAGCTGCCGATCCGCATCAGAAAACGACAGTCGATCAATTCCTCGATCGCGGCACGGATGTCCTCCACCGCCTCGCGATCCCCGCGCAGATCGCGCAGGCAGGCCGAGAAATAGCGTTCGACCGCAATCCAGCGCGAGATGCGCTCCCGCTCCAGATTGCGACGAAGCCGCTCGGTGTAATGCGCGAGCGCCGCCAAATTGCCTGACTCGAGCGAGACCGGAAGCGCGGCGAGGCCAAGCGCATTCGACTGCGACACCCAATGACCGCCGCGATCGGCGGCCTCGACGGCATCGTCAGCCAGCTTCGCCGCATACTCGGCTTGCCCCTGCATCCACGCCACGAAAGGCAGATTGAAGCGAACCGTGATGAACCGATAGACCTCGTTCGCATCTTTCCGCGAACGGCCCTCGGCCAGCGAATAGGTGGCCGCGAGACGATCCAGAACCAGGCGGCTTTTGCTCAATTCGCCGGCGAAGGCGTGGGCCCAGGCCCACGCCCGATCGGCTTCGGATGTCGCCGTCAGGTCGCGGTCCCGATCGGCCAGCGCCGTGGCTTCGTCAAGGTAGGTCAGCGCACGCGGGATCTGGCCGATCTGCAGCAGGTAAAAGGCAAACCCAACCAATGCACGTTGCTGGTACTCGACGTTTCCGGCGCTTCTTGAGAAGGCAATGGCATCGAGCCATGCAAGCTGGTTTTCGTTCGAGAGCTTGCGCGCGTAGAACAGGCTCCATCCCAGCGCGCAAGCGAGCTTTGCCCGCAGCAGATCGTCACAGGCAATGGACTTGGCCAGGCCAAGCGCGAACTCCAATCGCGACTGCGCCTCGGAGAGGATCGAGGTCTCCGACCACAAGGTGATGCCGGCAACCGTCAGCCTGATCCCGAGAACGGCATCGCCCTCCTTCCCAAACGCCCATGACAAGGCGGCCCTCAAATCGGCGATGCGACCAAGATAGCGCTGCGTCCAATCGGCCGGTTCGCGCCAGTTCCACTCCTCCTCGGACTGTTCGAACACCGCAAGAACGCGCTGTGCATGACGGTGCAGAGCCTGCCGGCAAGCCGGATCAGCCAAAAGGCGCTCCGCTGCGTAACGTCTTGTGCTGTCGAGCAGCCGATAGCGGAGGCTGGCTCCCTGCGCCTGTGCGTTCAGCAGCGATTTGGCCACCAGGCTGCCGAGGCCAGTGACGACGTCGACCGGCGTGAGCCCCGCCGCCTCGGCGACGAAAACCGCATCCTCGGCCTCGAACGCGTCACTGAACACCGACAGCAGGCCGAACAACCTGGCTTCCCTCGGCGACAGCAGCTTGAAGCTCCAGTCGATCGTCGCCATCAGCGTCTCATGTCGCGGAGTCGCGCCGTCGGTGACGGGGGCGCGGAAGCCAAGGGTCTGATCGAGCTGCGCCACCAGTTGGCGAGGCGTGAACCTGCCGATCTGGGCTGCCGCCAATGCGATGGCCAGAGGAAGGCCGTCGAGGGCGTGGCAGATCCGGGCGATCGCTTCGCAGTCATCATCGACGAACTGGTAGTCCGACCATTCTGCGGCGCGGCGGACAAACAGCTGCACACCGGGGAATTTGATGGCCTGATCAGTCGCCAGGGCACAACCAGGCCCCGGCAAGCCAAGCGGACCCAGCCGCACCAGATGCTCGGTGGGAGTGCCGAGCGGCTCCCGGCTGGTGGCCAGCAGCCTGGACGACGATGTGTCCGTCATGAACCGGCCGGCGAACATGGTGGCGGCAGGTAACACATGTTCGCAATTGTCCAGAACGACCAGCATCTGCCGCGACCTCAAATAATCCATGACGGCAGTCGTGGCGTTGTCCGAATTGCCCCTGATGCCGAGCGCCGTGACCAGCGCGGTGCCAAACAGCATCGGATCGGAAATCGTCGCGACGTCGACGAAGCACACGCCGTCGCGGCAGCTGGATGCGAAGACCCGTGCCGCTGCGGTGGCGACAGTTGTCTTGCCGACCCCGCCTGGCCCGGCCAGGGTGACATGCCTGGTTTCGATCAAGGTCCGGGCAAGATCGGCGATTTCGGCCTCGCGGCCGACGATGTCGCGCAACAAAGGCGGCCTGGACACATAGGCCGGCTCCGTGCTGACAGGATCACCCTCGATCTCGCCGATGCTGGCTTGCACCTCCGCGATAAATTTGTAACCGCGCCGCGCCACCGTCGCGATGTAGGCGGGCTCGACCTGCGTGTCGCCGAGCGAGCGCCTCAGGCTCCACATATTGACCTTGAGATTGCTGTCGTGGAGGAAGGTGCCGGGCCAGGCGGCCTCCATCAGCTCATCCTTGCTGACGAGCTCGCCGGAGCGCTGCACCAGCGCCTGGAGCAACTCGAAGGCGCGGCCGCCCATTTTGACCGGCTGGCCATCGAGAAGAAGAAGTTGGCGGCGCGGCACCAACCGGAATGGCCCGAAGGAAAACGTCAGTTCCTCCCGACGTCGGCCGCTTTGCAATGTCTCAGTGGTGGTCCGCATTCTCACTGCCAACCGATGGCACAGTTCCCTAGGCTATCATGCGTCACAACCCCGCTGAACAGAGCGATTTTGAAAAAGCACGATTGCAGCGAGCAAGATGTCGCGGAGTCCAAAGCGCTGCTTTTGCTCCGGCGCTGCCGTGAACGGCGGATTTACCTGATTTAACCGGCTCGCTCCGCCCACGGGCCTATAGTCGTCGGGTCGGAGAAACGACGCGAGGCCAATCGGCTCGGCGAGGAGTCTCCACACTCAAGTCAGGAATCAGCACAATGTCCAAAGGAAAAGTCCTTGTGGCCGGGTCCAATGCCAACAGGATCGAGATCAGAGGCGGCGGCACCGGCCCGACCGGCCAGTATCTCAACGAACTCGTCGTGCCGGTGATGGCGCTGGTCGACGCCGGGTACGACATCGCCTTCGCGACGCCTGATGGCAGCAAGCCGCACATCGATCCCGCTTCCGATAAGGTGGTGCATTTCGACGATGAAAAGGCGTATCGCCGGGCGCGGGAGTTCTACGACACCAGCCCGGTCCTGAACAAGGTCTCGACCCTGCGCGCCCTGATCGACGGCGGGCTCGACCAATATGACGGGTTCTTCGCGCCGGGCGGACAGGCGCCGGTGGTCGATCTCATGCAAGACGGCGATCTCGGCGAGATCCTGCGCTTCTTTCATGCGCATTCGCGGCCAACGGCATTCCTTTGCCACGGTCCGATCGCATCCATGGCCGCCCTGCCGCGCCCGAAAGAGTTTCGTGCCGCACTGATCGCCGGCGATACCGCGCGAGCGGCCGAGCTCGGCAAAGGCTGGCCATATGCCGGCTACAGGATGACGGTCTATTCACGCAGCGAGGAGAAGCCGATCGAGGAGCAGATCCTGCATGGCCAGCTCTATTTCGACATGCCCTCCGCGCTGACGATCGCGGGCGCAGAGGTCAACACCGGGCCGGACTTCGCGCCCCACGTCGTCGAAGATCGCGAGATGATCACCGGCCAGAATCCGCGCTCCGACCATCCTCTGGCGAGTGCGCTGATTGCTGCGCTGGACCGCCGCCGCGTCAACACGAAAGCTTCGAACGTTTCGTCAGCCGAAAAGGTATCGCCATGAAACACCTGATAAAACACCTGATCCTTGGAGCCCTCCTCGCCATGTCCGTCAGCCTTCCCTCCTCCGCCCAGACGCGCGCCGGCAAGCCCGTCTCGATCGTGCTGGTGCACGGGGCCTTCGTCGATGCCTCCGGCTGGAAGCCACTCTATGACAAGCTGACCGGCGACGGCTACGAAGTGCTTCTCGTGCAAAATCCCACCATCACGCTCGATGGCGATGTGTTCGCGACCAAGCAGGCGATCGCCAGAGCCACCAAGCCGGTGCTGCTGGTCGGACACTCCTATGGCGGCGCTGTCATCACCGAGGCCGGGGTCGATCCAAAGGTCGCGGCCCTGGTTTACCTCGCGGCATACGCTCCTGACGCAGGCGAGTCCGCGTTCGATGTGGCCTCGAAACCTCACGCCGGCGAGCCAAGCGCGCCGCTGCTGCCACCACAAGACGGCTTCCTGCTCGTCGACCAAGCTAAGTTTCCGACCGCCTTTGCGGCGGATGTCGATCCTTCGCTGACGACCTTCATGGCTGCGGCGCAGGTGCCCTGGGGGCTTGCCGCGGTGCAGACCAAGATCACCAATCCGGCCTGGAAGCAGAAGCCGACTTATTTCATGCTGACGACGCAGGATCACATGATCCCGCCGAGCCTGCAGCGCGCAGGGGCCAACAGGGCGGGCGCTCAGCTTCGCGAAATCCAGAGCAGTCACGCGGTGATGTTGTCGCATCCGGACGATGTGGTCGGCTTTATCGAGCAGGCCGCCGAGGCGATCAAATAGCGGGGTGTCGCGTGGCGATGCGGCGCCGGGCGGTCGGCGCCGCATCGGCATGTCGCGGACCTGCGCAGCTGTCCGCTTACCGCACGCGCGCGCCGCTTTCGGCATCGAAAACGAACGTGCGTGACGGCGTCAGCGAGACACCGATGCGCTCGCCTTGCCTGCCGGCAAACTGCTTGGGGGCCTTCACGGCGATGAAGTCGCTTTCGACCTTGACCGTCACCAGCGTATGGTCGCCGATCAGCTCGTTGGCGTAGATCTCGCCCTTCAGATCGCCCTTGTCGGGCTCGACGATGGTGCAGTCCTCAGGGCGCACCCCGAGGACGGCCCTGGCGATCCTGCCTGACACCGGTGATGTCAGCCGGGCGCCGTGGCCCATGAAGGCTGTGCCGTCCAGAGCCCCATGGATGATATTCATCGGCGGCGAACCGATGAATTGGGCGACGAACAGATTGGCGGGATCATTGTAGGTGTTCGCCGGCGTGTCGAGCTGCTGCAAGACGCCCTTTTCCAGGATCGCGACCCGGTGGGCCAGGGTCATGGCTTCGATCTGGTCGTGCGTCACATAGATGGTCGTGATGCCGAGCGACTGCTGCATGTGCTTCAGCTCGGCGCGCATGTGACCGCGAAGCTTGGCATCGAGATTTGACAGCGGCTCATCCATCAGAAACACCGAGGGGCGGCGGATGATGGCGCGGGCAAGCGCGACCCGCTGACGCTGACCTCCGGACAGCTCACGGGGATAGCGATCGAGCAGGCTCTGAAGTTGAACCTGGGCGGCAGCCTCCTTGATCGCGGCGGCACGCTCGGCTTCGGGAACGCGGCGAACCTTGAGCGGAAAGCCGATATTCTCGGCCACGGTCTTGTGCGGGTAAAGCGCGTAGGATTGAAACACCATGGAGATGTCGCGGTATTTGGGCAAAATGTCGGTGACATCGCGGTCGCCGATCAAGACGCGACCGGCGCTGGCGGTCTCAAGCCCGGAGAGAATGCGCAGCGCAGTGGTCTTTCCCGATCCGGACGCGCCGAGCAGCACCAGGAATTCGCCCGGCGCGACCTCCAGATCGAATTCCTCGAGCACCTTCACGCTCCCGAAAGATTTCCGCACCTTGTCGAAACGGACCGGGACCTGGCGGACCGGGAATTGGCGAGCGGCGGCCGACATCGCTTTGTTCATCCGCTCATCCCTTGACCGCGCCAAGCAGGACGCCCTTGGCGATATAGCGTTGCAGCACGATGGCCATGATGATCACCGGCAGGATCATGATCATGATGATGGCGCACATCTCCCACCAGAGAATGCCCCGCTCGCCCGTGTTCTTGGCGGCAACCATGATCGGCATGGTCAGGGCCCGCGCGGTGGTGAGGAAGATCGCAAAGAGATACTCGTTCCAATTGAGGATCAGCGTCAGCAGGGTGGTTGCAGCGAGCCCCGGACGGGTCAAGGGCAACACGATGTCCCAAAAGATCTCGAAGCGTGACGAGCCGTCGAGCTGTGCCGATTCCTCCAGCTCAACGGGAAGATTGGCGAAAAAGTCGTGCATGAGCCAGACCACGATCGGCAGATTGGCGACGGCATAGACGATGATCAGCGCGAAGTGCGTGTCGATCATGCGGACCGACTGAAACATCATGTAGACGGGAATGATGACGACGATCGGCGGCAGGATGCGCTGGGATACGATCCAGAACAGGATGTCGTTGTTTCCGAGCGTGGTCTTGAAACGACGCCCCAGGCTGCGGGCCAGAAGGAAAAACAGAGCGAGGCCAGTGGTGCCTGAAATCGCCCAGTGAACGTCGAAATAATTGGACGCGACGATGGCCGACAGGGCCAGCAGCACGAACATCACGATATTCCCGAACTTCGGCTTGTAGCTGATGCGCGCCAGCGCGTATGCGGCCATGGATCCGACCGCAATGCAAAGCGCGGTGGCGCCGAAACTGATCACAAAGGAATTGGTGTAGGCGAGGTAAACCTTGCAAATCTGCGGCTCCATCCTTTCGATCTTGATGACGGGCGAAACAATGAAGGCGACGAGATTGTTGAGCAGCAGGACAAGCTGGCGGCCGATCGAATAGGCATCGCAATAGGGGTCCGTTGCGAATTGCGCCGTCCAACCCTTCAGCGTCGGCTGGAAATCGACAAAGGGCATGAAGAACGGCCCGTTATTGACGGTCCAGGCATCCTTGAAGGCGGTAATGACCACCCAATAGATCGGAAACAGCACGAACAGCGACCAGAACAACAGGATGGCCCAGGCCACAAGGTTGGCCACCGGGGACATCTTGCCCACCGCAGGCGGCTCGAACAGCCGTTGCCTGAGGGACCGCTGCGGCTTGGACATCCTGTCAGTCGCCCCGCTCATGCCCGCGCCCTGCGCAACCGTTTGACGACCACATAGTTGAAGAACGAGGAGCACACGACCACGGTCAATATCAGGAGAAGATATGCCACGGCGGCAGAATCACCCATGTTGTTGGACCGCCAGAGAAACAGCGAATGCAATGTCATCGACTCGGTCGCGATCCCGGGCCCTCCCGCCGTCATGATGTTCGGCAGATCCACGATCTTGAACGCCTCGATCATGCGGATGAGCATGACGGTTGCCGCGACCGGAAGGATCTGCGGCCAGGTGATTTCGCGGAAGATCTGGAAGCTGGAGGCACCATCGACCTGAGCGGCCTCGACATGATCCTTGGGCACGTTCTCCAGTGCGGCCAGCAAGACGATGAAGATGAAGGGGATCCACTGCCAGGAGTCGCCCAGGATGACAAACCAGCGCGCGGCCCAGGCGTCGGTCGACCAGGCCCAATTCCCAAGACCGACCAATTGCCAGAACGGCTGGAACGGACCTTTGGTCACATCGAGAATCATCTTGAAGGCATAGCCGACCCCGAGGGGGGTGATCATGAGCGGGATGAAGAACAGCACCCTGAAGAAATTCTTGCCGCTCACGGGCTGCGAACACAGGAAGGCCAGCATCAGGCCGATGACGAACTGGATGGAGCAGCCGACGACGACATAGAACAGGGTATTGAGCAGCGTGCCCCATTGATTGCCTGACAGCAGCGTGGCGGCGAAGAGAAGCGCGATGAACATCGCCATGGCGGCGCTGATCAACCGCCCGGCGAGGCCGACCCAGCCGACGCCGCTGACGACAGCGCGATAGAGCCACCACAACAGAGCGCCGGCAATCAGGAGGCTGAAGACCCAGCCGGCGACGCTCATGGTCGTGAAGCGGCCGAGGAAGTGAACCTGCTGGTTGCCGGCAAACTGGGCCGCGAAGTTCTCGAACCAGACCGTCCGGAATTTGAGACCGGTGGCGGAGAACCTGACATGACTGATCGCGAAGACGATCGTGTAGAAGGTCGGGAAAATCGCAAAGAGCAGGACGAGTGTCACGGCTGGCGCGATGAAAAACGTTCGCGAATGGCGGTCAAACCATTCGCCCCAGCTTTCGCCCCGAGAGAGTCCAGCCGGGGAAATCCCCGGCTGGCTCGTAACTGTAACCTCAGACATCAGGCTCGCTCACTTCGCAGGACCGACAGCGAGCGCCATCTGCTTGACCTGCTCGTCGCGGCCGAAGTCCTTGGTGATTTTCTCCCAGCCGGCCTCGATGTTCTTCAAGGCCTCGTCCACCGTGATCTCGCCGGCCATATAGCGCGCCAGCTCCGTGTCGAGCACAACGCCGGTGTACTGCTGCGCACCGGGAATCTTGAGGTCCGACGCCATGTTGGGGTTTTTGAGGGCATCGTTGATGGCGCCCATGTAGTTCTTGGCGAGGCCCTCATCCATGCCCGATTTCACCCAAAGGTCCGTGCTCTTGAGCTGGCTGAGGCGGTAAGGGTTGAAGCCTGTCCAGCCCATGGTCACGTCGACGTTGGATTGCTCTTTCTGGCTGATATACGACAAGAAGTCGTAGGCCGCCTGCTTGACCTTGGGATCGGACTTGGCGTTGACGGCGCCTCCCCAGCCGCCAAAGGCCGAGAACGGAGCATAGTTGACGCCGTCGATCGCATAGGGTGCGGACTCCTTGCTGACCGGAACAAGCTTGCCGGTCTTGCGGTCAAGAACTTCCTTCGAACCGACATTGGTGGCGTAGAGCTTGTTCTTGATCCCCTTTGCGTCGTCTTCGAGCTGGAGCGGACCCGGATCGCCCCATTCGATCAGAAGGCCGCAGCGGCCCGACTTGAACAACGCCCTTGTGTCGCCGATGTCCATGTTCAGTTCTTCCGGCGGTCCGTATTTGCTTGTCTCCTTGTAGAGCTCGAACGCCTTCTTCCAGCCGTCATTGTTGATCAGGGGCTTCATCGTGGCGTTGTCGAACTGAAAGCCCTGGGCCGTGCCCTGGGTCTGAACGATCGTCGAAGCGATCGTCTGCACGGCGAAATAGCTCTGCGCGTTCCGTTTCTTGAAGATGCAGGAGCCGTAGCCGGGCTTGCCGTCACCGCTCATGTCCTGGCCGTTGATCGCCTTGGCAATGGCAAGATAGTCGTCCCAGGTCTTGGGCGGCTGCAGATTGTTCTTTTCCAGGATGTCCTTGCGATAATAGACCATCTGGAAGTCGCCATCGACCTGGATCACCATCGTATGCCCGCCGATCTTCTGGGCAAATTCGCGGAAATAGGGCGCGATGTCCGGGAGATCGATCTTGCTGTCCTTCGCGATGTAGGGATCGAGGTTTTCGAGCAGCCCAGCCGCCGCGAGCTCGACGCCCCAGCCGGCGGCGAAGACCGCAACATCAATGGAATTGGTTCCCGAGGACCAGTCTTGCTGAACCTTCGGGAAGATCTCGGCATAGGGCACTTCATTGACGATGATCTTGGCGCCCGTCAGCTTCTCGAACTCCTTGCCGCGCTGGGACACTGCGCCGGCGATGACAGGCCCCGGACGCGTCAGGATGTTGATCGTAACGCCGTCATACGGGCCGGCGCTGGCGATGCCCGACCAGGCGCACAAGGCGACGGCCGACGCAGCAGCTGTCGCAAGCTTCCGAATCTCCATAGGTCCCTCCCGTGTACATTTTTATTGAAGTGGCGGGNCACAACTCGCAGCCTACAGCATTTCGCCGCCCGGAAAAGCCGGAGCGTTGCTAATTTGCTTGATGGCGCGCCGTCCTTCCGGCCTGGACCCGGTGTGCAAGCGCAGCAAGACCGCGTGCAGGCATGGCCCATCAGCACCGCGCCGGCCGAGAAATGGCCTTCCACGGCGCCACCCACCTCGGCCTACCGAAGTCGGCGATGGGTCAAAAACGCGAAGACTTCAATCCGAGTTAGTCCGCCTTGCCACATGAAGCGAAGCTTGCCGAAGCGCTCCACGACCTCGCTGATCGGCCAACTGCAGAATCTTCTCGTTTACGCGGTCGGGCTAAGCTAAGGTCGATTGCTATAATGGAAGCAACCGATGATTGTGTCGCGATTACGCTTGTTGGCCGCATTGCTATGCGTCGCCGGACTGTGCTTTCAACCAGAAGAGATCGTGGCTCAGACGATGCCCTCGCCAGAAATCCAACGTCGTATCAATGATGTCGCCGCGTGCCTCAAGACGAAGGTCGTGGAGAAGGACGATCCTCATGCGTGTCAAGCGCTCCACGACCGCATGGCCGCTTATCGAGTGCCGGGCGTCAGCATTGCCGTGATCCATAATGGCGCCATCGAATGGGCGCAGGGATTTGGCGTCGCACAAGTCGGAGGCGGCCCCGTCACGGCCGATACCCTGTTCCAGGCCGGCAGCATCAGCAAGCCGGTCGCGGCGATGGCTGCGCTTCATCTCGTCGAGCAAGGCAAGCTGGCGCTCGACTCGGACGTCAATCAGGCACTGACCTCGTGGAGGATTCCCGCAAGCGCGGCCGCGCCAGGAGCCGTGGTTACGCTACGTGAGTTGCTCAGTCACACCGCCGGGCTCACTGTGCACGGGTTTCCCGGCTACGCGGCAGGTGCTCCGATTCCCACGCTCGTCCAAGTCCTGGATGGAGAGAAGCCAGCCAACACCGCCCCCGTTCGCCTGGAGGCTGCTCCGGGAAGCCGTTGGAAATACTCCGGCGGCGGCTACACGGTGATGCAGCAATTGCTGCTCGACGTCTCGCATCAACCGTTCCCCAAGCTCATGCACGACACTGTGCTGGCGCCGATCGGCATGGTCCGCAGCACCTACGAACAACCGCTGCCAATGGAGCTGCGCTCCGGCGCGGCAACGCCCTATAAAGCTAACGGCACCCCCGTAGAGGGCGGCTTCCACATCTATCCGGAAATGGCGGCTGCCGGACTTTGGACGACGCCGACCGACCTTGCGCGATACGCAATCGAGATCCAGCGTTCGCTGCGCGGGGACTCGAATCGCGTGCTTTCGGCTGAGATGACCAAGCAGATGCTCGTCGCCGGTCTAGGCAACCATGGTCTGGGTTTACCGATCGGCGGCTCGCCGGAGAATCCCTTCTTCTCGCACGGTGGCATCGACGAGGGTTTTGAAGCAGTGCTCGCCGCCTATGAGCAGAGTGGCGATGGAGCGGTCATCATGACCAACGCGCAAGGCGGTCAGCTATTGGCCAGCGAGATCCTGCGCAGCATCGCCTCGGTCTATGGCTGGCCGGATTTTCATCCGATCGTCCGGACGAGCGTCAAGGTCGATCCAGCCATCCTCTCGACCTACACCGGCATCTACGAGCTCACGCCCACATTCTCGCTCACCATCACCCTGGAGGATGGACAACTGATGTCGCAGGCGCCCCATCAGCGAAAAATCCCGCTCTTTCCTGAGTCTCAGAGCAGGTTCTTCACGAAGGTCGTGGACGCCCAGTTGGAGTTCTTCGCAACTGATGCCGCGCAAATCTCTCACCTTGTTCTTCACCAGAACGGCCAGGACATGCGGGGCGAGAAAAAGCAATAGCGGAGGTTTCAGCTTAGACTCGGTGGGCAGGCACCACGGATCGCGTCCGCTCTGAGCCATTCGCGTCGATTGGCCATGACCGCGACCACATCCGGCCTACCCCGAAGAGCCGACGCCAGGCCGAGGGTTAAGGTTCGACGCTAAGGGCCAAAAGGCGACGCGCCGGTCTGGAGCGCTATCCGTTTTGAATCAGGCGGCTTGAGCCCGCACTGACCGTCTGTGCGTCAGCAGCAAGCTGTAAAGTCCGAAGCAGCGGTAAATTTGATGGCACGGCGCCGCTTGCCGGTGACTGTCCCGCTAAGCCTTGAAAAATTTCATGAATAGTTCGCGGGTTTGCAGGAGCCGTCCGCCACCGAGTTGAACCACCCCTTGTTCGGAAACTGAAGGATCGCCACCGAATCCAGTTTCAAGGATCTACCGTATCTCGCCGAAAACCGATAGCGTTCCGACGAAAACTTAGGGTTGCGTTAAATTACTACCGTAATACTACATGCATATTTTGATTCTTGGAGGACAACGGTGTCCAAACTAGTCGATTTCCCGCGCGTTCGAGGGTTTTCTGCATTTCATCCCGCTGTTCGTCGGCTTCATGGACTCACAAACGTATTGTCTGATCTGCATGAAGTAGATCTTCAGAGCCAAAGAGACATGCGTCGCGCTCTATGGATCCTCGATCTTACCAACAGGTGCGTTCAGATCATTCTGTCTGACTTCAAGGATGATCCGTGTATCCTTGCATTCACTCAGCAAGCGGAACACCTGATCGATGACATCGCCCGTGCCCGTCAGATGGTTGATCAACTGAGCTGAGCTTTCGCGTGAAGCTACTCCAAGTAGGTTTCAGCCATGAAGCTTATTGCAACGCACGTATATCCGTATCTTGACGTTCAATCTTTAGATGAGCGTCAAGCGCGCGACACGTTATTTCGATGCGGCGAAAACTGCTTCCTGTTGCACATGACTCCGGGCGAAGGAGAGGAAGACCAATATTGTGGCTGGATAGCCGGGCGGCACTGCTCTGGATCAATCAGACGGTTGACGAATACGGATCAATTTGGGGGACTGCTGTAGCGGTTAGACCGATGGTTGAGACACGTAATGCACCGCGTGTTCGCACGGCTATGCCGGCGCACATCGAGAGAGCTGGAAAGAAGATCACCTGCATGATCCGTGATATCTCGACTTCGGGTGCGGCGCTGCAATTCTTTGACGGGACCGACCGAATACCCGCCAGCTTCGATTTGATCATCCCAGAGCACGGTCTGAAGTTGTCCTGTCGGGTGGCCTGGCGCGCACCCTTCCGGATGGGTGTAATGTTTCTCTGAAGGTGATGCCAACCTCCACGTTTTGTAAGTCAGTATTGACAGAATTAGTACACGGCGTCGGTCACCGTTCGCGTAGAAACAACCTCTGCCAGCACAGATTTGAGAACGGCCAACAAGTCCGCTTCGGGGCAATCGCGAAAGGTTTAGCCCAGTTAAGTTAGGCCCGATCTGACCCTGATAGCCGACATATCCTCAGCCGTGGGATGCGGCAGCGAAGGGCCACAAGTGGGCGTCAGGTTGGGCGCGCGTCTGTCAAAACGTGTTTGGCACTACCGTCTGATCCGTCGTACAGTGTACTATCGTTGGACGATATGCAGGACGAGATTATTGCGCGGCTCGCCAACGCGCTAGATGCTGAACTCATTGCAGCCGAGGCGCGGCGAGCCGAGCACTCTGTAAACCCCGACGTGATGGACCTTTATTTTCAAGGCAAACGCATGGACGGCGAGGTCGCAAGCACGAGGGAGCGGCCCGGCGCACGTTCACGCTAAAGAAGCCAGATGAGGGTGATGTGACGCACCTAATTGATCTGGTCCAATGGAAGCCGTAATGCGGCCGCGCGCTCCTCGCGATCCTTCTTGCGAAATTCGCTCTCTTGCCGCTCAAACCGCGCCATCTCGCGGCTCGCGGCTTCCAATAAACGGCTGCGTCGATCTTCCTGCAATTGCGTATTTTCCGTCATGTCGCACTCCCATACTGGCGACGATGCCACAACAGACAAGGCCGTCACCCACGAGAAGCTCTGTGCCCTAACATTACGGATTTATGACGGCTGCACTGAAGAATACTTTTCCTGCCGCATGTGTGCCGCTTCACATCTTTTACGTAAAACGACGCTAGCCTCCAACTGAACGTGCTTTTACGGACGTCAGTATTTTTCAGCAGTTGCAGCTCTTGGGGCTTATAATGAGTCGTCGTGGGCGGATTTGCGACCGTATGGTCATCTTGAACCAACGGGTCTGGCTTCTCAACTCTCAACTTGCAGAACTTCGGAATCTCCGCGCCCGGGTATTGGAGACTGTCGAGAGAAGCAGCCGCAAACGATCGAAAGTCCGAGGTGTTTGGGCCAAGCGGCGCAGGCGAACGCTCTAATAAAGTTCCCGTAGCTGTATGGCCGGTTAGGGTCATTCGTGTCGATTTGGCCGCGCTTTTGGGATGACCGGTCTAATCCCGGCTGCCGACGTACGGGACAGCGGAGCCGACCTTCGCCTTCGGGCCAATTCCGGACTCGTGAAGCGATAGGATTTATCAATGACCCCGTGGGCGGCGAGCACGGTGTTGTGTTGGAACAGCGCGAACCTCTGCAGGTTCGGGATGCAAGATGGGCTCACCAGCAAAGAAGTCGCTCAAAAAGGTCACAAGGGCTGGCATGTTCGGCCGGTCTTATTCGGAAGCACCAGAACGGTTCTGCCCGTTGAGGGGGTGACTTGCACTCCTACCGGACCAGCGCAGATGACGCTTTTCTGCTGAAGAATTAGGATGCGGCGCCGCTTGCGATTTGGTGAATTTGGCGCGTCCGCGATCAACGATGCCGAAGGAGGCATACCATGACGGAAACACGCGACGTCGCGGTGCTCGTTGGCAGTCTCCGGAAGCAGTCTATTAATCGCAAACTGGCGAATGCGCTAGGCCAGCTCGCCCCCGCGTCATTGAAGCTCAGTGACATCGAAATAGGCCAGCTCCCGATCTACAACCAAGATAGTGACGAGGCGCCGCCTGCTGTATGGACTTCTTTTCGTGAGCGCATCAGGGCTGCAGATGCCGTTCTCTTCGTCACGCCCGAGCACAACCGGTCAGTGCCGGCCGCACTGAAGAACGCGCTCGATATCGGATCGCGTCCGTACGGCAGGAGCGCTTGGAACGGCAAGCCTGGAGCAGTCGTCAGCGCTTCGCCGGGAGCCATCGGCGGATTCGGTGCTAACCACCATTTGAGGCAGTCTCTGGTGTTTCTTAACGTGCCAGCGATGCCGCAGCCGGAAGCCTATCTCGGCGGAGCCGACAAGCTCTTCGACGCTGATGGCAAGCTCGTCAACGAGGGGACGCGCAAGTTCCTGCAGCAGTTCATGGATGCATTTGAATCGTGGATCGTAGCCAACAGCAAGCGGTAACGGAAAAGCGACCATGGGCTATCCCAGACCGCCGCAAGTTAGCTCGGCGAAATCTCACAAGGATCGGAACCATGAGCGAGACCAAGGCTCTGCAAACCCTCGACGGAATGCTTCCCGATCTGGAAGCTGTCTATAAGGATGTACACTCGCATCCGGAGCTCTCCATGCAGGAAACTCGCACGGCGGGATTGGCGGCGGACCGGCTTCGCGCCGCCGGCTACGAAGTGACGACCGGTATAGGTAAGACCGGGGTCGTTGGACTTCTTCGAAACGGCCAGGGACCCACGGTCATGCTGCGCGCCGACATGGACGCGCTGCCGATTCAGGAAGCGACCGGCCTTGCGTATGCGAGCAAGGTGACGGCGACGGACAAGGACGGCAACACGGTGCCAGTGTCGCACATGTGCGGCCACGACATGCATGTCACATGGCTTGCGGGCGCCACTAAGCTTATGGCGGAAGCCAAGACCTCTTGGCGGGGCACGCTCATGGCGGTCTTCCAACCCGCGGAGGAAACGGGCGAAGGCGCGCAGGCCATGATTGACGACGGTCTGTTCAAGCGCTTTTCGAAACCTGACGTGATCCTGGGCCAGCATGTCATGGTTGGCCCTTCCGGCACGGTCGCCGGCCGCGCCGGCGCGATCACGTCAGCGGCGGACAGCTTGCAGATACGCCTGTTCGGACGAGGCGCGCACGGCTCGATGCCGCAAGCCAGCATTGATCCCGTCGTGATGGCCGCTTCGACCGTGCTACGGCTGCAGACCATCGTCTCGCGCGAACTGGCTGCCGCTGACGCCGCGGTGCTGACAGTGGGCGTCCTGCAGGCAGGCACCAAGGAAAACGTCATCCCGGACGAAGCCATCATCAAGCTGAACGTGCGGACCTTCGATGCCGGCGTGCGCTCACGGATGCTGGCTGCGATCGAGCGAATCGCCAATGCCGAGGCAGCAGCTTCTGGAGCGCCGCGGCCGCCGGAGATCACGACCATCGATCGCTACCCTCTGAACGTGAACAACCAGGAAGCCACCAGCCGGGTGGTGGACGCATTCCGGAGTCACTTTGGCGCCGACCGTGTCCGGGCGACAGGACCAGCCCCTGCCAGCGAGGACTTCGGTTCGTTCGGTTCAGAATGGCATGTGCCCTCGGTCTTCTGGTTCGTCGGCGGCACCGATCCGGAAATTTACGCGAAGGCCAAGCATGCGAATAGAATCAACGAACTTCCGGTGAACCATAGTCCCAAATTCGCCCCCGTTCTTCACCCGACGCTGCGGACCGGCGTCGAAGCGCTGGTCGTTGCCGCCCGCGCCTGGCTTACGGCATAGTGAACGCTAAGCGCCGGACCGCCCTCACTCGCTCGAGGGTTAAGGCAAGGAAAGCCGAGTGATGGACAAGCTGCCTGTCGTACTCGACCTGACCGGGACTTTCGTCTTCGCACTCAGCGGGGCATTGGCGGGGACCAAGCGCGGTCTAGACCTCTTCGGCGTCATGGTCTTGTCTTTCGCAGCAGGAAACTCGGGGGGTATCACCCGCGACCTCCTGATAGGCGCGGTGCCTCCGGGAGCCGTCGGCGACTGGCGTTATCTGGGCGTCTCGCTCGTCGCAGGGCTCGTCACCTTCTACTTCTCGCCCGTCATCGTCCGGATGTCGAACGCGGTACTTTATCTCGACGCAGCGGGACTTGCCCTTTTTGCCGTCACAGGCTCGTCAAAGGCGCTATCGTTCGGGCTCAATCCTGTGATGGCCACCGTCCTTGGAATGGTTACCGGGATCGGCGGCGGCATGGTGCGCGACGTGCTGCTCGCCGAGATACCAACCGTCCTGCGCGCCGACCTCTACGCGGTCGCTGCGCTGGCGGCAGCTGCCATCGTGGTGATCGGCCACGTGCTGCAGTTACCGGTGGCTGCGGTGACGACAGTCGCGCTGATCTCATGCTTCCTGCTTCGGGTCATGGCGATCAGACGTGGTTGGCGGCTTCCGGTGGCGAAAGGGGCCAAACGACAAGACCTCGGGATCCAGAAGGAAGACTCGAAAGCTGCCGGGCGTCGCTAGGCGGCTGAAGTCGCCGAGCGAGGCCCACGGCACGCTCCGCAGCCAAGCGAACGTATGCTGATGGTTGATCGGCCTTTGTCATTTCCGATCAATCCGAACGCCGCGCAACCCGCCGCAGAGCTGTGCCTTGGACGTTAGGATGTGTCATCGACTATTGGCCCCTTCGGACCAAAATGCGAAGAACTCAACGGGCACAAATCCGGTCCGCCTTGCCGTACCGAGCGGATCTCGACGAAGCGCTCGGCAACGTCGCTGACGGCCAGCAGCAGGCTCAAATTGTCTGCAAACCTTGCGGGCGGAGCTTATCAACCGACGCGGACCCAGGCGCCATTGGCCGCGGATGATTTCACCGCGGCGTCGATGAACTTCATGCCGGCAAGCCCGTCATGCACCGTCGGATAGATCACCGCCGGATCGGGTTCGACGCCGGCCGCGGCGGCGCGAATGGCGCGCGCGGCTTCGGCATAGATGGTCGCAAATCCCTCGAGGTAGCCTTCGGGGTGACCTGACGGGATGCGGCTGACGCGGCCCGCCTCCGGCAGCGCGCCAGCGCCTGCGCGGGTCAGCAGCTGCTTCGGCTGGCCGTAGGGCGTGAACCAGAGATAGTTCGGATCGGACTGCGCCCATTCGAGACCGCCCTTGGTGCCGTGGACGCGCAGCTTCAAGCCGTTCTCATTGCCGACCGCGACCTGGCTCGCCCACAGCATGCCCTTGGCACCACCCTTCCACCTCAGAAGGATCTGGACGTCGTCGTCGAGCAGCCGCCCCGGCACGAAGGTCGAGAGCTGGGCGAGCAGTTCGTCGAGCTGGAGCCCGCTGACGAAGCACGCGAGATGATAGGCATGAGTCCCGATGTCGCCGATGCAGCCGCCGGCGCCGGAGCGGGCCGGATCGGTGCGCCATGCCGCCTGCTTCTGGCCCGTGGCCTCAAGCCGCTCCGTCAACCAGTCCTGGAGATATTCGGCCTGGACCAGCCTGATCTCGCCGAGATCACCTGATGCCACCATGGCGCGGGCCTGGCGGATCATGGGATAGCCGGCATAATTATGCGTGACGACGAAGACCTTGCCGGTCTTTTGCACCAGCGCCGCCAGCTCCTCGGCTTCCGTGACGGTCGTGGTCAGCGGCTTGTCGCAGATCACGTGGATGCCGGCTGCGAGGAAGGCCTTTGCCACCGGGCCATGCATGTGATTGGGGGTGACGATCGAGACCGCCTCGATGCCATCAGGCCGGGCGGCTTCCGCTCGGGCCATCTCCTCAAAGCTGCCATAGGCGCGATCCGCGGCGATCCCGAGCTCCTTTGCCGAAGCTTTGGCGCGACCAGGCTCGGATGAAAGTGCACCGGCCACGAGCTCGAACTGGTCATCGATCCTGAAAGCAATGCGATGCACCGAACCGATGAAAGCCCCCTGCCCGCCGCCGACCATGCCGAGCCGGATACGGCGGTGACCCCCGGTCTCGTTGCCTGCCTCGATTGCCATCTGTTGCCTCGCTTTCAGGAGATGCCGAGCACCTTGCGGACCATCGCGACGTCGGTGCCGGCGCCGGCGAAATCGTCGAAGGCCGTTTCGGTGACGCGGATGATATGGTTTTTGATGAACTCGGCGCCCTCGCGCGCACCGTCCTCGGGATGCTTCAACGCGCATTCCCATTCGAGCACGGCCCAACTGCCGTAATCATACTGCGTCAGCTTCGAGAACACCGCACCGAAATCGATCTGCCCGTCACCCGGCGAACGGAAGCGGCCGGCCCGGTTCACCCAGCTCTGGAAGCCGCCATAGACGCCCTGCCTGCCGGTCGGGTTGAACTCGGCGTCCTTGACGTGAAAGGCCTTGATGCGGTCGTGGTAGATATCGATGTAGTCGAGATAGTCGAGCTGCTGCAACACGAAGTGCGAGGGGTCGTAGAGCAGGTTGGCGCGGCGATGGTTGTTCACCCTTTCGAGGAACATCTCATAGGAGACGCCGTCGTGCAGATCTTCGCCGGGGTGAATCTCGTAGGCGATATCGACGCCATGCGCGTCGGCATGGTCGAGGATCGGCCGCCATCGCCTGGCGAGCTCGTCGAAGGCCTCCTCGACGAGGCCGGGCGGACGTTGCGGCCACGGATAAATATAGGGCCAGGCGAGTGCGCCTGAGAAAGTCGCGTGCGCGCTGAGCCCGAGGCGCTTCGAGGCGCGGATCGCCGACTTGACCTGGTCGACGGCCCATTCGGTGCGCGCTTTCGGATTGCCGCGCACTTCAGGCACGGCGAAGCCGTCGAACACGGCGTCGTAGGCCGGATGAACGGCGACAAGCTGGCCCTGGAGATGGGTCGAAAGCTCCGTGATCGCGAGACCGTGACGGGCAGCGACACCCTTCACCTCGTCGGCGTAGCCTTGCGAGTCCGCCGCCTTCTTCAGGTCGAACAGCCGCCCATCCCAGCTCGGAATCTGGACGCCGATATAGCCGAGCGAGGCGGCCCATTTGCAGATTGAATCGAAGGAATTGAACGGCGCCGTGTCGGATGCGAACTGGGCGAGGAAAATTGCCGGTCCCTTGATCATCTTCATCGCATGATTCCTTCTTGCTTGTTTCGCGTGGCGGCCTGAGCAACGATACGGCGAGGCCGCCACCCCTGTCGGGCCTCAGAACGTCTCCGCCGCCCACAGCGCCAGGGCGTCGGTCTCGGACATGGCGGCGGGCCGATCGACGCGCGATTGCACGGCGATCTCGCCGCCCTCGACACCCGCCTTCAGGGTGGCGTGCATCACCTCGAGCGCATGGCTTGCCAGCGCGCCGGAGGCGCGATGCGGCGTGCCATGCAACACCGCGCTGGCGAGGTCAGCGACACCGAGGCAGCGGTAATTGGCCTGGCTCGGCATGTGATCGGGCCAGTTCGGCGAGCGCCAATTCGGCTTGCCGAACGCGCGGTCATCGGCTGCGAGCGAAATCCAGTCGCTGCTTTTCTCGGTATATTGCACCACGCCTCCGAAGAAGTTCGGATCCGGCACGCGCAGCGATCCCTCGGTGCCGTACAGCTCGATCGGTGCATGTCCGTGCTTCCACACGTCCCAGCTCATGGTGAAGACGATGTCGGCGCCTGTCTCGAAGTGAAGAAGCGCCATCACCGTCGTCGGAGTCTCCACCGTAATCGACTTGCCGTTCATCGGCCCTTTCGAGGAGACGAGCCGCGTGGCGAAGCCGGAACTCGCGCGTCCCTGCACATGCGTCACCGATCCCAACAGATTGATCAGGGCCGCCAGGTAATAAGGCCCCATGTCGAGGATGGGTCCGCCGCCAGGCTTGAAAAAGAAGGTGGGGTCCGGGTGCCAGTGCTCCATCCCGTGCGACATCAGAAAGCAGGTCCCGTACAGCACCTTCCCGATCCTGCCGGCATCGACGAGCTCGCGCGCGGTCCGGCCGCCGCCACCGAGGAACGTGTCGGGCGCGCAGCCGAGCTTGAGGCCGCGCTGCGCAGCTTCGGCGACCAGCGCGGCTGCATCGGCGGCCTCGACCGTGATCGGCTTCTCGCCGAACACATGCTTGCCGGCGGTCAGCGCGGCGTGGCTGACCGCGAAATGCGCGTTGGGGGTGGTGAGATTGACGACGATCTGGATGTCGGGACGCGCCAGCAGCGCCTCGATCGTCAAGGCCTCGATGCCGAACAGCCCGGCCTGGTCGCGCGCGACCTCGGGGCGCAGATCGGCGCAGGCGACCAGCCTGAGATCGCGGAAGTTCGGCATGTTCCGCAGGTAGATCGTCGAGATGTTGCCGCATCCGATGACGCCGACGCCGAGCTTGCTCATGTCACTCATTCCGTCAGTTCCAAGCGGCCACGGTCTCGCGCGCCCGGCGCGCGAAGCGGGCGACGTCGTTCGGCTTGTCATGTTCGGCGACGAACAGCGACACGTTCGCTTCCTTCATCGCGGCCAGCAACGCCGCCCAGTCCATGGTGCCGTGGCCGGGATCGGCCCAGCCGTCCTCGTCCAGACATTGCCCTGAAGGTGCGAGGTCCTTGATGTGGCAGGCGACCAGGCGCCGCGCGTGCTTCTTGATTTCGGCGACCGGATCGCCGTTGCCGCGCACGATCCAGGCGAGATCCGCCTCCCAGACCAGCTCGGGTGCTTCCTCGAACAGGCATTCGAGATAGCTCAGCCCGCTCGCGGCGCGGCCATATTCCCAATGGTGGTTGTGCCAGCCGAAGCGCAGCCCCTCGCCTGTTACCGCCTTGCCGATCGCGGCCAGCTCGCGCCCGATGCCGCGCCACTCCGTCTCGCCACCCTCGCGTTCGCCGGGTGGCGGCGCCGGGGCAAAGACCGTATCGATCCCCAATCCCTTGCAGAGCTTCGCGGTGCCGGCGGCGTCGGCGCGCAGCCGGTCGAGCCCGACATGCGCGCTCGGCGCGGTCATGCCATACTGCTGGAGCAGCCGCTTCAACGTATTGGGGTCGTTGAACAGCGCCCCCCAGGGCTCGACCATCCTGTAGCCGAGGCCGGCAAGCAGTTTGAACTGCGCCTCGAGCGGTTCGATCGAACGGGCGGAATAGAGCTGGAAGGACAGGAGGTCTATCGGCGTGGTCATGCTGGGGTCTCTTGCGAGGTGGGTTGCGGAGTTAAAGACGCTGTCCGCTCTGGTCGTCGAACAGGGAGAAGGCTTCGGCTGGAAACCGCAAGGCAAGGCTATCGCCCGCACCCGCCTTTGCATCGGCATCGGCGCGGAAGGAGAACGCGGTCCCGTCGGCAAGGCGGCACCAGATCAGCGCGTCGGCGCCCATCGGTTCCACCATCTCGACACGTGCCGTCACGGCGGATGGATGCTCGGAGCCGACGATCTCGATGTGCTCGGGGCGGATACCGAGGATAGCCGGCGCATCTGATGGCGGGATGCGGAACGCGTAGCCGTTCAGGTCGAACCTGACGTCACCGGCGATGAACACCGGGGCGCCATCGCGGAGGATCCGGCCGCGCAGGAAATTCATCGCGGGCGAGCCGACGAAGGAGGCCACGAAGCGGTTGGCCGGCTCGCGATAGATCTTCTTCGGCGTATCGAGCTGCTGGATGACGCCGCCCTGCATGACGGCGATACGGTCGGCAAGGGTGAGCGCCTCGATCTGGTCGTGCGTTACGTAGATCATGGTGGCGCCGAGGCGCGCGTGCAGGCGCTTGATCTCGACCCTGAGCTCGGCACGCAATTGGGCGTCGAGATTGGAGAGCGGCTCGTCGAACAAATAGACGCCGGCATGACGCACCAGCGCGCGGCCGATCGCGACGCGCTGGCGCTGCCCGCCGGAGAGTTCGGACGGACGGCGGTCGAGCAGCTCGGTCAGCCGCAGCATCTTTGCGGCCTCGCCGACTCGGCTGTCGATCTCGTCCTGCGGCGTGCGCGCGACTTTCAGCCCGAAGGACAGGTTCTTGCGCACGCTCATGCGCGGATAGAGCGCGTAGCTCTGGAACACCATGGCGATGCCGCGATCCTTCGGCTCGGCCCAGGTCACGTCGCGATCGCCGATCCGGATCTGGCCGCCCTTGACCTCGATCAGTCCGGCGATGGCGTTCAGCAGGGTCGACTTGCCGCAGCCGGAGGGGCCGAGCAGCACGAGGAATTCGGAGGCGTCGACATGAAGGTCGAGGTTTTCCAGAACCTTCAAGCCGCCAAAGCCGATCTGCAGCTTCGTGATATCGACGTTGGAGCGTTCCATGTTGCCTCAGCCCTTCACAGCGCCCGCGGCGATGCCGCGAACGAACCAGCGGCCGGAGCCGAAATAGATCACGAGCGGCAGCAGTGCGGTCAGAAGCGTGGCCGCCATGTCGACATTGTAGGCGCGCTCGCCCTGCGTCGAGTTGACGATGTTGTTGAGCTGCACGGTCATCGGCAGATTGTCGCGGCCAGCGAACACCAGGCCGAGGATGAAATCGTTCCAGATGCCGGTGGTCTGCAGGATCACCGCGACGACGATCATCGGCGTCGCCATCGGCATCATGATGCGGGCATAGATCTGGTAGAAGCCCGCGCCGTCGATGCGCGCGGCCTTGAACAATTCGACCGGCAGCGAGGCGAAGTAGTTGCGGAACAGCAGCGTCATGGTCGGAAGCCCGAAGATCGTGTGAATGGTCACGATGGTGGCAAGCGACTGGCCGAGCCCGGTGAAGGAGAACACCCGCACCAGCGGATAGATGAACACCTGGTACGGGATGAAGGCGACGATCATCATCGCGCCGAACAGGATGTTTGCGCCGCGCACGCGCCACAGCGACAGCGCGTAGCCGGTCAACGATCCCACCACGATCGAGATCACCACCGACGGCAGCAATATGCGCAGCGAATTGAAAAAACCGGTCCTGATGCCCTCGCAGGTGAGGCCGGTGCAGGCCGACGTCCAGGCCTTGACCCATGCCGCGAGGCTCGGCGAGGCCGGGAGCGCGAGCAGATGGCCCTGCCGGATCTCCGCCATCGGCTTCAGCGACGTGACGATCATGACATAAAGCGGCAGCAGGAAATACAGTGCCGTGATCAGGATGAAGGCATAGAGGCCCCAGCGCGCCGGGCTGATGCGCCTTGGCCTGAATCTTGGCCTGACCGCGCCAAGAGTGATCGCGCTCATCGCACCTCTCCCTTGCGCGCGCGCCAATAGAGATAGGGCGCGACGACTGCGATCACGGTCACCAGCATGGTGGTGGCGGCCGCGGTCGCAAGGCCGATATTGGCCCGCTCGAACAGATGGTCCATGACGAATTTGGCGGGCACTTCGGACGCGATGCCGGGGCCGCCATTGGTCATCGACACCGACAGGTCGTAGAGACGCACGACGGCGGTCGAGAGCAGCACGGCCGCCGTCGCGAAGCTGGCGCCCATCATCGGGATGATGATGGAGATGTAGACCCGCCATTTCGGCAGGCCGTCAACCCGCGCCGCCTTCCAGATTTCATCGTCGATGCCGCGAAGGCCCGCCAGCATGATCGCCATCACCAGGCCCGAGGCCTGCCAGACGCCGGCGATCACCAGGCAGTAGATCGCGGTCTCCGGCCGCACGATCCAGTCGAAACTTGCACCCGCGAAGCCCCAGCTGCGCAGCACATACTGGACGCCGAGCGTCGGGTTCAGCAGCCACTGCCACACCAGCCCCGTGACCACGAAGGACATCGAATAGGGATAGAGGTAGATCGAGCGGATGGTGTCCTCGGCTCGCACCCGCTGGTCGATCGCGACCGCCAGCAGGAACCCGATCAGCAGCGCCAGCGAGACGAACAGCACGCCGTAGACGACGATGTTGTGGACCGAGGTGAGCCAGCGATCGTTGCTGAACAGCAGTTGATATTGCCGGAAGCCTACGAAATTGTTGTTCGGCAGCATCCGCGAATTGGTCAGCGACATCCACGCCGTCCAGCTCGTGGCACCGATATAGACGACGAGCATCACCATCAGCGCCGGCAGGAGCGCCGAGAGGACGGACAATCGGGAGGTCAGCGAAAGACGCATCGTATCGCCCGGTTGGAGAGAGATCGACGGATCAGGAGAGGCGGCCGACCATTCGCCGGCCGCCCCTTGCGATGCTTCACTCCGCGGATTTCAGCACCGCAGCAACCTTGGCGGAGAATTCATCGGCGCTCATATTGGTGTTCCAATATTGCGAGATGGCATCCTGCAGCGCGCCGGTCAGAGCGGGCGGCGCCAACATGTCGCCGGACGGCATTTGCTGGGCCTTGTCGGCGACATAGCGCATGCCCTTCTGGGCGCACGCGTCCAGGGCTGACGCATCGACATCGCTCCGCACCGGGATCGAGCCCTTCTTCAGCGCGAACTGAATCTGCGTCTCCGGTGTCAGCATCAATTTCGCCAAGGTCATCTGCGCCTTGGTGGTGGCGGGGTCCTTGGCTTTCGGGAAGACGAACACGTCGCCGCCCATCACATAGCCGCCGCTGCCATTGGACAGCACGGTGCAGCCATAGTCCTTGTCGGGGACCTTGCCGGCGGCGACGAACTCGCCCTTGGCCCAGTCGCCCATGATCTGCATCGCGGCCTTGCCCTGGATGACCATGTTGGTCGCGTCATTCCAGTTGCGGCCGGGCGCGCCGGGATCGACATAGTCCTTCAGCTTCTTGTAGGTGACGGCGACCGTCTTGAACTCGGGGCTCTGCGCCAGCGCCGCGTCGCGCTTGCCGAGGATGCCGGTCCACATCTGCGCGCCGCCGACGCCGATCATGACCGCGTTGAACAGATTCTGCTCCCAGTTCTTCTGGCCCGAGAAGGCCAGCGGGATCACCTTGCCGTCGGCCTTGAGCTTGTCGAGAATGACGAGCGCGTCATTCCAGCTCTTCGGCTCGTCGGCGCCGACGGAGGCGAGCACGGCCTTGTTGTACCAGAGCCAGTTCTGACCGTGGATGTTGATCGGCACCGCATACATCTTGCCGTTGCGGGTCGCCGCGGCAATGATCGCGGCGGGCATCACGCCTTTCCAATTGCCTTCGGCTGCGACCGCATCGACATCGGCGAGCAAATCGCCTTCCACCAATTCGTCGAACTGCTTGCCGGTGTTGAGTTGCATGGCGGTCGGCGGATTGCCGGAGACGGTGCGGGTGATCGCTGCGTTTCGTGCGTTCGCCGCGCCGGCGACGGCGCTATCGATCCAGGTGCCGCCTGCCTTGGTGAACTGGTCGGCAAACACCTTCACGGCGGCGGCCTCACCGCCGGAGGTCCACCAGTGGATCACCTCCGCCTTCATCTCCTGGGCGTTGGCCGGCAACGAGACAAGCGCCGTCGTGGCAACGGCCACCGCGGCAAGCAGCGTTCGCTTCATGACTTCCCTCCCGTGTAAGCCCGTTTGCGGGCAGATGACCCTTTACAGGTTCATGTAATCGATTACATAGGATCGTATCACAACCGTGGGAATTTGCAAGCGCGGCGAGGGCCGCCCGGATCTGGATCAGCAGATGAGCAAGCGCACCAAGGAGAGCCGTCGGCCGCCCGCGAAGATCGCCGACGTTGCGCGGCTTGCCGGCGTGTCGGTCGCGACCGTGAGCCGGACGCTGGCGCGGCCCGAAGTGGTGAGCGAGGAAACGCGCAACCGCGTGCTCGCCGCGGTCCGCGACACCTCCTATACGCCGAACATCTCGGCAAGGAATCTGCGCGTCCGCAAGACCATGGTGGTGCTTGTGGCAGTGCCCAACATCGCCAACCCGTTCTTCGCAGAGATCCTGCAGGGCATCGACGATACGCTGTCAGCCGCCGGTTACGGTCTCGTCATTGCCAATCTGGCCGGTCCGCCCGAGAAGGAGGCGCGCTATGTCGACCTGGTCTGTGCCGGCCAGGCCGACGGCGTGCTGCTGCTGTGCGGTCACGTGATCCGCAGTCGCGACCGCGACTTGCGCGACGCGCACGTGCCGCTGGTGGGGGCCTGCGAATATATTCCCGGCGCGAGCTTCCCGCAGGTTTGCATCGACAATGTCGGCGCCGCACGCGAGGCGGTGCGGCATCTGATCAAGCTCGGGCATACCAGCATCGCCTATCTGTCGGGACCGCAATCGACAATCCTGGAACGACAGCGTCTCGAAGGTTACAAGCAGGCCCTGAAAGAGGCCGGCATTGCTGCAGCGGGCGGCTTGATCATATCAGGCGATTTCACCTTTCGAACCGGTGTCGAGGCCGGCCGGGCGCTGCTTGCGCTCAGCCCGGAGGTCCGTCCGACCGCCTTGTTTGCCGCCAATGACGAGATGGCGATCGGCCTGATCAAGACCCTGCAGTCGGGGGGACTGCGGATCCCGCACGATCTCTCCGTCGTCGGCTTTGACGGCATTCCCTATGCGGATTATTGCGAGCCGACCTTGACCACCATTGTGCAGCCGCGTCGGGAACTCGGCGCCAGCGCGGCCGCCGAGCTGATTGCACTGATGACGACGGAGAAGTCCGCGGTGCGCAAGGATATCGAGCTTCCCGCCACGTTGATATTGCGCGACAGCACGTGTCCACCATCGGCCCGCAACAGAAACTGACGGCGCATCCTGTTCCTGCCGGGAACTCGAACAAAGCGCTCGCTATCCCGCGGACAACAGCGCACAGTCTCACCGCCATCGAGCGGCTCTTGGCATCTATCGGTGATGTGAACGCATGTCGCGCTCCCGCTCAACCCCCACAGCGGAGCATGAGCATGTCAACTCAACGATCCCCGGAGCAATCGAACACATTCGAATATCGCCTGGCGCAAGAGGCGATCAGTTTACGCCAGCAGGCCAAGGAAATGCCCCTTGGTGTCCGCCGCACCGAGCTCTTGCAAAAAGCGCGGCAGCTTGACGTCGCCGGCGAAGTCAACAAGTAGCTGACGTCGCCTGGACTGCAGGCACCGTCCTGACGGGCGGTCGCAAGATGCCGGCGGAGGATCGTCGGGCTCATGGAGGGACTATGATCAGAAAAGACGCGAAGGCCCGCCATCTGCGGGACGCCAACAATGCTTTCAAGCCGACCGCCAAAGCCAAGCCAATGACCGACTACGCAAAAGCGGAGCGAACCTTTCAAGAAAATCGCGAACGCCTGAAGGCGGAGCGTCTGGCACGGGAAGACCGCGCAAAAGAGTCTTCCAAATAGCTTCTAGAGCATCGAGAGATTGACGACCCCGTCTTCGAGCTCCCCGGAAGCAAGGCGCGCCCGCGCGATCCGCTCGAACTCGGTGCGATATTTGTGAAGATAGCTGAAGGCCTGCTTCTCGGTCTGGAACGTCGTCGTAAGTCTGCATATCTGCCGCGCCGCCCCGTGCGCGAGCGTGAAGGTGATGGTTCCACCGCCGTCCGACTTCACTCTGGGCACGATCAGCACTCCGGCTTGGGACGATCCTTGAGACGATCACTGACCTGGGTTATCGCGGCGACTTCCTTGCACGCTTCTTCAGCGCCGGTGCTGGCAAACTTGCTGCAATAACGGCGTCAGCGGCTTCCTTGGCTTCGCGCAACTCGCGCAGTCGCGCCATGTTCTTGCGAACCTCGACACCCTGCCGTTCGACATCCGCGATCGCCCGTGCGCCCTCTTCGGCCGCCAGACGCTGGCGATGAGAGCGCGCAATTGCTTCAGGCGACGGTACAGCCGATTTCCTGGCGTTCATCCTTCACCCTGTCGTGCAATCGGCAAAACCCGCTCAATCCGGGGATCGAGCGGGCATCACAGCCGTTTCAGTACATCCGTGAAACGGCGCAGCGAGATCAGGCCAGCGAGAGATTCTCTGCGCTGACTTTGCCCCGCATCTTGTCGGTCTTGGCCTCGAAATTGACCTTCTGGCCCTCACCGAGACCCGCAAGGCCGGCGCGTTCGACCGCACTGATGTGAACGAACACATCATTGCTGCCATCGTCCGGCTGAATGAATCCGAAGCCCTTTTGGCCGTTAAACCACTTCACTGTACCTGTCGTCATGCTCTTCTCCAAAGCGCGCAAGCGCGTGCCGCGCGACAATCACGCGGTCGTTTCAACTTCGTCGATGTCTTTGGAAAAGGAGCCCGCAGGCGCGATCAACAAGGCACAGCGGCTAATCGAATGACGTGAATATACACGACATCTGCGCTTTTGCAAGGAATACGGCCAATTTGTTTTCAAAGCGGCGGTTTTGACGCTGTTCTGGCGCCCTTCCAGACGGAACGCCGGCACGCGCAAAGGCCTTTATCGATTGACTTGGTCGTTGACTTGGCCGCGCGGGGGTGGTCACGTCGTCGCCACTGAACCGCATCGCCGTAACACGCAAACTGCGCGCTCGAGGCCGGCGAAGACATCAGCGGTCGCCCTCATTCTCCCATTCGTCACCGGTCTCCTGCGCAATCGGCTGCGTGCAGGATCATTCCATCTTGCAGCCCAGCGAGGAGTTTCCATGCAGGTTCTTGTCCGCGACAACAATGTCGACCAGGCGCTTCGTGTCCTGAAGAAGAAGATGCAACGGGAAGGCGTCTTCCGCGAAATGAAACAGCGGCGCGCTTACGAGAAGCCTTCGGAGAGAAAGACGCGCGAGAAATCCGAAGCCATCAGGCGGGCTCGCAAGCTCGCCCGCAAGCAGGCCATCAGGGAAGGCTTGTTGCCGGCGCCTCCGAAGAAGAAGCTCCCCGAACGCAAGCTGCCCCTTCCACAGATTTCGGCGTCCGCGAGCCAGGCTCCGATCTCCCCAAGGTGAGAAGCGACAGCTGCACTGTCCCTATCAGATTCGCATTGAACCTGGTGGCGCCCTCGGTGATCAGGAACCGCCTGCGAACGCTGGTGTTGAAGCAGGGCCACATCAGAGGGTGATGCGGTGATGCGCTATTATTTCGACATCAGGGACAGCACCGGGCTCTATCCGGACGAGGAAGGGCTGGAGTTTCCAACTCAGCGCGAAGCTGAAGTAGAAGCAGCCGAGACGCTGGCAGGCCTGGCGCGCGATCTCGCAAGCCTGGAGGAACGGGAAGACGTTGCGGTCGAGGTGCGCACCGACAGCGGGAGCTTGTTTCAGGCGGCGTTCATCTTCAGCAGCAACAGAACGACGCAATAGAGCTGGCGGAACTTCGATCGCAATTCAGGTGACCAGGCCCAGCGAGCAAGCGCAGCACTTCGCAGACGTTCTGGCGAAAGCCAGGACGACGATGTGGAGGTGGGCAGCCCTACCCGGCTGCGGCCTTCACTGGGGCGACAGTGATCGCGAGCTTGCCGTAGCGGTCCGTGAAGGCTTCAGTATCGATCTCTTCGAGCTGGATCTCGCCGCTCATCACGCTGCTCTTCCAGGCAGCCTGGGCCGGATCGTTTTGAAACTCCGGCATCACTTCGCGGCCGAACAGCTCGAGCGATTCGCAGATGTGCTCGTGGCTGTTCTTGCCGGCCTGATTGAGCAGGATGACCTGGTCGATATGCGAGGACTGGAAGCGCTTCAGCTTTCGCCTGATGGTCTCGGGTGAGCCGATCAGGCCGCCGCGCAGCGCGGCCTCCTGCGCCTCCGGATTGTCGCGCTTCCACTTGTTGTATTCGTCCCACATGTTCACCGTGTACGGCGCCGGACGTTGGCGGTTCTGCGCGGCACCGTAGAAACGCAGCGCGAACTGGAAGAAGGTGGCGCCGTCGGCGCGGGCACGCGCCTCCTCATCCGTCCTGGCGCACATGAAGAACGACACCAACGCCATGTTCGGGTTGATCTCGTAGTCGGCGAGCTTGTGCAGCCGTTTCGTCATGGCGTTGTAGTAAGCGTGCACCCAGGCATGCGCAGCATCGGCACTGACGAACTGGAAGCCGAGCGCACCAAAGCCGTGGCGGCCGGCGCGCTCGATGGTCGGCAGCTGCGAGCAGGCCATCCACAGCGGCGGGTGCGGCTTCTGCACCGGCTTCGGCACGACGTTGCGCAAGGGGATGTCGAAATATTTGCCGTGATGCTCCGAGCCTGCGTCCTTGAACATCGGGAAGATCGCAGCGACGGCCTCCTCGAACACCTCCTTCTTGGTCTCCATGTCGCGGCCGAACGGCGTCAGCTCGGTGATCGAGGCGCTCTCGCCCATGCCAAACTCGCAGCGGCCGTTGGAGAGCAGGTCGAGCACCGCGACACGCTCGGCGACGCGTGCCGGATGGTTGGTGGTGAGCTGGAGGATACCGTGGCCGAGGCGGATGTTTTTGGTGCGCTGGCTCGCGGCGGCAAGAAACGATTCCGGTGAAGGCGAGTGCGAATATTCCTCGAGGAAGTGATGCTCGACCACCCAGGCATGGTCGTAGCCGAGACGGTCGGCGAGTTCCATCTGCGAGAGCGCGTTCTGGTAAAGGGCGAGCTCGTCGCCGGCCACCCAGGGCCGCGGCAGTTGCAGCTCATAGAAGATGCCGAACTTCATGACGCGTCTCCCAGTTTTCTTGCCCGCTTGTTCTTGTTGCGGGCATCTTAATGTGTGAGGCGGCGCTGTCTACGCAGTCGCAATTCCGCCTTGCGGGAGAACGCGCCTCATTGCGCGGCGGCCATTCAGCACCGCGCCGACGAAGGTGAAGCGCACCATCAGATGATAGCTCGCAAGCATCAGCGGAATCGCAACGACGAGAATGATTGCGAATTTGACCAAAGCGGGCCAGTCGCGCTGCGACAGCGCGACCTGCAACGCCATCACGATCGGCAGGTGGATCAGATAGAGCCAGTAGGAGGCATCGGCGAGATAGCGCCATGTCGGACTGAAGCCGGACATGAAACGGAGCGCAAGCCCGAGCGCGGCGAAGGTCGTTATCCAGATCGCGGGCGCATAGAGGATGGCGGAGACGAGCCGGAGCGTGGCGAAGCTGTATGGCAGTTTGGGCGCACCCGGGGCTGACAGCATCACGCCCGACAAGACGAAGCCGACCATGATCAGACAGAGCGCAGTCAGGAGATGCACAAGCCAGCGCCGCTCGAGGATGCGCAGCAGATCGATCTGCCGGTGCAGCAGCCAGCCGACGCCAAAGGCGGTACCAAAACAGATCCAGGCCTGCGCATTGGTGATGAGCGACTGATCCGGCGTCCTCACCCCCATCACATTGACCCATCTTGGGTCGAGGCAGAAGGCGATGCCGATCGGGATCGCCAGCACCTGCGGCGCCAGCGGATGGCGGATGATCCGCGCAAAGAGGCGGTCGATGACGGTTCGCAGCGAGCCCGACGCGTCGAGCCAGACGATCGCGCCCCGCAGCAGCAGCGTGGCGGCATAGAGCTGCAGCAACACATAGAGAAACCAGAGATGGGTCAGGCGGAAATTCGGCAAGGGCGGCAGCCAGCTGGACGCCCATTGGATCGAACCGCCATTCGGAAAATTTCCGGCCCAGCTGATCACCAGGGCGATCGGCACGAACAGCAGCGGCCAGCCGATCACGAGCGGCAGCGCGATCCGCTGCAGCCGGTCCTTGACAAAGTCGAAGGCGCCGCGGCGATGGAAGCTCATGCGGGCGAAGAAGCCGGCCATCAGGAAGAACGTCGTCATCCGGAAGACATGGATGGCGAAAGACAGCAGGCTCAGGATCAGGCTTGGATGCGTGTCCTGGATGACCCAGAACCGGGGCGAGGACGGCACGAACGACAATGTCGCGTGCAGGACGATGCCAAGCAGCAGCGCGATGCCCCTTAGGGCATCGAGGGCGTGAAGACGTTCGGATGCGGGAGTGACTGCGCTCGAATGGGACATGGACGGGCTCTCGGTGGCTGGCTTTCTGCCGCACAATCTGTCCTGGCAGGGCGTGCTCCTCTCGCCCGATCCAAAAATCGGCTAGCCGATTTCTCGTTGCGGCTCGCCGATGTCGGCCAAAACCGGCCGGCTCAGCGCCTCGCGCCGGAATTCGGTCGGCGTGAGCCCGGTCTCCGCCTTGAAGGCGCGGTTGAAAGGTCCGATCGACTGGAAGCCCGCATCCATGGCGATGGTCAGCACCGGGACCTCCCGTTGCGTCACATCGGAGAGCGCCAGTTTGGCGTCCTCGATACGATAATGGTTGAGGTACGCATTGAAGTTCCGATAGCCGAGGCCCTCGTTGATGGCCTGGCGCAACCGATGCTCGGGAACCTGGAGCCGCGCCGCCAGCGCCCCGATCGCAAGACCTTCCTGCCGGTAGGTGCGCTCCACGCTCATGAGCTGGTCGAGGCGCCGCAGCAGGATCGGGTCGACCACAACCCGAGCCGTCGCAGCACGATCGGCCCCGCGCACGTCGCCGGATGCGATGGCCGCCGTGGCGTCATTGGCGGGCACGGCCGGCGGCGTGGCGAGAGAGGTCACTGCCGCCATCATCGCCACCACACACAGGACGAGCGCGACCGGAAGGCTGCCGGGCGCGCCGGGAACAGCGACGGGAATTGCGGCGAAGCCGGCGCCGACGAAGACAGTGATGAGCCCGACATTGATCGCCAATATCGCCAGCCGCAGCCGGCGGCGCCGCGCCACCAGATCGGCACGCCAGGTCTTGACCGTCTGAACCGCGGCCGCGAGCGCCAGCGCCAGATTGAGCAGCGCCAGGCCTTGGCCGCCGACCCTGGCCAAAGCGGGCGTGTAGGCCCAGCCCAGTGTGAGCGCGAAGCCGAAGGCCACGATGCCCAGCAACACGGCGCGGTGCCATCGCCTCAGCACGAAATCGTCGTCGAACGCTGCACGTGCCCACAGCCAGAACAGGGCCGGTTGCCCTGACAGGATCGGCAACACCCACCACCATGACGATTTGGGAAAGTAAGGCGCGGTCGCGATGGCGTAGAACGCGCCTCCGGCAGACATGGCCATGCCCAGCAAGGCCTGCTGGCTGGTGGCACGACGCTGCAGCGCCACCAAAATGATCAACAGGAAGACGCCGCTGGCCGCGCCGCGAAGCCCGAGATCGATGGCCGTGAGCCCCATTATTGCGCTTCCCCTTTGACATCCAATTCTCGCATCGGCTCCATGCCGGCACAATCCAAACTTGTGCCGGCGATCAGGGGCAACAGCTCGGCCTCCCCGCGCTTGAACCCTTGGGGGGAATGGTTAGTTTTGAGATCAGGCGAATCGCATCGTTTCGCCCCTCCTCAAGACAGATATGGCCACTTTCACTCCGCATCAGGATGCCGCGCTCAAGGCCGTTGGCGACTGGCTCAAGGCAAAACCCGGGCGCAACGGCACGCCGCCGGTGTTTCGGCTGTTCGGCTTTGCCGGCACCGGCAAGACCACGCTGGCGCGGCATATCGCCGAGGGCGTCGACGGCGAGGTGAAGTTTGCCGCCTTCACCGGCAAGGCGGCCCTCGTCATGCGCAACAAGGGGTGCGATGACGCCTCCACCATCCACTCGCTGATCTACCGCGCCCGCGAATCCGGCGAGGAGCAGCCGAGCTTCGAATTGTGGGACGATGCGCCGGCCTCAAAAGCCAAGCTGATCGTGATCGACGAATGCTCGATGGTGGATGCCGAACTCGGCCGCGACCTGATGTCGTTCGATTGTCCGCTCCTGGTGCTGGGCGATCCGGCGCAGCTGCCGCCGATCCAGGGCGGCGGCTTCTTCACCAATTCCGAGCCGGACGCGATGCTGACAGAGGTGCATCGCCAGGCCCAGGACGATCCGATCGTGCGGATGTCGATGGACGTGCGCGAGGGCCGCGAGCTCGACATCGGCCGTTACGGCGAGAGCGAGGTGGTCTCGCGCAAGGAGCTCGACCCCGATCGCGTCATGGGCGCCGACCAGGTGCTGGTCGGCCGCAACAACACAAGACGCGCCTACAATATGCGGGTGCGGCAGCGGCAGAATATCGAGGACGTCTTTCCGGTCGCCGGCGACAAGCTGGTGTGCCTGCGCAACAACCGCAAGAAGGGCCTGTTCAACGGCGGCCTGTGGCGCGTCAAGTCCCGCAACATCTCGCGCTCGAAATCGCGCATCCTCTCGATGCGGCTGTCGCCGGATGAAGAGCTCGGCCACAAGGTGACGAAAGTCTCGGTGCGCGCCGATTGCTTCGAGGGCGGCATCGAGCAGATCGCCTGGGAGCAGCGCAAGCCCTATGACGAGTTCGACTATGGCTACGTGCTGACCGTGCACAAGTCGCAGGGCTCGCAATGGGACGACGTCGTGCTGTTCGACGAGAGCTTTGCGTTTCAGGAGTCGAGGGCGAGGTGGCTCTATACGGGGATCACACGCGCGGCGAAACGGTTGAGTATTGTGGTCTAAAACTCCGCTGCTGTAGGGTGGGCAAAGGCGCAACGCGCCGTGGCCACGATCTCTCTCCTTAAGCAATCAGCGCGTGGGCACGCTTCGCTTTGCCCACCCTACGGCGCTGCCGTAGCCCGCATGGAGCGCAGCGTAATGCGGGGGTGGCTCCGCGCTCGCGATTCCCGGATTTCGCTGCGCTCCATCCGGGCTACAAAATCTCACTTCCCCGCGACGAAAGAAAAATCCTCGCGCCCCGGCGGCGAGCCGTAGGTGAACGGCTGTTGCACGTGCCTGGTGGCGGACCAGACGTCGTCGCGGACGATGTCGAACAGCTTCCGGATCTCGACCTTCGGCTCCTTGATCTCGCGGGCGAGTGCGGTGGAGAACGGGCTGTCGGCGCCGTTGTCGCCGTCGATCGCGGTCTCGCCGTGCTTGGCGGCGTAGACCACCATGAAGCCGGCGCCGGGCTCGATGTTGGAAAAGCCCTTGTCGACCAGCTTCAGCGACAGCGTGTGTTGCATGATCGGCGCAAACGGATTGTCGCGGCAGGCATCCAGGATCACCAGGCGTACTTTTCGCGCAGCGCCCACCGCCGCGATCACCTGCTCCAGCGCGACCGCTTGCGTCTCGGCGTCGCGGTCGACGGCGAGCTTGGCATCAACGGGAACGAGGTAGTTCACCCCGCCGATCTCGAAGCCATGGCCGGCATAATAGACCACCGCCCAGTCGGCCTTCTCCGCTTCGTCGGCAAAGGTCTTCAGCGCGTCGAAGAACTTGTCGCGGGTCAGGTCGCTGACGGAGATCACGGTCTGGAAGCCGACATCGTGCAGCACGCCCGCGATCAGTTTCGCATCGCGCGGCGGATTGGGCAGCGCGTGGACATTCTTGTAGGCGCCGTTACCGACGACCAGCGCGACGCGCCGGCCGCTCGGCCCGCCTGCAGATGTTTGCGGTGTCAGCGCCGCGAGCCGCGCCTGAGCGGTGGCGCGGGCGCGGGCGACGTCGTACTCGTCGAATTTCGTCAGCGAATAGGCCGCCGCGCGGTAGTCTGCGCGGGCCTGGGCGAGGTCGTTCTTGCGCTCGTAGAGCTGGCCGCGGCCGGAATGCGCGCGGACATTGTTCGGGCTGATCTGGATCACATTGGTGTAGTCCTTCAGCGCAGCGTCGAGATCGCCCTTCAACATGCTGACATCGGCACGATTGTTGATCGCGTAGACGTTCCTCGGCTGCTTCTCGATCAGACCGTTGCAGTCGGCGAAGGCCAGATCGTATTTGCCCATCAGGCCCCAGGTCGTGCAGCGATTGGCCGCGATCTGCTGCGCGGTCGGATCGATCTTCTCGGCCTCGGCGAAATCGGCGATCGCGCCGTCATACTCCTTCATCAGCGTGCGCACACGGGCCCGATTGGTCCACCCGAGCAGGAATTTCGGCGTGTATTTGATCGACAGGTCGAAATCGTCGAGCGCGCTCTGCAACGCGCCGCGGCGCAGCTGAATGGTCCCGCGATTGTTGTAGGCGAAACCGAAATTCGGCCGCTTCTGGATGGCGAGATTGTAATCGGCCATCGCGAGATCGTCTTCACCCTTGTGCTCATGGGCGACGCCGCGCACGTTGATCGCGCCGATATTGTCCGGATCGAACTCGATGGCTGACGTCAGCGCCTCGATCGCCGGGTCATAATCGCGCTTGCCGATCAGCGCCTGGGCGTGAATGACGAGCGCGAGCGCTTTGTCCTTGCCGGTGACGCGGTTGGCGTTGAGCAGGTTCTCGCAGGCCATCGTGCGCGCCTGGGTCTCGGCCTGGCGATCCCTGCAGGTGGCGAGGTCGTCGCCGGCTTGCGGGTCCGCCGCGGCGGTTACGACGCCCGCGAGCAGCATGATAAATGTCAGAGAGACGACGCGCAGCATGTTGTCAGGTCTGGTCCAGCCACATTTTAAGTCGATCAGCGATCGTGCCGGTTCATCTAGCCCGGAGTTCCTGACCCCGCCAGCCGGGCCGCCCGTCGCGGCTTCTTTTCACGGACTCGTGTCACTCCGGCTGTAACAATCGCCCCGCCTCCCCGTATCTGAGGTGTCTGAAAACGCCGGGCAGGCTGTTCGCCAGCCCTCAACCGCCCTAAACTGTCAGGCCTTCCGAAAGAGGATCCGCCATGCGCCGCTCCGTCCTGTCCCTGCTCGCCGCCGCCGCCGCCTTGTCGCTCGGCTTTGCCGCACCAACCCGGGCCGCTGAAGACGCCGTCGTGATCCCCGCCCCAGCCATGGACGCGAGCCCCGCGAGCGGAATCCAGACCGCGGTGGTCGCCGGCGGTTGCTTCTGGGGCGTCCAGGGCGTGTTCCAGCACACCGCCGGCGTCGTCAACGCCGTCTCCGGCTATGCCGGCGGCACCAAGGCGACCGCCGACTACCAGACCGTCTCGACCGGCCGCACTGGCCACGCCGAGTCGGTCGAGATCAAGTTCGACCCCAAGAAGATTTCCTACGGCAAGATCCTGCAGATCTACTTCTCGGTCGCGCACGACCCGACCCAGCTCAACCGCCAGGGGCCCGACACCGGCACGCAATATCGCTCGGCGATCTTCACCACCTCCGACGAACAGAAGAAGGTCGCGGAGGCCTATATCGCCCAGCTCAACTCCGCCAAGGTGTTCAGCAAGCCGATCGTGACCAAGGTCGGCGCGCTGGAAGCGTTCTACCCGGCGGAGGCCTACCACCAGGATTATCTGACGCTGCACCCGAACCAGCCCTACATCGCCTTCAACGACATCCCGAAGGTCGAGAACCTGAAAAAGCTGTTCGCGGATAACTACATTGAGAAGCCGACGCTGGTCAGCGCCAGCAAGGCCACCAACTGATCTCGATATCATCAGAAAAAACGGGAGACCCATGCCCGATACCAGGACGAAAACCACCGACGACAAGGTCATCAAGAGCGAAGAGCAGTGGCGGCGCGAATTGACGCCGATGCAGTATGCGGTGCTGCGCGAGAAGGCGACCGAGCGGCCCTTCTCCGGCGAATATGAGCACGACCATCGCGCCGGCACCTATGTCTGCGCCGGCTGCGGCAACGTGCTGTTCGAGTCCGACGCCAAGTTCGATTCCGGCTGCGGCTGGCCGAGCTTCACCGCGCCAGCGGTCGAGAGCCATATCGACGAGGAGCGGGACTTAAGCCACGGCATGATTCGCACCGAGGTGCTCTGCTCCAAATGCAGCGGCCATCTCGGCCACGTCTTCCCCGATGGACCGGGGCCGACCGGCCTGCGCTACTGCATCAATTCGGCGGCGCTGAAGCTCGAGCCGAAATAAGATTGCGCGCCGCCGGGTTCCCCGATGGAACCCGGCGGCGCGATGTGCTTTTCTCTTCCAGCGGTGCAGCCGATGCGTGCATTCCGGCGGCCGCCAGGGAGGATGCCATGACACTTGGGACCATCCTGATCATCCTGGTGATCATTTATCTGCTGGGCGGCTGGTCCGGCCGGATCGGAGGCTATGGCTACGGCATGGGCCATTCCGGTATGGGGATCGGCGGCGTGGTTCTGGTGGTGTTGCTCGTCCTGCTGCTTCTTGGCAAATTGTAAACCATATAAACTACTGAATTAGCTTGGCTTTTTGCGGCTGCGGGGCTGCCATGCGTGGATTCATCATCTCCCATCGCAGGGGTCGCAATTTTGTCAAATCGGCTTATATTAGGGGGCGAAAATGACATGCGGCGGGCCCGCTCGATTGCGGCCCCTGCCCTCCCAAACCCCACGCGCTTAAAGCCCCAGAGAAGATCACGAGGTCTTTGACCATGCGTCCACTGCGTCCGTTCAACTTCAACACTTCCGCCGAGCTCTTCCCCGCCGCCATCCGCAAGAAGAAGCGCGCGGGCTTCACCTACCGTCGGTTCGGCACCGCCGCCGAAGCCGTGCAGTTCGCGATGGAGCAGTTGCCGACGGATTCGCTGAACGGCGCATATCTGCAGGTCGAGGAAGCCCGTTTCGACCAGAACGGCATCCGCTCGCTCTACGAGAGCGAAGCCTTCCCGCTGCCGCGCCGCCCCAAGCCGGCCCCGGCCGCCGAGACCGACGCCGACGCGGCGTAAGTTTTCGCAAAACTCCGATGTGCGTGGAGAGCGCGATGGCCGAAAGGCTGTCGCGCTTTTTACGTTTGGGGGCTTTCTCTTTCCCCGTCATTGCGACGTTGAGAAATCCTGCGCAATGTCGACCAGATGGATTCGCGGCGCGAGCCCTAAGTCTCGCCGCTACACCCGCGGCTGCTTGTCGAGCCAGCGGCGCAGGAGGCGGACGTTGCGCATGTTGGCGCGGAACATGACGTCGAAGGCATCGCCTGCGAACGGCACCATGCCGACCACGCCGTCGACCGCGACATTGCCGAGCATGCGCGCGGTGATGTGCCAGGGCGCGCCCAAGGCACGCGCCTCGCGCACCAGCCACAGCGAGATCGCGGTGGTGATGATGTCGCCGACGACAGGGATCAGCCCGATCAGCCCGTCGATGCCGTAGCGGATATTGGTGCCCGGCAGGACGAAGGCGACGTCGAGCAGTTTTGCGATCGCCTCGAGCCTGAGGATCCGTTGTTCCCGCGTCAGATTGCCGAACGGATTGCCAGAGAACTGACCATCTTTTCCGAACTCGAAGCGGAACTCGCGAAAGCCCGGCTCCACCGTTTCAGGCCGGATCTCGTTGCCTTCCTGGTCGATGATCGGACCGCGCGCCTTGCCGCCGGAAAAATCGCCGCGCGCTTGCGCCCCGGAACGGGACCCGCGTGGCGCGAGGATGTCGTCGTCTTGCATGGTCATGGCCAATGTGAAACTCACGAACGCAGCAGAGGTTGCTGCATCGCGTCCGATGGTCGCGCGCTCAGCTCGCCGCCGTCGCCGGCTGCGGCTCATCGACATAATGATGCACGAGCCAGGATGACAGCGCCGAGGGCACGAAGCCGACCAATCCGTACAGGATGAACTGCACCGCGCCCGAATCCGATCCGCGCGAGCCGTAGGTGATCGCGGCCAGGATAAAGGCGAACACGCCGATCAGCAGCATCCGCAGCACCGGCCCGACCCGCCTGACATGGAGCAGGATGTCGTCGATCGCGCCGATCATCAGCGACGGCAGCAAGCCGAACAGATAGCTATATTGAAGGGTCTTGAAGAACACTGCGAACAGCTTGCCGACCTCGCCGAGATGCGCCTCGGCCCAGTAGCCGGACTGGTAGGTGGTCGTCAGCAGCAGCAGGAATCCACCGACGAACGGACCAACGAGCGCAAACACCAGGTAGCGTTTCATCAAGGGCTCCTCATACGCGAGGGCATTTATTACAGCGAGCCGGGAACCTTGGATAGCGGGGTTGCGGGCTGCCAGAGGGGAACAAGTGGCAAGGCGGCGGGTTCAGACTGGAGTTGAACTTGACCCATCAGATTTGGAGCCGCCGATGTCTCGTAACCTGTTGTTGCTGGCGACGATCACCCTCTCCGCCCTGTCGAGCGCCCCCGCCTTCGCACAAGGCCATATGGGCACGCCGCAGGAGCAGAAGGCTTGTTCGCGCGACGCCTCGCGGCTGTGCCGCAAGGATCTCGGCAATGACGGCGCGGTGCAAGGCTGCCTGCAAGCCAACCGGGCCAAGCTGTCGAGATCGTGCAGCAAGGTGTTCGAGAGCCACGGAATGTGAAGGTCGGAACGTGAAGATCGGAACGTAAGATCGGCATGTGAGCCCGCGCCCCATTTTGCGTGACGGAGGCGCAACAGCTGCAAATTCCTTCGCGTCTCCCATTGAAGCTTCACGGCAATCGCGCATACTCAGCTCGGGCGGCGCAGCACTTTTCGATTCGAATATCAGGAAATCGAGCGACCACATCCGGGAATGAACGCCCGGCATGAAGGCTGTGACATGCGGCAGATCAAGCAGCGTGCGGCGTCCCAACAATCAAACGGCTCAAATCCGCGCAACTCGGGGACGCATTTTTCATGACACGCTTTCGGACTATCGCCACGCTGTTCACCTTCGCCGCCACCGCCATCACCCTCCAGACATCGCCGGGCCTCGCCTTCTCGCCCGAAGCGCAGCAGATGTGCTCGGACGATGCGATGCGGCTGTGCTCCCGTGAAATCCCGGATATCCCGCGGATCACCGCCTGCATGGTGCGGCACAAGTCGCAGGTCAGCCCCGGCTGCCGCGCCGTGATGGACCGCGAAGCCGCCGCCGCAGCAGCAGCCCGCAAGCGGGAAGCCGCCGCGCAGTAGCGGTAATTTGGCCCATCACGCCACAGCCTCGACGATTGGCGAGCGCCCAGCGCGTCGCGTCGTCAGCATCGAGCACTCATTCTGGAAATCCCGTTCCAACGGGATTTCCACGGCTGTTCAAATCTTTCGCAGGCCGAGAAAGAGTAAGTAACGATCGCGAGGGCAGCTGCTCGCGTTCGACGTTACCATTGGCACCACCAGCAAACACCACCATCTGCCCAAAAATTCCTATTGGCTCCGCACCAGACGAGCTGAGTTCCAAATACCTGCACCTGAAGCCGTCCGCCATTCGCTCAGCTTCCAGCGGGTCCACTTTTTCGGCCAGATCCTTCCGAACTTGGTCGGCACCAAGTTGGCCAACGCCCAGGAAATGGAGCACCAAGGCCGGTAAGATATTGTACTCGACCTTCTTTTCAACGGCAGTCGGAAGCGCGATCTGTACGAGCGGATCGGTAGCCAGTTCGCCACGGATATAGGCCAACGCCCGACCGATATTTTCGTACGTCGTACTACGAACGACCTCAGCCCGCGCTGGCGCCCGGCCAAAGAGAGCAGCACGATCATCCAGAGACAAGGTCTTTGCCATGCCTATGATATCGTCGCGCGTTAAAATTTCCGCAGGAATAGAGTGTTCTTTTGACTTCTCCTGGACGCGACGAACCAGTTCGCTGGGCACTCGGCCTTGGTATAGACCCACTACGAAGGTCCACTTCCTTAGGAGCTCCTTCCAGTGATCGACTGCACCGTCAAAATCCGTGTCGATTTTCTCTAGGGCATCGTCTACGCTTGCTTGCCCGTACCGCGGGCCGTAGCACTGGAATACTTCTCCATTATCCGCGTTGAATCCGTCGCACTTGAGATCACCACGGCTACCCATTGGGATCGTCGGAGTGAAGGAAGCCTTCCAAAGCCGCTTGGCTATTTCCCGAAACAGCGCCTCAAAGGCGTTACCATCCACGGAATCCAGCATCGTGCGGAGCCGTAACTCCTGCCATTGCCAGTCGTAGTCGTCGTCCTCCGCCACCGCAGCTCCCGCACATCTGGACGCTTAGGAGTTCCATCTTGATGTCTAAGCTAGCCGGGCGCAACCTCTGATAGGCCCCCAGCCTGTGCCTATCCCCTGGCTAGTCGCCCCACTGCGCGAAGGCGTCGTTGAAGGCGCGCTCGCCGGGGGCGCCCTTCTCGATCGCGATGATGGCACGGCGCTGGTTGGCGTAGACCAGCGGCACGTCGAACCAGGAGCGCTCCTTCAGGAGCTGGACGTTGCGGGCGCGATCGGCATCGACATTGGAGAGGCCGACCAGGAAGAAGCCGTCGGTGACCTTGACCGCGAGGCCTGCGAGCGGCGTGCCGCGCGCCTGCTCGTTCGACTTCATCAGGATGCCCGGCACGTTGGAGACGCTGCCGCTCGGAAAGTCCGGCGGCAGGATGAAGGTCAGCTCGGCGGTGTGGCTCGCCGGCAGCGAAGAGTCGGTATTGCGGCGGAACGACATCGTCATCTTGAACTTGCGGTCGGGGATCTCGATCTCGGCTTTCACCGCAACGTCCGCCTTCTGGTTGCCCGACGCCTTGATCGGCTCGNCGAGCCGACATATTGTTTGCCCTTCGGATCGGACGGATCCTCGTCATAGAGCACGACCTTCTGCGCCACCGGCGCGGCCGGCTGGTCGCTCGCCGAGGGCTGGCCGACGCGATCCGGAATCTTGGGCTTGCTCTGCGGCTGCGAAGCATCCTTCGGCGCCTCCACCACCTGGGTGGGCGACGGCTTGAGCAGATTGGTCGCGATCTGGACCAGCTGTTTGCCCCAGAGGATGCCCGCACCGACCAGGATCAGCACGATGCCGATGGCGATCGCGCTCTTGAACGGAAAGACCGAGCCCCTGCCGGCGCGCTTCTTGACGTTGCGATCGGCCGCGATGCGTGCACGCGGCGACGGCGGCTGCGGCGTGTAGCGCTCGGCCTCCTCGATCGACTCGTCGTAGGAATAAGGCGCATCGCCTTCGCCGGCGCGGTTCTCCAAGCTCGGCTC
>NZ_LJYG01000111.1:0-72610 GCF_001440035.1 Bradyrhizobium manausense | reverse complement strand
TCCGGCGGAGCCGGCTGGCGCGGTGCATCGAAACGCGGGGCGCGCGGCGGACGCGGGGTCTCGCCCTGGTCGTCGCCGCCGATCGACGGCCGCGGCGACGGCGCGGCCGGACGCGCGCGCGGCGGCGCGGCCGGCTGAGCGGATGGCGGCTGGTTGGTTTCGGTCGCACGGGCGCTGGCCCGGCGGAACGCATCGCCGCTGCCACCGCCAGCGCGGGCACCACCGCCGGGGCGCGAGGCCTCGCGGGCGCGCTGCGCGGCCTCGGATTCGACCTTGCGGACGGCCTCTTCCAGCGACAGGCGTTCGCGGGTGATCTCGGATTCGGACAGCGGCGGCTGCACGCTGCGCAGCTGCGCGATCAGCGCCGTGCGCGCCCGTTCATAGAGCGCGCGCCGGCTTTCGCCGGGAGCGTTGGGGTCCAAGGCGGCAATAGCGCGGGCGATCAGCGGATAGTAATCAGCCATTTCAACTCAACTATACCCGCGTCCTGGTAAGAGATCGTTAAGCCTCAAACGGGTTTTGCACGAGGATAGTATCCTCGCGTTCGGGGCTGGTGGAAAGCAGTGCGACCGGGCACCCCACCAATTCCTCGATCCGGCGGACATATTTGATGGCCTGGGCCGGCAGATCGGCCCAGGACCGCGCATTGGCGGTCGGCTCCTTCCAGCCCTCGATGGTCTCATAGATCGGCTCGACCCGGGCCTGCGCGCCTTCACCCGCGGGGAAATAGTCGATCTCCTTGCCGTCGAGCTTGTAGCCGACGCAGACATCGATCGTGTCGAAGCCGTCGAGAATGTCGAGTTTTGTCAGTGCCAGCCCGTTGATGCCGCAGGTGCGGACGGCTTGACGGACGAGGACCGCGTCGAACCAGCCGCAGCGGCGCGGACGGCCGGTGTTGGTGCCGAACTCGCGGCCGCGCTCGCCGATCTTGCGGCCGATCGCGTTGTCCTGCTCGGTCGGGAACGGGCCCTGACCGACGCGGGTCGTGTAGGCCTTGCAGAGGCCCAGCACGTAGCCGACCGCGCCCGGTCCAAGGCCAGCGCCGGTCGCGGCCTGCGCTGCGACCGTGTTGGACGAGGTGACATAAGGATACGTGCCATGGTCGACGTCGAGCAACGCGCCTTGCGCGCCCTCGAACAGCATGCGCTTGCCGGCGCGCCGCTCGATATCGAGCAGGCGCCACACCGTCTCTGCATAGGGCAGCAGTTGCGGCGCCAGCGCGCTCAGCTCTTTCAGGATCTCCTTGCCGTCGAACTCAGGCAGGTTGAGCCCTCGGCGCAAGGCATTGTGGTGCGCCAGCAGCCGGTCGATCTTGTGCGGCAGGGTGTTGAGGTCGGCAAGATCCATCAGGCGGATGGCGCGGCGGCCGACCTTGTCCTCGTAGGCCGGGCCGATGCCACGGCGCGTGGTGCCGATCGCGGTCGCCGCGTTGGAGGATTCGCGCAGCGCATCGAGCTCGCGATGCAGCGGCAGGATCAGGGTGACGTTCTCGGCGACGCGCAGATTGTCCGGGCTGACAGCCACGCCCTGCGCCTTGAGCTTGGCGATCTCGTCGAGGAAGGCGGCGGGATCGAACACCACGCCGTTGCCGATGACCGACAGCTTGCCCTCTCGCAGCACGCCGGAGGGCAGCAGCGCGAGCTTGTAGGTCGCGCCGTTGATGACCAGCGTATGCCCGGCGTTATGGCCGCCCTGGAAGCGGACGACGATATCCGCCTGCTCCGACAACCAGTCGACGATCTTGCCCTTTCCTTCGTCGCCCCACTGGGCGCCGACGACGACAACATTGGCCATTCGCGGGTAATCCTTCGAGAATTTTAGATGCGCCCAGCCCAATTCCCGGCCGAAGGCCGTTCGCACGCGAGGCAGCTCCACCGGATAAAGGAAGCGGCCCCTCTAAGCAAGCAAGAACGGGGCTTTTTTCGGGCCCAGGGCGTGTCCCAAGCCTTTGATATCCCCTTAAAATCCAGCAACCTTCACGGCCGTATCGGGCGGGCGCGCGGGCGACGGATTGACCCGTATCAATCATGCCGGCGCCTGGTCGTGCCAAGGGACTGATGTCACCTCCGCAGCTTACCTTCCTGAGGTCAGCAGGCCCCTTTTTCAGACACGCCGTGACCCAGCCATCAAACAACCAGGCCAGCCATTTCTGGCGTCTTTCGGCCGAGGCGCTCAGCGCGCAGCTCGGCTGCTCCTTGCACGGTCTGTCAGCGGCGGCGGCCGACGAACGCCTCGACCGTTTCGGACCGAACACCGACGCACCGCCGCGGATCGAGGGCGCGGCGCGCGCGATCCTGCGCCGGTTGCTCGAACCGTTGTCGCTGATCCTTCTGGTGGCCGGCATCATCTCGATGCTGACCGGCGACGAGATCGGCGGGCTCATCATCGTCCTGATCCTCGCGCTCTCGATCGGCCTCGATACCATCCAGGAGGGACACGCGGTCCGCGCCGCCGAGATTCTCCGCCGCTCGGTGGCCCTGAAGGCCGAGGTCAGCCGCGACGGCGCATTTGTCGATATCGATGTCGAGCGCGTCGTGCCCGGCGATCTGCTGCGCGTCCGCGCCGGCGACATCATCCCGGCTGACACGCTGATCCTGGAGAGCACCGCCTTCACCGCGGGTGAAGCCGCGCTCACCGGCGAGCCCTATCCGGTGCAGAAACGCGCCGGGCCATGCGCCGGCCCCGACGACACCTCGAACGCGCTGTTCCGCGGCGCCGTCGCGCAAACCGGCGAGGCGATCGCGCTCGTGGTCAGGACCGGCCGCGACACCGTGTTCGGCGCGGCGGCCTCCGCGCTCGCCGAGGCGCAGGCGCCCTCTCCCTTCGAACGGGACTTGCGCGAATTCGGCCTCGTGATCGCGCGCGCCACGCTGGCGCTGGTGCTGGTCGTGCTCACCATCCGCGTCGTGTTCGGCCGTCCCGTGCTCGATTCGCTGCTGTTCGCCGTCGCGCTCGCGGTCGGGCTGACGCCGGAACTGCTGCCGATGATCACGACGGTGACGCTGTCGCGCGGTGCGCTGCGCATGGCCGGCCGCAAGGTGATCGTGAAGCGGCTCGCCGCCATTCACGACCTCGGCGCCATGACCGTGCTGTGCACGGACAAGACCGGCACGCTGACATCGGCCGAGATCACGCTCGCCAGAAGCCTCGATGCCGCCGGCAAGGACGATGCGCGCGCCGCGCGGCTCGGGGCCATTGCGGCCTCGCTCGGCGGCGACCGTGGCGCGCTCGATGCCGCCCTCGTCGCCGGCCGACCGGAGGCTTGCCAAGGCTGGACACTCGCCGGACGGCAGGCTTTCGATTTCTCGCGCCGGCTGGGATCGGTGCTCGCCACCGGCCCCGAAGGCGCGCGACTGATCGTCAAAGGCGCGCCGGAGGCCGTGCTGGAATTGTGCGCGATGGACCAACGTTCGCGCGAGGCGGCAATGGCCCGCGTCCACGCGCTCGCCACCAAGGGCCTGCGCACCGTGGCCATCGCGTCGCGGGCGTGGAGCGGCGCGCTGCGTGAGGTCGAGACCGACGACGAGACCGACCTCGTCTTCGAAGGTCTCTGCGCCTTCGCCGATCCGCCGAAGCCGACGGCCGCGGCCGCGATCGCCCGGCTCGCAGCGGGCGGCGTGAGGCTGAAGATCCTGTCGGGGGACGATCCCGTTGTGGTGAAGCGGCTCGCCGCCCTGGTCGGGCTCAATGCCGAGCGCGTGCTGTCGGGAGCCGACATCGCCGAGCTCAGCGACGAGGCGCTTGCCGTGCAGGTGCGCTCGGCCGATGCGTTCGGCCGGCTCGCACCGGACCAGAAATCGCGCATCGTGAAGGCGCTTCAGGCCGGCGGCGAGGTGGTCGGCTTCCTTGGCGACGGCATCAACGACGCACCGGCTCTGAAGGCTGCCGATGTCGGCCTGTCGGTCGACGGCGCCACCGGTGTGGCGCAGGCTGCTGCCGACATGATCCTGCTGGCGTCGGATCTCGAAGTCGTCGCCGACGGCGTCGAGGAAGGCCGGCGCACCTTCGCCAACATCCTCAAATATGTCCGCATGGGCGCGAGCTCGAACTTCGGCAACATGCTGTCGATGGCGGCGGCCTCGATCGCACTGCCGTTCCTGCCGATGCTGCCGACGCAGATCCTGCTCAACAACCTGCTCTACGATCTCTCCGAGCTGGGCATCCCTTTCGACCGCGTCTCGGCGCAGGCAACCGTGAAGCCGCAGGTGTGGAGCATGTCGCGGCTGGTGCGTTTTGCCGCGATCATGGGGCCGCTGTCGTCGGTGTTCGACTTTCTCACCTTTGGCGCGCTGCTTTATTTGTTCAAGGCCTCGCCGGACGAGTTCCGCACCGCCTGGTTCGTCGAATCCATGGCGACGCAGATCCTGGTGATCTTCGTTATCCGCACCTATGGACGGCCCTGGCACAACTGGCCCGATCCCGTGCTTGCGGCCTCCTCACTGATCGCCCTGTTCGCCGCGATAGCCCTGCCGTTCACGCCGCTCGGGACCTGGTTCGGCTTCGTCGCGCCGCCGCCGATCATGATGGCCGGCATCGCGCTTCTCGTCGTCGTCTATCTCGCCTGCGCCGAACTTTTGAAGCCGTTCGCGATCCGCACGGGACCGACCGGCTGAGGTTCCTGCTGCACCGCCCTGCGCATGATGGCGATGCACCGCGCGGCATTGATGTCGGGCGCATTTCCGTGTCTTTGAGAGGTGCCGGGCGATCAGCCGGCCCGAACGCCGGGCCGGGAGCCTCGGTGCATGACGCGGGGCCATAACAATTACAATGACCGCCACCGGCCAGACCACCAGCGCCGAATCATCGGGCCATAGCTGGATCGCCAACCAGCCTTATCTCCTGCTCAGCATCACCGCGATGTGCTGGGCGGGCAATGCGGTGGTGGGGCGGCTCGCCGCCGGCCACATCCCGCCGGTGACGCTGTCCTTCCTGCGCTGGAGCTTCGCCTTCCTGCTGGTGCTGCCGTTCGCCTGGAAGCACCTCGCCCGGGATTGGCCGGCCATCCGCAACAAGCTCGGCCTGATGATCGTGCTGTCGATCACCGGCATCGGCGCCTTTAATACCCTGCAATATTGGGCGCTGGAGCATACCCAGGCGCTCAATACACTTCTGCTGCAGTCGGCCGCGCCCCTGATCGTGGCGCTGTGGTCGCTGGTCATCCTCGGAATCAGGCTCACGGGCGCGCAGGCCTTCGGCGTGCTGCTCTCGATGTGCGGCGTGCTGATCATCCTGCTGCACGGCGATCTCACCACGCTGTCGAACATCGCCTTCAACAAGGGCGACCTGATCTTCATCGTCGCGCTGATCATCTTCGCGCTCTATTCGGTGCTGACGTTGAAGCGGCCGCCGATCCACGGCCTGTCGTTCCTCGCCTTCACCTTCGGGGCCGGTGCCGCGTGTCTCATTCCGCTGGAGATCTGGGAAATATCGGCACGCCCGGTCATGAAGCTCGACGGGCCGAACCTGCTCACCCTGTTCTACGTCTCGGTGTTTCCCTCGACACTCGCCTATCTCTGCTTCAACCGCGGCGTCCGCCTGATTGGCGCCAATCGCGCCGCGCCGTTCTTCCATGTCGTGCCGGTGTTCGGCTCGATCATGGCCATGGTCTTCCTCGGCGAACTGCCGCAGGCCTTTCACTTCATCGGCTTCGCGCTGGTGCTGTCGGGCGTTTTCGTGGCATCGCGGAAGCAAGCGAGCTAGCTTGCCCTGAACTTGCTGTAGGCCTCGCTGGTCGCGATGATGACGTGCTCGGCGCAGCCGTTGAGGCGATGCGGGTCGGCATCGCGCTCGTAAGCCTCCGACGTCATCATGTCGAGGAAGGCTGCGACCGATGGATAGAACACCAGCGCGACGAAATCCCACGCATTGCCCTGGTGCGGGCCGAGCGCGATCGCCCTGGCCTCGCCGGTCCACAGCAGCGTGCCGCCGCGCGCCTTGATCATGGGCACGGTGATCGCGCTGTAGCGCAAATACGCATCCCAGCCGGATCCGTCACCGTCGCGCGAACGGGCGTGGAAACGCATCAGGTTCAGCATCACCACCGGCGCATGCCGGTCGAGCCGTTCCAGGCCCTCGATGTTCAACATATTAACCGCCAATGGCACCTCCGTAGGGTTTGCCTGCATTGTAGCATTGCGGCGACGGGACTTGTGTCATGACGACCATCCGGCGCAAGGTCGTACGCAACGCCAATGACGATTGCATCGCCCGCGCCAGCGGCCTCGAATCCGGCCAGCTGGCTCAACAACCAGCCTTATCTGCTGCTCAGCCTGAGCTCGCTGTTCTGGGCCGGCAACATCGTGATCGCACGCCATGTCGGCGCGCATGTGCCGCCACTGACGGTGACGACGATCCGCTGGTTCGGCGTGTTCCTGATCCTGCTGCCGTTCTCCTGGCCGCATCTGAAGCGCGACTCGCCGGCGTTGCGCAAAAGCCTGCCGCTGATGCTGTTCCTGTCACTGGTGGGCTTTGCCTTCAACAACGCGATCTCGTACTGGGCGCTGCAATATACCGAGGCGCTGAACGCGCTGCTGATCCAGTCGGCGGGTCCCCTGTTCGTGGCGCTGTGGTCGCTGGTGTTGTTTGGCGTGCGGCTGACCGCCGGGCAGTTCGCCGGCATCGCGATCTCGCTGGTCGGCGTCCTCATCATCATCCTGCGTGGCGACCTGGCGGCGCTGGCGAGCATCTCGTTCAACCGGGGCGACATCATGTTCGCCTCCTCGCTGGTGGCGTTCGGCCTCTACTCCGCCTTCATCCCGCGACGGCCGAAGGTTCATCAGCTCTCCTTCCTGTCCTTCACCACCTGCTGCGGCGCCTTCATGCTGCTGCCGACGGCGATCTGGGAGGGATGGAGCGGCAGGGTGCTGCAGTTCGACACCGTGACGCTGCTGACGCTCGGCTGGATCCTGATCTTCCCCTCGACGCTCGCCTATCTCTTCTTCAACCGCGGCGTCGCATTGATCGGACCGAATCGCGCCGCGCCGTTCTTCCATCTGGTGCCGGTATTCGGCTCGGCGATGGCGATCCTGCTGCTCGGCGAAAGGCTCCAGCCATTTCACCTGATCGGCTACGCACTGGTGCTCGCCGGCGTCGTCATCGCCTCTCGACGGTGAAGTAATTCCGCGCCAAGGGAAGGCTCTCGCAGGGTGGGCAAAGCGACCTGTCCACCGTAGCTCGCAGAGCGAAGGCGGAAGCGTGCCCACCTGAACATCATCGTGAACTCAAAAGAAAGAGTGGGCACAATGCTTTCGCGTCTTTGCCCACCCTACGAGACTAGTGCCAGAAACCTACGCCGCGCGGACCTTGGCGAGGAATCCGTCCACCGCGCTACGCAGCGCGCCGGACTGGTGATCCAGCTCGCGGGCGTTGGTCAGCACGTCGCCGGCGGCGGTACCGGTCGCTTCCGCGGCGGACGTGACGCTGCCGATATGGGCGTTGATCTCGGCCGAGCCGGCCGCGACCGACTGGATGTTGCGGGCGATCTCGCGGGTCGCCTCGCCCTGCTGCTCGATCGAGGCCGAGATGCCGGCGGTGATCTCGCTCATCTCGGCAATCGTCTGCGTGATGCCGCCGATGGCCGCGACCGCATCGCTGGTCGAGGTCTGCATCGCCGCGACCTGGGCGGAGATTTCCTCGGTCGCCTTGGCGGTCTGGTTGGCCAGGGCCTTGACCTCGGAGGCGACGACGGCGAAGCCGCGGCCGGACTCGCCGGCACGCGCCGCCTCGATGGTGGCGTTGAGCGCGAGCAGATTGGTCTGCGCCGCGATCGAATGGATGAGCTTGACCACCTCGCCGATCTTCTCGGCGCCGGTGGAGAGCTCCTGCACCGTCGCGTTGGTGCGCTCGGCATCGCTGACGGCGCGGCTCGCAACTTCGGTCGAGCGCGTCACCTGGCGGGAGATTTCCGTGACCGAGCTCGACAGCTCCTCGGCAGCCGCGGCGACCGTGCCGACATTGCCGGAGGCTTTTTGCGAGGCGGCGCCGACGGTCGCTGCGCGCGAAGAGGCGTCGCTGGCGGTCGCAGTCATCGACTGCGCCGTCGACTGCATGCCGGCCGCAGCCGAGGAGACCGAGCGAACGATGCCGTTGACGCTGCGCTCGAAGTCGCTGGCGATATCTTCCATCGCGCGGCGACGATCCGACGCGGCGCGCTCCTTGGCGTCCGCTTCGCTCTTCTCGATCTCGCGGATGCGGACCGCGTTGTCCTTGAAGATCTGGACGGTCGAAGCCATCGCGCCGACCTCGTCGCCGCGGCCAACGCCCGGGATGTCGCCGTCCAGCTTGCCGTCGGCGAGGTCCTTCATGCGGGCGCCGAGCAGCGCCAGCGGGCGGCTGATGCTGCGGCCGAGCAGCCAGGCGACGCTGCCGGCGACGATGAGGATGCCAAGCATGGCAAGGCCGAGCATCCAGTAGACCGGGCCCATCTTGGCGTCGATGTCGTCGAGGTAGGCGCCGGTGCCGAGATACATGTCGAAGCCGGGAATGGCGACCGCATAACCGATCTTGCGGATCGGCGTTTCCTGACCGGGCTTCACATATTCATAGTAGAGCAGGATCGAGCCGTTGGCCTTGACGCCATCCATCAACTCCTGCGACAGCCTGCGGCCGTTGGTCACGACGTCCATGCGGTTCAGCCCGATCTGCTTCGGATCGGGCGCGAGCTGGGTGATGCCGTCATAGGTCGTGCCGAACAGATAGCCCGCACCGTTGTCGTAGATCATCGCGTTGCCGTAGCGGCGAAGCTCGGCCATGGCTGCATCCTTCGTCAGCTCGCCGGCATCGACGCGCTTCTTCAGCGCGGCTGCATAGTTGCGCCCCAAATCGACGATCGCCTTGGCCTGGTCGATGCGCGCATTCACCATCTCGTACTTCATCAGATAGCCGGCGAGGAACCCGGCGACGCAGAGGCCGAACAAGGTGACGCCGACAAGGATGCCAAGCTTGGGGGCGATCTTCAGATTGCTTAACTTCACGGGATAGGCTCCGGAAAAAAAGGGATGCACGCGAGTCGATCGTTCGAAATTGAATTAACTGTTAGTGGGGGACACCTTAGCAAGTTCCTTACAGGTCTCCGTAGAAGCCCGGACGCTGCCGCGGAAAACGGCAAATAATCGCTGCAGCGACAACCGGGAATTGTACGCACTCACGTCGATTTCGCGTAAAAGACGTAAAGGCCCGTCCGAAGGCGGGTCGCAACAAGAACCGACAAACAAAATCGGGAGCTGGAAATGCCGAAATACAGGGTGGTGACGCCGAAGGGCGCGAGCTTCACGGTCGCCGGCAGCGACTATTCGTACGAGCGCGAGGCGCTCGATCCGATCGATGCCGAGATCGTCGAGGCGCCGGCCAACGAGGCCGAGTTCATCGCCGCCGCGAAGAATGCCGACGCGATCTACGCCAAGGGCATCCCGATCACCAAAAACATCATCGACAGCTTGCAGAACTGCAAGGTCATCACGCTCGGCTCGGTCGGCGTCGACAGCGTCGATGTGAAGGCGGCAACTGCACGCGGCATTCCCGTCACCAACATTCCCGACACCTTCATCGAGGAAGTCGCCGACCACGCCATGATGCTGTTGCTGGCAGGCTTCCGCCGCCTGGTCGAGCAGGACAAGATGGTGCGCTCAGGGCGATGGGCCGAGGGGCGGCCGGCGCTGCTGAAGATTCCGCGGCTGATGGGCCAGACGCTCGGCTTCATCTCGTTCGGCCGCGTCGCGCGTGCGGTCGCCAAGCGCGCAGCTCCATTCGGCCTGCGCATGATGGCCTACGATCCCTTCATCCAGGAAACCCTGATGTGGGAGCACGGCGTCATCCCGGCGACGCTGAACGAGGTGCTGTCGCAATCCGACTTCGTCTCGATGCACGCCCCCGCCCGGCCCGAAGTGCATCACATGCTGACCGAGAAGCATTTTCGGCAGATGAAGAAGGGCGCGATCTTCATCAACACCGGGCGCGGTGCCACGGTCGACGAGGAAAGCCTGATCAAGGCGCTGCAGGAGGGCTGGATCGCCCATGCCGCACTCGACGTGCTGGAGAAGGAACCGCCCTCGCACAACAACCCGATCCTGGGCATGGAGAACGTGACGCTGACCGCCCATGTCGCTTCGGCCTCGGCACGGTTCGACGAGGCGCGCAAGCGCCGCGTAGGCTACGAATTGTCACTGGTGCTGCAGGGCATGTGGCCGGTAAGCTGCGTCAATCCGTCGGTGCTGCAAGACACCGCGCTCCGCCGCTGGCAGCCCGTCAGCATGGACCGCGGCCCGAACAGCTAAGGCGGTCCCTCGCGGCAAACGCGCAGGGAACCGAACGGCCCTTCACCGGCGATCAACGCCGGGAAGGGAGACATCATAGGGAGGAACTGATGAGGAACGACATCACACGTCGTGATGCCTTGGCGCTGGGCCTGTCCGCTGCGACGTTCGCCGCCACCGGTGTTGCGGCGCAAACGTCAAATATCAAGGCCGCCGACGTTCCGGCGCCCAAGCGCGAGATCGAGAAGGGCGCAAGCTTGCGCATGCTGCGGCCGGTGCGCTTCGTGCAGGCCGACGAGGACGTGTTCCGCGCCAATGCGGCCAAGTTCACCAAGGAGACCGGGGTCGAGGTCAAGGTCGATTTCGTCGGCTGGGAGGACATCAACCAGCAGACCGCGGTCACGGCCAATTCCGGCGCGGGCCCCGACATTATCATCGGCTTCTCCGATGCACCGCACATCTATATCGACAAGCTGATCGAGCTGACCGACGTCGCCGATTATCTCGGCAAGAAGTACGGCGGCTGGCAGAACCTGGCGAAGATCTACGGCAAGAAGGCCAAGAGCGATTCCTGGATTGGACTCCCCTTTGGAGCCTCCGGCGGGCCGCTGATCTATCGCAAATCGATCCTGCAATCGGTCGGCTTCGACAAGGTGCCGGAAGATCACGCCGGCATTCTCGATCTGTGCCAGAAGCTGCAAAAGGCGGGCAAGCCGGCGGGCTTTGCGCTCGGCAACGCCGTCGGCGACGGCAACGGCTTTGCCAGCTGGGCGCTTTGGTCGCACAATGCGGCACTGCTCGATGAAGAGGGCAACGTGACCATCAACAGCAAGGAGACGATTGCCGCGCTGAACTGGGTCAAGCAACTCTACCCAACCTTCATCGCCGGCACGACGTCGTGGAACGACGTGTCGAACAATCGCGCCTATTCCGCCCAGGAGATCGCGCTGACCGCCAACGGCGTCTCGCTGTACTTCTCGCTCAAGAACGATCCGGCAACCAAGGCGATCGCCGACGACAGCGAACATCAGCCGCTGCCGAAGGGCGTGGCCAAGATCTCGCCAATGTCGGGGCTGACGCTGAATGCCATGGTGTTCAAGCACAGCCAGTATCCCAACGCGGCAAAGGCCTTCCTGCAATTCATGCTGGAGAAAGACCAGTACGAGCCTTGGTTGAACGCCAACTCCGGCTATTGGGCGCAGCCGCTCGCGGCCTATGCGGACGCCGCCGTGTGGTCGGGCGACCCTAAGGTCGCCATCTTCAAGGATACGATGAAGAGCACCTACTACAACGGCTACAACGGCCCGATTTCGACTGCGACGGGCGCTGTCAACGCCGACTATGTGCTTGTCCAAATGTTCGCCTCGGTCGCAACCGGCGCTGCGACGCCTGAAGCCGCGGCTGCGGAGGCGGAGCAGCGTTGCAAGCGATATTTCAGGCGGCAGAAGTAGCGATCGTCATTGCGAGCGAAGCGAAGCAATCCAGAATCTCTCCGCGGGTGCAGTCTGGATTGCTTCGTCGCTTCGCTCCTCGCAATGACGATGTGGTAACGTTCAAAGACAGGACAACACTAATGTCCGTGACCACCCTGTCCTCTCCCATACTGGCCCAGCGGCAACCGAACTGGCTGGTGCGGCTATTCGACTACAAGCCGTTCCTGATCGTGATGTGCCTCGCGCCCGCGATCGGGCTGCTTGCGGTGTTCCTGACCTATCCGCTCGGGCTCGGCATCTGGCTCGCCTTTACCGACACCACGATCGGCCGCAAGGGCGAGTTCATCGGCCTCGAGAACTTCCAGTATCTGTTCACCGATCCCCTGTGGTGGAACGCGGTGTTCTACAGCGTGCTCTATACCGGGATAGCGACATTCGGGAAGTTCGCGCTCGGCTTCTGGCTCGCGCTGCTGCTCAACAATCATTTTCCGTTCAAGAGCCTGTTGCGCGCCATCGTGCTGCTGCCCTGGATCGTGCCGACAGTGCTCTCGGCGCTGGCGTTCTGGTGGATCTACGATCCGCAATTCTCGATCATCTCCTATCTCCTGGTCGACGTGCTGCACTGGCGCACGAGCAATGTCGACTTCCTCGGCTCGCCCTGGCCGGCGCGGTTCTCGCTGATCGCCGCCAATATCTGGCGCGGCATTCCCTTTGTCGCGATCTCGCTGCTGGCGGGCCTGCAGACCATCTCGCCATCGCTCTATGAGGCCGCGATGCTCGACGGCGCCAGTTCATGGCAGCGCTTCCGCTACATCACCTTCCCGATGATGATGCCGATTCTCGCCATCGTCATGACCTTCTCGATCATCTTCACCTTTACGGATTTCCAGCTGGTCTACGCCATCACCCGCGGCGGCCCGGTCAACTCGACCCACCTGCTGGCGACGCTGGCGTTCCAGCGCGGCATCGCCGGCGGCGAACTCGGCGAAGGAGCGGCCATCGCGGTGTCGATGATCCCGTTCCTGGTGTTCGCGACGCTGTTTTCCTATTTCGGCCTGGCGCGGCGCAAATGGCAGCAGGGAGAGGCCAATGACTGACGCTGTCGCACAAGCCTCCGTCGCCCAAACAGCGCCCGACACCATGGCCTGGGATTCCGGGCTGCGGCGGCTGATGATGATCTATCTGCCGCTCGGCTGCTTCGTGCTGATTCTGCTGTTTCCGTTCTACTGGATGGCGATCACCTCGTTCAAGCCGAACGCGGAGCTGATGAACTACCGGGAGCACAACCCGTTCTGGATCTCCTCGCCGACATTGGCGCATATCAAGCATCTGTTGTTCGACACCGCCTATCCACGCTGGCTGTGGACGACGATGATGGTCGCGATCGGCTCGACCACGCTGTCGCTTGTCGCGAGCACACTTGCCGCCTATGCGATCGAACGCCTGCGCTTCCGCGGCAGCCCCTATGTCGGCCTTGGCATTTACCTCGCCTATCTCGTGCCGCCGTCGATCCTGTTCATCCCGCTCGCAACCGTGGTGGTGCAATTCGGCCTGTTCGATTCCCCGCTGGCGCTGATCCTGGTCTATCCGACCTTCCTGGTGCCGTTCTGCACCTGGCTTTTGATCGGCTATTTCAAGTCGATCCCGTACGAGCTCGAGGAATGCGCGCTGGTCGACGGTGCGACGCGGCTGCAGATCCTGCGCCGGATCACGCTGCCGCTCGCGGTGCCCGGCCTGATCTCGGCCGGCATCTTCTCCTTCACGCTGTCCTGGAACGAGTTCATCTACGCGCTTGCCTTCATCCAGAGCGGAGCCAACAAGACCGTGCCGGTCGCGATCCTGACCGAACTCGTCACCGGCGACGTCTATCAATGGGGCGCGCTGATGGCGGGCTCGCTGCTCGGCTCGCTGCCGGTTGCGATCTTCTACTCGCTATTCGTGGATTATTACGTCTCGTCGCTGACCGGCGCGGTGAAGGAATAGTTTTTCCTCTCCTCGGTCCTCTCCCTCCCCCGCTTGCGGGGGAGGAAGCACATCTCCTTCGTGGCGCGACTGCTAACCCGACGGCACGATCACCATGGTCTTGTCCTTCGGCCAGCGGACGCGCCAGGCGAAGTTGATGTCCCTGATCTCACCGGGCTTGGCGTCGAACGACCATTCCAGCACGCCGCGCTTGTCACGGATGTCTTTTGCGGTAGGCGGCGTGGTCGTGGGCAGCATCTCGACCACGATCTCGTCGACCTCGCTGACCGGCAGCTGATCCTCGATCGCGACATGGATCGGGAAGTCGTGGCCGTTGCGGATGGTGGTCTTGAAGGCGCGCTCGTCAGTCTTCGAGGTCGTCACGATCAAGCCGGCCGAGCCTTCGTTGCGCTTGAGCACGGCGCGCTCGATCTTGACCTTGTCGTCGGCGCCGAAACCGAGGCGCACGATGTCGTCCTTGGCTGTTGCTGCGAGCTTGCCGCGGCCAACGAAGATTCCGTCACGGTAGATCGCAACCTTGCCAGGCAGCAGCGTCGTATCGTCGGTCTGCTTGAAACTGGCTTCGAGGAAGGCGGTGGGGTCCTGCACCGGCGCGGCGCGTACCGCAAGGTCGGCCGGCACGCTCATCGAGGCGATGCGCAGGCTTTTGGCACCCTCGGCAGCACCGAGGCTGACGCGGCCGGGGATCTTGAAGGTGGCCTCGAAGTCGCCGATCTCGGCGACTGCCTGCTGCTCGTCGGCCCGCTCGCGCGGTTCGGCCGCCTCTGCAACCTTGCTCGCGAAGGGAGGAGACTGCATCTGACGCGCCATTGGGGCCGGCCGCGCCAGATCGGAGACCGAACCCGCCGCCAGCGGCTTCGGCACCTGCGGATATTGCGCCACCAGCGAACCCAGTTCCGGCGCGCTGCCGCCGCGGGCGATACGGACCGTGGAAACGCCGAGCGCGACATTCGACCAGTCTTCACCGGTCGACTGCGTGACCTCGGCGCGGCGGACCAGCTCGAGTTGCGGCTTGCGATCCTTGGCGCCGGTGTCGAGCCGGGCGTCATAGAGCGGGAGCCAGCGCGCATTGCGCACAGTATAGGTCACGCGCAGCGTCGCCTTCGTCGCGGCGGCCGAGGCGACGTCGATGCGCACCTCGAGCTTGCTCGGCGGCTTGGCGGACCGGTCGGCCTCGAGCTGCGCGATCTGGCGATCGATCTCGCGCTGTTTTCGCGTGGCATCGCGGATCGCCGTTTCGGCGGCCGCGACTTCCTCGGCGACCGCAGTGAAGGCCGCGCGCCATTCAGTGATCGGGCGCGCCTCGCCTTTCTCGCCAAGGCCGGCGGGAGAGGCTTCGGCAAAGCGCTGCGCGAATTTGCGCCGGGCGGCCGCCGCATCGATTGTGCCTTGCAGATCGGCGCGCTCGTCCTTGAGCGCCTCGATGCGCTTGTCGAGCTCGGGCAGATTCACCGGTGGTGCCGCCCGCGGCGGCCGCGCATCGATCGTGCCGATCGTGAGCTTGGCACCCGCCTCGCCCTCGACGCGGAGCGAGGACGGATCGAGCGAGAGCGGGAAGTCCTTGGCGACCAGCGTCGAATCCCCTGAGGCGAGGTCGAGCGCGATCACGCGCGTGACGGTGGCGCCATCAGGACAGACGGTGACGGTGTCGATGGCCGATGTGGCGTCCACATCGGCGGCCCATGAGGGCGAGGCGAGCGCTGTGGTCACCAGGACCAGGCTCGTCGTCGCCAAACATCTTGCGGTGATGCGCATCACAATTCTCCCTGCCGATATCGCCGCGTCGCCAGCCGGACGCGCGATCAAATGCCACGCCAAAATGGTTGGACGCGGCAGGGAAGGAACCGGTTCGATTGGGGTTTCCGTGGGGCACCGCCGCGGCGGCACCATGGCCGCGGAACGCGTCACCACGCAGCGGCACAAATTCGTCCGAAAGGCGAACCTCGCCCGTCAGACCTGACTGGGCGAACCCTGGCCGAAAATGCGGCGAAGCAGGTCCGTCACGTTGCGGGCGGCCGCCTTCTTCAAAATGTTGGCCCGATAGCCCTCGACCGTACGCGCGCTCAGATGCATGCGGCGGGCGATCTCCTTGTTGGTGAGGCCGGCGGCAAGATGCGTGAGCACGTCGTTCTCACGCGCGGTCAGAGCGTCGCAACCCTGCAACCAGCGATGTCTGGTCGATTCCGGCTGGGCAAACTCGTCGATCGCGGCGTCGATCCGGCCGACGATATCGTGGGTGCGGAACGGCTTTTCGATGAAATCGGCCGCGCCGCTCTTGATGGCATCGACCGCCATGGCGATGCTGCCGTTCGCCGCGGTCACCAGCACCGGCGCCATGCAGTTTTCCTCGCGCAGACGCTTGAGCACGTCGAGGGCGGAGCGATCGGCCGGCATCTCCAGCAGCACGCAGGCCGGCATCCGCGCCTTAGCCTCCGACAGCAGCGATGCGCCATCGGCGAAGCAGATCACGTCATAGGCGCTCTGCTGAAGCGCGTCGGACAATTGTTCGCGAGAGGCAGCGTCGGTTTCAATGACGAATACTTCGCCCTTGGAAAACATGTTCCCCGGCATAATCCCGATCCAGCAATGTCTTGGTCAAATGGCCATCGACGGCCAAGGGGCTTCTCGCGACCCGCCGTCATCAGCACGGCATTCGCGCCGGTGCTTGGCTTTTCCCTTATGTATGGTGCACTCGGTTCCCGGATTTGACGGATCGGGACAGAAACTTTACATTTCGGGACATCCACGGGAATGGCTGACAGGACATGGTCGCATGACCGACCTCATTCGCAGCGCAGGTTTGAGCTGTTACTCGGAGGTGGCCCGGTCGGTCGGGCTCGACCCCAGGCAGATGATGCAGAAGGTCAGGTTGCCGCTCGCCATCCTGGACGAGCCCGATACGCCCATTGCGGTCCCGGCCCTGCGTCGTCTGCTCGAGATATCGGCAGCGGAATCCGGTGCTGAAGATTTCGGCTTACGGCTGGCCGAGCGCGGCGGCCTGACCAATTTCGGCGCGGTCGGCCTGATCGTGCGCGAACAGGCGACGGTCGGCGAGGCGATCGAGGCTCTCTCTCGCTTCATCCCTATCCATCACGACGGCATGAAGCTCGAAATCGTCAGGGACAAGCAGACCGTGACGATCATCCTGCATCTGCGCGGGCGGCAGCCGACCGCGCCGCGCCAATCGATCGACATGGCGCTCGGCAGCGTCCACCGCATCATCCAATCGCTGTTCGGCAGCGATTGGGGGCCGCAGGAAGTGCATCTGCACTACCCCCCGCCGCATGACCGCAAGCGCTACCGCGGCTTCTTCGGCTGCCGCGTTCTCTTCAACGCGGACGAGGACGCGATCGTGATGTCGGCGCACGACATGGAGCGCCGGATCCCGAGCGCGCATCCCCTCATCGCCAGCTACTTGCGCAAGCGAATCGAGGCGATGGAAAGCCGGCCCGCAGGCTGGGAGGAGAAAGTCGACGAGGTCGTACGCGGCCTGCTCGCGAGCGGCGACTGCACGGTCGAACGCGTCGCCGAGCATCTGGCCTGCACCCGCCGCACCATCCACCGCCACCTCGCCGCATCAGGCACCAGCTTCTCGGCGATCCTCGATGCGCAACGCGCCGACCTCGTGATCAAGCTGATCGAGGACTCCGGCCGGCCGCTGGCGGATATCGCCGCGCAACTGGGCTTCTCCGCGCAGAGCGCCATGGCACGCTGGTTTCGCGGCCGCTTCGGCTGCACCATCACCGACTGGCGCAAGGGCGTGCGGCCGCCAATGAAGCCGACCGATGGACATCAGCCGGATCGTCAGATCGGAAGGGCATGACAGTCTCCGTTCCGACCGAACGATAGCGGGACGGGGCCGAGTTTCCTTTTGGAAGCGCAAGCTGTCGCGAGTTCTTTCGCTGTCATTCCGGGCGCGCGAAGCGCGAGCCCGGAATCCATCGGGCGGCAAGCGATGCGGTGAAATGGATTCCGGGCTCGCGCCAAGAGGCGCGCCCCGGAATGACAAAAGGAATCTCACACCGCCCGGCTGTGCAGCTGCTTGCCCGGATCCAGGTAGGCATCGAATGCGGCGGCGACGCTGCGGACCAGAAAGCGCGAATCGTTCGCGACCGCAAGACGGTCGCCATCCATTCTCACCACGCCGTCCGAGATCAGCGACTTCAACCGCGACGCAGATCGCAGCATCGCCTTTGGCTCAGCGCCATGGCGCGCGCAGATCTCGCCGAGATCGGCGCCGAACTCGCACATGATGCGCTCGATGATGTCAGCACGCAGCCGGTCGTCGTCGTTGAGTCCATAGCCCTTCGCGGTGGCGAGCCTACCGCTGGCGATGCTCTGCTGATAGGCGCCGATCTGCACCTCGTTCTGGACGTAACCCTGTGGCAGATGTCCGATGGCGCTGGCGCCGAAGCCGAGCAGCACCTCGCCCTGGTCGGTGGTATAGCCTTGGAAATTGCGCCGCAGCGTCCCCTGCTCGTAGGCCACGGCCATGGCATCGCCAGGTTTCGCGAAATGGTCGAGGCCGATCTGCACATAGCCGGCCTCGTTCAGCGCGTTGGCGATGGCGCAGGCCTGGTCGTGGCGTGTGAGGCCATCAGGCAAATGGGTCTCGTCGATCATGCGCTGGTGCCTCTTGAAGCCCGGCACATGTGCATAGCCGAACACCGAAAAGCGGTCGGGGGCGAGCGCGAGCGCGCGACGCACCGTATCCAGGCAGGATGCGATGGTCTGGTGCGGCAGGCCGTAGATCAGATCGAAATTGATTCCCCCGATACCGACCTGCCGGAGCATGTTGACGACGGAGGCGGTCTGCTCATAACTCTGCACACGGTTGATCGCGCGCTGCACGACGGGATCGAAACTCTGCACGCCGAGGCTGACGCGGTTGACGCCGGAGAGCCGCATGGCCTCGACCATCTCTGACGTCAGCGTCCGCGGGTCGATCTCGACCGCGATCTCGGCCGAGGGCAGCACGAAGAAGGCGTGGCGCATCGCCGCCATCAATTCCGCGAAGGCCTCCGGTGCCATGATCGTCGGCGTACCACCGCCGAAATGAATGTGCTCGACCTTGATGCGGCGGCCGATGCTATCGGCGACCAGGGCGACCTCGCCGAGGAGTGTCCGTTGATAGGTCGCGACGAGCTCGTCGCGGCGGACGATCTGGGTATGGCAACCGCAGTACCAGCACATCTCGCGGCAGAACGGTACGTGCAGATACAGCGATGCACTGGCGCCCGAGGGGAGCTCGGACAGCCATCGCGCGTAGGTGTCGGCACCGATCTCCGCCGAGAAGTGCGGCGCGGTCGGGTAGCTCGTGTAGCGCGGCAATCGCTCTTCGCCATAGCTCGCCGCGAGATCGGTCCTCATGTCTTACCCATCGGGAAATTGATGCTGCATACAGTCGCAGCACCTCCGGATGGCAAAGGATGACCCATTTTCCAGCAGACGACCTTGCGCTTGCTCAAATGTGGGCCCTGCGATCTTGACCGATGGTGCTGAGAGCGCAGTCATGCCGCACGCCGCCACCGGCAATAGAGAAGCGGCCTGCTACCTCGACCTCCTGGTCGCCGAACAAAAATGGCCGGGACGAAGCCCGGCCATCCCAATCGTTCGTGATCGCGCGACCTTACGTGTTCGTCAGCGCGACGCGGAATTCGGCTTCGGTCTTGGCCTTGACCTCGTCGAGCGTGACGCCGTCGGCGAGCTCGATCAGGGCCATGCCGCCGTCACCGTGCTTGTCGATTGTGAAGACGGCCAAGTCAGTCACCACCATGTCGACGACGCGCTCGCCGGTCAGCGGCAGATTGCATTTCTTCAAGAGCTTCGGGCCATCCTTGGCGGAATGCTCCATCACCACGACGACGCGCTTGACGCCGGCGACGAGGTCCATCGCGCCGCCCATGCCCTTGACCATCTTGCCGGGGATCATCCAGTTGGCGAGATCGCCGTTCTGGGCCACCTGCATGGCGCCGAGGATCGACAGATCCATGTGGCCGCCGCGAATCATGCCGAAGGAATCCGCGCTCGAGAAATACGAGGTGGACGGCAGCTCGCTCACGGTCTGCTTGCCGGCGTTGATCAGATCGGCGTCCACCTCGTCCTCATAGGGGAACGGGCCCATGCCGAGCATGCCGTTCTCACTCTGCAGGCTGACGTCGACGCCATCAGGAATGTAGTTCGAGACCAGCGTCGGGATACCGATGCCGAGATTGACGTAGTAGCCGTCGCGCAACTCCTTGGCGGCACGAGCGGCCATCTGTTCACGGGTCCAGGCCATATGACTCTCCTAAGGGGTTGCGAGTTAAGCCGCGGGCCGCGGACGGGTGTTGCGGAATTCGATGCGCTTCTTGGCCGTGCCGACCTCGACGATGCGCTTCACGAAAATGCCGGGCGTGTGAATGTGATCGGGGTTGAGTTCACCGGCGGGAACCAGGTGCTCGACCTCGGCCACGGTGATCTTCGCGGCGGTCGCCATCATCGGGTTAAAATTGCGCGCGGTCTTGCGATAGATCAGGTTGCCGGCGGTGTCGCCCTTCCAGGCGTGCACGATGGCGAGGTCGGCGAACAGGCCGCGCTCCATCAGATACTTCTCGCCGTCGAACTCCTTTACTTCCTTGCCTTCGGCGATCAGCGTGCCGACGCCGGTCTTGGTGTAGAACGCGGGGATGCCGGCGCCGCCGGCGCGGATGCGCTCGGCCAGTGTGCCCTGCGGGTTGAATTCGAGTTCCAGCTCGCCGGCGAGGAATTGCTGGGCGAACAGCTTGTTCTCGCCGACATAGGACGAGATCATCTTCTTGATCTGGCGGGTCTCCAGCAGGCGGGAGAGTCCGATGCCGTCGACGCCGGCATTGTTCGAGACGACCGTCAGACCCTTCACGCCGGAGTCGCGGATCGCATCCGACAGCGATTCGGCGATGCCGCAGAGGCCGAAGCCGCCGGACATGATCATCATGTTGTCCTTGAGAACGCCCTCAAGCGCCGACTTGGCGTCGGGATAGACCTTGTTCATGCAAAACCCTCGACTTAAACCTGAGAGGCGTCGCGCCCGCCCTTGTTGGTGGCGATTATTAGGCGAAATCGTCCGAAGCCGTCAATGATACGGGGTTCTCCGTTCCGAGAGACGGTGCTAGAAGCTGCCCACGCCGTGGGCAGAACCGTCCGCGGCCTTGAAAGCGACAAGAAAACCCATCAAGTTGCGGCACTTAACATAACAGGACTTGGACAGGATCTTGAGCGCGGGGCGCGCAGGTTTCCCGGCCCGCCTTAGCTAGCTCAAACGACCAACCCGATCAGGACATGCCATTGACCATGGCCCAAGGAATGAAGCGCCTCGGGACGCCGATTGCGGCGCTGCTCGGCGTCGTGCTGGTCGCCCTGATCGCGACCTCCTGGCTCATCAACCGCGACGCGCTGCGCAAGGCGGTCGAAGCGCAAATCCGCGACGTCGCCGGGCTCGAGCTCAGCGTGGCGGGCAACATCGACATTTCCGTGCTGCCGGCGAGCTACATCTCCTTCCATGACGTCGGCCTCAAGGGCGGCGGCACCGCCGATCCCGCGCTCCATGTCGACGTGCTCACCGCCAACCTTCGGCTGCTGCCGCTGCTGCTGCAACGGTTCGAGATCGCCGACTTGACGCTGCTGCGGCCGCATATCCATGTCAGCCTGAAGCCGGACGGCGAGAGCAACTGGACACCGTTCATCCAGACCATTGCGCGGACGATGAAGCCCGGCGCCGACAACCGGGTCTCATTTTCCGAGATCAGGATCCAGGATGGCCTGCTCGACTATCTGGACGTCGTCACCAATGCCACCGAGAAGTTTGAGGACATCGACCTGTCGCTGGCCTGGCCCTCGATCTCGCGCTCCTTCGCCGCAACCGGGCAGTTCGACTGGCGCGGCGAACGCGTCGACGGCTCGATCAGCTTTGCCGATTTCGTCGCGGCGCTCTCGGGCGAGCGCTCCGGCCTGAGGGCGCGGATCGCAAGTAGCCCGCTCAAGCTCGCCTTTGACGGCAGTGTCGCCAATCGCACCAGCCCGATGATGGAGGGCACGCTCACCATCGACAGCCCGTCCTTGCGCAACGCGCTGCGCTGGACCGGCCAGCCGCAGCCCGGCAGCGGGGGCTTCGGCCGCTTCGCGCTGAAGGCCCGCGCCAATGTCGTCGGCGCCTCGATCGCGCTGACCAACGTCAATGTCGAGCTCGACGGCAACGCCGCCGAGGGCGTCATGACCTACGCCAATAACGGCCGGCAGACATTGCAGGCGACGCTCGCTGCCGACGCGCTCGACTTCACGCCTTATATCTCCACCTTCCGCCTGCTCGCGAGCGGCGCGCGCGATTGGAACAGGCAGCTGTTCGATCTCAACGGATTGTCGAGCACCGACCTCGACATGCGCCTCTCGGCGGCGAAGCTGACGGTCGGCCCGACCAAGCTCGGCCGCACCGCGATCGGCGCCAATTTGCGCAACGGCACGCTGGCGCTCTCGGTCGGCGAGGCCCAGGTCTATGGCGGCATCGCCAAGGGCTCGTTCGGCGTCTCGCGCGCTGACGCGGTTGCCGACATCAAGGCGCAATTCCAGTTCACCGACGTCGACCTTCAGGCCTGCGCTACCGAACTGTTCGGCCTCAACAAGCTGTCCGGCCGCGGCAACATCAACGTGTCTCTCGTCGCCTCCGGCTCGAGCCCGTTTGGCCTCGTGCAGTCGCTCGACGGCACCGCCAGCGTGACCGGGCACGACGGCGCCATCTCCGGCTTCAATGCCGAGCAGCTCCTGAAGCGGCTCGAGCGCCGGCCGCTGTCCGGCGGCGGCAATTTTCGCAACGGCTCGACGCCTTACGACAACCTCACCATTGCCGTGAAATTCGCCGACGGGATCGCCACGGCCGAGGACATCCGCATCGAGGGACCTGCGGCGAAGATCACGCTGACCGGCACCGCGTCGGTGCCGACGCGCGAATACGATATGAAGGGTGTGGCGAGCCTCAACACCACATCAGGCTTTCAACTGCCCTTCATGGTGCAGGGTCCGTGGGACGATCCGCTGATCTTCCCCGACCCCGAAGCCCTGATCCGGCAGTCGCCGGCGGCATCTCCGTTCCTCGATCTCTTGAAGCAACGCATCACCGGCGGCAAGCGGCAGGCGCCGGAGGGATCGCCGACGGCGGAGAACGCGAAGGAAAACGCGAAGTCCAACTAAAGCGCGATGCGATCAGGACGAATCGTCATCGCGCTTTACGCCGCCGGGCTGTGTTGAGCAGGATGACAACCGGTTCATCCGAGGCGGCATCAAGCGGCGGATTTCGCCGTCGAAATCCAACCCGCGTTCTCCTGTATCGCTTTTGCTCCCCCCATCGCGGAGCCGACCTCGAGGTCGAGAGTGCCGCGCTGCCCGAGTTCACGGGCCAACACCTCACGATCACAGGCGTTTTCCCACAGCGAAACGGTGATGGCCGCGACGCAGTTGCTGATCATGCTTGTCAGTGCCCGCGCCTCCGACATGAAGCGGTCGATGCCGACGAGCAGCGCTACGCCGGTCACGGGCAAATCCGGCATGACGGTGAGAGTTGCGACAAGCGCGACGAAGCCGCTGCCGGTGACGCCGGCCGCGCCTTTGGACGTCAGCAGCATCAGTCCGAGCATCGCCGCAATCTGTCCCCAGGACAGATGGATGTCGCAGGCCTGCGCGATGAAGATCGACGCCAGGGTGAGATAAATGGCGCTGCCGTCCAGATTGAAGGAGTAGCCCATCGGCAGCACAAGCCCCGACACCCCTTTCCGGCACCCGAGTTGCTCCAGCTTGCGCAACGCGCCAGGCAGCGCTGGCTCCGACGATGACGTGCCGAGCACGATCAGCAGTTCTTCCTTGAAGTAGCGGATGGTCTTCCACAGGCTGAAGCCGTTGAGCCGCGCCAGCGTCCCGAGCACGACGACCACGAAGACGGAGCAGGCGACATAGAATGTCAGGATCAGCAGCCCAAGTGAGCCGATCGAGCGGATGCCATAGCGCCCGACCGTGAACGCCATGGCGCCAAAAGCGCCGAGCGGAGCGAGCTTCATGATGAAGCCGAACGAGACAAACAGAACCTGTGAGAACGATTCAATCGCCTTCGTCACGACGGCACCGCCGTCGCCGGCACGGCTCAGGCCAAAGGCGATCAGGATGGAGACCAGCAGGACCGGCAGCACTTCGCCGTCGGCGAAGGCGCCAAAGAACGAATGCGGAATGATGTGCAGCATGAAATCGGCGAACCCGGTCGCGGTTGCCTGCTTGGTGAATTTCGCAGCCACCGACGGATCCAGCGTATTGACGGACACATGCATGCCCGTGCCAGGCTGGATCAGCAACACCGCGATCAGCCCTGCGAGCAAGGCGAGCACGGTCAGCAGGTAGAACAGCGCCATGGATTTCACCAGGGTGCGGCCGACCTCGCGGGAATCGCTGATGCTGTTGATGCCGCTCACGATGGTGCAGAATACGATGGGCGCGATCATCATCTTGACGAGCTTGACAAAGCCGTCTCCGAGGGGCTTCAGCGCGGCACCAAATTCAGGCCAGAGATGGCCCGTGAGCACACCCAGCGTCAGGCCGATCAGCACCTGGACATAGAGAATCCGGTAGAATGGCTTTCGCGGCTCGGCGTTCGCGGGCTCAGCCAGCGCTTGCATCTGCATTCTCGTTTCTCCCTTGGTGTGATTCTTGAAGTTTCTAAGAGCAGTCCGGCGTCAGGCCGCCAGCACCGACTGGGGCAGGTGCGCTCGGCGGGCGAAGACGTGCCCTTCGAAAATTCGCCGGGCCGTCCGCTGCACCCGCGCCACCGGTCCGGGCTCCAGCCGAACCACGAGTTGGCCGGAAGGATGGGCCAGCGTGATCGGCACCGGCGGCGCGAGCGATCCCACCATGTCTGCGGCGAGCGTTCCGGGCGTGACACAGGCCGTCGCGATCGCGACGGCGCCGGTCACCGCCAGCGCGCTGTGGCAGTCGTGCGGCATGAAGTACCTGACGTTCAACGTCCCCTCGCTTACGGGCGCGATCAGCACAGGTTTCGGAATCACCATTGCAGCCGGATTTGGAAAACCCATCAGGCGCCCGGCCTCGATGCGCAAGTTCTCGAGACGTGCGCGGAAGCGGCTGTCGGTGAAATCCGAGGGCGCCTCCCGGGCGCTGCAGCCCAGATCCGCCGCGCGGACCAGCATGACCGGCATGGCCGCATCGATGCAGGTCACGTCGATGCCGTCGATGCGATCGACCGTTCGTCCCGTCGGGAGGAGGCGACCGGTGCGTGCGCCGGCCGCGTTGGGGAAGGACAATTCGATGGGCGCAGCCGTTCCCGGTACACCGTCGATCCGCGCCTCGCCCTCGTAGGTCACCTGTCCTCGGGGCGTGGCAACCGTCGCATCGATCAACTTGCCGGTGTTGACATTGTGGATACGCACGTGGGTGCGCTCTGCGGCGGCGGTCACCAGGCCCGCTTCAATCGCGAACGGTCCCACCGCAGCCAGCATGTTTCCGCAATTGGGTGAGGTATCGACGATCCCCTCGCGAACCCGCACCTGGGCGAACAAATAATCGACGTCGGCGCCGGGCACCGACCCCGGCCCGATGATCGCGACCTTGTTGATGACGGCATTGCCGCCGCCGATCCCATCGATTCCAAGATCGTGCCCGCCCCCCATGACCGACAACAGGACCGCATCCCGCGCCCTCGGATCGGTGGGGAGATCCCTCGCCAGAAAGAACGGCCCGCGCGAGGTGCCGCCGCGCATGACCACGCAGGGGATGGCAATCTGATCATTCATGAAAGCTGTTCCGTTCGACGACGTCTTTGCCGCGAACCGACCATCCTCCTTTGCAACTCTTCTGTAAAATGCAAATATACGAACAATTAATGCGTTAATCGGTATAATAGGAGACCAGCCATGAATGCGGAGCTGCTCGACCTCAAGGCGTTCATCACCGTCGCCGAGACGGGAAGCTTCGTGCGGACTGCCAAGGCGCTGAACCTGTCTCAGCCGGCGCTCAGCCGACGCATTCAGAAGCTGGAAGAAAGCCTCGGTGCGCCCTTGCTCGAACGCTCGACACGTCATGTCAATCTCACCATGACCGGCCGCGACCTCCTTCCGAAGGTTCGCCGCCTCATCGACGAGTTCGAGACCTCCGTACTCGCCATCCATGATATCGGCGCACGCAGTTCGGGCCTGGTCTCGGTCGCCGCGGTGCCGACGGCGGTGTTCTACTTCCTGCCACGTGCGATCGGCCGGTTTGCCGAAGCGTATCCACGCATTCGCATCCGGATTCTGGACATCGGTGCCAATGAGGGATTGGAGGCGGTCGCGCGCGGGGAAGTCGACTTCGGCATCAATTTCATCGGTGCTTCGCATGCCGAAATCGAATTTGAGAAACTCGTCGAGGATCCTTTCGTCCTGGCCTGCCGTCATGACCATCCGCTGGCATCACGCAAACAGGTAAGCTGGTCGGAGATTGTTTCGCACCGGGTCATCACCGTCGGTCGCAACAGCGGCAATCGCGCATTGATCGACAATGCGCTGGCGCGACAGGGTCTGCAGCTGAATTGGTCCTACGAGGTCGCTCACCTCTCCGGTTCGCTCGGCCTCGTCGAAGAGGGACTGGGTATCGCCGTGTTGCCGAGGCTCGCGACACCCGCCGCCGGTCATCCGATCATTCGCACCATCAGGCTGATCGAGCCGGAGGTGTCGCGGACGATCGGTATTGTGCGCAGGCGCGGCGCGACGCTGTCACCTCATGCCAGCCAATTTCTCAAGATGCTCCTCGAGGCGTGGCGCTCACCGTCCCGGACGAGTGGACACGACAAGCCCCGCTCCACCGATGCAAGCTCGAATGCCGCTTCGATCGGCCCGAAAGGAAAGCGCTGAGAACTCCACGCGCAGCGACGCATGATCGGCCCCTCGGACCAGGTTCCGCGATCCATTCCCTGTTCTTGACCTCCCTCGGCGTGGTGCGCCGGCCGACCGTCGCGTTGCGCCGAGTGCTGACAGCGAATACAAGCCGTCAGGTCTTTCCTGGCAGCTTCTGTGTCGCGCGCGGATGGTCAGTCGAGGCCGGAACGCATCAGGCGAATTGATCGGGGCAAATTGATGCAGCGATTGGATCGATGCGCGCGTTAAGCATCTCCGAGCGCCCGGCACCCCTCGACCTAGGTCTGACAACATGCCGCTAGATCGGATAGCGGCCATGGGCTAGTGTTTTATCCGACCGGTTAAAACACCGGCCGTTTGAGGGAGAAAAACGTGAGATCCAAGGTTATTGGCGCAGTGTCACTAGCGGTCGCCGCAGTTGGGCTGTTTGCAGCCGCCGCACCCGCCTTTGCACAGCAAAAGGCGATTACGGTTTGGTGGGTCAAGGGCTTTTACAAGTCCGAGGACGAAGCGCTCGCCGAGACGATCAAGAAATTCGAAGCAAAGACCGGCATCAAGGTCGAATTGTCGCAGTACGCGATCCAGGACATGATTCCGAAGACCGTCGCGGCGCTCGATGCCGGCACCGTGCCCGACGTCGCCTATTCCGACAGCTACGACGTGCAGGTACAGGGCAAGTGGGCCTATGAGGGCAAGCTCGAGGACCTCACCGACGTCATGGAGCCGATCAAGGATCGGTTCGTGCAGAATACGCTGGATGCGTCGATCCTCTACAACGACGTCGCCAAGAAGAAGGCCTATTACGGCTTCCCGCTGAAGCAGCAGAGCATGCACGTCCAGATCTGGAACGACATGCTGGAGAAGGCCGGCTTCAAGCAGAGCGACATTCCGAATGACTGGGAAGGCTATTGGAGCTTCTGGTGCGACAAGGTGCAGCCGGCGATCCGCAAGGCTACCGGCCAGCGCATCTATGCCGTCGGCCAGCCGATGGGCGTTGAATCCACCGACGCTTTCCAGTCGTTCTACACCTTCATGGACGCCTATCACGTCAAGCTGGTCGACGATGACGGCAAGCTCACCGTCGATGATCCCAAGGTTCGCGAGAACCTGATCAAGGCGATGAAGGACTACACCGACACCTACATCAAGGGCTGCACGCCGCCGTCCTCGACGACCTGGAAGGATCCGGACAACAACGTCGCCTTCCACAACAAGACCATCGTGATGACCCATAACTTCACGATCTCGATCGCGGCGAAATGGTACGAGGATTCGCAGAATCAGGCTCTTACTCAGGAGCAGCGCGACGCCGGCAAGAAGGCCTATGAGCAGGACATCATCACGGCGTCCTTCCCGAAGGCGCCTGACGGTTCGACCATCCGCTACCGCTCCGACGTCAAGACCGGGCTGGTCTTCACCGCGGCCAAGAACAAGGCCGAGGCCAAGCAGTTCATCAGCTTCCTGCTCGAGGAGGACAATGTCCGTCCGTATATCGAGGGTGCGCTTGGCCGCTGGTTCCCGGTCACAAAGGCGAGCCAGGAAAGCCCGTTCTGGCAGGCCGACAAGCACCGCAAGGCCGTGTACGCGCAGTTCAAGGGCGGCACTGCGCCGTTCGATTTCACCAAGAACTGGAAGTTCACGATCCTCAACAACGAAAACGTCTGGGCCAAGGCGATGAACCGGGTGGTCAGCGAGAAGGTCCCGGTCGACAAGGCGGTCGACGAGCTGATCGCCCGCATCAAGCAGGTCGCGGGCTAAAGCCTTGCACTTCCCTCTCCCCGCTTTGCGGGGAGAGGTGTAAGAACAACACCGGTCGCGTTTCGCGGCCGGCTTCTCTTTGAAGAGTCCGAAAAGAATGGCGATCACGCTCTCTGGCGATCAGGCGATCCCCGCCCCACCCCTGGCGTCGCGGCTGACCACGGCGCAGGTTTGGGGCATCGTGCTGCTCGCGCCCTATCTGCTCGTCTTCCTCGCCTTCGTCGTCTATCCCGTCTGCTACGGGCTGTGGCTGGCGCGGGCGCCGTCGAATTATGTCGCGCTCTACAACGATCCGATCTTCGCGCGCGCCGCGGTCAACACGCTGATCTTCCTGGTCATCGGCATCAACATCAAGATGCTGATCGCCCTGTTCCTGTCCGGCTTCTTCGCGCAGCAGCGCACCTGGATCAAATGGCTCTCGGTGATCTTCATCCTGCCCTGGGCGGTGCCGTCGATCCCGACCATCCTGTCGGTGCGCTTCATGCTCAACCCCGAATGGGGTATCATCAATCACTACATCTTCGCGTTCACCGGCGATGACGGCCCGAACTGGCTGAACGACCCGACTGTGGCGCTGACCATGGCGATCGGCGTGCACATCTGGAAGTCGCTGCCGTTCTGGACGCTGATCCTCATCACCGGGCGCCTTGCGATCGCGCAGGACCTGTTCGAGGCCGCCGAAGTCGACGGCGCGAACTGGTGGCAGAAATTCCGCTTCATCACCTGGCCGTCGATGCAGACGCTCTACGTCACCTGCACGCTGCTCTCGATGATCTGGACGCTGGGCGATTTCAACAGCGTCTATCTGCTCACCGGCGGTGGTCCGGCCGACCTCACGCACGTGCTGTCGACGCTCGGTATCCGCTATCTCCGGCTCGACCAGCTCTCGCTCGCGATGGCCTCCATCGTCTGCGCGATGCCGTTCGTCCTGCCGCTCGTCTACTTCATGATGAAACGGTTGTCGCGATGAAGCTTCCCTCCCTCCGTGACGTCGCGACGGAAGCGCGGCTGCTGCTGATCGGCATTCCCGTCTTCCTCTGGACGATGATTCCGATCTATCACATGTTCCTGTTCGCGATCTCGCCGAAGGAAGACGCGTTCTCGGGCAAGCTGTGGCCGGATCATCCGACGCTGCACAATTTCGAAATCGTGTTCAGGCAGCAGCACTATTTCCTGCGCGACTTCTACGTCCAGTTCTGGAATTCGACTCTGATCGCGGCCGCCGTCGGTGTGCTGACGCTGTTCATCGCCACGGCTGCGGCGTTCTCGATCTCGCGGCTGAAAGTGCCTGGCGGGCGCATAGTGCTGAACCTTGCGCTGTTCACCTACTTCATTCCCGCGGCGTTCCTCGCCGTGCCGATGTATCGCACCATGGGCAATTACGGCCTGCTCAACAATCACTGGGCGCTGATCCTGGCGATGGTGACGATCGCCTCGCCTTACGCGATCTGGGTGCTGAAACAGGCTTCCGACAAGCTCCCGGTCGAGCTGGACGAAGCCGCGGTGATGGACGGCGCGACAACGCTGCAGATCTTCCGCCTGGTCTATCTGCCGCTGATGATGCCCTCGCTGGTCGCGATCGGCACCTATGCGGTGCTGCTGGCCTGGAACGAATATCTCTACGCGTTCCTGCTGCTCTCGAACGACCGCGAGATCACGCTCCCCGTCGCGCTCGGCAACTTCCTCGCCGCAGACGATTCGCCCTGGGAGCTGCTGATGACCACCGGCTTCATCTACGCGCTGCCGCCGGCCGCGGTCTATTACGCCTTCCGCCGCTACATGGTGGGCGGGCTGACGGCGGGTGCGGTGAAGTCCTAGACATCCTGGGCGCGCTTCCTGCGATAGGCGAGCAGCAGCGCGATCATCGAGCCGAAGAAATAGCCGGCGGTCGCGCCCGAGATGGCGCGGCCGACGACGATTGCGAGCGCTCGGTCGCCTGCGTCGATGGCGGAGATCACGCTCACCGTGTATTGCAGGGTGAACACGACGAGGTTGCGAATCAGCGCGAACGCGCTGCCTGGACGGATGATCTCTCCCGTCTTGTGATCGACATCGAACGGACGCGGTGTCAGCACGCCGAGCGGCAGCAGCATGATCGCTGCGACGACCCAGGCGACCAGCGGCCATTGGCTGTCCTGGTGTCCGAAACCGATCCTCGAAATGCCCCAGGCGATGAAGACGACGGGAACGATCAATGCACGCCAGATCGGCGCCTTGCGCGGCTGCATCGACTTGATGCCCTGCCAGACCAGATAGGCCAGCAGGATCCACACCCAAAGCGGAGTATGGATCAGGATTTGATAGACGAACATCATGACCCATTCCCCATCTAGAGAGGCGCAGCGCTCTCGCCCTGCGCGCTCGACAGTTTTGAAGCGAGCGAGGCGAGGACGATGACGAGCGCGATCAGGGCGATCACCAGCGTGCAGATCGCATTGATCTCCGGTTTCACACCGAGTCGCACCTCGGAATAGATCCGGATCGGCAGCGTCGCCGAGCCGGGGCCGGTGGTGAAGCTCGCGATCACGAGATCGTCGAGCGAGAGCGTGAAAGCGAGCATCCATCCGGCGACGATCGCAGGCGCGATCAGCGGCAGCGTCACCGACAGGAAGGCGCGCGCAGGCGCGCAACCGAGATCCATCGCCGCTTCCTCCAGCGAGCGGTCGAGCGAGCCGAGGCGCGACTGCACGACGACGGCGACGAAGCACATCGTCAGCGTGGTGTGCGCGATCGTCACGGTCCAGAAGCCGCGCTCGGCGTCCAGCGCCACGAACAGCAGCAGCAGCGACAATCCCGTAATCACCTCCGGCATCACCAGCGGCGCATAGAGCATCCCGGAGAACAGCGTGCGGCCGCGAAAGCGCTCGCCGCGCGACAGCGCCACCGCGGCCAGCGTGCCGAGCAGCGTGGCGATCGTCGCCGAGGCGACCGCGACGCGCAGGCTCATCCAGGACGCCTCGATCATGGCACGGTCGGCGAAGAACTCGCGATACCAGCGCAGCGACCAGCCGCCCCACACCGTCACCAGCCGCGAGGCGTTGAAAGAATAGATGACGAGGATGAGGATCGGCAGATAAAGGAAGGCGAACCCCAGCGCGAGCGAGGCGATATTGAAGCGGGACAGGCGGGAGAATTTGCGCATCTACCGCTCCTCAAGCTGCCGACGCTGCAGCCGCTCATAGAGCAGAAGCGGCAGCAGCAGCACGACGAGCAGCACGATCGCCGCGGCTGAGGCCACCGGCCAATCCTTGTTGGTGAAGAATTCGAGCCACAGCGTCTGGCCGATCATCAGCGAGCTGGAGCCGGCGAGAAGATCCGGGATCACGAACTCGCCGACAACAGGGATGAAGCAGAGCAGCACGCCGGCGCCGACGCCCGGCAGCGACAGCGGGAAGGTCACGAGCCAGAACACCTGCCAGGGCGGCGCACCGAGATCCCCCGCAGCTTCCTCCAGCGCCGGCTCCATCTTGGCGAGCGTGGCATAGAGCGGCAGGATCATGAACGGCAGGTAGGAATAGACGATGCCGATATACATCGCGGTGTCGGTGGAGAGCCACACCACCGGCCGACTGACCAGGTGCAGCGCACGCAGGATCTGATTGAGCAGGCCGTCGTGCTGAAGGATGTTGATCCAGGCATAGATGCGGATCAGGAACGAAGTCCAGAACGGCACGATCACCAGCACCATCGCCACCGGCTGCCAGCGTTTTGGCAGTCGCGCCATGCCGTAGCCGATGGGATAGCCGATCAGCAGCAGCAATGCGGTCGCCGCCGCGGCAACGGTCAGGCTGCGCAAATAGGCGAACACATAGATGTCGTCGGAGGCGAGCAGCTTGAAATTGTCGATCGAGAGCGCAGCAAAGGCTGCATGAATGGCGGTCCACCCCGCCGTCAGGTCGAACACCGGCTCATAAGGCGGCTGCGCGATCGCGGTCTGCGACAGGCTGATCTTCAGCACGAAGCCGAACGGCACCAGGAAGAACAGCACCATCCAGACATAGGGCGCGATCGCGGCGAGGCGCGCCGGCCGCGCGAAAATCCGGCGCGCGCTCATGACGGCAGCACCACGCAGTCGTCGGGCGTGAACCAGGCGACGATTTGCTGGTTCAGGCTATAGGCATCGACATCGAGGCGCGCACTGTTGGCGACCGAGGCCTGCAGCATTCCACCGGTATCAAGCTTCACCTTGTAGGTGGTGGTGCCGCCGAGATAGCAGATGTCGGCGATCACGCCGTCGAGCCGGTTGATCGCCGTTGCGTGGCCGGTCTCGCTCACCGGGCCGCGGCGCGACAGCTTGACCTTCTCGGGACGGATCGCGACCGAGAACTTTCCTTCGCCGACCGGTTCACGCGGCTCGGCCACAACCAGCGCACCGGCATCGCGCGTGCCGACCACGAGGCGATGACCGTCGCGCAATTTGGATTCGGCGTCGAACAGATTGATGTCGCCGACGAACTCCGCGATCCAGCGCGAACGCGGCGCCTCGTAGAGATCGCGCGGCGCGCCGACCTGCGCAAGCTTGCCTGACTTCATCACGCCGATCCGGCTGGCCATCGTCATCGCCTCTTCCTGATCGTGGGTGACAATGATGAAGGTCATGCCGAGCCGACGCTGCAGCTCCATCAGCTCGCCTTGCGTGTTTTCGCGCAGCTTCTTGTCGAGGGCCGCGAGCGGCTCGTCGAGTAGCAGAAGCTGCGGCCGGCGCGCCAGCGCCCGGGCCAGCGCGACGCGCTGGCGCTGGCCGCCGGAGAGCTGGTCCGGCTTGCGCTTCTCCAGCCCCTCGAGCTTGACCAGCGCGACCATCTCCGCGACGCGCGTTGCGATGTCGGACCGCGCCATATTGGCGCGCTTGAGGCCGAAGGCGATGTTGTCGCGCACCGACAGATGCGGAAACAGCGCGTAGTTCTGGAACATCATGTTGATCGGACGCTCATGCGGCAGCGCCTGCGCGATGTCCTTGCCGCCGAGCAGGATGCGCCCTTCGTCCGGGGCCTCGAAGCCCGCGAGCATGCGCAGCAGCGTGGTCTTGCCGCAGCCGCTGGGGCCGAGCAGCGCAAAGAACTCGCCGGCCTTGATCTCGAGCGACACGCCGTCGACCGCACGGAATGTCCCGAACGTCTTGACGACGCCCTCGACGCGCAGCAGCGGCTCGCCCGCGGCCGGATACGCATCTCCTGCCGTTTTCGCCCCGGCATCCCTTCTCGGCAATTCGTCAGTCATAGTCCCTGCCAACCCCAATGCCGCCGCACGCTAGCGGCGGATCGGCCTTTGCTCAACCGGTTCGAGGACAACTTGCACTCGCTCCGTAGCCCGGATGGAGCGCAAGCGAAATCCGGGGCGGTCCATCGGCGGAGACACTTTCCCGGATTGCGCTTCGCTCCATCCGGGCTACGCCGCTACCGCTGACTAGCACCCGCCATGAACGCAGCCAGCGCGTCGCGGTCCGCGGCAGGCATCGTCAGGCCGAGCTTGGAGCGGCGCCACAGGATGTCCTCGGGAAAGCGCGCCCATTCCTTGCTCATGAGATAGCGCACCTCGGCGCCGGTCAGGTCGGGGCCGAAGCTTGGGCCGAGCTCTTCGCGTGTCTTCGCCTCGCCCAGCACATCAGGCAATCGCGAGCCGTAGGCGGCAACCATGCGCCGGGCTTGCGGCTCCTTCAGAAGGCGCCAGCGGTGGCACGCGAGATCGACCTCGGTCTCGAAACGATCCCAGGCGAAATCGCCGCCCGGCAAGGCCGCGCCGGAAGTCCAGGGCCGCGACATCGGATAGAACGGCGTCATCAGCGTCACCGCCCGTTCGGCGCGGAAGCGCGAGGTCGTGATCGCGCCGCCGAACATCGTGAGCAGCGGTGCCTTGCGCCGGCGCGCGTGGAACAACGTCGTGCCGTCGCGTCGCCGCGCCGACGCAGGCACCAAATTGACGCCGGTGACCGTGCGCACCACGTCGGTCGGCGCGACGCGCTCGCGGAAATAGCGGTTCACGGCCTCGCAGAGATAGCTGACATCGGCGCCCGGCATCGCGACGATGGCGGGATCGCCGGTGAAATCATGGGTGACGGTGCCGACCAGCGTGAAGTCGCGCTCGAACGGGCTGGCAAAGATCAGCCGGCCATCGTTGTTCTGGAACACATAGACATTGTCGGACTCGAACAGCCTTGGCACGATGATCTGGCTCATCTGCACGGCCGCCATGGCCGGCTGCGGCAGCCGCAGCACGGTCTCCGCGACCATCGACGTCCAGGCGCCGCTGGTATTGGCCAGCGCGCGGGCCGTGATCGTGCGGCGATGACCGCGATCGACGACAGCGAGCCGCCAAGTATCGGTCCTGTCGGCCCGCACACAACGCGCCCCGGTCCGGATCGCGGCGCCACGTTCGGCGGCATCCAGTGCCGTGAGCACCACCAGGCGCGAATCGTCGACGACGCAATCGGCATATGCGAAGGCAATGCCGAACGGCCGCTTCAGCGCGTTACCGACCGGATGATGCGTGATGTCGAGCGTCGTCGATGCCGGAAGGCCGTCGCGGTTCGCCAGGGCGTCGTAGACATACAGGCCCGCCCGCAACAGCCAGGGCGGACGCTCGTCGGAATGGGCCGGGATCACAAAACTCATCGGCCGCACCAGATGCGGCGCGATCCGCAGCCAGATCCGGCGCTCGGCCAGTGCCCGGCGGACGCGCCACAAGCCGCGCCGCTCCAGCACCGACAGATCGCCATGGATCAACCGAGGGGTCGCCGACGAGGCCGCACCGCCGAGATCACCCTGCTCGATCAGGATCACCCGCAGCCCGCGGCCGGCGGCATCACGGGCAAGGCTGACACCGTTCAGGCCACCACCGATGATCGCGAGGTCGTAATCCGCCATGAAACCGTTGAAGGGAGCGAGCCAAGTACCCGCCACCACTAGCCGGTCTTGAGCGCAAGCTCCATGGCCTCGCCGCGGCCGACGAGGTCGGCATATTTTCCGATGGGCAGCGGCTTGCCGAGCAGATAACCCTGCACACCGTCGCAGCCCTCCTTGGCAAGGAAAGCGAGCTGATCGAGCGTCTCGACGCCCTCGGCGATGATTGACATTTCGAGGCCGTGACCGAGATCGATCACGGCGCGAACGATCGCCGCCGATTGCGGGTTGCGGCCCAGATTCATGATGAAGGCGCGATCGATCTTGATCTTGTCGAACGGGAAGGCCTGGAGATAGCTCAGCGAGGAATAACCGCTGCCGAAATCGTCCATCGAGATGCGAACGCCCAGCGACTTCAGGCGGCGCAGCAGCGCCAGGCCGCGATCAAAGTCCTCGATCAGCACGCCTTCGGTGATTTCCAGTTCGAGCCGGCCGGGCGCAAGCCCGGTCTCGATCAGGATCGAATGGACGAGACCGACCACGTCACCGTGCATGAACTGCGCCGGCGACAGATTGACCGCGACCTGCATTGGCTTCGGCCACGACGCCGCCTCGCGGCAGACCTCGCGCAGGATCCATTCGCCCATTTCGACGATCAGGCCGCTTTCTTCCGCGATCGGGATGAATTCGGCCGGCGAGACCTGGCCGCGCACCGGGTGCTGCCAGCGCGCCAAGGCCTCGAAGCCGATGATCTCGCTCTCGGCAACGCTGTTGCGCGCGACGCCCTGCGGCTGGAACGCCAGCGAAAGCTCGCCATTCTTGATCGCCTTCGACAGGTCCTGGTGCAGCACGCGGCGGTCGCGGATCTGCTGGTCCATCTCGGGCTGGTAGAGGCTGATCGTGCCGCGCGATTTCTGCTTGGCGCGGAACAGGGCCGCGCCGGCATTGGCGAGCAGCGAGGCACCATCGGGACCATTGTGCGGAAAGACCGACATGCCGGTGGTGATACCGGCGCGGACCGCGCGGCCGTCGATGTGGAATTCCGGCGCGAGCGCCTCGTCAAGCTGCTGCGCCAGCGCGAGGCCCGCGTCGGGCTGCTTGCCGTCGATGATCAGGCCGAACTCGTCGCCGGACAGGCGCGCCACCAGGCCGCCGCGTGCTGTGTCCTGCAGCCGCTGCGCCACCTCGATCAACAGCTTGTCGCCAAGCGCATGGCCGAACACGTCGTTGACCTCCTTGAGGCCGTCGAGATCGACGCACAGGACTGCGAACTCCTCGTCGGTGCCTTCGCAGGCTTCGATCATCTGGGTCAGCGCCTGAAGGAAGGCAGCGCGGTTCGGCAAATCGGTGAGGCCGTCGTGGTAGGCCATGTGCGCCATCCGCGACTCGGTCTGCCGGCGGTTGGTGACATCCTCGTGGGTCTTGATCAGATATTGCGGCTCACCGGAATCGTTGAGCACGGTGGCACGCCGGGTCAGGAACAGGCGCAAGCCGTCCTTGGTGGAGATCGGATGCTCCTCGGTGATCATCCCGCGTTTTTTGATGGCGGCCTCGTCGCGCGCGATGATCAGCTTGGCTTCCTTGGCATTGAAGATGTCGGAGGCGGTCAGGCCGGTGGCTTCCTCGCGCCGGCGGTTCAGAATCGTCTCGGCGCTGCGGTTGGCGAGCAGGTAGCGGCCGTCCTTGACCTGTTCCACGATCAACGCCACCGGAATGTTGTCGACCACAAGCTCGAGGAACTTCTTGGTGCTTTCCAGTTCCATCGACAGCGATTGCCGATCGGTGATGTCCTCGAACACGATCAGCAGGAACTGCGGCTTGTTGCTCTCGTTGCGGACCACGATCCGGATCGATGCCACCTTGCGGCGGGCCGCGTCGACCTCGACCTCGAATTCGTTGCGATATTGTCCTCCGGGCGCCATCAACGCGGCCCGATCGGTCGCCTCGATGCTGTCAGCCGATTTCGGGCCGAACAGCTCGCGCGCATTCTTGCCGACGACCTGGCCCCGCGAAAAGCCCCAGAAGTGCTCATAGGCCCGGTTGGCGAAGATATAGCGACCGTCCTCGATGTTCTTCGCGGCGACGCAAGCCGGAACGTTGTCCAGCACCGTTTCCAGGAACTGCTTGGTCGAGGCGAGCTGCCGCGAGAGTGCGCGCTGCTCGCTGACGTCGAGATGGGTCGCCACCGAGCCGCCATTGGGCAGCACGAAGTACTTAACCAGAATGGCGCGGCCATCGGACAGTTCCGTGACCAGGCCGTTAGGACTCGCCGCCTTCTCGTAGAACTCATCGTCAGAAACACCAAGAACGCCGCGCTTGCGGCGCAACCCGAGGATGTCGCAGCCGGTCATGCCGGTCCACAGGTCCGAGCGCGCAAGGCCGTAGATCTCGAGATAGCGGTCGTTGCAGAAGATGACGCGCTGCTGCGCATCCGTCATCACCACGCCCTGGTTGAGATTGTTCATGGCCGAGGAGATGAAGGCGTTGCGCCGCAACTGCGAACGGTTGCTCCGGCGCTGGGCGGAGTGGATCCACAGCGCGATAGCAACCAGGAACGCGCAGACGACAACTCCGCCGATCAGGGCTTCCCAGACCAGAATGGGGTCGACATCGGCAAGCTGGTTGGGCGAAACGAAGCCGTTGGCATAGGCACGCGAAGGCGCGACCGCGCTGGTCAGGCACACGAGGGCCTGTACAGCAATCGGAAGCATGCTGCCTTCCTGCCAGTTCTTCTCAGCCATCAGCCACCCGCAATTTCAACTGCGGATTGTCTGGCTTCACGGGTTGGGATCGGGTAAACGCCTGTAGGCCCGATAGAAAAATGTGACGTGAAATACGGCAATTGCCCTGACATGATAAATGCTTTCTTAACGGATAACGCCCGCGCAGCGCGTTTCCCAGGCAAACCGGAACCATCGGCACCACCTTCAGCGGGACTTCTGCATCGCCATGGATAGGGTGGATTGCGTTGTCGTCGGAGCCGGCGTGATCGGGCTCGCGGTGGCAAGGAGGCTCGCACAGGCCGGGCGCGAGGTGATCGTGCTCGAGGAAGCCGAGGCCATCGGCACCGTCACCTCCTCACGCAACAGCGAAGTGATCCATGCCGGGATCTACTACCGTGCCGGAAGCTGGATGGCGCGCATGTGCGTCAGCGGCAAGCATGCGCTGTATCGCTATTGCGGCGAGCGCGGCATTCCGCACAAGAACTGCGGCAAGCTGATCGTCGCGACCAATGCGAAGGAAACCGAGAAGCTGCAATCGATCAAGGCGCATGCCGAGGCCAATGGCGTGCTCGACATGCAGTTGCTGTCCGGCGAGGCCGCGCGCGCGCTGGAGCCGGCGCTGGCCTGCGACGCCGCCCTGCTGTCGCCGTCGACAGGCATCATCGACAGCCATGCCTATATGCTCTCGCTGCGGGGTGAGGCCGAGGAGGCGGGCGCGGCCTTTGCGTTTCACACGCCGCTGATCCGCGCCAAGGCGGAGGCGGGCGTGATCGAGCTCGAAGCCGGCGGCGAAGCGCCGATGACGTTGCAATGCGACCTGCTCGTCAATGCCGCGGGATTGTCGGCGACATCAGTGGCGCGCCACATCGACGGCATGCCGCTCGACCGGATTCCGCCGGCCTATCTCGCCAAGGGCAATTATTTCAGCTGCAATGCGCGCGCGCCGTTCTCGCGCCTGATCTATCCGGTGCCCGAACCCGGCGGGCTTGGGGTGCATCTGACGCTGGACATGGCAGGACAAGCGCGATTCGGCCCCGATGTCGAATGGATCGAGACGATCGACTATGAGGTCGATCCGTCGCGCGCCGAACGGTTCTATCCTGCAATCCGCAAATACTGGCCGACGCTGCCCGATGGCGCGTTGATGCCGAGTTATTCGGGCATCCGCCCCAAGATCGTACCGCCGGCGGTGGCAACGCAGGATTTTCTCATGCAGGGTCCGCGCGACCATGGTGTCGCAGGACTGATCAATCTGTTCGGAATCGAATCGCCGGGACTGACGTCCTCGCTCGCGATCGCGGACCACGTCGCAGAGCTCGCGGAAATCTAGAGAGCGTTGGAGCCGGAGTGAGAACCGGCTCGCGTCACAAAGCCTGCTGTGCACGATGATCGCGCGGGTGCGCACCTTGCAGCAGGGACGAGCGCAAAGGCTTTCGTCCCTGCCTGAAAGGATACGATCAAACTTGACGCTGTTACGGGGGTTACTAGTGAAGCGTGTCGCCGGTCTGCTTCAGTCGTTCAATCTGGTCCTTGACCATCAATTTGCGGCGCTTCAACTCAACAATTTGCAGGTCGTCTGTTGAAAGGTGCACGAGCGCTTCGTGCAATTCGTTTTCGAGAGTTTTGTGCTTCCGTTCCAATTCAACCAGATGTGCCTGAATTGTCATTCGAAACCTCCTCGGTAGGGGTGAACCTTGGATTCGATCCGGACGCGCAAGTGTACATCAGCGATTCGTTCTGTCGATATGTATCCGTCGTCGCACGGTCATTTTTGAAAATTCATATGTAACGAAGCGTGAGTAAGGAACCGTGCGTCGAAGAATCCATGATATCAATGTGCTTGCGCCGCGCGCTTCCCGAATCGTCGAAATATCTTGCGGGAGAGGGGTGCAGGAAGGCCGCAGATCGCTTGCGATCAAGCCGCGCAAGGACGATAATTTCCACAGGGCATCCACAGCCTTGATCTCAAGCCTATCGGTTTTCGGCCACCGCAGACATGACCCATGAAGACGAGCGTGAACTCGAAGCCGAGCTCACCCGGTTGCAGCAGGAACACCGAGATCTCGACGCGGCGATCGATGCACTGCATCAATCGCCTGCCCCCGACCTGTTGCGGTTACAGCGGTTGAAGAAACGCAAGCTGTTGTTGCGGGACCGTATCGCGTTCATCGAAGACCAGATTACCCCTGATATCATTGCGTGATCCGTGAGCGGTCGCGGAATGCCGCCACGTGAATCCGCTTGACTCAAAAAGAACAAAAGAAGAACATGAGTCCCGCCGCCCCAAGAACACCCAAGGCTAACACCCAAAGCTAACACCCAAGGCTAACGCCCACAGCTAATGCCCAAGGACACCCGCAAGGACACCGCCGATGTCAGTCCCAGCCCTTCTCGACCACAGCCACTATGAACAGGCCTGCGATCAGGCGATCGCGATGTGCGACGGCAACCTGCGCAGCACCATCAAAGCGCTGATCATGGCCAACGAATATCTGGAAGCCGAGCTGGAAGAATTGCAGGCGGCGATTTCCGCCGGTTGCATTCCGGAGGCTTCGCGCAGCAGGAGCAGCGCCGCTTAAGACCCCACCATTGGAGCAACGCCATGTCAGATGTGACCTACTACGTTGCAATGCCCTTCCTGATCGATGCCGACGGATCGCCTGTCGCCGGCGCCGCAGAAGAATGCCAGAGCCCTACGGCCGCGCTGCGGCGCGCCGAAGTCTTGGCGCGCGGCACCGGCCATATCGGCGCAGTCGCGTTCAGTCGCAGCGGCGATCCCATGACCGGTGAATTCGGCGATGCCACGCTGCTGCGCAAATTCGGCAACGTGCCGGAAGATCTCGCAACGCTGTAGAGTCTTGTTGTTCGAGCATGATCTCCGCGCAAACGCGTTGCGCTGATGTCGCGAGGGAAAACCGCTGCACACTTTGCGCTAACGCGGCCCTTCGAGTCCGGATCATGCCTAGCTGCTCACAAGCCTGATCCGCGGCTCGTGGCGCCGGTGCGCCTTGCGCACATACATGGCGGCATCGGCCTCCTCCAGCGCACGAGCAGCATCTGAGTGCGCACCGAGCAGCGCGACACCGGCGGAGGCGCCCGCGGTCACGTGCTGCCCGCGAAAGGTGAACGACAAATCGTCGATCGCCTGTTCCAGGATGGCAGCCTTCGCCTTCGCGTCGGTCTCGCTGAGATTCCACAACAGCAGAGCAAACTCATCGCCACCGCGACGGCCGACCACGTCGGACGCGCGGATCTGTCGCGTCAGCGTGTTGGCAATCGCCTTGAGCACCTCGTCGCCGGCAGCATGGCCGAAGGAATCATTGATCGGCTTCAGCCGGTCGACGTCGAGCACGATCAGCGCACCGCTGGCACGGTAGCGCTTCATGTAAGCGATGGCGCGCTGGAGCTCGCGCTCGAAGCCGCGCCGGTTGGGAATGTCGAGCAGGAAATCGGTGTCCGCTGCAGCCTCGAGCTCGGCGATGCGTCGGAGCGCCTGCGTGAGCTTGGTCCGCAGGTCGCGGATGGTCGCCTTGCTGCCGTCCTTGCCGGCCTCCTTGGCGCCAACGGCGGTCACGCGACGCGGCGCGGCAGCCGCAGCCCGCTTGGCTGCAGCTTTCGTTCGGCGCCCGCTGGTTTTCCGGCCCTTTTTGGCCTTCGCAGCGGTCGCCCTTTTCGGTTTCTTCATGGGCATCCTGCTCAATGAAGGCTTGCGGGGATTCACCAAGACAGGATAGTGCATTCCCTTCTCCTTGCCACCGCCTTGCGAGCCGCCGGCCGGAACCATTAATCTGGCCTATCTTTCTGTTTTCCGAGCACAATTGACGTCATGACCGCGCCGATCGCCATCATCATGGGAAGCCAGTCGGACTGGGAGACGATGCGGCATGCCGCCGACACGCTCGCAGCGCTCGGTGTCGCCTCTGACACCCGCATCGTTTCGGCTCACCGCACCCCCGACCGGCTGTTTACCTTCGCCAAGGGCGCCAAGGCTGAAGGGTTCAAGGTCATCATCGCCGGCGCCGGCGGGGCCGCGCATCTGCCCGGCATGGCCGCGGCCCTGACGGAACTGCCTGTGTTCGGCGTCCCCGTCGAGTCCAGGACGCTGAAGGGCATCGATTCGCTCTATTCGATCGTTCAGATGCCTGCCGGCATTCCGGTCGGTACGCTCGCGATCGGCAAGGCCGGCGCGATCAACGCGGCGCTGCTGGCGGCGTCCGTGTTGGCGCTGTCAGATCCCGCGCTGTCCGATCGCCTCGCGGCTTGGCGCAAGGCGCAGACCGAGGCGGTTGCCGAGCGCCCGGAGGGCAAGGCGTGACTGACGCAAAGCAGGTGAAGCTGAAGCCCGGCGACACCATCGGAATCCTCGGCGGCGGACAACTTGGTCGAATGCTGGCCATGGCCGCGGCGCGGCTCGGCCTGCGCTGCCAGGTGTTCTCGCCCGATCCGGACTCGCCGGCTTTCGACGTGGTGCTGAACGCGACCTGCGCCGAATATGCCGACGTCGAGGCGCTCGAGCTGTTCGCCCACGACGTCGACGTCATCACCTATGAATTCGAGAATGTTCCATCGGCGGCGGCCCTGGTGCTGGATTCGCGCCGTCCGGTGCTGCCCAACCGCAAGATCCTCGAGACCACCCAGGACCGGCTCGCAGAGAAGGATTTTGTCACGCGGCTCGGCATCGGCACCGCCGCCTATGCCGACGTCACCTCGGTCGCATCGTTGCGCGAGGCGATCGTCAGAATCGGCCTTCCCGCGGTGCTGAAGACCCGCCGCTTCGGCTATGACGGCAAGGGCCAGGCCATCATCCGCGAGGGCGACGACATTGCGAAAGTGTGGACCAGCCTCGCCACCAAATCGGCGATCCTGGAAGCCTTCATCCCGTACGAGCGCGAGATCTCCGTCATCGCCGCGCGCGCTGCATCGGGCGAGGTCGAATGCTTCGACGTCACCGAAAACGAGCATCGCGACCACATTCTGAAGATCTCCCGCGCACCAGCACCGATCCCGGATGCGCTCGCCGAGGAGGCGCGCAGCATTGCCGGCAAGATCGCGACCGCGCTCGACTATGTCGGTGTGCTCGCGGTGGAGATGTTCGTGCTCGCCAATGGCGGCGGATCGAAGGTGCTGGTCAACGAGATTGCCCCGCGCGTGCATAATTCCGGACATTGGACGCTCGACGGCGCCTCCGTCTCACAGTTCGAGCAGCACATCCGCGCCATCGCCGGCTGGCCGCTCGGCAAGCCCGTGCGCCACGGTGAGGTCGTCACCATGACCAACCTGATCGGCGACGAGATCAATGATTACGAGAAGTGGCTGAGCGTGCCCGGCGCGACTGTCCACATCTACGGCAAGGGCGCCCCGCGCCCCGGCCGCAAGATGGGCCACGTCACCGAGGTCAGGCCCTCGAAGAGCAAGTGAGGCGACCGTAGCCGCGATCCCGCTTTTGGATCACGCCGTCTTCACACCTGCGACGACACCCGAGGGCGCCTCGCTGAGCCAGCGATAGATCACGCCTCCCAGCGCGCCACCGATCAGCGGTGCGATCCAGAACAGCCAGAGCTGCGCCAGCGCCCAGCCGCCGACGAACAGGGCCGGGCCCGTGCTGCGCGCCGGATTCACCGACGTGTTGGTGACGGGGATGCTGACGAGATGGATCATCACCAGCGCCAGCCCGATCGCGAGCGGCGCGAAACCTGCCGGCGCGCGGCCATGGGTCGCGCCCATGATGACGAACAGGAACATCAGGGTCATCACCACCTCGGTGATGAAGCACGCGACCATGCTGTACTGGCCGGGCGAATGCGCGTCGTAACCGTTGGAGGCAAAGCCCTTGGTGACGTCGAAGCCCGGCGCACCGCTGGCGATCACGTAGAGCAGCTCGGCGGCGACGATGGCGCCGCAGACCTGCGCGATCACGTAAGGCAGGATCTGGCTTGCGGGNCCCGCCGGCGGCAAGGCCGACCGTGACGGCCGGGTTGAGATGGCAGCCCGAGATGTGACCGATCGCATAGGCCATGGTGACGACGCTGAGGCCAAAGGCCAGGGACACGCCGACGAGGCCAATGCCGACCTGCGGAAAGCCGGCGGCGATCACGGCGCTGCCGCAGCCTGCGAATGTGAGCCAGAACGTGCCGATGGCCTCGGCAGCGTATTTCTTCATATCCATGTGGCGTCTCCCCTGATTTCTGATGTCCGGCGCAACCCAGCCGGGAACAGCCCGTCCTTGCGCCAAAACCACCCAAATCGGGGCCGCACGGGAGCATTTTCGCCGTATTTAATGGCTGAACTTGGTCCGAAAATCTGCTTGGCCGGTGGACATCTCACGTTTTGTCTGATACATCCGCTCCCTCAAGGTTAAGGGCTTGCGCTTTTTGCCATCCCTTCGTCTTACCAGAATTCAAATCCGATCCACTGAAGAGGATGCCGCGTGCAGGTTCTCGTTCGCGATAACAATGTCGACCAAGCCCTCAAGGCGCTGAAGAAGAAGATGCAGCGCGAGGGCATTTTCCGCGAGATGAAGCTCCGCGGTCACTACGAGAAGCCCTCTGAGAAGAAGGCTCGTGAAAAGGCTGAAGCCGTGCGCCGCGCGCGCAAGCTGGCCCGCAAGAAGCTGCAGCGCGAAGGCCTGCTGCCGATGAAGCCGAAGCCGGTGTTCGGCGCTGGCCCCGGTGGCGAGCGTGGTGGCCGTGGCGGCCCCGGTGCAGGTCCGCGCGGACCGCGCTGATCTTGCCGATCATGCAGGACTGAGTTTTCGATGACGCGGGCTCCGAGCCCGCGTTATTGTTTTTTGAGCGGTGCCCTTCTGGGACGGGGCACTACAGATGCGGCGCCAAGCGCGATGAGATCGGGATTGTTTGTCATCGCGCTTTAGGTTGTTGTTTGGGCATAATCTTTTCGGAAAACCGCTGCACGCTTTTCCGAATCATGCTCTAGCGCGAGCGAACCGTAGATGGCCTTCCCTTTCCCAGAGCCCAGCTTGGCGCGGCGACGCCAGATCTGGCGCAAGCCGCTTGTGCTGACCTTGATCGGGATCGCCCTGTGCGGCTGCTCCTTCGATCTGGGCTCGCTGGGGCCGGAGAAGGACAAGCCGCAGGAAGCGCCGAAGGCGGCCGCCGCGCCTGAAAGCGCCGTCAGCGCCGCCAATGTCGCCGAGGCCCAGACCCATACGGCAAAAGCGCAAGCCTTCGCCAAGTCGGGCGAGACGCAGGCCGCGCTGGACGAGTTCAATCGCGCCGTCGCCCTCGATCCCTATAATGCGCAGGCGCTCTACGGCCGCGCCCTGCTCTATCAGGGCAATAACGAGCACGACTTCGCGATCGCCGATTTCGGCGCCGCCAGCGGGCTCAATCCGCAGAAGGCCGAGCCGCTGCTCGGCCGCGCCGTCAGCTATCTTGCCATCGGCAAGGTCAAGGAGGCGGCGGCCGATCTCGACGAGGCCTCCGAAGCCGATCCGCACAATGCTCAGGTCTGGACGACCCGGGGACAGGCCTATGAGCGGCTGGGCGAAAAGGCCAAGGCGGCGGCTTCCTACAACAAGGCCGTCGCGCTGCGCCCACGCGATGACGCCGCCCGCAGCGGCTTGGCCCGCGTCGGCGGCTGACAGTCACGGGACGGCGTAGAGCATGATCCGGAAAAGTGTGCAGCGGTTTTCCGAAAAGATCATGCCCAAACAAAGAGCTAAAGCGCGATGACGATTCAACCCAATCTCATCGCGCTTTAGACGCCGTCCTGGTTAGTCGGGAGTGGCGCCCTTTGGCAGCACCGCGTGGAACATCGACTTCATGCCCGACAGCATGTCGTCGGCGACGTTGGTCTTGGGGCGCGGCATTGGCGCGCCGGCGTCGGCGCGCAGATCGAGCGGCGGGGCGATCACCGGGACCGGGATATCGGCCGGCGGCGTCAGCCGATTCGGATTGTCGTTGCTGACCGAGGCCGTGTAGGGCGGATTCGCCTGCGACGCGGCGCCACTGCCATAGGCCTCGGGCGACGGCGTCGACACATTGATCGGCGGCGGCAAGGGGCGCACCGTCGTCGGCACTGTCGTCACGACACGGGGAGCCTCTGGGGTGCGGGATGCTTCCTGCACGGCAGGCTCCGGCGTCCTCTCGGCCGCCTTGGCTTCGACAGGCTTGGCTTCGGCAGGCTTGGTTTCGGTCGATTTGGCTTCGGCGGCCTTCTCGGCAGCCTTGCCCTCAGGCGACTTGCGCAGGCGTTCGATGGCGGCCCGGGCGAGATCGTTGGCGTCGGGGGTCGCGGCCGGAGCGGCCGGCGACGAACTGGCCTCAACCACCGGCGCAGCGGCGGACGCCGCCGGCGTGGACGTGACGGGGGAGGACTTGGCAACCGCCTTCTCATGCGCCGGGGTGCGGCCGCGCGAGGCAGCCTCGTCCGCAGCCTTGGTGTCGGCAGGCTTGGTGTCGGCAGGCTTGGCGTCGGCAGGCTTGTCGGCCGCTGGCTTGTCCGATCCGCTCTTGTCGGAAATGCTCTTCTCGGAAACGCCCTTGGCTTTCACGCCGGGGCCCGGGAGGTTGGCCACGTCAGCGGGCTTCTTGCCGGCGTCGGCGGGTGCCACGACTGCGGCTGGCGTATCCGCCGCCGGCCTCGCATTGATGTAGTGGTTAACGATGTAGGCCCCGATGATCGTCGCGAGCACCGAGGGGAAAATATCCATCGAGATTTTAGCGAGGTATTTCAGCATTTCTCGGCCACTCCCCGCGCGATCTGATGCGGGAACTTTGGGGCATTGTAAGGGATCAACTGCGACGGATCGATGGCAAAGGTAACGAGCGCCTTACGCCTTCAGCTCAATCTCAAGGAACACGATGTCGGTTGAGGTTTCGTTAAGTACGTCATGTTGGACGCCGGCTTTGCGGAAGTAGGATTTTCCCGCCGCAAGCTGCGCCTTGGAACGCTCCCCGCCCGGTGCCACGATGGTCATTTCTCCGCCGACGACGGGAACAATCACATAGTCCATTCCGTGGGTGTGATGCCCGGTGGCGCTGCCCGGGGCAAGCCGCCATTCGGTCACCCGGACCTCGTCATTATCGATCTGAACCTCGGAGCTGGCGGCAAGCATCTAGAACCTCGCTTAAGGCGAATCGGCTCAGGGCACGAAGACCATGAACGCGTAGACGGCAAATACCACCATATGGACCAGTCCGAACAGGACATTGGTCCTCCCGGTGCCGAAGGTCAGCATGCTCAGCAAGAATGTCAGGAACAGCAGCACCGAGCTCTGGGCATTGAGCCCCAGCACCAGCGGCTGCTCGATCACATAAGTGGCGAGCCCGACCGCCGGAATCGTCAGGCCGATGGTCGCCAGCGAGGATCCCAGCGCCAGGTTGATGCTTTTCTGAAGGTCGTTCTTGCGGGCCGCGGTGATCGCGGAAACGCCTTCTGGCATCAGGATCAGCAGCGCGACCAGGAGGCCCGCAAAGGCTGGCGGAGCGCCGATCCTGTCGGCGACGGCATCCACCACCAGCGAGAATTTCTTGGCCAGCAGCACGACGGCCAGGAGCGAGATCAGGAGCAGCACGATGCTCAGCGCCAGCAGCTTGCCCGGCAGATGGGCCTCGCCGCCCTCGCCCTCGGTCCGCTCATGGACGAAATAGTCCTTGTGCAGGACGGTCTGGGTGTAGAGGAACACGCCATAGAGCACGATGGTCACGAGGTCGACGAAGCCGAGCTGAAGCGTCGAATAGACCGGCCCCGGCGTCGTCAGCGTGTAGTTCGGCATGATCAGCGTCAGGGTCGCGAGCGCAATCAGCACGCTGAGATAGACGTTGGCGCCGGAGACCTGAAATCCCTGCTCGCGGTAGCGCAGCCCGCCGATGAACACGCAGAGGCCGACGAGGCCATTGCAGACGATCATCACCACCGCGAACACGGTGTCGCGCGCAAGCTCCGGCGCAGGCTTGTCGCCGAGCATGATGGTGGTGATCAGCGCGACCTCGATGATGGTCACGGCAAGCGTGAGCAGCAGCGTGCCGAACGGCTCGCCGATCCGCTCCGCGATCACCTCGGAATGATGCACGGCCGCGAACACGGTACCGAACAGGATCACCAGCAGGACGATCGCAAACACGCCGCCGCCGGTCGATAGCGTAAAGCTGTAGCCGGTCACGGTGACGACCAGGAACAGCAGTACCGCCAGCGCGGGAAAGACCCAGGACGACCGTGGCATCGGTCCGTGTGCGCTCATGCAGGCCATTCCTTGGTTGAACGCACCGATTATGCGCGAGAAGATCGCGCCCGTCAGCCCTCAAGAGCCGTTGATGAAACGCAATAGCCGGCCGCGAGGATGATGGCGATCTATTTCAGAATGTGATCGCAGCCCCGTCATTGCTGAGTTCAGGGCTTGCGACGGCTCCTGAGCAATTGGAGGACGTCGGCCCGGATGCCCAGGGGGATCTCGCGACAACCGCACGCCGCGGCATGAGCAACGTGCCAGGCGATGCGCTGCTCGCGCGTCGCCTTCGTCGGCATGCGATGGGACCGGTGCCACTCCTTGTTCAGGGCCACGGTCCCCTCGCTGGTTACATCGCCTTGACGATGTTCTCGGTGACCTTCTTGGCGTCACCGAGCAGCATCATGGTGTTGTCGCGATAGAACAGCGGATTATCGATGCCGGCATAGCCCGACGCCAGCGAGCGCTTGATGAACATCACCGTGCCGGCTTTCCAGACCTGCAGCACCGGCATGCCGTAGATCGGCGAGGTCTTGTCCTCTTCCGCCGCCGGGTTGGTGACGTCGTTGGCGCCGATCACGAAGGCGATGTCGGCCTGCGCGAATTCGGAGTTGATGTCCTCGAGTTCGAACACCTCGTCGTAGGGCACGTTGGCCTCGGCCAGCAGCACGTTCATGTGGCCGGGCATGCGGCCCGCGACCGGGTGAATGGCGTATTTCACCTCGACGCCTTCCTTCTTCAGCATGTCGGCCATCTCGCGCAGCGCATGCTGGGCCTGCGCCACCGCCATGCCGTAGCCGGGCACGATGATGACCTTGGAGGCGTTCTTCATGATGAAGGCGGCATCGTCCGCCGAGCCGAGCTTTGCCGGCTTCTGCTCGCCGGTAGCCCCACCGGCCGCAGCGGTCTCACCGCCGAAGCCGCCGAGGATGACCGAGATGAAGGACCGGTTCATCGCGTGGCACATGATGTAGGACAGGATCGCGCCCGACGAGCCGACCAGCGCGCCGGTGATGATCAGCGCCGAATTGCCGAGCGTGAAGCCGATGCCGGCCGCGGCCCAGCCGGAGTAGGAGTTCAGCATCGAAATCACGACCGGCATGTCGGCGCCGCCGATCGGGATGATCATGAGCACGCCGAGCGCCAGCGCGAGAATGACGTTGAGCCAGAAGAACACCGGGCTGCCGGTGACGACGAGCCCGACAATGCAGGCGACCAGCGCGACCGCGAGCGCGACGTTGATCACGTGCCGCGCCGGCAGGATGATCGGCGCACCGCTCATGCGGGCCGACAGCTTCAGGAACGCGATCACCGAGCCGGTGAAGGTCAAGGCGCCGATGGCGACGCCGAGCGACATTTCGACCAGGCTCTGGGTGTGGATGTTGCCGGGGGTGCCGATGTCGAAGGCCTCCGGCGCATAGAATGCACCCGCCGCGACCAACACCGCGGCCATGCCGACCAGCGAGTGGAAGGCGGCGACCAGTTCCGGCATCGAGGTCATCGGCACGCGGCGGGCGATGACGGNCCCGCCGATGGCGATGCCGACAATCACCAGCACCCAGGCGAGGCCGTCGGCCGGCGGATGGTTGGCAAGCGTCGTCGCAACCGCGATCGCCATGCCGATCATGCCGAGCAGATTGCCCTGGCGCGAAGAGGCCGGGCTCGACAGCCCGCGCAGCGACAGGATGAACAGCACCCCCGCCACGAGATACAAGAATGCAGAGAGATTGGCGCTCATCTCAGGTCCCCATTGATCCCATCAGCCCGAGGTGGCCGCTTACTTCGACTTCTTCTTGTACATCGCCAGCATGCGCTGGGTGACAAGGAAGCCGCCGAAGATGTTGATGCAAGCAAAGATCAGCGCGACGAAGCCGAAGGCGCGCGCCCAGCCCGAACCGCTCGAGACATTGGCGACCCCGCCGGCAAGCAGCGCGCCGACCACGATCACCGAGGAGATCGCATTGGTGACGCTCATCAGCGGCGTATGCAGCGCCGGCGTCACCGACCACACCACGAAATAGCCGACGAAGACGGCGAGGACGAAGATCGACAGCCGGAAGATGAAGGGGTCGACGACCTGTGCAGCATGCTCCATGACGGATCTCCTTACACCTTCGGCTGGAAGTTCGGGTGGATGACGGCGCCATCTTTGGTCAGCGCAGTGGCCTTGACCAGCTCGTCGTCCCAATTGACGGCGAGCTTCTTCTCTTTCTTGTCGACCATGGTCTCGATGAAGGAGAACAGATTGCGGGCATAGAGGCTGGAGGCCGAGGCCGCGACGCGGCCCGCGACATTGGTGTAGCCGACGATCTTAATGCCATCGATGTCGACGACCTCACCCGCCTTGGCACCCTCGACATTGCCGCCGCGCTCGACGGCGAGATCGACCAGCACCGAGCCCGGCTTCATCGACTTGACCATCTCGCCCGAGACGAGTTTCGGCGCCGGACGGCCCGGGATCAGCGCGGTGGTGATGACGATGTCCTGCTTCTTGATGTGCTCGGCGGTCAGCGCGGCCTGCTTGGTCTGGTACTCTTTCGACATCTCCTTGGCATAACCGCCGGCGGTCTGCGCGTTCTTGAACTCCTCGTCCTCGACGGCGAGGAATTTTGCGCCGAGCGATTCCACCTGCTCTTTCGTCGCAGGTCGCACGTCGGTCGCGGTGACGACGGCGCCAAGACGGCGCGCGGTTGCGATCGCCTGGAGGCCGGCCACGCCAACGCCCATCACGAACACTTTCGCGGCAGGCACGGTGCCGGCCGCGGTCATCATCATCGGGAAGGCGCGGCCGAAGGCCTCGGCGCCCTCGATCACGGCCCGATAGCCGGCAAGGTTCGCCTGCGAGGACAGCACGTCCATGACCTGTGCACGGGTGATGCGCGGCATCAGTTCCATCGCGAAAGCGCAGACGCCGGCTTCGGCCATCGCCTTCAGCGCAGCTTCATTGCCGTAGGGATCCATGATGGCGATGACCAGCGCGCCGCGCTTGTATTGCGACAGCTCGGAAGCCTCCGGACGCTTCACTTTGATGATGATGTCAGCATCTTTCAGCGCATCGGCGCTGACGGTGGCGCCGACTGCGGCGAATTCGGAATCAGGCAGGCCCGATTTGACGCCGGCGCCCGGCTCGACGGCGATCTCGGCGCCCAGCGCCTTGAACTTCTTCACCGTATCAGGCGAAGCGGCAACGCGCGGCTCCGACGGATCGATTTCCTTGGCAACGGCGATCTTCATAGGCCCTCCGGCGACGCGGGACAAAGCGCGCACGCGAACTTAGCGTCACTCCCGCAACGTTGGATACCGGTTTTGGCACCGGCTTGAATGCAAATTTTATGAGCACCGACGACGATGTCGGTGCAACAGGCGATGGATCAGGTCAGGAAGATCGCCATCAGGATGACGATGAGCGCGACCGAGGCGGTGCCGTACTTCACCAGCTTGATGAAGCCCTCATAGGTCTGCTCGTGGGCGACGTAGTCGTTGCCGTCGGCGGTGCTGTACGCCACTTCGCTATGGTCAGCCATGGAATGTCCCCAGTCGAAAGCCGAATTCTTCGGCTGGGATACCTTAAACCTTCGGGCAGGGCAACGGCACCGAGGCGCGGTTTTCCCGCAAATCAGTTCATTTGGATTCCCAATCGGTTAGGAAGCCCGCTTCGCCCTCAGCCCATCGCCTCCAGTTCGTCGATCATGCCGGCGATGACCGAGAGGCCCCCCTCCCAGAACTTGGGGTCCTTGGCATCGAGCCCGAACGGCCGCAGCAGCTCGGAATAGTGCTTGGTGCCGCCGGCGGCGAGCATGTCGAGATAGCGCTCGGCGAAGCCTTCGGCCGCATGCTCGTAAACCGCATAGAGCGAGTTCACGAGGCAATCGCCAAAGGCATAGGCGTAGACGTAGAACGGCGAATGGATGAAGTGCGGGATGTACATCCAGTAGTTCTCGTAACCCGCCTTGATCTCGATCGCGGGCCCCAGACTCTCGCCCTGCACCGACAGCCAGAGCTCGCCGAGCCGTGTCGCGGTGAGCTCGCCGTTCTTGCGCTCGGTATGAACGGCGCGCTCGAAGGAATAGAACGCAATTTGCCGCACCACGGTATTGATCATGTCCTCGACCTTGCCGGCGAGCAGCGCCTGGCGCTGTTTTGTATTATTGGTCTGGGCAAGCAGCCGCTTGAACGTGAGCATCTCGCCGAACACACTCGCGGTCTCCGCCAGCGTCAGCGGCGTCGGTGCCATCAGCGCGCCGTTCTTGGCCGCCAGCACCTGGTGCACGCCATGGCCGAGCTCATGGGCGAGCGTCATGACGTCGCGAGGCTTGCCCTGGTAGTTCATCAGCACATAAGGGTGTGCCGACGGCGTGGTCGGATGCGAGAATGCGCCGGGCGCCTTGCCCTGCCGCACTGGCGCGTCGATCCAGCGATCGGTGAAGAAGCGCTCGGCAATGTCGGCCATTTTAGGCGAGAAGCCGCGATAGGCCGTCAGCACCATGTTGCGCGCATCGGGCCAGCCGATCACATCGGTCGCGGCGAAGGGCAGCGGCGCGTTGCGGTCCCAATAGGCCAGCTTCTTCTTGCCGAACCACTTTGCCTTCAGCGCGTAATAGCGATGCGAGAGCTTTGGATAGGCCGCGCGGACCGAGGCGACCAGCGCATCCACCACCTCGCGCTCGACGCGGTTGTTCAGATGGCGGGAATCAGCAACATCCTTGAAACCGCGCCAGCGGTCGGAGATATCCTTGTCCTTGGCGAGCGTGTTGGTGATCAGCGCAAAGGTGCGCTCATTGGCCTTGAAGGTTTTCGCCAGCGCTTCCGCCGCGGCCTTGCGCTTGGCGCCGTCGCGGTCCTGCAGGAAATTCAGCGTCGGCTCGATCGCCAGTTCCTTGGCGCCGACCTTGAAGCGGAGACTCGAGATGGTCTGGTCGAACAAACGGTTGAAGGCCGAATAGCCGGTCTGCGCCTTTTCCAGGAACAGCTGCTCGAGCTTGTCGTCGAGCTGATACGGCTTCTCCTTGCGCAGATCCTCGATCCACGGACGATAGTGCGCGAGCTCAGGGGCTTGCAGCGCGCGGGTCAAAATATCGTCATCGATACGGTTGAGCTCGAGCGCGAAGAACAAGAGATGCGTCGAGGCCGCTGTCAGCCGCTCGGAGACATCGCCGTAAAACTTTGAAATCGCAGGGTCCACGCTGTCGCCGGCGTGAACGAGACCGGCATAGGAGCCGAGACGGCCGGCGAGATCGTCGATCGCCTCATAGCGCCGCACGGCTTCCGCGAGCCATTTTCCGCCATCTTCGTTTGCTGTGCCTGTTGCGAGCTTGCCCTTGTAGTCGGTCTCGAACGCGACGCAATCGGCATCCATCTTTTCGAGATCGCGCGCCGCTTCCGGCGCGTCGATCCCGGAATAGAGATCGGCGAGGTTCCACTCCGGAAGCTTGCCCGTCTTGCTCACAGGCTTTGCGGAGGGTTTTGCCTTGGCAGCGGATTTCTTGGCAGCGGATGTCTTGGCGATGGATGTCTTGGCGATGGATGTCTTGGCGGCGGATGTCTTAGTGGCTGGTTTGCGGACAGCAGTCTTGGAGCGCGACTTCATTGTGTGGGAAACCTGTGTTCAACGATCGCTGCGGCGGGCGGGGGCATCAAGGTTTAAGAGTGCGTTAATCGGCTTCGGCCAGAGTGACCCGATTCGAGACAGATAGTAGTAGCGTGCGGGGAGCACCATGGCTGCCAGTATTTTGATCGCCGACGACGACGCCGTAGCTCGCCGCCTGGTCGAGAACATGGTGCAGAAATGCGGCTATGAAACGGTCGTCGTCGAATCCGGCGATGCCGCGATCGCGACCCTCACCGGTCCCGACGCCCCCGCGATCGACGCGGTGATCCTCGATCTCGTGATGCCCGGCCTCGACGGCATGGGCGTGCTGGCGAAAATCCGCGAGGCGGGCCTCAGCGTGCCCGTCATCGTACAGACCGCCCATGGCGGCATCGACAACGTCATCTCGGCAATGCGCGCCGGTGCGGCCGACTTCGTGGTCAAGCCGGTCGGAATGGAGCGGCTTCAGGTCTCGCTTCGCAACGCGCTGAATGCCTCCGCGCTCAAGGGCGAATTGCAACGCATCCGTCACAGCCGCGAGGGCCGGCTGACCTTCTCCGACATCATCACGCGCGCCGAAGCGATGGCGCCGGTGATGCGCGCGGCCCAGAAGGCAGCAAATTCATCGATCCCCGTGCTGATCGAAGGCGAGTCCGGCGTCGGCAAGGAGATGTTCGCGCGCGCCATCCATGGCAGCGGCGAGCGCAAGGCCAAGCCCTTCGTCGCGGTCAATTGTGGCGCGATTCCCGACAATCTCGTCGAGTCGATCTTGTTCGGCCATGAGAAGGGCGCCTTCACCGGCGCAACCGAACGGCACACCGGCAAATTCCTCGAAGCCCATGGCGGCACGCTGTTTCTGGATGAGGTCAGCGAACTGCCGCTGACTGCACAAGTCAAGCTCCTGCGTGCACTGCAGGAGGGCGCGGTCGAGGCCGTCGGCGGCCGCAAACCCGTCAAGGTCGACGTCCGCATCATCTCCGCGACCAATCGCAAGCTTCTGGACCGGGTCAAGCAAGGGCACTTCCGCGAAGACCTGTTCTATCGCCTGCACGTGCTGCCGCTGACGATCCCCTCGCTCAAGGCCCGCCGCGAGGACATCCCGCATCTGCTCAGGCATTTCCTGGCGCGCTTTGCCGCCGAGGAGAACCGCGCGATCTCCGGCGTCAGCGGCGAGGCCGTGGCGCATCTCACCCAGCTCGACTGGCCCGGCAACATCCGCCAGCTCGAGAATGCCGTCTACCGCGCGGTGGTGATGAGCGAGGGCGACCAGCTCGGTCTCGACGATTTCCCGCTGCCGGGCTCGCATCCGCATTCGGCGACGGAGATCCCGACCGCGCCGCTGATGATCGAGCCGATCGCAGCGCCCTCCGTGGTGTCGGGTAGCGAAATACCCATCGCGCCGCTGCCTCAGACAGGGTCGCTCTCGATGCTCACCCCGACCGGCGATGTTCGCCCGCTGGAGGAGATGGAGAGCGAGATCATCCGCTTTGCGATCTCGCACTACCGCGGACAGATGTCGGAGGTGGCGCGCCGACTCAAGATCGGCAGGTCCACGCTGTACCGCAAGCTCGACGAAGCCGGGGTTCCCGGACATGGCGGGAAAAGCGGCGAGGAGACGCACTGAACCTCATGCGAACAGGGGTTCGCGCGCCTCAGCGATGCGCCTGCAACCCGTTGAATTACGGCAAAATTCGGCTTCGGCTGAAACCGTGACTTGGAAGTGACAGACGGCCGGAAAAGCGTGCGGTGAAACCGCACAATCCGTTGCAAACGGTCTGTCTTGAAGTCAGTTTGTGGTCAGTTTCCCGGGGTAGTGCTAGCTGCAAGAACGGGGCCTGTATATCGTCTGCGTAGGAATCGTTGCGTGCAGGCGTGCAAGTTTCGAGAGGCCGGCGCGATTTAGCCGAAGCTCAATTAGGCGAAAACGAAAGCTGTTCCACGAGGGACAGTTCACCCGAGGGGTGCGAGACAATGCGTGACTGTTTGAACCACCGTGCAGGATTTGACCGCGTTCTGGCGGCGGTTGCAGCGACCTTCCTCACGGTGTCGGCCGGCTCGGCGCTGGCACAGGATCAGGCGCGCAGCAGCGCTGCCGAACTTGCGATCGAAGCCGCGATCCCGCGCCCCGAGCCCGCAAACGTTCCGCCCCCGACCGCATCCGACATCAAGCTGGACACCACCGCCACCGTTCAGGACGGCCCGAAGGACGTGGTCAAGGAGCCTGTGAAGGCCGAAGCCGCTCCGGCCGCGGAGAAGGTGGAGACCAAACCTGCCGACATCGCCACGACGCCCGCCGCCGACACAGCGAAGAGCGAGACGGCCACCACCGAACCCGCCAGATCTGAACCGGCAAAGGCTGACACGGCCACCGCGCCGACTGCCGCTCCCGCTGCACCTGCGGCGGCAGCCGCAACCCCGGCCGCCGAGCCGGTCAAGGCCGCGAGCAACGTTCCTGCCGCCGACCAGCCGGTCGCCGACAAGATCAAGGACATCCTCGGTTCAAAGACCTCGCGCCATTTCGACCGCAAGAACGAACGTGCCGCTGCCGAGAAGTTTTATGGCGCCCGCGACTTTGCGCCGGTCTGGACGCAAGCCGGCAGCCTGACCGCCGCGGCCAAGGGCGTGATCGCGCGGCTGAAGGACGCGGCTTCCGACGGCCTCAATCCAGCCGACTATCCGGTGCCTGACTTCGGCGCCGCCACGACGCCTGATGCGCTCGCCGATGCCGAGCTGAAGCTCACCGCCAGCATGTTCGACTATGCGCGCCAGGCGCAGAGCGGCCGCATGCACTGGTCGCAGGTCAGCGCAGATATCCTCTATCCCGAGCATCCGATCGATCCGAGCGAGGTGATCACCAAGGTCACGACGGCGGCTGACGCGTCCGCCGCGCTCGACAGCTACAATCCGCCGCAGAAGCTCTACAAGGAGCTGAAGGCGCAGCTCGCCAAGCTGCGCGGCCAGGGCGACGGTCCGGTAATCGAGATCACCGACGGCCCCGCGCTGAAATACACCCCCGCCAAGGGTAAGAAGCAGGCTGAAATCGTCGTGCAGGATCCGCGCGTGCCACAGCTTCGTGCCAAGCTCGGCATCACCGAGAACGCCAGCGATGACCACTATGACGCAACGGTTGCCGAAGCCGTACGCAAATTCCAGGACGGTGCCGAGCTGAAGGCGACCGGCGTGCTCGACGCGCCGACCGTCAAGGCCCTGAACAGCCCGAAGCGCGACAAGCAGATCGACACTGTGGTGGTGAACATGGAGCGCTGGCGCTGGCTGCCGCGCGACCTCGGCGTGCCCTCGCTGGGCGATGCCTATGTCATCCTCAACATTCCCGACTACACGCTGAAGGTGATGCAGCACGGCCAGCAGGTCTGGACCACCCGCGTCGTCACCGGCAAGCCGGGCCAGCACGCTACGCCCCTGCTGACCGAGACGATGAAGTACATTACGGTCAACCCGACCTGGAACGTGCCGCCGTCGATCGTCTACGGCGAATATCTGCCGGCGCTGCAGCAGGACCCGACCGTGCTTCAGCGCATGGGCCTGAGGCTCGAGCAGAACCGCGACGGCTCGGTGCACATTTCGCAGCCGCCCGGTGAAGCCAACGCGCTCGGCCGCATCCGCTTCAACTTCCCGAACAAGTTCCTGGTCTATCAGCACGACACGCCGGACAAGCACCTGTTCGCCAAGGAAGATCGCGCCTTCAGCCATGGCTGCATGCGCGTGCAAAATCCGGATCAGTACGCTTCGGTGCTGCTCAACATTACCATGCCGAACGAGCACTACACCCCGGAGCGCGTGCGCAGCATGTATGGCTCCGGTGAGATCGACCTGAAATTCCCGACGCCGATCCCGGTCAACATCACCTACCAAACCGCGTTCGTGGACGATGGCGGCAAGCTGCAATTCCGCAAGGACGTCTATGGCCGCGACGCGACCATGATCAGTATCCTGAAGAACGGCCGCGGCAAGGACCTCGAGAACGTCGTCGCCCATTCGCAGCCGAGCTATTCGCGCCCGGCAACGACGCTGCCGTCAGGCGTGACGTTCGCCAATAATGGCGGCTCGTCGGGGCTGAACTTCTTCGAGCGGCTGTTCGGTGGAGGGGCTCCGACCCCACCACCGGCTCCGGTCGGCCGTCGGCCGCAGCGGGTGTTTACCCGCTGAGATCAGGTCCCGCGCCTCAACTCCCTAATTTCTTCAATAAAATCAGCGACCCTTTCCTCTGGATAGGGTTGCTTAACGTTAACCATTGTCCGCCCGAGTTCCGGCTGCTGGCGTTTTTTTGCCACACTCAACCGCTTAGGATTGTCGTCTGACTTGGTTTGGGGGCGGGAAGGTCAACCTCGAATTAACCTTCTCGTTTTAAGAAAGCGTTCACCCTCTTTCGCGCGCTAACGGGGTTGGCGGGAGAGTCCATTGAACGCTCGTCGACTGGGTGGGCTCATACGTGCTGACTGGTTTCGCACGCAAATTCGCTGCGTTGTCGTTGTCCCATGCGGGAGTGAAGGTCGGATCTCGGATCGGCCTCGCCTCGCTGGTGCTGCTTGCGGCTGCCGGCTCGGTTCATAACGCTGCTGCGCTGAACGAAACCAAGACCCTCTCCTTCCACCACACCCATTCCGGCGAAGACCTCACCGTCACCTTCAAGCGCGACGGCCGCTACGACGAAGCCGCGCTGAAGACGCTGAACCATTTCCTGCGCGACTGGCGCACCCAGGACGAGACGGTGATGGATCGTCACCTGTTCGACATCCTCTGGGAAGTCTATCGCGACGTCGACGGCAAGCAGCCGATCCAGATCATCTCCTCCTATCGCTCCCCCGCCACCAACGCCATGCTCCGCCGCCGCTCCTCGGGCGTGGCGCGGTTCAGCCAGCACATGCTGGGCCACGCGATGGACTTCTACATTCCGGGCGTGCCGCTGGAGCAGATCCGCTTCGCCGGCCTGCGCCTGCAGCGGGGCGGCGTCGGCTTCTACCCGACATCAGGCTCGCCCTTCGTGCATCTGGACACCGGCAGCATTCGGCACTGGCCGCGCATGACGCATGACCAGCTCGCCCGCGTCTTCCCGGACGGAAAGACGGTGCATCTGCCGACCGACGGGGTGCCGCTGAAGGGCTATGAGCTGGCCAAGGCCGAGATCGAGCGGCGCGGCGATGGCGACGACGGCGCCAGCAAGCCGGGCTTCTTCGCCTCCCTGTTCAGCAGGGGCAAGCAGGCTCCGGCAGCCAGTGCCGATGAGGATGACGAGGGCGCTCCCGCCCCGACCGCCAAGCCCGCCACGCCGACCGTGGTCGCCGCCGCAAGCAAGCCCGCCGATCCGGTACCGACGCCGCGCGCCAAGCCGTCCGCCGTCTCCGCCATCCAGCTCGCCTCGGCCGATGCCCAGCTCGTTGCGCCGCCCAAACCGAAAGCCGAGCCGAAGCCCGAGCCCGTGGCTGACAAGCCGGCAGCCGGCAAGCTCGAATCCCCGGCCGACATCATCAATGCCCGCGGCTTCTGGGATGCTCCGGCCACACCGCAGCAGGCGACGCCGGCGCAGATCGCCGCGTTGAAGGCGCGCCAGGCGCTTGCCGCCGCGACAGATCCGCAACCGACCGCGAGCGTCTCCAGTGCCGCCTATCAGGCGCTGGCCTTTGCGCCCGCTTCTGCTTCGCCCGTCGAGCGGGCCCGCGTCGTCGCTGCCTCGGCGCCGTTCCCGCGCGGCGCGCGTCCGGCGTCCACGGCCCGCAACGGTGCGCCGGCCACCGAGATCAATAGCGTCGTCGGCAAGAGCACCGACGGCATGATCGCAACCGCAACCCGCCTCTCCGCCGCCAAGGGCGAGAGCATCTGGCTCAAGATCGTGATGCTGTCGCCGAGCGCCAGCCGCGCGATGTCGGTGACGCTGATGGGCGAGCTCGATATGGCGGCGATGCGCGCCTATTTCGTCAAGCCGCAGGCCGTGGTCGCAATGGGCTTCACCGACGATCCGATGCAGGGCCTGTCCTGCGACAGTTTCTCGGGCAGCGCGACCACGAAGATCGAGACGACGTCGTTCGTCATGCGCACGGCCGCGCTGCGCTGAGACGGATCGCCTTCACCCTCTCGCAGCCCGGATGAAGCGCAGCGCAATCCGGGATTCGTGCCGCGAACAACGACGGCCCCGGATTTCGCTGCGCTCCATCCGGGCTACGGCAATGGTGCCTGAAGCGCGAACGCCTCAGATCATTCCCAGCGCCTGCATGTAGGTCTCGAGAATCGTCTCGGCCTCGGCGCGCTCGTTGGGGTCCTGCTTGCGCAGGCGCACGATGGTGCGCAGCGCCTTGACGTCGTAGCCGTTGCCCTTGCTCTCGGCATAGACGTCGCGGATGTCGTCGGAAATCGCCTTCTTCTCTTCCTCCAGCCGCTCGATACGCTCGATGATGGATTTGAGCTGGTCCTTGGCAAATTTCGTCGCGGGCTCGTCGTCGCGGACGGCGGCGGAGGTGGCCATCTTGGTACTCCCAATGGAACTGGCAAAACGGGGTGACGCCGGCATCCACCGCGCGTGCTGGATAGACCCTTAGGGATGGCGCCTGCCGCGTTCAAGCAAGCATCGCGCTCGTCCACAGCGCGCCCACAGGAGATGATGTTGTCATTCCGGGACGCCCCCAGGGCGAACCCGGAATCTCGAGATTCCGGGTTCGATGCTTTGCATCGCCCCGGAATGACGGAACGAAACGCTCAGTGATTGTGGGGATGGACCTTCTTCATCGCCTCGAGCTGCCCGGGGCTCGCCGTACCCTGGTACTTCGCCTTCCAGGTCTCGTAGGGCATGCCGTAGACGGCTTCCCGGCTCTCATCCTTGCTCAAGCTCACGCCCTGGGCATCCGCGGCGTCCTTGAGCCAGTTCGACAGGCAGTTGCGGCAGAATCCGGCCAGATTCATCAGGTCGATGTTCTGGACGTCGGTTCGCGTCCTCAGGTGATCGACCAGCCGCCGGAACGCGGCCGCCTCGAGTTCCGTTCTGGTTTTGTCGTCGATGGCCATGGCAGGAATCCTCGGCTGTGCCCCTTGATGGTGGTCACCCTTACGGGATCAGGTGGGGTGCTGTCACAGATTTTGCCATATCGCGGCGCAAACGGCGGCTGGGCCAGCAAATGGGCAGTTCCCCGGGCCTACGCCAAATCGTCAATCATCTGGTATACGTTCCGCGACAATGATCGCCGAATCTCCCCGCTCCCCCCTTCGCCTGCTCACCCTGATAGTCCCGGTGCTGGCCGTTGCGCTGCTGTGCCTCTGGACCAGCCCGGCCTCGGCCGACTTCCGCCTCTGCAACAACACCTCAAGCCGGGTCGGTATCGCGCTCGGCTACAAGGACGCCGACGGCTGGACCACCGAGGGCTGGTGGAACATCTCGTCCCGCTCCTGCGAGACCCTGCTGCGGGGTACGCTGGTCGCCCGCTACTATTACATCTACGCCATCGACTATGACCGCGGCGGCGAATGGTCGGGGCAGGCCTTCATGTGCTCGCGCGACAAGGAATTCACCATCCGCGGCACCGAGGACTGCCTGGCGCGCGGCTATGACCGGACCGGCTATTTCGAGGTCGACACCGGCGAGCAGCGAGCCTGGACGGTGCAGCTCACCGACGCCAACGAGCAGCCTTCGACGCAGCAGCGTGTCCCCGGCATGCCCGGCCCTGTCGGCCCTGGTGGCGGCGTCCCGGGTTTGCCCAATAGTCCGCCCGGTGGTACGCCCCCCGCCGCACCTGGCCTTCCGCCAGCCCCCTCGCCACCGTCTGGGAATAAGCCATGAGGCGTCTTCGCCGTATCAAGATTCTCGCGACTCTCGGACCTGCCTCGTCGGACCTCGCGATGATCCGCCGCCTGTTCGAGGCCGGCGCCGACGTGTTCCGCATCAACATGAGCCACACACCGCATGACAAGATGCGGGAGCTGGTGGCGACGATCCGCAATGTCGAGAGCAGCTACGGCCGCCCGATCGGCATCCTGGTCGATCTCCAGGGCCCGAAGCTCCGCCTCGGCGCCTTCGCTGAAGGCGCGGTGCAGCTTCAAAACGGGCAGACCTTCACGCTGGATTCCGACAAGGCGCCGGGCGATGCCACCCGCGTCAACCTTCCCCATCCGGAGATCCTGGCCGCGCTGCGGCCTGGCCATGCCCTGCTGCTCGACGACGGCAAGGTGCGGCTGATCGCCGAGGAGACCACCAAGGAACACGCGGTCACGCGCGTCGTGGTCGGCGGCAAGATGTCTGACCGCAAGGGCGTCAGCCTGCCCGACACCGACCTGCCGGTCTCGGCGATGACGCCGAAGGACCGCGCCGACCTCGAGGCGGCCCTCGTCACCGGCGTCGACTGGATCGCGCTGTCCTTCGTGCAGCGCGCGGACGACGTGATCGAAGCCAAGAAGATGATCCGCGGCCGCGCCGCCGTGATGGCCAAGATCGAGAAGCCGCAGGCGATCGACCGCCTCGCCGACATCATCGAGGCCTCCGACGCGCTGATGGTGGCGCGCGGCGACCTCGGCGTCGAATTGCCGCTCGAGCGCGTGCCGAGCCTGCAGAAGCAGATGACGCGCATGGCGCGCCGCGCCGGCAAACCGGTGGTGATCGCGACGCAGATGCTGGAATCGATGATCCAGTCGCCGGTGCCGACCCGCGCCGAGGTCTCCGACGTCGCCACCGCCGTCTATGAGGGCGCCGACGCCATCATGCTGTCGGCGGAATCGGCGGCCGGCAAATTCCCGGTCGAGGCGGTCTCGACCATGAACCGCATCGGCGAAGAGGTCGAGCGCGACCCGACCTACCGGTCCGTGATCACCGCCCAGCGGCCCGCGCCGGAATCCACCGCAGGCGATGCCATCGCGGACGCCGCGCGTCAGATCGCCGAGACGCTCGACCTGCCCGCCTTGATCTGCTGGACCTCATCCGGCTCGACCGCGGTACGCGTGGCGCGCGAGCGGCCGAAGCCGCCGATCGTGGCGATCACGCCCAACATCACCGCCGGCCGCAGGCTTGCTGCCGTATGGGGCGTGCATTGCGTGGTGGCCGAAGATGCGCGCGACCAGGACGACATGGTGAGCCGCGCCGGCCAGATCGCCTTCCGCGACGGTTTCGTCCGCGCCGGCCAGCGCGTGATCATCGTCGCCGGCGTGCCGCTCGGCATTCCCGGCACCACCAACATGGTGCGCATCGCCTCCGTCGGCCCCGAGGGCGACGCCAATATGTGAGGCGGCCGCCGGCCGGCAACGCACACTTCCGAAAACAACCCCATGCACAGTAGCCGGCTGAATCCGGCTGCCTTGCGCGGGCTTTGGGAAAAGGCCAGCTCAGGCAAATGCCTGGGCGGGGCCGGGTCTTCTCAGGCCCCGACCAGCGCCTTGGTCGTCGGCAGCAAGGTCTGCTGCACCACCAGCCCCCTGGCGCGGGCGTCCATGACGCCGACGGCGCGCAGCGCCAGCAGCGTCACGGTCTGGACAGCGTCGCGCATCTTGACGGGATCTTCGAGATTGTCGGGCGCGAGCGGACCGACCAGGGCCTCATGCAGCGCACCCAGCAGCGCAGTTGCGGCCAGCGCCGTGTCCTGCGCCGGCAGATGGCCGGCGCGCACCGCCGCGTCGATCCGCCCGGCGATCTCGCCCGCGATCTCCCGGCGGCTGGCCAGCCTGGAGGCGCTGACATCGACATCGACAGGTTCAGCCAAAATGCCCCAGGCGAGGCGGCGCTGCGACAGCGTATGGACCGCAACGGTGGTCACGGCCGCCGCCAGCGCCGAGGACGGCCCCGGCGCGGCATCAGCCGCCCGGCGGATGGCCGCGAGCTCGTCGCGGGAGACTTCCGAGATCAGTTCGGAGATCAGCTCGGCCTTGGAGGGGAAGTAGCGGTAGACGGTGCCGGCCGCCACATTGGCCCTGACGGCGACCGGCGCGATCTGCACCGCCGCCATGCCGCCTTCGGCTGCGGCTTCCCTTGCCGCCGCCAGGATGGCGCTGCGCCGAGCCGCAAGGCGCTTAACCACTTGATGCGTCCGCCGATAAACCATGGCGCGCTTCCTGTCCCACCACGCCTGCCGCACGCCCCGCGGCCGAACGCTTCGTCACTGAATTCGCTGCAAATCGCCCCGCAAGGACTGAACAACTATTCAGGGTGGATGACAAGCAGCAAAAGCGCTCACACGCGAAACGCTGCATTGCAAACCGCTCAAAGTGCGGGGAATCCATTGGTGAACGGCTAACCACACTTTTTACCGCGGTCTTAAAGGCGGTCAGTGACTGTCGCTGCGATCCAACCCGGTGCAGCCATGCTCGACACGGACGCCAAGACCGCCTGGCAGCTCTTCCATTTGAACTGGCTTCCCATCGCGATCATGGGCGGCCTGCTGGTGCTCGGCCTATCCGTCACCGGCCTCAGGCTCGAGCCCGTCGCCTATGGCGTTACGCTGGCAATCGCCGCACTCTTGGTCGGCATCGCCTATCGCCACCGCATCGCCAAAGGCGATCTTGCCGATCCGAAGCTGATCTTCTCGCTTGGTACGATCGGCCAGGTGATCATCACCTGCGCGATCGTCGGACCGCTCAGCTACGTCGCCGGCATACTGGGCTTTCCGCTGCAGGACCAGGCGCTGCTCGCGATCGATCGCGCACTCGGCCTCGATCCCGAGCCGATCGCGCGCTTCGTCAACGATCACCCCTGGCTCGCCGACATCCTGTCGCGCAGCTACGGCCTGATCAAATGGCCCCTGCTGTTCGTGCCCGTCGTGCTGACGCTGACGGCGCGTTATGTGCGGCTGCAATTGTTCATGCTGGCAATGAGTCTTGGGCTTGCCGTCACCATCGCGGTCTCGGCACTCTTGCCGGCGATCGGCACCTATTACGGATTGCAATTGCCCGCGGCCCAAATCCCCGACATCAACACCGCGATCTACGCCGGACAGTTGCGCGATATCCTGGGCTTACGCGACGGCAGCCTGCACGAGCTGCGACTGTTCTTCCTGTCCGGCATCGTCTCGTTCCCGAGCTTCCATGCCGCATCCGCCGTGTTCTACATGTGGGCGCTGTGGCCGGTGCGGCGCATCGGCGGTGTTGCGGCCGCCCTCAACCTCATGATGATCGCGGCAACGCCTGTCATCGGCGCGCATTACATCGTCGACGTCGCTGGTGGTGTTGCGCTCGCGGCAGCTTCGATCTGGGCGGCGAAGGCCTATCTGGCATGGATGAACCGCACCCCGCGGGTCCCGGCAGCGCCGGCGGTGTGGCAGCCGAGTCTCGCGGAATAAAAGCGCGGGCGGCTGTGCGTCACGCCGCTATCAATCACAACAGCAGCTCTCGTAGGGTGGGCAAAGGCGCGCAGCGCCGTGCCCACCATCTCTCCGTAGTTGCGCCAGGTGGCTGCCGCGTCCTCGTCATTGCGAGCGCAGCGAAGCAATCCAGCAAGCCCTCCGCGGAGATAGTCTGGATTGCNATGACGCGGGGATACACGTGCGGACAATCTACGTGACGTGGGCACACTGTCGCCTTGCCCACCCTACGAGACCTTCAATGCCAACCCAAACGAAAAGAGCCCCGTCCGAGGACGGGGCTCTGAGCTCTGAATTCGTCTCTGGCTTACTTGAGGCTGGTCGAGATCGAGCCGAACTTGGTGTTCAGGGTCGAGCCGAGGTTGTTGACGACGGTGATGATCGCCAGCGCGATGCCGGCGGCGATCAGGCCGTATTCGATGGCGGTGGCGCCGGATTCGTCCTTCACGAAACGCGAAACGAGGTTCTTCATAGACTGCTCCAAAAAGTACACGAGGCTTCAACTGGTCTGGTCTGGTTTCTTCGGCTTCCCAGCGCCGCCCGACCATGGAACTGAACGTAAAGGCAAAGACTTGCGTCGCAGTTAATTCGACTGCGTAAACCGGGAACAAATGGCATGTATTGGCCGATGGTAAACCGAAATTGAAAACAACCGGTTAAATTGCGCGGACGCAAAAATAGTGATCGAGACGATTTACTCGAAAGTTATGACCGCCATGGTCCAATGCCGCCCGCTCGGCCAAGACACCCAAGAAAACACACCCAAGAACAAGACGAGGCGGCATGTCGCTTTCCTTCACCAACAGCATCGCCGTGCAGAGCCGCGCGCGAGCGCTGGTGCCGCTGTGTGCCGGCGCGGGCGCCTATCTCTTCTTCCTTTATGTCGGCGACACGCTGCTTCAGGACTCCGACTCGTTCTGGCAGATCAAGATCGGACAGTGGATCCTCGATCACCACGCCCTGCCCTATACCGACTTCTATTCCTTCACGCGGCCAGGCGAGCCCTGGATCTCGACGTCCTGGCTGTCGCAAATTCTGTACGCCATCACTTTCGCGCAATGGGACTGGGCCGGGCCTGTCATCCTCACTGCGCTTGCGATTGCGGCGTCAGTTGCGATCTTTGTCCATCTGCTCGACGCCCATCTCGAAATTCCGCGCTCGGTGCTGTTCGCGATGCTGGCGGTGCTGCTGTCGCTGCATCACATCCTGACGCGGCCCCATATGCTGGCGCTGCCGGTGATGATCGCCTGGGTCGGCATTCTCATGAATGCCGCCGACCGCAAGGTCACGCCGTCCTGGGCGTGGCTGCCGCTGATGTCGCTGTGGGCGAACCTGCATGGCGGCTTCGTGCTGGGCCTCGTGCTGATCGGACCGATGGCGTTAGAGGCGATCTGGACGCTGGATTCGGCCAAGCAGATCCGCCTGCTCGCGCGCTGGTTCCTGTTCGGCGTCGCCGCGATGATCGCTGCCTGCGTCACGCCCTATGGCTGGCGCACGCTGCTGGGCGCGACCAACATCCTCAATCTCGGCGAATTGCTGTCGGTCATCTCGGAATGGATGCCGGCGAATTTCGCTTCGTTCTCCGCATTCGAAGGCGCGATCCTTGGCCTGATCGCGATCGGCCTGTTTCGCGGCCTGACGCTGTCGCCGCCGCGCATTCTCCTGGTCCTGCTGTTCACCTGGATGGGGCTGACCCATGTCAGGAGCATCGAGGCCTTTGCCTTCCTGGTGCCGCTGGCGCTGGCAAAGCCGCTCGGCGAAAAGTCGCCGCTGCCGCAAGCTCCGCAAGATACTGAGCAAGGCAACGAGAGCCCGGCGGCGCGCTATGTCACTGTCATGGGCGCGCTGATGATCGCAGCCGCGGCCTGGACCTCGACCTCGGTCTACATGTCGCATCACCGCTTCACCTTCACGATGGACCAGACGCCAGTTACCGCCGTCGATCTGCTGCAGCAGCGCAAGGCGCAGCGCATCTTCAATGCCTACCAGTTCGGCGGCTACCTGATCTCGCGCGACATCCCTGTTTTCGTCGACGGCCGCGCCGAGCTCTATGGCGAGAAGTTCGTGATGGACTTCTTTAGGGCGATCGAGGTCAAGAAGCTCGATAATCTGACGCGGCTGCTCGAAGAGTACAAGATCGACGCCACGCTGCTGGTCGCCGACAGCCCCGCCGCCCAGGTGCTCGATCATATCAAGGGCTGGAAACGGCTCTATGCCGACAACATCGCCGTGATCCATGTGCGGGATGACGAGGCGAGCGCGGGCAACGCGCCCATGTCCACGCACTCAAATTGAGACGCCGGACAATGTCGCCGCCACGATCGACCACAGAGCCGAAGCCAGCGATCGTGCTTGCGATCGTCTGGGCAATGATCGTGGTCGCGCTCGGACTTCCCGCGATCAAGACCGGTGTGTTCGACACGCTGTCGACCGACGACGCCCTGCGTCTGGTCGAGGTGCGTGATCTTCTGGCCGGCCAGGGCTGGTTCGACCTGACCCAATACCGGCTCGACCCGCCCGGAATTGCCATGCACTGGTCCCGCATCGTCGATGCGCCCCTGGCCGTGCTGATCCTCGTGTTGCGCCCGCTGCTCGGCCAGCATCTTGCCGAAGTGCTGACGCTGGTGCTGTGGCCGTCGCTGCTGATGGGCGCGGCGCTGTGGCTCGCAGCGAGGATCGCAAGCCAGGCCTGCGCCCCTGAAGACAGGAAGCGGGCACAGCTTGCGGCGATTGTGGTCACGGCGCTGTCGATCCCCGCCCTGATCCACTTCCGGGCCGGCGCGATCGACCATCACAACCTGCAGATCGTGCTGCTGCTCGGCTTCGTGCTCTGCATCTGTGCTCTGGAACACCGTGCGGACAGGGCAGCTTTGGCCGGGTTGTGCGGCGCGCTTTCGCTGGCGGTCGGATTGGAAATGCTGCCTGCCATCGCCATGGCGAGCGCGGTCGTTGTGGGGCTCTTGGTGTGGAAAGGCACTGACGTCCTGCGCCCCGCCTGCGCCTTTGGTGCGGGCCTTGCCGGCTCCTCGCTGCTGCTGGCGCTGCTGCTGCTGCCGATCAACAGTCTCACCAGGCCGGTCTGCGATGCCTTCGGCGGGCCTGTCCTGCTGCTGTGTGCGGGCGGCGGCGTCGCCCTGCTCGCGGTTGCCGGTGTTGCCCGCATGCGCGACGGCGTGTGGACGCGATTCGCGGCGAGCGGGATTGCCGGTGCGCTCCTGCTCGGCGCATTCTACAGATCGTATCCGAGCTGCGTTGCCTCGCCCTATGCGCAGGTCGACCCCCTGCTCGTCAGCTTCTGGCTTGGCCGCGTCGTCGAGACCATGTCGGTGAGCGAACTGGCACAGATGCAGCCGCAAAAGCTGCTCGGCTATTACGCGTTTCCATTGCTGACGCTCGGCCTGTGCACGGCCGCCGTGATCGGCTGCACGCCGCAAATGCGCTTTCGCTGGATCGTCTCGACCATCACGCTCGCGGCGCTGTGCGGCGAGAGCCTGTGGGAATTGCGCGGCGCCGCTGCCGCCAACATCGTCGCCGCCCCGCTATGCGTCGCCGGAATTGTCCGGCTTCGCACTGAAATCGTGGCCGGTTCGCGGCTGGTCCGCGTCGCGCTGCTGCTGTCGCCCGCCACACTTGGAGGCATCGGCCTTGCGGTCTGGCCGGCGTTCGCTGCCGGCACAGGCGGACCCAAGATCGCGATGCCTGATCCCGCGGCGTCCTGCCAGACCATCTCCAGCGCCGCAGCGCTCGCCGACCTGCCGCCCGGACGGATGATGGCGCCGATCGATTCCGGTCCTGCGATCCTGGCGGCGACGGAACACGCCGTCTTCGCTGGTCCCTATCACCGCAACAATGACGGCAACCTCGCCATGGTGCACGCGATGACAGCAGCACCTGAGGCCGCCCACGACATGCTGCGCGCGCGGCAAGTCGACTATATCCTGACCTGCAACGGCTCCTTCGATCAGGAGGATCTTGTCCGCATCGCGCCGGAGGGTCTTGCCGCACATCTCGGCCGCGGTGAAGCTCCGGACTATCTGGAGCCCGTGCAGGCCGTATCGAAACCCGGCTGGACGGTCTGGCGCCTGCGCAAGTAAGGGAGCGCGAAGCGGAGATTGCGATGGTGCAGGCGCGGGATGTTACGGGAGGCGCAGCAACAGAGCGGCCGTAGCCCGGATGGAGCGGTAGCGCAATCCGGGGCCTTCTTTAAGCTACCAATCCCGGATTACGCTACCGCTCCATCCGGGCTACGTTAGCTGGCCTGGAACCAACAGTGTCATGAAGAATCCGGACGCCATCGCCGTCATCGTCTCAGCGCTCCGCCACGTCCATGGTGACGACATCGCGCGTATGATGCTGGTCGAAGGCATGAGCCTCTCCAATCTGATCGATGCGATGTTTTCGGCGCCCCTGACGCACCGGGAGGCGGTGCGGGCGATCACCGACGGGCTCGATGATTTCGTCATCACGCCGGACCTGGGGCTGATCTGGCACCTGAAATATGTCTACGGGGACCACTCCCTGCACGTGGTGGACCTGGAGATTGCGACGCCTGACGGGACGCTGGCGAGCCGGGACGTCTGGCTTCGGCTGGCGTCGTGAATGCGGAGCCGGTGCTGTGCGGAGACGTGGCCCCGGCTGGCTGGGCCCCGACTCTGCGGAGCGGCACTTCGCGCCGCACCGCGTCCGGTCCGAGGCACGAGAGCTGGCGACCATATGCCTTCGGGCGTGTCGACCACCCTATGATAGCGGAGTTGTTTCGCGAGCTTCGCCCCCTCAATTCCCCGTCTGCAACTCGCCAAAGCGCTCCCAGGTCTTGCCGTTGAAGCGCATGAACTGCATCTGGTCGACCGGGACGTGGTCAGTCGCGCTGGTGTTGATCTTGATGCCGGGGAGCAGCATCGGCAGTTCGAGGTCGTGAATCGAAAATGCCTGCTTCAGGATGTTCTCGGTCGACAGATCGTCGCCGCAGGCTTTCAGCACGGCCTCCAGCGCCATCGCGCTGTTATAGGCATTGACGTAGTTGGTATCGTGCTGGTCGGCTTCAGGCACATACTTCGTCATGAAGTCGCGCCAGGCCTTGACGCCGGCATCGTCCTTCCAGGCGGGATCATCGGGGTCCTTCACATAGGCCGTGGAGAGAATGCCGGTGCCGGCTTCGACGCCGGCAGGCTCCATCACCGTCGAGATCCAGACCGCGACGTTGGACAGGAAGGTCATGGGACGCCAGCCGATCTCGAAGGACTTGCGGATCGCCTGCGCCGCGAATTTCGGCGTCGCCGCGATCACGAACACGTCGGCGCCAGAGGCTTTCAGCTTGACGATCTGGGAATCGATGGTCGGGTCCTGGATCTCGTAGGTCGCGACGGTGACGACGGCATCGTATTTCTCGCCAAGCACGTCCTTGAGGCCGGCGAGATAGTCGCGGCCATAATCATCGTTCTGCGAGATCACCGCGAACTTCGCGTTGGGGTTTTTCGCCAATGCATAGCGCGCATAGAGCCGGGCCTCGTAGCGGAACGGACCCTGCACGCCCATGGTCGCCTGCGGATATTGCGTGATGTCGGCAAACTTCGAGGCGCCAGATCCGATGAAGAGCTGCGGCACGTTCTTAGACTGGAGGTACTTTGCGATCGCGGTGTTATGCGCCGTGCCGATCGAGGAGAAGATCAGCGCGACCTCGTCGCTCTCCACCAGCCTTCGGGTCTGCTCGACCGATTTCGGCGGTGCGTAGCTGTCGTCGAGCGAGATCAGATTGACCTTGCGGCCGTTGATGCCGCCCTTGTCGTTCAGCATCTTGAAATAGCCGACCTCGCCCTTGCCGAGCGCACCGAAGGCGGAGACCGGCCCGCTATAGGGCATGGTCTGGCCGATCCTGATCTCGGTTGCGGTGACGCCGCGCATCTCGGCGGCGGGCGACAAGGTTGGCGATAGCAGGATTGAAACGGCGCCAAGCGCGCCCAACGCGGCCACGAAGCGCATCGGTCTACCCTCCCCTTTGTCGGCGCGATCACTCCGCGCCTTTGTTTGAGGCCGAGCATGTCACGACGGTCGCCTCGCTGCCAAGACCCATTCGCGGCCGGGGTCTCGTGTCCCGGACGCGCCGCAACGCGAGAGCGCTGCCCCGGCTCTGCGGCGTACCACGAGCGCAGATATCGTAGAGCCTGTGAGTCATTTCCGCATTCGATATTAAAGAGTGGGTAGCGCCCGCGCTGATGTCGGGGGCCGTCGATGTCGAACCGCCGGGGGATGGCTGTGCTGTCTATGCTTTTGCCAGTTGGTGTCCTTGCAGGATGTTGTTGGTGAGGGCGTACCAGAGCACGACGGCACGGACCTTCTCGATGCCGCGCACGGTCAATTGCCTGAGGTCCCAGTTCCGCCACCGGGCATGGATGCATTCGCAGATCGTGCGGGCTTTGTACTGTGCCTTGCCGGCTTCGCTGGCCATGCGGGCCCGCCAGGCCGCGACGCCAGGACCGTCGCTGCTCCGAGGTAAAAAGGGATCGACACCGCTCCTGGAGTTGGGCGGAGGACAGTAGACCTCGACGCCTTCACCGTGCGCCCATTCGATGTCCTCGCCGCTGCAGAACCCGCCATCGGCGAGGTAGCGACGCGGCAAGCGCTTCAGCCGAGTGCGCGTTCGCTCCAGCATCGGCCGCATCAAGCCGCGATCTGATCCGTTGTTGTCGATGTCGACCGTGACCACGATCAGTTCGCCGGCCGCGCTGGCCACCTGCACATTGTAGGCGGGGCGGAAGCCGGCATCTGCCATCTTCATCACCCTTGCCTGCGGGTCGGTGGTGGAGGCCCGGGGCTCCTTCGGCTTTTTGCCATTGCCGCCTTTTTCGTCGAGTTGCTTGCGCTTCCGCTTGATCTCGTCCAAAGCCCTCTGCGCAGCCTGCACCCGCTCACTGCGTTCGCGTGCCGCGCGCTCTCTGGCCGCCCTGATACGCCGGCTGCTGGCTTCCGGATCCGCATCGACCTCGCGCTTGAGCTCTTCCACCACAGCCTTCGCTTGGGCCATCTGCCGGCCGAGCGTTGCCTCCCGCCGGAACGAGCCGGCCCCCGCATTCGCCCGTATCCGCACCCCGTCCTGGGTCAGCTTCTCCAGATCAATCAGCCCTGCCTCATTCAGAGCCACCAGATGTTCGACCAGCAAACGGTCCAGCAGGTCCGCGCAGCCGACCCGGAAATCCGACAGTGTGTGATAGTTCAAAGACACGCCGCCGCAGAGCCAGCGGTAGACGTCGTGACTGTCGCAGAGCCGATCCAACGCCCGCGCGCTGCCAACGCCATCGCTCGTGGCGTACAGCCAAAGCGCCAGCAGCAGCCGGGGTGATGGCGCCGGATGGCCCGGCCTGTTTTCCCGTGCCTTAACCCGATCTTCCAGCTCGCTCAGGTCGAGCCCCTCGACATAAGCCCAGATCACCCGGGCCAGATGATCCTGCCCGATCAGGCTGTCGATATCGACCGCCCGCAATTCGACCTGATTGCGCACGGGCTCGCGCAGCCGAGGTGCACCCCGCGGCACCGCTTCGGTTCGTGGCGCCGACTGATCCGGCAATTCGCCAAAAAGTCCCTCGTCAGCCATCATCCTCTCCAGCAGATCAGTCTGCCTAGAGAATCACATTCGCCCGACACGCGGTACAAAAGATTCACAGTCTCGTAGGGTG
>NZ_LJYG01000110.1:239411-250253 GCF_001440035.1 Bradyrhizobium manausense | reverse complement strand
CACCCTACGAGACTGTGAATCTTTTGTACCGCGTGTCGGGCGAATGTGATTCTCTAGGCAGACTGATCTGCTGGAGAGGATGATGGCTGACGAGGGACTTTTTGGCGAATTGCCGGATCAGTCGGCGCCACGAACCGAAGCGGTGCCGCGGGGTGCACCTCGGCTGCGCGAGCCCGTGCGCAATCAGGTCGAATTGCGGGCGGTCGATATCGACAGCCTGATCGGGCAGGATCATCTGGCCCGGGTGATCTGGGCTTATGTCGAGGGGCTCGACCTGAGCGAGCTGGAAGATCGGGTTAAGGCACGGGAAAACAGGCCGGGCCATCCGGCGCCATCACCCCGGCTGCTGCTGGCGCTTTGGCTGTACGCCACGAGCGATGGCGTTGGCAGCGCGCGGGCGTTGGATCGGCTCTGCGACAGTCACGACGTCTACCGCTGGCTCTGCGGCGGCGTGTCTTTGAACTATCACACACTGTCGGATTTCCGGGTCGGCTGCGCGGACCTGCTGGACCGTTTGCTGGTCGAACATCTGGTGGCTCTGAATGAGGCAGGGCTGATTGATCTGGAGAAGCTGACCCAGGACGGGGTGCGGATACGGGCGAATGCGGGGGCCGGCTCGTTCCGGCGGGAGGCAACGCTCGGCCGGCAGATGGCCCAAGCGAAGGCTGTGGTGGAAGAGCTCAAGCGCGAGGTCGATGCGGATCCGGAAGCCAGCAGCCGGCGTATCAGGGCGGCCAGAGAGCGCGCGGCACGCGAACGCAGTGAGCGGGTGCAGGCTGCGCAGAGGGCTTTGGACGAGATCAAGCGGAAGCGCAAGCAACTCGACGAAAAAGGCGGCAATGGCAAAAAGCCGAAGGAGCCCCGGGCCTCCACCACCGACCCGCAGGCAAGGGTGATGAAGATGGCAGATGCCGGCTTCCGCCCCGCCTACAATGTGCAGGTGGCCAGCGCGGCCGGCGAACTGATCGTGGTCACGGTCGACATCGACAACAACGGATCAGATCGCGGCTTGATGCGGCCGATGCTGGAGCGAACGCGCACTCGGCTGAAGCGCTTGCCGCGTCGCTACCTCGCCGATGGCGGGTTCTGCAGCGGCGAGGACATCGAATGGGCGCACGGTGAAGGCGTCGAGGTCTACTGTCCTCCGCCCAACTCCAGGAGCGGTGTCGATCCCTTTTTACCTCGGAGCAGCGACGGTCCTGGCGTCGCGGCCTGGCGGGCCCGCATGGCCAGCGAAGCCGGCAAGGCACAGTACAAAGCCCGCACGATCTGCGAATGCATCCATGCCCGGTGGCGGAACTGGGACCTCAGGCAATTGACCGTGCGCGGCATCGAGAAGGTCCGTGCCGTCGTGCTCTGGTACGCCCTCACCAACAACATCCTGCAAGGACACCAACTGGCAAAAGCATAGACAGCACAGCCATCCCCCGGCGGTTCGACATCGACGGCCCCCGACATCAGCGCGGGCGCTACCCACTCTTTAATATCGAATGCGGAAATGACTCACAGGCTCTACGCGCCATCGCCTAGAACAACGAGCCCTGCCCGTCATCCACCGCCGCACCTGCAACTTTCCGCACAACCTTCTTCGGCTTCGCCGCCTCTACCTCTGCCGCCATCTCCTCCGCGCTGATCGGCAACAGCAGCTGCTCGTCGTCATTGGCAACGCGGTTGACGCGGGTGGAGACCGGGTGCCAGGCGAATTCGCCGACGCGGGGCGCCGTCATCAGCGGCAGGATCGCATCGATCTCGTCACCGCGGCAATCGAGCCAGCGCTCGAAATCGCGCGGGCTGATGGTGACGGGCACGCGATCATGCAGCGGGGCCAAATCTTCGCCGGCGGCGGCAGTCACGATCGCGACCGTGTCGAGCTCCTCGCCGTTCGGCCCGATCCAGGTTTCGAACAATGCGGCGAAACCCAGCGGGGCACCGTCGGCGTGATGGATGAAAAACGGCTGCTTGCGGCCGCCCTCCGCTTTCCATTCGTAATAGCCGTCAGCCGGAATCAGGCCGCGCCGCCGGCGAATCGCCTTTTTGAACGCGGGCTTTTCCAGCACCGTCTCCGAGCGGGCGTTGATCAGGAGCGTAAAGCCCTTGGGATCCTTGACCCAGCCCGGCAGCAGGCCCCAACGCATCAGGCGGAAATGGCGTGCGCCATTCTCGACCAGGACGACCGGAACAGGTTGCGTCGGGGCGACATTGTACCGGGGCGGGAAATTCGGCTGCTCGATATAGCCAAACAGTTGCCGTAAGGCCGCGGGGGCCGAGGTTATGACAAAGCGTCCACACATCCTTGCGCCAATATAGGGTCCGTTGAGGTCCTTTTAACCCCGGACGTTAACACTGCGGCCGATGAGCTCAATGGCCTCCCAACCCGCGATGCGCGCACAGACGGGCCCCGAGGCCGTGGCCTGGGCCGAGCGGCTGCGCCTGGCCAATATCAACCCGCGGACCGGGCTTGCCACCGACTATCTCAACCATTTCAATGAAGCCGTGATGCTCCTGGAGATGATCCCGGATATGCCTGAATGCGCCGAGGATTTTCTGACCTGGTCGCCGCTGTCCTATGCCGAGCATTTCACGGCGTCGAATTTCAAGGCGCGGGATCTCGCCATCGAAGCCTATGAGAAGGCCGAACCGTCCGTGCGCGCCCAGTTCGACCACATCACCGACACCATGACCTCGATTCTCACAGCGGTCGGCTCGGCCATGCGCGAGGTCGAGAAGGACTCAACCCGCGTTCGTCTCGCCGAGCAGGCGACGGCCTGGGTCAAGCCGCTGATCGCGGCCTGCGGCGGCATCATCAACGGCGGCGCGGAAGCCGACGTCGATACCATCATGGCGAACTAGGCCAAGTCTTGAAAATATGGCCACGCTCGTCCAGCCCACCCATCCACAGATTGCCGTCAGCGCCGCGATTTTCCGCGACGCCAAGGTGCTGCTGACCCGACGCGCCCGGTCCCCCGCCAAGGGCTTCTATTCGCTGCCAGGCGGCCGGGTCGAATTCGGCGAATCGCTGCATCAGGCCGTGAAACGTGAGGTCGACGAGGAAACCGGGCTCGCCATCGAGATCGTCAGCCTTGCCGGCTGGCGCGAGGTGCTGCCGGCCGCACCCGGTGCCGGCCATTACCTCATCCTGTCCTTTGCCGCCCGCTGGCTGGCGCGGGAACCCACCCTGAACGACGAACTCGACGATTTCAGGTGGATCGCCCCTGATACGCTTGGCAGCCTCAGCGACCTCAAGCTGACCGGGGGGCTGGAGGAGATCGTCCAGTCCGCCGCGCGCCTGATCAGCGCCTGACCGGCCCGCCTTGCGTCATCAGCTCGGAGGGGGCATACAGCCCGCGATGTTCCCGCGATTTCTGGCCATTTCTGCCCTGATCCTCGCCTGCGCGTCCGTGCCCGCCCGGGCCCAGGACGTGGCAGCGCCGTTCGACGGCGATTTGCAGCGGCTGGCCGAGATCCTGGGCGGCCTGCATTATCTTCGCGGCATCTGCGGCGCCAACGAGGGCAACAAATGGCGGAGCGAGATGCAGGCGCTGATCGATGCCGAAACCCCTGCCGGCGAGCGGCGCACCCGCATGATCGCCGCCTTCAACCGCGGCTATAACGGCTTTCAGCAAACCTACCGAAGCTGCACGCCGGCGGCGACGGTGGCGATTCGTCGTTACATCGACGAAGGCTCGAAGATCTCGCGGGATCTGACGGCGCGCTACGCGAACTAGCTTTCTCCGTCATTCCGGGGCGCGCATAGCGCGAACCCGGAATCCATCAAGCCGCAGAGTTGGTGGCTCGATGGATTCCGGGTTCGCGACTTCGTCGCGCCCCGGAATGACAGTGACTGGAACCCTGTCGTCGACTTTGTTCACAGCCGTTAACCGTTCTTAAAGATGTGGCCTAGCGGTCGTTAATGTGCGTGCTACACCTCTCGCACAGCGCATCGCCGTGGATCGCGCCCCAGCCCTGATCGAGTTTCATGAGCCAGCCGATTTCCTACGCCCCCGCCCGCGCGCCGCTGCCCGACCATGAGCAGAAACAGGCCGCCCTGAGCTATCTGAACGAGGCCTGGGCCGAAGCACGCCATGACGGCGTCGATGGCGATTGCCTGGCGCAAGCGAGCCTGTTCGCGGCGCTGGCCGAGCTCGTCGGTACCTATGGCGAGGACGCGGTGGCAAAATTCGTCGAGGGCTTTCCCGCCCGCATCCGCAACGGCGAGTTCTCCGTCAGCCTGGCACGGCAGTAAAGCCCGCGCTTTAATCCGTCTCGATCGGCAGCGACGGGTCCCTCGCCCATTCGCCCATCGACGCATCGTAGAGCGTCAGCTTGTCGTAGCCGAGCTGCGTCAGCATCAAGAGGTCGATCGTCGCCGAGATACCGCCGCCGCAATAGAGGATCACGTTCTTGTCGCGCGTGACGCCGGCCGCGGCGAATTTGGCTTCGGCGTCGGCGAGCGTCGTCAGCGTCTTGTCGGCATTGACGAGGGTTGCAGCCGACACGTTGACGCTGCCGGGCACGCGGCCGGGCCGGCCGTAGCGGCTCGGCTCGAGTCCTCTATGAAATTGCGGTCCGAGCGCATTGACGGTGACAGTCGCGGGATCGCCGATGCGCTCCTTCACGAAATCTTTGTCGACGAACAAGCCTGCCCGCGGCGAGGCCTTGAAGGTTGTCGCCGGATAACCCTTCGGCGCACCCGTCTCGACCGGCCGCCCCTCGTCCTTCCATTTGTCGAAGCCGCCGTCGAGCACGCGCGCAACGACGCCAAGAGAACGCAGCATCCACCAGAACCGCGTCGACCACATCATGGTGCCGATGCTGTAGAGCACGATGGTTTTGGATGCGTCTGCACCGTGACGGCCGAAGGCGGCCTCGAGCTGGGCCACATCTGGCATCGTGAAGAATTGCTGCGCGGAAGCATCCGAGAACTCGCCTTGCAGGTCGAGATAGTCGGCACCCGGGATGTGGCCGGCGGCAAACGTCTTGTCGCCGGGGACGGCGCGATAGGGCACGTCACTGCCTGGTGGCACCGGCTCGTTGTAGGTCGTGCAGTCGTAGAGGCGGAGATCGGGATCGGCGAGGATCGCGGCAACTTGCTCGGTGGTGATGAGGGCGGTGGGCTGGGACATCGGACTACACTCCCGTTCGCGAGGAAGTGTAGGCCTCTCCCCTCGTCATTGCGAGCGCAGCGAAGCAATCCAGAGTCTTTCCGCGGCGGAATTCTGGATTGCTTCGCTGCGCTTGCAATGACGGGTGGGGAAGGTCTGCGGGTCCCCACCAGACATCGGTTACTGCTTCAGCGTCTCCAGAAACCGCACCGCCTCGCCCTGCGACGGCGTCACCAGCTCGCCCTGCCACATCACGCGCCTGCCGCGCACAAAGGTGCCGACGGGCCAACCCGTCACGCGGACGCCGTCATAGGGGGTCCAGCCGGCCTTGGACGCCACCCATTTGCTGGTGATGGTTTCGCTGCGCTTGAGGTCCACCACCGTGAAGTCGGCGTCGTAGCCGGCGGCGATGCGGCCCTTGCAAGCCATGTTGTAAAGGCGCGCCGGGCCGGCGCTGGTGAGATCGACGAAGCGCGCGAGAGAAAGCCGGCCTGCATTGACATGATCGAGCATCAAGGGCACCAGCGTCTGCACGCCGGTCATGCCGGAGGGCGAGGCCGGATAGGTCTTCTGCTTTTCTTCCAGTGTATGCGGGGCGTGGTCGGAGCCGAGCACGTCGATGATGCCCTGCTCGATGCCGCGCCAGATGCCGGCGCGATGATCGGCTGATCGCACCGGCGGGTTCATCTGCGCCAGCGTGCCGAGCCGCTCGTAGCATTCGGGTGCGACCAGCGTCAGATGATGCGGCGTCGCCTCGCAGGAGGCGACGTCCTTGTGGTCGCGCAGAAACTCGATCTCTTCCTTGGTCGAGATGTGCAGCACGTGGATGCGCTTTCCCGTCTCATGCGCGAGCTTGACCAGGCGCTGCGTCGCCATCAGCGCCGCGGTCTCGTCGCGCCAGACCGGATGCGAGCGCGCATCGCCCTCGATGCGGAGCGACTTGCGCTCGTTGAGGCGGTACTCGTCCTCGGCATGGAACGCCGCACGGCGACGAATCACCTGGAAGATGCGGCGCAGGCTCTCGTCATCCTCCACCAGCAGCGCGCCGGTCGAGGAGCCGATGAACACCTTCACGCCGGCGCAGCCCGGGGCACGCTCGAGCACCGGCAGGTCCTGCACGTTCTCGCGGGTGCCGCCGATGAAGAAAGCAAAATCGCAATGCATGCGATGATGGGCACGCTTCACCTTGTCGGAGAAGGTGGCCTCGGTGACCGTGAGCGGCGAGGTGTTCGGCATCTCGAACACGGCGGTGACGCCACCCATCACGGCGCTGCGCGAGCCAGATTCGAGATCTTCCTTGTGCTCCAGCCCGGGTTCACGGAAATGCACCTGCGTGTCCATCACGCCGGGCAGGATGTGCAGGCCCTTGCAGTCGATCACCTCCGCCGCCGAGCCCTGCGACAGCGGACCCAGCTCGGCGACGCGGCCGTTGATGATACCGATATCGCGAACGCCTTCGCCGTCCTGGTTGACGACGGTGCCGCCCTTGAGGATCACATCGAAACGCGGGGTCATGGGGCCTCTCTCATCCCCAAGCGCAGGGCCCGAGGTCTTGTCGTTTATGCCTTGCGGGCTTACGTTCCGGAGCACCATGTCGCAAGAGATTTTCACATGAAATCAGCGTTTCTTCCCGACCGGGGCGTGATCAAGGTCGCCGGCGAGGACGCACGCAACTTCCTCAACGGCCTCATCACCACCGACGTCGACAAGCTCGAGCCGGGCCTGGGGCGATTCGGCGCGCTGCTGACGCCGCAAGGCAAGATCATCGTGGATTTCCTGATCACGGAAGCCCCTGGCGGCCATGGCGGCGGGTTCCTGATCGACTGCCCGAAGCCGCTGACCGATGGCCTTTCCACCAAGCTGAAATTCTACAAGCTGCGCGCCAAGGTCACCGTGGAGATCCTCGAGCTCGGCGTGCTCGCGGCCTGGGACGGCCAGCCCGCGACGCAGCCGGATCTCGCCTTCGCCGATCCCCGCAATGCCGAGCTCGGCACGCGCATCCTGATCCCCGAAGATCTCAAGCAGAAGCTCTCCGACCTAATCGGTGCGGAGCTGGTCGATGCCAGCGAATACGAGGCGCACCGGATCGCACTCGGCGTGCCGCGCGGCGGGCTCGATTTCATGTACGGCGATGCGTTCCCGCACGAGACCAACATGGATCGCCTTGCCGGCGTCGATTTCGACAAGGGCTGCTATGTCGGCCAGGAGGTCGTCTCGCGCATGCAGCATCGCGGCACTGCGCGGACCCGCAGCGTGAAGGTGCTGCTCGAGGATTCCGCGCCGGAAGTCGGCGTCAGTGTCATGGCCGGCGACAAATCCGTCGGCACCATGGGCTCATCGGCGAAGGGCAAGGGGATTGCGCTGGTGCGGATCGACCGCGTTGCCGATGCGCTCGATGCCGGCCAGCCGCTCACCGCTGGCGGGCTCGCCCTGAGGTTGGCAGAACCCGACGTCGTTCGCATTCCCGCAAAGCAGCCCATTGCATGAGCCGCGCTCCCCGCCTGCATCCCGACGGAAAGACCCGCTGCCCCTGGCCGGGCGAAGACCCGCTCTATGTCGCCTATCACGACACCGAATGGGGCGTGCCTGAATATGACGACCGCGCGCTCTATGAAAAGCTGATCCTCGACGGCTTTCAGGCCGGCCTGTCCTGGATCACGATCCTGCGCAAGCGCGACAATTTCCGCAAAGCCTTCGACGATTTCCAGCCGGAGAAGATCGCGCGCTACACCGACAGGAAGGTGCATGCGCTGATGAACGATGTCGGCATCGTGCGGAACAAGGCCAAGATCGAAGGCACGATCCTGAGCGCGAAGGCGTACCTCGACATCATGGAGAAGGGCCCGGGCTTTTCGAAACTTCTTTGGGGCTTCATGGACGGCCGGCCCAAGGTCAATAATTTCAAGACCACGGCAAGCGTCCCGGCGTCGACACCGCTGTCGATGCAAATTTCCAAGGAGCTGTCCTCGCGCGGCTTCAAATTCGTCGGCCCCACTATTGTCTATGCCTTCATGCAGGCGACCGGGATGGTCAACGACCATCTCGTCGACTGCCATTGCCACGCGACCTGCAGCAAGCTGCAGCGCAAGCCGCGCCTCAAGGCCAAATGACGGCCCGGAAGATCGCGCGCGCATCCGAATCCCGGGCCTGGCAGCGCATGCTATCGGGTCGGCGGCTCGACCTGCTCGATCCCTCCCCGCTCGATGTCGAGATCGCCGACATCGCCCACGGGCTGGCGCGCGTGGCGCGCTGGAACGGACAGACCATCGGCGCGCACATCTTCTCGGTCGCCCAGCACACGCTGCTGGTGGAGACCGTGCTGCGGCACGAGATGCCGCGCGCTGACCAGCGCATCCGGCTCGCCGCGCTGCTGCACGACGCCCCTGAATATGTCATCGGCGACATGATCTCGCCGTTCAAGGCGGTGCTCGACGGCCATTACAAGGCGGTGGAGAAGCGCCTGCTCGGCGCCATCCACATCCGCTTCGGCCTGCCGCCGGTGCTACCCGAGGAGATCACGCTGGCGATCAAGGCCGCCGATCGCGGCGCGGCTTACCTCGAGGCGACCGAACTTGCCGGCTTCAGCGAAGGCGAGGCGAAGCGGCTGTTCGGCAAGGATCCCGGCCTTTCCGACAATATCAGGCGCGACTATCTGACGCCCTGGACAGCGGCGCGGGCCGAGAAGCAGTTTCTGGAACGGTTTGGGGCGGTGTTCGCGTAGCATCATCCTTTCGTAGGGTGGGCAAAGCCACCGGGTCGCGCGAATGCGCGCCCGATGACAGGCTCCGCGTGCCCACCAAACCGAATGAGATGCGCAAATGCGAGGTGGTGGACATGGCGCGATGCGCCTTTGCCCACCCTACGAGCGCTCGCTATAATCAATTAAAAGGTCCGCCATGATCCACGTCTGCTCGCTCGCCGCCCTTCCCGAAACCGTTCGCCGCACCGGGGCCAGCCATGTGCTGACCGTGATGGCCAATGTCGAGCAGGTGGCGCGGCCGGTGTCGGTGCTTCCGGCCAATCATCTCAAGGTGTCGATGGACGACATCACCGAGGAGATGGACGGCTTTGTCGCACCGTCGGAGGCGCATATCGAACAGGTGCTGAATTTCGTGCGCGGCTGGGATCGGGCTGCGCCGCTGGTAGTGCATTGCTATGCCGGCATCAGCCGCTCCACGGCGAGCGCGTTCGCCGCCGTCTGCGCGCTCAATCCTGATCGCGACGAGATCGAGATTGCGAAGAAGATCCGTGCGGCCTCCCCGATCGCCTCGCCGAACCGCCGCATCGTCGACCTCGCCGACCGCGCGCTCGGCCGCAACGGCCGCATGCTGCGCGCGCTCGACGAGATGGGCCCGGGCGAGATGCTGGTCGAAGGCCGCCCCTTCGTGATCGAGCTCGAATGACACCTGCAATCCCCATCGCATGAGCGACAAGCTGACGCCGATCGAGATCGGCCTGACCGCCGCGATCGTCGCGATCGAGGACCACGAGCCACTGGTGTTGACCGCGCGCGGCGCCGACGGGCTCGCCGGGCTGCCGTTCGGTCCGTTCGATGCGCCGAGCCATCGCACCTTCGAGATCGGCCTGCGTGCGTGGGTCGAGGAACAGGTGGGATTGCGGCTCGGCTATGTCGAGCAGCTCTACACGTTTGGCGATCGCGGCCGTCATGCCGAGGCCGGCCACACCGGCGCGCATATGGTGTCGATCGGCTATCTCGCGCTGACGCGCACCGCCGAGGGAGCTGCGAATGCCGCGAGCTTCGAGCCCTGGTATCGCTTCTTCCCTTGGGAAGACCGGCGCGAGGCACCGCCGGCGATCATCGCCCGTGACATCATCCCGGCGCTGACGGCATGGGCCGAGGAGGAGACGCCCGAGACGACGCGCGCATTGCCGCGCAAGGATCGCGTGCGGTTCTATTTCGGCCTCGACGGCGCGGCCTGGGACGAGGAGCGCGTGCTCGACCGCTACGAGCTGCTCTACGAGGCCGGCCTCGTCGAGGAGGCGCGACGCGACGGCCGGCCTGCGGCGCTGGCGCGCAAGTCCCTGCCCGCGCTCGGCACGTCCATGCGCTTCGACCACCGCCGGATCCTTGCCACAGCGATCGCCAGGCTGCGGGCAAAGCTGAAGTATCGCCCCGTGGTGTTTGAACTTTTGCCCGCCGAGTTCACACTCACGGAGTTGCAGTATACGGTGGAGGCGATCTCCGGCCGGCACCTGCACAAGCAGAACTTCCGTCGCCTGGTCGAAACCGAGGCGCTGGTCGAACCGACCGGCGTGATGTCGACACAGACGGGCGGGAGACCGGCGGCGCTCTATCGCTTCCGCCGCGACGTGCTCCAGGAACGGCCGGCGCCAGGCTTGCGCGTACGCTCCCGGCGCTAGATCAGGATTGCTGTCGGCCCCTGCCCGCCGATTGCCAGGAGACCCCATGTTCGACGCCCCGTTCGACGTCTTTGCCGTGATGATTGCGATCGCCGCGTTCCTGATCGCGCTGAAAGCGTCGAACCAGGCAACCGAATTGCGCCGCCGCCTGGGCGCGCTGGAGGCCGAACTGCAGGCGCGCCGGGTTCAGCCTCCGCCACTTGTGCTGGTGCAGGCGCCCGCAAACGCGCCTGCGACGAGTGCAGCAGAGCCGCCGCCGCTTGCGCCGGAGGCCGAGACCACGCCGCCGCTCGCCACCGAAGAGGCTGCGCCGCCGCCGCTCGAAGCAAGTCCTGAAGCCAGCCCCGCAGGCGGCGCG
>NZ_LJYG01000110.1:199940-239381 GCF_001440035.1 Bradyrhizobium manausense | reverse complement strand
GCTGGGTGGTGTGGATCGGCGGCCTGGCGCTCGCGCTCGGCGGCTTCTTCATGGTGCGCTATTCGATCGAGGCCGGCCTTGTCGGCCCCGGCGTGCGGGTATTCCTGGGCGGACTGTTTGCGGCCGCGCTGCTGGGTGCCGGCGAATGGACGCGGCGCAAGGAGAGCATCTCGAGCATTGCAGCGCTGCCGATCGCCAACATCCCCGCGATCCTCACCGCGGCTGGAACGGCGGTGGCGTTCGCGACCGTCTATGCGGCCTATGCGCTCTATGGCTTCCTCGTGCCGGCCACCGCTTTCGTGCTGCTCGGCATCGTGGCGATGGCCACGCTCGCGGCAGCTTTGCTGCACGGGCCGGCGCTCGCGGGCCTCGGCATCGTCGGCGCCTTCGCAACGCCGGTGCTGGTCTCCAGCGGCAACCCGGACTATTGGGCGCTGTACATCTATCTTGCCATCGTCACCGCCGCGAGCTTTGGCCTCGCCCGCATCAGGCTATGGCGCTGGCTCGCGGTGACGACGATCGTCTTCGCCGTGCTCTGGATTTTCCCGGGCCTCGATACCGGTGACCTGCACGTCGCGCCGCATGCGTTCCACGTGATGTCAGGCTTCGTGCTCGCTGCATTGCTCGTGGTCTGCGGCTTCATGTTCGGCCCTGATATCGAAGGCGGCCAGATCGAGCCGGTCTCCTCGAGCGCGCTCGGTGCCTATCTGTTCGGCGCGATGTTGATCGTGTTGTCGAGCGCGCATGCTGACCTCGCGCTAATCGCCTACACATTGCTCGTTGCGGCCACGCTGTTCGTCGCCTGGCGCGCAGAGGCTGCCGTCGGCGCGCTGGGCGCGGCGGCGGCAACGGTGTTCATCGTGTTCGCCGAATGGGCGGTACGCGCCAATCCCGACATGCTGGTGCTGCCGGGCGGCCCCATGCCAGGCATCACGCCGAACGCGATCGACAGCGCGGTGACGCAGCATCTGGCGATGGCCGCGATCTTCGCCGCCGGCTTCGGCATCGCCGGCTTCTTCGCCCAGGGTCGCTCGCATTCGGCGATCATTCCCGTGGTGTGGTCGGCAGCAGGTGTCGCGACGCCAATCGCGATCCTCATCGCGCTCTACGCCCGCATCGCCCATCTCGACCGCTCGATCCCGTTCGCGATCCTCGCCGTGCTGCTGGCAGCTGCGTTCGGCGCTGCGACCGAAACGCTGACCCGCCGCGAGACCCGGCCGGGACTTGCGATCTCGACGGCGCTGTTCGCGACCGGCACGCTCGGCGCGCTGGCCCTGGCGCTGACCTTCGCGCTGGAGAAGGGCTGGCTCACCATCGCGCTGGCGTTGATGTCGCTCGGCACCGCCTGGATTGCGCTGCAGCGGCCGATCCCGTTCCTGCGCTGGCTCGCCGCGATCTTCGCCGGCATCGTCACCGCGCGCATCCTCTATGATCCGCGCATCGTTGGCGATGCCGTCGGCACCACGCCGATCTTCAACTGGCTGCTGTGGGGCTATGGCCTGCCGGCCGCCTCGTTCTGGGCGGCGAGCCGGTTCCTGCGCCGCAGGGGCGACGATGCGCCGCTGCGCATGGTGGAAGCGGCCGCGATCCTGTTCACCGCGCTGCTCGCTTTCATGGAGGTCCGCCACTTCGCGACCGGCGGCGACATGATCGCATCGCCCTCGCTGCTGGAGGCCGCTCTTCAGGTCTGCGTGGCGCTGGCGATGGCGATCGGACTGGAGCGGTTGCGGCTGCGCAGCCACTCTATCGTGCACAATGTCGGCGCCATCGTGCTGACGGCGATCGCCGGCTGCATCAGCGTGTTGGGCCTGCTGTTCCTCGAGAATCCGCTGCTGTGGCACATTGATGTCGGCGGCGCCGTGTTCAACCTGCTGCTGCTCGGTTACGCCCTGCCCGCGGTGCTGATGCTGCTGCTCGCCTACGCGGTCGTCGGCGCGCGGGGCAAGGTCTATGCGAACACGATCGCGGGGGCCACGCTGGTGTTTGCGCTTGTCTATCTGACGCTGGAGATCCGCCGCTTCTATCACGGCCCGTTCCTCACCAGCGGCGAGACCACGGGAGCCGAGCAATACACCTATTCGATCGGCTGGCTCGCCTTCGGCGTGGTGCTGCTCGGCATCGGCATTCTCGCCAACTCCGAGCGGGCGCGGCTGGCGTCCGCCGCCGTCATCGCGCTGACGATCCTGAAGGCCTTCGTCATCGACATGTCGACGCTGACAGGCGTCTATCGTGCGCTGTCGTTCATGGGCCTCGGCATCGTGCTGGTCGCGATCGGCTGGCTCTACCAGCGCATCCTGTTCCGGCGACAGGCAATGCCACCGCCGGCCCCGCAGACAAGCTCATAACGGAGGTCGAGTGTTCACCTTTCCCCGGCGGGGAGAGGTGAAGGCAACTTCGACCTGCTATTTAGGCCGCGCGGACCGACTCCAGGAACTGCGCGACCTCGACCCTGAGACGTGTGCTGTCTGTCGCCAGCGACTTCGCCGCCGACAGAACTTCGGCTGAGGCGGAGCCGGTCTCGATCCCCCGCGCTGCACATCTGTGATATTCGAGGAGACCTCCTGGGTGCCAACCGAGGCCTGCTGGACGTTGCGCGAGATCTCCTGCGTCGCCGCGCCCTGCTCCTCGATCGCGGCGGCAATCGCCGCCGACACTTCCGACAGCCGCTCGATGGTGCCGCCAATTTCCTGGATGGCGCTGACGGATTCCTGCGTTGCGGCCTGGATACCTGCGACCTGCGCCCCGATCTCGCCGGTCGCCTTCGCGGTTTGCTCGGCCAGCGCCTTCACCTCGGAGGCGACGACGGCAAAACCGCGGCCGGCTTCGCCGGCGCGCGCCGCCTCGATGGTGGCGTTCAGCGCCAGCAGATTGGTCTGGCCCGCGATGGTGTTGATCAGCTCGACCACGTCGCCGATGCGGGCGGCCGCCTGCGACAGCTCGTTGACGCGCTCGTTGGTCCGCGACGCCTGCTCGACGGCCTCCGCCGCCATCCGCGCTGAGTCCTGCACGCGGCGGCTGATCTCGGTGATGGAGGACGACAGCTCCTCGGAAGCGGATGCCACAGCCTGCACGTTGGTGGATGCTTCTTCGGAGGCCGCGGCGACGACGGTCGCCAGCTCCTGGCCGCGCTGGGCGGTGTTGGTCAGCGTCGAAGCGGAGGCTTCGAGCTCGGTCGACGCCGACGACACGGTCCCAACGACCTCGCCGATCATGGCTTCGAACTTGCGGGTGATGGCGTCGACGCGGCGGCCACGCTCGATCTTGGCCTCGGCGTCGACCCTCGCGGCCTCGTCCGCTGCGCGCTTGGCGATCAGCGCCTCCTTGAAGATCTGCAGCGCATCCGCCATCGATCCGATCTCGGTCTTCTCGCCGCGGTGCGGCACCTCGGCCGAGAGGTCGCCCTCACCGAGCGACTGCATCGGCTTGATGATCGAGGCAATGCCGCGCGACACGTCGCGCACGAGATAATAGGCCGCACCGATCGCGATCGCCACCGAGGCGATGATGATGCCGACCAGCAAGCGGAAGATGGTGGCGTAGCTGTCGGCCGCCTGCTTCGTTTCCAGCTCGGCGCCGTGATTGTTCAGCTCAATGCCTTTCTGGAGCAGCGGATCTGCCGCCTGGGCCATCTTCGCGACCTTGGTCTGCAACATCTCGTTGGCCTCTGTCGGGAATTTGCCTGGGCTCTTGCGCGACAGCGCCATCACGTCCTGCACGCCGTTCAGATACTCGCCCCACGCCGTGGTCCATTGCCCGTAAATGGCGCGCTCTTCGGCCGACGTGATCAGCGGCTCATAGGTCTTCCGGGTCTTCTCGATACGCTCACGAAGCGAAGCGAGACGCTTCTCAGCCGCTTCCTTGCCTTCTGCGCTATCCTGCATCAGGTGCAGACGCAGCGCGACGCGCAACTCGTTGATGTCGGCGCGCATCGAACCCAGCGCACGGACGCTCGGCAGCCAGCTCTCTGCGATCTCGACGGTATGGGAGTTGATGTTCTGCATCGTGCCGATCGCTACGACGCCGACGCCGGCAAGCGACAGCACGAGGACCGACAGAACGGCCAGAAGCTTGAAGACGATTGACAATTTCGACATCATGACAAATCCCGATGAGACCTGAACCCATACGTCATCTGCGCCACAACCGTCACGGCGGACGGCAGGACGGAGTCATTCCATCAATGCTGGCTGGTTCCTACCCGGCAAGATTGCGCACATAGTTGCAAGCAGCCGTTAACAGAGGCCTACGTGGAACTACGGATGTGACAATGTGGCCGTTATTTCTTCTACAACCATTTGTTGCAACAACGCGAACATCCCGTCGGGCTACTTAATCCGCTGCGGGCCGATGCAACCCTGGATGCAAACGACCGCAGCGACCGCTATGTCGTTGATCGAGAGGGCCGCGCCGACCTTGTTCAGGCCGCGCGAACGGTCCCTAAGAACTTGCCGACCTCGAGCTTGAGGCGATCGCTGTCACCCGACAGCATCTGCGCCGCCGACAGCACCTGCGCGGAGGCCGATCCGGTCTCGCTCGCGCCGCGCTGCACCTGAGTGATGTTCGCCGATACCTGATGGGTGCCTTCAGCCGCCTTCTGCACGTTGCGGGAAATCTCCTGCGTCGCGGCGCCCTGCTCCTCGACGGCGGCCGCGATGGTCGAGGAGATATCCGACAATTTCTCGATCGTGTCGCTGATGCCCTTGATGGCGCCGACCGAATGCTCGGTCGCGGTCTGGATGCCGGCGATCTGCTGGCCGATCTCGCCGGTCGCCTTCGCGGTCTGCTCGGCCAGCGCCTTCACCTCGGACGCGACCACCGCAAAGCCGCGGCCGGCTTCGCCGGCACGCGCGGCCTCGATCGTCGCATTGAGCGCCAGGAGGTTGGTCTGGCCCGCGATGGTATTGATCAGCTCAACCACGTCGCCGATGCGCGTTGCGGCCTGGGACAACTCACCAACGCGGTCTGTCGTGGTACGGGCCTGGCTGACCGCCTCGCTCGCCACCCGCGCCGATTCCTGCACCTGGCGGCTGATCTCGGTGATCGAGGACGACAGCTCCTCGGTCGCGGAAGCCACCGATTGCACGTTGGTGGAAGCCTCTTCGGAGGCGGCGGCGACCATTGTGGCGAGCCCTTGGCCGCGCTCGGCAGTCGAGGTCAGCGTCGAGGCCGAAGCCTCAAGCTCGGTCGCGGCCGACGATACGGTCTCGACGATCTCACCGATCGCGGATTCGAAGCCGTCCGCGAGCTTGCGCATCTCGGCTTTGCGCTGGGCAGCGGCGGCGTGGTCTTGCCTGATCTTGGCCTCGGCGGCTTCGCTGGCTTTCTGCGCCGACACGATCTTGAATTTCTCGACAGCCGCTGCGACGCCGCCGACCTCGTCCTTGCGGCCGAGGCCCGGCAGCACCACCGAGAAATCTCCCTCCGCGAGCCTCTCCATCGCGATCGTGAGCGCGCGGATCGGCCGGGCGATGGAGAGGAAGGACATCAGCCAGGAGCCGATCAGGATCATCATGGCGATTGCGCCGATGACCATCCCAGTCCGCTCGCTCGATTTCATTTGCGCTGTGGCTGCGGCACTCTCCGCCTCGGACTTGTGCCTTGCATAGTCGGCGATCTGCTCGATTAGCGCATCGATCTTGCCGGCAATGGGCAGGGTAACGTCGCGGGCGAAGCGAACCGCCTCTTCGTTGAGCTTGGTGGCGCGGGCCGCTCCGTCTGAGCCGCTCGACACTGCAGCAAGGGCTTCGCTGCGCATCCCCGCGATCTGCTGGGCTCCCTTGGCGTAGTCCGCCGCAAGGGATCTCAGTTGCTCCATCCTGGCGCGGTTCTCGGCGGAATGAGACAATCCCAGCATCGTCTCGATGCGCGAATTCATCGCCCTCTGTTGGTCGGCCAAGGCCTGTGTGGCCTTCTGCAGATCGGCCACGCTACTGGCCAGGCGAATGTCTCGGGCCGCGAGTTGCATCCCGCGAACTGCGACCTCGGTCGTGACCGCGCCGCGCGCTATCTCCTGCTGTGTGAGCACGCTCTCGTTGGCGTCGCGTACGCTCGCGTTACCCAGGAGCTGACTTCCAATCATCGAAACAACCAGGACGATGGCAAGTGCCGATGCGATCGCCAGCTTGGTCCCGATCCGCAAATTTCGAACGAGGCTCAACATGGGCAGGTTTCCCGACAGGAAAAGTGTGGTCGAGTCTTTGCCGGCCACTCTTGGCGTTGATCGCCTTTGCCTAAAATATGAGCGCCTGTCGTTCCGATTTGGTTAACAGCAACCTCCGGGGAAGTACTGGAATTCGATCAAAAAGGCCGACAAAACAAGCGCGTAAAGCGTGCTTATCACGTTAATCACACGCTGGTCGGAGTTGTGGCGTCTAAGGCTCCTTCCGAAGAGAGATGCACACAGAGGGCGCGCTGGCGCTTTCCGGATTTGCAGGTGCTGCTTTCGTCAACGCCTGTCCGCACTCTTATCGCTGCAGCAGACGGCCTCGCTGACCAGGCTGACGCGAAAGACCTGCTTCTTGTTCTCGTCGAGCAGCTCCATGCTCCACTTCGCGTTCGGCATCAGATTGCGGGCGATGCTGCCGAGCAGATTGGCGCACACTTCGGTCATCTCGGTCCAGGCCGCGGCATCATCCTCGAACTCGTACGGCTGATCAGCCGCACCGGAATAGCGGCCAGAGCTGATGCGAAAGAAATACAGCGACATTGATGAACTCTTGCGTAGGGCCGCCTCCCGGCCGTTCCGCAGGCTGGGGCGACAGTCGCTACCAAGGCATAAAGACCGCGGGCCGTATGATTACGGCGCCACGGCTTCGCCGTGTTATGCTTTCGTCAAGGGCAGGTAAATTGAGCGCAGGCTGCGCCCGACATCACTCGGTCGAGCGGCGCAGCTCCAGCGGACCTTCGTTCTTCGATTCCGCCTTCGGCTCGGACTTCGCTTCCGACTTCACAGGTTCGATCCGGCTGCTCTCGATCCGCGGCGTCTCGACGCGCGCGGCGACTTCGGTGCTCGGAGCATTGATCGAACCGGTCTGCTCGGGCGCCCGCAGCGAGCGGGGACGCGCAACCGCGCGCGCCATCAGCATCTGGTTGCCGCCCTGGTGATGGAAGTCGCAATAGGCGAAGCCCATGCCGGAGACCGAGCCGCGGAAGCTGCGATCGTCGGTCTTTTCCAGGTTGAAGCAAGGCTCGAACGGAATGCCCTTGATCGAGGCGCAGACGTTCTGGCCGCGGATCTGGAGCGTGTTGCCCGGCAGGCGAAGATGGCGCACCGGGCCCGAGCCCGAGAACTGCACCGCGCCGGCGGCGCCGAGGTCGTCGAGGATCCGGCCTGCACCGCGGGTGCCGTCGAAACAGGTGAAGGCGAAGACCTTGCCGGCGACGAAGCGACGCGCCTCGTCGGCATTCATACTCCCGGCCAAGGCGATGGCCGGCGCAAACGTCACGACTGCCGTGACAGCCCCCAACACAATACGCGCAAGCATGCTCTACTCCGAACCGACCCCGCAGCGGGCGATGCCTTTATCTCTTTACCCGCTGCTTACCATACTAACCATGGCGACATTGAAGCAGCTTGGTTGGTAAAGTCTGAACGCCGTTAGACAATTTTTACCACGATGCGGCCGCGGACCTGACCGGCCAGGATTTTCGCGCCCCATTCCAGAACTTCGTCGAGTGTAATTTCCGTAGTGATTTCAGAGAGTTTTGTCCGATCGAGGTCGGAGGCGAGGCGCTGCCAGGCGGCTTTCCGCGGCTCAATCGGGCACATCACGGAATCGATGCCGAGAAGGCACACCCCGCGCAAAATGAAGGGTGCAACAGAAGCCGGCAGGTCCATGCCGGCTGCAAGACCGCAGGCGGCGATGGCACCACCATACTTGGTCATCGACAACAGGTTCGCCAGCGTGGTCGAACCGACGCTATCGACGCCGCCCGCCCAGCGCTCCTTGGCCAGGGGCTTTGCCGGGCCCGACAATTCATTGCGGTCGATCACCTCGGCTGCGCCGAGGCTCTTCAGGTAATCGGCCTCGGAGGCGCGGCCGGTCGAGGCGATGACGTGGTAGCCCAGCCGGGACAGCACGGCGATGGCGACCGAGCCGACGCCGCCTGCCGCGCCGGTCACGACCACAGGGCCGCTCTTCGGCGACAGGCCGTGCTTCTCCAGCGCCAGCACCGAGAGCATCGCGGTGAAGCCGGCGGTGCCGATCGCCATGGCATCGCGCGCCGACAGGCCCTGCGGCAGGGCGACCAGCCAGTCACCTTTCACGCGTGCCTTCTCGGCATAGGCGCCGAGATGGGTCTCGCCCATGCCCCAGCCGGTGCAAACGACCTTGTCGCCCGCTTTCCATTGCGGATGGGAAGAGGACTCGACCGTGCCGGCGAAATCGATACCGGCGATCATCGGGAAGCGGCGCACCACCGGTGCCTTGCCTGTCAGCGCGAGGCCGTCCTTGTAGTTCAGCGTCGAGTATTCGACGCGGACGGTGACGTCGCCCTCCATCAGCTCGGCTTCGTCGAACTGCGTTAGCTGCGCGGTGGTGCCCTTGTCCGCCTTGTCGATCCGGATCGCCTTGAATGTGGCCACGGCTTGAACTCCCTGACTTGTTTGACCGGGATGTTTAGCCGATCAGGCAGGCTGCGCAACCGCTCGTGCGACCGGCTGCTCCACGATCGGGAGATTGATCAGCGCCGAGAGCACGCCGAACAGGATCGAGAGCCACCAGATCGGCGTGTAGGACCCGAATTTCTCGAACACGATGCCGCCTAACCAGACGCCGAGGAAACCGCCGACCTGGTGGCTGACGAAGGCAAAGCCATAGAGCGTGGCCAGCCAGCGCGTGCCGAACATCAGCGCCACCAGCGCCGAGGTCGGCGGCACCGTCGACAGCCAGGTGAGGCCGGAGATTGCACCGAATGCGATCGCCGAGAACGGCGTGATCGGGAACGAGATGAAGGCAAGCGTCGCGAGCGCGCGGGTGAAATAGATGGCCGAGAGGATGTAGCGCTTGGGCAGCGAGTTCTGCAGATAGCCGACGCTGAGCGAGCCCATGATGTTGAACAGGCCGATCGCCGCAATCACCCAGCCGCCGGTTTGCGTCGAAACGCCGCGATCGACCAGGAACGCCGGCAGATGCACGGTGATGAAGGCAAGCTGGAAGCCGCAGGTGAAGAAGCCGAGCACCAGCAGCACATAGGAGCGATGGCCGAAAGCTTCGGCGAGCGCGCGGGTGATGGTCTGCTCATCCGCAGGCGCCGAGCTGGCCGTGGTTGCGACCGGCGGCGTCGAGATCGCCAGCGACAGCGGGATGATCAGCAGCATCAGGAAGCCGAACACGGTGAGCGCCTGCTGCCAGCCGAAATTGTCGATCAGCGCCACGCCAACAGGCGCGAACAGGAACTGCCCGAGCGAGCCCGCCGCGGTGCCGGCGCCGAGCGCCAGGCCGCGCTTTTCAGCCGGCAAGAGTTTCGTGAACGCCGACAGCACCAGATTGAAGGAGCAGCCGGCGAGGCCGAAGCCGACCATCACGCCCGCGCCGATGTTGAGCGACATCGGCGTCGACGAATAGCGCATCAGCAGGAGACCACCGGCATAGAGCAGCGCGCCCACACACATCACGCGGAACAGGCCGAAGCGATCGGCGACCGCGCCGGCGAACGGCTGGCCCAATCCCCACAACAGATTCTGCACGGCGATCGCAAGGCCGAACACGTCGCGGCCCCAGGCGAATTCGTGGCTCATCGGCTGCACAAAGAAGCCCAGCGCCGAGCGTGGGCCGAAGCCGAGCATGCCGATCGCACAGCCGCAGAGGATGATGGCGGCCGGGGTGCGCCAGTGAGAGGAACGAGAGGGAGCGAGTTCGCCCGCTTGTGTCGACATGGTTGTTCCCTCATTCGGCGTTGGCGATCCGCTAAATCGGCGACCGCATGTCCGCCGTTTAATGCAGATGCATGAAAATCGAAAGTCAGAAATGGTTGCGTTCCACGGAGGGCTTTTGCGGGAGCATTGCGTTTCGTCGAGACCTCCTCCGGCGCCGCACAGGACCGACTTGACGGGAATGTGTGCGGCGGGGCCTAGCGGTCCGCCGCAGACCATGTTATGTTTGATTTACTCAGATTGAGTATATGTGATTGACGGAATCCCACCGGCCCCTCGGCCGGATTTCTCAGAGCTCATATATACTCATGTTGAGCATAATTGAGACGCATGGGAGGCCTCGATGCCGATTGCTGAAATTTACGGTCCAGATGATTTCGCCAACCGGCCACAGGGCCAAGCGACCTTCACGCCATCAGCGCCGGCACGATCCGAGCCAACGCTGCCGCGGCCGTCGCTGGAATGGACCAGCGAGGTCGAACGCGCCACCGCGCCAATCTACCAGCGCGTCAAGCATGTGATTCCGCCGATCGAGTGGCCGCTGATGGCGCCGACGATCCACGCGATCAACCAGCTCAAGCGCGAACGCAACGCGGTGATCCTCGCGCACAACTATCAAGCGCCGGAGATCTTTCACGGCGTCGCCGACATCGGCGGCGATTCGCTGCAGCTCGCCGTCGAGGCCACCAAGGTGAAGGCCGACGTCATCGTCCAGTGCGGCGTGCACTTCATGGCGGAGACGTCGAAGCTGCTCAATCCGGACAAGACAGTGCTGATCCCTGACGCACGCGCCGGGTGCTCGCTGGCTGCCAGCATCACCGGGGCCGACGTGCGCCTGCTCCGCGAAAAATTTCCCGGCGTGCCTGTCGTTGCCTATGTCAACACGTCAGCGGAGGTGAAGGCCGAGGTCGACATCTGCTGCACCTCGTCGAACGCGGTGCAGGTGGTCGAGAGCCTGAACGCACCGAGCGTGATCTTCCTGCCCGACCGCTATCTCGCAACTTACGTCGCCTCGAAGACGGATGTGAAGATCATCGCCTGGAAGGGCGCATGCGAGGTGCATGAGCGCTTCACCGGCGAGGAACTGCGCGCCTTCCGCGACGCCGATCCCTCCGTGCAGATCATCGCGCATCCCGAATGTCCGCCGGATGTGTTGGCAGAAGCCGACTTCACCGGCTCGACCGCGCACATGATCAATTGGGTGCGCGAGCGACGGCCGAAGCGCCTCGTGATGATCACGGAATGCTCGATGGCCGACAATGTCCGCGCCGAGCTGCCTGACGTGGAGATGCTGCGTCCCTGCAATCTCTGCCCGCACATGAAGCGTATCACGCTGTCCAACATCCTGGAGAGCCTGCTGACGCTTGGCGAGGAAGTGACGATCGATCCGGCGCTTGCCGTACGCGCAAGGCGCGCGGTCGAGCGGATGATCAATCTGAGGAATTGAGCACGAGTCGCGGCAACACACACGGGGGCGTCCCGCCCCCCGCGCGCAATTGCGCGCCAGGCCGGGACGACAGCTGAGAACTTGGAGAAAGTTATGACACACAACATCCTCAACCTCACCCGCTCCACCGACGACGTCGTCATCGTCGGCGGTGGCCTCGCCGGATTGTTCTGCGCGTTAAAACTCGCGCCCCGGCCGGTGACGCTGATCTCGGCGGCGCCGCTTGGACAAGGGGCATCGTCCGCATGGGCGCAAGGCGGCATCGCAGCTGCCGTCGCGGGCGGCGATACTCCCGAAGCGCATGCTGCGGATACGGTCGCGGTCGGCGGCGGCATCGTCGATGAAACGGTCGCGCTCGGCATCGCGCGCGAGGCCGGCTTGCGGATCCACGATCTGCTCGCCTATGGCGTGCCGTTCGACCGCGATCTCGAAGGCCGGCTTGCGGTGGGACGCGAGGCCGCGCATTCGGCGCGGCGGATCGTGCACGTGCGCGGCGACGGCGCGGGTGCAGCGATCATCGCGGCACTGAGCGAAGCCGTGCACCGCACGCCGTCGATCCGCCTGATCGAAGGTTTTGTCGCCGAAGCGCTGCTCACCGAGGATGGCGCCGTCACCGGCCTTCAATTGCGCGAGGCCGGCAACTTTGCGGCAAGGCCCGTGATGATGTCCTCGCGCGCGGTCGTTCTCGCGACCGGCGGCATCGGCCATCTCTATGCCGTCACCACCAATCCGGCCGAGGCCAATGGATCGGGCCTTGCGATCGCGGCGCGCGCCGGCGCCGTGATCGCAGATCCGGAATTCGTGCAATTCCACCCGACGGCGATCATGGTTGGCCGGGACCCGGCACCGCTCGCGACCGAGGCTCTGCGCGGCGAAGGCGCGACCTTGATCAACAGCGAGGGCGATCGCTTCATGCTCGCGCAGCATCCCCTCGCCGAACTCGCGCCGCGCGACATCGTGGCCCGCGGCGTGTTTGCCGAGATCGCGGCGGGACGCGGCGCCTTCCTCGATGCGCGGCAAGCGCTGGGTCCCCGCTTCGCCGACAAATTCCCGACGGTGCATGCAAGCTGCATCGCCGCCGGCATCGATCCGGCAACGCAAATCATCCCGATCGCGCCGGCCGTGCACTATCACATGGGCGGCGTCGCGGTCGATGCACGCGGCCGTAGCTCGATCGACGGGCTCTGGGCCGGCGGCGAAGTCTCGTCCACCGGCATGCATGGCGCCAACCGGCTTGCGTCGAATTCGCTGCTGGAGGCCGTGGTCTATGCCGCGCGCATCGCCGACGACATCGCCGGCCGGGCGATCCCCTCACCTGCCCGCCTCCCCGAAGCACTGGTGACGCCACGCGGCGGCGCGCCGGATGCAAGCGCCGTGAAGCGGTTGCGCGCGATGATGACCACGCATGTCGGCGTGATCCGCGAAGGCGACGGGCTGGCAGAAGCTGTCCGCAGTTTTGCCGGGCTCGAGCGCTCGGCAACAAGCATCGCAGTCCGCCACATGGCGACAGCGGCCCTGCTCGTGGCGTCCGCGGCCTGGAGCCGGCGCGAGAGTCGCGGCGCGCATTTCCGCTCCGACCATCCCGAGGAGGCGCCCGCGCTGGCGCAGAGAACGATGATGACACTCGCCCAAGCGCATGAGGTCGCGGACGGGCTGAGTGCGCAATCAACGCCGCGCATCGCGCAATCCATGATCGCCTGACGGAGTTTGTCATGATCACCCCAACCTCCCTGCTCCATCCCGACGCCTTCCTGTCTCCGCTTGCCATCGATGACGCCGTGCATCGCGCACTCGACGAGGATCTCGGCCGCGCCGGCGACATCACTTCGTTCGCGACGATCCCGGAAGCGACCAAGGCGCAGGCCGTGCTGGTTGCACGCCAGTCCGGTGTCATCGCCGGCCTGCCGCTGGCGCTGGCGACGCTGCAAAAGCTCTCGACCGACATTGAGGTCCGCGCGCATATCCGCGACGCCGCGCGCGTCGGGCGCGGGCAGCAGGTGTTGACGATCTCCGGCCCGGCGCGCGCGGTTCTCACCGCGGAACGGACTGCACTGAACTTCGTCGGCCGCCTGTCCGGCGTCGCGACGCTCACGGCCGACTACGTCGCGCGCGCCGAGGGCACGAAAATGCGCATCTGCTGCACGCGAAAGACCACGCCCGGATTGCGGGCGCTGGAGAAATACGCGGTGCGTTGCGGCGGCGGCTTCAACCACCGTTACGGCCTGGACGATGCCATCCTGATCAAGGACAACCACATCGCGGTTGCCGGCGGCATCCGGCCGGTGCTGGAACGCGCTCGTGCGCGTGCCGGCCATCTCGTCAAGATCGAGATCGAGGTGGATACGCTCGCACAGCTGCGCGACGTGCTCGCCACTGATCTGGCCGATGCGGTGCTGCTCGACAACATGGACATCGCGACGCTGCGCGAGGCTGTGCGAATGACGGAAGGCCGGCTGGAGCTGGAAGCCTCGGGCGGTGTCACGCTGGACTCGATTGCGGCGATCGCGGCGACCGGTGTCGATTACGCCTCGTCAGGCGCCCTGACGCATTCGGCGCCGAATTTCGACTGCGCGCTGGATATCGAGATGTGAGGACGGCACACCCAAAGCTTCCGCAACGTCATGGCCGGGCTTGTCCCGGCCNACGAAGAACGTGGATGCCCGGGCCTTCGCCGCGCCGAAGCGGCTACGGCCGCGCAGGCGGGACAGGCCCAGGGCGTGACGACCGTTTCTGACGATAACTACCTTCGCTCCGTCACGCCCATCTCGGCGGAGCTCTTGGCCGCCTGCGCGAGCTCGGCCGAGAGCGCGGCGGTCTGCGCCGGCGTGCCCCAGCTCGGCTCCTCAGCTCCATCGCCCCAATTGCGCGGCCGATAGAAAGTGTGCACGCCGGTCTTGTACATCTTCTTCATCTCGGCGACCCAGGACGGACGCACCCAATAGGCGTGGTAATGCGTCGATTTGCCCACTTCAGGCAGCCAGATCTGGCCGTCGAGCATGGCCCTCGAAATCTTCTTGGCGCGCTCCCACATCTCGGGCTCGCGGATCACATCGGGATTGTTGTCGCAGGCAAAGGTGAACTGGCAGGCGAAGTGGCGGTACTTGTTCTGATAGACCACGCCGCACACCGTATCGGGATATTTGCCCGAGAATACGCGGTTCATCACCACTTGCGCGACCGCGATCTGGCCGCGCACGGCCTCCCCGCGGGATTCGAAATAAACGGCTTCGGCGAGGCACTTCTCCGACTTGGCGCGTGATTTCTCGTCGAGCGCCAGCCGCTCGGCCGGAGATTTGGCGCGCTGGTTGTCGGCGTTGACCTCACCCTTCGGCGCGATGCTCTCGCCGCTCTCGGTGATGCTGGGGGCGTCCTCGTTCGGCGGCGACAGCGAGGCCAGCTTCATGTCGGGGTCGGGCATCACGATCAGCGGCTCGGCGCCCGGCTGCCAGCTCTCGATGCTCTCGAGGTTGCCGCCCAACGAGGAGCTGCCGAAGAACAGGTTCGAGGTTTTGACGCTGAAGGGATCGCGCGGCGGGGCTGCTGATGTCGCCTGCTTCAAGGTGTTGAGCGGCTGCGCCGCGAAGGACAGCGCGTTGTCATCGGCCTTCGGCGGATTTGTATATTGAGCCAACGGCGGCGCACGCATCGCCTCCTGAAGCTCGGGATCGAGCGCGGCCGCTGACTCCGGCGACATCGCCTGCGACTGCACGGCGCGCAGCTCGGCGGTCTTGGCACCGAACACGGAGCTGTTCGAGGTCGCGGGATCCTGCTGCGCGGGCGTCACGGCCGGAGCAGCCGGCTGAGGTACTGGCGCAGGTGTCACGATGGCGAGACGATCGCCTTTCAGCGCGCGATCGACCTTGGGAAAGTCGGAGGCCTGGTAACGCGCCGGCGCCTGCAGCACCGGATTGCGCGAAATGGAACCGGTGACATCGCGGCCGTCGAGGCTGGCGAGACGAACCATCGCGCTCTGCGGCGCCGACGTGCCGATCGGGGGCGAGAAACTGTAAGTGGCAAGCTGAATGGACGAGGCCGCAGAGAACACCTGCTTCTGCCAGCGCTCGGCGACGCCGGGCTGACGCGCCAGCAGCGAGCCTATGTCCTGATATCCGATCTCTCTCGGCATCAATGCGAAGATGCAGAGACCGAGTCCGAAGGATGCGAACCGCGCACCCTTCGGATGGTTACGCAACACTGACATCGATACGCTCACGCTACGCTTACGTCCGTCCTGATCGAACTCAGTACATCCGTGCAATTCGATCCTTATCGTAAGTATCTAATTTAGGTTGCCGGGGCGTTAATCCGCGTTGCGCGCGAAACACACGCAAGCGATGTCGGGTGTTTTCACGGGGCGATGCGATGTGCTGGTAAACACCGCGTCGCGAGAAGCGGTAAACAATCGGTCAACGCGAATGGTGAAGGAACTCTTGCGCACGCGTATCATTACGGGACGCGCCTGGTTCCTCCTCCGCTGTCATTGCGAGCGCAGCGAAGCAATCCAGACTGTCTCCGCGGAAAGATTCTGGGTTGCTTCGTCGCAAGGGCTCCTCGCAATGACGAGTCGAGAGGGCGTCGCCCCAAATGAAAAGAGGCGGAGCAAGCTCCGCCTCTTTCGCATCATCACGGTATGTTGCTTCGCCTTACGCCTGGCTCGCAATCGCCTTGCCGAGCGCGGCCTGGGCCGCCGCGAGCCGCGCGATCGGCACGCGATACGGCGAGCAGGACACGTAGTCGAGACCGACATTGTGGCAGAAGGCGACGGAGGCGGGATCGCCGCCGTGCTCGCCGCAGATGCCCACCTTGAGCTTCGCCCGCGTCTTGCGGCCGCGCGTGACGCCGATCTTGACGAGCTCGCCGACGCCTTGCTGGTCGAGCGAGATGAAGGGATCGATCGAAAGGATGCCCTTGGCGACGTAGGGACCGAGGAAGCTCGCCGCGTCGTCGCGGCTGATGCCGTAGGTCGTCTGCGTCAGGTCGTTGGTGCCAAACGAGAAGAACTCGGCGCTTTCGGCGATCTCTTCCGCGAGCAGACAGGCGCGCGGCAGCTCGATCATGGTGCCGACCTGATAGGCGATCTTGGTATTGGTCTCACGCATGACCGACTTCGCGGTGGCATCGATGCGGGCCTTGACCAGGTCGAGTTCGGCCTTGGTCGCGATCAGCGGCACCATCACCTCGAGGCCGACGGCCTTGCCGGTGCGCTTCTCGGCCTCGACCGCCGCCTCGAAGATCGCGCGGGCCTGCATCTCGGCGATCTCAGGATAGGCGATCGCGATGCGGCAGCCGCGGAACCCGAGCATCGGATTGAACTCCGACAGTTCGCGCGCACGGTCGGCCAGACGCCGCGGATCGGTGTTCATGGCGCGCGCCACTTCCTCGACCTCGGCATGGGTGTGCGGCAGGAATTCGTGCAGCGGCGGGTCCAGCAGACGGATCGTGACGGGCAGGCCCTTCATGATCTCGAACAGCTCAACGAAGTCGGCGCGCTGCATCGGCAACAGCTTTGCCAGCGCGGCCCGGCGCGACTGCTCGTCCTCGGAGAGGATCATCTCGCGCACGGTGCGGATGCGGGTCTCCTCGAAGAACATGTGCTCGGTGCGGCAGAGGCCGATGCCTTCGGCGCCGAACTTGATCGCGGTGCGGGCATCGTCGGGCGTGTCGCCGTTGACGCGGACGCCGATCTTGCGGACCTGGTCGGCCCAGGTCATCAGCGTGCCGAATTCGCCGGACAGTTCCGGCTCGATCATCGGCATGCGGCCGGCCAGCACCTGGCCAAGCGAGCCGTCGATGGTGATGACGTCACCGGCCTTGAAGGTGCGCGAGCCGATGCTCATGGTGCCGCGGCCGTAATCGACGCGGATGGTGCCGCAGCCGGAGACGCAGGGCTTGCCCATGCCGCGCGCGACGACCGCCGCGTGCGAGGTCATGCCGCCGCGCGTGGTCAAGATGCCTTCGGCGGCGTGCATGCCGTGGATATCTTCCGGGCTGGTCTCGATCCGGACCAGAATGACCTTGCGCCCGTCGCCCTGGAGCTTGGCCGCTTCATCCGACGAGAACACGATCTCGCCGGAGGCAGCCCCTGGCGAAGCCGGCAGGCCGGTCGCGATCACGTCGCGCTTGGCGTTCGGATCGATGGTCGGATGCAGGAGCTGGTCGAGCGAGGCGGGATCGATCCGCGTCACCGCTTCCTTCTTTGTGATCAGGCCCTCATTGGCAAGCTCGACCGCGATGCGGAGCGCAGCCTTCGCCGTGCGCTTGCCGCTGCGGGTCTGCAGCATCCACAGCTTGCCCTGCTCGACCGTGAACTCCATGTCCTGCATGTCACGGTAGTGCTTCTCGAGCAGCGTGTAGATCCGCGTCAGCTCCTTGAAGGCCTCAGGCATCGCCGCTTCCATCGACGCCTTGTCGGAACCCGACTCTTTGCGCGCTTCCTCGGTGATGTCCTGCGGCGTGCGGATGCCCGCCACCACGTCCTCGCCTTGTGCGTTGATCAGGAACTCGCCGTAGAGCTTGCTCTCGCCGGTCGAGGGATTGCGGGTGAAGGCAACGCCGGTTGCCGAGGTCTCGCCCATGTTGCCGAACACCATGGCCTGCACGTTGACCGCGGTGCCCCACGACTCCGGGATATCGTGCAGCTTGCGGTAGGTCACCGCGCGCGCATTCATCCAGGACGAAAACACCGCGCCGACCGCGCCCCAGAGCTGGTCATGCGGATCCTGCGGAAAGTCCTTGCCGGTCTCGCGCGCGACCGCGTCCTTGTACTTGCCGACCAGCTCGACCCAGTCTTCGGCGGTGAGGTCGGTGTCGAGCGTATAGCCCTGGCTGTCCTTGAAGGTGTCGAGGATTTCCTCGAAGTGATGATGCTCGAAGCCGAGCACCACGTCGGAATACATGGTGATGAAGCGGCGATAGCTGTCGTAGGCGAAGCGACGGTCGCCGGAGAGCTCCGCCAGCGCTTCGACCGTCTGGTCGTTGAGGCCGAGATTGAGCACGGTGTCCATCATGCCCGGCATCGAGGCGCGCGCGCCTGAACGTACGGAGACCAGCAGCGGGTTCTTGGTGTCGCCGAACACCTTGCCGGTCAACTTGCCGACATGGTCGAGCGCCTTCTCGACCTGCGACTGCAACTCCTTCGGATAGGTTTTGCCGTGGGCGTAGAAATAGGTGCAGACCGAGGTCGGGATGGTGAAGCCCGGAGGCACCGGCAGGCCGAGATTGGCCATCTCGGCGAGGTTGGCGCCCTTGCCACCGAGCAGGTCGCGCATCTCCGTCCGGCCCTCTGCCTTGCCGTCGCCGAAGGTGAAGACCCATTTGTTGGCCGGGATCTTTGCCGGCGCGCTTTTGGCCGCCTTGGCCGCAGCCTTTGCGGCCGGCTTGGCCGCGGCCTTGGCGGCAACCTTGGCGACCGGCTTCGGGGCGCTCTTCACAGAACTCTTGGGCAGCGCCTTGCGGGCCGCCGGCGCGGCTTTCGCCTTGACGGAAGGCTTTGATTTCGCTGGCAGTTTCTTAGGCTTCGAGGCGGCTTTGGCCATAGCTTGCACACAACCTTCGAGAGGAATGGGAAATCGCGCGCCTTACACCACTTTGAGCAGGCCCGCGCAAGTCGAAGAGTTCCGGAAAATGAAGGCCTAGAGATGGAGCCACTTCAGCAAACCGAGCCCGATCGCACCATTGAGGATGAGAAAAATCGCCACGATGAAGTTGAGCAGGCGCGGCATGACCAGGATGAGAACGCCCGCAAGCAGCGACAGGAGCGGCGAGATGTGGGCGACGGTGAGGTGCATGAATTATCTTTCCCAAGGGGTGAGGCGAATCGCGGCGGATCATAGCGGACCCGGTTTCGCCCGTAGAGACGCGGAGGGGTCGATACGGGTTCCCGGCTTCGCAAAAACTGCCCGAAATTGCCGCGGATGCGGCAGGCTTTTTCCGGAACATCGCGCGCGGCGCAGCATTGGCAAGCGGTCGCGTCATTGGCGCGGGCTGAAGTCAATTCGAAGGAGTTGCCCATGCGAAACAGGATTCTCGCTCTCGCAGTGCTTGGCGCCGCGCTCAGCGCGCCCATCGCGGCGCAGGCGCAAACCGGAATCACAGTGGGACGCGCACCCGTGGTGGTTGAGGAAACCCCGACGATTGCGGTCGAGCAACGGCCGGCGTTCCGTGACTATGTCATCGAGCAACGTGTGCCGGCCTTCCATATTCCCGATCGCGTCGTGGTCGGTGCCACCTTACCCGAAACCGGCATCACTTATTATGACGTGCCGCAACGTTTCGGCGCGACGACCTATCGCTACACTGTCGTGAACGGCGAGACGGTGCTGGTCGAGCCGCGCTCGCGGCGCATCGTCGAGGTGATGGACTAGGACGGCTGTTCAACTAGATGTCCGGCGCGCCGCATCAACGGCGCTGGCGCGAGCAGTGTAATCGGACATCAGGCCCCGCCCGGTCTTCCCCCCGCCGGGCGGGGCATTTTTCTGTCAAAGCACAGTCGTTCGGGGGCGGTGCGCAGCACCGAGCCCGGAACCTCGAGATTCCGGGTTCGCGCTACGCGCGCCCCGGAATGACGGGTGATGTTCGTCGCACGATAGCACTTCAATCCTGGATCTTCGAGAAATCCGCCACCGCGCGCGTGGCGCTGCGGATCTCGTTCAGCAGTTTTAGCCGGTTCTCGCGGACCTTCGGATCGTCGTCGTTGACGCGCACCTTGTCGAAGAACGCATCGACCGGCGGACGAAGCTTCGCCATCGCGCGCATCGCGGCGGCAAAGTCCTCCTTGGCGACGGCGGCACTTGCTTCCGTCGTCACCTCGCCGATCGCCTTCGCCAGCGCCTTCTCCTCTGCGAGGCTGTAGAGCGCAGCATCCGGCGCGCCGTGGAAGGTGCGCTTGTCCTTCTTCTCCTCGATCGAAAGGATGTTGCTGGCGCGCTTGGTGCCGGCGAGCAGGTTCTTGCCGTCGTCGGTGTCGAGGAATTTGCCGAGCGCATCGACGCGGCGAACGATTATCAAGAGATCATCCTGGCCGCCGAGCGCGAACACGGCGTCGACAAGATCGTGACGCGCGCCCTGCTCACGGAGCTGGACCTTCAGGCGATCGGCGAAGAAGGCGAGCAGATCGCTCGGGAGCTTCTCCGCATCGGCGGGCTTCACCGACAAGCCCGCGAGCGCGGACGCTGCCACCTTCAGCAGCGACAGGCGCAGCGCGTTCTCGGCGATCAACCTGATAACACCCAGCGCCGCTCTCCGCAGCGCATAGGGGTCCTTCGATCCCGTCGGCTTCTCATCGATCGCCCAGAAGCCGACCAGCGTATCGAGCTTGTCAGCGAGCGCGACTGCGATACTGACCGGATCCGTCGGCACGCGATCGGCCGGGCCTTGTGGCTTGTAGTGCTCCTCGCAGGCCGCCGCGACCGAGTCATCCTCGCCCTGCGCCAGCGCATAATACTTGCCCATCAGGCCCTGCACCTCGGGGAATTCGCCGACGACTTCCGTCAGCAGATCCGCCTTCGCCAAATGCGCCGCACGCGTGGCCTTGGCAACATCGGCGCCGACCAGCGGCGCGATCTCGGCGGCGAGGCGCTCGATGCGCTTGATGCGCTCCGCCTGCGTCCCGAGCTTCTCGTGGAACACGATCTGCTCGAATTTCGGCAGACGATCCTCGAGCTTGGTCTTCAGGTCGGTCTCGTAGAAGAACTTCGCATCGCTCAGCCGCGCGCGGATCACGCGCTCGTTGCCTGATACGATGACCTTGCCGCCGTCGATGGCCTCGATATTCGCTGTGAGGATGAATTTGTTGGTCAGCCTCCCCGTCTTGGGATCCCTAACCACGAAGCATTTCTGGTTGTTGCGGATGGTGGCGCGGATCACCTCGTCGGGCGTCTTCAGGAACTCCGGCTCGAACGAGCCCATCAGCACGACCGGCCATTCGACCAGGCCCGAGACCTCGTCGAGCAGGGTCTGGTCCTCGACCAGTTCGAAGCCTTGGGCGAAGGCAAGCTGCTTGGCGTCGGTGAGGATCGCGTCCTTGCGCCTGTCGGGGTCGAGCACGACCTTCGCATCGAGGAGCTTGGCTTCGTAGTCCTCGAAGCGGCGAACGGAGATAGCCGACGGCGCGAGGAAGCGATGGCCATAGGTGGTCTGGCCGGCCTCGATGCCGTCGATGGAAAACTTCACGACGTCGGGCTCCTCGGTCTCCAGGCCAAAGGTCGCGGTGATCGCGTGCAGCGGACGCACCCAGCTCAGCGAGCCTGGCTTGGCCGAGCGCGCGCCCCAGCGCATCGATTTTGGCCAGGGGAAGGTTCTGATGATGACGGGCAGGATTTCCGCGAGCACGTCGATGGCGTCGCGGCCGGGCTTCTCGATCAATCCGATGTAGAAATCGCCCTTGGGGTCGCGCTGGATCTTGGCCTCATCCAGCGACTTCAGGCCGGTCGCCTTCAAAAAGCCCTGCACGGCCGCATCGGGCGCGCCGACTTTCGGGCCGCGGCGCTCGGTCTTCAGGTCAGGCTGGCGCGCCGGGATGCCGTGCACGGTGAGCGCAAGCCGGCGCGGCGTCGCGAAAGCTTTCGCGCCCTCGTAGACCAGGCCTTCGGCGACGAGCTTGTCGGTGACCAGACGCCGCAGGTCGTCGGCCGCCTTGGGCTGCATGCGCGCGGGGATCTCTTCCGAGAACAGTTCAAGCAAAAGATCGGGCATCAGGCCGCTCCACCGGCTTCGGTGTGCACCCAGGCTTCGCCGCAGGCTTTCGCCAGCTCGCGCACCCGGAAGATGTAGCTCTGTCGCTCCGTCACCGAAATCACACCGCGCGCGTCGAGCAGGTTGAAGACATGGCTCGCCTTGATGCACTGGTCATAGGCCGGCAGCGCCATCAGATGCGCCTCGCGCTTGCCGTCTTTCCAGCCAGCCTCGAGGTATTTCCTGCAGGCCGCTTCGGCCATCTTGAACTGCTCGAACAGCATCGCGGTGTCGGCATGTTCGAAATTGTGCCGCGAATATTCCTGCTCGGCCTGGAAGAACACATCGCGATAGCTGACCTTCTCGGCGCCTTCGCGGCCATTGAAGTTCAGGTCCATGATGCTGTCGACGCCCTGCAGATAACAGGCGAGGCGTTCGAGGCCGTAGGTCAGCTCGCCCGCGACCGGCGCGCATTCGACGCCCGCGACCTGCTGGAAATAGGTGAACTGGCTGACTTCCATGCCGTCGCACCAGCATTCCCAACCCAGGCCCCAGGCGCCCAGCGTCGGGCTCTCCCAATCGTCCTCGACGAAACGGATGTCGTGGATGGCGGAATCGATGCCGATGGCGGCGAGCGACTTCAGGTACAGCTCCTGAAGGTTCGGGGGCGACGGCTTGAGGATCACCTGGAACTGGTAATAGTGCTGGAGCCGGTTCGGGTTCTCGCCGTAACGGCCATCCTTGGGCCGGCGCGAGGGCTGCACATAGGCGGCATTCCACGGCCGGGGCCCGAGCGCGCGCAGGGTCGTCCCGGGATGGAAGGTGCCGGCGCCGACTTCCATGTCGTAGGGCTGCAGGATCACGCAGCCGTAATCCGCCCAATAGCGCTGCAGGGCCAGGATCAGGCCCTGGAACGAGCGGTCCGGGCGCATATGGGCGGGCAATGAGGCGTCCATCGTCAGATCAGGCTCTCGCGGGGGGTTTTGAATCGCGCGGGACCGTATCGACGGCAGGGATGGGAATCAAGGCAAAGGGAGGCGGAAATGGCCGTCCTTCCGGGGCGCCCGCAGGGCGAGCCCGGAATCCATTGCGCCGTTCGCTCCGCGGTTCGATAGATTCCGGGTTCTCGCTTCGCGAGCCCCGGAATGACGGTGGGTGTGGAAGGAGCGGTTATCCCGGCCGATACGCTCCCGTCACGGGGTCGCGCTTCAGTGTCTGGATATTCCCCATCTGGGCGGCTTCAGTGACGCGCGACAGGCGCATCTCCTCCAGCTCTTCGTTGATCCTGAGTGCGGTCTTGTAGGCCCAGCGGACCACGGCAAGCCCACCCAGGACGCCCGCGAATGCGACGAACGGCGGCATCGGTCGATCCTTGTGTCGTGCTCAGCCCCCACACGCATTCTCGCGCAGTCCGGGCTGCGCCGCAATTGGCTCAGCACGGACCAAATGGCGCGGGGGAGCCGGACCTAGAACCCGAATTTCGCCCAAATCGCCCGCGTCTCGACCGCCGAGATCAGCTCGTCCGGCAGCCCGGCCATTGATTCCATGGCCGAAAGCTGGCCCGCGCCGGGCGATTTCCGCCCCAACAGGCCGGACAGAAGTCCGGTCGGCTGCGCGATCACGGGGGTGAGAACCTTCTCGCCATAGCGGGCACGAAGAGTTGAGCGGATATCGCCGATGCCGTCAGCGAGCCCGAGCGCGATCGACGTCTCGCCGGCCCAGTACTCACCGGTGAACAGGGTGTCGTCCGCGCCCTTGAGTCTGGTACCACGGCTCTCCTTCACCAGTGCGATGAAGATCTGGTGGATCTCGCGCTGGAGTGCCTTCAGCTTGGCGACGTCATCAGGGTTTTCGGGGAGAAATGGATCGAGCATCGCCTTGTGGGCGCCGGCCGTATAGAGACGCCGCTCGATGCCGAGCCGTTTGATCGCCTCCTGAAAACCAAAGCTGCCGCCGACCACGCCGATCGATCCCAGGATCGAGGACGGATCACAGAAGATCTCGTCGCCGGCGCAGGCGATCATGTAGCCGCCGGACGCCGCGACGTCCTCGACGAACACCAGCACCGGCAGTTTCTTCTCCGCCGCGAGCTGCTTGATGCGCAGATAGATCTGGCGCGACTGCACCGGCGAGCCGCCGGGCGAATTGATCACCAGCGCGACCGCCTTGGCGTTCCGGTATGAAAACGCCCGCTCCAGCACCCGGGCGACGCCCGCCAGTGTCATGCCCGGACGCAGCGGCGTCACCGCGCCGATGACACCTGACAGCCGCACCACCGGCACGACCGCAGCACCGGGGCGGAAGCGCGCCGGCAGATATTGCAAGAGCTTGTCGGCCAGGCCGGAATTCTCGGGATCGTTCAATTGTTCGGCCATGCCGTCACCTCTGGTTAACCTTTATTTATCACGTGACTGTCATTGCTAGTGCCTGGAACGTGTTTTGCAGAATCCCGGTTGGGAAGCTGCAATGAGGCAGCGGAGGAAACGACATGAAGATTTATCTGCTGTTGATGCTGATGGGCGCGCTCTTTACGGCGATTCGCTTTACGTCCCAGCCGGAACAGCAGTCGGAATCGCTTCCCCAGTAAGCCGTCACGGCTCCACCAGCGGCAGGACCGCTCTCCCTTCCAGAATATTCCGCACCTCTTTTTTAGGCACCCGTGACTCATCATTGAGCATGAGGCCCGGCAGCAATCGCGTCGGCGCTCGGCCGCCCTTGACTGCGCGCACCAGGACGCGGATCGCAGGACGTCCCGCTTCGCCATGAACCGGCAGGATCGACAGGCTGCCGAAACCGCGTGACAGCGCTGCCAAGGCATCTGCGATTCCGTCAGCGCGCCAGATCAGGGTGAGCACACCGTTCGATCGAAGCATACGCCGCGCCGCATGCACCCAGGCATGCAGCGTCTCGTCGGTCGCGACATGCGCCGTGTAACGCGCCTGGTCCGGCGAGCCGCGGTGCCGCGCGGGATCGTTGAAGGGCGGGTTCATCAACACGCAATCGGCGCTGTCAGGCGTGAGCCCATGTGCTGCAAATGCCTGCGCATCCGCAGTGACGTCGAGCACGACCACCTCAGCGGCAATCGCATTCGCGGCCGCATTGGCGCGCGCGAGCGCGGCGAGTTCCGGATCGATCTCGACGAGGCAAAGATTGATGCCGCCAATGCGCCGGGCCAGCGCGAGGCCAGCCGTACCGATGCCGGCACCGAGATCGACCACACTGTCGCCTTCACGGGCCTCCGTCGCAGCCGCAAGCAGAATGGCGTCATGCCCTGCCCGGTGGCCGGTCCGCTTCTGCTTGAGCAGCAGCTGGCCGCCGAGAAAGGCATCCTCGGTAAGATCTGTGACGACGTCAATCATCGCCGCGCAGTTCGTGGCTGAGGCCGGCGTCGGTCAGCAATTGCCGGGCTTCGCTGGCATCGTCCTCATGGACCAGGATCCGCCTGGGCAGGACGCCAAGCGAGCCCTCTATGATGCTCATGTTCTGGTCCAGCACCAGATGATGGATGTTGGCGCCGTCGAGCAGCGCGCCGATCGCCGACACCAGCACGATATCGTTGGTCCGAACCAGTTCACGCAAGACGAGCCTCCTGGGCTGAAAGGGGTCAAAGCGGCAAATGTCAATGGTTCCACAGCCCTTGCCGCATCCCCGTCCAGTTTCTATTGTCCTTCCATCAGAATAGCCCTTCCGGGGCAAATATTGGAGACCGGCGTGGCCGTCATCGTACCTTTCGAAACCCCCGGCGCGTCGATCGAAGAGCTGGTTGCCCTTGTTGCCCCTGACATGGAGCGCGTCAACGCCACCATCCTGTCGCGGACCGGATCCGACGTGACCATGATCCCGGAAGTCGCCAACCACCTGATCTCCTCCGGCGGCAAGCGGCTGCGGCCGATGCTGACGCTGGCCATGGCCAACCTCGCCGGCTACACCGGCGACGGCCACATCAAGCTCGCTGCCTCCGTCGAGTTCATGCACACCGCCACACTGCTCCACGACGACGTGGTCGACGAGAGCGAGATGCGCCGCGGCAAGCTGTCGGCGCGCATGCTCTGGGGCAATGAGGCAAGCGTCCTGGTCGGCGACTTTCTGCTCGGCCAGGCCTTCCGGATGATGGTCGAGGTCGGTTCGCTGCGCGCCCTCGACATCCTGTCTGCTGCCGCGGCCACCATCGCCGAGGGCGAGGTGATGCAGCTTGCGGCCGCCAAGAACACCGCGACCACCGAGGACGAATATCTCGCCGTGATCCGCGGCAAGACCGCCGAGCTGTTCGCCGCGGCCTGCGAGGTCGGCCCCGTGATCGCCAACCGCCCGAAGGCGGAGCAGACCGCCTGCCGCTCGGTCGGCATGAATCTCGGCATCGCCTTCCAGCTCGTCGACGACGTGCTCGACTATGGCGGCAAGAGCGCCAAGCTCGGCAAGAACACCGGCGACGATTTCCGCGAGGGCAAGATCACGCTGCCGGTGGTGCTCGCCTTCCGCCGCGGCAACGACACCGAGCGCGCTTTCTGGATCAAGGCGCTCGAGCGCGGCGAGATCGGTGATTCCGACCTCGATCACGCCATCGGCCTGATGAACAAGCACCGCGCGCTCGAGGACACGCTGAGCCGCGCCCAGCACTACGGCGCCATGGCGGTGGACGCACTCGCGCTGTTCCCGTCGTCGCCGATGAAGAGCGCGCTGGAGCAGGTGGTGGCGTTCTGTTTGGCACGATCGCATTAGGCACGACTCGCGTTCCGCCTCCGCTATCAATTCCGTCACCCTGAGGTGCTCTCCATGGGACGCAACGCGTCCCATGGAGAGCCTCGAAGGATGCACGGCCGAGATGCATCCTGGCCGTTCGCCCTTCGAGGCTCGCTGCGCTCGCACCTCAGGGTGACGGGATAGATTTGTTGGAATCGCTCTCTTCACATCATTGCGAGCGCAGCGAAGCCATCCAGAATCCCTCCACGGAAAGAGCCTGGATTGCTTCGCTGCGCTCGCAATGACCGAGTATGGCGCGCGGCCGTCGCTCAACTTTCGTGTCCCGGACGCGCAGCAACGCCCTTCGCGTTGCCGCGTCCGGGGCACGCAATTGACTAGCAAACGCCCACCACATAACTGGCAGTCTTATCTCACCAACGCAGCCGTTTCGGCAAGTGCACCTAGTAACTTGCATTTCGCAAGTCACTCCCCTACCTTCCCCGCCATGCAGCCCAAATCCCCTTCCCTCCAGAAATGCCCGATCGGCCGCGCCGTGGAGACGGTCGGCGAATGGTGGAGCATCCTGATCCTGCGCGATGCCTTGCAGGGCTCGACGCGGTTTGACGAGTTCGAGCGCAATCTCTCCATTGCGCCGAACATCCTGTCGCGACGCCTTGCCCATCTCACCAAGACCGGCATGTTCGTCCGTCGTCGCTACCAGGAGCGGCCGCCACGTTACGAATATGTGCTGACCGACAAGGCACGGGATTTCTTTCCCGTGATCGCGACGCTGCTCGCCTGGGGCAACAAGCATCTCGCGCCGAAAGGCGAATCCATCCTGCTGGCGACCCGCGACGATCGTCGGCCGCTCGATCCGGTCGTGGTCGATGCGACCGATCGGCAGCCGATCACGCTCGCCAATGCCGTGGTGATCGCGGGTCCTGCCGCGAGCCGCCTGATGCGGCGGCGGCTTACCTCGCTCAAAGCCATGAATCCGGACCTCGCGCCGGCTGGAGACTGACATGCCTCGTATCGTCGTGACGGGAATGGGGGCGGTGTCGCCGCTCGGCTGTGGTGTCGAGATATCCTGGCGCCGGCTGCTCGCGGGGCAAAGCGGGCTGCGCACGCTGCCGCAATGGTCGCAGGCATTGCCCGCGCGCATTGCCGGGCTCGTGCCCGACAAGGCCGATGACGCCGAAGGCGGCTTCGATCCGGCGACGGCCGCTGCGCCAAAGGACCAGCGCAAGATGGATCGCTTCATCCTGTTCGCGCTACTCGCCGCCGCGGAAGCGGTCGCGCAGGCCAAATGGGCACCGCAGGATGTGGCGTCGCTGCAGCGGACCGCAACGATCATCGGCTCTGGAGTCGGCGGTTTTCCCGCGATGGCGGAAGCGGTGCGCATCACCGAACAACGCGGCCCGCGCCGGCTGTCGCCGTTCACGATCCCCTCCTTCCTTGCCAACCTTGCCGCCGGCCACGTTTCGATCAAATACGGCTACAAGGGCGCGCTGGGCACGCCCGTCACGGCGTGTGCCGCCGGCGTGCAGGCGATCGGCGACGCCGCGCGCATGATCCGCGCGGGCGATGCCGATGTCGCGATCTGCGGCGGCGCCGAAGCCTGCATCGATATCGTCAGCCTCGGCGGCTTTGCGGCAGCTCGCGCGCTGTCGAGCGCCTTCAACGACCAGCCCACACGCGCCTCGCGTCCGTTCGATCGTGACCGCGACGGTTTTGTCATGGGTGAAGGCGCCGGCATCCTGGTGATCGAGGAGCTGGACCATGCCCTGGCGCGCGGCGCGACGCCGATCGCCGAGCTTGTTGGATATGGCACCACCGCCGATGCCTATCACATGACGTCGGGTCCGCCGGATGGCGACGGCGCCCGCCGCGCCATGGAGATCGCGCTCCGGCAGGCGAACCTTGCGCCCGGCGATCTGCAGCATCTCAACGCGCATGCGACCTCGACGCCCGCCGGCGACGACAGCGAACTCGGTGCCATCGGCGCGCTGTTCGGCCGCAACAAATCCATCGCGGTCAGCGCGACCAAATCGGCCACCGGCCATCTGCTCGGGGCCGCCGGCGGACTGGAGGCGATCTTCACCGTGCTTGCCCTGCGCGACCAGATCGCACCGCCGACGCTCAATTTCGAAAACCCGGATGCGGGCGCGAAAGGGATCGATATCGTTGCCGGTGCCGCACGTGCGCTACCGATGCAGCACGCGATCACGAACGGCTTTGGCTTTGGTGGAGTCAACGCCAGCGCGATCTTCCGCCACATGGGCTAGCGGGCGCGGGAGCTCGGCGCATCAGCCGATGCCTGGCGACGGAACGATTCCGAAGCGAACGTGAGCGATCGCTTGTCGAATGCCCGGCAGCAGGCTAGGTGAGGACATCTGCCGTCAGTCCAGGGGATCGCGACCCGATGCTCGACCCGCAAAGCCGCTTCTACGAATCTCACGGCCTGCGGCTGCATTATGCCGATTGGGGCAACGCGGGCGCGCCGCCGCTTATTCTGGTTCACGGCGGCCGCGATCATTGCCGGAGCTGGGACGCCATCGCCCGCTCGCTGCATCCGCACTTCCATGTGATCGCGCCGGATTTACGCGGCCACGGCGATTCCGACTGGACCAGAGGCGGCAGCTACGCGCTGACCGAATATGTCTACGATCTCGTCCAGCTCGCCCGCAGCATCGCGGCGCCTCGCGTGACACTGATCGGCCATTCGATGGGCGGCATGGTGAGCCTGATCTTCTCGGGATCGTTCCCCGAACTGGTCGACAAGCTCGTCGTGCTCGGCGGCGTGACGATGCTGCCGGATTCGCCGAAAGCCCCGACGCATGAGCGCATTGGCAAATGGGTCAGCCAGCTCGACAGGCTGCACGACCGCACCCCGCGCCGCTATGCGACGCTCGAGGACGCGGCCGCGCAGATGGTGCTCCACAACAAGCGCCTCTCCCGCGACCTTGCGCTGCATCTCGCAACGCATGCGCGCGACAGAACGAGGACGGCACCTATAGCTGGAAATTCGATCCCTATCAGCGGGCCGGCGCACCGCACCGGCTCTGGCCGGACGATCACATCGCGCTATGGTCGCGCATCGCCTGTCCGACGTTGCTGCTGAACGCCGGCGAAAGCTTCCTGGCAGGCTCGCGGTCGGCGGGCCTGGAGCGCTACTTCCAGCAGGCGCGCGTCGAAACCATCGCGGGGGCCGGGCACTGGCTGCAGCACGACAAGCCGGAAGAGGTGCTGGGTGAGATTCGGAAATTTCTTGGGCTTGGCGAGCTACCGTAGGGTAGGCAAAGTGTAGCGTGCCCACCACCTGTCGCGATTGGCGAGAGATCGTGGGCACGGCGCTTGCGCGCCTTTGCCCACCCTACGAGACCTTCCCTCAGAAAATACTAGCTCAACGTGCCCGCATGCCCCCACCAGCCGGGGTGATCGCTGCGGATCTTCTCTGCGGCGGCATGCGCGTCGGCTGCCGCGCCATAGATCGCAAAGCACGTCGCGCCCGAGCCGGACATGCGAGCCAGCTTGACGCCAGCGGACGCGCGCAAAGCGTCTAGCACGTCGCCGATGACAGGTTCGATGCGGAGCGCAGGGGCCTCGAGATCGTTGGGGACTGTCTCGAGAACCTCAACCCAGTCCGAGATTGATCCGCCCTCGTCCGGCCAGGCCGGAGCTCCGAGGACCGAGGTGGCGCCGACCAGCAATTCGCCGTTGCGCAGTCCCAATTCCTTGAACACGTCCTTGGTCGCAACCGGCACGCGTGGATTGACCATGACGCAGGGCATGCTGGGCAACGCCAGCGGCAGCAGCTGCTCGCCGACGCCGGTCATGTCGCAGGCGCGCGAGAGCAGGCACACCGGCACATCGGCGCCGGTCGCTAGCGCGACCGCCTGCAGGCGGGGATCGTCGAGCGACAGATTGTTGAGACGCGCGAGCAGGCGCAGCGCCGCCGCGGCATCCGCCGACCCGCCGCCGATACCGGCTGCAACCGGCAAGACCTTGTCGAGCGCGAAGGCGCCGAGCTTCAAATTCGGCACGGCATCGGCCAGAAGCTTGGCGGCCTTGAGCACGAGATTGTCTGAGGTCTCGCCGCAGGCCGCTGCGAGCGGCCCTGTGGTGGCGAGCGTGAGCTCGTCGCCCGGCTCCAGAGTCAGCCGGTCGGCACAATCCGCAAACGCAACCACGCTTTCGAGATCATGATAGCCGTCAGCGCGACGGCCGACCACGCGAAGGCTCAAGTTGACCTTCGCGCGCCCTTCTTCAATCAACGCCGGCATCGGCGATACGCCCCCAATCACATCATTCGTTGTGCGCATGATCTCTGCGCAAACGCGTTCCGCGTTTGTCGCGGGAAAACCGCAAGTACACTTTTCCGGATCATGCGCAGCTTAGCCGCCCTTGCCGTCGTCTTTCTTCTTGTCCGCTTGCGCGGCTGAAGAGTTCGAATTGTCCTCGGTCATGCCGTTGGCGATCTTGGCTTCGATCCTCGGCAGATCGTCCGGCTCGGGCTTGAGGTCGCGGGCATGCGCCCACTGGAATTTGGCTTCCAGCGTGCGGCCGACGCGCCAATAGGCGTCGCCGAGATGGTCGTTGATGGTAGGATCCTCGGGCTTGAGGTCGATCGCGCGCTCGAGGTTCTTCACCGCCTCCTCGTAGTTGCCGATGCGGTAATAGGCCCAGCCAAGGGAGTCGACGATGTAGCCGTCGTCGGGACGCTGCTCGACGGCACGCTTGATCATCTTCATGCCTTCGTCGAGGTTCACGCCTTGGTCGATCCAGGAATAGCCGAGATAGTTGAGGACATGCGGCTGGTCAGGCTGCAGCTCGAGCGCCTTCTTCATGTCGGCTTCGGCCTTGCCCCACTGCTTGGAGCGCTCCTCGCAGATGCCGCGATAATAGTACCAGACGCTGTTGGCCTTGTCGTTGCCTGCCGGCAGCACATCGATGCCTTGCGAATAGGTCGCGCCGCAGTCGCCGAACTTCTTGCGGCCACGCTGGAGATTGCCGAGCGCCATGATGGCCTCGAGATCCTTGGGGTCCTCGGCGGTCACGCCCTTGAGGATCTTGATCGCCTCGTCGCTGCGGTCGGCGGAATCCAGGTCAATGGCGAGCTGGATCTGCGCGTTGCGCCTGAGCGGCGAGGACGACGGCACCCGCTCATAGATCTTGATCGCCATCTGCGGCCGCTTCACCGATTCATAGAGATCGGCGAGCGAGAGCAGGGCCAGCGGATGGCTGGGCTGCAGATAGAGCGCGAGCTGGAGATAGACCAGGGCCAGATCCTCGCCGCCGCGGCGGGTCAGGGTGGCGCCGATACCGTAGAGCGCCTCGGCTGCGCCGGCCTGTGCGGAATCGACCAGCGACGGCAGCTTCTTGCCGGCCCTGGTCTCGCGCAGACCTTCCACGATCAGCGGATGACGGGCGAGCTTCTTGTCGAAGGCCTCATAGATCGCGGTCGCCGAGGCCGCGTCCTTGTTGCGCGACAGCCAGCGCGCATAGGCTTCCGTCACGCGCAGCATGGAATCGTCGAGCTTGTAGGCGCGCTCGAAGCGGACGCCCGCCTCCTTTTCCTTGCCAGCGTTCTCGAGGATCATGCCGGTGTGCAGGTCCTTGAACAGCGGATACCATTCCGGGCCCGCCAGCTTGTCGATGGTGGCAACCGCCGCCTTGGCATCGCCGGCACCATAGGCGGCCCAGCCCGAGAGCAGCGTCGCGACGAGATCGGTGATCGGTCCGCGAATCGACTGGTTGATGTTGCTTTGCGCGCTCGGATATTTCTTCAACTTCAGGTCATGCACGCCGACCACGAGGCGCGCGACGCGATTGGTCTTGTCGATGGTGAGGATGCGTTCGGCGAGCTTGACCGCTTCGTCGATGTCGCCGTCGTCGACCGAGGAGATGAAGGCGCGGTCGAGCAGCTCGTTGTTCTTTGGGTCGGTCCGCAGCGCAGAGCGATAGAAGGCGGCGGCCGAGGTCGCATCGCGCTCGACGCTGGCGTGGCGGGCGGCGAGATAGCTGCCGGCGGTGGTGAGCGACTTCAGATCGTTTCGGGTCGGAAACTGTGCCGCCGTGTCGGCCGGATGATCCGGCGTCTGCGCCAGCACCGCGCCGGGGACCGCCACGATCGCGGAGCCGGCAAGAACGATGGCAGCAGCAGTCCAGCGGTTGAAACGATTTGAAAACATCAGGGCTCGCCTTGAGTTGGTAGTGCCTGGGTTTAAAGCAAAGGCCGTCTCGCGCGCGAACGCGGCCGGCGACATGTGACCCGGAACCGTCGGGTCGGGACAATGCCGCTTTTGGCGCCTCACCGCAAGGATTCGGACCGGGCGATCCCCTCCGCACGCCCCAAATCGGCCAAGTGACGGTTCAAGTGACCGTCAAGAGAGCCCCAAGACGACGGTACTATGGCCTTATCGTGGCCGCGGCGGGGAGCCGCAGCCGGGGTCCTCACGGCGAACCTGCGCCGGATCACGCTTTGTGATCCGACGTCCCTCTTACATCGCCTCGTAGTTCGGGCCGCCGCCGCCCTCCGGGGGAACCCAGGTGATGTTGCCGTTGGGGTCCTTCACGTCGCAGGTTTTGCAGTGGACGCAGTTCTGGGCATTGATCTGGAAGCGCGGGCCCGAACCCTCCTCGACCCACTCGTAGACGCCGGCCGGACAATAGCGATTCGAGGGACCGGCGAAGACGTCGTGCTCGGAGGTTTTCTGCAGGTTCATGTCGGCCACCTTCAGATGGACCGGCTGGTCCTCTTCATGGTTGGTGTTGGACAGGAACACCGAGGACAGCTTGTCGAACGAGATCTTGCCGTCCGGCTTCGGATAGTTCTTCGGCGCGTGCTGCCTGGCCGGATCGAGGGTCGCGCGATCGGGCTTGGCATGGGACTGCGTGCCGAACAGCGAGGTGCCGAACAGCGTGTTGCACCACATGTCGAAGCCGCCCAGCGCGACACCGAGCACGGTGCCGAACTTCGACCACAGCGGCTTGACGTTGCGGACCAGGAACAGGTCCTTGCCGACCGACGAGGACCGCCAGGCGTTCTCGTAGTCGACGACCTCGTCATTGGCACGATCCGCCGCGAGCGCCGCCGCGACGTGTTCGGCCGCCAGCATGCCGGTGCCCATCGCATTGTGCACACCCTTGATGCGCGGCACGTTGACGAAGCCGGCCGCGCAGCCGACCAGCGCGCCGCCGGGGAAGGTCAGCCTCGGCACCGACTGATAGCCGCCCTCGGTGATGGCACGCGCGCCATAGGCAAGACGCTTGGCGCCCTCGAACGTGCCGCGGATCGAGGGATGAGTCTTGAAGCGCTGGAATTCGTCGAACGGCGACAGATAGGGATCTTCGTAGTTCAGATGCACGACGAAGCCGACCGCGACGAGATTGTCGTCGTAATGATAGAGAAAGGAGCCGCCGCCGGTCTTCAGGTCGAGCGGCCAGCCGAACGAATGCTGGATCAGGCCCTTCTGATGCTTGGCGGGATCGATCTGCCAGACTTCCTTCAGGCCGATACCGAATTTCGGCGGCTCACTCTTGGCATCAAGCGCGAACTTGTTGATGAGCTGCTTGGTCAGGCTGCCGCGCGCGCCTTCGGCGAACAGCGTGTACTTGCCGAGCAGTTCCATGCCGCGGGTGAAGGAGTCCTTTGGCTTGCCGTCGCGGCCGATGCCCATGTCGCCCGTGGCGATGCCCTTCACCGCGCCCTTGTCGTCGTAGAGCACTTCGGCGGCGGCAAAGCCCGGATAGATCTCGACGCCGAGCGCCTCCGCCTTGCGTGCCAGCCAGCGGCAGACGTTGCCAAGCGAGCCGATATAGCAGTGATGATTGTCCATCAGCGGCGGCATCATGAAGTTCGGCAGCTTGATCGCGCCGCCGGTCGTCATCCAGTAGAAGCGGTCGTCCTTCACCTGCGTCTTCAGCGGACAATCCGAATCCTCGCGCCAGTCAGGGATCAGCTTGTCGAGCCCGGCCGGATCGATCACGGCGCCGGAGAGAATATGCGCGCCGACCTCGGAGCCCTTCTCCACGATGACGATGTTGAGATCGGCGTTGAGCTGCTTCAGCCGGATCGCTGCAGCCAGGCCTGAGGGGCCGGCGCCGACGATGACGACGTCGAATTCCATGGATTCGCGCGGGGGAAGTTCTTCGATGCTCATCTGATCTCAGCCCTTGAGACGGTTCCTTGTCATTTGCGCCCCCTTGTTTCCGATTTTTCCGGGTAGGACAACCACGGAAATGCGTTCCGCTGGGATGCAAGGCGCCTTAAGATGAACTAATAGTCTGACTTTCCCAATGATCCCCGAGCCCGCACCCACCGTCCGTGAACTGCTCGCCTTCTATCTGGAGGCCGGTGTCGATTGCGCGCTCGCAGAGGAACCGGTCGACCGCCTGGCGGAATTAGACGCCCCGCCGCCAGCCCCGCGCGCGGCACCGATCGAAGCGCCGCGGCCCATCGCCGCGCCTGCGGTGATGCGCGGCGACGCCGCACCGGCGCCCGACGTTGCGATCGCCTCGGCGCGCGAGGCGGCACGCACGGCGCCAACGCTCGAGGCCCTGCGCGAGCTGATGCAAAACTTCGAAGGCTGCGCGCTAAAGCACACCGCGACGCGGCTGGTATTCGCCGACGGCAATCCGCAGGCGCGCATCATGTTCGTCGGCGAAGCGCCGGGCCGCGACGAGGACATCGAGGGACTGCCGTTCGTGGGGCGCAGCGGCAAGCTGCTCGATCTGATGATCGGCGCAATAGGACTGAACCGCAGCACGGCCTACATCACCAATGTCATCCCCTGGCGGCCGCCGGGCAACCGCACGCCGACACCGCAGGAGACGCAAGTGTGCCTGCCCTTCATCCAGCGCCATATCGAGCTGGTGAACCCGGATGTGCTGGTGACGCTCGGCAATCCCTCGACGCAGACACTGCTCTCGACCCGTGAGGGGATCATGCGCACGCGCGGGCGCTGGTTCGATTACGACACCGGCCAACGCACCATCCGCGCGCTGCCGACCTTCCACCCGGCCTATCTGTTGCGCTCGCCGTCGTACAAGCGGCTGGCCTGGCAGGATCTGCGGGCGATTGCGAAGGCGTTGGCTGGCGCGTGAGCTCCCGTAGCTCTCGTAGGGTGGGCAAAGCGAAGCGTGCCCACCACCTAAATCGTGACGACGGATCGGCCTGACGTGGGCACGGCGCTTTGCGCCTTTGCCCACCCTACGATTTCTGCGGTTGTCGCTAAGCCCCCTTCGGCCGTACGATCGCCCAGCCGATGCGCAGCAATCCCTGACGGCCATTGACCAGCCATTCAAAGGCACGCGGCACTTCGGGCACGATGCCCGGGAAGCGTGCGAGGATTTCGGGCGGCGGGGTGCCGCCAGTATCGGACGCACGCCAGACCACGACGCCGCCGCTCTCGCTGAATTTCGCCTGTGACATCCACGGTGTGCGCGCAGGATTGGCATCGATGAAGAGATGCGGCCGTCCGGAATGCAGCGTGATCAGGCTCGCAAGCTGCGTCTCGCCGGCGACCGCGCGCAGGCGATGGTTGGTGCGGCGGGCAAAGCTCTCGTCGAAGAAATCCGAGATCGCGTGCGCCGGCATCGAGGTCGCGATCTCGCCGGTGCCGGTCCAGGGCAGAAACAGCACGGCCAGCACGACGCCGGCGGCAGGGGCGATGACGGCCGCCGCCCATACCGTGCGCAACATCCGCGCGCGGCGCATGGCGATGAGATCGCCCGCCATGACGACCATGGCGAGGCCCGACATGACCAGCACGACGCCGGCGCCGCCGACGACAGTCTCGAACCCGAACAGGCCGGAGATCAGGACCGCCCCCAGCGCCGGCGCGAGTGCAAAGAAATAGACGAAGTTGCGAGCGAGCGGCTCGACCGGCGGGCGGTAGATGATCGGCGCCTCCTCGCTCTTGCCGGCGAACAGGGGTGTGTTGAGGAAGCTCAGCACCGGCACCGCGATCGCGCCAAACACCAGCCCACCGAGCAGCCAGGCGGCGTGGATCGCACGGGCGCCGAGGTCGGCCGTTTGCGGCAAGGCCGGCAGCGCCAGCGTTTGGGCGCGCATCAGCCAGACCGCATAGGGCAGCGCCAGCACCGCGACGACGACGAGTGCGAACAGCGGATCGAGCGCGCGCAAGGTCCGGCGGCCGCCGGCGGTCGAGAGCGCGAAGATGACGAGCAGCGCGAGCAGGAAGACCGCAGCCGGCGTGGTCAGCAGCAGAAGGCCCGCCTCGATCGACCAGGCGAACCAGGCATTGCCGCGACGCTGGCCGATGATCTGCCAGGAATGCAGCAGCAGCAGCGCCCAGAGCGGCCGGGCGAGGACCAAGGGGCCGAAGTCGAGCGCGGACGAGGAGAAGGCCAGCACCGTCATGGTCAGCAGCACGGCGAGCACCGCCTGCTGGCTGCCAACCACGGCCCGCGACAGATGATACAGCGCGATGAAGGTCGCGATCTCGCAGAGCTCGGCAAGGACGTAGACGCCGAAGACATGGCCGCCTGCGGCGCGATAGGCGATATCGGCGAGCCAGAGCGACAGCGGCGGGCCGAGATCAGTGCCAACCTGATATTCGCGGCCAAAGGCCAGCAGGGTCGCGAGATTGCCGGGCGGGCTGCGGTAGAACAACAGCGCCACCAGCAGCCACATCGTGGCCTGCAGCAGCACGGCAATCCAGACGATCAACCGCGGCCGGGCGCGAATGAGCTCGATGACCAGGGAGGTAAACCGCATGCAACGCCCGCAAGATGCAGCCAACCCGTCCAGCCGGCCCTATTCGCTCACAGCTGTTTTGATAAAGCGCGCCACGCGACGTGGCAACTTCGGTGTGCGCTAGAGGCCCGCTGAAGCCTCGATTTCAACTGCAGTCTCGACCTCGGTGACGGAGAACAGATCCTGCACCGGCTCGACGGTCCAGGGCATGTGCTTGGCGCGGGCGGCGACGACGGGGGCGAAGAAGCTGCGGTGGTGGATGGTGGGGCCGAGACGGTCGAGCGCGTCGAGATGCTCGGGCACGGCATAGCCCTTGTGCTGCTCGAAGCCGTAGCCGGGGCAATCCTGCGCCAGCGCGCACATCAGCCGGTCACGGGTCACCTTGGCGACGATGGAGGCCGCCGCAATCGAGAGCACGATGCCGTCACCGCCGATCACCGCTTCGCAGTCGCAAGCCGTGTCGAGGCGATCACGGCCGTCGACGAAGACGAGCTTCGGAGGCTCGGGCAACGCGACCACCGCGCGCTTCAGGGCCCACAGCGAGGCGCGCAGAATGTTGTCGCGGTCGATCCGCGCGGGCGAAGCGACGGCGACGGAGACCTGCGCGGTGGCGCAGATCCTGTCGAACAACTTTTCGCGCTCTTCCGCCGTCAGGCGCTTGGAATCGTCGATGCCGCGCGGGATGCGATCAGGATCCAAAATCACCGCAGCCGCCACCACGGGGCCGGCGAGCGGCCCGCGGCCGGCCTCGTCGCAGCCCGCGACCGGCCAGATGCCCCGCTTGATCAGCGCGCGCTCGCGGCGGAAGCTTGCCTTGACGGGCGCAGCCTTCTTCTCAGGAGCCTTTTCTGGCGCATCCTTGACTGGCTTCTTGGCGGACTTGTCCCGAATCATGGCCGGGATCGTGCGCAAGCCGGCTCGCCGGCGCAACCGGGAACTCCGCGCAATTCCCGTTATTCAGCGCCCGCCCCTCGCGCCTCAGAACAGGCTGAGCTGCTCGCCGTTCTGCTTCGGCCTGGTAAAATGATCCGTCGTCAGCTTCGAGCGGCGCTTGTTCAGCCCAAGCCGGTCGCAGGCGAGTTCGAAGCGGCGGCCGATGGTCCAGGCCATCGGGCCTGTGCCCTTCATCCGCTCGCCCCATTTCGAATCGTAGTCGCGGCCGCCGCGCATGTCGCGGATCAGGGTGAAGACGTGGCGATAGCGATCCGGATAATTCGCCATCAGCCATTCGCGGAAGAGATCGCGCACCTCCAGCGGCAGCCGCAGCAAAACGTATGAGGCTTCCTTGACACCGGCATGCGCCGCGGCATCGAGGATGCGCTCGATCTCGGAATCGTTCAGGGCGGGGATCACGGGCGCGACCATCACCGTGGTGGGGATGCCAGCCTCCGAGAGCTGCTTCAGCGCCTCCAGCCGCTTCGGCGGCGTCGAGGCGCGCGGCTCCATGGTCCGGGCGAGCTTCGGGTCGAGCGAGGTTACCGAGATCGCGACCTTGGCGAGGTTGCGCTTGGCCATGCGGGCGAGAATGTCGATGTCGCGCACGACCAGCGCGGATTTGGTGACGATGCCGACGGGATGGCCGGTGCGCTCCAGCACCTCCAGAATGCCGCGCATGATTTTGCGCTCGCGCTCGATCGGCTGGTAGGGATCGGTGTTGGTGCCGATCGCGATCATCCGCGGCTCGTAGCCTGCGGCCGCGAGCTCCTTCTCGAGCAGAACAGGCGCCTCCGGCTTGGCGAACAGCTTTGCCTCGAAGTCGAGCCCCGGCGACAGGCCGAGATAGGCGTGCGTCGGCCGCGCGAAGCAATAGACGCAGCCATGCTCGCAGCCGCGATAGGGATTGATCGAACGGTCGAAGCCGATGTCGGGCGAGTCGTTGCGGGTGATCACCTTGCGCGAGGTGTCGACGCCGACAATGGTCTTGAACGGCGGCAGATCGTCCAGGCTCTGCCAGCCATCGTCGAAGGCGACGCGCGCCTCGGCCTCATAGCGGCCACTGGCGTTGGACTGGGCGCCCCGCCCCCGCCTGCGCTGGCGGTCGATGGCGAC
>NZ_LJYG01000110.1:194340-199877 GCF_001440035.1 Bradyrhizobium manausense | reverse complement strand
GTGACCGGCGGGTGCTTGAGAGCAGAAGAAGAAGCTGGACTCATGCATTCAAGATAGCACGCCAAAGGAACAAATCAAGAACAAGAATCGACAACGCGAAAACAACCCCATGCACAGTAGCGCTGCCCAAACTTCGCGCGCGGTCCTTTGACCTCACGCAACACCGCGTGACCTCGATCCCGTTTGATGCGGCGGAAGGATCGATCTCGCCGGAACCCGGTTGATGACGATCCCGGGCGAAGGTCGGCATGATCATGACATTTCAACAACAATCGTCCGCTGCAAGCAGCGACCTCGATCTCCTCGATCGCTACTGGCGTGCGGCCAACTATCTCTCCGTCGGGCAAATCTACCTGTTGGATAACCCGCTGCTGCGCGAGCCGCTCCGGCCCGAGCACATCAAGCCGCGCCTGCTCGGCCATTGGGGCACGACGCCGGGGCTGAACTTCATCTATGCGCACTTCAACCGCGTCATCCGCGCGCTGGACCTGAGCGTGCTCTATGTCTGCGGTCCCGGCCATGGCGGCCCGGGCATGGTGGCGAACACTTATCTCGAAGGCAGCTACAGCGAGGTCTATCCTGACATCCCGCGCGATGCGGACGGGCTACGAAAACTGTTCAGGCAATTCTCCTTCCCCGGCGGCATCCCGAGCCATGCAGCGCCGGAAACGCCGGGCTCGATCCACGAAGGCGGCGAGCTCGGCTACGCGCTGGTGCACGCCTATGGCGCGGCCTTCGACAATCCCGACCTGATCGTTGCCTGCGTCGTCGGCGACGGTGAGGCCGAGACCGGCCCGCTGGCAGCGTCCTGGCATTCAAACAAGTTCCTCAATCCCGCACATGATGGCGCCGTGCTGCCGATCCTGCACCTCAACGGCTACAAGATCGCGGGTCCAACCGTGCTCGGCCGGATGCCCGACAGCGAGATCCGCGATCTGTTCCGCGGATTCGGCCACGAGCCGCTGTTCGTCGCAGGCGACGATCCCAAGCTGATGCACCGGGCGATGGCCGATGCGCTCGACGTCGCGATCGCCAGCATCCGCTCGATCCAGCTGCACGCCCGCGACGGGCGTGCGAGCGTGGAGCGGCCGCGCTGGCCGATGATCGTGCTGCGCAGCCCGAAGGGCTGGACCGGCCCGAAGGAGGTTGACGGGAAAAAGGTCGAAGGCTTTTGGCGCGCGCATCAGGTGCCCGTCGCGAACTGCCGGGAGAACCCGGCTCACTTGAAGATTCTCGAAGACTGGATGCGCAGCTACGAGCCGGACCAGCTGTTCGACGCCAGCGGCGCGCTCGTTCCCGAGCTTCAGGCCCTCGCGCCCCAAGGTAACAGACGCATGGGCGCCAACCCGCACGCCAATGGCGGGCTGCTCAAGAAGGAGCTGAAGCTGCCCGACTTCCGCAGCTTTGCCGTCGAGGTGCCGCGGCCCGGCGGCGTGACAAGCGAAGCCACACGCGAGCTCGGCAAGTTCCTGCGCGACGTCATCCGCCTCAACGCCGGGGAGCGCAATTTCCGCATCGTGGGTCCTGATGAGACCGCATCAAACCGCCTCGATGCCGTGTTCGATGCGACCGAACGGGTCTGGATGGAGCCGATCGAACCTTACGACGTGCATCTGGCACAGGACGGCCGCGTGATGGAGGTCTTGAGCGAGCACCTCTGCCAGGGCTGGCTCGAAGGCTATCTGCTGACCGGACGGCACGGCTTCTTCTCCTGCTACGAGGCCTTCATCCACATCGTGGATTCCATGTTCAACCAGCACGCCAAATGGCTGAAGGTGACGCGGCACCTGCCATGGCGACGGCCGATCGCCTCGCTGAACTATCTCCTGACCTCGCATGTCTGGCGCCAGGACCACAACGGCTTCAGCCACCAGGACCCGGGGTTCGTCGATCTCGTCGCCAACAAGAAGGCCGACATCGTCCGCATCTATTTCCCGCCCGACGCCAACACGCTGCTTTGGATCGCCGATCATTGCCTGCGCACCTACAACCGCATCAACGTCATCGTCGCCGGCAAGCAGCCGGCGCCACAATGGCTGTCGATGCAGGAGGCCGCGACGCATTGCGATGCCGGCATCGGCATCTGGACCTGGGCCAGCAACGAGGACGCGAACAGCGAACCCGACGTGGTGATGGCCTGCGCCGGCGATGTGCCGACCTTGGAGACGCTCGCCGCCGTCGACCTGCTGCGCAAGGCGCTGCCGGAGTTAAGGATCCGCGTCGTCAACGTCGTCGACCTCATGACGCTGCAACCCAGGGAGCAGCATCCCCATGGCCTGTCCGATCGCGATTTCGACAGCCTGTTCACGAAGGACAAGCCCGTGATCTTCGCCTATCACGGCTATCCCCACCTGATCCACCGCCTCACCTATAACCGCACCAACCATGCCGGCCTGCATGTGCGCGGCTTTGCCGAGGAAGGCACCACCACGACGCCGTTCGACATGGTCGTGCTCAACGAGCTCGACCGCTACCACCTCGCGATCGAGGCGATCGAGCGCGTGCCAGGCCTGTCGACCAAGGCCGCACAGGTCAAACAGCAGTTTCGCGACAAGCTGATCGAGCATTCGCGTTATGTACGCGAGCATGGCGAGGACATGCCGGACATTCAAAATTGGGTCTGGCAGAACAGTGCCGGCGGCACCACGCCGGCCGAAGCCGGCGATTGACGGCGCCATGGCGGACGCGGTCCTTGTCCTCAATGCGGGCTCGTCGAGCATCAAGTTCGGCTTGTTCGAGATCTCGGGCACCGAACCTGCCCTGCTCTGCAAGGGCCTGCTCGACGAGCACGAGGCGAAGCCGCGGCTGGTGGCCAAGACCCCATCGGGCGAGGCCCTGTTCGAGACCCAGCGGCAGGCGTCGGATGCCGACGGCGGCCATCTGTTCGCCGACGTGCTCGCTTTCGTCGAGGACCGCTTCGGTGATCACCGCTTGCGCGCTGTCGGTCACCGCATCGTTCATGGTGGCCCGGAATATTCAGGCCCGGTGGAATTGACTGACGAGGTCTACGCCAAGCTGGAGGCGCTGACGCCGCTGGCGCCGCTGCATCAGCCGCGGTGCCTCGCACCGGTCCACCCGGTCAGAATGATCCGGCCTGCGCTGACGCAGATCGCCTGTTTCGACACCGCGTTTCATCACGGCATGACGCCGCCGATGAATCGCTTCGCGATCCCGAAGCGCTACGAGGTGCAGGGCCTGCGGCGCTACGGCTTCCACGGGCTCTCATTCGAATATATCGCAGGCCGGCTCGCCGAGATCGCGCCGCAACTCGCCACGAAGCGCGTCGTCATCGCCCATCTCGGTAATGGCGCAAGCCTCTGCGCCATGCGCGAGGGCCGCAGCGTCGACACTACAATGGGACTGACACCGCTCGACGGTCTCGTGATGGGCACCCGCTGCGGGGCGATCGATCCAGGCGTGCTGCTTTATTTTCTCCAGCATGAGAAGATGACGAGCGAAGATCTACAGCATCTGCTCTATCACGAGTCAGGGCTGCTGGGCGTCTCCGGCCTCTCCGCGGACATGCGGACGCTGCTGGCGAGCAGCGAGGCGTCCGCGCACGAGGCGGTCCATCTCTTCGTCTTCCGCGCAGCGCAGGAGATCGCGGTCATGGCCAACACGCTGGGAGGGCTCGACGGCCTCGTCTTCACCGGCGGAATTGGCGAGCATGCGAAAGAGATCCGCAGCGCCATCGGCGAGCGGCTCGCCTGGCTCGGCGTGCGCATCGATGCAGCGGCGGATGAGAAGGGGCGCGAGCGGATCAATGCGGAGGACAGTGCTGTCGATCTGTTCGTCATCCCGACCAACGAGGAGCTGACAATCGCACGGCATTGTGTCGCGGTGCTGCAAGCTGCGGGGACTGTATCGTAGGGNGGGTGGGCAAAGCGGAGCGTGCCCACCACTTTCATGATACGGGCCAGGTGGTGGGCACGGCGCAAGTGCGCCTTTGCCCACCCTACGAGACCTCGCTCGCCGAGACATCCGGCACGACAACGCGCAGGCTCGACGCTCAGTGACCCCCCGCGAAGATCTGGACACACCCGATCACGACTTCGATCACGATCAGCACCACCACCGCGATTTCGAGCCGCAGTGAGCGTTGCGTGTCGATGATGTCGGTCAGCGCGTCGGCGGTCTCGGAAATAACCGTGAGCTTCCGCTCCAGCGTGTCGAGGCGCTCCTTCAGCTCGTACTCATCTTCGAGACGCGCATAGAGCCGGTCGAGCTGGGGTTTTTCCCAGAGCGCATCGGGCTTCTCGGCGACCGCAACGCGGCCGGCGACGCGCTGCTGCACCAGCAGCGCGTTGCCGATCAATTGCAGGATGCCCCTGCGGCGTCGCGACGTCCGGCCCTTCTCGGCAAGCTCCCGCGCGAAGGGCTCGATGACATCGAAGACCGCAGCGACACGCCGCTCGTCGCGCGCCAGTGACGTGCTCTTGGCGAGCGCGTCCGCGATCAGCAACAGTCGCTCGTCGGAGAACTTGGAGAGGCAGATCGGCCCGCCCGGCTGGATCGCCTCGGCGCTTTCGTCCTTGCACAGCTGCGCCTGGGCGGTCTCCTCCTCGATCGGGCTGAGCTCGCCGGTCACGCGGGACTTCAGGCTGTCGAGCAACACCTTCTCCTCCGAAGGGAGGAGGCCGATCAGCACCACGACACCGTAGCGGAAGATCACGGCGAGGCCGCCATGGACGCGAAACGCCGCCGGCGTCGAGGACACGAGGGTGCCGAGTTCGAGGTTCGAGGCGTTGATGCGTTCGCCGAGCATCACGGCGCGGATCCGCAAGGTCGGCGCGGGGTCCGGCTTCGGCGATGTTGACAGCGCACCAGCGGGAAGTTGATCGACGGTCATTGGACATCTCGCTCCCGTCACTCGCCGAAATATTCGGCAATATGACCACCCTGCACGCGACACATTCGACCGCGATGGACCGGCGGTGGTTTACCATGGCCGACCAAACGCCGCCAAAAGTTGCACTCGGCATCGCTGCGTGTTTATGACAATATCATAACGAGTTACGCTTCTCCCGAAGTGCTGATATCGAAGCCTCAATCATGCTGAGCGTCATCATAGCGACTGAAGGCGTCGAGCAGACGGCGGTCGCAACTCTGGCCGCGCTGGTTCCCGGCGCCGCAGCGGGCATCATCAAGGAAGTTTTGCTGGTCGACGGCACCCGCAACGGCGTCATCGAGCGCGTTGCCGACGTCGCCGGCTGCCGTTACATCGGCTATGAGGGAACTTCGCAGGGCGCAGCGCTGGCCGCCGGCGCACTCCAGGCCCGTTCGCCGTGGCTGATGTTCCTCCCGGCCGGCGCGGTGCTGGACACCGGCTGGATCGAGGAAACAACCCAATTCATCCAGGCCGTCGCGGCCAGTGGCCGGGACCGCGCGGCCGTGTTTCGCTACGCGCGTTCGCCCTACGCAAATACCGGTTTCCGCGACCTGCTCTGGTTTGTGGCGCGCAAGCTGGTCGGCCCGCTCGGCGATCAGGGGCTTTTGATCGCGCGAGACCATTACGACAGGATCGGCGGCTATCCACC
>NZ_LJYG01000110.1:187120-194332 GCF_001440035.1 Bradyrhizobium manausense | reverse complement strand
CCCGCCGTTCCGAGGCCCGGCTGCTGCGGCGGCTTGGCCGTTCCTCCCGGACGTTGCTGCGCAGCCGGATCGTCATGGTCGGGTAGGGCCACCACATACTTGCCAAAATCAAATAATTATTTGACAATGGCAATTATTGAGGTGTCCCATGCCAATCAGTTCCATGACTATCAACGGTGTCGACGACCAGATCGCGGCAGTGCGCGCCTTCAACCGCTTCTATACCCGCAAGCTCGGCGTGCTCGACCAGCACCTCGGCCAGAGCCCATTCTCGCTGAGCGAGGCCCGCGTGCTCTATGAGCTCGCGCATCGCGACGACGCTTCGGCGAAGGAGATTGGCAACGAGCTCGGTCTCGACCCCGGCTATCTCAGCCGCATCGTCCAGAGCTTCGACGAACAGGGGCTGATCACGCGCACGCCCCTGCCCGCGGATCGCAGGCAGTACCAGCTCAGCCTCACCGCCAAGGGCCGCCAGGCCTTCGCCAAGCTGAACCTGGGCTCGCAGAACGAGGTCGCCGCCATGCTGGCCCGGCTCTCGGCCGGCGATGCAGCGCGGCTTACCCAGGCGATGGCGACCATCCAGGCCGTGCTCGAGCAACGCCGGAGCCAGCCCGCATCCGTCGTGCTGCGCAGCCACCGCGTCGGTGACATGGGCTGGGTCATCTCAAAGCAAGGCGCCGCCTATGCCGCGGACTACGGCTGGGACATCAGCTACGAGGCGCTGGTCGCCGAGATCTGCGCGCAGTTCATCAAGTCTTACGACGCCGCACGCGAGCATTGCTGGATCGCCGAATTGAATGGCGAGCCGGTCGGCTCGGTCTTCCTGGTCAAGGCCACCGACGAGATCGCCAAGCTGCGCCTGTTGCAGGTGGAGAAGAAAGCGCGCGGCCTCGGTGTCGGCCGCGTTCTGGTCGAGCAATGCATCCGGGGCGCGCGCGAGCGCGGCTACAAAAGGATGACGCTGTGGACGCAGAGCATCCTGGTCGCCGCCCGCGGCATCTACAAGAGCGCCGGCTTCGAGCTGGTCGCAACCAAGCCGCATCACAGTTTTGGGCATGATCTTGTGGGCGAGACATGGGAGATGGATTTGTAGCGATGTCGCCACGAGCGCGGTCTCGTAGGGTGGGTTAGGCGAAGCCGTAACCCACCACGCTTCCGAAAATGCCGATCGAAGATGGTGGGTTACGCTCAACGCCTGCGCTTTGCGCAGCCGCTGAGCTAACCCACCCTACGACACCGATGATGCGGAGCGACTCCCGAGCGACCTCCGCACCTACACCGTCGCGCCCTGCGCTTTCGGCCGGCGCAGGTGCTCGTCCAGCCGCGGCATGATCTCGACGAAATTGCAGGGGCGTGTGCGGTAGTCGAGCTGGCTGGCGAGGATGCCGTCCCAGCCATCGCGGCAGGCGCCGGGCGATCCGGGTAAGCAGAAGATGTAGGTCGCACCCGCAACGCCTGCGGTGGCGCGGCTCTGGATCGTCGAGGTGCCGATCTTGGCATGGCTCAGCATGTGGAAGGCGATCGAGAAACCATCCATGCGCTTCTCGAACAGCGGCTCGATCGCCTCCGGCGTGACGTCGCGCCCGGTGAAGCCGGTGCCGCCGGTGGTGATGACGACATCGACGCTGTCATCTGCGATCCAGCGGCGGATGACGGCGCGGATGGCCTCGACATCGTCGGTGACGATCTCGCGCGCGGCGAGATGATGACCGGCTGCTGTCAGCCGGTCGACGAGCGTCTGGCCGGATTTGTCATCGGCCAGCGCGCGCGTGTCGGAGACGGTGAGCACCGCGATGTTGAGCGGGATGAACTGCTTGGATTCGTCGATGGAGGCCACAACTTTGCTCCTGCTTCCTCAAGGACTGCCGTCATCCCGGGACGAACGCACTTGCGTTCGCCCCCGAGGTGCGAGCCTTGCGATGCGGCGCATCGCAAGGTGAAGCCTCGAAGGATGGGCCACGGGCTCGTCATCCTCTAGGGCTCGCCGAAGAGGCGAGCACCTCAGGATGACGGATAACTACGGCCCGCCGCCGCCGAACGTGTTGCATGCCTGCAGCGTGCCCTGCTGATAGCCGGTCATGAACCATTGCTTGCGCTGCGCGGCCGAGCCGTGGGTGAAGGAGTCGGGCACCACACGCCCCGTCGCCTGGCGCTGCAGCGTGTCGTCGCCGATCGCGCTCGCCGTGGTCAGCGCGGCGTCGATGTCGCCGGCCTCGAGGAAGTTCGGGCGCTTCTTCGCTTCGCGATTGACCCAGATGCCGGACAGACAATCTGCCTGCAGCTCGACCTTGACCTGGAGCGCGTTCGACTCGGCCTTGCTGCTGGCCTGCTGCTGCAACCGCGTCACCTTGGGGATGATGCCGAGCAGGTTCTGGATGTGATGTCCGGCCTCATGCGCGATGATGTAGGCGGTGGTGAAGTTGCACGCCGACTTGCCGGAGCAGCCGCGGAAGCGCGTCTCGACCTCGCGGAAGAACGAGGTGTCGAGGAAGATGGTGCGGTCCGGCGGGCAGTAGAACGGCCCCATCGCCGACTCGGCCCGGCCGCAGCGGCCGCCATTGGTGGCGTTGCGGAACAGCACGACCTTCGGACCGGTGTAGGACTGGCCGCTCGCCTGGAAGATCTCGCTCCAGCGATCGTCGATCTCGCCGAGGATGCCGGAGATCATGCTGCCCATCTCGTCGGTCGGCGCGCCGCGCTTGGCCTGACTGGAGGGACGGTCGCTCTGGTAGCTCGGCGCCTGGCCGCCACCGGTGAGGATCTCGGCGCCGCCGATCAGGATGCGCGGGTCGATGCCGAAGGCGTAGCCGACCAGACCAAGCACGATGATGGTGCCGATGCCGAGGCCGCCACCGCCCATCGGCAGACCGAAGCCGCCGCCTCCGCCGCCGAATCCTCCACCGCCGTCGTCGCGACGATCCTCGATGTCGTCGCTGCGGCGGAAATCATCGTAGCGCATGGCGGCTTCCCTTAAGATCGGCGATATCACGGCGCGGGGCACGGCAGAAATGCGAAAACCTTAACGCGCCACATACCTAAAATTTCCATTGCGTTAATCAATATCCCGCTCGGCAATTATTGCCTAGTGCGACAGCCTGCGACGCCAGCAATTTTTTCCGAGGGCCAAGCAATTTTTTCCGAGAGAAATTTGGGAGTCTTTTGCAGATCCAGCCACCCCCGCAACGCGAAGAAACGCGAAACACACTACAAAACACGGCAATTGCGCGCAGCTTCCCGCGCGCAACATGCGATGCGGGGCCTGCTCACGAAAGCGGCGGGTTAAGTCGATTTTTACTTTGCCGCTCCATTGTAACGGCCAGTCGGTTGTTTGGTCCCGCGTCGCCGACAGCGTCGCCTGAGTCAGAGTTCTTGAGTCATGGTAGTGTCGCGTCGCGGGGCGTCTGCAAAGGCGCCCCGCACAAACTTTGAGTCTGCTTCGCACAGCATCATTGTCGGCGATTGCGTCGCCGAGATGTCGAAGCTCAAGCCAGGTTCGGTCGATCTCGTGTTCGCCGATCCGCCCTACAATCTGCAGCTCAAGGGCGATCTCAAGCGCCCCGACGAATCCCATGTCGACGCCGTCAACGACGACTGGGACAAGTTCGATTCATTCTCCGCCTATGACGATTTCACCCGCGCCTGGCTGCTCGCCGCGCGGGCTGCGATGAAGCCGTCGGCGACGATCTGGGTGATCGGCTCCTATCACAACATCTTCCGCGTCGGCGCGATCATGCAGGACCTCGGCTTCTGGCTCCTGAACGACATCGTCTGGCGCAAGACCAATCCGATGCCGAATTTCCGCGGCCGACGCTTCACCAATGCGCACGAGACCATGATCTGGGCGGCGCGTGACGAAAAGGCCAAGGGCTACACCTTCAACTACGAGGCGCTGAAGGCGGCCAATGAGGACGTGCAGGCACGCTCCGACTGGCTGATCCCGCTCTGCACCGGCGAGGAGCGCCTCAAGGGCGCCGACGGCAAGAAAGTGCACCCGACGCAGAAGCCGGAAGGCCTGCTGGCGCGCGTGCTGCTGTCCTCGTCCAAGCCCGGCGACCTCGTGATCGATCCCTTCAACGGCACCGGCACGACCGGCGCGGTCGCAAAACGCCTCGGCCGTTCCTATATCGGCTTCGAGCGCGACAAGACCTATGCCAAGGCGGCAGAGGCGCGCATCGCCGCGGTCGAGCCGCTGCCGGAAGAGAGCCTTGCCCCGTTCATGACCGCGCGCGAGGCGCCGCGCGTGGCGTTCTCCGAATTGATCGAGCGCGGCATGATCATGCCCGGCACAAAACTGTTCGACGCCAAGAAGAAGCTGGGCGCGCTGGTGCGTGCCGACGGCGCCATCATGTTCGGCGACAAGGTCGGCTCGATCCACCGCATCGGCGCGGTGGCGCAAGGCGCGCAGGCCTGCAACGGCTGGACCTTCTGGCATGTCGAGACCAACAAGGGTCTCAAGCTGATCGACGAGCTCCGCGCCGAGATCCGCGCCGGCATGGCGGCGGAGTAGGTTTCTCCGTCATTCCGGGGCTCGCGAAGCGAGAACCCGGACTCCATCGAACGACAGCAGCTGCGGCCCAATGGATTCCAAGCTCGCGCCAAGCGGCGCGCCCCGGAATGACATAGTGTTGATTGGACGCTGGCGCCATCAGGACTACCTTTGAGCGATGAAACCGTCCTGACGGTCCGGCTCCCATGCGACGACAGTCCGAGACCTTGCTGCTGGTGCCGCTGCTGCCGATCTTCCTGGTCGGCATGTTTCCGATGTTCCTGATCGCCCTGCTCGGCTTTTTCGGCCTCGCTTTGTTCGGCGTGCTCGTGATCTGTGTCGGGCTCGCGAGCAGCAACGAGGCGCACGACAATTTCAATCACGATGTCATCGTGCACGGCTACGCGCGCGGCTCGGAGCGCAAAGCGCGCGTCTCCGACATGCATCTCGCGGCCAAGCTCGGGCTTCGCCTGGAAGCGGTCGGCGCCGCGATGATCGTCGCGGCCGGCATCGGCTTCGTCTGCGCCGGCTGATCTGCGCACCCCGCGGACACCGTCCGGCAAACCCGCGGTCGCTCTCCCCGGCCATGCTCAGGCACCTCAGGCAGCGTTGACCGACGCGATGAACTTTGCGACCTCGGTCTTCAATCGGTTGCTGTCTGTCGACAATGAGCGCGCCGCCGACAGGACCTGCGACGAGGCCGAGCCGGTGTCGGCCGCGCCGCGCTGGACGTCGCGGATATTGGTCGAGACGCGCTGGGTGCCGTGCGCGGCCTGCTGGACGTTGCGGGAGATCTCCTGCGTCGCTGCGCCCTGCTCTTCCACGGCAGCGGCGACCGCCGAGGAGATTTCCGACAGCCGCTCGATGGTGCCGCTGATCTCCCTGATGGAGCCGACCGACTCTTCGGTCGCGGTCTGGATGCCGGAGACCTGCTGGGCGATCTCGCCGGTCGCCTTTGCGGTCTGCTCGGCCAGCGCCTTGACCTCGGAGGCGACCACGGCAAAGCCGCGGCCGGCCTCGCCCGCGCGCGCGGCCTCGATGGTGGCGTTGAGCGCCAGCAGATTGGTCTGGCCGGCGATGGTGCTGATCAGCTCGACCACGTCGCCGATGCGGGCAGCCGCCTTGGAGAGCTCGCTGACGCGGGCGTTGGTCTTGCTTGCCTGCTCCACCGCCTCGCCGGCGATGCGGGCGGAGTCCTGGACCTGACGGGCGATCTCGCTCACCGAGGACGAGAGCTCCTCGGTCGCCGAGGCGACGGCCTGGACGTTGGCCGAGGCTTCCTGCGATGCGGAGGCGACTTCCGTCGACAGGTCCTGGGCGCGCGTCGCCGTCGTCGTCAGCGTGCCGGCCGAGGCCTCGAGCTCGCTGGAGGCCGACGACACGGTGTCGACGATCTCACCGATCGCCTGCTCGAACTGGTCGGCGAGGCGGACCATGTCCTTCTTGCGATCCTCGGCCTGCCGCGCCTCGCTCTCGGCCTGCTCGTGGCGCAGGCGCTCGGTGTCGATCATGCTGTCCTTGAACACCTGGATCGCCTTGGCCATGTCGCCGATCTCGTCGGTCTTGCCGCGCGAGGGGATCTCGACCGCGAGGTCGCCGCCGGCGAGCCGACCCATCGCGCGCGTCATCGAGGTCAGCGGACCGACGATGCTGCGGGCGATCAGGAAGGCGACGATCACGCTGAATACGACTGCGAGGCCACCTGCGGCCGCCTGAATCCACGTCGTGCTGGCGATGACGCCTGCGGCGATCGTTCGCGTCTTCTGGGAGTCGGCCGTGAGCTCGGCATCCGCGACCTTGAGCTTGTCGATGCTTCCGGCGATCAAGGGCGCAATGTTGTTGCGGTAGGTCTCCTCCGCCACGAGGATTGCGGCGGACGTCGCCTCGAACGCCGCCTGGTAGGACGAAAGCGAGGTCCTGACGGGCGCGAGCGCAGACTTGACCTGCTCCGGCAGGGTGGCGTCCTGGAGCGCCGTGATCCGTTGCTGCGCCCTCTCGGTATTGGCTCTGAAGGTCGAGGACGCCTTGGAATCGCGCATGGCGAGGAAGCGCCAGCTCGCCAGACGCGCCTGCAGGATCTTGGACTCGAGGTCGGCGACGGGCGCGGTGATCTCGGGATCGTGGGTGCCATGCGCCGCAATGACCAGCTTGCCGGCATAGGTGTTCAGTTCCTCGCCACCGGGCAGCAGGGCGGCCTTGCCCTTCGTCGTCTCCTTGACCGCTGCGCCCATGCGCTCGCGCAGCGCCTGCAGCTTGTCGATATCGCCGATGAGGCCGTCGTAGATCTTGCGCCGCTCCTCGGTGAAGGACGCCGCCGAGGCCGCTTTCAGCAACTCGACCGCCGCCGCCTCCCGCTCCGCGGCCTCCTTGAAGGCGGGTTCGTTGGCGTCATAGATGTAGCGCAGATTGGCCCGTTGCAGCGCCTGGAGATGGACCGATATTTCCCGAACGCGCGCTGCATTGTCCGAGAAGGCGGACATTTTCGCGACCTGGTCCTGGACCGTCCACAGGTTCCAGACGGCAACCACGGTCATGATCAGGCCCACGGCGGCAAGAGCCGTGAACCCGGCGTAAAGACGTCCCCGAATTCTCAAACGAATGCCCAGCATGCCCGCCCCCCGGATTCGAGCAGCCGAACGTCCTCACGGCGTTTCTCGCTGCGCGGCGACACCATGAAGCACACTTGTTAATTGTGTCCTTCCTGCTCGCGCGGAGGCGCTGGCGGG
>NZ_LJYG01000110.1:184823-187093 GCF_001440035.1 Bradyrhizobium manausense | reverse complement strand
CAGCCGGATCAGCCGGCAGCCCTGACTGCTGCTTGCGGGAACCGGCCCAGCACCTTCTCGGTCAGCACGGAGTCGCAGTACTCGCGGATCTCCTTGATCTTGCCGTCCTCGAACCGAAACACCAGGCAATAGTCGTTGTCGTAGCGCACGCCCTCCGGCGTGACGTTGTCGCCCTTGGCCTCGACCACGACGATGTCGCCATCGGCGATGAAGCGCTCGGCGACCGTGCGCGCGCGGTCGCGCAGGCGGGAGCGCACATAGCCGTGCAGATCCTTGAGGATCGCGTCCTTGCCGGTGAAGGTGCGTGACCAGGAATACTGGCCGGTGACGATCCATTTGGCGTCGTCGGCAAGGCTTGCGCTGAACAGCGACCGGTCGCGGACATCAGGGTCGGGGCTGGCGGCGGCGGCGAAAATATCCTGCATCAGTTTCTTGTTGGCGGCAGCGCTCATGGCGGCATCTCCTTGTCATGGCAACACGGGAGAACATCGCCGCTTGATTGGAATTCTTCAAATCGATAGCGAATATGATATCTATTCGTCTCATGAATTTGAATTCGCTCGATCTCAACCTCCTGACTGCGCTCGACGCGCTGCTGCGCGAGGCCAATGTCAGCCGCGCCGCCATGCGCATCGGGCTGTCACAGCCGGCCACCAGCCACGCCCTGCAGCGGCTGCGCGATATCTTCGGCGACCCGCTGCTGGTGCGAACCGGCGCACGGATGGAGCTGACGCCGCGGGCGCAAGCCCTGCGCGGGCCGCTGGCGCAGGCGCTGGACCAGGTGCGCGGGCTGTTCGTGCCCGAGGCATTCGACGCCGCGCGCAGCGAGCGGCAGTTCCGCCTGATGATGCCTGACCTCGCCGTCGAGCTATTGATGCCGCCCTTGATGGAGAAGGTCACGCGCCTTGCGCCCAATGTCCGCATCGACGTCGTGCCGTGGCGGGGACCGGCGATCTTTCACGCCGAGTTCGCCCGCACCATCGACCTCGTGATCTCGATCGGCAACGCCTTCAAGGGTTTTCATCGCCAGCTGCTCTACACCGACGGCGATGCGCTCGCCGTGCGGCGCGGCCACCCGCTTGCGCCAAAGCTGAAGCGGCGCGAGGCGTTCCTCGCCGCGCGCCATGTCGGCGTGATCATCCGCGGCCAGCCCGAGGACCTGATCGACACCTGGCTGCGCAGCAAAGGCATCGAGCGGCACGTCTCGCTGGTGGTCTCGGGCTATCTCGAGGCCCTGCACGTCGCCGCCCGGACCGACCTCGTCGCCTTCGTGCCGCGGCGGCTGATCGCCGCGCTATCGAAGCAGCTCGGCCTCGTCACCGTCGCGCCGCCGCTCGATCCCGGGATCGACGAGCAGTTCATGTTCTATCCGACCCGGGCGCAGATGGACCCGGGCTCGATCTGGCTGCGGCGGCTGATGCTGGAGACGGGGCGGGAGTTGGAGAAGAAAGCTTTGTAGGGTGGGTCAGCCGAAGGCGTAACCCACCACTTCTGTATCCGCTGATAGTAAAGAGGTGGGTTACGCTTCACTAACTCACCCTACAAGATCTGCCTTCACGCCTTCTGCGCGTCCATCACCTTGCGGATCGCGGGACGATCCATCATGCGCTTGAAATGGTCGGCGATCTTCGGCGTGGCGTTGATGTCGACGCTGTCGCCTTCGAGCCAGTGCGAGAGCGTGTGGAGATAGGGATCGCAGACCGTGAACTGATCGCCCATCACCCACGGACCTTTGAACATCCTCTGCTCGATCAGCTTGAAGCAGGCGCCCATGGTCTGCGGCACCATCGCCTTCATGTCGGCGAACGAGCTCTCCTGTGTCGCCCAGCGCGCGCCGCGCAGCTTGTGGGCGTGATTGATGTGCACGGTCGAGCACAGATAGGAGTTGAACGACTGCACCTGGGCGAAGTCGAAGGGATCGTCGAGCGGCGCGAGTTTCGCCTTCGGGAAGATTTGCGCGATATAGGCCAGCATCGCCGGCGTCTCGGTGAGGACGCCGCGGTCGGTCACCAGGGCCGGGACACGCCCCTTCGGGTTGATGGCGAGATATTCCGGGCTGTTCTGCTGATTGTCCTTGAGGCTCAGCCGTTCAGCCGTGTAGTCGGCGCCGGCCTCCTCGAGGGTCATGTAGGTGGCGAGCGCGCAGGTGCCGGGGGCGTAGTAGAGCTTGAGCATGTCGGACCTCATGGGAAAGCCGGAAGTTAACGGCTGTTGCCCCCGAGGTCTAGAGCACGACATCCTCTTCGCAGTTGCCCACATCCGCCCGCCTG
>NZ_LJYG01000110.1:143044-184703 GCF_001440035.1 Bradyrhizobium manausense | reverse complement strand
GGCAAGCCGATCTGGAGCGAGCCGCGCGGGCTGGAAGCCGGCTACAAATGGCCGCAATTCTCGATCCATCGTGGCACGCTGCAGCAGATCCTGCTCGATGCCGCAATCGAGCGGCTCGGCCGCGAGAACCTTTTGACCAGCCATCATCTGACCGGCTGGACCGAGACGGCCAGCGGCGTGCGTGCCGACTTCATCGACAAGGCGACCGGCAAGGCCGCAGGCACATATGAAGGCGCGATCCTGATCGCCGCCGACGGCATCCATTCCGCCGCGCGCGAAAAGCTCTATCCGAACGAAGGCCCACCGATCTGGAACGGCCGCATTCTCTGGCGCGGCGTCACCCCTTCGAAAGCCTTCCTCACCGGCCGCACCATGATCATGGCCGGCCACGAGATCCTGAAATTCGTCTGCTATCCGATCTCGAAGGAGCCGGACGCCGCAGGCAACCACCTGATCAATTGGGTCGCCGAGCGGCACATGCCGCCGACCTATCAATGGCGCCGCGAGGACTATAACCGCACCGCGCGGCTGGACGAGTTCCTGCCCTGGTTCGAGAGCTGGACATTCGACTGGCTCGACGTGCCCGGCCTGATCAGGAATTGTCCGCACGCCTACGAGTATCCGCTGGTCGACCGCGATCCGGTCTCGCAATGGACCTTCGGCAAGGTGACGCTGATGGGCGATGCCGCGCATCCGATGTACCCGATCGGCTCGAACGGCGCCTCGCAGGCGATCCTGGATGCCCGCACCATCACCCGCGAGATCCTGGCGCATGGCCCGACGACCGCAGCTCTGCTCGCCTATGAGGCCGAGCGGCGGCCTGCGACCACCGATCTCGTGCTGCTCAACCGCAAGAACGGCCCCGAGCAGGTGATGCAGCTCGTCGAAGAACGCGCGCCTGACGGCTACAAGGTCGTCACCGACGTGCTGTCACAAAAAGAGCTGGAAGACATCGCCGCGAACTACAAGCGCGTGGCGGGCTTCCAGGTCGAGGCGCTGAACGCCAAGCCGCCGATCGTGAGCAAGGACGTGCGCGCGCGGGTGTGAGCAAGCCCGGGCATGACGACCCGGAAATTTGGCGGAGGCGAATCGCACGCACTCGCCTCACTTCACCACCCTTGCCGCCTCCAGCAATCGCTCGCTCGCGCTGGCCGTCGCCAGCACCGTGCCATCCTCCGCCATCAACTTGGCCTCGACGAACGCGATGGTCCTGCCGAGCTGCGTCACCCTGGCTTCGCCGATGATCGGGCCAGGCTTTGCGGGCGCGAGGAAATTCACGGTCATGCTGATGGTGGTGGTGTAGAGGCGGCCCTCGCTCATCACGAGGACCGCGGGTCCCATCGTGTCGTCGAGCATTGCCGAGAGCATGCCGCCTTGAATGAATCCAGCAGGGTTGCAGAACTCAGGCCTGCCTTCGAAGCCGAGCTTGATCCAACCCTCGTCGGGACGAGCATCGAGCAGGCGCCACCCCAATAGCTCGGCACAAGGCGGCCTCTTGAAGTTGTCGAGCGCGGTCTTGACCATTGGCAGCCTCCATATTGCATGCTGATAGCGCAGCGCTGCTGCCAGCGTGCTGTCAGGAAGCTGGCCCCGATGAAAGGTCCAGCGCGTGCGCGATCACCTTGCGCATGACGTTGGGTAGCGCCTCGTCCGCCAGCGTCGCGATCGGCACCCAACGCATGCCCGCTGGTGCCCGGGTGCGGGCTTCGGCCTTCGCGGTGTAGACCACGAGTTCCAGCGGAAAATGCGTGAAGACGTGGCTGACCACGCCGACCTTGCGCTGCCAGCGCGACAGCCCTTTCAACTCAGGCGCCTGCCGCTTCGCCGCTGCGTCTTCCTGTCCGGCGAGCCAGTTCGAGCCCGGCACCTCGGTCATGCCGCCGAGCAGGCCCTTTTCGGGCCTCGAGCGGACCAGCAGCTCATCGCCACGCGTGATGACGAAGGCAGCGCCGCGCCGCAGCGTCCCGCTCTTCTTCGGCGCCTTGCGCGGAAAGGTGTCCTGCGTGCCCTGCGCGCGCGCCACACAATCCTCGTTCAATGGGCATAGTGAACAGGCCGGTTTCTTCGGCGTGCAGATCGAGGCGCCCAGATCCATCAGGGCCTGGGCACTGTCGCCGGCACGTGCGTTGGCCAGCAGCGTCGCTGCCATCCGCTGGATCAGCGGCTTGGCCTGCGGCAGCTCCTCCTCGACCGCATACAGGCGCGACACCACGCGCTCGATATTGCCGTCGACAGGCATGGTGTGGCGGTCGAACGCGATCGCCGCAATCGCCGCCGCCGTGTAGGGCCCAATCCCCGGCAACGCGCGCAGCCCCTCCTCGGTATCGGGGAACACACCGCCATGCTCGCGCGTCACCGCGACCGCGCAGGCATGGAGATTGCGCGCGCGCGAATAATAGCCGAGCCCGGCCCACATCCGCAGCACGTCATCAAGCGAGGCGGTTCCCAAGGCCGTGACGTCAGGCCAGCGCGCGACGAATTTCTCGAAATAGGGCCCGACCGCCTTCACCGTGGTCTGCTGCAGCATGATCTCCGAGAGCCAAACGCGGTAGGGATCCGAGGTCTCGCCGGGCGCGGCGCGCCAGGGCAGCCTGCGGCGGTGGCGGTCGTACCAGGCGAGCAACGCGACGGGGCGCGACACGGTCTCTGACGGTCTCGGTTCCGATGTCGCCATCCGGGCGGGTTTGGTGCTCATACTCTCACAGTAGCGACAACGCACCGGCCTCTCCACGTCATGCCCGCGCTCGTCGCGGGCATCCACGTCTTTCTTCGCTGCGGGGAGTCTGCCGGCCGCACGCCGGAGTGCTATAAGGCCCCATGGCAAAATTCCCTCCCAAACCCGGCCCCATCAGCGCCAAGCCGCTCGGGATCCTGCTCAACGACGTCTTTGCCGAGGCCTATGCCAAGCAGGGATTTGCGGCGCGCGAGCTGGTGACGCGGTGGGCGCAGATCGCGGGACCCGAGATCGCGGCCCATGCCGAGCCGCTTAAGATGCAGTGGCCGCGGCCCGTGGAGGGCCAACCGCAGGAGCCGGCGACGCTGGTGCTGCGGGTCGAGGGGCCGATGGCGCTGGAAATCCAGCACTCGGCCGACGTGATCCTGGAACGGGTGAACCGCTTCCTGGGCTGGAGCGCGGTCGGCAAGCTCGCCTTCCGCCAGGCCCCCCTGTCGCGACCCCGGGTCCGCAAGCGACCCGGCCCGCCGGACCCCAAGGTCGTCGCCAAGGTGGCGGAGAGCCTGGGCGACATCGAGGACGAGGAATTGAAGACGGCGCTGGCGCGGCTCGGAGCCGCCATCAAGCGAAATTGAGCCTCATTCCCGGGCTATTCTGGACCCGTTGCTGCCGCTCGCCATTGCCTCAAACCACGTTTCAAGCTAGCGACAGGCCGCCCGGGAACCTCGATACGCACCTCGGGCAAGACCACGCCAATTCGGGAGCCGACCTTGATCATCACCCGCCGCGCCTTCACCACGATGCTGTCGCTGACCGGTCTTGCCGCGCTCGCCGGGCTCCCGCCGCTGCGGTTCATCTCCGAAGCCTTGATCCCTGAAGCCATGGCCCAGGACGCCGCTGCTGTGGCCAAGCCCGTATCGCTGCCCGACATGGCGCTCGGCCCGAAGGACGCCGCTGTGACCATCACCGAATTCGCCTCGATGACCTGCCCACACTGCGCGGCCTTCAACGAGCAGGTGTTCCCCAAGATCAAGTCGGAGTACATCGACACCGGCAAGATCCGCTACGTCTTCCGCGAGTTCCCGCTCGACATCAAGGCCGCTGCGGGCTCGATGCTGTCGCGCTGCATCGCCAATGGCGACGCCGCGAAATACTTCGCCGTCACCGACATGCTGTTCCGCCAGCAGAACGACTGGGTGGCGAAGAACACCACGGAGACCCTGACGCGGATCGGCAAGCAGGCCGGCCTCACCCAGCAGCAGGTGGAAGCTTGCCTGAAGGACCAGGCGCTGCTCGACAAGATCGCCGCCGACCAGAAATACGCCAGCGACGTTCTGAAGGTGGATTCGACGCCGACCTTCTTCATCAACGGCGAGAAGATCAAGGGCGAGGCTTCGTTCGAGGAGTTCGCCAAGAAGATCAATCCGCTGCTGAAGAGCTGATTCGCTCGTCAAGATCCTGATTCGCATCTCGAAAGCCGTATCTTTCCCGGCATAAATCCCTTGGGAAAAGCGGCTTTCGCTGGTTGCCCTCGCGGCGCACCGCGGCCATTGTCCGCCGCATGAGGCGCCCCGCGCGACTCGCCCAGACAGCGACATTGCCTTCCATGGTATTGTCCGGGCAGGGGGATTCGCGCCTGCCAACAGAGATGCGTGCTTATGAAAATCACCCGCCTGCGCCTTCACGGCTTCAAGTCTTTCGTTGAGCCCACGGACTTCGTCATCGAGCCTGGCCTCACCGGCGTGGTCGGACCCAACGGTTGCGGCAAGTCGAACCTCGTCGAGGCGCTGCGCTGGGCGATGGGTGAAACCTCCTACAAGAGCTTGCGCGCCGCCGACATGGACGCGGTGATCTTCGCCGGTTCCGGCAACCGTCCGGCGCGCAACCACGCCGAAGTGACGATGACGATCGACAATGCCGATCGCACCGCGCCGGCGGCGATGAACGACAGCCAGATTCTCGAAATCTCCCGCCGCATCGAGCGCGAGGCGGGCTCGGTCTATCGCATCAACGGCCGCGACGTGCGCGCCCGCGACGTGCAGATCCTGTTCGCAGATGCCGCCACCGGCGCTCGCTCGCCGGCCCTCGTCCACCAGGGCAAGATCGGCGAGATCATCCAGGCCAAGCCCGAGCAGCGCCGCCGCGTGCTGGAAGACGCCGCGGGCGTTGCCGGTCTGCACGCCCGCCGCCACGAAGCCGAGCTGCGGCTGAAGGCAGCCGAGACCAACCTTACCCGCGTCGAGGACGTGATCGGCCAGCTCGCAGGGCAAATGGAAGGCCTGAAGAAGCAGGCCCGCCAGGCGGTGCGCTATCGCGAGGTCGCGGCCAAGGTCCGCAAGGCGGAAGCGACGCTATTCCATCTACGCTGGATCGGCGCCCATGCCGACGTCAACGAATCCGGCCAGACGCATGACCTTGCCGTGCGCGAGATGGCCGAGCGCACCCAGCATCAGGCCGAGGCCGCGCGGATCCAGGCGATCCGCGCCGCCGAAATGCCGGCGCTGCGCGATGCCGAGGCGCGCGCCGCCGCAGGCCTGCACCGCCTGACCAATGCCCGCGAGCAGCTCGACCGCGAGGAAGAGCGCGCCAAGGAGCGCGTCGCCGAACTCGAGCGTCGTCTCGCCCAGTTCGAAGGCGATATTTCCCGCGCTCAGCAACAAACCATGGATGCCGACGTCGCGCTGCAGCGGCTCGACACCGAAGACGCCGAGCTGAAGGAAGAAATCAAGTCACGCGTCGAGAAGCGTTCCGGCGTCGACGAGCGTGTCGCCGAAGCCGAGGCGGTGCTGACCGAGACCGAGCAGCAGTTCGCCGAGCTCACCACCGCGCTCGCCGACCTCACCGCCAAGCGCAACCAGCTCGAGGCCAACGTCCGCACCCACCGCGACAAGCTCGCCCGGCTCGACCAGGAAATCGCGAATGTTGCAGCCGAGGAGCAGAAGCTCGCTGCGGAGACCGGCGGCTTCGGCGACCTCGACGAGCTGACCGCCGCGGTCGAGAGCGCCGAGCAGACGCTGGCGGCTTCGGAAGCTGCAGCTCAAGCGAGCGAAGCCGCGCATGTCGCCGCACGCCAGACGCTGGAAGCCTCGCGCTCGCCGCTGGTCGAAGCCGACAAGCGCGTGCAGCGGCTCGACACCGAGGCGCGCACGATCTCGAAAATCGTCAACGGCGAGACCAAGAATCTGTGGCCGCCGATCATCGACGGCATCACCGTCGACAAGGGCTTTGAAAAGGCGATCGGCGCCGCGCTCGGCGACGATCTCGATGCGCCGATCGATCCCTCGGCGCCGATGCGCTGGACCAATGTCGGCGTCACGGACGGCGATCCGGAGCTGCCCGAGGGCGTCACCCCGCTGGCGAGCCATGTGCAGGCGCCGGCCGAGCTGACGCGGCGCCTGGCGCAGATCGGCGTGGTGCCGCGCGAGCGCGGGGCCGAGCTGGTCGCCCAGCTCAAGACCGGCCAGCGACTGGTCTCGCCCGAGGGCGATGTCTGGCGCTGGGATGGTTTTGTCGCCGCCGCGCACGCCCCGACTGGCGCGGCACGGCGCCTCGCCGAGCGCGCCCGCCTCGTCGACATCGAGAATGAGCTGGAGCAGGCCCGCATCGACGCGCAGATCAAGCGCCAGGCGCTGGAGAATGCCGAGTCCGAGCTTCAGATGGCGGCGAGCACCGAAGGCGCCAGCCGCGAAGCCATGCGTGCCGCGCAGCGCGAGCTGAACGTCGCGCGCGAGCGCCATGCCGCCGCCGAGCGCGAGATCAGCCGCCATGCCGCGCGCAAGGCGACGCTGTCGGAAGCGCATAGCCGTCTCGCCGCCGACCGCGCCGAGGCCGAGGCTGCCTACGAATACGCCGAAGCCGGCATCAGCGAGCTGCCGTCGAGCGAGGACACCGAGACGCGTCTCGCCGCCGTGCGGAGCGACATCGAAAACCATCGCCGCATCGCCGCCCAGGTCCGTGCCGAGGCGCAGGCCCTGGCGCGCGAGGCTGAGCTCGCCGACCGCCGCGTCCAGGCGATCCTCGCCGAACGCACCGAGTGGCAGAACCGCAAGGAAAGCGCGGCCTCCCATATCGACACCATCCAGGCCCGTATCGCCGAACTCACGATCGAGCGCAGCGAACTCGAAAACGCGCCGGCCGTGTTCGCCGAGAAGCGCAGCGCTCTGATCACCGAGATCGAATACGCCGAGAACGACCGCCGCATGGCCGCCGACGCGCTCGCCACCGCCGAGACCGCGATGGCCGAGACCGATCGCGTTGCCAAGCTGACGCTTGAAGCTTTGTCGAGCGCCCGCGAGGCCTCCGCCCGCGCCGAGGAGCGCATGGAAGGCGCGCGGCGCCGGCTCGAGGACATCGAGCGAGAGATCCGCGACATGCTGGAGGTCGAGCCGCAGGCCGTCGCCGGCCTTGCCGAGATCGAGCCCGGCGCCGAGCTGCCGCCGCTGCACGACATCGAGGAAGACCTCGAAAAGATGCGCCGCGACCGCGAGCGCCTCGGCGCCGTCAATTTGCGCGCGGAGGAAGAGCTGCGCGAGGTCGAGACCCAGCACACGGGCCTCGTTACCGAACGCGACGATTTGGTCGAAGCCATCAAGCGACTGCGCCAGGGCATCCAGAGCCTCAACAAGGAGGCGCGCGAGCGGCTTCTGACCTCGTTCGAGGTCGTCAACAACCACTTCAAGCGCTTGTTCGTCGAGCTGTTCGGCGGCGGCGAGGCCGCGCTGCATCTGATCGAGAGCGACGATCCGCTGGAGGCCGGTCTCGAAATCATCGCCAAGCCGCCGGGCAAGAAGCCGCAGACGCTGTCGCTGCTGTCGGGCGGCGAGCAGGCGCTGACCGCAATGGCGCTGATCTTCGCGGTATTCCTCACCAACCCGTCCCCGATCTGCGTGCTGGACGAAGTCGACGCGCCGCTCGACGACCACAACGTCGAACGGTACTGCAACCTCCTGCACGAGATGACCGGCTCGACCGACACGCGCTTCATCATCATCACGCACAACCCGATCACGATGGCGCGGATGAACCGCCTGTTCGGCGTCACCATGGCCGAGCGCGGCGTCTCCCAGCTGGTCTCGGTGAGCCTCGCCGAAGCCGTGGACATTCTCGACCAGAACGTGGCGTGACGATTTTGCGTCATTCCGGGGCTCGCGCAGCGAGAACCCGGAATCTCGCGCGACAATCTCGAACTTCCGGGTTCGCGCTTCGCGCGCCCCGGAATGACGGTGGGACAACATGATCTCGCCCAACCTCCCCGCCGAACTGAAGGCCGCGCTCGACGCCAGGCTTCAGGGCTTTTCCCGCACCGACGCCGCGCAGCGATCGCAAAAGATCTCGACCACCTATCGGGCCGGCGGCGGGTCCGGCACGATCAAGTCGGAGGCCGATGCACTTGCCTATGCGCTGGCGCGGATGCCGGCCACCTACGCGGCCGTCGCTGCGAGCCTGAGCGCGCTGGCTGAGATCGCGCCCGACTTCGCACCAGAAACGCTGCTCGATGTTGGCGCAGGTCCTGGCACCGCGAGTTGGGCCGCCGCGGAAGCGTTTCCGTCCCTGCAGGACTTCACCCTGCTCGACGCCAACGCTACGCTCAGCCGGCTCGCGCTCGAGCTCGCTCGCGACAGCGCGCGCCTCGCCGATTGCCGCTATTTGCCCGGCGAGGCCGCCACCAACCTCGCCGAGGTTGCGCAGGCCGATCTCGTGGTCGCGAGCTACATCGTCGGCGAGCTCAGCGAGGGCGACCAGCGCAAGCTCGCGGAGACGATGTGGGCCAAAGCGCGCCACGCGCTGGTCGTGATCGAGCCCGGCACGCCTGCCGGCTACGACCGCATCCTCGCGCTGCGCGCGCAGTTGATCGCGCAAGGCGCTTTCGTCGCCGCGCCCTGCCCGCACGAAAAACCGTGCCCGCTCATCGCACCCGACTGGTGCCATTTCAACCAGCGCCTGCCGCGCTCCCAGGCGCACCGCCAGATCAAGGGCGCCGAGGTGCCGTTCGAGGACGAACGCTTCATCTATGTCGCATTGACCCGCACGCCGCCGGCAATCCGCGCCGCACGCGTGCTGGCGCCGCCTGAGGTCGGCAAGGTCGAGGTCACAGCAAAGCTTTGCACCGGGGACGGTGTCGACCTCGCGAAGGTCCCGCGGCGCGACAAAGCGGCCTACGCGAGTGCCCGCCGCTGGCGCTGGGGCGAGGCCGTTATTGCCGAAAGTTAACCTCGTTCAGGGCTTTCTCCTTGAACTTGGATGGTTCCTGTTCCGACCAAGCCTTACCTTCCCTCTGCGCCGGGGCTCTCGCCCTGCGCCAATTTGGTCTACCCTAGCGCCCGCCTTCTTCCCTCTTCAGGAGTCCTCCATGTCGACCGGCTGGATCGTTCTCGGCGTCATCGTCGTCTTCGTGTTCCTGGCGTTCAGCGCCTACAACCGGCTGGTGGCGCTGGGCCAGCGCGTCGGCCAGGCCTTTGCCGATGTCGACGTGCAGCTCAAGCAGCGTCATGATTTGATCCCGAACCTGGTCGAGACGGTGAAGGGCTATGCCTCGCACGAGCGCGGCACGCTCGACGACGTCATCAAGGCGCGCAATTCGGCGATGTCGGCGCAGGGGCCGGCGCAGGTGTCCGCGGCCGAAAACCAGCTCTCCGGCGCGCTCGGCCGGCTGATCGCGCTGTCGGAGGCCTACCCGGACCTCAAGGCCAACGCCAATTTCCAGCAGCTCGCGAGCGAGCTCTCCGACCTCGAAAACAAGATCGCCGCGAGCCGGCGCTTCTTCAACAACGCGGTCCAGGAGTACAACACCGGCATCCAGCAGATGCCCGCCGCTTTGTTCGCCGGCATGTTCGGTTTCACCAAGAAGGACTTCTTCGATCTCGGCACCAGCCGCACCGAGGTCGAGGCCGCCCCTCAGGTGAAGTTCTGATTGCAGCATGATCCTCACCTTCGTCGTTCCGGGGCGCGTCGAAGACGCGAACCCGGAACCTCGACCGCGACACTAAGCTCTGGTTTCCGGGTTCACGCCGTTGGCGTGCCCCGGAATGACCGAAGCTAACGGAAGCAGTCATGGCCGCGTATGGTCTCTACACGCACATCGCCTCGAACAAATTTCGTTCGATGCTGCTGCTCGCCGGCCTGTTCGCGCTGGTCTATGTGCTGGTCTTTGCCGGCGCGCTGGTCGCCGAGGTCGTCACCAACGGCAACGGCACCGTCGCCTATTATCTGAACCGGGGCTTCCACGACCTCATTGTCGCCTTCCCCTTTGCGACGGCCGCGGCGATTGCCTGGATCGCCATCGCCTATTTCTTCCACCAGTCGATGATCGACGCGGTCACCGGCGGCCGCGACGTCACCAGGCAGGAGGAGCCGCGGCTCTACAATCTCCTGGAAAATCTCTGCATCTCGCGCGGCATCACCATGCCGAAGCTGAAGATCATGGATTCTCCGGCGCTGAACGCGTTCGCGACCGGCCTCAATCCGCGGCAATATGCCGTCACCGTCACCACGGGTCTGCTGAAGGCGCTGAACGACCAGGAGATCGAGGCGGTGCTCGGCCACGAGCTGACCCACATCAAGAACGGCGACGTGCAGCTGATGGTGGTCGCCGTGATCATCGCCGGCGTGGTCGGCTTCTTCGGCGAATTGTTCTTCCGCCTGTTCACCAATTTAAGCTGGAGCTCCGGTGGCGGATCTTGGTCGTCGGGCTCCTCCTCGTCGTCCCGCTCGTCCTCGTCGTCGAGCGACAACAAGAATTCCGGCGGCGGCGCAATCATCGTCATCATCATCGCGGTCGTGCTGATCGTGGTGGCCTGGCTGGTGTCGCAGGTGGTCAAGCTCGCACTGTCGCGCTCGCGCGAATATCTCGCCGATGCCGGCTCGGTCGAGCTGACGAAAAACCCTGATGCCATGATCTCGGCGCTGCGCAAGATCGAAGGCCGTGGCGAATTACCGGGCGCGACCTCCGCGGTGATGGAGCTGTGCCTGGACAATCCGCGCGAAGGCTTTGCCGATCTGTTCGCGACTCACCCCTCGGTGCAGTCCCGCGTCGACGCGCTGGTCAAGTTTGCCGGCGGCCATGATCCGGGTCCGCTGCCGCCGCCCGCTGACGAGACCGAGCAGCCCGAGACCGACGCTCCCGAGGCACAGGCCGATCCGCAGAGTGCCCCTCCTCCGATCCCGCATGGCCCGTGGAACGATGCAGCCAACGCGCCCGGTCCGCCGCCTGTGCCCGCGCCGAGCTCCGCCGGAACCGCTGCAGCCGATCCGCTCGGCCCTCCGGGCAATCCCATGGGTAATTCTATGGGCAATCCCATGGGTCCCTGGGGCCGCCATTGAGTGAGCAATTCGTCACGCCTTGCAGCCGGATTCCCGGCCCTTGGGAAAAACTCCAGGAATTGCAGCTGGCCTGCGCCAGAGATTTGAATTCTCCCTTGTTTCTGCCATGTTCGCGCCCAACAGCAGACTCGGGACATTGATTTGGGGCCCGGCCGATTGCGACCTCGCGATCGGGGGCGCGCGTTAGGGGACAGCAATGGCAAAGCCGGCGGTAGTTGTGGTGGGCGCGGACAAGGGCGGGGTCGGCAAGACCACGGTATCGCGCACCTTGCTCGATTATTTCTCAGCCAACAACGTGCCGACGCGCGCCTTCGATACGGAGTCGCCGCGGGGAACGCTGAAGCGCTTCCACCCCGAGATCACCGAGATCGTCGACATGACGACGACGGCCGACCAGATGAAGATCTTCGACACGCTCAACGCTGTCAGCCCTTCGGTCACCGTCATCGACGTTCGCGCCGGCCTGCTCTCGCCTGCGCTGGCCTCACTGCGCGACATCGGCTTCCTCGACGCCGCCAAGGCCGGGCAGATCACCTTTGCCGTGTTCCACATTCTCGGACCTTCGATCGCCTCGCTGGAGGAGATCGCTGAGACCGCCGGCTTCATGGGTGGTGCAAAATACTTCCTGGTGAAGAACTTCATCAACGACACCCAGTTCTTCCAGTGGGACCAGGCGACCTATAATTCCTACTTCCACCGCATCAAGGACGCGACCGAGCTGACCATCCCGAAGCTCAACGAAATGGCCTATGAGCAGGTCGAGGTGTCCTCGGTCCCGTTCCTGAAATTCGTCGCCAACAAAGGCATCCACGACGAGGCCGCGAACTATTCATTCGTGCTGCGCGGCTATGTCCGGCACTGGCTGGCGAATGTCTGGAGCGAGTTCGACCGGATCCGCCTGACCGACATCGTCGGTTCGAAACCCGTCACCCGCAACAGCGAAAAATAGTTGCGCTAGCAGAGCTGATACGGCTGGATTGGGCGGTGAGTTCGCTCAGATAATAGCGTGATGCCCGCGACGCCGCTCTACATCATCTGCTCGCCCCGCCCGCAGGTCGGCAAGACGCTGCTGGCGCGGCTGTTGAGCGAATTTTTGCTGCTCAAGAACGGTAGTGTCGCGGCCTTCGACGTCAATCTGAAGGAGCCGTCGCTGCTCGACTACCTGCCGAAGGTGACCGAGACCGCCGACGTGATCGACACCTTCGGCAAGATGCAGCTGATGGACCGCGTCATCATCGACGACGGTCTTGCCAAGGTCATCGATCTCGGCTTCCACGCCTTCGACGAATTCTTCAAGATGACCGACGAGATCGGCCTGCTCAAGGAAGCGGCGCGCCGGCATGTCGCACCACAAATCCTGTTCGTCGCCGACACCGACCGCGTCTCGGCCCGTGCCCATGAGATGCTGCGCCAGCAGATCCCGCGGATGAACCTGATCACCGTCGACAACGAGTTCGTCATCCGCGGCGAGCTGCCGCCGGCGATGGAAGGCGGCCGGCTGTTCCGTCTTCCCGCGCTGCCCGGCTTCCTCAAGACCTATATCGACCGGCTGAGCTTCTCCTTCACCGGCTATCTGCGCCAGGAGAAGGATTCCTCGACCGAGCTGCACCAGTGGATCCGGCGCAACTACCTCGCCTTCCGCGAGCTCGAGCTCAGCCTGATCCTGCAGCGGTCGTGACGTCATTCCGGGGCGAGAAAAGGACGAGGCTCGTCCCTCAGATTATTTTATCCGGGTAATATTGACGTAGGAGGCATCGACCGCTACTGAGGCTGAGCATCCCTCAGCGAGGATCCCCGTGACCATCGACCGGAAAGCAGCCATCGCCGCCTACAAGGAGCGGAAGACCGTTGCGGGCATTTTCGTCGTCCGCTGTGCGGCCTCCAGCGAGGTCTGGGTCGGTCAGGCCCCGAACCTCGAGACCATCCAGAACCGCATCTGGTTCACGCTGCGCCAGGGCGGCCACCCCTGCCACAGCCTCCAGGCCGCCTGGAACGCGCATGGCGAGGCCGGCCTGGCGTTCAGCGAATGCGAGCGGCTGGAGGATGAACAGAGCGCTTACGTCAGGAACGCGCGGCTGAAGGAGCGCGCGCTGCACTGGCAGGCGGAGCTGAAGGCCGAGGCGATCTAAACCGCCTCAATGCCCCTCGAACGTCATCAGCGTGCGCACCGGCACGTCCATGGCGCGCAGCTTGGCGGCGCCGCCGAGCTCTGGCAGGTCGATGATGAAGCAGGCGGCGACGACATTGGCGCCGATCTGGCGGAGCAGCTTCACCGCGCCTTCTGCGGTGCCGCCGGTGGCAATGAGATCGTCGACCAGGATGACGCGCTCCCCGGGCTGGATGGCGTCGACATGCATCTCCATCTCGTCGATGCCGTATTCGAGCGAATAGGCGATGCGCACGGTGGTGTGCGGCAGCTTGCCCTTCTTGCGGATCGGCACAAAACCGGCCGAAAGCTGATGCGCCACGGCGCCGCCGATGATGAAACCGCGCGCCTCCATGCCGGCGACCTTGTCGATCTTGTTGCCGGCCCAGGGATTGACGAGCTCGTCGACCGCGCGGCGGAAGGCACGCGCATCCGCGAGCAAGGTCGTGATGTCGCGGAACATGATCCCCGGCTTGGGATAGTCGGGGATGGTGCGGACGCTCGCCTTCAAATCGTGGTCAAAGGTCATTGGTGCCTCTCAATTGACCGGCGCATCCAGCCGGAACGCATTCTCAACAATACGCAAGCCCACCTCGCCACCGAGCGACATCAGCGATTCCGGGTGGAATTGCACGCCGGCGACCGGCAGGGTCTTGTGCTCCAGCGCCATGGCGACGCCGTCCTCGGTGCTGGCGGTGACGGATAGGACATCCGGCATGCTGTCGCGCTCGACAAAGAGCGAATGATAGCGGCCGATGACGATCTCGTTCGGCAGATTGCGCATCAAGCGCCCGCCGCGCACCTGCACCCGCGAGGGCCTTCCGTGCGCCGGATGGGTGAGCTGGCCGAGCTCGCCGCCGAAATATTCGCCGATCGCCTGCACGCCGAGGCAGACGCCGAACACCGGCAGCTTGTTCTCCAGCGCCGCATCGATGGTCTTCTTGATCCCAAAGTCCTCCGGGCGACCGGGACCGGGCGACAATACCAGCAAATCCCACCTCTTCTGCTTGAGCATGTCGAGCGCATGCACATAGCGGACCACGGTGACCTCGGCGCCGACCTGGCGGAAGTAATCGGCGAGCATGTGTACAAAGCTGTCGTCGTGATCGATCAGCAGCACGCGCTTGCCCGAGCCGGTCGCGTCAGGCGCAAAGCTCGACAACGGCTTCGGCGGATCGCCGCGCAGCGCCTGGAACAAGGCTGCGGCTTTCACTTGGCATTCGCGGTCTTCCGCGGCCGGATCGGAATCGAACAGACAGGTGGCGCCAACGCGCACCTCGGCAAGACCATCCTTCATCCTGATGGTGCGGATGGTCAGACCGGTGTTGATGCTGCCGTCGAAGTTCACTGCACCGATCGCCCCCGCATACCAGCGCCGCGGCGAGCGCTCATGGTCCTCGACGAACTGCATCGCCCATAGTTTTGGCGCGCCTGTCACGGTGACAGCCCAGGCGTGGGTGAGGAAGGCATCAAGCGCGTCGAAGCCGGGACGCAACATGCCCTCGACATGATCGACGGTGTGGAACAGCTTGGAATAAGTCTCGATCTGACGGCGCGCCAAGACCTTGATCGTGCCGGGCACGCAGACGCGCGCCTTGTCGTTGCGGTCGACGTCGGTGCACATGTTGAGCTCGAACTCGTCCTTCTCCGAGTTCAGGAGCTGGCGGATCTGCTCGGCGTCACCGATGGCATCGGTACCGCGCGCGATCGTCCCTGATATCGGGCAGGTTTCGACCCGGCGTCCGTCGGAGCGCACGAACATTTCCGGCGAGGCCGAGACGAGGAATTCGCCCTCGCCGAGATTCATCAGCGCGCCATAGGGCGACGGGTTGATGACGCAGAGCCGCTGGAACACTTCGGCCGGCGAGCGTTCGCAGGGCTCGGCGAAGAGCTGGCCCGGCACGGCCTCGAACAGATCGCCGCGGGCGAAGGCCGCGCGCGCGGTCTCGACCGTCGCCTGATATTCGCCGGGCGCGTGATCGGCAAAGCCTTGACGATCGGTTTTCACATACGGGCTCTCGGCGGTCTCGCGCGGCAGGCCTTCGGTCGATTTGCCCTTCCAGGCGAAATCGTAGGAAAGCACGACGCCGCGCCCGGTGGCGCGGTCATAGGCGAGCAGGCGATCCGGGACATAGAGCACGATGTCGCGCTGGTCCTGCTCGCGCGGACGCTTCTGCACGAGGTCCTCGATCTGGAACACGAGGTCATAGGCGAAGGCGCCGAACAGGCCGAGCAGCCCGTCGTCATTGGCGAAGAAGGCCGCAATGATGTCGCGCACCAGCGACATCACGCTGGCGCGACGGGTGCGCTGGTCTTCCTCGACTGGCGCATCGCCCCGGATGATGTGACCGGCAAGGCGGGTCGATGATTTCTCGGAGATCACGACGCAAGGCTCGCGCAGGACATCTGCGAGGAACGCGACCAGCACCTCGCCACGCGCATTGAGCGCTTCGAGCTTGAAATTGACGCCAACGGTCTCGAGCTTGAGCGGCGGATCGGAGAAGCCGAGGTCAAAGCTCTCGTAGCGGCCCGGCACGGTCGTGCCCGAGGACAGCACCACGCCGCGGCGGCGGTCGAGCAGGCTGACGAGATCGTCAAGCCTGTTGGCGCCGCCGGTAAATTGTTCGGCCACACGCGTGATCGCAAGACCGCCGCGGGTGACGTAATCGCTTCTGGGCGGGAGGGCAAAGACTGTCCTGTTCATGTCGTCCTCTTACGAAACTTGCCGAGGGAACGCCACACAGGACAAACGATCAGGCCGCCGCGCTGTGCTGGCGACCTCAGACGATTTTGGGAGAATAATCGCACCGGCCACCTCTTAGGAGGTGCGCCACCAACGACGGGATGGGTGGGCTGCGGTGCTCATGGGGCGGATACTCACCATGGCGAGGGGGCGGCGTCAAGGGTGGGCGGGGTAGGAGCCATCAACGTCAATCTCCGCCCTCGTCCCGGCGAAGGCCGGGACCCATGGCCACCGAACTGACTTTGGCGAAGACTCGGAGTGACAGCTCACAGCAATCACAAAATCCCGGGGGTTATGGGTCCCGGCCTTCGCCGGGACGACACCGAAAATGTGGGGCGACCGACGCCTACCCCAGATGCTTCCGGAAAAACTCCGTCGCCCGTCCCCAGGCGAGCTCGGCGGCTTCGCGGTCGTGCACGGCCTGGCGCTGCTCGTTGACGAAGGCGTGCTCGGCGTCATAGCGGAACAGCTCGAGCGACTTGCCGGCGGCCTTCATCGCCTTCTCGAAGCCACTGACCAGCTCCGGCGTGCACCAATCGTCCTTGTTGGCGAAATGGGCCTGGAGCGGGATCTTGACGTCGGCGGGCTTGGCCGCCTGCTCCGGCGGGATGCCATAGAACACGACGCCGGCCGCAAGCTCGGGCACATGCACCGCACCGATGATGGTGACGGCGCCGCCGAGGCAGAAGCCGGTCAGCCCGACCTTGGCGCCGTTGCGCGACAGATATTGCGCGGCGCCGCGCACGGTCTGCGTGGTCGCGTCCATGAAGTCGAGCGAGTTCATCTCCTTGTTGGCCGAATCCGTGTCGTGATACGGCACCACCTTGCCCTTGTAGAGATCGGGGGCCAGCGCATCGAAGCCGGCGAGTGCAAAGCGATCGCACAGGCCCTTGATCTGGTCCGACAGGCCCCACCATTCCTGGATCACGACCACGCCCGGCGCATTGCCGCGCGCGGCGTTGGCGAGATAGCCCGAGGCGTCCTTGCCGTCCGGGCGCTTGAAGGTGATGGCGGTTCCCATGGTGTCCTCCGAGGCGTTTCTAGGGGAGAGGTTGGCGGCATTTTGGCGGGTAAGCGGGCGCGAGGCAATCCACACTCTCGTCATTCCGTGGCGCGCGATAGCGCGCGCCCGGAATCCATCGGGCCTCAGAGTGGGTGGATGAATGGATTCCAGGCTCGATGCTCGCCCGGAATGACGACAACAAAAAAGCCCCCTTGCGGGGGCTTTCTCGTTCCGTCTCGCGCGCGCCGCTCAATGCGAGTCGGCCCAGACCTTCTTCTTGGTGAAGTACATCAGGAACGCGAAGATGATCAGGAAGATGAAGACCTGGAAGCCGAGGCGCTTGCGTGCCTCCATGTGCGGCTCTGCGGTCCACATCAGGAATGTGGTGACGTCCTTGGCGTATTGCGCGACCGTCGTCGGCGAGCCGTCGTCGAAGGTCACCTGGCCGTCGCTGAGCGGCTTCGGCATCTTGATGGCGTGGCCCGGGAAGTATTTGTTGTAGTACGAGCCTTCCGGGATGGTCACGCCTTCAGGGACCTTGTCCTCGAAGCCTTGCAGCACGGCGGCGACATAATCCGGGCCCTGCTCCTGGTACTGGCTGAAGAAGTCGATCAGGAACATCGGGAAGCCGCGACCGTAGGAACGCGCCTTGGTGATCAGCGACAAGTCGGGAGGCGCCGCCCCGCCGTTCGCCGCGCGAGCCGCCTGCTCGTTCGGGAATGGCGAGGGGAAGTAGTCGGCCGCCCGGCCTGGGCGCTCGAACATCTCGCCCTGGTCGTTCGGGCCGTCCTTGATCTTGTACTCGGACGCGAACGCCGCCACCTGCGCCGCCGAATAGCCGGGGCCGCCGGGATCGCCGAGATTACGGAACGCGATCAGGGACAGGCCGTGGCAGTTGGAGCAGACTTCCTTATAGACCTTCAAACCGCGCTGGAGCGCACCGCGGTCATACTTGCCGAAAGGGCCGGCGAACGACCAGCTGTTGCCCGGCGGCTTGGTGCCGCCTTCCTCGGCGCGGGCCTTGTCGACCGACGCGGCGAACAGCGCGCCTGACAGGGCGAGCACGATCGCGGTCGAGACCATTGGCGTCGACTTGCCGCCGGTCTTGGCGAGGATCGCTTCCGAGATCGAGTTCGGCACCGGCCGCGGCTTCTCGATTTTTGACAACAGCGGCAGCACGATCAGGAAGTAGGCGAAGTAGCAGACCGTCAGAACCCGGCCGGCGATCACGTAGATGCCTTCCGGCGGCTGCGCGCCGAGATAGCCGAGCAGGATGCAGACCGCGACGAAGATCCAGAAGAACTGCTTGGCCAGCGGGCGGTACTTCGACGAACGCGTCCTGGCGCTGTCAAGCCAGGGCAGGAAGCACAGGATGATGATCGCCGAGAACATCGCGATGACGCCCGCGAGCTTGTTCGGGATCGAGCGCAGGATCGCGTAGAACGGCAGGTAATACCATTCCGGCACGATGTGCGGCGGCGTCACGCCCGGGTTCGCCGGAATGTAGTTGTCGGCATCGCCGAGATAGTTCGGCATGTAGAAGATGAACCAGGCGTAGAGCAGCAGGAAGCAGGCGACGCCGAAGCCATCCTTGATGGTCGCATGCGGCGTGAACGGCACCGTGTCCTTTTCGGTCTTCGGCTCGACGCCATCAGGATTGTTCTGGCCGGCGACATGCAGCGCCCAGACGTGGAGCACGACGACGCCCGCGATCAGGAACGGCAGCAGATAGTGCAACGAGAAGAAGCGGTTCAGCGTCGGGTTGCCGACCGAATAGCCGCCCCACAGCAGCGTCACGATGCTCTCGCCGAAATAGGGGATGGCGGAGAACAAATTGGTGATGACCGTGGCGCCCCAGAAGCTCATCTGGCCCCAGGGAAGCACGTAGCCCATGAAGCCTGTTGCCATCATCAAGAGGTAAATGATGACGCCGAGAATCCAGAGCACCTCGCGCGGCTCCTTGTAGGAACCGTAATAGAGGCCGCGCAGCATGTGGACGTAGACCGCGAAGAAGAACATCGAGGCGCCGCAGGCATGCATGTTGCGCAGCAGCCAGCCGTAGTTGACGTCACGAACGATCAACTCGACCGACTTGAAGGCGAGATCGGCATGCGGCGTATAGTGCATCGCCAGGATCACACCGGTCAGGATCTGCATCCCCAGCATGAAGGAGAGGATGGCGCCGAAGGTCCACCAGTAGTTCAGGTTGCGCGGGGTGGGATAGACGACGAAGGAGGAATGGACGAGACCCAATATCGGCAGGCGCCGCTCGATCCATTGCAGGGCCGGATTGCTCGGCTGGTAGTCGGATGGTCCGCTCATGATGCGATCCTGAGGAAATATTACGACGTGACGGTTCGAGGCTTCGGACGCAGGTCCGAAGCTCAGCCGATCTGGATTTTGGTGTCGGAAACGAAAGTGTACGGCGGCACGGCCAGGTTCGCGGGCGCGGGCCCCTGGCGGATGCGGCCGGACGAATCGTACTGCGAACCATGGCAGGGGCAGAAGAACCCGTCGTAATTGCCTTCATGGGCGATCGGGATGCAGCCGAGATGGGTGCAGATGCCGATCACGACCAGCCACTGGTCATGGCCGGATTTGACCCGGGCCTCGTCGGATTGCGGATCGGGCAGGCTCGCCACGTTGACGGCGCGCGCCTCGTCAATCTGCTTCTTGGTGCGATGGCTGATGTAGATCGGCTTGCCGCGCCAGAACACCTTGATGTCCTGCCCCTCGGCAACCGGGCTCAGATCGACCTCGATCGGCGCACCCGCGGCGATGGTCGAGGCGTCCGGATTCATCTGGGAAATAAAGGGCCAGAGCGCGGCCGCGCCCCCTACTGCGGCAGCTGCCCCCGTTGCAACGAATAAGAAATCACGGCGTGTCGGATGGTCCGCCGAAGACGCTGTCGTCACGATTCCAACCCTTTCTTCTTATGCTGCCGGTGGAACCGCTCCAGGAGCCCCCAAGGTCCCCGGAACAGCGCTGCCGGCGCCCGCGGCCCCCCGCGGCGGCAGAACTTGGCTTGTCCTCGCCAAAACAAGGCGAAAACAGCAGTCCAGAATCGTTCTATTGGCACCCTTGCAAGGCGAGCGCAAGCCCGCTAACGGCGCGGGAGCGTGCAATGCACGAATTCCCGCGCTAGCGATGTTTTATTGAGACAATTCCGCCCCGCCCGAAGCCCTGTAACGCCCATGCAGATCGCACTTTTCCAGCCCGACATTCCCCAGAACACTGGCACGATTCTCCGCCTGTGCGCCTGCCTCGGCATCTCCGCCCATATCATCGAACCGGCCGGCTTCCCGGTCTCCGACCGGCATTTCCGCCGAGCGGGAATGGATTACCTCGACCATGTCAGTATCACCAAGCATGACTCCTGGACCAAGTTCGAGGAATGGCGGATGGCACAAAGCTACCGCCTGCTGCTGTTCACCACCAAAGGCGCCACCGACTACCGCGATTTCCGTTACCACACGTCGGACATCCTGCTATTCGGGCGCGAGAGCGCCGGCGTGACCGACGCGGTGGTCGAGGCCGCGGATGCGCGACTGGTGATCCCGATCACCGAAGGGTTGCGGTCGCTCAATGTCGCCATGAGCGCGGCGATGGCCGCAGGCGAAGCGCTCCGGCAGGTCCGGAACCCGCACGAATTGATATGACGAGGAGAGGCCAGTGAGCTACGCGGTCAAGGAAATCTTCCTGACCCTGCAAGGCGAAGGCGCCCATGCCGGGCGCGCGTCGGTGTTCTGCCGTTTTGCCGGCTGCAACCTCTGGAGCGGCCGCGAGGCGGACCGCAGCCAGGCCATATGCCAGTTCTGCGACACGGATTTCGTCGGCACCGACGGCACGCTCGGCGGCCGCTACGCCACGGCCGCGGAACTCGCCGATATCATCGCCGGGCAATGGACCGGGCCGGCCACCAACCGCTATGTGGTGCTGACCGGCGGNCGAGCCGCTGCTCCAGGTCGACGACGCCCTGGTCGCGGCGCTCCATGCCAAAGGCTTCGAGATCGGCGTCGAGACCAACGGCACGGTCGAAGCCCCTGCAGGCCTCGACTGGATTTGCGTCAGCCCCAAGGGTGGTAGCGAACTCGTGCTCAAGCGCGGCCATGAGTTGAAGCTGGTCTATCCGCAGGCCCTCGCGGCGCCCGAAGCATTCGAGGGCCTCGCCTTCGATCGCTTCTCGCTGCAACCAATGGACGGGCCCGAGGTCGCCGAGAACACCGCGCGCGCGATCGATTATTGCCTGCGCCATCCGCAATGGCGGCTGAGCGTGCAGACGCATAAATCGCTCGGCATCAGATAGGACTGAACGGACAGATGTGGGAATTGACGAAACAGTTCCGCTTCGAGGCGGCACATACGCTGAAGGGGACGACCTTTGGTGAAGCGAGCGAAGAGATCCACGGCCACTCCTTCCGCGCCGAGGTGACGGTGCGCGGCACGCCGGATCCTGCGACCGGCATGGTGGTCGATCTCGGCCTGCTCCAGCGCGCGATCGAAGAGGTGCGCTTGATGCTCGACCACAAGTTCCTCAACAAGATCGAGGCGCTCGGCACACCGACGCTGGAAAACCTCTCGCGCTTCGTCTGGGAGCGGCTCGCCCACATCGGCAAGCTGACCCGCGTCAGCATCCACCGCGACAGTTGCAACGAAAGCTGCACCTATTACGGTCCGCAGACATGATATCTCGTAGGGCGGGCAAAGCGGAGCATGCCCACCAATCGAGACGAGGGTGAGAGATGGTGGGCACGGCGCAAGGGCGCCTTTGCCCACCTACGAGAGCGGTGGAATGGAGATGGACGTTTCGATAATCGAAGACCGCAAGGCCCGCGCCCGCGCCTGGTTCGAGCGCTTGCGCGACGACATCTGCGACAGTTTCGAGCGGCTCGAGGACGACGCGCCGCACAGCCTCTATCCCGGCGCGGCCGGCCGCTTCAATCGTACGCCCTGGCAGCGCACTGACCACAGCGGGGCCAAGGGTGGCGGCGGCGTGATGTCGATGATGCATGGCCGGCTGTTCGAGAAGGTCGGCGTGCACTGCTCGACCGTGCATGGCGAGTTCGCACCCGAGTTTCGTGCGCAGATTCCGGGCGCGGCGGAAGATCCGCGGTTCTGGGCATCCGGCATCTCGCTGATCGCGCATATGCGCAATCCGCACGTGCCGGCCGTGCACATGAACACGCGCTTCGTCGTCACCACCAAGGCGTGGTTCGGCGGCGGCGCCGATCTCACACCGGTGCTGAATCGCAGGCGCACGCAGGAGGATGCGGACACCCTCGCCTTCCACGCCGCGATGAAGCAGGCCTGCGACCAGCCGGGCGGCGTTGCCGATTACGACAAGTACAAGAAGTGGTGCGACGAGTATTTCTATCTGCCGCACCGGAAAGAGGCGCGCGGGGTCGGCGGCATCTTCTACGACTGGCACGACAGCGGCGACTGGGACGCCGACCTCGCGTTCACGCAGGATGTCGGCCGCGCCTTCCTCAAGATCTACCCTGACATCGTCAGGCGCAATTTCGCGACCAGCTGGACCGCTGAAGACCGCGAGGAGCAGTTGATCCGTCGTGGGCGGTATGTCGAATTCAACCTGCTCTACGACCGCGGCACCATCTTCGGGCTCAAGACCGGCGGCAATGTGGAGTCGATCTTGTCGTCGCTGCCGCCGGAGGTGAAATGGCCATGACCACGACAAACAGCGTGATCAAACCGCTGCCCCGCGCCATGCTGATCGACATGGATGACACCATCCTGTCGGCCTATGGCCGGCCCGAGATCGCCTGGAACACGATCGCGGAGGAATTCGCCGACGAGCTCGCGCCGCTGCCGCCGCCGCAGGTCGCCACCGCCGTGCTGGCCTATGCACGGCAGTTCTGGTCGACCGCGGGAGCAGAGTGGCGCATGAAGCTCGGCGAGGCCCGCCGGCTGACGGTGCGCGGCGGTTTTGCCGCGCTCGCCGCGAGCGGCCATCGGGCGCTCTCGGACGATCTCGCCGATCGCCTCGCCGACCGCTTCACAACCTATCGCGAGGAAGCGATCTTCGTCTTCCCCGGTGCGCATGATGCGATCGACGCCTTCAAGGCCCACGGCGTCAAGCTCGCGCTGGTCACCAATGGCGCTGCCGACATGCAGCGCGCCAAGGTCGAGCGCTTCGAGCTGACCCATCGCTTCGATCACATCCAGATCGAGGGCGAGCATGGTTTCGGCAAGCCCGAGGAGCGCGCCTATCTGCATGCGATGGAGGCGCTCGGCGTCACCGCCGAGGACACATGGATGATCGGCGACAATCTGGAATGGGAAGTCGTCACCCCGCAGCGCCTCGGCATCTATGCGATCTGGCTCGACGCGCATGGCGAGGGCCTGCCGGAGGGCTCGACCGTCAAGCCCGACCGCATCATCCGCTCGCTGACCGAGCTGGTGCCGGGCTAGGTTTTCGAAAACAACCCCATGCACAGTAGGCGGCTGCTGCAGAATCAATGCTTGCCGCACAACGCAACGCGACTGCGGATTTTACGAAAATTTGTTGCTCCGTCGGGCAAAACAGGCGTATGATGCCATCGTGGGATATTGCGATCGACGCGCCTCTCGGTTCGCGAGCGCACTGCGCACCCCCGCCTGTGGTCGGGCTGTCATGACAAATTGCTAGCCTCGCATCAGTGTCAAGCGAAAGGACCAGGCCATGGAATTGAAACCCGGCGATGTCGTGATGCTGAGATCGGGCGGCCAGCCGCTGACGGTGGCAGAGGTCAAGGGTGAGGACGTGCTGTGCCTCTGGATGGGCATGGAAGGCGATCTCTTCCGCGAGACGCTGCCGCTCGCCACCCTCGTCCAGGTGGAAGAAGACGACGAGGACGAGGAAGAAGACGACGAGGACGACGAGTAGGCGCATCTCACCGGGATTGATGAGCTGCTCGCTCGGACAGGAGCGCCTGCCGGCGATCATCACCCCCGATTATGAGAGCGATCCAGGCGGCCCCCGTCACGTGGCGGTGTCACCATGGGGCGTGCGCCTGGCGAGTGCCGTGCGTACCATTCGGCCAAGATCTGACCTGCGATACGGCTTCGCCAGCAGGAGGACGCCCGGATCGAGGCGCCCGTGATGCACGATGGCGTTGTCGGTATATCCGGAGGTGAAGAGCACCTTGAGGCCGGGCCGCCGCCTCACGGCCTCGTCGGCCAGATCACGCCCGTTCATGATTCCCGGCATAATGACGTCGGTGAACAGCAGGTCGACGGCATCGCCCCGATCGATACAGGCCAGCGCTTCCTCAGCGTTGCTCGCAAGGATCGCGGTATAGCCCAGGCTCCGCAGCTGCGCGCCAACGTAATCGCGTACCAATGCTTCGTCCTCGACCACCAGAATGGTTTCAGTTCCGCCCTCGATCGGCGTCGCCGGTTGGGTGCGCAACTGCGCTTCATCGTGCTCCCCTGCCGGCGGCAGATAGATCCTGACCGTCGTTCCAGATCCTTCCTCGCTGTAGATCTTGATGTGGCCGTTCGACTGTTTGACGAAGCCGTAGACCATGCTGAGGCCGAGGCCGGATCCCTTGCCGGAATGCTTGGTCGTGAAGAACGGATCGAACACCTTGTCGCGGATCGCTGCTGGGATGCCTTGCCCGGTGTCGCTGACGGCGATCATCACGTAAGGTCCCGGACGAACGTCGCCGTTTGCCCTCGCATAGTCCTCGTCAAGGTGGACGTTCTCGGTCTCCAGCATGAGCTTGCCGCCGGCCGGCATCGCATCGCGCGCATTGACGGCAAGGTTGACGAGAGAGTTGCTCAGTTGGCTCGGATCGACCAGGGCAGGCCACACATCGTCCGCCAACATCGAATCGATCTCGACGTTGTCGCCGAGCATCGGCTGCAACAGCCGGGCCGCATCGATGACCAGCGCATTGACGTCCGTTCGTCGCGGCTGCAACGGCTGCAGACGGGAGAAGGCGAGCAGCCGATGGGTCAGGTCCGCGCCGTGCGTCGCGGCCTCGTCGATCATTTTCGCGACCGCGGAAAGCTCTGGATTGCCGGCAACGCCGTCCTTCAGAATCTCGATGGTGCCAAGAATGACGGTGAGCATGTTGTTGAAGTCGTGCGCCACCCCACCTGTGAGCTGGCCGACGGCTTCCATTTTCTGGGCCTGCACCAGTTTCCGTTCCAGCTCGGCCTTGCTCTCCAGCTCGTACTGGGCCTGCATGAAGCTCGATCGCATCCTTTCGAGCGAGCGGGCCAGCGCATCGATCTCGTCGACCGACGATGCCACGTTGATCGGTCGAGAAAATTCCATGAGCCCGATGCGCGCACTTTCGGCCGACAAGAGCTCGATCGGCCGCGCGATGCGCGTACTGAACCATATCGCGGCAAACGAGGCGATCAGCATGCAGCCGACGACAAGCGCTGCGCCAATCGCCAGCCTATCCGTGCCCACCCATCCGAAATCCGCCGAGGGCGCGAGCGTTGCAATCCAGAAGGTTTGACCTGCGGGGCGCACCGGATGGAACGATGCGAACCAGATGTTTCCGCTTTCTTCGACCTGGAAGATCTCGTTGGGAGGACGTCCGCGATCCCGCCAGGCCCGGTATGACGCCGTCAGCGGCAGCACTCCGAGCGCGTCGACAGGCTTCAGCAATGCCTTCCTGACGGTCTCGCTGGTCCATCGCGGGTCGCGCGGCAGACCCAGCGCCTCGCCGGCGTCGGTCAAAATCGCCACCAGTCCGGAATTGGTGAAGCGGACCTGCTGCGTAAAGTTCGTGATTTCGCGAAGCCACACATCGCTGGCGATGGCGGTGCGGTGGCCGTCCGGAGCGGTCCACCGCACCACCGCCGACAGGCCCGGCTCACCCGAAGAGACGAACTGATAGGGCGCCGTCCAATGGATATCGTCGTCCCTTGGCATCGCTGCCGCGGCCAGAAACCACGGACGCTGTCTGGCATCGTAGTCGGTCTTTCGCAGCTCGTCGCCGACCACCCGGTCGCTCTCGTCGTAGGTGATGAAGCGCCCGACGCCGCCACGCACGTCCGGATCGGTGAGGCGGTTGAACCAGCGCCCGTTGCCTTCCGACGAGATCAGGACCTCGCGACCGTCGTCGCGCGCGATTGCGAACGAGGTGATCCCGCTGGTCCCTTTCAGGATCGGGCGAAGCAGAGCGTTCGAGGCGTCGAGACGATCGACATCGATCAGTCCCTTGATTCCCCATTCGCGTTCGAGGCGAGCGATCGCCTCGACCCTGACGAATATGCTCTCGAAATCGGCGGTCACCTGTACGGCGGCACGGCCGCTCTCCGAGGCGGCGAGCTGCTTCACCAGCGGCCGATAGAGCAAGAAGTAGATGCCGATGGCGCAGATCAGCAACGCCACAGAGACGAGCGCAACGCCTCCGAACACCAAGCCGCGCCGAATCGACCACTTGCGATCCATACGGCCCAGGTCGGCAACTTGTTCGGGCTGCAGCAAGCGATGTCCCCGATCAGAATCTTGATCACCTGCACTCTAGGGATTGATGGCTTCTTGTGGAACCAAGGAATGCAATCAAACTGCCGGCTTTTCCGCCAAGATGGCTCGCACCCGCGTCAAGGGGCCGACTTTGCGGGCGGTAGCCGGGTCTGCTCCAAGCAGGCAACCGGCACATAGGCGAACATCTGATGGTGTCGCCAGGCATCTTTGCCAAATCGCACGACGGCCCCGTGGTCCCGGGAAAGTGACCCATCGTGAAGCCGTGATCTGTTGGCCCTTTGCCGTCGCGCGCCAGCTAAGGAGGCAGCGACATCTGGAGAAAAACGATGCGTTCGATTTTGGCTTTGAGCCTTTTGATCGCCCTGTGCGGCGCTGCCAATGCAGCGACGGTACATCACCCCCATCGGAATGCTGCTGTGCGCTCCCAGCAGGGCGCACCGGCTTCCGCTTCGAGCTTTGCCTACGCGCCAGCTGAGCCGCCGGCTCAATTCCGATCCGGCCACTCTTCCTGTGACCAGCCCGAACCGTATTTCGGCGCCTGTCAGGGCTATGCGCCCGGCGAAAAAGAGCGGTTTCTGCACAGCCTGTACGGGCCGTGACCATTTCGACAGCGCATGGCGTGGATTGAGCTCGTGGCTTGTAGGATGAGTTGGAGCATCAGTCGCCATTCTGTTGGCCCTCGTGCTGTACATCGCCCATATTTACGATCGATCGCCCGTTCCGGCCTTCCTCGAGCTCGCCGCCGTCGCAATCATGGCCGCTTTGCTTGTCCTGCGCCGCGCGTTGCTACCCTGTTTAGCGCGTGGCGAATGGGTTGAGCCAAGCCGGAGCGCGACCAAACATGCGTTCGCATGTCGCCTTCGGATCAGACCCGGCGCAACTTCGCGCGGCCGCCGTCACTATTGTGGTGCTTGGGGCAATCGCGGCATCGTGGCCAGGAGCGCGGCTCTCCGGGAGAGCGCCGACCACCAACGACCGAGCCTGGTGTGCTTCTGCAGGAGTGCCAGCCCTTCCGGGGCCAACACAAAGTAGCCGATCATCGGCGCGAGGTGGATGTCGGCCAACGACAAATCCTCACCGGTGAGGTATTGCCCCTGGCCAGCCATTGTCTCCAGCGCCGCAAGGACCTTTGGCGCTGCTTCCAGGCCGCGTTCAACCTCGCTCTCGTCGACCGGTCGCCTCATGGCGGGCCGGAAAACCCTGTGCGAAAAGACCTGTCTCACCAGGGGCCAATAAGCGTAGCTATCCACGATCGACATGATCTGACTGCAGCGCGCGCGTGCTCTCGGCTCGGTCGGCTGGAGCTTCGGACCATCAAAGGCCTCGTCGACGTATCGCGTGATGGCGCCCGTCTCGTAAACGGCGAAGCCGTCGTGAATCAGCGCGGGCACGCGCTTGAACGGATGGATGGCAAGATAGCTTGCTGGCACATTTTCGGAGAACGGATCGACTTCGAGCCAATTGTACACCACGCCCTTTTCATGGAGAGCCAGCCGAGCGATCCAGGAATATACGCTGTACTGGTAGCCGTAGAGTTCGACGGTCATTTGCCCTGTCATCTTACCCCTTCTTCCACGTTCCAAAGTGAACATTCCCCTGCCGCTTAGTAGAGGCGGGCTCGCGGTCGCGAGGAATGATGTACAGGAGCTGCGGCAGAATGGTTTCCGGCGAGAAGTAGAACGGCCCTTCGCCGATCCTGATGGCCCCCATGCGCGTGTAAAACCCTTCCGCGGAAGGTTCGGCGTTGATCATCAGGGCGCCGGCCTTCATCCCGAGCGTGCTCGTTACGGCTGCCTCGAACAGAGCCCGACCGATTCCGCGTTTCCAACACGGTGGATCGACATACAGGCCGTGAAGCAGAGCGATGCCTTGAAGTCCCGGCAATGCCCAGACCACGCCAATGGCTTTGCCGGCATCTTCCGCGACCTGGACATGTCCCGAATTGATCAAGGGCACCGTGATCGTCAGCGCCGGCATCACACGATCGATGAACGCTTCGTCGTGCCCTGCATGCATCGTCGCGCGGACGCAGAGGCGCGTGAGCTCACGCTGCTCGTCCAGCCTGGCCGCTCGAATTCCGTAGACGTTCATTGCACCTCCGCCGCTCTCCAGCCGACCCTCTATTAGACTCTGCAATCTCTGCCGCGGTTGCCGCCGGCCTCATCCTGCCGCCAGATCTTGCGACACATCCTCATGCGGTTCTGCACAGCGCGAATAGCTGGTACCGGAATATTGTGATACAACCCCTGGCTGTCGGGAAAGCATTTCCGACTATTTTCTGGAGGTACCCATGCGATCGTCGTTTGGCTTCGCCGTGCCGTCCGTCGTGCTTACTTTGTCAACTGTCTTGCTGTGCAGCACATCAGGCACGGCACTGTCGCAACCCACACCAAACTCCTTGCTGCCCGCCGTTTCGGTCGAAGCACCGAAGCCCAGACCGACCGTTGCGCCACGGCAGGGGCCAGCGACCGTGACCTCTCACCACCGCGCCAGCGGCTCATCATCCGCTCAAGATCCGGCGTTCGCGCCGGGCACACCATTGGCGAGGCTTGCCAAGCTGGAGCGATCCGCCGGCAGCTGCAACGGTGGCTGCGAAACCAGCTATCGAGTCGGCAACGCGCCCTGGGTCGGATGCAGCTTGAGTGGCGGCTCTGAGCCTTACACCAGTCATTTCTCGGCAACGTGCCGAGACACGCTGACCTACAATACCTACGCCCAGTGCGTCGAAACCAAGGCCTTCCTCGGCGCATCGCCTCGAGAGACCAGGTGGCTTTGCACCAGCCTGCTGGCCGGAGGCAAGCTGGCCGGCGAAAGGCAGGTCGCCGAAAGCCGCCGCTAGTCCACGCCGCCGTCAGGAGCGCCGTCCGGAATGCCGGGCGGTCGCTTCCTGTTTACCCCCGCCGCATCCCGCCGGCTGATATTTGCCGCAGCCCTCGGCGATCTCGGATGACGCCCCGGATGTTCGATGCTGACAGGATCTGACAGCAGCGCGTGATATCAGCCGACATGTCGCGCGCTCAACGCCTTCTTGACGTGATCCAGCTCCTGCGCAGGCACCGTCGGCCGGTCGCGGCAGGCCGGCTGGCCGAGGAGCTGGGTGTCTCGCTGCGGACGATCTATCGGGACATCGAGACGCTGAAGGGCCAGGGAGCCCACATCGATGGCGAGGCCGGCCTCGGCTATGTGCTGCGGCCGGGGTTCATGTTGCCACCGCTGATGTTCTCGGAAGAGGAGATCGAAGCCTTGGTGCTGGGCGGCCGGTGGGTTGCGGCACAGCCGGACGAGCCGCTCGGCAAGGCGGCCAAGAACGTGCTTGCGAAGATCGCCGCCGTGCTGCCGGACGACCTGCAGCGGAGCCTGGAAACCTCGGGCCTGATGGTCGCGCGCCGCGATCCGGCGGCAGGCGACGCCGAATTGCCAGTCATCCGGGCCGCCATCCGCAACGAGCGCAAATTGCGCATCGTCTACAGCGACGAAGGGGACAACCGCAGCAATCGCACGATCTGGCCGATCGCGCTCGGGTTCTTCGACCGGGTCCGCATGGTGGCGGCCTGGTGCGAGAGCCGCAGCGACTACCGCCATTTCCGCACCGACCGGATCGTGTCGATCACGCTGACGGAGCGCCGCTATCCACGCCGCCGCCCCGATTTGCTGCGGGAATGGCGGCAGCGGGAATGCATCAGCGAGCACTGACCATGCTGACAGAAACTGGCAGTACCTTCAGTTAAGCGTCGGCCATCGCCAGCTGAACAGGAGATGCAAATGGCCGACTTCAACCTCGTGGTGCTCTATGTCAACGATGCGCAAGCGAGCTCCACTTTCTATCAGACCCTGCTGGGCTGCCCCGTCGCGCAATCATCCCCCAAATTCGTGGTTCTTCCGCTCGGGAGCGGCGTCATGCTGGGCCTGTGGCAGCGGGATGCGGTCGTGCCGCCATCTATTGCGGAGGCCGGCAGCAGCGAGATCTCATGGGCGGTCGCAGACGCGGAAGCCGTGCGCGCGACCTTTGAGACGTGGACGACCCGCGGTGTCAGGATTGCGCAGCCTCCGACCGCCATGCCCTTCGGGGACACCTTCGTCGGACTCGATCCCGACGGTCATCGCCTGCGCGTGCTGGCGACCGCCGCTTAAGGATTGGACTGCTTCGCGTGCGAGGCTGGGCGTTTGGCACTGCCGCGACCAGCCTTTCCGTCGCAGCGCCTCGACGGGGACGCCCTAGCGATGCCGATCGCCGAAGCGCCGATTGCGTGGAGCGAAAAGTCTGACTAAGGCGCAATGAGATTTCATTAGATCGTCATCGCGCTTTAGCTCTTTGTTCGAGCATGATCGCCGCGCAAACGCGTTCCGCGTTTGGCGCGAGGGAAAACCGCTTCACACTTTTCCGGATCATGCTCTATGAAATTCGGATGAATTCCGAATCGCCCCCCAGTTGGCCAGTCGTGGAGCCACCACCCTTCCTGCCCGCGCCGCGTCGCCGGTGGCCGCTTGCGCTCCTCGTGGCCGTTGTCCTAGCGCTCGCAGGCGCCGCGGGCGGTTATGTCTGGCTGAATCCGGGGTTTTTCATTCCCTCCGCGGGGCGCGAGGCTGCGGAGGCCGATACCGGCGCCAATGACAAGGCTGTCATGACGGACCTGCTCGCCACGCAGCAAAAGACGGCTGACGATTTGGCCGCGCTCGAAAGGGCCGTCGCCGATCAGCAGGAGCAACTGAAGGCGATCGTCAGTCAGCTTGCCAATCTCAGTTCGAAGATCGAGGCTCTGAAGAGCCCGGCCCCGCAGCCACCGGCCGCACCGTTCCCGTCGCCTGGGCCTGTCACGTCGATGCCGCCAACTTCAGGGCCTCCTGTCGCGCCAGCTCAAGCGGCGCGCGTCCTCCCAAGGCAGAAGAAGCCGCCGCGCGTAGCGACCCCGACGGGTCCGATCTCGGTCGGGGGAGCGCCGCTGAACGCTGCGCCCGCGATGACCGCGCGCTGAGCAAGTCCGTCTAAGCGATCAGCTCCGCTCGACGGATCCTGCAAATTGATCCCGGTTCACTAGCCCAATCCTACCTAGGTATGGTCGCTTCATACCTGTGCGCGATGGCGCCGACGAGGTGCTCGGTGTTACCAATACATGCAGAGTGACAAGCAGCGGAACCGGTCTTCCGAGCCGGCAGTTGCGGGACGCGGCCGGCGGCGTACTGCCCGTCGGCCCTGCTCCAGATCTTGCCGCGCTTCGCTCAGCTGATGCTTACAGCCATGGTTGGTGCGGAGAGTACGCCATGAGAAACATCGCAGATCTCTTGATGTGGTTCTGGCCGGGACGCCAGACCGCGGCCAATACCGAGGTCGCGGATATGGCTGACAACCGGGATCGATCCAGCATGGCTGATTTTGTCCGGATCCTGCAGACCTACGATCAGGCTCAGTGGGGCACGAGCTAGGGGCGTCGGCGCCAGTCCGGCATACGGACGTCCGAGCCAACCAAAGCCGAGATCCGCGTCGCGCGAATACCCTTTAAGCGATCAGCTGCTTTGCCGCCGCCGAGATCATCACCAGACCGCCGGTGATCACGGCGACGTCGAGGATGGCGGTGTGGATGTGCACCGGCATCCGTTCGACGAAGGCTTTGGCCAGGAACGCGCCGGGGATGGCGATGCCGCCGATCAAAAGCGCGAAGGCGAGCACTTGCGCGGTGACGGCGCCGGCGAGGCCGAACACCGAGATCTTGATGAGGCCGGTGCCGAGCGAGATCATCGCGTCGGTTGCGATCACGGCGGCGCCTTCGAGGCCGGCGGCCATCAGCAGCGAGAGCAGGATCACGCCGGAGCCTGACGTGCCGCCGACGAGGACGCCGTAACCGACCGAGCCCGCGGCCAATCCCGTGTCGCCGATCCTGACCTCGCGGCGACGGAGCGCGCGGCGCAGCGGCACGCTCAGGATCAGCATGGTGCCGATCACGATCGCGGCGCCGGCGTTGGTGAGGCGGGTGTAGCCGTAAGCGCCGAGTGCCGTCGTGAGCGCGGCGCAGGCGAGCACGATCGCTGCGCGGCGCCGGTCAGCGTAGCGGAGATAAGCGACAGCGCGGCTGGAATTGGTGAAGAGCGCCGAGATCGCGATGATCGGCACCACCGGCTCGGCGCCGACCAGAGGCACCAGCACCAGCGGCATCAAGGCGCCGGTGCCGTAGCCGGCGAGACCACCGATGATGGAAGCGAACAACGCCATCATTGCGACCAGCAGCAGCTGGAAAATCGAGATGTCGGCGAAGCCTGCGACGATGGTCAATGTTTCTCGCGAGTGGCGCGTGCTGCGGCTTGATCGGCGATGGCAGCGAGTGCGGCTTGCTCTAGTGGAAAATCGGCTGCAAGCCAAGCGTCCTCAGCGAGTGTCAACACATGTCCGAGCGCAGGTCCTTCCGCCATGCCGCGCGCGATGAAGTCGGCGGCCTTCAGCGGGAATTTCGGCGCGGTCCAGCGCTGCGGCAGCTCGGCGAGCTCGCGCCAGCGCGACGAATTGGCATCGCTGCCGCTGCGCGCCCAGGCCAGCAACACGCGATCGTGATAGCGCTCGGGTCCGAGCCGGTAGAGCAGCCGCCGTGCACGCGCCTCGTCCATGGCGGCGAAGCGCCACCAGCGATGGCCCATCGAATCCAGCGCCTTGGCTTCGGCGTTGGAGAGCCGAAGGCGCGTCGCAACACGCTTGGCGTCCTCGGTGACGGCAACGGTGAGCGCGGCGAGACGGCGCGTGGGGCTGGCCGTCAGGCCCAGCGTGCGCTCGATCGCGATCATCGCCGTCAGCGGCCCGGCATAGGCGACGCCGCCGATCATCGCCTGCAGCAGGCCGGCATCGACCATGGCCAGCGCGGCGGCGGATGCGCCTTGCGCCACCAGCAATTTCAGCATTTCCATGCGCAGCCGCTCGGCCGAGAGCGTGGCAAGGCCGGCGCGGCCGCGGATGCAGGCGAGAGTGGCCTCGCGGTCGGGCTCGCCGGCGCCAAAGGCGGCGTGGATGCGGAAGAAGCGCAGGATGCGCAGGTAATCTTCCGCGATGCGCTGATCGGGATCGCCGATGAAGCGCACGCGGCGCGCCTTGGCATCGGCGATGCCGCCGACATAGTCGTAGACGACGCCGCTAGCGTCGACCGACAGGCCGTTCATGGTGAAGTCGCGCCGCTCGGCGTCCTTCACCCAGTCGCGGCCGAAGGCAACCTTGGCCTTGCGGCCGAAGGTCTCGGTGTCCTCGCGCAGCGTCGTGACCTCGTAGGGCGCGCCGTCGATGACCAGCGTGACGGTGCCGTGGTCGATGCCGGTCGGCACGCACTTGATGCCGGCGGCCTTCGCGCGCCGCACCACCTCCTCCGGCAGCGCCGTGGTGGCGATATCCATATCGCCCGGCGGCAGGCCGAGCAGCGCGTTGCGGACGGTGCCGCCGACCACGCGCGCCTGCTCGCCGCCAGCGCCCAGCAGTTGCAGGACGCGCGCGGTCCCGCCTGCAGTCAGCCAGGGCGCACCCGCAAGGATCGGCTCCGCGCTCATCGTCCGGCCCTTATCTTTCGGTGCCCGGCACGAGCTTGCCGTTCTCGATATGGGCGGGAACGTAGGTCGAGTTCGGCGCAGCGCCGGAGAAATGCGCAAGGCCGACCAGGCCGGCAATGACGAGCACGAGCGCCACCAGGATGAGGCGCGCGACGATGGTAACAGGCCAGGACGATTGCACGAACAGGCCGGACCGCGTGGCGGCCAGGAACAGCGCATAGACGGCAAAGGGGATGAGGAAGATTCCGATCTCGGTCAGAACCGGCCGGATCATGATGAATAGATCCGCTCATACAGCACACGCAGCATTCCGGCCGTGGCGCCCCAGATGTAGCGCTCTGCAAACGGCATCGCATAGTAAAACCGCTCCATGCCGCGGAATTCCTTGCTGTGGACCTGGTGATTGGCCGGATTCATCAGGAAGGATAGCGGCACTTCGAATGCGTCATCAACCTCGGAATGGTTGATGTTGAGCTGAAAACCGGGCCTGACACGGGCGACCGTGGGCAGGATGCGGAAGCCGAACGCGGTGCCGTAGAGATCGAGATAGCCGATCGGCTCGACGAAATCCCGGGATAATCCGACCTCCTCCTCGGCCTCGCGCAGCGCGGCGTCGAGCGGCGAGGAATCGATCGCGTCGATCTTGCCGCCGGGAAAGGCGATCTGGCCGGCGTGGTCGTTGAGATGCGCCGAGCGCTGCGTCAGGAGGATGGTCGGCTCGGGATGGTCGACCACCGCGATCAGCACCGCCGCAGGGCGCACCGGCTGCTCGCGCGCGACGATCTCGAGCATCTTGTCGGTGCCGGGATCGCCGGAGGCGGGGATAATATTCGGATCAAAAAGTCCGGCCGGCACGTCGAAGCTGAGCCTCGCCTTGGAGCGGGCGAAGAAATCCGCGGCTCCCATCGCGTACTTGGAATCGCTCTTGGAGATAGGCTTGTTCAAAGCGCGGCCCTCACCTGCTCCGCGTCGGCCNAACTCGCCGGCCGACTCGACGCCAAACATCGGCTGGCCATCGACCATCCGCTCCTCGCCCATGTCAACCAGATCGTAATAGAGCGCGCGCGTGACCTTGGCCCAGAGATCGGCGCGGACATGCAGGTAGGGCGTCAGGCCGCCATCGGCCGCCTGCTCGAAGCGCAGCCGGTGCGCGGCATCGCAGGTGACCCAGTCGTCGACATTGGTGCGGAAGCTCAGCACGGGATGGTTGTCCTCGTCGCGCTTCAGCATCTCCACCGCCATGAACGGCGCGTCATCGACAACGATGCCGACCTTCTCCACCGGCGTGACGAGGAAGTGCTTGTCGCCCTCGCGCTTGAGGATGGTGGAGAACAGGCGGACCAGCGCGTGACGGCCGATTGGCGTGCCCATATAGAACCAAGTACCATCGGAAGCGATTCGGATATCGAGATCGCCGCAAAACGGCGGATTCCACAGATGCACCGGAGGCAGGCCCTTTTTGGCACCTTCGGCATTGGCAGCACTTTTGGCGGCGGCAGTCAGCCCCTCAAGACCGCGATCGGCGCTCTGCCCTTGGTTCGCCATGGTTTGCCCTGACTTTGTCCGTTGGCACGATTGGTGCACGTCTGACTTAGAAGTCTACGTGGTACGTAAGTCTACGGTTCCACCCCGGTTTCCCCCGGTGTGGAGGTCTCCACTTCGTGATGCCGTACATACCCCGAAGCCGATAAGGTGGGGATAGGTTAATTCAACGAATACATGGCGTTCCTGCAAGTCTAGCATAGGGGCCATGACGCAGATCGATGCGATAAATTCGACGACGATAAATTCGACGACGCAGCAGAGCCGCGTGGCAGGCTCGAGGAGCTAACGGATGGCAGAGAGTGTCGAGAAGCTCGAAGACGGCATCGTTCGTTCGGCCGAGCAGGTGTCCGCACAGATTCGCGCAGCGAAGGATGCGATCGGATCGGTGATCTTCGGCCAGGATCGCGTGGTCGAGAACACGCTGGTCACCATCCTCTCCGGCGGCCACGCGCTTCTGATCGGCGTTCCCGGCCTTGCCAAGACAAAGCTGGTCGAGACGCTCGGCGTCACGCTCGGTCTCGATGCCAAGCGCATCCAGTTCACGCCCGACCTGATGCCCTCGGACATTCTCGGCGCCGAAGTGCTGGACGAGAGCACCGCGGGCAAGCGCTCGTTCCGCTTCATCTCCGGGCCTGTGTTCGCGCAGCTGTTGATGGCCGACGAGATCAACCGCGCCTCACCGCGCACGCAATCGGCGCTGCTGCAGGCGATGCAGGAGCAGCACATCACCGTTGCCGGCGCGCGCCATGATCTGCCGAAGCCGTTCCACGTGCTGGCCACGCAAAACCCGCTGGAGCAGGAAGGCACCTATCCACTGCCCGAGGCGCAGCTCGACCGCTTCCTGATGGAGATCGACGTCGACTATCCCGATCGCGACGCCGAGCGCCGCATCCTGTTCGAGACCACAGGCGCCGAGGAGACGCTGGCGAAGGGATCGATGAGCGCGGATGCGCTGATCACGGCGCAGCGGCTGGTGCGCCGCCTGCCGGTCGGCGATTCCGTGGTGGAGGCCATCCTCTCGCTGGTGCGCTCGGCGCGTCCGGGTCCTGACAGCGGCGAGGCCGGCAAGTTCATCGCCTGGGGCCCCGGTCCGCGCGCCAGTCAATCCTTGATGCTCGCGGTGCGTGCGCGCGCGCTGATCGACGGGCGCCTTTCGCCCTCGATCGACGACGTGCTCGACCTCGCCGAGCCGGTGCTGAAGCACCGCATGGCGCTGACGTTCCAGGCGCGCGCTGAAGGACGCACGATTCCGGACGTGATCCGGCAATTGAAGACACGGATCGGTTGATGGCTGCAGAGACCGGGCACACGGCCAAGGAGATCATCGCAATCCGACGTGCCGATGGCGAAAGCCGCACGCTTGCAGCTTCCTTGCCACGCCTGGTGCTCGAGGCCCGCCGCATCGCCGCCAACGTCATCCACGGCTTGCACGGCAGGCGCCGCGCCGGCTCCGGCGAAAATTTCTGGCAATATCGCCGCTTCGTCTCCGGCGAGCCGTCGCAGAATGTCGACTGGCGCAGATCGGCGCGTGACGACCATCTCTATGTCCGCGAGCTCGAATGGGAGGCCTCGCACACGGTGTGGATCTGGCCTGATCGCTCGCCCTCGATGGCGTTCGCCTCGAGGACCGCGCGCGAATCCAAGCTGGAGCGCACCCTGATCGTCGCCTTCGCGCTGGCCGAGCTGCTGGTCGCGGGCGGCGAGCGCGTCGGCATTCCCGGATTGATGGCGCCGACCGCAAGCCGCAGCGTCATCGACAAGATGGCGCAGGCGATGCTGCATGACGATGCCATCAGGCTGAGCCTGCCGCCCTCCTTCGTGCCCGCGGCGCTGGCCGAAACCATCGTGCTGTCGGATTTCTGGTCGCCGATATCGGAGATCAGGACGACGCTCGCAGGACTGTCCGGCTCCGGTGCGCATGGCACGCTGGTGCAGATCGTCGATCCCGCCGAAGAGAGCTTCCCCTATTCCGGCCGCGTCGAGTTCGTCGAGCCCGAGGGCTTTGGCGTCATCACCGCCGGCCGCGCCGAGAGCTGGGCGGAGGATTACACCACGCGGCTGGCGCTGCACCGCGACCAGATCCGCGCCGAGACGGCCAAGCTCGACTGGCTGTTCACGACGCACGCGACTGACCGCTCGGCCGCCGAATTGCTGCTGTTCCTGCATGCCGGCATGCAGGTGAGCAAGTCGGGCGCCCGCGTCACCTCGATCAAGGCGGGGCCGGCCGCATGATGGGATTGCCGCTCGCCTTCACCGAACCGCTGCTCCTGATCGGCCTCGTCAGCCTCCCGGTGTTGTGGTGGCTGCTCCGCGTGATGCCGCCGCGGCCGCGCCGCATCGAATTTCCGCCGACCCGCCTCTTGTTCGACATCGCACCGCGCGAGGAGACGCCTTCGCGGACGCCATGGTGGCTGACGGCGCTGCGGCTGCTGGCCGCCGCGCTGGTGATCTTCGCCGCCGCCGGCCCGGTCTGGAATCCGCAAACCGGCCTTGCCGGCAGCAAGGCGCCGCTGATGATCATGCTCGACGACGGCTGGAGCGCCGCCTCGAACTGGGACACCAGGATCCGGGCCGCCGACGAGCTGATCGCGAACGCCGAGAACGACCGCCGCGGCATTGCGCTGGTGCCGCTGTCGGAGCCGAACCGCGACATCACGCTGATGCCGGCGGGCGCGGCGCGCGTTGCGCTGCGGCAGTTCGTGCCAAAACCCTATTCGATCGAGCGCGTTGAAACTCTCACCGCAATCGATCGTTTCCTGAAAGCAACCGGCGATTGCGAGATCGCCTGGCTGTCCGACGGCGTCGACACCGGCCGCGGCGAAGAGTTCGTGGCCGGGCTCGGCAGGACCATAGGGGATCGCAGCTTGACGCTGTTCGAAGGCGGCACCTCTTCCCCGCTGGCGCTGGTCGCGGCGGAAAACGCGGCGGCGAAGATGACGGTGAAGGTGCTGCGCACCGACAGCGGCATTCTCGCCGGCACCGTGCGGGCGCTGGACCAGAAAGCCTCGCCGATCGGCGAGGCGCGCTTCACCTTCGGACCGCAGGACAAGGAGGTCGACGCCGCGTTCGACCTGCCGGTCGAGCTGCGCAATGACATCTCCAGGCTCGAGATCTCCGGCGAGCGTTCGGCGGGCGCGGTGCAGCTGCTCGACAAGCGCTGGCGCCGCCGCGCCATCGGCATCGTCTCGGGCTCGACCAGCGAGACCTCGCAGCCGCTGCTCGCACCGACCTTCTACCTGACACGGGCGCTGGCGCCGTTCGCCGACGTGCGGCTCGCCGACAAGGGCGCCCCGCAGCAGGGCATCACCCAGTTTTTGGACCAGAAGCTGCCGATGATCATCCTCGCCGATGTCGGCACCGTCGCGCCTGACTTGCGCGAGCGCCTCAACGCCTGGATCGCCCAGGGCGGCGTGCTGGTGCGGTTTGCCGGGCCCCGCCTGGCGCAGGCCGAAGACGATCTCGTGCCGGTCAAGCTGCGCAAGGGTGGCCGCACGCTCGGCGGCAGCCTGACCTGGGAGAAGCCGCAGCATCTCGCCAGCTTCACCCCTGACGGCCCGTTTGCCGGCGTCGCCGTCCCCAAGGACGTCACCGTGAGCCGGCAGGTGCTGGCCGAGCCAGATGCCGTGCTCGCCACCAAGAGCTGGGCCTCGCTCGAGGACGGCACGCCGCTCGTCACAGGCGAGCATCGCGGCAAGGGCATCGTCAGCCTGTTCCACGTCAGCGCCGACATGCGCTGGTCGGATCTGCCGATGTCCGGCACCTTCGTCGAAATGCTCCGGCGTGTCGTCGACATGTCCGGCTACACCGCCAAGCCCGGCCCCGGCGTTGCCGCTGAAGCGACCGCCGAGACGCTGGCGCCGCTGCATATGCTCGACGGCTTCGGCGCCTTCGGCCCGCCGCCCGCCACCGCCAAGCCGCTGACGGCTGATTATCGCGACCGCGCCACGCCGGACCATCCGCCCGGCTACTACGGTCCGGCAGAAGGACCGCTCGCCGTGAACACGCTCGCCGCCGCCGATCGCATCGCAGCCCTCAACACCGCGCCGCTGCACGCAAGGCGCGCCACCTACACCAATGCCGAGCCGCGCGACCTGCGCGGCTGGCTGCTGTCGACTTCGCTGGCGCTGTTCCTGATCGACGCCCTCATCGTCGCGCTGCTCGGTGGCGGCCTTGCCGCGCTGCTGCGCCGCCGCGCCGCGCCCGCCATGATCCTGCTTGGCGTCTTGCTCGCAGGTGTCGCGGCGCTGTCGCCGACGCCCTCGCGCGCCGACGGCGTCTCGGACGAGTTCGCGATGAAGTCGACGTCGCAGACCCGCCTTGCTTATGTGGTCACCGGCAATGCCGACGTCGATTCCATCGTCAAGGCCGGCATGTCCGGCCTGACGCTGTTCCTGGCCCAGCGCACCGCGCTCGAGGCCGGCGATCCCGTCGGCGTCGATCCCGCGCGCGACGAGCTCGCCTTCTTCCCGCTGATCTACTGGCCGATCGTGCCGGGCCAGCCGAAGCCGCCGCAGGACGCCATCAACAAGATCGAGGCCTATATGAAGCAGGGCGGCACCGTGATCTTCGACACCCGCGATGCGGTCGAAGCACCGCCCGGCGATAACGGCGCCGCGCAGACGCCTGGCATGCAGGCCCTGCGCGAGATCCTGTCCTCGCTCGACGTGCCCGAGCTCGAGCCGGTGCCGCGCGAGCACGTGCTGACCAAGACGTTTTATCTGTTGCGCGACTTCCCCGGCCGCTTCAATTCAGGCCAGACCTGGGTCGAGACGCTGCCGCGCGAGGATGACGACGAGAGCGCGCAGCGGCCCGCTCGCGGCGGCGACGGCGTCTCGCCGATCATCATCACCTCCAACGACCTCGCCGGCGCCTGGGCGCTCCGGCCCGACGGCCAGCCGATGCTGCCGCTGACGCCGGGCGAGCCGCGCCAGCGCGAATTCGCCTACCGCGCCGGCGTCAACATCGTGATGTACACGCTGACCGGCAACTACAAGGCCGACCAGGTGCACGCGCCGGCCCTGATCGAACGGCTGGGGCAATGATGCGGGTGACGAGCTTGAACCACACGCCCAGTCATTCCGGGATGGTCCGAAGGACCGGACCACAGGTGCGCATTGCGCACCGGGGAATCTCCAGATTCCGGGTTCGATGCTTCGCATCGCCCCGGAATGACGTTGATAGGTCTGCCTGATGAACTACGGCATCGCCTTTACGCCGCTTGTCCCCGCGATCGTCCTGTGGATCGCGCTCGCTGCGATCGTCCTCATCGCCATCGTGCTGCTGCTGGCGCGGGCGCGCGGCGCGGCGGTGCGCGTGGCGGCGCTGGCGCTGTTCCTGCTGGCACTCTCCAATCCCTCCTTCACGCGCGAGGACCGAGATCCCCTCACCTCGGTCGCCGCGGTCGTCGTCGACAAGAGCCCGAGCCAGAATTTCGGCAAGCGCAACCAGGAAGCCGCCAAGGCACAGGAGGCGCTGGTCGACAGCCTGAAGAAGATCAAGGGGCTGGAGGTGCGCGTCGTCGAGGCCGGACAGGCCGACGGCGAGACCGACGGCACCAAGCTGTTCGGCGCGCTGGCCTCCGCCCTGTCGGACGTTCCGGTGGACCGCGTCGCCGGCGCCTTCCTGATCACCGACGGCCGCGTCCACGACATCCCGGCCAATGCCGCCGCGCTCGGCTTCCAGGCGCCGGTGCAGGCCCTGATCACCGGACAAAAGGATGAGCGTGATCGCCGCATCGCGATCACCGCGGCGCCGCGCTTCGGCATCGTCGGCCAGAACCAGACGATCTCCTATAAACTCGACGACCAGGGCGTATCAGGCGAGCGCGCCAAGGTCACCGTGCGCCGCGACGGCGAGGTCGTCAACGAGCGCACGCTTTCGAGCGGCCAGAGCGCGAGCGTCGATGTCGAGATCAAGCATGCCGGCCCGAATATCGTCGAGATCGAGGCCTCGCCGCTTGAAAGAGAATTGACCCCGGTCAACAACCGCGCCGTCGTCGCCATCGACGGCGTGCGCGACAAGCTGCGCGTGCTGCTGGTCTCGGGCGAGCCGCATTCCGGCGAGCGCACCTGGCGCAACCTCTTGAAGTCCGACGCCAGCGTCGACCTCGTGCATTTCACCATTCTGCGTCCGCCGGAGAAGCAGGACGGCACGCCGATCAACGAATTGTCGCTGATCGCGTTTCCGACGCGCGAGCTGTTCCAGCAGCACATCAACGAATTCCAGCTGATCATCTTCGACCGCTACGCCCGCCAGGGCGTGCTGCC
>NZ_LJYG01000110.1:117429-142986 GCF_001440035.1 Bradyrhizobium manausense | reverse complement strand
CCAGCAGCATCTGGCGCACGCCCCTGGACACGGTGCTGCCGGCCGAGCCGGTCGGCGTCACGGAGAAACCGTTCTATGCGCATTTGTCCGACATCGGCAAACGCCATCCGGTGACGCGCGGGCTGGAGGGCTCGGCGTTCGAGCCGCCGCATTGGAGCCGCTTCTTCCGCACCGTCGAAACCCGCAATGCGGTCAGCCCGCCGGTGATGACGGGCGCGGACGGCAAGCCGCTGCTGTTCCTGTCGCGCTTCGGCGAGGGCCGCGTTGCGCTCTTGCTGTCCGACCACATCTGGCTGTGGGCGCGCGGCTACGAGGGCGGCGGCCCGCATCTCGATCTGCTCAGGCGGATGTCGCATTGGCTGATGAAGCAGCCTGATCTCGACGAGGAAGCGCTGCGCTTGCAGGTGCAGGGCAAGGATCTCGTCGTGGTGCGCCAGACCATGGCTGATAGCGTGCAGCCGGTGAGCGTGACCTCGCCCTCCGGCGTCTCGCATGATCTGACGCTCAGCGCCGGCGATCCCGGCGAGTGGCGCGCCAGCCTGCCCGCGAACGAGCTCGGCCTGTGGCAGGCGACCGACGGCACGCTGAAGGCGCTGATCAATGTCGGCCCGACCAATCCGAAGGAATTTTCGGAAGTCACCTCCACCACCGAGACCCTGAAGCCGCTGACGCAGGCGACCGGTGGCAATTCGGTGCGAATCGCCGATGGCGGCAGCGTCGAGCTGCCGCGCATCGTCCCGGTGCGCTCAGCGAGCGTCTTCGCCGGTGACGGCTGGATGGGCGTGCGGATGCGCGACGCCAGCGTCGTCAAGGGCGTCGGCGTGCTGCCGATCTTCGCCGGCCTGATCGGGCTCCTGCTGCTGCTCGGCGCGTTTGCAGCGACCTGGGTGCGTGAGGGGCGGTGAACTAGTTGCCCGAACGCCACATCTTACGTTCCGCCCGCGCAACCCGACCCCAGTCTCGGTTGACACCCGCTGCCGCCTCAGGCGATGTTACAGTATAACATCGTGGCGCCCGATTGGTCGCGCGATGCAGGGTGCGCTTGAATGAAGTGGTTCCGGTCGAAAATCAGGCAGGGTGCCCGGCTCGCATTGTTTGCGATGCTGGTGCAATTCGTGCTGACCTTCGGCCATAGCCATTGGTTTGCGCAGGCGGCACCGCTCGCCCAATCCCAGCTGGCCGACAGCGTCAAGGGCATCGCATCGCCCGACAGCGCGGCCATCCAGAAGCAGTCACCGACAAATCCGGACCGTGAACATCCTGGTGACGACAATTGCGCGATTTGCGCAGTGGTCGCGATGGCGGGCACTGTCGTGTTCGCAACCCCGCCTCTGCTGCATCTGCCGCAGGTGGTCGAGTTGCTCTACCGGACCACCGATGCCGAATTCCTCCATCTGGAATCGGCAAAGCACGCGTTTCAGTCGCGCGCTCCTCCGATCTCCTGACGCCCAAGCTTCGATCCACAGCTAGCGCCGCGTAGTGAGGCGCGCCGCGGGCCATGGAGCGAAGCTCCGTTTGCTCGCGCGCCCGCGCCTTGCGGCAGGTGTCTCGTCAGGACATCTCAAATGAACAGCCTCCCTTCGTTGCGTGCCTTTCGCATCCTGCTCATGTCGGCATCGTCGCTGACTCTCGCGACCCTTTGGAACGCGGGCGCGATGGCGCAGAACGACAACGCATCGCCTGCCACGCCGCAGCCCGCCGCTTCCCCGACGGTGGCGCCCTCGCCGACGCCGCAAGCGACCGAGACACCCGCTCCGGCACAACCGGCCGCGCAAGCCCCGCAGCAAGAGGCGGCTCCCGCGGCCGGGCCGGGCACAAATGTGCTGCCGGAAACCCGAGTGGCCGCGCCGGTCGAACGACGGCGGCCGCGCTCCGCGCCGCAGCCGACGCGGCAGGTGACGACCAGTCCGGCCGCGACTGTGCCGACCCAGGCACAGGCCGAAGCCGCCGCCAATCGTCAGGTCGTGCAGCAGACCCAGAATTTCGACCAGCGGCGTGACAATGTCATCCTGCCGAAGACGGGCACGACGAACTACCAGCTCGACCAGAAGGACCTCGAGACGCTGCCGCAGGGAAGCGCGGCGCAGCTCAGCGACATCGTGCTGCAATTTCCGGGCGTCTACCAGGATTCAACGAGCTCGGGCGATTTCCATATTCGCAACGAGCACGCCAACGTTCAGTACCGCATCAATGGCATCATGCTACCCGACGGCGTTTCCGGTTTCTCGCAGCTGCTGGAGACGTCTTTCATCAGCAACATCCAGTTGCTCACCGGCGCGCTGCCGGCGCAATACGGCTTGCGCACGGCGGGCGTACTCGACATCACCTCCAAGAGCGGAGCCGCGCTGTCCGGCGGCAGCGTCAGCATTTATGGCGGCAGCCACCAGACCATCACGCCCAGCTTCGAATACGGTGGGGTGGCCGGAAACACCGACTACTATGTCGCCGGCCGTTATCTCAGCACCGGCTTGGGTCTTGAGAATCCGCTGCCGTCGCTCAACGCCATCCACGATCATTCCGAACAGGGCCGATTCTTCGCCTATACGTCCACGGCGCTTGATCCGCAGACGCGCGTCGTCACCATCTCCGGCTTCGGCCTGACCCGATATCAAATCCCCAACAATCCCGGGCAGCCCGGCAACGCCGGGGGCTTTTGCGGCGGACCGTTCGACCCGGCGAACCCCTGCCTCAATCCGGATGGCAGCCCGAATCCGACTGCTCCGGCCTACACGGCCTTCGGCAAGGGTGGTTTCGATTCGGCGACCCTCAATCAAAACCAATACGAGAAGAACGCCTACAACGTCATTGCCTGGCAGAAATCCGAAGGCAATTTCGATGCGCAGCTATCCTATTATTCGCGCTACAGCGATCTTCACTTCGTTCCGGATGCTGTGGGCGATCTCTTCATCAACAACGTCGCTTCCGATGTTTACCGCAGCTCGTTCCTCAACGGCGTCTCCGGCGATTTCTCGTACCGCCTGAACGAGGCGCACACGGTTCGCGCCGGCTTCTACACCCATGGCGAGCAGACCCAGATCGCGAATGTCAGCACCGTTCAGCCGCTCGATCCGAACGATCCAAATGGCCTGACGGCGATCGATACACCGTTCAACATCGTCGACAAGAGCAGGTTGTTCGGCTGGCAGCTCGGCGCCTATGCCCAGGACGAGTGGCGGCTCACCCGCGAGCTCACGCTCAATTACGGCCTGCGGTTCGATCAGATCTATCAATACACCGATGCCAACCAGTTCAGTCCGCGCGCCAGCCTGACCTACAAGCCATGGTGGTCGACCGTGCTGCATGTCGGCTACATGCGCACCTTCCAGCCACCGCCGCAGGTGCTCGGCCGAACCACCCCCACCGATATCTTCAACGGAACGACTGCGGCCGTGCCGACCGTGACGCCCGACCAGGCCGCTGTGCTGCCGGGCCAGGTGGCCGGCCAGCCGCTTCAGAATATCGGCGCGATCCAGCCCGAACGGGCAGACGTCTACGACGCCGGCTTCACCCAGCAATTGCTGCCGCAATGTCCGACCAGCGCGAGCGCGATGCCGACCAAAGCACCGGTCGCAGCAAATTGTCCGAGCCTGGAGCTCGGCGGCAGCATCTACTACAAGAAGGCCAGGGACCTGCTTGACGACGGGCAGTTCGGCCAAGCCTACACGCTGACCGCATTCAACTACGACAAAGCCGAAAACTACGGCGCCGAGCTGAAGCTCAGGTTCAGGTGGGGCGGCTTCGCTGCCGACACCAGTTGGGCATGGGGTGTCCAGCACGCCCACACAGTCGTGTCGAACCAGACGCTGTTCAGTCCGGACGACCTGGCCTACATCCAGAACCATTGGATCCACACCGACCACGATCAGACCTATACGGGTTCGGGACGCGTCGCCTACCGGTGGTCCGACTCCAACACCTGGTTGGACGGCACCACCGTGAGCGCGACGTTCATTTACGGCAGCGGCCTGCGGACGGATCCTGCGGATGGCTCGACCTGCCCGAACTGCGCTCACCTGCCGTCCTATTGGCAGGTCAACACCGGCGTGGCGCATGAGTTTATCAATGGCTGGAACGGACTTCCGGTGACGGTGCGGTTCGACGTGGTCAACGTCGCCGACTATATTTATCAAATCCGCAACGGCAGCGGCATCGGCGTGTTTGCCCCACAATACGGACCGCGGCGCGGATATTATTTCGGCATCTCGCAAAAGATCGGCGGTCCGGAGAAGACTCCCGGCGTCATGGCTGCCTTCTACACCAAGGCCCAGGCTCCGGTCGCCTATCATTGGGCGGGTGCTTATGTCGGCGCCAATTTCGGGGCCGCACTGAGCGCGGGCGAGCATGTGCTGACGCCGATCGGCTGGGGCGCGACAAATCCGGCCGGCGCGCTCGGCGGCTTGCAGCTCGGATACAATCATCTGCTTGCGCCGAACTGGCTGGTCGGCGTCGAGGGCGAACTCGACTGGACCTCGGCTCAGGGCAAAGCGAATTTCGTCGATCCCGCCGGGACGGCCGCACTGTCGATGACCAGCGATCACAACTGGTATGACAGTTTGAGCGGCCGGATCGGCTATGTCATGGGACCGCTGATGCTCTATGCGAAGGGTGGCGCCGCATGGATGAATGCGGATTACCGCATGGACGTGAACAGCGGGCTCGACGGCACCTCCCTGGTCAGCACGACGAGGCCCGGCTGGATCGCCGGTGGCGGCGTGGAATATATGCTTGGTTCCCGCTGGTCGGCCAAGCTGGAGTACAGTCACCTCGACTTCGGCAGCAAAAGCTTGAGCTTGGCCACCCCGTTCGGCAACAGCGTGAACGTCGACACCTCGGTCGACCAGGTCAAAGCCGGCGTGAACTACCACTTTGACGGACTGCTTTGATGGCTTTTCGCGAAACAATGGGGTGCTGGAACGATTGGGGGGCCGATCGAGACAGAAAGAACGATATGAACAGTTGCGAAAATAAACTCGGCCGCGCGCTTTGCTCCCGGCCCGTCCTGGGTGCCTTCGGCCTGCTTGCCACGGCTGCATTCCTCGCGCAGCCCGCGCGCGCGCAGGCTCCGAACCCTCTGCTGCCGCATAATCTGTCGCCATGGGGGATGTTCCTCAATGCCGACATCGTGGTGAAGGGGGTGTTGGTCGGGCTTGCCTTCGCCTCGCTCGTGACCTGGACAGTCTGGCTCGCCAAGACCATCGAGCTGCGCCTCGCGAGCAGCCGCGCGCGGCGCCGGATCGGCATGCTGGAGCAAGGCGGCAATCTGCGTGACGCGGTGGACGCTTGCGACGGCGACCGTGACGCCATCGCACAGCTGATCCTCTCGACCGCGCGCGAGGCGGAGCTGTCGGGCGGCGTGGTCGATGACGGCTTCAAGGAGCGCGTCGCATTGCGGCTGGAGCGTGTGGAAGCGGCGGCGGCGCGGCAGATCTCGCGCGGCGTCGGCATCCTCGCCACCATCGGCGCCACCGCGCCTTTTGTCGGACTGTTCGGCACGGTGTGGGGCATCATGAACTCCTTCATCGGCATTTCGGAGTCTCATACGACCAATCTCGCGGTGGTGGCGCCCGGCATCGCCGAGGCGCTGCTGGCCACCGCGCTCGGGCTCGTTGCCGCCATTCCCGCCGTCGTGATCTACAATCACCTCGCTCGTGTGATCGCGGGATATCGCGCCTTGTTGGGCGACGCCTCGGCGCAATTGCTGCTCATGATCAGCCGGGGCAAGCTGGGCCGAACCATGTCGCTGCCACACGCGGCGGAGTGACGGCCATGGCGATGCGTCTTGGCTCACGCTCCGGTGGCGACGATCTCGAGATCCAGCACGAGATCAACGTCACGCCCTTCATCGATGTCATCCTGGTGCTGCTGATCATCTTCATGGTGGCGGCGCCGCTTGCGACCGTCGATATCGGCGTCAATCTCCCGGCGAGCACGGCTCCGGAACAACCGCGGCCCGACAAACCGGTTTTCGTCACCATCAAGTCGGACCGAACCGTTGCCATCGGCGACACCATTATCGATCATCTGGCGCTTCCCGGCGCGCTCGATACGGCGACCAACGGTCACAAGGATGAAACGATCTTCATCCGCGGCGACAAGGCCCTGAGCTATGGCGAGCTGATGGAGATCATGAACATCATGCGGGACGCCGGCTATCTGAAGCTCGCTTTGGTCGGGCTGGAAACCCCCGCAAGCAAACCATGAACGCGCACACGCTGCATCTGCCCGAGCGATCGGGCTTCTCGCGCTGGAGCATCGCCGCCCTGACGATCCTGCTCGCCCATGCGGCGCTGGTGGCCGCCGTTGCGCTCTGGTATGCCCGCCGGCCACCGACCGAACCCAACATTATCCCCGCCATTTCCGTGACCCTCGCGCCGGTCGAGGCCAGCGCGCCCGAGATCCAGAACCAGGACGTCGCGGTCGGGCCAACCATGCAGCAGGCGGAGGAGACACCGCAAGAGCCGCCGAAGCAGGAGCAACCCGTCGAACAGGTGGAGCAGCCGCCACCGCCGCAGCAGCAGGCCGAGGTCACCATGCCTCAGGAAACGCCCAAGCAGGTCGAGCAACCGAAGCCGGAGCCGGAGCCGCCGGCCCCGGAAACCCGGGCGCCGCCGAAAACCGAGCACATCGGGCAATTCAGTCAGGCCAGCGCCAATGCCTATAACGCGCTGGTGTTCGGTCACCTGCAGCGATTCAAGCGCTATCCTGCGGCGGCGCACGGCGCGTCCGGCACGGTCACCGTCCGATTTGAATTGAACCGTGCCGGCGACGTTATCGAGAGCGAGATAGCAAAGTCATCCGGCAACGCGGTGCTCGACCACGAAGCGCTCGACTTGCTCCATCGCGCCAGCCCGTTCCCGGCATTTCCGGCCGCGAAGCCGGGCGCAAGAGACAGCTATCTCGCGCCGGTGAGTTTCGCCCGCTAGGACAGCACGCGGCTCTCGCATGACGGCAACGCGCGCCATCGCTGCAACGAGCGCTCACCTGCGATAGGCGACGCAGTCGATTTCCACCTTGCAGTCCACCACCATGCTCGAGACGACGCAGGCCCGGGCCGGCGGATTGGCGCCGAAATATTCGGCGAAGACCTTGTTGAAGCTTGGGAAGTCTCTGGGGTCATCGAGCCAGACGCCGCAACGCACGACATCCTTGGGCTCATAGCCAGCCTCGGCCAGGATCGCGAGCATGTTGCGGATCGCCTTGTGCGACTGCGGAATGATGCCGCCCTCGATCACCTCGCCGTTCTCCATCGGCGTCTGGCCGGAGACGTAGAGCCAGCCGTCGGCCTCCACTGCGCGGGCAAACGGAAGGTGCTGGCCGCCGGTGCCGGTGCCGCCGGCCGCGCCGTATCGTTTCAGCGTCATTGCATCATGTCCTGGGTATGTCGGTTCAAGTCAGGGCCCGGCCCGGCCGTGCAAAGGTGCTGCGTCCGTCCGCGACCACGGCTTCGCCGGCGACGAAGACCGCACGGATGCCTGCGGGCATTTCCGTCGGCGTCTCGAAGGTTGCCTTATCCATGATGGTCTCGTCGAACAGGGTGAGATCGGCGATCATGCCGGGCCGCAGGATGCCGCGGTCGGACAGGCCGAAGCGCTGCGCGGGCATCGCGGTCATCCGCCGCACGGCATCTTCCAAGGTCAGCCAGCCTTGCTCCCGCGTCAGCCGGCCGGCAACACGCGGAAAACTGCCATAGGCGCGCGGATGCGGCTTGGTGCCCGGACGCGGAATGCCATCGGAGCCGACCATGTGCAGGCGATGGGTGAACGCGGCGCGCAAATCGGCCTCATCGAGCTGGAACATGATGATGCCGGTTTGGCCCTGGTCTTCCTCGATGCAGCGGACCATCAGCTCGAACGGCGAGATGCCGAGCTCGCGCGCGGCATCGACCATCGACTTGCCCTCGAGCGGCTTCAACGCGGGGTTGGCCGTGGCGGAGATGCGCACATTGTGCCAGCCGATCAGCACGATCTTGGACTGTGCGGCATGCGGGTCGGGATCGCCCTCCTCCACCAGGACGCGCAGAGCCTCGCGCTGGGTCGGATCGCGCAGCCGCGCCAGCAACGCATCGATGCCGCCCTCGAGCGCGGCCGGCGGCAGCAATTGCAGCATGTAGGAGCTGCCGGCGGGATAGGGATACATGTCGAAGGAGATGTCGATGCCCTCCGCGCGCGCCGCCTCGAGCCGGTCGAGCGCCTTCGGGATCGCGCCCCAGTTCGGCTTGCCAGCCGATTGCAGATGCGACAGCAGCCCCGCCGCGCCTGAGGCGCGCAGGATCGCGATGAACTCGTCGATGGATGGCAGGAGGCCCGCTTCATAGCTGCGGACATGCGCGGTGAGCAGCTTGCCGTGCGCCCGCACCGTCTCCGCCAGCGCGTTGAGCTCGCCGGTGTCGGCAAAGGCGCTCGGGGGATAGACGAGGCCGAGCGAGAGGCCGGCAGCGCCTTGCGCGAGTTGCTGCGCCAGCAGCGCCTGCATCGCCGCGATCTCCTTGGCACTCGCCGCGCGGCGCTCGTAACCGAGCACGGCGAGACGGATCGCGGCATGTCCGACCAGGGAGACGAGGTTGAGCGCGACGCCGGGCCCTTCCAGGGCCTGCTTGTAGCCGTCGAAGCTGTCGAAGATTTCGTCGGGTCGGGTTTCGCCGGCGAGCCCCGAGAAGTGCAATCGCAGCATCTCGGCGGAGCCCGCGGTCGCGGGATAGAGCGAGAAGCAGCAATTGCCGACCACGAGCGTGGTCACGCCCTGCAACACCTTCTCGGGCCGGTCGGGCTCGCGCAGGCAGATCAGATCGTCGTGGCAATGGGCGTCGATGAAGCCGGGCGCGAGATAGCAGCCGCGCGCGTCGATGATGTCGGCTCCTTCTGCCGACAGCGCGGCGCCGATCGCCGCGATGCGGTTGCCGCTGATGCGCAAGTCCGCCTCGAACCACGGCGCGCCGGTGCCGTCGATCAGCCTGGCGTTGCGGATCAGCGTGTCCTTGCCGCTGGCAATCTGGGGCATGCCCCTCTCCTCAAGTCGCAGGCACGGCGCCTGATGGTGCGACCTCTTCGTAGTCGGGGATCGATTCGATCCGGCCGAGCACCACGACGTAGAAGAAGATGCCGATCAGCAGCACCACGCCGGCAATCATGAAAGCACCGGCAAAGGATTGGGTCCAGTCGACCACGATGCCTGTCACGATCGGCGCGAGCACGCCCATCATGTTGTTGGTGAAATTCAGGATGCCGCCGACCGTGCCCGCGCCACCCTTGGGCGCGATCAGCGACACGATCGAGGATCCGACGGGTGCGGCGGCCGACAGGCCCGAGATCGCGATCGACAACCACAGCAGCGCCCAGCCCGGTTTCACGGTGAAGGCGGCGCCGATCACGGCGAGCCCCATCAGCATGCCGACGATGATCACCGACTGGCGCACCCGCGTCGAGTCGTAGCCGCGCGCGATCAGATGATCGACCAGAAAGCCGCCGATCAACAGGTCCGACAGTGTCGCGAAGATCCAGGGGATGGTCGAATAGCCTGCGGCCGACATCAGGTTCATGTGCATGGTCTGGGCGAGATAGCCCGGCAGCCAGGTGAGGAAGAGATAGAAGGTGTAGCCATAGGCGGAGAAGCCGATGGTTAGGCCCCAGACCTTGCGGTTGCGCAGGAGGTAGCCGAGCATGCGGCTCTGCCCCGCTGCGGCCGGGCCTTCCGGCGTACCGCCGCCGGCGATGATGTAGTCATGCTCCGCCTTGGAGAGCTTCGGATCCTCGCTCGGATTTCGATAGATCACGTAGTAGGCGATGAAATAGGCGAAGCTGAGCAGCGCGGTGACGCCAAAGCCCCAGCGCCAGCCGTAGAGAAAGATGACATAGGCGACCAGCGGCACGCCGATCACGTTGGAGAATTTTGCGGCGGAATCGAAGATCGCGGTCGAGCGCGCGCGTTCGTCGAGCGGAAACCAGTGGCCGGTCGCCTTCTGGCTGGCCGGAAACGCCGGCGCTTCCGCGACACCGAGCAACAGACGCGCGCCGGCGATGCCCCAGAGACCGCTGGCGAGCGCGGTGATGGTGGCGGCGACCGCCCAGAGGAAGCTCGAGACGCGGCCGACCGTGGTGACGCCGAAGCGGTCGAGCACCATGCCGCCGGGGACCTGCAGCAGCGAATAGGTCCAGAAGAATGCGCTGCCGAGCAGGCCGATGTCGGTGGCGGTGAGGCCGAGCTCCCTGGTGAGCTCGGGCGTCGCGGCCGAGAGGCCGACGCGATCGATGTAGTTGATGAGAATTCCAACGCCGAGGAGACAACCGATCAGCCAGCGTCGTCCGGGTAACTGTTGGGTTGCCTTCGTCATGTTGAATCCTCGCTTGGACACGCAGGATCGCGTCTCCAATCCCGACATGGGACCGGGAGAACCTCATCGCGCCCGCAACTGCATTGTCTCTTATAGTGGACAATATTATCTTATAGCGACACGTTAGAGATGACAGCGTCGTGATGTCAAGAGCGGACATTCCGGCCGCGACGCGCGTTCGCCCGCGTCGCGTTCTGCGCGAACATGGTACGGCGACAACGCACAACGATGCGGGAACATCGGTCAGCGACCTTGACGGTCCGTTCGGTTCAGGAACGATCCGAGAGTTCCGTTGCGGTGGCGACGAGATCGTCGAGCAGCGCGGTCCTGCGCTCCTTCACCGAATCAGCGGGAACGACGAAACAAAGCGTCGCGACCGCGACACCCTTCTTGTCGCGGATCGGCGCGGCAAGGCACGACGTGAAGCGATCGGACAGTGCCGTGGTCACGCATTTGCCGTCGCGCCGCGCCCGTGCGACGTCCTTGATGAAATCATCGACGTCGAGCACGCGGCCATCAGGAAGGCGGAAATCCTCCTTCGGAACGAACGCGCGAATCTCCGCCGGGCTCATGTGATCGAGCAGCAACCGGCCCGATGCCGTCCAGGGCAGCGGCACCTCGATGCCGACGTCGGTGGTGATGCGGAACAGGCCCGATCCGTCGCGGGTATCGACCACCACATATTTGCGGCCGCGCAGCGCGCAGAGTTGCGCGGTGGCGCTGTGCTGGGTCGCGAGACGATCGAGCGCCTCGCGGCAGCGGCGATGCAGCGGATTGGCCTCCGCATAGGCCCGCCCGTAGAGATGCACCGCCTTGCCGAAATAGACCTGACCGCCGTCGCCGACGCTCTCGAGCAGGTCCGCCTCGATCAGGCGGTTGGCGATGGCATAGACCGTCGATCGCGGCGCGCCCATCTGCTTGGCGAGGTCGCTGAGCTTGGAGGGCGCGCGCAAATGCAGCAGCGCTTCGAGCAGATCGATGGTCCGATCAATCCCGTTCTGGCGTTCCGCGGGCGAGGCGCCCTTCTTCGATGCGGCCAAACTTCATCAATCCTTCGTCAGCTTCGCCTGCCGTTTTGGCACAAACCGCGCCGACGGTATAGCGGGTCAGACTTTCGCATTCAAAGCTCTGGAGTGACGTCGGCGTCCTGGCAGTCAGCCCTGTGCAACCCGGCCAGATCGCGCTTCGCGCGGGATCGAAATCGAGATAGGCCTGCAATGTCTCGGTGGTGACGCGGAAGATGTGAGCTCCGAGCGGATGCGCTATCCTCGCGCCCTGCTCCAGTCCGGAGCAACCGCGCCCGAGACGCCTTCGAAGGCGCCGTCGACGAGCTCGAACACCAGGATCCGCGCGGCATCGACCGGGCCCGGCATGGTGACGCGGCCCTTGGGGACCAGCTTGAAGCCGACCCGGCTGTAATAGGGCTCGTCGCCGACCAGCAGCACGATGCGATGGCCCTTGTCCTTCGCCTCTTTCAGGGCCCGGTCCGTCAACATGCGGCCGATGCCGCGGCTGCGGAACGGCGGCTCGACCGTGAGCGGCCCGAGCAGCAGTGCAGGCGTCTCGCCAACCGTCACGGGCAATTGCCTGACGGAGCCGACCAGCAGCGTGCCGATGCGGGCGGTGAAGGAGACGTCGAGCAGGTGTTCGACGTGCTCGCGGATGCGATAGGCGCTGAGCACGAAACGGCCGGGGCCGAAGGTGCGCTCGTGCAGCCGCTCGATCGCCTGCGCGTCGCCTGCGGCTTCGGGACGGATGGTGATGGAGAGATCGTTCATATCATTTGCGGGATAGCATCTGCGCCTGGCGAGGTCCATGGGCGTCGCCCCCAACTTCAGTCCCTTTTCAGCGCCGGCTGGGGCGTCATCGCGGCAGCGGTCCAAGGCTCGCCGCTGCGTTCCGGACCGATGCGGCCATGGGCGCCGCGGCGGGCTCTAACACCTGCGCAAACGACAGCGTCCAGAGCGACAGCATCGTGATCGGCACGACATAGTATGGTGTGAAGATCGGGTGGGTCATGAAAAATGCGAGATTGACGACGAGGTTGCCGGCAACGACGAACGCGGCCTGTCGCACATGTCGTTCGCCGGCCCACAGCAGCCAAAGCGTCGCGCCGATCGCGAGCACGATCAGCACGATCTGCATGTCGCGCAGATATTGGACGAACACGGCAAGATCGAACGCCGGCGCAACCACGTCGGCGCTGCCATAGGTGGTCGCCAGCGCGCTGCCGGCGTTGATGGCCTGCGCGGCCAGCGTCGGCGCCATGCCGACGAGCACGCCTGCACCGAAGGCAAGTCCCTGCACGAAGATCGCGAGCGAGCGCGTCCACAGGAAGGGAATGCCGAGGAACAGGAAATAGCCGGCGGCGAGCAGCGCGTTCGGCAGCCTGAGATTGACGGAGGCGCCGAGCAGGAGCCCGATCAACGCGATCAGCAGAACGCTGCGTTTGTCCCGGCTCAGCCACACCGCGGTCAGCAAACCTGCAACAGCGCACAGCGCCATGGTCGGCGCCACCGAATAGCTCGCCTTGGCGGGATTGATCATGAGACCGATCGCAAGCGCGCCGAACACGCCTGCGCCAATGAGCGATGGCAGGCTTCTCGCCATTGCAATAGCCGAGAGCGCCAGCCCGCCAACAATCAGGTTCGCGGCAATGTAGAGCGGCACCACCTGGTGGCCTTCCGGAAACAGCGCCAGCAGGAAACCCGTGCCCGGCGGATATTGCAACACCACCTTGCCACCAGGCATCGGGTTGTGACAGGGCCAGCGGATCGGATCCTTCCATTCGGAAAACGCGATCTCCTTCAACTTGCCTTCGAAATAGCGGTCGTCGTCCCCGACTGCGTTGGTATCGAGCCCACTGATGCCGAAGCGCTGGAACAGGTGGGCCTGCCTGAGATAGCAGATGTCGTCATAGACCCCACGCGCCTCGCTCCATCGCGACATTCCCCAAATGTTGCCGGCGAGGATCGCAAGACAGATGAGGCCGAAGGCGAGTTTTGCTGATTTCATCAGGTTTCCGTGGCGCCGGTTCGGGTCACTAGCATAGCCGGCCATCAGCGCCACGTCGCCATCACGGGCTTACCATCGAGCACTTCGGCGATCCTCAAGCGAGTGCCTGGAGTCACCTCCTCCGGCAGCGCGGCGGCGTCGAAGAAGCCGCATTCGATGATCTCGCGGTTGGGCTCGGGTAGCCGGTCCTGGCGGAAATGCCTGACGACATAGACCGCGACATGGTCGCGGCGGGAGACGTGGCTGTTCAGGAAGATGCCATGCAGCACGGCCTCCCCTAGCAGGTCGATATCGCCCTCCTCCTTGAGCTCGCGGCGCATTGCCTGTTCCATGGTCTCGCCAAAATCGACCCCGCCCCCGGGCAAATACCAGCCAGAGACATAGCTATGCTTGACCAGGAACACCTTGTTGTCGGCATCGAGCACCACGGCGCGAACGCCCAGCGTCATGCCGCGGACCACCAGGAAATAGGCATGGAAGAACCGCCGCAGCAGCGGCTCGAATTTCCGTCGGATCCGGTGCAGAGGCTCTCCCATCAGTCTTTCAGGCTTTCCTCTTTCAGGCTTTCCTCTTTCAGGCTTGGCTCTTTCAGGCTTTGCTCTTCAGGCTTTCCTTGCACGTTGCCGGAGACCTTGCCATTACGGCATCGGAATAGCGAGGCCATCGCGCGGATGACATCTTTCATGGCACCCTTCACGCTTGCCCATCTGTCCGACCCGCATCTGCCGCCGCTGCCGAAGCCGCGGCTGACCGAGCTCGCCGGCAAGCGCGCGCTCGGCTATGTCAACTGGACGCGCAACCGCCATAAATACCAGCGCCGCGAGGTGCTCGATGCGCTCGTCGCCGATGTGCGGGCGCAGGCGCCGGACCACATTGCCGTTACGGGCGATCTCGTCAATTTGGCGATGGAGGCGGAGTTCGCGCCGGCGCGCGCCTGGCTCGACGAAGTCGGTCCGCCTGACCGCGTCACCACGATCCCCGGCAATCACGACGCCTATGTCCGCGCCACCTATCACCGCTTCGGCGAGACCTTTGCGCCCTATCTTGCAGATGACGACGGCCGCATCGGCTTTCCCGGCGTGCGCCGACGCGGCCCGGTTGCGCTGATCAGTCTCTCCAGCGCGGTGCCGACGCTGCCCTTGATGGCGACGGGCACGCTCGGGCGCGATCAGCTCACTGACCTCGAACAGGTGCTCGAGCAGCTTGCCACCGAGGACGTCTTCCGCGTGCTGCTGGTGCATCATCCCCTGAAGTCCGACGCCCGCCAGAAGCGGCTGACGGATTCGGCCGCGCTGCTGGCGCTGCTGAAGCGGCGGGGTGTCGAGCTGATCCTGCACGGGCACGACCACATTCATTCGACCATGTGGTTCGAAGGCCCCAATGGCAGGATTCCCGCGATCGGCGTGCCATCGGCCTCCGCGCTCGCGCATGGACGTTATCCTGCGGCGGCCTACAATCTTTTTGCGATCGAGAAGGACAATGAAGGCTGGCGCTGCGAGCAGATCGTGCGGAGCATCGATCATGGCTTGCAGATCCGCGAGATCAAGCGCGCGCGGGTGATTTAGGTCCCCGTCATTGCGAGCGAAGCGAAGCAATCCAGGCTGCCTCCGCGGAAGGATTTCTGGATTGCTTCGCTTCGCTCGCAATGACGGCGGTGAAGTTCTCACCAGCTCCGCAACGCCGCGAGCACGGCGACGCCGAACAACGCGGCGGCCCCGAGGATGAAGCCGAACAGGAACGGCCAGAGGCGCGAGCGGCGCGGCGGCTCCGCAACTTCCTCCTTGGGCTCTGGCGGCACCACCATCGCATGTTCGCGCTCGACCATGCGGCGGGCGACGTAGTCGGTCACGGCGTCCACGATCACGGCGGTGTCGTGCGATTCGGCGAGCACGATGCGGCCGAAGCGGGTGTCCTGGACGAAGCGGTACTGCCGCTTGTCGCGTCCCATCATGATATGGGCGACGACGTCGATCCAGAGTCTCGGCGTATCACCTTGGCTGATGCCGCGGTCGAACAGATCGATCCTGTCGGGCACCTGGGCGAACAGCGGATCGAGCGCGTCGTTGAGGATCTCGAGCCGGGCCACTTCGGCGTCCCTGAGATCGACGACCACCCCGGTCCGGTCGGCAGCCTCGATCCGTGCGCGGAGCAGCGCATCGCGCAGCCGCACCGGGCGCGGCTGGCCGGGATTGATACCGCTGGTCTCGGGCTCTGACATTGTCGTCCCTGTCCTCAACTCTCCCCGTTAACCTATCAGCAACCAGACCCCCCGCAAAGGGCCCATTATTCCAGATACTTACGGTGCCCACAGACCTCTGATGTGTGTCAAAAACAGACGATCCCACCCGGCTTGCGCCGGATGGGACCCTCCGTCCTTGGACGTCTTCTTGAGACTTGTCGGCTGGCCGTCAGGCCGAGACCCGCGACGGCTCTTCCACGATCGAGAAGCGGACGCCGGCCTTGTGGCGGTTCTCTTCCGAAACCGAGCGCCAGGCGTCTTCGGCTTCCTTGCGGGTCTTGAACGGGCCCTGCACCTGGGCCGAGCCCTCGACCAGCTTGTGGAAGTTCATCGAGCCGAACTCGCCGCCGATCACCCAGAAATTGCTGCCTTTGGTCATTGTCAGTCTCCTGTCGAGGTGCGTTAGCCGAACTGGTTCATGGTGTTGTGGGCGCCGCCCGCCTTCAGGGCCGCTTCGCCCGCGAAGTATTCCTTGTGGTCGTCGCCGATATCGGAGCCGGCCATGTTCTGGTGCTTGGCGCAGGCGATGCCCTGACGGATCTCCTGGCGCTGCACGTTCTTGACGTAGCCGAGCATGCCCTGCTCGCCGAAATACTCGCGTGCGAGGTTGTCGGTGGACAGCGCGGCCGTGTGATAGGTCGGCAGCGTGATCAGGTGGTGGAAGATGCCGGCGCGCTTGGCCGAATCCGCCTGGAAGGTGCGGATGCGCTCGTCGGCTTCGGCGGCCAGCGGCGTATCGTCATATTCCGGCTTCATCAGCTCGGCGCGGCTGTACTTGCTGACATCCTTGCCGGCTTCCTTCCACGCGTCATAGACCTGCTGACGGAAGTTGATGGTCCAGTTGAACGACGGCGAGTTGTTGTAGGCAAGCTTGGCGTTCGGAATGACCTTGCGGATGCGATCGACCATCTTCGCGATCTGCTCGATATGCGGCTTCTCGGTCTCGATCCAGAGCAGGTCCGCCCCGTTCTGCAGCGAGGTGATGCTGTCGAGCACGCAGCGGTCCTCGCCCGTGCCGGGACGGAACTGGTAGAGGTTCGAGGGCAGCCGCTTCGGACGCATCAGCTTGCCGTTGCGGTTGATGATGACGTCGCCGTTCTTGGCGTTCTCCGCCGTGATTTCTTCGCAATCGAGGAAGCTGTTGTACTGGTCGCCGATGTCGCCCGGCTTGTGGCTGACCGCGATCTGCTGCGTCAGGCCGGCGCCGAGCGAGTCGGTGCGGGTGACGATGATGCCGTCTTCGACGCCGAGCTCGAGGAAAGCGTGGCGACAGGCGCGGATCTTGGCGATGAACACCTCGTGCGGCACGGTGACCTTGCCGTCCTGGTGACCGCACTGCTTCTCGTCCGAGACCTGGTTCTCGATCTGCAGCGCGCAGGCGCCCGCTTCGATCATCTTCTTGGCGAGCAGATAGGTCGCCTCGGCGTTACCGAAGCCGGCGTCGATGTCGGCGATGATGGGGACGACATGGGTCTGGAAGGCGTCGATCTTCGCGATCAGCTCCTTCTCGCGCGCGGTGTCGCCTTCCTTGCGCGCCTTGTCGAGGCTGCGGAAGATGTCGTTGAGCTCGCGGGCATCCGCCTGGCGAAGGAAGGTGTAGAGCTCCTCGATCAGCGCCGGCACCGAGGTCTTCTCGTGCATCGACTGGTCGGGCAGCGGGCCGAACTCGGAGCGCAGCGCCGCGATCATCCAGCCGGACAGGTACAGATATTTGCGATCGGTCCTGCCGCCGAAGTGCTTCTTGATCGAGATCAGCTTCTGCTGGGCGATGAAGCCGTGCCAGCAGCCCAGCGACTGGGTGTACTTGGTCGGATCGTTGTCATAGGCCGCCATGTCGGCCCGCATCAGCGCCGCGGTGTAGCGGGCGATGTCGAGGCCGGTCTTGAAACGGTTCTGCAGGCGCATGCGCGCGACGGCCTCGGCCGTCACCCCGTTCCAGGTCGGCTGGGTCTTGAGGAGCGCCTGGGCCGCCTCGATCTCGCTCTGATACGAGGCCGGGCCCTGAAGGGTGCTGATGCCGCGGGGCTGGTAGTTCATGTGCCTTATCCTTCTCGACGGATGACGAAGCGAAGCGCTTCGTCATCGACATTTTTGACAATGCATTGCGAAATGCGTGGCACGAGATAAACGCGAGAAACAGAAGTTCGTATAGAGGCCTTGTATTTGAATGGTGATGTCATGTAACATCAGAACATGTAATAGATGTTATTTTGTAAATTTTGTAAATTATAGGTCAGGGTGACTGACCTTGATGCGTCTGGAGGACTTAAAATGCCCGCCGAATCCGGGAAAAAGCTGTTCGTCGGTCCGCGCTTCCGGCGAATCCGGCAGCAATTGGGGCTGTCGCAGACCCAGATCGCCGAGGGGCTCGGCATCTCCCCGAGCTATGTCAATCTGATCGAGCGGAACCAGCGCCCGGTGACGGCGCAGATCCTGCTGCGGCTGGCCGAGACCTATGACCTCGATCTGCGCGATCTCGCCACCGCCGATGAAGACCGCTTCTTCGCCGAGCTGAACGAGATCTTCTCCGATCCGCTGTTCCGCCAAATCGACGTGCCCAAGCAGGAGCTGCGCGACCTCGCCGAGCTCTGTCCCGGCGTCACCCATGCGCTGCAACGGCTCTACGCGGCCTATACCGAGGCGCGCCAGGGCGAGACGCTGGCGGCCGCGCAAATGGCCGACCGCGACGTCGGCACCCGCTATGAGGCCAATCCGGTCGAGCGCGTGCGCGAGCTGATCGAGGCCAACCGCAATTATTTCCCGGAGCTGGAGCAGGCCGCGGAGACGCTTCGCGATGAGCTGGACGTGCCGGCCGAAGGGCTCTACGCCGCGCTTGCCGCGCGGCTGCGCGAAAAGCATTCGATCCAGACCCGGATCATGCCTGTCGACGTGATGCGCGAGACGCTGCGGCGCTTCGACCGCCACCGCCGCCAGCTGCTGATCTCGGAGCTGGTCGATCCGCCCGGCCGCGCCTTCCAGCTCGCTTTCCAGCTGGGCTTAGGCGAATGCGCGCAAGCCCTGGAGACCATCATCGGCCGCGCCGGCCCGCTCGACGATGCGCCGCGGCGGCTGTTCCGCATCACGCTCGGCAATTACTTTGCCGCCGCGGTGATGATGCCCTACCCGGCCTTCCTCGCCGCCGCCGAGGCGCTGAACTACGACATCCACGTGTTGGCGCAGCGCTTCAATTCCGGCTTCGAGCAGGTCTGCCATCGCCTGACCACGCTGCAACGGCCGAATGCACGCGGCATTCCGTTCTTCCTCTTGCGCGTCGACAATGCCGGCAACGTCTCCAAGCGCTTTTCCTCCGGCACATTCCCGTTCTCGAAATTCGGCGGCACCTGCCCGTTGTGGAACGTGCACTCGACCTTCGACACGCCGGATCGCCTGCTCAAGCAGGTGATCGAGCTCTCCGACGGCACGCGCTATTTCTCGATCGCGCAGATGGTACGCCGCCCCGTCGCGCCGCACCCGCTGCCGCAGCCGCGCTTCGCCATCGGCCTCGGCTGCGAGATCCGTCACGCCGCGCGCCTGACCTATGCCGCCGGCATGGACCTTGAGAAGACGGAAGGCACGCCGATCGGCGTCAACTGCCGGCTCTGCGAGCGCGAAAACTGCGCCCAGCGCGCCGAGCCGCCGATCACCCGCACGCTGATTTTGGATGAGACCACGCGGCGGGTGAGTTCGTTCGCGTTCTCGAATGCAAGGGAGTTGTGAGGGGGCACATCTGCCTCCTCGTCATTGCGAGCGAAGCGAAGCAATCCAGACTGTCTCCGCGGAAAGATCCTGGATTGCTTCGTCGCAAGAGCTCCTCGCAATGACGAGAGGCTCACGCCAGCGTATGCACGATCACCGGCCCCGCGGCGGCGCTGGCGTGACCGGCCAGCAGCGAGCCCAGATCCTTCTCGATCCAGGCGATGGCGCGCCTGTTCGCCTCTTCGGCCTGCTCGAACTTGTCGAAGATCGAGATCGCGGTCACCGTGTCGTCGCCGGCATAGACCACGTAATAGGCCCTGAAGCCGTCGACGTCGCTGATGATCGGAACGGCACCGTCCTTGATCCGGCGCGCCAGCTCCTCGGCGCTTCCGCTCTTCGCCTTGGCCTGACGGATGGCGGCATACATGGCATCCTCCCTTCCGGCTACTGATGTGGGGCTTGTGGCCCGTTCGCATGTTACGCCGAAGCGCGCGGCCGATCTACGGCTTGGTTAACCCCGCCCTAACCTGCGCCCGCGATCTGCAACCAGGGATTAAGCACGCCTCAACATCGCTGCCCTAGTCTTGCCCCACTCACTTTTCGCAAACAACGGCAGCCTATCCTGCGGCGTGAAGTGACATCAGGGGGTTCATCATGCGCATTGCGTTGCTGCTGACCGCGACCATTGTCGGCGCGCTCTTTGCCAATCCGTCCAACGCCGGCTCGCTCGACGTCGCGTCAGCCGCGCTGCCGCCGGGCTTCCAGAGCTACCGCGGCTACATGTTCGACGTGTCGGAGGCGTCCGATCGCAAGGACCTCGACAAGCTCACCGAGAATCTGAAGCAGCAGATCGACGTCGTCGAGGCCTCCGGCCTGTCGCCGCGCGTGATGCGTTTCTTCCACACCGTTCCGATCATCGCGAGCGAGCTGGCCTGCCTCGACGAAGGCGCCGCGACCGCCTGCTACGGCCGGGTCACGCCGGACATCCAGCGCACCGCCCCCCGCACCCTGACGGTGTGGGACCATGACAAGCAGCGCTGGACCAATCCGAATGCCGTCGACCTCGCGGTCGATTCCGGCCTCGGCGTGATCATGATCCGGCCGGACATGATGCGTTACGAGAAGGAGGCCGTGCTGCTGCACGAAATGCTGCACGCCTATCACGCACGGCTCTTGCCGGACGGCTACGCCAACAAGGGCGTGATCAGCTATTACGCCTACGCCAAGTCCAAGGATCTCCTGCCCAAGGAGGCCTATGCGATGAAGAATCACATGGAATTCTTCGCGGTGACCGCGAGCATTTTCCTGGCGGGAAAGAGCGATTACCAGGATCCCAAGACCCGCGAGGCGCTCAAGGAGAAGATGCCGGACTATTACAAATATCTGATCGGCGTGTTCGGCTTCGACCCGGACCCGGCAGCGGCCTCGAGCGGACCGGTCGCCTCGCTGAAGTGAGTTCGGCCTGGCGCTGCGAGCGCCAACCTGATGCCCAAAAGCCGCGCGACGTGCGCGGCTTTTTTCGTTTTGTAAGGCCGGAAGCTGCGGATGACGCACGGGCGGCAATTGCCAAGGCGGGGGCTGATCTGCATAGTCCCGCCGCATCGATTGGACTGTTTCGAAGAGGATAGAAGACATGGCGGACGCCGACCTGGATGTCGTGATCCGGCAACTGGCCAGACAGCTGCAGACGGGCCTGATGACCCGCGCCAAGCAGCGACGGGATCGCTTCAGCGGCCTCGCGGCCAAGGCCAAGAGCCAGGAGACCGGCGCCCGCTTCAAGCTGATGGCCAAGGCGACCATGGAACAGGCCACCGCCGCCGCGCGGCGCCTGCAGATGTCCGCAGATAACGTCGCCGACAGCTACGCCCGCGCGATGCGGCTCGCCGCCAGCACGCCCGTCGAGGTGAAGTCGGAAAAGCCGGCCAAGGACAAGCCAGCAAAGGACAAGCCCGCGAAGAAGGCCAAGAAGGCGAAGGCCGCAAAAGCCAAGAAGGCGAAGTAGCCGGCGCTTTCACCGTCGCGGTGTGGAGACCTCGGTCGGCTCGGAATTGGTGAGCTCGGCGAGCTTGGCGCGCGCGGCGTCATGGGCCCGGCTGTCCTTGCCGGAAGGTAGCGCAAGGGCGGCTTCGAAATCAGCGCGGGCCTCAATGGCCTGGCCGCGGGCGAGGAATGCGAGGCCACGGTCGATGCGGGCTTGCGCATCGCGGGGGTCGAGACGGACCGCCGTGTTGTAGCTGAGAACGGCGCGATCGAGATCGCCCTTGGCGATGAGCGCAAGGCCGCGCTCGCGATAGGGCGCCGCTGGCTTTGGATCAAGCGCGATCGCCTCGTCATAATCGGTGATCGCAAGCTCCGGCTCGCCGTTCTGCCGGTACGCCCGCGCGCGGTCGCGGTAGAGCGAGGCGCGGTTAGGATTGAGCTGGATAGCCTCATTGAAATCGGCGATCGCCCGGGCGTTGTCGCCGTGGCGGAGCGCGATCCGCCCGCGCCCTTCATAGGCGAAGGCGATCAGGGAGCCGCGCAACGGCGAAAAGCCAATCACGGCCGAGCAGATGTCGGGCTCGTCCTCGTCGCCGCAATTCACGACCGTATGCACGGACAGGCCGATGGCCAAGCCCAGCACGATCAACAATGGCACGGCAACTCTGGTCATCTTTGGCGCTGACCGACAGGCCGGTCACACATCCCCTTTCGAAGGAACACTCTGGGTGAGGTGTTAACACCCCCTGAGAGGGCCCTCTGTGCGCCAGATCACAATGGCAGCATAATGCGTGGCCGCGCCAGGCGGCGTCCTGTCCGCCTGCCGTTCCCTGGGCCGGATCGCGACAGGTGCCGGCAATGCGACGTTGCATCAGAAAATTCCCGCTCGAATTGCAGCGCGATCAGAATACGCCGGGCTACTCGCAAGCTCATCCCCACGGCCCGCGCGAGGACGAGCGGCCCCAAGGGCCGTGCGGCGGATAGTTCTCGACGGCGCCGACCGAGGGCATCGCATGCGTGCCGAGCTCGGCCGCGAGCTGCCGGAGCGCCGCGATGCGGTTCTGCGTCGAGGGATGGGTGGCGAAAAGATTGTCGACGCCGTGGCCCGAGAGCGGATTGATGATGAACATATGCGCGGTCGCCGGATTGCGCTCGGCATCATAATTCGGCACCTGATGCGCGGCGCTCTCGATCTTGAGCAGCGCCGAGGCGAGCCACATCGGTTGCCCTGCGATCCGCGCGCCGAGATTGTCGGCGGCATATTCGCGGGTGCGGCTGATCGCCATCTGCACCAGCATGGCCCCGAGCGGCGCGAGGATCATCATCAGGATCGAACCGACGATGCCGGGACCGTTGTTGTCGCGATGGCCGCCGAAGAACATGCCGAACTGCGCCAGCATCGAGATCGCGCCCGCGATGGTCGCGGTGATGGTCATCAGCAGCGTGTCGTGATGCTTGATATGCGCAAGCTCGTGCGCGATCACGCCGGCGAGCTCCTCGCGGCTGAGCTGGCGCACCAGGCCGGCGGTGACGGCCACGGCAGCGTTCTCGGGATTGCGTCCGGTCGCGAACGCATTGGGTTGCGCCTCGTCCATCAGGAACACGCGCGGCATCGGCAAGCCCGCACGGCCCGCCAGCTCGGCGACGAGGCCGACCAGCTCCGGCGCGCTATTTCGGTCGACCTCATGGGCGCCATACATCGAGAGCACCATGCGGTCGGAGTTCCAGTAGGTGAAGAGATTGGTCGCGGCCGCGATCACAAGCGCGATCATGGCGCCGGAGGCGCCGCCGATCAGATAGCCTACGCCCATGAACAGGGCGGTCAGGCCCGCGAGAAGCATCGCCGTGCGCAGATAGTTCATGGCTCGTCTCCAGCGCCGGCGATGGCCGCCCAAGGCACTGGGGGCCGGCAGACATCAGGTAGGAACGCCCCCTGCTAAGGCGCAAGGTTTCAGGGTGCGTCGCGGAGCCGCGGCCCTGGCTCAACCATGCATTGTCATTCCGGGGCGCCCGAAGGGCGAGCCCGGAAGCCCGAGAATCGCAGGGGCGCAATCGCGCCCCGTAGTTCGATGCTGCGCATCGCCCCGGAATGACGAAGGGATGGTTTGCGGGCGATCATTCCATTAAACTTCGTCAAGAATCCAAGCGTCTCCCCCTTTCGGAAACCTCATGCTCCTGACCCGATTTGCGATCGCGGCCGTTACCCTCGCCGTGTTCTCCCTTCCCGCCTCCGCCCAGTTCATGCCGCCGCCCGCAAAGCCCGTGGCGCCCAGGGCGCCGTCGCCACGCGCCGCCTCGTGCCACAGCGGAGCGAGCTTCGATCGCTTCCTCGCCGAGGTGAAACAGCAGGCGGTCGCGGCGGGCGTGTCGCAACGAACGATAGCGGAGGCATCGCCCTACCTGGTCTACGACCAGGGCATCGTCAATCGCGACCGCGGCCAGCGCGTGTTCGGCCAGCTCTTCACCGAATTCGCCGGCCGCATGGCCGCGCCCTATCGCATGCAGAACGGCCAGCAGCACATCAGGCAGCACGCGGCAGCGTTTGCGCGCGCCGAGAAGGAGTACGGCGTGCCGCCGGCGGTGATCGCCGCGTTCTGGGGCCTGGAGAGCGACTTCGGCGCCAATATGGGCAATCTGCCGACGCTGAAATCGCTGGTGTCGCTCGCCTATGACTGCCGGCGCTCGGAGATGTTCGTGAACGAGACCATCGCCGCGCTGAAGATCATTGATCGCGGCGACCTCACGCCCGACGAGATGATTGGCTCCTGGGCCGGCGAGCTCGGCCAGACGCAATTCCTGCCGACACACTACGTCAACTACGCCGTCGACTATGACGGCGACGGACGGCGCGACCTCTTGCGCAGCGAGGCCGACGTGATCGGCTCGACCGCGAACTATATCGCCAACGGCTTGAAGTGGCGGCGCGGCGAGCCGTGGCTGGAAGAGATCAAGGTGCCGCAGAACCTGCCGTGGGACCAGACCGATCTCAGCGTGCAGCTGCCGCGCTCGAAATGGGCGCAGTTCGGCGTCACCTATCCCGACGGAAGGCCGCTGCCGAACGACAATCTTCCGGCCTCCGTGCTGCTGCCGATGGGACGCTTTGGGCCGGCCTTCATGGCCTACGCGAATTTCGCGGCCTATACCGAATGGAATAACTCGCTGATCTATTCGACCACCGCCGGCTATCTCGCCTCGCGCATCGCGGGCGCCGCACCGATGCGCAAGCCGGCGACGCCGGTCGCACAATTGCCGTTCAACGAGCTCAAGCAATTGCAGCAGCTGCTGGTCCAGGCCGGTTTCAATGTCGGCAAGATCGACGGCGTTCTCGGCCAGCAGAGCCGCGCAGCCGTGAAGGCCATGCAGATCAAATACGGCCTGCCCGCCGATTCCTGGCCGACCGCTGAGCTGCTGGCCCGCATGCGCGGCGGCACGGCACAGGCGCAGCCCGCGAGCACGGTGCGGTAGCAGCCACATCTGCTGTCATGCCCCGTGAAAGCGGGGCATCCAGTACTCCGCAGCGTCTCGGCTCTATCACAGCCGCCGCGGCGTACTGGATCGTCCGGTCAAGCCGACGATGACAGCGGAGGGGTGACACGGTAGAATTTTCGCACTGCACAAGCCACTTTTCCGATTGTATTATTCCATGAGGCTCCCATGTGAGTGGCTCAGGTTTTCCGCCTGAGATTCCCACCATTAAAGCGAGCATCACATGTCCTTCTACGACGCCGTCGTTCCCGCCTATTTGCAAATGCTGAACAGCTTGATCGGCCTGCTCACCAAGGCCGAGGCGCATTGCGCGGCCAGGAAGATCGACCCGGGCGTCATGCTCGGCTCGCGCCTCTTCCCGGACATGCTGCCGCTGTCGAAGCAGATCCAGCTCGCCAGCGATTTCGCCGCCAAGGGCTGCGCCCGGCTGACCCATAGCGAGCTGCCCTCGATGCCCGACACGGAAAAGACGTTCGAGGAGCTGAAGCAGCGGCTCGCGAAGACGATCGACTATGTGAAATCGTTCAAGCCGGAGCAGTTCGCGGGCGCCGAGGCCAAGGACGTGACCTTCCCTGCGGGCCCGGACCGGACCATGACGCTCAAGGGCCAGCAGTTCTTCAGCGCCGTCTCGCTGCCGAACTTCTATTTCCACGCCACGACCGCTCACGGCATCATGCGCCACAACGGCGTCGAGATCGGCAAACGCGATTTCCTCGGCGCCAACTGATTGCTGGATCGACGACCGCGTAGCGGAATTCTGCTGCCGTGGCCGAAATTGCACACGAAATATGCTGCGCGGAGCCTGCCGCGCAGC
>NZ_LJYG01000110.1:78663-117421 GCF_001440035.1 Bradyrhizobium manausense | reverse complement strand
TCGCCTGCACTTTCCGTATGGCTCGTCTCTTGCGCCCGATGTCGCAATGCACAAGTGTTCCAGACCCCTTAACCTCTGGAATCATCCTCAATGAGCCGCTCGACCAAATTGTTTGAGACCTACAAGCTCGGCCCGATCACGCTGGCCAACCGCCTCGTGATGGCGCCGCTGACGCGCAACCGCGCCGCGCCCGGCAGCTTCGTCCCTTCCCCTCTCGCCGCCGAGTATTACGGCCAACGCGCTTCCGCAGGCCTGCTGATCACCGAAGCGAGCCAGGTGTCGCAACAGGGCCAGGGCTATCAGGACACCCCCGGCATCTACAGCAAGGACCAGGTCGCCGGCTGGCGCAAGGTCACCGACAAGGTGCATGAGCGCGGCGGCAAGATCTTCATCCAGCTCTGGCATGTCGGCCGCATCTCGCATGTCGATCTGCAGGCCGGTGGCGCAGCGCCGGTGGCGCCGAGCGCGATCCGCGCCAAGGGCAAGACCTTCGTGAACGGCACTTTCGCCGACGTCTCCGAGCCCCGCGCGCTCGAGCTCTCCGAAATTCCAGGCATCATCGACGATTTCAAGCGCGCTGCGAAGAACGCGCTGGAGGCCGGTTTCGACGGCGTCGAGATTCACGGCGCCAACGGCTATCTGCTCGAACAGTTCGCCAAGGACGGCGCCAACAAGCGTACCGATGCCTATGGCGGCTCAATCGAGAACCGTGCCAGGCTGATGCTTGAGGTCTCCAAGGCCGTCGCGACTGAAGCCGGCGCCGACCGCACCGGCATCCGCATCTCGCCGGTGACGCCCGCCAACGACATCTCGGATTCCAACCCGCAGGCGCTGTATGACCATATCGTCGACGGCCTCAGCGCCTTGAAGCTCGTCTATCTCCACGTCGTGGAAGGTGCCACCGGCGGTCCGCGCGACGTCGCCCCGTTCGACTATGCGAGCATCCGCAAGCGCTTCGCGGGTGCCTACGTCGCCAACAACGGCTACGATTTCGACCTCGCCACCAAGGTGCTCGACGCCAACGCGGCCGATCTCATCGCCTTTGGCAAGCCCTTCATCTCCAACCCCGACCTGGTCGAGCGGCTGAAGCAGGGCGCGGCGCTGAACGATTGGGACAAGAACACCTTCTATGGCGGCGGCGCCAAGGGCTACACGGACTACCCGACGCTGGCGGCCGAGCCGGCGGAGTAGGTTCCCACGCCAACGCTGTCATGCCCCGCCTGGTGCGTAATTGCGCAAAGACGGGGCATGACAGTACGCCGCGCACTCACACCACGTCGAACTTGACGCCTTGAGCCAGCGGGAGCGTGCGGCCGTAATTGACGGTGTTGGTCGTGCGCCGCATATAGGTTTTCCACGCGTCGGATCCGGACTCGCGTCCGCCGCCAGTCTCCTTCTCGCCGCCGAAGGCGCCTCCGATCTCCGCGCCGGATGGGCCGATATTGACGTTGGCAATGCCGCAGTCAGAGCCACGCGCCGACAAGAATGTTTCCGCTTCGCGCAGATCATTGGTGAAGATGGACGAGGACAGCCCCTGCGGAACGGCATTGTGCAATTCGAGCACGGCATCGAAATCGCGATATTTCATCACGTAGAGGATCGGCGCAAAGGTCTCGTGCTTCACCGGTCCGGTCTGCGTCGCGATCTCGACCAGCGCCGGGCGGACATAGTAAGCGTCGGCCGCCCCTTCGATGGCGATGCGCTCGCCACCTTGGACTTGACCTCCGGCAGCGCTCGCAGCCTCGAGCGCAATCTGCATCGCGCGATAGGCCGCGCCGTCGATCAGCGGACCAACCAGGTTACCGCCTTGCAGCGGAGAGCCGACGGTGACGGACGCATAGGCCTGCTTCAGGCGCGGCACAAAGCTGTCATAGATGCTCTCGTGGACGAACAGGCGGCGCAACGTCGTGCAGCGCTGTCCCGCCGTTCCCATCGCGGCAAAGGCAACGCCGCGCAGGGTGAGATCGAGGTCGGCCGTCGGCGCGACGATCGCGGCGTTGTTGCCGCCGAGTTCGAGCAGCGCCCGGGCGAACCGGCTGGCGAGCCGCGGACCGACCGCGCGTCCCATCGCCGTGGACCCGGTTGCCGAGACCAGAGGCACCTTCGCATGGTCGACGAGCAGCTCGCCGATCTCGCGGCCGCCGAACAGCACTGCGGCAAGCCCCTGCGGCGCATCGCCGCCAGCTTCGTTGAAGCGTTTGACCGCACGCCCAAACAGGGCGTGTGTCGCAAGCGCGGTGAGCGGTGTCTTCTCGGACGGCTTCCAGACCAGGCTGTTGCCGCACACCAGCGCCAGGGCTGCGTTCCAGGCCCACACGGCGACCGGAAAATTGAACGCAGAGATGATGCCGGTGACGCCAAGCGGATGCCAGCTTTCCATCATGCGATGCTCGCCACGCTCGGTGGCGATCGTCAGGCCGTAGAGCTGCCGCGACAGGCCGACCGCGAAATCGCAGATGTCGATCATTTCCTGAACCTCGCCAAGACCCTCGGAGACGATCTTGCCGACCTCGATCGACACCAGCCGGCCCAAGGCCTCCTTGCTGGCGCGGAGCTCCTCGCCGAACAGCCGCACGAGCTCCCCTCGCTTGGGTGGCGGCACCAGCCGCCAGCCGAGATACGCCGCGTGCGCCTGCTCGATCGCGCCGGCCGCTTCGGCTGCGCCGATCTCCGCGACGCGGCCAATGATCCCGCCAGTGATCGGCGTACGCACGACGATGGTGCCCTCCGTATAGTCGGAGCGCTTGACGCCGAGTTCGGCGAGAAGCCTGTCGACTTCGCCGGCGAGATCGGCGTTGGCGGTATGCGTCTGCGGTGCTGATTTGACGGACATGGCGGCTTTCCAAAATGTTGGAGTTGATCTTAGTTCGGTTGCTCGCTCGTGCGCCCGTTCCGCAAGGCGGGAACGCAATGCGCTCCCAGGAACGCCATCCCGGTCTCCATCTCGCGCAGGACCATGCGCAGGACGGCTTCGGCGCCTTGCTCCCCGCCGGCCGCAAGTCCCCACAGCGGCAAGCGACCGAGAAGCACGGCTTCCGCGCCGAGCGCAAGATATTTGAGGACGTCGGTGCCGCGCCGGACGCCGCTGTCGGCCAGAATCGTCAGACGTCCCTTCACGGCAGCCACGATCGCCGGAATGCAGTCCGCGGGAGGCGGCAGACAGTCGAGATTGCGCCCGCCATGAACCGAGACCACGATGCCGTCGGCACCGATCCCGGCCGCCCTTTCAGCATCGTCCACCGCGAGCACGCCCTTGATGGTGAGCTTACCCGGCCAGATCTCGCGCAGCCAGCGCATGTCGTCCCAGCTCAGGTGCGGCTCGATCCGGACCGCCTCGGCGATGTCAGCGCGGGTGATGGCGGTGCGGAACGCTTCCGGATAGTGGCCATAGGTCGGCACACCCTCGCCCATGAGATAGTGCGCGAGAACCCCGAACAGCCAACCGGGATGCAGTGCCACGTCGATCATGCTGCGCAGCCGCGGCTTGAAGGGAATGCCGAAACCGTTGCGTTCATTATACTCCCGGTTCGGCGAGACCGGCGTATCGACGGTGACGAGCAGGTTGTCGCAGCCACATGCGCTCGCACGCTCCAGGAGCCGCGCGGTCAGGGCGCGATCGCGCCAGACATAGAGCTGGAACCAGAGCAGGGCATCCGGCGCGCCGCGCCGGATCGCCTCGATTGATGTCACCGATTGCGTCGAGATGCAGACGGGAATGCCGATGCGCGAGGCCGCGCGGGCGAGCTTCGTCTCACCGTCATGCGAAACAAGACCGGCGAGCGCCGTCGGCGCGACAATGAGGGGCGCAGCGATCCTCCGGCCGAACAACACCGTGTCGAGATCGCACCTGTCGCGCCCCGTCAGGACCGCGGGCAGCAAGGTAATGGCGTCGAGCGAGCCGCGCAGGCGCGCCAGCGCGGTTTCGTCCTCGGAGCCGCGATCGATATACTCGAACAGCCCGCGCGGGAGGAATTGTCGCGCGCGGCTGCGATAGTCGCTGGCATTGAGGAGCATCGGCATCGGCGTTTCAGGCCGCGTAGCGTTTGAACTTGGACTTGGAGATCGAGGTTGCGGCGACGTGAACGTGCTGAACGAGCTCGGCCTCGACACGCTCGGTGGTCCATCGCGTCGTGGGCACGGAGATGTTGACCGCAGCGATAGGCCGCCCGTGCTCGTCGATGATCGGCGCCGCAACGGAAATGTCGCCCATGACGCTTTGGTTGATCTGGATCGAATAGCCGCGTTTGGCGGCCAGGTGCACCTGCTCTGCGAGCTTGACAGGGTCCGTAATCGTGTAAGGCGTCAGCGGCTCAAGCCGCGTCCGCTTCAGGAGGTCCTGTTGCTCTGCTTCAGGAAGGGCCGCCAGGATGGCTATGCCGGAAGCCGTGAAGTAGGCCGGAAGCCGGCTTCCGATCACGAAATCGATATGGATCAGGTGCTGCCCGGGAAAGCGCGCCACGAACACGACCTCGTGGCCGTCGAGCTCATGCAGGTTGCAGGTCTCGCCAAGATTGCGGCTCATGTCGAGCAGATAGGGCGAGGCCTTGTCGACGAGTTCGTTGGCCTTGAGATAGCTATGGGAGAACTGCAGGACCTTCGAGGTGAGGCCATAGTTCCGCGTGCCCTCGATGCGCTTGAGATAGCCGAGGGTCTCAAGCGTGTAGACCAGGCGCTGGGTGGCGCTGCGGTCGAGATCGGCGGCGCGCGCGATGTCAGCAAGTGTCATGTAACGCTGCGGCCCGTCGAAGGCATGCAGGACCTGGAACGCCTTTTCGGTCGAGCCGACGAACAAGGACGAGCGCGGCTCGTCGGCCTTGTCCGTCGCCTTCACGCTGGTTTTCCCGCTCGCCTTGACGGCCTTTGCCTTGACAGGCCGGCCGCCGCTCGCGCGGCTGCTACGCGCCATGCTGCCACCCTCTCATGCGATACCCTCCGAGATCGCCAGCTGCCGGCCGAGCTCGGCGCGCAAGGAGGCGACCAGCGCCGGCGCGGGCTGCACCAGCGGCGCCAGCATGCGCGGCGCCTCGACGCCGACCATGTCCATCACCGCCTTCATCGGTCCCGGGTTGGTCTCGGCGAACGCCATGTTCATCAGCGGGATCAGGCGGCGATGCAGGCTCAACGCCTCCGCCGTCTTGCCTGCCGTCGCCGTCTCGAAGATCCGGTGCCATGCGCGTGGCAACAGGCACGCGGTGACGATGATGCCGCCCTTCGCGCCCGCTGCGAGATGCAACGGAAACAGGCTGTCCTCTCCGCTCAGCACCGCAAAGCTCTCGTCGACGCCGGCCACGACCTGGAGGAAATGGTACATGTCGAGATTGCAGGCCTTCATGCCGATGATGTTGGGATGCCTGGAGAGCTCATGCAGGATCTTGGGCTCGATCGCGATCCGGGTGCGATAGGGAATCTCGTAGATCAGGATAGGCACCGGCGAGGCATCGGCATAGCGCAGGAAATAGTCGCGAACGCCCGCCTGGGTCGGATTGGTATAGTATGGCGTGAGAACCAGCAGGCCGTCCACGCCCTCGGCTGCGAATTCGCGGCCGGCCTGCAAGGCATCGTGGAAGCCGGTGTCGAGCACGCCGGCGATGACCGGGCCCTTGCCCGACATCGCCTTCACCGACAGGCCAGCCATCTTGATCCGCTCGGATCTAGCCAGCGCGCCATATTCGCCCGTGCCGCCGAGCGGCACCACGCCGTCGATACCCTGCTTGTTGAGCCAGGTGAACATGGAAGAGACCGCGCCGGCATCGATGGTGTCGTCGGCCTTGACCGGGGTCGGAATGGCCGGGAACAGGCCGCGGAGACTGATGGCAGTGAGCATACTTGAGAACCTCTGGTTGGACGGCGGCGCTTCTATCTCGCGGCGGCACGCCGGCGCAGGCGTTCGGCGACGAAGATGAGAAGCCCCATGAAAACGAACAGACAGGTCGAGACGGCGGCGATCACAGGCGAGACCTGAAGCGTCACCTCGTCCCAGAACTGTTTGGGCAGCGTCGCGTTGAGCCCGCCGGTGGCAAACAGCGCGATGGTGAGCTCGTCGAACGAGGTCGCAAACGCAAACAGGAAGGACGACATCATGCCTGCAGCGAGGATCGGGAAGGTGACGTAGCGCAGCGTCGCAAGCGGACGCGCCCCGAGGCTCTGCGCGGCCTGATCGAGCCGCGTGTCGTAATTGCGCAGCACCGCCATCATGGTGATGACCACGTAGGGCACCGCGACGACGGTGTGGCCGAGAACGAGCCCGACGGCGCTGCCGACGAGGCCGATGCGCGCGAACACGTAGAACAGGCCGACCGCGATGATCATCCGCGGCACCACGATCGGCGACAGGATGAAGGCGAGCCACGCCGCCTTGCCGCTGATGTCGCTGCGCACCAGCAGGAACGCGGCTGGCGTGCCGATCAGCATGGCGAGCAGCCCGGTGCCGATGCCGACCAGCAGCGAGCGCAGCATGGCCTGGGTCCAGACCGGCGAGCTCAATACCGTCTCGTACCAATGCAGGGTAAAGCCCTGTGGGGGCCAATTGAGGCCGCCATTGCCGAACGATAGCGGGATCATCAGAATTGTCGGCGCGCTCATGACGAGCAGCATGGTCCAGACGAAGGCCTGCAAGCCCATGCCGGCCTGATCGGGATTGCGGTCGCGGCGGCGCGACGACAGCAGCAGAATGATGCGGTCGGAGATCGCACCGAGCAGCGTAAGCAGCGCATCGCCTGCCCGCACGACCGGGCCCGACAGGCGCGACGGCTTGGCATTGCGCGGCGCCGATGCGCCGGTCATGGTCGACAGGCCGAGCAGCCGGTCATAGGCGGCAAAGACGATGAGGACGACGACCAGCAGCAGCACCGAGATCGCACCGGCAAAGCCCCAGTTCATGGTCTGCTGCACCTGGTCGATGATGAGCTGCGTGATCATGGTCTCGCGGCGCCCGCCGAGCAGCGCAGGCACGATGAAGAAGCCGATCGCGGTGACGAACACCATGATCCCGGCAGCGGCAACGCCGGGCAGCGACAGCGGAAAATAGATCTTCCAGAACGCCATGCCCGGACGCGCCCCGAGCGTGGCGGCGGCGCGCGGCAGATTGCGGTCGATGTTCTCCATCACCGAGAGCATGGTCAGCACCGCGAGCGGCAGCAGCGCGTTGACCATGCCGACCAGGACGCTGCCGAAATTGTAGAGCAGGCTCGCGGGACTCGAGATGATGCCGAGCCAGAGCAGGAGCTTGTTGATGACGCCGTTGCGTCCGAGCAGCACGATCCAGGCGAAGGCGCGAACCAGAAAGCTTGTCCAGAACGACAGCAGCACCCAGAACAGCAGCGTCGCCTTTCGCTCCTTGCCGACGCCCGAGATCAGATAGGCGATCGGATAGCCGGTGACGACGCAGACCAGCGTCGTCACCAGCGAGATCTTCAGGGTGATCAGGAGAACGTCGAGATAGACCGATGAAGCAAACAGCTGGCGATATTGCGCGAGCGTGAAGCCATTGTCGCCATGGACGCTGAGCAGCAGCAGCTGGCCGACGGGATAGACCAGGAAAAGCACGAGCAGCAGCACCAGCGGCGCGCCCATTGCGGCCCGCGTCCAGCCCAGCCTCTGCGATATCGCGCGCATGGTGGCCAAGTTCAGATCCCCTTCCCCTCATGGATCGCGACGGCATCCGCCGCATGCCATCCGAGTGACAGGCGTTGGCCGATCTCGTAAGGCGGAGAGCCGCTGCGGGTCGGATGCGCGGCCACGAGCTGGGGCAGGCCCGCAGCCTCCGGCGCGATGTAGAGCCGAGTCAGGCTTCCGCTGATCATCACGTCGGTGAGACGTCCGGACAGCTGGCCGCCCTCGCCGACCAAGAGGTTCTGCGGGCGCACCATGACCTTGATGGGTTCGCCGGCGGCGAAACGCGAGCCATTGCCGACCGCGCGCGAGGCCGCAAGCTGCTCGGCGAGGACGATGTCGAGCCCCTCGCCGTCGACGCCACGCACGGTGGCGCTGAGCAGGTTGGACTCGCCGAGGAAGTCGGCGACGAACAGCGAGCGCGGCCGGAAGTAAAGATCCTGCGGCGTGCCGAGCTGCTCGATCGCACCCGCATTCATCAGGCAGATGCGATCCGACATGGTCATCGCCTCCTCCTGGTCGTGGGTGACATAGACGATCGTGGTGCCGAGCTCGCGATGGATGCGCTTGATCTCGAGCTGCATCTGGTCGCGCAGCTTCTTGTCGAGCGCCCCGAGCGGCTCGTCCATCAGGATGATCGCAGGGCGATAGACGATGCAGCGCGCCAGCGCGATACGCTGCTGCTGGCCGCCGGACAGCTCGCGCGGATAGCGCTTTGCGACGTGCGGCAGGCGTACCGTCTCCAGCGCCTCGCCAGCGCGCCGGCGGGCTTCCGCATCCGACACCTTCCGCATCTTCAGCGGAAACGCGATGTTGTCCTCGATCGTCATGTGAGGAAACAGGGCGTAGTTCTGGAACACGACGCCGATGTCGCGGTCATAGGCCGGGCTATGCGTGACGTCGGCATCGTCGATGAGGATCTGTCCCTCGTCGGGCTGGGCGAGCCCGGCGATCAGGCTGAGCAGTGTGGTCTTGCCTGATCCCGACGGGCCGAGCAGGGTGAGGAATTCACCCTTGGCGACGTCGAGGCTGGTCGGCGCCAAGGCCACGAAATCGCCGTAGCGCTTGCAGAGCTCGCGAATGCACAGGCTCGACGAGACCATGGGCCTCTCCGATCCGTTTGACCCGATCAAGCCAGGATCCAGCTGTTGAAGCGCTCGATGACGGCGGCCTGGTTGTCGAGCCAGTACTTGGCGTTGATCTTCAGCCCGGCCTTGATGTTGTCAGGGTAGGTCGGGCAGTTCTTCGCGACCTCGGGCTTGACGTAATTGAAGGCCTCCGGCTGCGTGAGACCGGCCGGGAAATATTCGACCAGCGCCGCCTGCCGCTTCGGATCGGAGGCGAACTTGATGAACTCGCGGCAGGCATCGGCATTCGGCGTGCCTGACAGGATCGACCAATTGTCGCCGCCCCAGATTCCCTGATTCCAGACGATCTCGACCGGCGCGCCGGCTGCTTGGGCGGCCTGGGGACGCGACACCCAGGTCGGCAGCAGATCGATCTCGCCCGAGGTCAGCATCTGCTCGACCTGCGCGCCGCTGGTCCACCACACCGCGACCTGCGGCTTGATCTTGTCGAGCGAGGCAAAGGCCTTGTCGAGATCGCAGGGGTAGACCTGCGCGGTGGGCACGCCCGCCCCCATCAGCGCCTGCTCGATCGTGTCGAACGGATGCTTGCGCACGGCGCGGCGTCCCGGAAACTCCGCCACGTTCCAGAAATCAGCCCAGGACTGCGGCGCCTTGCGGCCCTTGAAGGCGTCCGTGCGGTAGGCCAGCACGGTGGTGTAGACGTTGGTGGCGACACCGTAGGGCGAAGCAAATTCAGACGGGATCGACTTGATGACCGGTTCGGATTCGAGACCGTGCTTCTCCAGATATTGCTTGCCGCCGCTGGTCAGGATCTCGATCGCGGGCCAGGAGATCTTGGCCATGTCCCAGGTGTAGTTCTTGGTATCGACCATGGTCTTGATCTGCGCGACCGGCTCGGCATTGGCCTGCACGCCGACGACCTCGATGCCGGTCGCTTCGGTGAACGGACGGTAGAACACCGCACCATAGGCCTTGGTGTAGATGCCGCCATCGTCGCGCACGACGATGCGCTTGCCAGCGGCGCGCGACGGCGACCAGACGGACGGTGCGGCCAGCGCGACGGCTCCGGCGCCAAGCAGCAGACGACGGCGGGAAGTAATGAGCTTCGATGCGTTTGTCATGTCAGTCCCCTCTCTACGATGTTGCATTGGTCGGCGAAGTTGCGGTCACCTCAGTCGCCGACGACGGCGGCAGAACGCGGCCGGGATTGAACAGGCCCGACGGGTCGAACGCCTGTTTCACGGCGCGCATCAGAGCGAGCTCGACCGGCGGCTTGTAGCGGATCATCTCGCCGGTCAGCGTGCGCCCGACGCCATGCTCGGCGCTGAAGGTGCCACGCAAGGAACTGGCGACATCGTTCATGGCGCGCCGGATCCGCTGCGCAGTCTCGTCGCGGTTCGGCAGCGCGTCCCATTCGGCAAAGCTGAAGAAGGGGATGAGATGGATGTTGCCGTCGCCCATATGGCCGACGATGATGAACGGCAGACCCGGCACGATCGCGCGCACGGCTGCCATGGCCTGGTCGATGAAATCAGGCACGGTCGAGACCGGCACCGCGGTATCCGAGGTCAAGCCGACGCCCGCTTTCTTGTTGGCCTCCGACACGCTGTGACGCACCAGCCACATCGCCTTGCGCTGGGCCTCGCTGGTGGCGACCACGCCGTCGCGGACGAGCCCGGTCTCGAGCGCCTGCTCGAGCACCGTCTGCATCGTCGCCGCGAGCGCGGCTGCATCGCCGGTGTCGGAGAGTTCGACAAGGACGTGCCAGGCGTCGATCTCCGCGACCGGGCAGCGCCGGCCCGGCACCTGCTCGAGCACGAGTTCAATCTGCTTCGCATTCATCAGCTCGAAAGCGGAAAGCCGCGAACTGCACGACGCCTGGAACAGGCCGAGCACCTTGAGCGCGGCCTGCGGACTGTCGACCGCGAGCCAGGCGACGGACTCCGCCGTCGGCAGCGGATGCAGCTTCAGCACCGCGCCGGTGATGATGCCGAGCGTGCCTTCAGAGCCGATAAAGAGATGCTTGAGATCGTAGCCGGTATTGTTCTTGCGCAGCGCGTAAAGGCCGTCCCAGACCGAACCATCCGGCAGGACGACTTCCAGCCCGAGCACGTTGTCGCGCGTGTTGCCGTAGCGGAGCACGCCGGTGCCGCCGGCATTGGTGCCGATATTGCCGCCGATCTGGCAGGAGCCTTCGGCGCCGAGGCTGACGGGATAAAGCCGACCAGCGGACGCGGCGACCTCCTGAACAGTCGCCAGCACGCAGCCGGCATCGACCACCATGGTGTTGTTGACGGGATCCAGCGAGCGGATCCGGCGCATGCGCGTCAGCGCGACGATGACCGGTGGCTTGCCCTGCCCCGACGGCGTCGCGCCTCCGCAAAGGCTGGTATTGCCGCCCTGCGGCAGTACCGGCGTGTCATGGGCGACGCAGAGACGGATGATGGCGGCAACCTGTTCGGTGGTCGAGGGCAGCACCGCGCAGAGCGCCGGCGCGTGAAACCGGCCGCGCCAATCCTCGGTGAGGCCAGCGAGATCCTCCTCGCGCGTCAGCACGGCCGTGTCGCCCAGCAACTGCCTGAACGCCTCGATCAATGGCATCTACCGACCTCCGGGACGGGCCGATGCCGGCCCAAACGGCGTCTGCGCTTGTAATCGCAATACGATTACTTCAATCGCATTAAGCTGATCATGAATTCGATGCGACGGGGAGTCAAGCTTGGGTGCGCGGCCTTCGCCCGGTGTCGTCCTGGCCTTCGCCAGGACGACACCGAGGCGTGGCGGGNGGGCGCCTTCCTCAACAAGGGCGTCGTTGCGAGCCACCGGGTCCGCGCGAAGCGCGGCCCGATGACAGGCTCCGCGAAGCAATCCAGAGTCCCCCCTGCTTCGCTGCGCTCGCAATCGGTGTGGAAGCACCGGAGCGTGCACCAAAACAAAAAGGCCGGGATTGCTCCCGGCCTTTCGTCGTCGTTGTGAGACGTTGCTTACTGCAGCGAGGCGCGCTTGGGCGGGCTGGCCGGCCACGACTTGATCAGCGTGTCGTAGTCAACCGTCTCGCCCTTCGGCTTCTCGTTGGCGAGCTTGCGCTGCGGCGCGATGGTGCCGTCCTTCTCGGCCTTTGCGAACCAGTACTCGGCCGACTCCTTCTTGTTCAGCTTCGGACCGCATTTGCCCTGGACGCCGGACTTCTCCAGACGTTCCATCACGGAGTCCTGGGCAGCGGCCAGCGCATCCATCGCGGCTTGCGGCGTCTTCGAACCGGACGACGCATCGCCGATGTTCTGCCACCACAGCTGCGCAAGCTTCGGATAGTCAGGCACGTTGTTGCCGGTCGGGGTCCACTGCACGCGCGCGGGCGAGCGGTAGAACTCGATCAGGCCGCCGAGCTTCGGCGCACGCTCGGTGAACGACTTGTCCCAGATGTCGGATTCACGGATGAAGGTGAGACCGACATGGCTCTTCTTCAGCGACACCGTCTTGGAGATGATGAACTGGAGATAGAGCCAGGCTGCCTTGCGGCGATCCGCCGGGGTCGACTTCAACAGCGTCACGGAGCCGGCGTCCTGGTAGCCGAGCTTCATGCCTTCCTTCCAGTAGGCGCCATGCGGCGACGGAGCCATACGCCACTTCGGCGTACCGTCCGCGTTCATCACGGCGATGCCCGGCTTCACCATGTCGGCGGTGAAGGCGGTGTACCAGAACATCTGCTGGGCGATGTTGCCCTGAGCCGGCACGGGGCCTGCTTCAGAGAAGGTCATGCCCTGCGCCTGCGGCGGCGCGTACTTCTTCAGCCACTCGAGGTACTTGGTGATCGAGTAGACTGCCGCAGGACCGTTGGTGTCGCCACCACGTTCGACTGACGAGCCGACCGGGCGGCAGCCTTCCATGCGGATGCCCCACTCGTCGACCGGCAGGCCGTTCGGGATGCCCTTGTCACCGTTGCCGGCCATCGAGAGCCAGGCGTCGGTGAAACGCCATCCGAGCGACGGGTCCTTCTTGCCATAGTCCATATGGCCATAGACCTTGACGCCGTTGATCTCCTTGATGTCGTTGGTGAAGAACTCGGCGATATCTTCATACGCCGACCAGTTCACGGGCACGCCGAGATCGTAGCCATACTTGGCCTTGAACTTGGCCTTGTAGTCCGGGTTGGTGAACCAGTCGTAGCGGAACCAATAGAGGTTCGCGAACTGCTGGTCGGGAAGCTGATAGAGCTTGCCGTCCGGCGCGGTCGTGAACGACTTGCCGATGAAGTCGTTGACGTCGAGCATCGGATCCGTGACGTCCTTGCCCTCGCCGGTCATGTAGTCCGACAGAACGATGGTCTGGCCGTAGCGGAAGTGCGTGCCGATCAAGTCCGAGTCGTTGATCCAGCCGTCGTACACGTTCTTGCCGGACTGCATCTGGGTCTGCAGCTTCTCGACGACGTCACCTTCCTGGATGATGTCGTGCTTGAGCTTGATGCCAGTGAGCTCGGTGAACGCCTTGGCCAGCGTCTGCGACTCGTATTCGTGGGTCGTGATGGTTTCGGAGACGACGTTGATCTCCATGCCCTTGAAGGGCTCGGCCGCCTTGGCGAACCATTCCAGCTCTTTCTTCTGGTCTTCCTTCGACAGGGTCGAGGGCTGGAATTCCGCGATCCACTTCTGGATCGTGGCGTCGTCCGCGGCGCGGACCGGCGCCGAGGCAGCGAACGCGGTGGCGAGAATGGCCGCGGCGCTCGATACGGTCAGAAAGCTGATTTTGGTCAATGGACCTTTCCTTCTCCTAAACTGTCGCATGTTGTTCCTCCGTTGCAGCGACAAACTTTTATACAGGCCCGGGTTGCCTCCCGGATCTGGCCGTCCCTTCGCGAGCTTCAGACCGTGCGAAATATGAGCACGGCCGTGACCAGCGAAATTCCACTTGCGAGCCACAGGCTCGAAATCTCGATGCTCTCTTCACCGATCGGCACCGATGCGATCGGGTCGGTGCCGACGAGGCCGATCCACACCAGGTGAATGACGGCCGCGAGAATCAGCGAGATGAACAGGCGATCACCGCGCGTGGTCGGAATGCTGAGCACGCCGACACGCTCGGCCTCGGGATAAGCAGCCGCGAGCCACGTCATCACCGCGAGCGTGCAGGCGAGCGCGACGAAGAAGATCGCCGTCGGCAGCGTCCAGGCCATCCATGCAATGGATTCCATGATTGCCTCCCTTAGACGCGACCGAGCGCAAAACCGCGCGCGATGTAGTTGCGGACAAACCAGATCACGAGCGCGCCCGGAATGATGGTGAGAACGCCGGCGGCCGCCAGCAGGCCCCAATCCATGCCGGCTGCCGACACCGTGCGCGTCATGATCGCCGCGATCGGCTTGGCCTGCACCGAGGTCAGCGTCCGCGCCAGCAGCAGCTCGACCCAGGAGAACATGAAGCAGAAGAAGGCGGCGACACCGATGCCGCTCGCGATCAGCGGCACCAGGATGCGGACGAAGAAGCGCGGGAAGGAATAGCCGTCGAGGAAGGCCGTCTCGTCGATCTCGCGCGGCACTCCGGAGACGAAGCCCTCGAGGATCCACACCGCCAGCGGCACGTTGAAGATGCAGTGCGCGAGCGCAACCGCCCACGGCGTATCGAACAGGCCGATCGCCGAATAGAGGTTGAAGAACGGCAGCGCATAGACCGCCGCCGGCGCCATGCGGTTCGACAGCAGCCAGAAGAACAGGTGCTTGTCGCCGAGGAAGCGATAGCGCGAGAACGCATAGGCCGCGGGCAGCGCCACCGAAATCGAGATGATGGTGTTGAGGACCACATATTCCAGCGAGTTGATGTAGCCGGAATACCAGCTCTCATCGGTGAAGATGCGCTTGTAGTGCTGCAGCGTCGGGGTATGCGGCCACAGCGTCATCGTCGAGACGATTTCGCCGTTGGTCTTGAAGCTCATGTTGACGAGCCAGTAGATCGGCAACATCAGGAAGATCAGGAACAGCCCCATGATGAGGCGGCGGCCGGGGATCGAATGCATCAGGCCACTCCTTCCTTCGGCTTGAGCGCGGGCGCGGGCTGGAGCGCGCCTGCGGGCTTGGGCTCCGCCGCCGGCTTCTTCGCCGTCTGTGCCTTACGCTCGACGCCTGCATTGGTCATCACGGTGTAGAAGATCCAGCAGACGATCAGGATGATCAGATTGTAGACCAGCGAGAGCGCGGCTGCCTTGCCGAGGTCGAACTGGCCGAGCGCGATCTTGACGAGCTCGATCGACACGAAAGTGGTCGAGTTGCCGGGGCCGCCGCCGGTGACGACGAACGGCTCGGTATAGATCATGAAACTGTCCATGAAGCGCAGCAGCACCGCGATCAAGAGCACGCGGTTCATCTTCGGCAGCTGGATCGCCTTGAACACGGCCCAGCGCGAGGCGCCGTCGATCTGGGCGGCCTGGTAATAGGCCTCGGGAATCGACTTCAGGCCGGCGTAGCAGAGCAGCGCGACGAGGCTGGTCCAATGCCAGACGTCCATCACGATGACGGTGACCCAGGCGTCGACTGCGTTGGCCACGTAGTTGTAGTCGAGGCCCATCGCATTGAGCGTATAGCCGAGCAGGCCGATGTCGGGACGGCCGAAGATCTGCCAGATCGTGCCGACGACGTTCCACGGAATCAGCAGCGGCAGTGCGAGGGTGACGAGGCAGGCGGCTACTGTCCAGCCCTGCCGCGGCATCGACAGCGCGACGACGATGCCGAGCGGCACCTCGATCGCGAGGATCACCAGCGAGAAGAACAGATTGCGCCCGAGCGAGGCCAGGAAGCGGCCGCCGAGATCGGTCGAGGGATCGAGCAATTCCTTGAACCAGCCGACGCCGTTCCAGAAGAACTGGTTGTTGCCGAACGTGTCCTGCATCGAATAGTTCACCACCGTCATCAGCGGCAGCACCGCGGAGAAGGCGACGACCAGGAACACCGGCAGTACCAGGAACCAGGCTTTTTGGTTGATGGTCTTGTCCATCAGGCGGCTCCCTCAACCAGAAGGCTGTCGGCATAGACGTGGACGTGTGCCGGATCGAATTTCAGCCCGGCATTGCCGTCGGAGCTGGTGAAGCCGGCCGGCGCACGCGCCGCGATCCTGGCCTCGCCGAGGCGGACGCGCGCGAAACGGATGCGGCCGAGATCATCGATGCGCTCGATCTTTGCGCTGAGCAGGCCAGACGCCGGCGCAACCGCGTCGACGAATTCCGGACGCACGCCAATCTCGATCTTGGCCCCTGCGGGCAGGTTGTCGTAGCTGCGGTTGAGCGCAATGACATGGCCGTCGACCCTGGCCTGGCGTCCCTTCACCTCGGCCGGCAGGATGTTCATGCCGGGCGAGCCGATGAAATAACCGACGAAGGTGTGGGCGGGCTTGTCGAACAGCTCGGCCGGCGTGCCGCTTTGCACCACGCGACCGTCATGCATGACGACGACGGTGTCGGCGAAGGTCAGCGCCTCGGTCTGATCGTGGGTGACATAGATCATCGTGAGATCGAGCTCGCGATGCAGCGCCTTCAGCTTGGAGCGGAGCTGCCATTTCAATTCAGGATCGATCACCGTCAGCGGCTCGTCGAACAGCACGGCGGCGACATCGGAGCGGACGAGGCCGCGGCCGAGCGAAATCTTCTGCTTGGCGTCGGCGGTGAGCCGCGTCGCCTTGCGGTTCAGGTAGGGCTCGAGGTCGAGCAGACGGCCGATCTCGGCGACGCGCTTGTCGATCTCGGCCTTGGGCACGCCGCGATTCTTCAGCGGAAATGCCAGGTTCTCCCCCACCGTCATGGTGTCGTAGATCACCGGGAACTGGAACACCTGGGCGATGTTGCGCTTCTGGGTCGACAGCGGTGTGATGTCCTGGCCGTCGAACAGGATTTTCCCGCGCGAGGGCGTGATGATGCCGGAGATCACGTTGAGCAGCGTGGTCTTGCCACAGCCGCTTGGTCCGAGCAGCGCATAGGCGCCGCCCTGCCGCCAGGTCATGGTCACCGGCTTCAGCGCGAAGGTTTCCTGCGGCGCGGCATTGCCACCGTAGGAATGGGCGAGATCGACGAGGTCAATGCGGGCCATGGCGCATCTCCCTCAAGAGCTCGGAGCGGCGACCAAGCGGTCTGCCGCATCAAAGACGAAGACATCATTGGGATCGAGCACGGCATCGATGGTCTGACCCGGCTCGAACTCGTGCACGCCGTGCAGCACCGCAACCCAATTCGATCCGTCGCGGGTCAAATGCACAAAACTCTCCGAACCGGTGATCTCGGTCACCGTCACAGTGGCATGGAAGGCGTGGCGATCAGTCTCGCCATTGGCGAGCGCAAGCTGGTGGGCGCGAAAACCGACGCGATAGGCGCCGTCGGCGAGCGACGAATAGAGGCCGGACGCCGGCGCGGCGATGCCTCCCGCATATTGCACGGAGCCGTTCTTCTTCTCGATGCCGACGAGGTTGAGCGGTGGATCGGAAAACACCTGCGCGACGCGCAGCGTCCGGGGGCGGCGGTAGACGCCGGGCGTCTCGCCGATCTGGAGCGCCTTGCCCTCCCACATGCACACCGTGTTGCCGCCGAGCAGCAGCGCCTCGGTCGGCTCGGTCGTGGCATAGACGAAGATCGCGCCTGAGGCCTCGAAGATGCGCGGCAGCTCGGCGCGCAGCTCTTCACGCAGCTTGTAGTCGAGATTGGCGAGCGGCTCGTCGAGCAGCACGAGGTCGGCGCCCTTCACCAGCGCGCGCGCCATCGCGGTGCGCTGCTGCTGGCCGCCGGAGAGCTGGAGCGGCGTACGCTTCAGGAACGGCTCGAGNGAGCCGCAACAGCCTGGCGGCTTCCGCCACGCGCGTCTCGATCTCCTCGCGCGGCTTGCCCTGCACGCGCAAGGGCGAGGCGATGTTCTCGTAGACCGTCAGCGAGGGGTAGTTGATGAACTGCTGATACACCATTGCGACCGAACGCTGGCGCACGTCGATACCCGTGACGTCCTTGCCATTGACCAGCACCTTGCCCGTGGTCGGCTTGTCGAGGCCGGCGAGCAGGCGCATGATCGAGGTCTTGCCAGACAGTGTCGGTCCGAGCAGCACGTTGAGCGTGCCGCTCTCGAGCGTCAGCGAGACATCGCGGATATGCTCGACACCGTCGACGGTGCGGGTCACGTGCTCGAGTGTCACACTCATGAGCGTCCTCCTGCTTCGAGCAGAGGACTTTGCGATACAATTTGGGTCCTGATCCAGTCGTCCAGTGCGGCAATTTCGTCGGCCGATAGACGCAGGCCAAGCTTGGAGCGGCGCCAGACGATATCCTCGGCGGTCACCGCCCATTCGTTCGTCATCAGGTAGCGAACCTCACGTTCGGTCAGAGTTGCGCCAAAGGCCTGGCCGAGATCGGCCGCCGATTTGGCGTCGCCAAGCAGCTTGATGGCGCGGGTGCCATAAGCGCGTGCGAGACGTCGCGCATGCCCGTGGCTCAGGAAAGGATAGCCGCGCTGGAGCTCGGCGATCAGACCATCGACGGCGGAAACGTCCATGTCACCGCCAGGCAGCGGCCATTTGCCGGTCCAGCCTTCGCGTGCTTTCGCACTGCGAAGATAGGGCGCGAGCCGCTCCAGCGCCTCTTCGGCAAGGCGGCGGTAGGTCGTGATCTTGCCGCCGTAGATCGACAGCAGGGGCGAACCGCCGGGCGTGTCGAGCTCGAACACATAGTCGCGGGTCGCGGCCTTGGCCTCGCTGGCGCCATCGTCATAGAGCGGACGTACGCCGGAATAGGTCCAGACCACGTCCTCAGGCGTCACGGGCTTGGCGAGATACTCGCTCGCGGCAGCGCAGAGATACTGGATCTCCTCGCCCGTCGCCTTCACCTTGGAGGGATCGCCGTCATAGTCGCGGTCGGTGGTGCCGATCAGCGTGAAGTCGTCCTGATAGGGGATGACGAAGATGATGCGGCCGTCGGCGTTCTGGAACATGTAGGCGCGGTCGTGGTCGTAGAGCTTCTTGACCACGATGTGCGAGCCCTGCACCAGCCGCACCTTGGCTTTCGCGTTGACGCCGGCACCGCGCCCGAGCACGTCCTCGACCCAGGGACCGCCGGCATTGACCAGGGCACGGGCCTGGATCTGCGAACGCGCACCGGTCAGCGTGTCGACCATGCTAACGGTCCAGACGCCGTCGGATTGCCTGATATCCGTCGCGCGGGTGCGGGTGCGGATCTCGGCGCCCTTGTCGGCGGCATCGCGCGCATTGAGCACGACCAGGCGGGCGTCATCGACGAAGCAGTCGGAATATTCGAATGCGCGGCTGTAGCGATTCGGGATCAGCGGCTTGCCGACCTCGTCGCGCCTGAGATCGAGCGAACGCGTCGCCGGCAGCAGATGGCGGCCGCCGATGTGATCATAGAGGAAGAGGCCGAGGCGCAGCAGCCAGGCCGGACGCAGTCCGGCGTGGTGCGGCAAAACGAAACGCAGCGGGCGGATGATGTGGGGCGCGATGCCCCAGAGGATCTCGCGCTCGATCAGCGCTTCGCGAACCAGCCGGAACTCGTAATATTCGAGATAGCGCAGGCCGCCATGCACCAGCTTGGTCGACCAGGACGACGTCCCGCTCGCCAGATCGTTCATTTCGCACAGGAAAACCGTGTTGCCGCGGCCCACGGCATCGCGCGCAATGCCGCAACCGTTAACACCGCCTCCAATGATGGCGAGGTCGAAAATACGCTCCAACAGACGCATCCCCCGGAAACCGCTCGTTCAGCCGAGCCGGCAGCTTTCGTTTTTGATTAGATCACACCAGAAAACGAAAGCAAGACGAAAGAGAGACGGAAAGAAGCGAAAATGGAACTTTCTGTGGGGCAGTTCGCCGTCAAATTGAGCAGCCAAAGTGATGTCGCTGCACGCAGCCCCCGCTCTTGAATGGTCATCTCCAGCCTATATAGTCATAATAGTCATATTGGTTCTCGGCATGCCGGGTCACAGCCCCCCTTCAGATTCACACCCCACCGACACGTGGACGCTCGCCAACGCGAAGGCCCGCTTGTCCGAGGTGGTCGACCGCGCCCAAACCGGTCCACAAATCATCACCCGTCATGGCAAGCCCAACGCCGTGGTGGTTTCCGCCGAAGAGTGGGCGCGAAAGACTGCCCGCAAGGGCACGCTCGCCGAGTTTCTGCTGGCCTCGCCACTGCGCGGCGCTGAGCTCGAATTTGAACGCGTGCATGACGAACCACGCGACGAGCTACCGTGAACCTGCTCCTCGACACCGTTGTGCTGTCGGAGGTTCAACGGCCGGCGCCTTCTCCGAAAGTCATGGCGTGGCTCGATACCATTGATGAGGATCGCGCCTTCATCAGCGTTGCCACAATCGCCGAGCTTCGTCGCGGCGTTGCCCTGCTGGATGACGGACGCCGGCGTACGGCGCTAAGTGCCTGGCTAACCCATGATCTGCCGGCCCGTTTTGCAGATCGCATCTTGCCGATCGATCATGCCGTGGCTGAGCGCTGGGGCGATCTAATGGCGCAGAGTCGCCGCAATGGCATCACGTTGTCGGTGATGGATGGATTCTTCGCGGCGACTGCACTCGCCAACATCCTCACGTTCGTCACCCGCAACGTGAAGGATTTTGCCGCGCTCGGCGTGCCGCTGCTCAACCCCTGGGACGGCGTCTAAAAACTCTTATCGTAGCCGTACCACGGGTGCGGCTTCAGGCGCCGCATCCTGCGCATCGGCCTGGGGATCATCGATATCGGCGCTCTTCGGCATCGCCTCCACCACCTCGATGCCCTTGCTGTGGCAGATGGTGGCGAGGCGCTCGGGCAGCTCCTGGTCGGTCACGAAGGTCTGGATCTGGGTCATGTGCGCAATGCGGACCGGCGCGCTGCGGCGAAGTTTTGTGGAATCGGCGACCAGCATGACGCTGCGGGCATTGGCGATGATGGCCTGCGCCACCTGTACCTCGCGATAGTCGAAGTCGAGCAGCGCGCCCTCCTCGTCGATCGCGGAGGCGCCGATGATGGCGTAATCGACCTTGAACTGGCCGATCAGTTGCGTTGCGGTCGAGCCGACCACGGCGCCGTCCGCGCGGCGCACCGTACCGCCGGCGACCACCACCTCGATGCGGGGATGGCGGTAGAGCAGCATGGCCACATTGAGGTTGTTGGTGATGACCAGCAAATCCTCGTGCGAGGTCAGCGCGCTCGCCACCTCCTCCGTCGTGGTGCCGATGTTGATGAACAGCGAGCAGCCGTTCGGGATCAGCGATGCTGCGGCGGCGCCGATCGCCTTCTTCTCGTCGGCGGCCACGAAGCGCCGCGCCTCATAGGCAAGGTTTTCGACGCCTGAGGCGATGATGGCGCCGCCGTGGATACGGGTGAGCGATCGGCGCTCGCAGAGATCGTTGAGATCCTTGCGGATGGTCTGCGCCGAGACTTCGAACCGGCGCGCCAGCTCCTCGACCATGACGCGGCCGGAGGCGCGGGCGATGTTGAGAATCTCGGCTTGGCGATGGGTTAATCCGGTCACGGCAATGGCCTCAAATCAGAATGGTGCATGGTGCGGCTTCCCGCGCGCGCGGTCAATGCGCATGCCGATCACGGTTCACGGATGAAGCCCTTTTTCTGACCAAGCCAAGCCTTACCACGCCAAGCCTTACCAAGCCATGGCGCGCGCGAGCCGCGCGAGCAGCTCGGGATCGTCGAAGGCGCTGGCGGAGGCGACCGCGCCGGATCCGACAAGGTCAGCATCGCTAAGGCTGGTCCGGATGCCGATGGTCGGGATACCGGCGGCGGTGGCCGACTGCACGCCGGAGCGGGAATCCTCAAAGGCGATCGAGGCTGCCGCACTGGCACCGACGAAGCGCAGCCCCTCCTGATAGGGCAGCGGATGCGGCTTGCCGTATGGCAGCTCGTCGCCGATCACGAGTGCCTTGAAGCGCTGCGTGATGCCGAGGCCGGAGAGCAGCAGCTCGGCATTGAGACGCGGCGCGTTGGTGACGGCGACCATGGGAATGCCGGCAGCATCGGCGCGGTCGAGCAGCGCCATCAGGCCCGGCAACGGTTCGATCTGCCCCGCGACCAGGTCGCGGAACACTGCTTCCTTCTCACCGAGAATCTCGGCGCGGCGCTCCAATGTCTCGTCAGGCAAAAAGCGTTCACCGATCGAGACGTTGGCGAAGCCTTGCAGCTCCCTGGAGAAGCGCGCGTGGTCGAAGACATGGCCGTGCGGGCCCAGCACCTGATTGAACGCCTTCAAGTGCAGCGGGTCGGTGTTGGCGAGCGTGCCGTCGATGTCGAACAGCAATGCCCTGCCCAGTCCCTGGATCATATCGTGTTCCCCTCGCGCACGGCGCAACGATGCGCGAGACGTATCAACTTGGCCCTGATGTCGCAATGCAGCCCGTTGCGGCGATGGCGACGTGACACTCGACAAAATCGAATGCGGCTGCAACATTGGCCGCAACATCAAGAATGGAGGATAGGATGACACTCGATCGCGATCACGCCGCCAGGACCGACCATGATGCGGTGGCACAAAAAGTCGAGGCTTTTCGCCTCGCCCAGATCGCGGCCGATCCAAAGGCGCTCAGTGCGCTATGCGCTGACGATCTGAGCTACAGCCATTCCAACGGCTTCCTCGAGGACAAGGCAGCCTTCGTCGCCAACGCCACAGACGGCAAGACGAAATTCCTGTCGATTGCGTACAAGGATCCGACCATCAAGATCGTCGGCCCTGCCGCGATCGTCCGCTTCCACTGGATGGCCGAGATGATGACCGACGGAAAGAAAGTGGCAAACAGCCTCCACATCCTGATGAACTGGCAGAAACAGGGCGGCGAGTGGAAGCTGTTGTCGCGCTCCGCGACAAAATTGTGATCATGCTGCCGATCCGCGCGAGCCGCAGCGCCTGAAACTGCCACCGCCCGTCCATTTCGGCGAGCCGGAGCGGCTGATCTGGGCGCAGGTGTTCGAGGAGCACGTCGTCAAGACGACCGCCGCTGCCAGCATCCTGCAGAGCGGCCTCGAAGCGCATCAGCGGGCTCGGGTGGCGCGGGAGACGATCGATCGCGAGGGCATGACCTGTACGGGACGCGATGGGCAGCCGAAGCAGCACCCATTGCTGGCCGTCGAGCGCGACGCACGGGCGGCTTTCTTGCAGGCTCTCAAGGTTCTCGATCTGGAGCTGTGACATGACAATCAGGCAAAGCGATAAGGGCGGCGATCGGATCTCGCCGAAAGCGATCGAAATTTTTAAGGCGATGCAGGAGTTATCAGGCTGCGTTTGCGCGGTGATGACGTCGCGCTGCCCAGTCTGCGACGAGTGCTGGCGGCTGCACAACGAACTGCACGACGAACTGCAGCTCAAGCCGTATCAGTGGCCTGCGATCGTTAATCCCGATGAAGGCGAGAGCGTGTATCCGCCCGAGAGCGGTGGTGCCGCATGGCATCCGCAGGCCAAGGCGCTTTGGAGAGAGCTTGAGCGGAGGGCGGCGCATCACAGCATTGATCGATGCTGCAGGGCTTAATGGTTGATCCCGGTATTGGCCCGGATGTGGCGAGCGAGTGACATTGGCTGGAAACGGGGCAAGATAGACGTAGATTCGCACAAATTACAGGCGAGTGCCTGTTCGTAAGTCAGCGAGTGCCTACCTTGTGCGTTGCGTCGTGTCGGCACCCGGGTGTCCAATGATCGTCATGTGCTCACGCTGATTCGAGGCTTTTACGAATCAGGTATGGCCTGCTATGTAGTAACTCTACATAGGGGAGATGTGAGCCGATGGTAACGAGTAAGCAACCGCGCGTTAGCGCAAAGGGACTGAAAGTGCTGCACGCATTCGTAGATGCTGGAAACCGCGAGCTTTCTGGCGCTGACATCGCCGAGCGAACGGCTATCCTGTCAGGGACGCTCTACCCTATTCTGATCAGGTTCAAGTCGGCCGGCTGGCTGAAGGATCGTTGGGAGGATGACGAGCCAGTCGAGCTTGGTCGCCCTAAGCGGAGGTATTACAGGCTCACCGCTGCAGGCCAAGCGGCTTATCGGCAAAATCTTCCGACCGCCGCGCCCAAGGGAGGTCTTGCATGGGCATGACGCTTCTGGGGATTCTCGCGACGATCCTGATCAGTCTCTTCGTTCGTTTGCTCGGTGTCGAGATTGGAGTTCGGCATCTGCCGCTCTGCCGTTGGCTGGTGAAGGTTGCGGCTGCACGGCTGCCGCCCGAGGAGCGTCCAGCCATCGAGAGCGAATGGCTTGCTGTCATCGAAGACCTTCACAGCCCGACGGAGCAGCTTCTGCACTCGCTGAGTTATGTCTGGTCTGCGTTTCGTATTCGGCAGGCAATTGCACCAGAGACGCGCCTCGATTCAATCAAGAGAGACGCATTGGTCGGCCAATTGGCAGGCATCGGGCTTTCGGTCATGCTGGGCTCATTTTTTGCCAACAGATACGAAGCGAAAATGATCCCGTTCGTTAAGTCGCACGTCACGAACTCTCGGCCTATCATATTGGCGGTGTTGATCGCACTGGTGCTGGTAATGGCTATGGCCGCCTATGCTAACCATCGCATTTTGGTCTGGTGGTTCATTCGCCGTGAAGAGAGACGGCAAGCACGACTTGCCGCTGCCGATCAGGATCAACCGTAGAACGGCGCCACGCGGCGCCTCGCAGAGGGGCTTTTCAGGGACTTGCGCCGTCTAACTAATTGATATCTATGGCTGTCCCCTCTCCCACAAGGGGAGAAGGAAAAGGCAGCGGCATCAAGGGCTGCAAAAATTTCCGACCACGCTCCCGCGCTCCGGAATGGCGGCTCCTACGCCGCCTCCTTCACATCGCCGTTCACCAGCTTGCGCGCAGCACGTTCGGCTTCGCGGGCGTTGCGGAAGAGCTGGCCTTCGAGGCGATTGAATTGATGGGACGAGGCGAAGAAGCGGTAGCCGCCCTGACCGCGCACGACGATGCCCGCGGTCTCTGAGTTAACTTCGATAATGTAGCTATCTGGCATGGCCCGTGGATTCCTCAGTGCGGGCAAATAACGACAATTTTGCCCAAAGGTTCCTGAGGGCAAATCGGCCGTTCCACCCCGAATCGACGGGCTATTGAGTACGCCGGGACCTCATCCGTTTTGTGACCTGTTCTTGGCGAAGAAGCGACGGGTTGACTCATCAGTGCCGCGTTTCGCGATGCCGCAAGTTTTCGCGAGGCGGGACGAAGCGCGGCGCGATTACGTCGCGATTGGCGGATCGTTGCGCTGGATCACTTGTGGGTGGCCGTGATCGTCGATCGAGACATAGGTGAAATTGCCGTCGGTCACGAGCATCGGTTGCAGCTCGCGCCGCCGCAGCGCCCAGGCTTCGAGATGGACCGTCATCGAGGTGCGGCCCACGCGCACGAGGGTGGCGTAGACGGAGACGAGATCGCCGACATAAACCGCTTTGCGAAAATTCATCGCCTCGATCGCGACCGTAACAGTGCGCGACTTCGCGAGTTTCGAGGCGAACACCCCGCCGCCGACGTCCATCTGGCTGAGCAGCCAACCGCCAAAGATGTCGCCATTGGCATTGGTGTCGGCGGGCATCGCCAAGGTGCGGATGCAGAGATCGCCGCTCGGCCCGGTGTCGGACGTTTCGGTCATGTGGATCTCACTTGAAATTGTCCCAGCCCGGATCGGGCGCGAAGCGTTCGCCGAATCGCTCGGCCAACGCGCGCAAGCTGGATACAATATTTTCCACGCCGCGCGTGCGCGCATAGTTCAGGGGACCGCCGCGAAACGGCGCATAACCCGTGCCGAAGATCATGGCGCCGTCGACCGCATCGCCATCGTCGACGATGCCTTCGCGCAGGGCTGCGACACAGACATTAGACATCGGCAGCACCAGGCGGTCGATCATCTGATCAGTGACGCGCGGACCGGTCTCGGGCAATGGCGCCTTCTCGGCCTTGCCGTCCTTCCAGGTGTAAAAGCCCTTGCCGGACTTGCGGCCGAGCTCGCCCTTGGTGACCTTCTCGCGCAGCCAGGCCGGCGTCGGCGGCAGCATGTCGCCGAACTTGGCGCCCAGCATGTCGCCGACATCGAGGCAGATATCGAGACCGACCTGGTCGGCGAGCTCGATCGGTCCCATCGGCATGCCAAACTGTTCCGCCGCCGCATCAATCAGGCGCGGGTCGGTCTTCTCGTCCAGCATCACCATGGCTTCGAGCATATAGGGCGTCAGCGCACGGTTGACGAGGAAGCCGGGCGAGCTCTTGACCGCGAGCGGCAGGCGATCGATCGCGCCGACGAAAGCGAGCGCCGCCTTGAGCACCTGCGCGTCGTTGCCGTCATGGCTGACGACCTCGACCAGTTGCAGGCGCGACACCGGATTGAAGAAATGCAGGCCGACCAGCCGCTCCGGCCGCGCCAGCGTGGTGCGCAGATCCTGAAGCGGGATGCTCGACGTGTTGGTCGCAAGGATCGCGCCCGGCTTCATCCTGGGCTCGAGGCCGGCATAGACCTTCTGCTTCAGCTCGAGCTTTTCCGGCACCGCCTCGATGATGAGATCGGCATTGCGGACGCCCTCGCCGTCCATGTCGGGGATCAGCCGATCGAGCGCGTCGCGCACCTCGGTGGCTTTTCGGATGATCTTGCCGTAGAGCTCGGCGGCGCGTTTCACCGCGCCCGCGATCGGCTCGGCCTTCATATCGGCCAGGGAGACGCGCAGCCCCTGCCCGGCGACCCAAGCCGCGATGTCGCCACCCATGGCACCGGCGCCGATGACGTGGACGTGCTTGATCGTGTTGCCGGAGCCTGCGGCCTTCTTCATCTGCTCGCGCAGGAAGAAGACGCGAATCAAATTCTGCGCGGTTGGCGTCACCATCAGCCTGGCGAAGGAGGCCTGCTCCGCCTGCAGCATCGCGGCCTTGCTGCCGCCATGCGTCTCCCAGAGATCGATCAGCGCGTAGGGCGCGGGATAGTGCTCGCGCGGCGCGGCCTTCGCCGCCTCGGTGCGCATGCGCCTGGCAAGCAGCCCGCGCACGGGGCCGAGATTGGCCGCGCGGGTGAGCAGGCCGGGCTTCGCCCGCTTCATGCGGCCGAACAACACGTCCTTCACGGCGCCCCTGACGTGACGCTCCTGCGTCACGCTGTCGACGAGGCCAAGCGCTTTGGCGCGGCGTGCGTCGATGGTGCGGCCGGTCAGCATCAGCGCCATGGACTGAGTCGGATTGACCAGCGTCGTGAAACGCGCGGTGCCGCCGAGGCCGGGATGCAGGCCCAGCATCACCTCCGGGAAGCCAAAGCGCGCGCCGTCGACGGCGATGCGGGACTGGCAGGCGAGCGCGACCTCGAGCCCGCCACCGAGGCAGAAACCGTGAATGACCGCGACCGTCGGCAGCTTGAGAGCTTCCAGATGATCGACCACCGCATGCGCGGCACGGATTCGCGTTTCCACCACCTTGGGATCGGACGCACCGCGGAATTCGTTGACGTCGGCGCCGGCGATGAAGCCGGACGGTTTCGCCGAACGGATCACGAGGCCAGCGGGGCGCTCGGTCTCGATCGCCGCGAGGGCGGCGTCGAACTCCTCCATCACATCGGAGGACAGCGTGTTGGCACTGGAATCGGCACGATCGAACAACAGCCAGGCGACGCCGTCGGCGTCACGCGTCAGCTTGAAGTGCTTATAGGGACCATCTGCTGCCGGCGGGGGCCCGAGCGAGAGCACGCGATCGCCGAGCGCGGTCATGATTTTTGAATCCATGGTCACACCGCCTCGATCAGCATGGCGCCGCCGAGCCCGCCGCCGATGCATTCGGTGGCAATCCCGCGCCGCGTGCCGAGCCGCTTCATCGCATTGACGAGATGCAGCACGATGCGGTTGCCTGACGTGCCGACGGGATGGCCGAGCGAAATGGCGCCGCCATCGACGTTGAGTCTTTCGCGATCGATCTCGCCGGCAGCGCCGTCGAGCCCGAGAATCTCGCGGCAGAACTTGTCGTCGTTCCAGGCGGCGAGGCAGCCGAGCACTTGCGTGGCAAAGGCCTCGTTCAGTTCCCAGGTCTCGATGTCCTGGAGGGTGAGGTTGTTGCGGGTCAGAAGCGGCGTCGCCGACATCACGGGGCCGAGCCCCATGATGCCGGGATCGAGCGCGGCCCAGTTGCTGTCGACGATTGCGGCTTTCGGCGTCAGCTTGTGTTTTGCCACAGCCGCGTCAGAGGCGAGGATCACCCACGATGCGCCATCGGTGATCTGCGAGGAATTGCCGGCGGTGACCTGGCCCCAGGGACGCTCGAACACCGGCCGGAGTTTTGCCAGCGTCTCGGCCGTGGAGTCCGACCGCACGCCGTCGTCATGGTCGAAGAACTTGCCGTCTCGGGAGAACGCAGTTTCGACCTCGCCTTTCAGGAAGCCTTCGGCCTGTGCATGGGCGAGCCGGCGATGGCTTTCGGCGGCATAGGCATCGGACTGCGCGCGGGTGATGCCGAAGAGATGACCGACGACTTCGGCGGTCTGGCCCATGTTCAGTTCGGTGATGGGGTCGGTGAGCCCGCGCTCGAGGCCGATGATCGGCTTGAGATAGCGCGGCCGCAGCTTGAACGCTGCGGCGAGCTTCGCGGCTACGCCTTTGGCCGTGGCGAGGCCAGCGAACCAGCGCACGCCGGAATTCGGCCAGACCAGCGGCGCATGGCTCAGCGCCTCGGTGCCACCAGCCAAAACCATGTCGGCATGGCCCTCGCGGATATAGCGATAGGCGGTATCGATCGACTGCATCCCGGAGCCGCAATTGATCTGCACGGTGAAGGCAACCATGTCTTCGCCCATGCCGAGCCGGAGTGCGGCGACGCGGGCCGGATTCATCTCGTCGGCGATGACGTTGACGCAGCCGAGGATGACCTGGTCAAAATCCGTTGGCGCAAACGGCTGGCGCGCCAACAGCGGCCGTCCGCATTGCACGGCGAGATCGACAGGCGTGAACGGCCCCGGCCCGGATCTCGCCTTCAGAAACGGTGTCCGGCTGCCGTCGATGATGAATACCGGTCGTGCCATCAGCTCGCCGCCCTCTGTTCACCGAGTTCCTGGAAGAACTGATGCACGTCGCCGATTTTCTTGTAAATCGGCGACAGCGCCTCCGGCGCAAAATCGTCGACCTCGATGACTTCCGTGACCGCGGCATGAGCAGAAGCGAGCTGCTCGCCTTCGGCCTGCGTGATCACGCCCTTGGTCACCGCGTCCTTCCAGTCCTGGACATGCGCGGCGCGCACGCGCTTGGCAATGGCGTCGGTCGCCGCGACCAGCTTGAAGGCGCGCTCCAGCCGGGCGAAGCCGCTGTCGTCGTCGACATGGGCGAGATCCGGCGTGAGGCGCTCACGTGCGGCCGAGGGCTCGAGCACGAGGCTGGCGCATCGATGCACGACGCGATCGGAGGGACCGAGTACGCGGGCACCGAAGGGCTGGACCACGAGCTTGAGGATGGCGGCGACGAAGCGGTTCGGCAAATTGGCGAGGATTTCGGCAAACCTCGCTTCGATGGTCTTGAAGCCCGTCGCCATGCACCATTCCAACGCGGCGAAATCCTCCTTCTGCCGACCCTCATCCTGCCAGCGTTTCAGCGCGGCCGAGAGCAGGTACAGCTCGGAGAGGATGTCGCCGAACCGCGCCGACAACATCTCCTTGCGCTTGAGCGCGCCGCCAAGCGTCAGCAGCGCCAGATCGGCGCAAAGCGCGAACGCCGCGGAGTAGCGCGAGAGCTGGCGATAGAATGGCGTTGCATCGCCGGCATCCGGCGCCAGCGCAAAAGCGCCAAAAGTCCAGCTTCGTCCGAAGGCGCGGAACAGCGTCTGGAAGCTGTGACGGACATGTTTCCAGAACGCATTGTCGAATGCGGTAAGCCCGCGCTCGCGATCGGTGTCCGCAAGCGCGTTCATCTCGTCGAGCAGATAGGGATGAGCGCGGATTGCACCCTGCCCGAATATGATGAGGTTGCGCGTCAGGATGTTGGCGCCCTCGACCGTTATGCCCACGGGCACGGCGCGGTGCAGATTGCCGATGTAGTTTTGCGGGCCGTCGATCACGGCCTTGCCGCCGTGGATGTCCATGGCATCGTCGATCGCGATGCGCATGCGTTCGGTCGCATGCAGCTTCATGATGCCTGATATCACGGCGGGGTGGATGCCGGCATTCAGCGCCGCGCAAGTGAGCCGCCGCGCGGCGTCGAGCTGGTAAGCGGTGGCGACGATGCGCGCGAGCGGCTCCTGGACGCCCTCGAACCTGGAAATGGAGATGCCGAACTGCTCGCGGATGCGGGCATAGGCACCGGTCGTCCGCGCCGCATAGGCAGCACCGGCTGCGGAGAGCGACGGCAGCGAGATGCCGCGACCGGCGGCAAGCGCGGTCATCAGCATCTTCCAGCCCTGGCCCAGCCGTTCCTGGCCGCCGATGACATAGTCGAGCGGAATGAAGACATCGCGGCCCCGGTTCGGGCCGTTCTGGAATACCTGCATCGACGGCAGATGACGGTGGCCGATCTCGACGCCGGGCAGATGGGTCGGGATCAGCGCGACGGTGATGCCGAGCTCTTCCTGATCGCCGACCAGATGATCGGGATCATAGGCTTTGAAGGCGAGGCCGAGCAGCGTCGCGACGGGGCCGAGCGTAATGTAGCGCTTGTGCCAGTTCAGCCGGAGACCTGTGACCTCGCGGCCCTCGAACACACCCTTGCAGATGATGCCGCTGTCGACCATCGAGGCGGCGTCGGAGCCCGCCTCCGGGCTGGTGAGGCCGAAGCAGGGAATGTCGCGGCCGTCGGCGAGCCGCGGCAGCCAGCGCTCCTGCTGCTCTTTGGTGCCGAAGCGCATCAGGAGCTCACCGGGGCCGAGCGAGTTCGGCACCATCACCGTGACGGCGGCAGCGATCGAGCGGGTCGAGATTTTCCGCACCACTTCCGAATGGGCATAGGGCGAGAAGCCGAGGCCGCCGAATTGCTTCGGGATGATCATGCCGAAGAACTTCTCGCGCTTGATGAAGGTCCAGGCGTCCTGCGGCAGGTCGCGCCACTCCCAGAAGATCTTCCACTCGTCGAGCATGGCGCAGAGCTCATCGACGGGGCCGTTGAGGAAGGCGCGCTCCTCGGCGGTCAATGTCGCCTGCGGGGTCTTCAGCAGCTTCGACCAGTCGGGGTTGCCGGTGAAGAGGTCAGCGTCCCACCAGACGTCGCCAGCCTCCAGCGCCTCGCGCTCGGTGTCGGACATCGCCGGCAGCACGCCGCGGGCCCAGGAGAAGATCGGTTTTGTCAGTCTGTCGCGGCGGAAGCTCATGGCGGACCTCATGGATCGGCGCGGTGACAGGGCATTTTAGCGGAAAGTGGCCGCCGGAGGGGAACATCTCGCCTGCGACATTGACGCGGCCGGGCGGTCGCTCGAACCATAACGGCCTGGGCGCGGGGACAGTTCCGGGAGGGAGAGGAGCCGTAGCCCGGATGGAGCGAAGCGCAATCCGGGCTACAGGTCAGGGCTTGACCGGATCAGTCGGGCCGGATCATCTCGAACATGTTTTCCGGCTTGATCTCGAAATAGTCGCCGCGGCGGCCTGCGCGCACGATCGGGCGGGCCGCCGCGGTCTGGTAGACGCCGTCCTTGATCATGGCCTTGTCGATGTGGACGGCCACGACCTCGCCGAGCGTGAGCCAGGCATTCGCCTCCTTGCCGTCGGCACCCTTGAGACGGACGATATCGGACACCTTGCACTCGAAGGCGACCGGGCTCTCGCCGACGCGCGGCACGTTGACGAGCTTGCCCGGGACTGCCGTCAACCCTGCGAGCTTGAACTCATCGACCTCGGGCGCGACATGCGCGGCGGTCGCGTTCATCTGCTTGGCCAGATCCATGGTGGCGAGATTCCAGACGAACTCGCCGGTCTGCTGGATGTTCTCGACCGAGTCCTTCCAGTGGGTGGAGGAGAAGCCGATGATCGGCGGCACGTAAGCGAAGGCGTTGAAGAAGCTATAGGGCGCGAGATTGACGTGGCCCTTGGCATCGCGGGACGAGATCCAGCCGATCGGCCGCGGCGCAATAATGGCGTTGAAAGGGTCGTGCCTGAGGCCGTGGCCCTTGGAGGGTTCGTAGAAATGCAGGTCTTTCTCGGTCACGCTGGCTCTCCACTCTCCGTCATTCCGGGGCGGTCCGCAGGACCGAACCCGGAATCTCGAGATTCCGGGTTCGCCTCTTCGAGGCGCCCCGGAATGACAGAGAAGCAGCTTATAGGGAGAAAAGTCCCGCCCCGTCAGTGGCGCGGGGACAGACCGGCGATGACGAAATCGATCATCTGGTCGATGGTCGGGCCCGGCTTGGTGGCGCACTGGGCGATCATCTGGGGGTGGAAGAAGCGGATCATCGCGCTGCAGGCGCAGAGCGCAGCCAGTTGCAGGTCCGGCGCCTCGAACTCGCCGGAAGCGACGCCCTGCGCGATCATCTGGCCGATCATGCCGGCGATGCATTCCATATGGGCGACGCAGACGTCCCAATCCTCCTCCATCGCGATCGCGACCATCTCGTGCAGCTTGTTATCGCCGACATAGCGCTCGGTGTTCATGCGGTGGATGGTGGTGAGCAGCTCGCGGAAACGCGGCAGCACCGGACCGGGCCGCGCCACGATCCGCTGCGCCTCCAGCTCGACCCCGCCCATCAGCGAACGCGCCACCGCCTGGTGGATCGCCTTCTTCGATTCGAAGAAGCGATACACGTTGGCGGGGCTCATCCTGAGCTCCTTGGCGATGTCGCCGACCGTGGTCTTCTGGTAGCCGATCTGACGGAACAGCCGCTCGGCCACCTCGAGGATGCGATCCCGGGTGTCGACTTCGATATGTTCCGAAACAAGGGCCATCAGTCAGGACTCGTTGGTCAGCAGTCTTCTCATCTATTCAGCCGCTTCGGCAAGCGGAATTGCATGCGGGTCATCGCTGCCATGTTGCGGTGCGGCGGGCTGCTCGGGCGTTCCTGCCTCGTCCAGGCTCTTGCGGAACCAGAGGGCGTAGAGGCCCGGCAGGTACAGCAGCGTCAGGAACGTCGCGACGAACAGGCCCCCCATGATGGTGATCGCCATCGGGCCCCAGAACGCCGAGCGCGACAGCGGTATCATGGCCAGGATGGCGGCGAGCGCCGTCAGCACCACGGGACGGGCGCGGCGGACGGTCGCCTCCACGATCGCCTCGCGGCGGGTCAGGCCGTGGCTGACGTCGGTCTCGATCTGGTCGACCAGGATGACGGTGTTGCGCATGATCATGCCGGCGAGCGCGATCAGGCCGAGCAGCGCCACGAACCCAAACGGTGCATTGGCGATGTTGAGGCCGAAGGAGGCGCCGACAATGCCGAGCGGCGCGGTCAGGAACACCAGGAACAGGCGTGAGAAGTTCTGCAACTGGATCATCAGCAGCGTCAGCATCACCATGACCATCATCGGAAAGAGGATGAAGATCGAGGCATTACCCTTGGCGGATTCCTCGAACGCACCACCCGGCTCGATGCGGTAGGCCGGCTCGAGGCTGTCCTTGATCGCCTGAAGCTTCGGCGTGATCTGGTTGGTGACATCAGGCGCCTGCACGCCGTCGACGACGTCGGAGCGCACCGTGATCGCCATGTCGCGGTTGCGCCGCCACATGATCGGCTCCTCGTGGGCGTATTCGATCTTGGCGATCTGCTGCAGCGGGACGGCAACGCCGTTCTTCGAGGTGATGGTGAGATCGCCGACGCCGCCGAGGTCGAGACGTTCGGACGGGATCGCACGTGCGACCACGCCGACCTTCTCGATGCCGTCACGCACGGTCGTGACCTGCGCGCCGGAGATCAGCATGGACAGCGCCTGCGAGACCTCCTGCGGGGTCAAGCCCATGGCGCGGGCACGGTCCTGGTCGACGACGAGCTTGAGGTAGGGCGACTGCTCGTTCCAGTCGAGCTGGACGTCCTTGACGTTCTTGTTCTCGCGCATGACGTCGCGAACCTGATAGGCGATCTCGCGCACCTTGTTCGCGTCAGGCCCGATCACGCGGAACTGCACGGGGAAGCCGACGGGGGGGCCGAAATTGAAGCGGTCGACGCGCACGCGCGCTTCGGTGAGCATGCCGTCGGCGACGGCGCCCTCGATCTTGGCCTTGACGCGCTCGCGCCCCTCGACGCCCTTGGCGACGATGACGATCTCGGCGAACGCCTCGTTCGGCAGTTGCGGGTTGAGGCCGAGCCAGAAGCGCGGCGAGCCCTGGCCGACATAGGAGGTGTAGGTCTCGATGTCCTTGTCGTCCTTCAGCAGCGTCTCGGCCTTCTTCACGGCCTTCTCGGTGACGTTGAAGGCGGTGCCCTCGGGCAGGCGCAGCTGGAGGAACAGCTCAGGCCGCTCCGACAGGGGGAAGAACTGCTGCTGGACATGGCCGAAGCCGACGATGGAGGCAACGAACACGCCGACGGTCGCGGCCACCACGGTGATGCGATGATTGACGCACCATTGCACGACGGCACGCAAGCCGCGGTACATGCGGGTCTCGTAGACCGCATGCGGATCGTGGTTGGCGTGGACCTTGATGTTCGGCAGCAGCTTGACGCCGATATAGGGCGTGAAGATCACCGCCACGAACCAGGAGGCGATGAGCGCAATCGCCACGATCCAGAAGATGCTGCCGGCATATTCGCCGACCGCCGAATTGGCAAAGCCGATGGGGAGGAAGCCAGCGGCCGTGACCAGCGTTCCCGTGAGCATCGGAAACGCAGTTGATTCCCAGGCAAAGGACGCCGCGTGCATGCGGTCCCAGCCCTGCTCCATCTTCACCACCATCATCTCGACCGCGATGATGGCATCATCCACGAGAAGCCCGAGCGCGATGATCAGCGCGCCGAGCGAGATGCGGTGCAGGTCGAGCGACATCGAGTTCATGACGATGAAGACGATACCGAGCACCAAGGGCACGGACAGCGCGACCACGATGCCGGTGCGCCAGCCGAGCGCCAGGAACGAGACGAACAGCACGATCGCGAGCGCTTCCATGAAGGAGTGCACGAACTCGCCGACGGCATGCTCGACCACCTTGGGCTGATCGGCGATCAGCGAGACGTCCACGCCTTGCGGCACCGCCTTCATGAATTCGGCGGTCGCTTTCTCGACGTCCTTGCCGAGTTCGAGGATGTTGGCGCCCTTGGCGGTGACGACGCCGATGCCGATCGCTGCCTTGCCTTCCTGACGGACGACGAAGCTCGGCGGATCGACATAGCCGTGGCTGACGGTGGCGATGTCGCCGAGGCGGAAGACGCGGCCATTGCTTTCGACCGGGGTCTCGGCCACGGCCTTGGCGCCGTCGAGCGCGCCGGTGACGCGCAGCGGCACGCGCTGCGACGAGGTCTCGACCGTGCCGGCCGGCGTCACGTTGTTCTGCTTGGCGAGCGAATCGAACAGCGCCTGCGGCGTGATGCCGAGCGTGGCGAGCTTGGCGTGCGAAAACTCGACGTAGATGCGCTCGTCCTGGTTGCCGTACATGTCGACCTTGGTGACACCGGGCACCTTGAGGAGGCGCTGGCGGAAACCTTCCGCGACCTTCTTGAGCTGAGCGTAATCGGCGCCGTCGCCGGTCATCATGTAGAGGATGGAATCGACATCGGAGAATTCGTCGTTGACGACGGGTCCGAGAATGCCGGCCGGCAACTGGCCCTGCACGTCGACCAGCTTCTTGCGCAGCAGATAAAACAGATACGGCACGTCCTTTGGCGGCGTGGAATCGCGGAAGGTGACCTGGAGCGCGGTGAAGCCCGGCTTGGAATAGGTTTGCACCTTCTCGAAATAGGGCAGCTCCTGGATCTTCTTCTCGATGGGATCGGCGACCTGGGCCTGCATCTCCTGTGCGGTCGCCCCCGGCCACAGCACGGAAACGTTGACCACCTTCACCGTGAAGAACGGATCTTCGGCGCGGCCGAGCTTCTGATAGGAGAAGAAGCCGGCAACGCCGAGCACGAGCATCAGGAACAGGACCAGCGTCGGATGGCTGACGGCCCAGGCCGAAAGGTTGAAGCGCTTCATCGCACTCTCCGGAAAATCGATCCAATTGCCCAAACGACAGCCGCTCTGATCAACCGTCGTCGCGAGGCAGCGAAGCAATCCAGGGGGCTGGGCAGGTTCTGGATCGCTTCGCCGCTTCAGCCTTTGCGTAGGGGCAAAGGCAGAAGCTCACCTCACACGACGTAACTGGTCGTCACGCCTAGAAAGACAGCGCCGACACGACCCGCACCTTCTGGCCGGGGTCGAGCTTCTGCACGCCGAGGGCGACGATCTTGGCACCCTCGTCGACGCCGCCGGTGATGACGACGTCGTTGCTGTCGTAGGACTTCACCACAACAGGCTTGAGCGTGACCGCGCCGTTGTCGTCGACGACGAAGAAGGACGGCTTGCCGCCTTCGTTGAACAGCGCCGACAGCGGCAGCCGCGCGACGCGCTCGGTGCCGGCATCCGACAGCGTCAGCGTCGCGGTCATGCCGAGCGCGACCTTGTCGCCAGCCTCGGGCAGCGAGAATTTTGCGAGATAGGTGCGCGTGGCCGGATCGGCGGCCGGCGCGATCTCGCGCAGCTTGGCGACATATTTCTTGTCCGGCTCAGACCAAAGAGTGACGCTGGCGACGCCCGACTTGGCGCGTCCGACCAGCGTCTCAGGGATCGCGACGACCGCTTCCTTTTCGGCAAAGCGGGCGACACGGATCGAAGCCTGGCCCGCGGCGACCACCTGGCCGGGCTCGATCAGCGTTGCGGTCACGACGCCACGGGCGTCGGCAACAAGCGTCGCGTAGGAAAGGGAATTCTTGGTCAGCTCGACCGAGCGGACGGCGCGATCAAGGCGCGCACGGGCTTCGTCAGCCGCGGCGCGGCTCGAATCCATCGCGGCGTCCGTGGTCCAGCCCTTGGCTTTCAGATCCTTGGCGCGCTGCTCGGCCGCGGCGGCCTGGGCCAGCACGCCGGTTGCGGCGGTCTGTTCGGCGACGGCCTGCTCGGCCTGGAGCTTCAGATCGACCTCGTCGAGGGTGGCGAGTGCCTGGCCGACGTCCACGGTCTGACCGACCTCAACAAGGCGTTTTGCGACCTTGCCGGCGACGCGGAAACCGAGATCGCTCTCGATGCGGGGCTTGATGGTGCCGACGAAGCTGCGCTCCGGGGTCTCGGCGTCATAATGCGCGGTCGCGACCAGGACCGGCCGCGGCGGCTCGGCTTTTTGCGCCACGGAATCGTTGCATCCGGCCAGCGCCGCGGCCATCAGGGCCAGCGACACGCCCGCCAAGAGCCTGGAATAGCTGGACAAAATCGACCGAACCAACATCGGGGACACTCCTGCGTCTGCACTGAGAGGAATGTCGAATAATCACTGATAAAAGTCAATAATCGTCAGTCATCAGTAATGCGTGATCGTTAAGAGATGGTAAGGCTCGAAAAAGGGTGCCAGGAAGGTGCTATCGTAGGGTGGGCAAAGCGTAGCGTGCCGACGCATTTTTCGTTGTCGAGAGAGATGGCGGGCACGGCGCAGAGCGCCTTTGCCCACCCTACTCCGGAACCTACGTCAGCGGTGATCTCTAGCGCCCCTGTTCGCCGAACTCGTGCTTGCTCTCGTGGCCGCCGATGAAGACCAAAATGCCGGCGAGCAGCGGCAGCACGGCGAGCACCAGCAGACCCGTCGAGGTCTGCCCCGTCGCTTCCTTGACCCAGCCGATTAGATACGGCCCGCCGAAGCCGGCGAGATTGCCGATCGAGTTGATCAGCGCGATGGCGCCGGCGGCCGCCGTGCCGGAGAGCCAGGCGGTCGGCAAGGTCCAGAACACGCCGAAGACGCAGAACACGCCGATCGCTGCGAAGGTCAGCGCCACCATGGTCAGGGTGGGGTCGGTGAGATAGCTGGAGATGGCGAGCGCGATCGCAATCAGGATCATGGGCGCGCCGACATGCATCACGCGCTCGCGCGTGGCGTCCGAATGCCGCGCCCACAGGATCATGGCAATGGTGCCGAACAGATATGGGATTGCAGTGACGAAGCCGGTTTGGGCATTGGTGAGGCCGAACGCCTTGACGATCTGCGGCAGCCAGAACTGCATGCCATAGAGCGCACCGACGAAGCCGAAATAGATCAGGCTGAGTGCGATCACCTTCGGTGACGACAAGGCTTCGCCGAGCGACAGATGCTTCACCGCCTGCTTGGCGGCGATCTCCGAATCGAGCTTCGCCTTGAGCCAGGCCTTCTGCTCGGCCGAGAGCCAGTCCGCCTTCTCCGGCTTGTCGGTGAGGTAGAACCAGGTGACGATGCCAAGCAGCACCGAGGGAATGCCCTCGAGAATGAACAGCCACTGCCAGCCCCTCAGACCCATCACGCCGTCGAGCCCGAGCAACAGGCCCGAAATCGGCGCGCCGATCACAGTCGAAACCGGTACGGCGATCGCGAAGGCTGCGAGAAAGCGGGCGCGGTATTCGGCCGGATACCAATAGGTGAGATAGAGGATGATGCCGGGGAAGAAGCCGGCTTCGGCGACGCCGAGCAGGAAGCGCAGGACGTAGAAGCTGGTCACGCCGCTCACCAGCGCCATCAGCGCCGAGATGATGCCCCAGGTCACCATGATGCGGGCGATCCAGCGGCTGGCGCCGAACTTTTCCAGCGCGAGGTTGCTCGGCACCTCGAAGATGAAATAGCCGATGAAGAAGATGCCGGCGCCCCACGAGAAGATCAGCGGCGTGAACTTCAGCTCCGCGTTCATGGTCAGCGCGGCGAAGCCGAGATTGACGCGATCGAGATAGGAGAAGAAGTAGGCCAGAACCAGAAACGGGATCAGGCGCCAGGAGATGGCGCTAATCGTTGAGGTCTCAATGGCGCTTTTCGCACCGGCGGAAGCGGTATAGGTCGTGGTCTGGCTCATGGCGTCCCCCGTATTGTTGCTTTTGTGAGCTGATCCCGGTTTTGAGCATCGCGGCCAAAGAGTCAATGGAACAAGCAATGCATGGGACGCAGCCAAATCATTCTGCCGCACTGCTACTGACATCGCTGACCCGCGCCCGCATCTTCTCGCCGTGGATTTGGTCGCGTATGCGATCGGGATTGCGCTCGGAGTTTGGATCGATCGGCTCGCC
>NZ_LJYG01000110.1:38150-78601 GCF_001440035.1 Bradyrhizobium manausense | reverse complement strand
CCCGACGAGACCGGCAGTGTGGCGCACGATCTTCACTCCGCCAATTGAAACCGCTCGAACCGGTCGAGTTCTTCCTCGATCTTCCGCTTCAGCTCCTTGCGCCCTGCCGTCTTCTTGCCCTGCCCGACCCAGGTCCATTTCTGCATCAACACCTTCTTCGCCTGCCGGTCGGTCTTGAGATCGAGCGCGGCGACGATCTCGTCGCCGACCAGCACCGGCAGCGCGAAATAGCCGAGCTTGCGCTTGGCCTTCGGCACATAGGCCTCGAACAGATGGTTGTAGCCGAAGATAAGATTGGTGCGCTTGCGCTGGATGATCAGCGGATCGAACGGCGAGAGGATGTGGACGAGATCCGGCGGCACCTCGGCAGGCTCGAGCGCCGCGGGCGTCGCCCAATGCTCCTGCTTGCCGGCGCCTTCAATTGCGACAGGCACGAGTTCGCCGCGCCGAACGCGCGAAGCGACCAGGGCGCCCACCGCCTTCTTGCTCGGCGCATCGAGATGGCAGATCGAATCGAGACTGACGATGCCCTGCGAGCGCAGCGCGCGGTCGAGCAGATAGGCCGTGATCTCCTTCGGCGATGCCGGCTTCGGCAATTTGTCCCAGCCGAAATGCCGCGTCATCAGATCATAGGTCTTGAGCATGCCCTGGCGCGCGCCGATGGTCGCGACGCCGGTATAGAAGGCCAGCTGAAGCGCCCGCTTCGAAGGTTTTCGGCTCTGCCAGAGATGCTCCTTCTCGGTGAGCACATCGTCCTCGATGTCGCGGATGGTCAGGGGACCGGCGCGTAGCAGCCGCATCACCTTGCGGGTGTCGGCCGGCGTTACCGACGCGTACCATTTGTGCCCCTCGCGCTTGTGCTCGCGCATGGCCGGCAGGAAAAAGCGAAAATCATCCGACGGTACGTAGGACAGTGCATGAGTCCAGTATTCGAACACGCTCTTGTCGACGCTCTGGGCATGACGCAGATCGGCGCGGCGATAGGACGGGATACGGCTGAACAGGATGTGGTGGTGGCAGCGCTCGATCACGTTGATAGTGTCGATCTGCACATAGCCGAGATGGGCGACCGCGTCTTTGACCGCCTGCGGCCCTTCCCCGAATGGTTCACGCGTGTCGAGCCGCTGGGCCCGCAGCCAGATCTGGCGGGCCTGTGTCGTCGGGATTGGGAGGGGTCTTGGGGCGCGGGGCATTGCGCGAGGCAATGTAGCGGGATTCGCGCCAAGAAAAAGGACAAGAGAAAGAACGACGCGGCATAGAAAAGCCGCGCTGCCATCTGTTGACAGCGCGGCCGGGATGGGTGCGGCCGAGGCCTACTTCATCGACATGGCCTTCTGCGCCTTCATGTAATGCATGCAGGCGCCCTTCATCTTGCCCATGCTCATGTCCGTATTGGCCATGGCCATTTCCTTGTTCATGGCCATCTTGGCGGGCGTGTCGGCGGTGCCGGTCATCGTGGCCGCCGACTTCATCATATTGGCGCTGGTGCACGCCATCATGGCGGCGGATGCGGGCGAAACGGAAAGAGCGAACGCGACAAGGGCTGCGGCGCTGAGCAAGGTCTTCATCGAAAAGTCTCCTTAAGTAAAACGAAACCGGCGTCATGCCGGCATTCGCAATTACGTATTTTCTGGCGAGAACGTTTCGTGGAGAAGACAATTTTCTTGCTGCAATGCAAAGCGAGCCGACGTTAACGGCCGTTCTTCGGTGCCTTGGTCCGGTCGTTGGGCCGGTCACCGAGGCTGCCGGTGGCGATGTCGGGCTCGCAGGAGGCCCTGCCCCGCCCCTCCGCCCCGCAGCGAAAGACGCTGCCGGTCAGGCGATCGACCAGCCACATGTTCTCGTCGGTCGGAGCTTCGAGACCGACATAGCGGGAGGTCAAGCCCGTGATCAGCGTCGAAAGCAGGATCGACACCGCGATCATCGCCGCGCCGACGTAGATCGGCATGGCGCTCAGAGACACAGTCCGATCCGGCGGGCCGCTGCGATGGAATTGATAGTCACTGGGCCTCGGCACTGGATGGAACTCGGCTCCCTTCGGCTTGCGGTGACGGCTCGTCGAGGTCTGCTAGGCGCGTATCTGGCCAAATTCTTGTTCGCACGCAGGCCATGCCGCGACAGCTTTGCGACGATCGGTAAGCGCTGGTTCCGGAACGATGGGCGGCCCAGAGCGGGCCGCCTTTTGCTTACTCCCCTGCCCCTCAGCGGCGGCCGAACAACCCGCCCATCATACCGCCGAGTAGACCACCGGGACCTGCCGGAGCGCCACCACCGCCGCTATAATGGCNCCGCCACCGCCCGAGTAGCGGCGGTGCGCCGGCTCATCGTCTGCCTGTTCCGAGGAAGCCGCGCGGGTCGAGACAATCTCCGACAGCAGAGCCTTATGCTGGAGCTTGTTGAGATAGCCCGTAGCGGGATAACCGCGCGCAGCCTGCCACCGCCTGATCACGGAACGCGCCTCGTCGTCGAACTGGCCTGTCGCCTTGACGTCGAAACCGAGCCCGGTGAGGCGACGCTGCACGTCACGACGCTGGCTCTTGTCCAGACCAATTTGGTCTTCAGATACTTGGTTGGCCTCTTCCGTGAAGGTCGCGGGATCGATCCCAACCGACAGGTTGCGGCTGGCATTGGATGGACCATCCTGCAACGCCGCAATGCGGGCGAGTGCGATCGATTTGAACGTGCCGTTGGGATAGCTGGTGAGATAGGCGTTGAGCTCCTCGACCTTGTTGGAGTCCTTGATCGAGCGCCAGAACTCGAGCTCGACGTCGGAGCCTTGCTTGCTCGCGGCCAACACCGACGCGCTCGACGTGTCAGTCGCGCCCGCAGCCGGCCCGCCAACCGGATTGAGGTAGACGTTGCCCGTCAGGTTGGTGTGCCCCCAAGGTAATTGCCCTTTGCCGGTCTCGTCACTGACCTGGGCGCGGACCTTGGTCATCGCCTGCTGGATCTCGATCCCAGGCTGGGCAATGTTGGCGACAAGCGCGCGCGTGAACGGGCTGTTGGTCCCGGCTTCGCCGTCGAGCGCGGTTTGACCTGGGCCGGTGGCAAAGGCAATCAGCGTGCCCTCGCCCGACTTCATCTCTGCCAGACCGGCCTGGACGTTGACCGACCGGGTGGCTTTCGCCGAGCGGATCTTTGCCGCGAAAGGATTGTCACGACAGGCATCCAGGAACACGAGCTTCACCTTCGCGTCCGACATGGTTTGATCGAGCGTGAGGTCGACATTGATCGCCGCGCCCAGCTTGACGTCCATCTCGGATTTCAGGTCTGCATCTATCGGCAACAGGTAGTTGATGCCGTTCACGGCAATGCCGTGGCCGGCATAGAAGAACACCGCGACATCGGCACCCTCGCTCTTCTTGCCGAACTCCAGGAGTTTTGCAGTCATGACGTCGCGCGTGAGGTTGGCTCCCTCGACGACATCGAAGCCGACATTGCGCAGCACCCTGGCCATCGCCTTGGAATCGATCGCGGGGTTGGGAAGCTGCGGGACGTTCTTGTAGGCGGCATTGCCGACCACGAAGGCGACGCGCTTGTCAGCGAGGGCCGTATTGCCGCTGACGATGAATGCTGCGAGTGAAATTGCTGCGATCAAGAAGCGCATGATCATTCTCCCCTGATCCAAACTTCTTCGCTGCTCTCGCATCGGCTTTGGCCGATCCGATGAGAGCAATCTGATCCAACTCACAAGGACGCACTGTGATTTGGATCACTCGGGGATTTCTGCTGCCCGAACCGAGCTGGTAGTCGCCGCGACGATCGCTCTTCGGGCTGCTGACGCAGCGGGCAATCCGGCAGGTGACGAGCAATGGCAAAAGATTGTACCCGCTGGAGCTGCAAGTCCAGCAGCTATTGAAACCTCGTCCGAGAATGCGTGACGGATCAGGATTCTGCTCGATGCCGAATGAGACAGCGCGCCTTCCTGATGGTAGCGAGGTGCCAGTGGCGCGAGCATGCCATGGATGCCGACTGGCTCCGGCGCTAGGACGCAGAGGACGTTTCGGCCCTTTGGAATGTGACCCGCATCACATCGGAGCCTTTGAACCTTCCCTATGCTCGCAGCATCAAATCGCCATCAGGCGTTACAGCGAGGATACGACAATGACCCATTTCAATAAGTCTTTTGGACTGAAGGCGATCACGCTCACGGCCGCGCTGTCGCTGACGGCGGGCCTGGCTTTCGCCGGCGACAGCAACGTCTCATCCAGCCAGATCCTGGACGCGTTGAAGCCGAAGCCGATCACCCGCGGCCTCTCCGTCGGTCCGCAGGCCGATCCGACCGCGCAGGCCAAGGAAGCGACTTTCCTGAATTCCGTGCGCAACCGGCAGACCCGTTCGCTCTCGATGGGCGAACGTGACCAGATCGCCGAGCTTGCTTCGACCAAGCCGAACATCGATCTGGAGATCCAGTTCGACTACAACTCGGCCGACATCGCCAAGACCTCGGTGGCATCGGTGCAAGCCCTCGGCAAGGCGCTGTCCGACCCGTCGCTGAAAGGCTCGACCTTCGTGGTCGCCGGCCATACCGATGCGATCGGCACGGAGGAGTACAATCAGGGCCTGTCGGAGCGTCGCGCCGACACCATCAAGAAGTACCTGGTGCAGAACTACGGTCTCAACGGCAGTGACCTCGTCACCGTCGGCTATGGCAAGACCAAGCTGAAGGACGCCGCCAACGGCGCCGACCCGATCAACCGCCGCGTCCAGGTCGTGAACATGGACACCAAGACCGCGTCCAAATGATCTGAACAAGTGAGACCTGAGACGCTATTGCAACAATAGACAAACCGCCTGCCGCGAGACTGGCAGGCGGTTTTCTGTCGTCAGATCCAGCTCTGAAACAGCATCAGCCGGTTGAACGTCTGCATCGATGTGCCGATGAAGGCCGCCGAAATCGGCAGCATCACCGCGAAGCCGGCGGCAGCCATGCCGACATAGGCCCACAGCAGCCAGCGCGGCAGTCCCTCTCGGCGCAGCGCATAGACCAGCGCAAGCGACGCAACGGTTGCGGCCGGCAGATAATAGTAGATGAAGCCCAGCGTGCGCGGGAGCAAAGCCCAGGCGAGCCAGCAGCCGAAATAGAACGCCGCGATCAGAAACGCATCCCAACGACGCGCGACGATGACGTCGCGCAACACAACGGCAAGTGCGAGCAGCGCCGGCCAGGCGACCAGCGGGTTGCCGAGGAAGACGATCGCCGCGACGTTGTCGTCTGATGTCTTGTCGAACAGGAACCACACCGGCCGCGCCAGCAACGGCCAGGATGGCCACGAGCTCATATAGGTGTGGCCGGCGATCGCAGTGGTGGTGTTGTCGGCGAAGATCCGGCGCTGCGCCTCGATCAGATCCGGCAGCGACAGGCCGTAGAGCGGAACGAAGGCGGCGATATACGTCACTGCCGGCAACACCGCGAAGCAGAGCGCGGCATGATGCGCCCTGAATGTGGGCCAGAGATCGGGCCGGTACCAGTCGGTTGGCCTCGCATCGGCAAACAGAGTATGCCAGCCCTGCATCAGGCGGATCACCGCAACGATTGCGATGCAGACAGCGAGCGGAAACAAGCCGCTCCATTTGCAGGCAGCTGCGAGACCGAACAACGCACCCGCGATCGCGAACAGCGCCTGCGGCCGCTCTCGCCGAAAGCCGTGCATGAAAGCAGCGATGGCGAGCAAGCCGAGGCTAAGTGCAAAGATGTCGAGCATCGCGATGCGCGCCTGCACATAAAGCATCTGGTTGAAGGCCGCGATCAGCGCCGTCGCAATCGCGGGTGCTTGCGAGCCGAACAGCGCGAGCCCGCAGAGATAGATCGCGACGACAGCGAGCGCGCCGAACAAGGTCGCCGGATAGCGCCAGCCCAGTGCGTTGTCGCCGAATGCCGCGATCGATGCCGCGATCAGCTCTTTCGCCAGCGGCGGATGCATCGGATTGAGCATCGGCTGCGGCGCAGTGAAGCCCAGCATCTGCCGTGCTGCCGGCACGTAATGCACCTCGTCGAACACGAACTTGTCCGGCGTCATCAGCCCGATCAGCAGCGCAAAATGCGCGGCTAGGAAGATCGCGACAGCGATCACTGCGCTTCGCGACGTCATCGGCACCGCATGTGCTTCAAGCGACTGCTGTAGGGCTATTTTGCGTGGCAAATCTGCGTCACCGCGAATAAAAAATCACTCAGCCGATGCATTGAACGCATTCTGCCGCAACTGTCACTAAGCTAACGCTCGTCTCGCGCCGCCTGTGATAATTCTGCCACAACACGAGCGTGCGCGATCCAGCACGATCAGGGGCATCGATCGGTTACGACATGAATCTGCGTTTTCTGCTTTTCCAAACATTGCTGTCGGCTGCATTGTGCGCTGCGCCTTCTGTGCAGGCCCAGACGCGTGTCGGCGAAGCCGTCCTCGTCCAGAACGAAGTGGTGCGTGTCGCCGCGAGCACGACGCCGATCAATGTCGGCGACAGCATGCTGCGCGACGAGACCGTGCGCACCGGTGCCGACAGTGCGGCGCGTTTCGTCATGGCCGACAGCACCAATCTTTCGCTCGGGCCGAGTGCGACGCTGAAGCTCGATCGCACCGTCTTCAACGACGAGCACAGCTATCGCGACGTCGCCATCCGAATGGCGACCGGCGCATTCCGCTTCGTGACCGGACATTCGGAGAAGACCGCCTACAAGATCACGACGCCGCTGGCGACCATCGGCGTTCGCGGCACAATCCTCGACATCCTCTCGCAGCGCAGCCGCTCGGTCGTCGTGCTTCAGGAGGGAGCGGCGAGCGTCTGCACGTTGAGCTTCCAGTGCATCCAGCTCACCCAGCCGGGCGACACCGCGATCATCACCTCGACCGGCGGCAAAGTCACGATCACCAAGACCAACTCGCCGCCCTGGACGTTCGCAGCCAACTGCGCCGCCAATGCCGGTCTGTGCGCCGTCAACCAATATGCCGATGCCTCGCCGACCACGCCCGCCGTCCATGACGACGGCATGCTGTGTGGACGCTGACGATGGCAAAGCCCGGCTTCAAACGCCTCGCACTGGCCTGCACACTCGCTGCAGCCGCCGCGCTCACGCTGTTCGCGCTCGACGCCCGTCCAGCGACAGCCGCGACCTTTTGCGAATCCGAGTGCGGCAATCCGGCGCCCTCCCCTTCACCGACCTATTCGCCGTCACCGACACCAGGCACATCGCCCTCCCCGAGCCCATCGCCGTCGCCGGGCCCGACCCCGCTGCCGAGCCCAACGCCGACCGGCTCCGATTCCAGCGGCAATTCGGTCAATGGCCTCGCAGGCCAGCGCTTCAATCAGATGATTACCAACCGTGTGCTCGGCACGGTGCTGCTTGGCGTCAACGAGCAGATCAATTGCAGCGACTGCATCAGCGCGTTCGGGTCGGCCGGCTCGTTCTCGGCGGGCATCCACGGCCGCAAGGAGCTGACGCCCAACCTGTCGTTGCTTGCCGGTATCGCCTACACGCAATACAGCGAGGGCGGCTATCACATCACCAGCGCGCCGATCGGCGCCTTTGCGCTGCGCTATGACTTCACCGATTGGGGCTCATCGCGTCCGTTCTTCGACGTCGGCACGATCCTGACGCCGTGGGAAAAGGCGCGCTACACCCGCAGCTACACCTCCAGCCTCGGTCCGGTCAGCGTGACGAGTTTAACCGACGCTTCGAATTATGCGGTCTATGGCCGCGCCGGCTGGATCAGTCGCCTGTCACCGCGCGATGAGGTCGCAGCTTCCATCGAACTCTGGCAGCTCTGGCAGCGCGTGTCAGGCTATGCCGACAACACGGTCGCGTTCAATCCGTTCAACGCCACCATTGCAACGGGCACCGACCGCACCAGCCTCGTCAAGATCGGCGGCCAGTGGACCCATCTCTTCGCCGATAATGTCGAGACCAATATCAACGGCGGCTGGGTGCAGTCCTTCGCCAGCCACAGCGGCATCGTTGCCACCGTGACCGGCGACGGCATGGTGGTGCCGACGATGGGCAACCAGGGCTGGTTCGAGTATGGTGGCCGTCTCGGCTTCCGTATGCAGAAGGGCTGGGTCGTGGACCTCTTCGCCAACGGCACCCTGGGCCCGCAGCCTGTCGGCAACACGATCCACGGCGGCGTCGGGCTGAGGATCAATTATTAGCGCCGGGCGTGGCCTCGTAGGGTGGGTTTAGCCCTGCGATTGCGCTAAGCGCAATCGCTCGGCGTAACCCACCTCTTTCGTCTCCGCGGTCACAGAAGTGGTGGGTTACGCCTTCGGCCAACCCACCCTACAGGACCTGTGTTAGCCGCACGCCGCCGACTTGCCCTCGAACGCTCGCTGCAGCACCTCCACGTCCGGTTTCACCATCTTCATCATAGCCTGCCATGCGCGGGCGGCGGCCGCCTTATCGGGGCTGGTGAGGAACTCGAACATCACTTTCGGCACGATCTGCCAGGCCACGCCCCAGCGATCCCTAAGCCAGCCGCACTGTTCTTCCTTGCCGCCATGGGCGAGGAACGCATTCCAGACGCTGTCGACCTGGGCCTGGTCGTCGCAATGGATCATCAGCGAGATCGCATGCGTGTATTCCATCTTCATGCCGCCGTTGAGCGCCACCATGGGCTGCCCGGCCACCGTGAACTCGACGACCAGCACCGAGCCTTCCTTGCCGGACGGGCTATCCGAGACGTTGTGCTGAACGTGCGTGATCTCCGAGTTCGGAACGAGCGAGACGTAGAACTTGGCGGCTTCCACGGCATCGCCGTTGAACCACATGCAGGGCACGAGCTTGGACATTGCGAATGCTCCTTTTCAGGTTTCGATCAGGCGTTCGCCATGGCGGGCTTCGGCGGGACGGCTGTCATGTCCAGCCAGTTCACGCCCCACATATGGCCATCCGGATCCTCAAAGCTGCGGCCATACATGAAATCGTATTCGTCAACCGGGCTGGGATCGGCCACGCCGCCCGCAGCCTTGGCCCTGCCAACGATATCGTCGACCTCCTTGCGGCTGTCGGCGGACAGGCAGAACAGCGCCTGGTTCGAGGTTTTTGCGTCGGCAATCGGCTTCGGCGTGAATTGACGGAATTTGTCGTGAGTCGTCAGCATCACGTAGATGGTCTCGGAAAAGACCATGCAGCTTGCCGTGTCATCGCTGAATTGCGGGTTCCTGGTCGCGCCGACCGCCTCGTAAAAGGCGGTCGCGCGCGTGAGATCGGTGACGGGCAGATTGACGAAAATCATCCTGGGCATGGGAGCTCCTTGGGCGGGGTTCTGCCCAAGGACGGACGACTGGGGCCGCCATCCGACAGCGCATGCCGAATTATTTTTGCCGAGACGGCTGCGGGGTTTGGTCGCACCGACCCCGCGAGCCTCGCTGTTACTTCTTCTCGTTCGGATCCCGATGCACGGGGTCGATCCACAGCACGGTCTCGGGCTTCTCGACCGGCTCGATGTCGAGATTGATCGCAACCGCCTCGCCGTCACTGCGCACCAGCACGCATTCCAGCACCTCGTCGGGGCTGGCGTTGATCTCCTGGTGCGGCACGTAGGGCGGCACGAAGATGAAATCGCCGGGACCAGCCTCGGCGGTGAATTGCAGGCTCTCGCCCCAGCGCATCCGCGCCTTGCCCTTGACCACGTAAATGACGCTCTCGAGATGGCCGTGGTGATGCGCGCCGGTCTTGGCGTCGGGCTTGATGCTGACGGTGCCCGCCCACAATTTCTGCGCGCCGACGCGGGCGAAATTGATCGCGGCCGCGCGGTCCATGCCTGGCGTCGAGGGCACATTGGTATCGAGTTGATTGCCGGGAATGACGCGCACGCCGTCATGCTTCCATCGATCATCCTGGTGCTCGTGGTCATGGTGGGAATGGCTGTGGTCATGGCCGGTCATTGACTTTGCTTTCTGCTGGTTCCGTGCGCGAAACTACCCAAAGGCGACCTATCAAGCCATACCAAATCGGAACCCTCATAGCTGCCCAGCGTTGTCATCGCGAGCAATCTGGAAGGAGATAGTTTCATGGGTAGCACCAGCGACAAGATCAAAGGCAACGCCAACGAAGCCATCGGCAAGGCCAAGCAGGGCATCGGCGAAGCCACCGGTTCCGAACGCCTCTGCAGGGCGAAGGCGCCGTCCAGGAAGTGAAGGGCAAGGGCCAAAAGGCCATGGGCGATGCCAAGGACGCAGCGAAGGAAGCGATCGATCGCGCCGCTGCGGCCGCACGTCGCGCGGCAGAGTAGAGCGTGCTGGCATTGAAAGCGAAAAGACCGGCCGAAGGGCCGGTCTTTTTGTTTGTCTTGTTTGTCGATTCGCGCCGTCATTCCGGGGCGCGAAGCGAACCCGGAATCTCGAGATTCCGGGTCTGGTCCTTCGGACCATCCCGGAATGACGGCTGGCCACAGTCACTTCACGCCGAGCAATTCCACGTCGAACATAAGCGTGGCGTTCGGCGGGATCACGCCGCCGGCGCCGCGCGCGCCATAGCCGAGCTGCGGCGGGATGATCAGCGTGCGCTTGCCGCCGACCTTCATGGTGGCAACGCCCTCGTCCCAGCCGGCGATGACGCGGCCCTTGCCGATGGGAAATTCGAAAGGCTCGTTGCGATCGACGGACGAGTCGAATTTCTTGCCCTTCTGGCCGTTCTCATAGAGCCAGCCGGTATAGTGCATCACGCAAATCTGGCCGGGCTTCGGCGAGGCGCCGGTGCCGACGACGCTATCGGTGATCTGCAATCCTGAAGCTGTGGTCATGGTCTTTCCTGCGGTCTGGGCCGAGGCCGTGGTGGAAACAAACGTCGGCACACCGCCGATCGACGTGATCGCGAATGCCGACATGATGGCGAGGAGCACGCGCTGGACACGCTGCATAAGACACCTTCCCTTTGAGGCCGAAGGTGTCTAGCGCAAGGCCGACGCCGTTTCCACCCCCCTTTAGACCTCGATATTTTCCAGCCGCACGGGGAGCTTGCGGATGCGCTGGCCGGTGGCGTGATAGATCGCATTGCAGATGGCGGCGTTGGTGCCGACGTTGGCGAGTTCGCCGAGCCCCTTGGCGCCGGCCGGGTTAATGTGATCATCCTGCTCGGAGAGCAGGATCACCTCGACGCCGGGGACGTCGGCATTCACGGGAATGAGATAGTCGGCAAAATTGTCGTTGACATAGCGTGCGGTGCGCGCGTCGATCTCCGTGGCCTCCAGCAGCGCCGAGGACATGCCCCAGATCAGGCCGCCCATCAGCTGACTGCGAGCCGTGCGCGGATTCATGATGCGGCCCGCCGCAAACGCTCCAACCAGGCGCGGCGCGCGGATCTCGTGGGTGAAGCGATTGATCCGGACTTCCACGAACTCCGCGCCGAAGGCATAGGCGATCTTGTCCTTCATGGCCGCACCGCCGACGAGCCGCGGGTGGCCGCTGTGCATCGCCTTGAAGGAATCTTGCGGCGCACCTTCCGGCTTCCACTCGCCATATTCCTCGACCACGCCGACGCCGAGTGCGTCGAAAGCCTTCTCCAGATCGATCGGGCGATCGCCCTTGGCCGCCTGGGTCGACGGGGTCTGCCCCATGCCAACGGTTTCCTTGGCCTTGTCCGTGAGGCTCTCGTTCGGCATCAGCGCCTTGAACAGGCGCTGACGAACCTGATCGCACACCATCATCACAGCGGAGCAGGTGCTGGCCGTCGAATTCGATCCGCCAGCAACGGGCCCCGGCGGCAGGTCGCTGTCACCAATGAAGACTGCGACCTTCTCCAGCGGCACGCCGAGCCGCTCGGCGGCTGTCTGCGCAAGGATGGTGTAGGCACCGGTGCCGATCTCGTGGCCGGCGATCTCGACGCGGGTACGGCCGTCGCGCTGCAGGCGAACGCGCGCCGCCGACGGAGCCATCTGCGTCGGATAGCAGGTGGCCGCGCAGCCATAGCCGATGAGCCAGTCGCCGTCGGACATCGATTTCGGCGCCGCCGAGCGCTGTGCCCATCCGAAGGCTTTGGCAGCTTCGTCGAAACACGCCATCAGCGAGCGCGACGTGTAAGGCTTGCCGCCGATCGGCTCATTGGTGGTATCGTTGATGCGGCGGAGCTCGATCGGATCCATGTTGAGCTTCACAGCCAGCTCGTCCATCGCACTCTCCAGCGCAAACAAATACGGCACCTCAGGCGGCGAGCGCATGAAGCCCGGCGTGTTGCGGTCGGCGCGCACGATCGACACCAGACTGTCGACATTTGGGCAGGCATAGAGCCGCGTCGTGGTCTTGGTGCCGCCGACGCAATAGGGATCGGCGCGCGAAGAGACCTCGGCGCCTTCATGCCTCAGCGCGACCAGCTTGCCGTCGCGGCTCGCGCCGAGCTTGACCTCGTGGCGGGTTTCGGCGCGATAGGTCGCAATCGTAAAGCCCTGGTCGCGGGTCGGAACCAGCTTGATCGGCCGGTTCAGCCGCCTCGCGATGCCGGCAATGACCGCGGTTCTCGGCGTCGTCGAACCACGCGAGCCAAAGCCGCCGCCGACATAGGGATTGACCACCCTCACCTTGTCGGCGTCGATGCCGAGCTGTTCGGCAACGCCGTTCTTCAGGCCGTGGACATATTGGCTGGGCTCATAGATGACGAGAGTGTCGCCCATCCAGGCGCAGCTCGTCGAAAAAAGCTCCATCGGATTATGATGCTGCGTCGGCGTCTCGTAGGAGGCATCGACCTTCACCTCGGCCTCGTCAAACGCCTTGGCAAAGTCGCCGACCTTGGGGTCTTCCTTGAATTGCGCGTTCTGGCCTTTTGCGGCGGCTTCCGTCGTTCCCGGCGAGTCGAAGCTCGCACTCGGGGTTGCGGCTGTGTAGCTCACCTTGACGCGGTTGGCGGCTTCGCGCGCGGCCTCGTAGCTCTCGGCGATGACCACCGCGATGATCTGGCCGTCATGGGCAATGTCGGTCGATTTCAGCGGCTGGATCGTGGTGCCAGCATAACCGCCATTGCTGAACAGCTTTGACTCGTTCAGGTTGGGCGCGTTCTCGTGCGTGACAATGTCGATCACGCCTCGCACGCGTTTAGCATCGTCGAGATCGAAGCTGTTGATGCGGCCTTTGGCGATCGCACTGGTGACCAGGAACGCATAGGCGGGATTGTCCAGCGGCATGTCGGACCCGTAGGTTGCACGCCCTGTGACCTTCGCAGCCGCATCGTAACGCGGCACGGGCTTGCCCATATTCGCCTTCGGCTCGGGAGCGGCAGCGGTCATGGTCATATCTCCATCATTACGGCCTGTTGGAGCGCACGCGCCACCACGCGCTTGCCGAGCGCAATCTTGAAGCTGTTGTGCTGGCGCCCCTTGGCCTCAGCGAATGCAGCATCGGCGGCGCGCTGCGCCAGACCGTCGTCGAATTTTTGTCCCTTCAGCTGCGCCTCCGCTTCGCGAGCGCGCCAGGGCACGGTCGCGACGCCGCCAAGCGCCACGCGCGCGTCCCGGATCGTCCCATCCTGCACGTCCAGCGCAACCGCAGTCGAGGACAGCGCAAACTCATAGGATTGCCGGTCGCGCGCCTTCAGGTAAACCGAGCGTGGCCAGCGGCCGGAAATAAGAAAGGCCGAAATCAACTCGCCTGGCTGCAGCGTCGTCTCGATCTCGGGCGTGTTGCCGGGAGCCTTGTGGAGCTCCGCAAATGGCATGCTGCGGGTGCCGGACTTGCCGGTAACCTCGACCGTGGCATCCAGCGCGATCAGCGCCTGGGCGAAATCGCCGGGGTAGGTCGCGATGCACTGATCGGAGATCCCGAGCACCGCATGCATGCGGTTGATGCCGTCCATCGCGGCACAGCCGGAGCCGGGATTGCGCTTGTTGCAATTTTCATAGGAGACATCGCGAAAATAGCTGCAACGCGTCCGCTGCATTACGTTGCCGCCGAGTGTCGCCATGTTGCGGAGCTGGGCGCTGGCGGCGAGCTTCAGGGAATTGGCGATCACGGGATAATTGCGCTGGATTTCGTCATGCGCGGCGACGTCGGACATCTTTGCGAGCGCGCCGAGCCGCAGGTTCTCGCGACCGGGCGAGATCTCCGACCACCCTTGCGCGAGCGGATTAATGTCGACGATCGCGGCGGGCCGCATCACGTCGAGCTTCATCAGGTCGATCAGCGTCGTGCCGCCGGCGAGCGGCTGGGCCGAGGCCTGCGTCAACGGTTTGTTGGCCGCCGCAGCGGCACTGAGCGCCTGCACGGCCATGTCGGGGTCTGTCGCCCTCTGGTAAGAAAATGGTCGCATTCGCCTAGCCTTTCATGATCTCGGGCGCGGCCTGCTTCACCGCGGCGACGATGTTGGGATAGGCGGCGCAGCGACAGATGTTGCCGCTCATATATTCGCGGATGTCGGCATCGGTGCCGGCATGTCCCTCCTTCACGCAGGCAATCGCCGACATGATCTGGCCTGGCGTGCAATAGCCGCATTGGAACGCATCGTTGTCGATGAAGGCCTGCTGCATCGGGTGCAGGCGGTCGTCGGTGGCGAGGCCTTCGATGGTCGTGATCTCCTGCCCTTCAGCGGCCAGTGCGAGCGTCAGGCACGACACCACGCGGCGATCGCCGATCAGCACCGTGCAGGCACCGCACTGGCCGTGATCGCAACCCTTCTTGCTGCCGGTGAGCTTGAGATGCTCGCGCAGTGCGTCCAGCACCGTGGTGCGCGCATCGAGACTCAGACGCTTTTCCTGACCATTCACCCGCAGCGTGACGTCGACGGGAAGCGCCGGATCCTGCGCCACTGCCGCTCGTGCCTCGTGCACGGTCGCGCGCGCGGTCAGCGGAACAAGCGCGCTGCCGGCAGCACCTGCCATGAAGGAACGCCTATCGTATCCGGATGATTGGGAACTTGGATGATCGGACATGGACGGCCTCCGCCGCTTCGACAACAAGGCAGCGCACGCCTGCACCGCTCATCGCCCACCAACTTTGCGCCATGAGCTCCGTTCCGAACGGAAAGGGCGGCGCTGTCGATGCCGCGCCGCCCTCCGTCAACTTTTCCTGATCTTGTTGCGAGGAACCTCGCGCGACGATCAATAGCCGAGCGCGCAACCGTCCTTGCGCGGATCGGAACCGCCGGTCAGCGTGCCCTTGTCCCAATCGATCCAGATCGCCTGGGCGCCGCCGAGCGGGCCGACCACGCTGGTGGTCTTGTGGCCAAGCTTCTTCAAGCCTTCGGCGACCGCCGCCGGCACGCTGTCCTCGAGCTGGTACTGGCCCTCGTAGTGCAGGCCTCGCGGCATGTCGATTGCCTCCTGCACGTCACAGCCATAGTCGAGGACGTTGGTCAGCAGATGGGTCTGCCCGGTCGGCTGGTACTGGCCGCCCATCACCGCGAACGACATCGTGGAACGGCCGCCCTTGGTGAGCAGGCCCGGCATGATCGTGTGCAGCGGGCGCTTGCCGCCTTCGATACAGTTCGGATGGCCCGGCTGGATGCGGAAGCCGCCGGCGCGATTCTGGAACAGCACACCGGTCTTGTTGGAAACAATGGCCGAGCCGAAGGAATGCGCGACCGAATTGATGAACGAGCAGACGTTGCGATCCTTGTCCACCACCGTGATGTAGATGGTCGAGGGATTCATCGGCGGCGCGACATTGGGCAGGTCGAGCATGCCATCCATGCGGATCTTGCTGATATACTCGTCGGCAAAGCCCTTCTCGAGCATCTCGGCAACGTTGATCTTCATATGGTCGGGAGAGGCGACATGCATCTCCCGGTTCATGTAGGCGATGCGCGCAGCTTCCGCCTCGAGATGGAAGCGCTCGACGCTGACGGGTGCGTATTTGGTGAGGTCGAAGCGCGACAGGATGTTGAGCATCAGAAGTGCGGTCACGCCCGGACCGTTGGGCGGGCACTGCCAGACGTCGTAACCCTTGTACATGGTGCCGATCGGCGTCGTGACTTCGGTGGTGTGCGCGGCGAAATCGTCGAGCGTATGCAGGCCGCCGATGCCGCGCAGGGTCTCGACCATGTCCTCCGCGATCTCGCCCTTGTAGAAGGCGTCGCGGCCGTCCTTGGCGATCGCGCGCAGCGTCTTGCCGAGCTCGGCCTGGCGGATGACATCGCCGGCGACCGGCGGCTTGCCGCCCGGCAGCAGGTAACGCACGGTGTTGGTACCGTTCTTCAGCTTCTCGAACTGGTTCTTCCAGTCGAAGGCGATGCGAGGGGCGACGACATAGCCTTCCTCCGCAGCCTTGATCGCGGGCTGGAGCAGACGGTCGAAACCGAACTTGCCGTGGTCGCGCAGCACGGTCGCAAACGCATCGATCACGCCGGGGATCGAGACCGCATGGGCCGAGGTCAGCGGCACGGAATTGATCTTGCGCTCGAGATACCAGTCGGCGTTGGCGGCCTTTGGCGCCCGGCCGGAGCCATTATAGGCGATGATCTTGCCCTCGCCGCGCGGCTGGATCAGCGCAAAACAATCGCCGCCAATGCCGGTCGATTGCGGCTCGATCACGCCGAGCAGCGCTGAACCCGCCACCGCCGCGTCCACCGCCGTGCCGCCCTCGCGCAGCACCTCGATCGCAGCAAGAGAAGCCAGCGGATGCGAGGTCGCCACCATCGCATTGGTGGCGTGGACCGTGGACCTGCCGGGGAAATGGAAATTTCTCATCGAAGTTTTGCTCTCTCAGAACCGTGGGGCGCGCGCCGCGCCGTCTCGGAAAAACCGGGCCTTCATGACACATTCCAGGCGGTCCGGGCAATGCTGGCATGCCAGGGAAATGGCTGCTATTCGCTGAGAATAGAGCTGCTCCTTGCGGGTTTTCTGGGCGCCGGCCGCCTGCTAAACGGGCGCATGATTTACAAGGTCTGCGCCTTCTACCAATTCGCTGCCCTGCCCGATTTCCGCGAGCTGCGCGAGCCGCTGCGGGCGTTCTGTGCCGGCCTGTCCCTCAAGGGCAGCGTGCTGCTGGCTCAGGAGGGCATCAACGGTACTATCGCCGGGTCGGCCGACGCGATTGACGCCTTCGCCCATGAGCTCGCACATGGAGCTATGTTTGGCGGCCGGCTGAACAATCTCGAACTGAAATGTTCGACAGCCGAGGCGATGCCGTTTGGCCGGCTCAAGGTGCGGCTGAAGAAGGAGATCGTCACGCTTGGCGATGCCGCCGCCGATCCGACCCGGCAGGTCGGCATCTATGTCGACGCGCGCGAATGGAACGCGCTGATCACCTCGCCCGACACGCTGGTGCTCGACACCCGCAACGCTTTCGAGGTGGCGATGGGGACGTTCGAGGGTGCGGTCGACCCCGACATCAAGAGTTTTGGCCAGTTCAAGGACTTTGCCGCGCAAAAGCTCGATCCGGCCAAGCATCGCAAGATCGCAATGTTCTGCACCGGCGGCATCCGCTGCGAGAAGGCAAGTTCGCATCTGCTGGCGCGTGGCTTTGCCGAGGTCTACCACCTCAAGGGCGGCATCTTGAAATATCTGGAAGTGGTGCCGGAGGCGCAGAGCCGCTGGCGCGGCGAATGTTTTGTGTTCGACGAACGTGTCGCGCTTGGCCATGGTCTGCAAGAAATTGGTCTCCGCGAACGGGATAAGGGGCACGCCGGTGACGAATGACATCAAGACGCTTGCCGAACGCATCGACGCGCTGGAGATGCGCCTTGCCTATCAGGACGACACCATCGAGACGCTGAACCAGACCATCACCGCGCAGTGGAAGCAGATCGATGCGTTGACCCGGAAGGTCGCAGAGCTCGGCGAGCGGCTGCAGGACGCCGAGACCAACGCGCCGGGCCCCTCCAACGAGCGCCCGCCGCATTATTGAGTGCGATTACTGACCTGACGCTCTGGGCAACAGGTTCATGACCTCGCCGGACATCATCAGCCGGTCGCGGCCGGCATCCTTGGCGGCGTAGAGTGCGCGGTCGGCGGCCTCCACCAGCGAGCTCGTGCCCGCGGTCCGCTCCACCGCCGGCCGGCAAGTCGCGCCGCCGACCGAGACGGTGACGCAAGGCCCTGCCGGATTGGAGGCATGAACCAGGCCGGCATCGCGGATGGCGTTGCGGATCCGCTCACCGAGCCGGGCGCAACCGGCGGCATCGGTGTTCGGCAGCAGCATGGCGAATTCCTCGCCGCCATAACGGGCCGCGAGATCGCCGCCCCTCTGCACCTCGGCCGCAATGGTCTTTGCCACCACGCGCAGACAGGCATCACCCGCGGGATGGCCGTATTCGTCGTTGTAGGCCTTGAAGTGATCGACGTCGATCATCAAGAGGCCAAGGCTGGAGCGGTCGCGATACGCGCGCGCCCATTCCTCCTTCAGCCGCTCGTCGAAGCGGCGGCGGTTCGCAAGCCCGGTGAGGCTGTCCTCGATCGCCAGCGTCTCGAGCCTTGTCTCCAGATTCTTCTGCTCGGTGATATCGCGCGAGATCGCGACCACGCCGTCGACAGTGCCGTTCTCCTTGCGCGTCACGCGCATGGTCGATTCCAGCCAGACCTCGGACTTCTGCCGGTGCACGTTGCGGTAGGTGACGCGCGCTTCCTCCATGTCGCCACGCTTCATGGCATCGATGATGGTCTGGACGTGCGGGCGGTCCTCCGGATGAATGCCGGCGAGCGCTTCCGTGCCGATCAGCTGATTGGGCCGCCAGCCAACGACGCGGTTGGACGACGGCGAAACATAGCGTAGCCGCTCGTCGAGCCCGATGCGGGTGACCATGTCGCTGGAGCCTTCGGCGAGCAGGCGGAAATACGCCTCCTTCTCGATCAGGGCCGCCGCCATGCGCTGGCCGCGCTGCAACTGCCGCACCAGCACCGCGCCGATGATCGCGATCAGCATCACCAGCGCGAGCACATGCAGCATGCGCGAGATCGCCGCGGCGCGCCACGGCGCCAGGAGCTCGTCCTTGTCGACGGTCGCGAGCACAACGAGCGGGTAGCTGCTGCTGCGCTTGAAGAAACTGACTCGTTGGACGCCATCCAGCGGCGACTTGAAATGATAGGCGCCGCTCGGCCGCTGCAGGCTCGGGTCGCGAAACAGCGGCCCGTCGCCGACGCTGCGTCCGACGAACCGTTCGTTGTTCGGATTGCGCGCGATGATCAGGCCGTCGCCATGCACGAGCGCGATCGAGCTGTTGCGCCCGATCTCGAACTGCTCGTAGAAGTGCGAGAGATAGCCCGCGCTGATCGTTGCAAGCACGACGCCGCCGAAGCTGCCATCCGGCTTGTTGAACCGGCGTGACAGCGTGACGACCGATTGCCCGTCGAGCAGGCTCTTTACGGGGTGACCGACAAAGGCCTCGCGCTTCGGCGAGAGCTGATGGTGACGGAAGAACATATCGTCGCTGAACGTCGATGCGATGGCACCGGGCGAGGTCAGCCAGTTACCCCGGTCGTCGATGATGGCGAGGCTGTGGATGCGCGCGACCGCCTTCTTGCGGGCGTCAAGGACGTTGCCGAGTTTGGCGATCGTGGACGGGTCAGTGCCGTCCATCTCGAGACGGCTGACGACACCGACAACGCCCGAATCCAGCAAATCGAGGCTGTCCTCGGCATGCTGCGTCAAGGAGCGGGCGACGTTCGCCATCTCGGTCTCGGCACCCCTGAGCACCTGATCGCGCGCGGCCCATTCGCGCCAGCCGCTGACGCCGAGGATCGCGACGCAAGTGAGCACGACGAAAGCCGCCGCGCGCAACGGCAGGCGGCTCCATCCGGCTCTCAGTGAGACGACGTTCATGCGACAGAATTCTCCAATGGGGGGAAATTCTGCCGCTTCTCTTAGTGAACCCTGAAGCGCTGAAAGGGATTCACAGTCATCTACGGGCTCTTCCGTACTCCTACGGACCGGGACTTCGACAGATCACTAACAAGGTGTTAGCAAACCTGTCGGAAACTCGCGGGTTTCTAGCTGAAGATCGCCTTGAGCTTGTCCCACAGGGAAGGATGGTCGGCGTCCGCATCGGCCTTCGAGGGCGTCGGCTGCGTGACGCTGACCGGATCGGAGGCGGGAAAGCTATCCTTCAACCCGGTGTCGAGCTTGGCGTGGCGATCCGCCGCGAGGGCTTCGCGCAGGTCCTCGGCATGCTTGTCATGCGGCGCGGGATTGAATGTCTGGGCCATGGAATTCCTCCTCCATTGGCGGGGTCAACGCGGCGCATTTGCGCTGGTTCCCCTGTTCCGCTTCCGCCCGCGGCGGTGTATCAGGAACCTCAACTCTGCATCAGGACCATCAGTGCCCCAGTCTGCGACAAAGCCCTTCATCGACGTGCTCTCCGGCCAGCGGCAAGCCGTGCCGCCTTTGTGGATGATGCGGCAGGCGGGCCGCTACCTGCCCGAATATCGCGAGGTGCGCGCCAAGGCCGGCGGCTTCCTCGATCTCTGCTTCAATCCGGAGCTTGCCGCCGAAGTCACGCTGCAACCGATCCGAAGGTTTGGCTTCGACGCGGCGATCATCTTCTCGGACATCCTGGTGATCCCCCATGCGCTCGGCCGCGCGGTGCGGTTCGAGGTCGGCGAAGGTCCGCGGCTCGAGCCGCTGGATGATCCGGCCAAGGTCGGAACGCTCAAAGCGCAGGCCGACTTCGGCAAGCTCGCGCCGGTGTTCGACGCGCTCAGGATCGTGCGCGGCGCGCTCGACCCAGGAGTGGCGCTGATCGGCTTCTGCGGCGCGCCATGGACGGTTGCGACCTACATGGTCGCGGGCCACGGCACGCCCGACCAGGCGCCGGCGCGGATGATGGCCTACCGGCATCCCGAGGCGTTTGCGAAGATCATCGACGTGCTCGTGGAGAGTTCGATCCACTATCTGCTGGCGCAACTCGACGCCGGTGCCAACGCCTTGCAGATCTTCGACACCTGGGCTGGCGTATTGCCACCGGCCGAATTCGCGCGCTGGTCAACCGAGCCGACGCGGCGCATCGTCGAAGGCGTGCGCGCCAAGGTGCCTGACGCGAAGATCATCGGCTTCCCCCGCGGGGCGGGCGCGCAACTGCCTGGTTACGTGGAAGCGACCGGCGTCAACGCCGTCAGCATGGACTGGACGGCCGAGCCCGCCTTCATCCGCGAGCGCGTGCAGAGCCGCGTCGCCGTGCAGGGCAATCTCGATCCGCTGGTGCTGATCACGGGCGGCGCGGCACTCGACCGCGCGGTCGACAACGTGCTTTCGAATTTTGCGCAGGGCCGCTTCATCTTCAATCTCGGCCACGGCATCCAGCCGGAGACGCCGATCGCCCATGTCGAGCAGATGATCCGGCGCGTGCGGGGGTGACAACAAAAGCCGCGAAAACAACCCCATGCACAGTACAAATCATTGGAGAATTTCGCGCGGCATCGATTTTCTATTTTCCGAACACCGTTTGACGCGTCGGGCAAAACAGCTGTACGATGGCATCATCCCGCGTACACCGTGGGTCAGGGCCGGCCGGCTTGCCCGGACTGTGCCGCTTTCTGATAATCGCGCGGCGAAGCCCCGTAGGCAGCTTTGAAGCAGCGCCCAAAATGGGTCATGTCCGAAAAGCCCCATCCGTGTGCAATCTCGGCGATAGTCCGATGAGGCTGGTTCGGATCTTCAAGAGCAAACCGGCAACGCGAGAGCCGACGGGACAGAATGAGGCGGTTGAGCGAGGTATCCTGTTCGGCGAGCAACGCATTGGCATATCGGAAGGTTATTCCGACAATATCGGCGACCTTCTGTCCGTCGAGGTCGGGCTCGCTGAGCCTCGTTTCCACAACCGAACGAATGTGAGCCAGCAACAACGCCTTGGGATTCGAGACGCGACCGGGAGCGTTCCCAAGCGTTCTCCCAATCGACAGTCCGATCAGGTCGAGGACATGATTGGCGACGATTTCTTCGGTTATCGAAGTCGTCCTCCCGGCGAGGTCTGGCAGTTTTGCCGCAAGCGACAGCGCCAAACTATCGTCCAACCGCTCGGCGGTCACGCGGCGCGCCGTCAGTTCGCGATTTGACCCGATCCGCGCGCGAAGGTCACGCCGCGGAGCCTTGATGAGAAGCATTTTCGCGCCGGCCGAAAATCTCGCCTCATACGGCAACAGCGGCTCCAGCAGCATCAAAGTGCCGGCATCCAGGTTAACCTCGCGCCCGTTCTGAACGATGAGGACGCTCCCTGACAATTGATAGCAGACGAACGCCATGTCCGGGTCGGTGCGGTCGACATGGGCAAAGGTGTGAGAGACCTGCAGCGGGGAGTTGCTGAATTCGACAAGGTCCAGGTTGCCGACCTTTCCTGTCTTCATTTCCGCCTGAAAGGTCAGCCGGTTCTCGGGCACGGAGTCGTGGCCTATGATCTTCTTGCACGCGACGCTGTGCCAATAATCAAATCGGTCGCGGGGATGAACCGAGTCAGTCGAGAAGATCGTTTCCACCGGCTTGTCGTTCCTTCACTGTAGGTCGGTCGACATTGTTCGGTTTCGGCCATCAGAAGACGACGCGCCGACTAAAACGATTGCAACCGTTCGCTGTGGCTCCGCTTCTAACACCGATGACGAGAGGAATGCAGGAAATGTGGATCGCTCAAGGACCGTAGGACTACGGCCATCGACCAACGACGGGAGCTTGCCATGCATCATCGCCCGCAATTCGCAACAAAGGCCGCGCGTCATTCGACCGTACACGCTTTGGGTGGGCTGCCCAAAGTCGGCTGTTGGACCCAAAGCGGACAGCAGCGATCTCCTTCGCAAAAGGGCGTTGCGGGTCAGTGCCTATCTGAATTTCTTGACCATGAGATATTTGTCGTAGCTGATAGCACCTATGCGAATAACGCAGGGATCGATGCCATAAATTTGGAACCCGTTTCGCTTGTAAATATTGATCGCGTCGGTTGCGCTGATCAGCACGGCCAGATGCACCTGATCAACACGGGGCTCAGCCAAGGAAAGGAGTTCTTTGATCAACCTATCCCCCACGCCCTTACCGCGATTGGCTTCGCGTACGTACACCGAGAAAATGTGCCCCCTGTGCTGCGATCTTTTCTCCGGCGAGACATAGAAACCTGCGATCCCGACCAAGGCCTTACGTTCAAACGCACCCAGCATGCTGCCGCTCAACCAATGACGATAGGCTGCCACAGCGGCCTCGCCGCCTTCCTCCTCTTCAGGTGAGCCAAACGTCTCAGGGTGCTTCTGCAAAGCCTCCACGCGGACTGCGCGAAACAAATCGAGGTCATCAATGGACAATCGTCGAATTTCCACGTTCGCGTGGCCGAGGGTAGTCATGTGGACACTTTCCCACTCTTATGAGTTGAATGTCAGGGTTTCCCCGACTTTATCTTCCGCGCGAATATCACGCCCTGCGACAAAGAATACCGGCCATCGAAACCGCCCCGAGAGTATCGCCATGCTCCGGAGGCTTCTGGCAGAGGATGGGGCCAAGCTGAGCGCCTTGCAAAGCAGAACCCGAAGCCTAAGGCAGCATAGTAAAGCACTAAGGACCCTATTGACTGTTTACTTTCAGACATTCACATCACGCCAGAGGAGCGACATGTCATCGAACTCGCTTTCAACAACGCTCTCAGTAGGCTGAGCCACATGACACGAGCCACCGATGAGCACCGATCCCGACGGGGTGTGTGGCCGATCGGAGTCGAGCTAGGGCGCGGACTCATTAGCGCGTAACCAAATTCGGATTGAGGCAAGCTTGACGAACGCCAGATAGTTAGCTGCAAGTTTGTCATATCGGGTCGCGACCCGCCGACATTGCTTGATCTTGTTGAAGAACCGTTCGATCAAGTTGCGCGCGCGGTATAGATACGGGCTAAAGCAGATCGGGTCTTTGCGATTTCGTTTCGGCGGAATATTGGCCCATGCTCCTTGCTGGCGCGCAAGCTCCCTGATCCAATCCGCGTCATATCCGCGATCTGCGAGCAGCATCGTTTGCGGAAGAAGGGCGCTGAGGAGAACCGAACACAGCCGATTGTCATGCGTTTCACCGGGCGTGAGAGCGAGATGGACCGGCAGGCCGTTGGTGTCCACCACCGCGTGAATCTTGCTGGTCAGGCCACCTCGTGAGCGACCCATGTCTTGCTGGTTGTTGTTCGCGATGCAGGCTCCGTGCTGGTGCACGCGCACGACGGAGGTATCGATCATTTGCACCGCCGCGTTATGATCGGCGGCCAGTGCATTCATGATCTGGTCCCAGACGCCAGCTCGCCGCCACCGAACGAAGCGATTATAACAAGTGGTGCGGGGACCGTAAGTCTCTGGCAGGTCGCGCCATGGCGCACCTGAACGCAGAACCCAAAAGATGCCATTGAGCACGCGACGGTCATTTACACGCCGAACGCCACGCGGTTTGTTCGGCAGCATAGGTTTGATGGTGGTCCATTCATAATCGCTGAGTTCGTAGCGCATGATTCGAGGCTCCGGTTTGGGAGCTTGAATCACGGCCGCGCCGCCATGACTATTGCACTGCCACTAATGCCTTGAATTAACTTCCGCTTCCGGCGGATAGCCGACTTGCCCGGACTTGCCACCGGCTCAGGCCGTCGACTCAAATCGGACATATGCCGCCTTGTGAAAGGCTGATATGCTCGTCGGCAGCAAAGCGAAAATTAGGACGCAAAACAGTGACCACCTCTATCGTGGATCCGGTCGCGAACGCAGCCAGCGTCACCCTTGGTTTGCGTCACGAGGAACAGGCCTTCGAAGTGCCCGGGCGGCTGTTCGAACAATTGCCGTTTGCCGTTTATCTTTGTGACCGGGACGGTCTCGTTCTTCGATACAATCGTCGCGCCGCCGAACTTTGGGGCCGGTCGCCTAAAATCGGAGATCCTAATGAACGGTTTTGCGGATCGTATCGATTGTTCCGCCCGGACGGCAGTCCTCTCCCGCACGATGAATGCCCCATGGCAGATGTGCTGCGCACAGGTCTTTCCGTGCGCGAACAGGAAGTACACATTGAGCGACCGGACGGTGCGCGTGGCATTGCGCTCGTCAATATCGACGTAATCAAGGATAGCGATGGAAACATTGTCGGCGCGGTCAACTGCTTCCAGGATATTACGGAGCGGAAAAGTGGTGAGGAGGCCGCGATACGGCTCGCCGCTATCATCGAATCAAGCGACGACGCAATCGTCAGCAAAGATCTCGATGGCACGATCAGGAGTTGGAACGGCGGCGCGCAGTGCATTTTTGGCTATCTGGCCGAGGAAGTCATCGGCAAGCCAATTACGATTCTGATCCCCCCGGATCTCCACAACGAAGAAGCCGCAATTCTTGAGCGCCTCCGCAGAGGCGAACGCATTGGTTCTTACGAAACCGTTCGCCGACGTAAAGACGGAAGTCCAGTAGATATTTCACTCACAGTGTCGCCCTTGAAGAATGCGGAGGGCAGGGTCATCGGCGCGTCAAAAATCGCGCGAAACATCACCGAGCGATTGTATGCACAACGGGCGCTGCGCGAAAGCGAGGCGAGGCTGCAGGCGGCCGTCGATCTCGGGAGGCTCGGCTGCTATGCCTGGAATCCACAATCCAACGAGTTGCAATGGGATGATATGGTCAGGGCCATGTGGGGTCTGCCGGCGGGCGCGGTCGTCGACTACGAGGTGTGGCGGTCCTGCGTTCATCCAGACGATCTTGCGCGTGTCGAGGCCGCTATCCAGCGGTGCGCCGACCCGCGGAGCGATGGGATCTACAATATCGAGTACCGGGTCATCGGAAATACGGACGGCGTGGAACGCTGGATCGCGACCCGCGGTCAGACCAACTTCGAGAATGGCGTGCCGGCTTCGTTTTTCGGAGTCGCCCAAGAGATCACGGATCGCAAACGTATCGAAGGAAGACTCGAGCGCCGCGTTGAAGAGCGGACGCGCGAACTGCAGGAGAGCAACCAGCAACTACGTGCTCAAGTAGAGCAACGGGAACTCGCCGAGGCCGAGGCCCAGCAACTGCAACGCCTCGACGCGATAGGGCAGATGACGTCAGGCCTCGCGCACGACTTCAACAATCTTTTGAGCGTCGTGCTTACTAACGCGCGTATGTTGTCGCGCAATCTGCGGGATGATCCCGGTGATCGAGAAGGTATCGAACTGATTCTCGGAGCGGCGGAACGGGGTGCGAATCTCACTTCGCAACTGCTCGCGTTTTCGCGCCAACAGGGGCTTGAGCCTCAAGTGATTGATCTCAACAGCACCATCGTGAAGATGAGTTCCCTACTCAATGCCTCGCTTCGTGGAGCGATCCAACTCCGAACGAACCTCGCCGCGGACCTTTGCCCAGCCTTTGTGGATCTAACTCAAATTCAGTCGGTGATCCTCAATCTGGTTCTCAACGCGAGAGACGCCATGCGGTCAGGGGGGACTCTGACCCTGGAGACTTTCAATGCCATCACCGATAAAGAGCTCTCCGGCCCGGCAGCGCCGGCTCCGGGAAAGTATGTGGGACTGACCGTCCGAGATACAGGTATGGGTATCCCCGACGATGTGCTCCCCCGCGTCTTCGAGCCTTTCTTCACTACGAAAGGACCAGGAAAAGGATCGGGTCTCGGACTCGCCCAAGTTTTTGGTTTCGCCAAGCAGTCAGGTGGAGGCATCGAGCTTAAGACGCACGTCGGCGAAGGAACCTCAGTGACGGTGTTCTTACCTTGTGCCGAAGTGGTCCCACGAGTGCGCGAAAGAGAATCTGATGCCGAGCAAATTTCAACAGTGGAGCTAAAGCCCTGTATCCTAGTCATTGATGATGATCGGGCAGTTCTCAGGTCAACCCTTAGAGTACTTGAGGCCCTCGGATACGCGGCGGTGCCCACTGCCAGCGGACAAGAAGCCCTGAAGCTGATCGAAAACGGTCTGAAGATAGAGCTTGTTCTTGCGGATTTCGCCATGCCGGAAATGACGGGAGTCGAGTTCGCGAATGCGATTTGCGCGAGCCATCCCAACTTGCCCGTGATCCTCGTCACCGGTTATGGAGATCGCGAGACTTTAGAGGAGTTTCGAGAAGCGCAAATACTTCGGAAGCCTTATGATGAAAACGGACTGAGGAAGGCGATTCTCACGGCCCTAACCTAGGGTGATCTGCGTAGTTCGACTCCTGCCTGTGGACCTAGCTAATCTGCCCGGGCCGGTCTGACGAGGTCTGCTCGGCAGCTTTATGGGTTCACGGCTTAGTTGTCCGCAGCGACTGAGCAAGTAACTCCTTTGCCCGAACGCGAGATAGGTCGGGGCGGAGCTTGTTCAGATACGACGCCTGGCGCCGGCGTAAAAGCGGAGCAAGGGCCCCAGCCAATGCGATTGCGACCGGCAGCCTTCGCTGCATACAGGCCTCGGTCCGCTTCCTCCAGGAGCGCCATAGGCCCGCACGACGGCACATCCGCCGACCACGCCAATCCGACGCTCACGCTGACGTTGCTTTCCAGGAAGGCGGGGTGAGGGATTTGCAGCCGAGCGACCGCTTCACACAACTCTTGGGCGAGTTTTTCCAGATCCCGCGGCGAAATGGATGGTACGAAGGCAGCGAACTCTTCGCCTCCATAACGTGCCAGGCTGGACCGCCTGTTGTGCAACGATCCGGAGAGCGCTCGAGCGACGCTTCTCAGGCAGACGTCTCCGGCCACATGACCGGCGGAATCGTTGAACTTCTTGAAATCATCGATGTCCAGGATGATCGCCCCCACACTTCGGGCGTCCCGCTCGGCGCAAAGGCGATCGGCCTCGGCCTCGAAGTACCGCCTGTTCGGCAATCCGGTCAGCGCGTCAGTGTTGGACAAGCGCAGAAGCTCGCGATTGCTGACGCTAAGCTCGGTCGCGGCAAGTTCGTAGCGCAACTCTTCCAGGAAGCGCCTGCGCCTGTCGACCTCGTTCTTCCTGATGATCGTCAGGACAACGAACGCTGCTCCTGCCGCAACGAAGAGGTCGCTTGCGAACACCTTTGTGTCGGCTCCAAATAGTATCGGCAAGGTCGGATAGATGATTGTGCCGAGGACGCAGATCGGAATCGCCGACACGAAAGGAACAGGAGTTCCTGCAAGCGCTGCGGAGAAGAGAAGAATAGATGCCAAAGCATATCGATCCTGGGCCCACGGCGGACCGGAAGCGCCAGCATAGGCTATGACGGCCATCATGAGCAGTAGGCCCAACCCGTAGGCCAGACCCGCACGTTCCGGAACGCAGCGCCGCATTCCGAGCATCGAAGTGGCGATCAGGATACAAACCCCGCCGACCACAAGTCGCCAAACCCAGGCCGCTCGAAAGATGTCGGCGCTGATGCTGCGATCGAGGCCGATCGCAATGACTGTCAACGCGCCAACAAGAGCGCAAGCGCGGCTCATTGACCGGACCGTCGAAGGGGTTGTGCGCTGGCGGAATCGGGTTTCTAGCGCCGCTCCAAACGACCAGACAGATGCTCGCCGGATTTCTCGCTCGAGATCATCTCGCGTCAATTCGCCATGCATGGTGTTTTTCCCGCTCCGACCGGGATCTTTCAGGGAAGTCGTAAGCAAACGTGGCGTTCGTGTCGGTGGCGACGATCGCACCCAGGCAACTCCATCCGCCGGGATAGGGCCCCTTAGCGACCACTTTTAGCCTGTGTCAGCTTCTGGCGCCGTTCCCGCCAACCGGGTTGCCGAAGTTTTGGTCGGCTGCTCGGGTAGGGCCGGAAGCCGCCATTTGAGCCCCGCAGGGCAGAGTTCGATCCATAGCAGCCTTCCCGATCATCGGGCAGCTGACGCGCTATCAGCAGGCCCCGATGGACGTGGTTAAGCGAGGTGGCGGCTCGGGCTCACGTACGATGTCATCCCAAGTTTGCATATCGCGATCTTGATGTTCTGCCAGAAGTACTGGCAATCCAGCTATGAAGATCTCGATCGCCCTATCGTAGGATTCGTTGTAGGACGCAGGATCGAAGAACGAGTCCATGACTTCGTGCATGACGAATCCGCGAACAAGGCTCCGAAGTATTCGGAGAGCTTCATCCGCCGCCTTCTCGCTCAATCCGCATTCGGACAGGATTCCGGTCATGAACACCCGCAAGCTGTCCACCGCCGCTCGCCATTCGGCGGTATCTGTAATCGGCGTGCGAAATGTTGCGGCGGACATTGCGGGACGTTCAAGCGCATACAGCCTCATGCTGTGCGCCGCCGCCCGAAGCGCCTCGAACGACTTCTTGTTCTGGCACGCAAGCTGCAATCGGCAGAGCAAATCGCGATAGCCCTTCACGGCCAGGAAGCGACGCATTTCTTCAACGCAGAACCGCCTCTCGCCCGAACAGTGTTCAAGTTCGGAGAGAATGTCGCTCACAAGTTTCTGCTCCCATGGAGCCGAGAAGATATTCTCGAGGTAGATGCTCTTGCTCTGCAGGTGGATGCTCTTGTCCATCACCGGTCATACTCCAGGGAATAGCAGGGACGCTGCCGCTCATATTCGACCCAAACGTCCTCGCCACGGCACCGGACGCGCTTGCAAAACCGCAAAACGACGGTTGGAGACCAGGCAAACTGCAGGACAAATCGAAAAGGCGGCGGACAATCCAATCGCAGTTGTGCACCCCCTTCCCAAACTGCCGTGACTTCGCACTCGGCGATCTCGCTTCCGTCGGGATTGACAAGCCGAGCACATCGCGGCGGGTCGAAATGGACCTTCTTGGTTTCGTGCTCCCGCTGAGCCGGAAAGCCGATGGTGACGGACCTTGAACGGTTGGTTTTTGCACTTGAACGTTTGTCTTCGAGCCCAGCACCCGAACCGGTGCGCTGCGGCTGAGCTGTTTGGCCGTGCATTCGAGACCCCTTCAGTTTCTATATTCGCCCTTCCGTAGTTTCACGGATTCGAGCAAAGGCTCTTTCCTTTCATTCCGAGCCTGCAACACGAGATGCCGTCGCGCCTCGGGCGATTGCATCGATTGCGAGATACCCGCATGCGCCGGGCGATACTCGGCCAATTCGGAACATTGGCTCGGCTCCCTCGTCGTTAAGGAAGAGTAATTGAAAACCATCTTCACAACGAGGGAGGTGCATCCTCTCCATCGCAGCGCTGATCACAACCGGTATCATCCTCCGCGCCGTCGCAGGCACGCTGGAGGCCGCCTGAGTTGCGGCCTCTTTCCGTTCGTCACGTCGCATTGGCCCTCGGCGTCGAACCTCCATACGCGCCTTGGCGCACCGGCAGTACGGAGGTCACCGCGGCTCGGTGCTTCGGCGTCGGAGTTTCCCGGTTTACCCCCAAAGTTCACTTTTGAACGAACCGGGCTACCTCTCGTTGACTCATGAACGGAGGAAGGCCCCAATGCCTCGTTACTTCTTTCATCAGCATGTGCGCGGTCAGAGGATTGAAGACCAGCGTGGAAAGCTATTTCCGACCGATGCGACAGCATGTCACCGAGCCGTGCAGCGGATGCCGGCCAATCTGACAAGAGCTGCGGTGCGTTTCCGCAACACTTATGTCACGACCGAGGTAACTAACGGCGACCGGACTCTGTTTGTCGTGAGGGGAACGGTCATTGTCGAACGGCGGTAAGACCTCTCGGCGGCGGCGAACACCCGGCGTCACCGCGCCGCACTTATTGCGGTGCACGAATCGGAAAAGGCCCATCGCTGCCGCATCCTGCGACCGAGGATAAGTCAGCTTTCAGGGTTAGACCGGATCTAACTCCCGATTGACCCAAAAGTAGTCACTATCGCGTTCTAGCAGGCAAGCCGCTGTGGTGCCGAAGGGAGACAGTTCGTGCGAATGACATCGCTGGCCCCAATCCTCACGACGGAGGACATGGACCGGTCAGTCCGCTTCTATGTCGACGTGCTCGGGTTTACCTGTGGCATGCAGACCCCCGGCTATTCGAACCTATATCGCGATGCAGTGCGCATTATGCTGGCTGCGCCAAACGCTCATGGGGACTGGAAGGCTCCGAAGTTTACCGGACAGCTCTATATCGAGCTGGAAACGGCCGACGAGGTGGACGCGCTCTGGGCGGCTGTCAAAGACCGAGCCGAGGTGATCTATGCGGTGGACGATTTCGACTACGGCGCACACGAATTCGGCATCTGCGACGACAACGGATATTCTCTGGCGTTCGGTGCCCCGTCGAAGCCAACCGTAGGTCGACCGGTCTAGTTTCGGCGCTCGCCTTCACGTCGCGGTCGGCCCGGTGCGCCGGGGCATCACAGTGCGCACACACCATCATGCCGGGAAGATGCTGGCCTGGATGTGGCCCATCGGTGAAGTTGCACCTCGGCGATCGGTATTCCGCTCGTTGAGCCAGAGCAGATTTGCTCAACCTGAGTTCTTCGCGATTGACCCAAACCGGAAGCCACGCCCGGCAAATCGATCCTTCTACACGTTAAAGGCCGCTGTTCCTTCTGCAACGTTATGCGGCTAGGGGCATCCGGTTTGAGGCTGTTTACGCGAACAGCTTGTCGATGTCGTCCTGGGAAATCGCCGCGCTCGGCCGCTGTGGGCCCTGCAGAAAGTCTGGGGCGCTTTGGACGGCAAGCTCGGCGGCTAGCCGTGCCAGCTCCTCTTTTCCCCACATGCGGACCAGCCTGTTGATGTGGTCCTCCATAAACTGCAGCGACTTGATCACTCGAGTGATCCGCTGCCCTGTAAGGTCCTGAAATGCGCAAGCCTCGAACACCTTGTTCGTGCTATTGGCGATCTCGTCGCATATCGACGCGGCGGTCGAATCGTTGACGCCCTGCAACTTCGCGACGCTGGTGCCGATGGCCTCCATGCTTTCGAGGATCGCATTTCCAGCTGCCTCCGTGTTCTCGACGATCGCGTCGAGAGTGTCTGTCATCGTCGCGAAACTGCCCTTGCTGTCGCCTTGAAGAGCGGCAAATTCCCGCCGCATGCTGCTGATGTGGCCGAACATCTCGACCAAGAGCGTTTTCAGCATCCTCTCTTCTTCTGGCGCAATCATCAGAGATCTCCGAATTCCGGGGAAAAACGTCGCGATCAGGGCTGCCGCTACGCGGCGAGGTTGCCCTTAGAGCGACGCGCGAGGTCAGCCCAAGCCAAAGCAACCCGAAGCCACTTCTGGCGTTCGGCCGGGCAACTCGCGGCAATGGCTTTCCTCATTGCGGCAAGGGCTTCTGCTTGTTGGTCACACTCCTGCATCATGAACGTGATCATTCTCAGAAATTGTTAAAGCTGATGAAATTTGACACCCCGGGAAAATACCGAACGAAGAGAAGGTTCTCGGCGCCAGCGAAGCTACGCTCGCTTCCGTACCGAACTATCGGGGATGGGCCCGCACCCGGACCTTGAGGCCGGGATCGAGCCGTTCGTAGGACGTTTCGCCTTCGAGCTGTTGGGCCAGCAGCTGAACGATACGCGACCCCAATCCGCCCGGCTCTTCCCCCTCCCGTAGGCCTACGCCGTTGTCGGAGACCGAGAGTTCGATGCCGCTGCCACTCGAGAACGCGACCGCGATGTGGCCGGGTCTGTCGCCGGGAAAAGCATACTTGATCGCGTTCGTCACAAGCTCGTTCGTGATCATGCCGATCGCGAGCGCGTGGTTGCTGGCGAGGTCGACGTCCTCGCAGACCACCTGGAAAGCGATCGGTCCGGAAGGAGCCAAGGACTGGAAGACCTTCTCGACGACGTCGTTCAGGAAATAGCGCATGTTCACCGAGCGAGAATCTCGTGTGGGCGAAAGGTGGTCGTAGACCTCCGCCATCACCTGCAACCGACGGGCAGTGGCTTCCAGAGCGGCCTCGATTTCGGGACCGCCGTGCCTTGCCTGCAACCTGATCATCCCGCCGAGGATCGCCAGGTTGTTCTTGGTCCGGTGGGCCATCTCCTGCAGAAGCAAGGTCTTGGTCTTGTCCGCCAGCATGACCCGCCGCAGTTCGGCGCGCTGGAATTCGGCGACAGCGGCCGTCCCGGCTGCAGTGATCGCGAAGAGCGCATTGGGCGCGAAATAGTCGATGCCGTTGCTGCCGGCATAGCTGAGATAGGCGCCGACGGCGAGGGCGATGATCGCGGCGAATATTCCGGACCCGCGATCGAAGATCAGGCCCGACAGAAACACGCCGGGGAGCAGCAGGAAATACCCCGGCGAGCCGGTCTGCATCTGCAAGACCATCTGCAGTACGGCGCAGCCCAGCATCATTGTCGCCGAGACGCCGTACCGGACGGGAGTCGGAAGCCGGTGCTCAAGAACGAGCGGATAGAGCCTGTTCATGAATTGAAAAAACGCCTGTCCCCGATAGCCGTTCCTCGCCTTGGCGCACCAGGCCCAAGCGTCGGCCCGGCTCTCCTGCAAACCTTCCTCGGATGGGGAACGACCGACATGTTGCGCCGTTCGATTGCTTGATAACGCAAGCGATTTTAAGAGCCAGCAGTGAGCGTACTTCTTGTTGAGGACGACCCTCTGATCCGCGAATTCGTCGTCGAGGCGCTGCGCGAGGCAGGCTATCACGTGATCCACGCGAGCAACGGCGAGGAGGCACTGGCCTGGTGCAAGCGCCGCGTCGCGGATGTGCTGGTCACGGACGTCACGCTGCCGGGACAGATCGACGGGTGGCAGATCGCGGAGCGATACCGAGAGCAGGATCCGGAGCTGCCGGTCATCTACGCCACCGGCTTCTCGCCAGCGACACCACGCCCCGTCCCGGGCAGCCGCATCGTGAAGAAGCCTTTCACTCCCGAGGAACTCGTCCGGACCATCAGGGAGATCGCAGAGTAAAAGGGCGCGGCGTCTATTTAGTGCTCTAAGCAGGACGCGCGCTTTCGTGTGATCGGGAGGCAGCCCACTTGGAAAGGGCCGCCGGTTCATCCCTGTGATGAGATTCCAGCGTTCCGCCGCGCTGGGAAAAGTGGAACTTCGGCCGAGCCTCCTCATTAGCAGTGACTACTTAGCCCTGTTTGAGGAGGACACCATGAAGAAGCTGATCGTATGCGGCGCACTCGCCGCTTTTGCCCTCGTGACCCAAGCGGCCACCGCCGCCGAGTTCTACATCGTTCGCGACGCGACCACCAAGAAGTGCACTGTCGTCGACACCAAGCCAACGACCACCACCACGACGGTCGTGGGCGACGGCGTCTACACGACCAAGACGGAAGCCGAGTCCGCCGTGAAGACCACAAAGGTCTGCACCGAGCAATAACCACTCGGCGTGCTGCTCTGACAAGCAATTGGAGGAGAAATGCCGGTCTTGATTTTGTGGGCCGTGCCCGCCGTACTCGTCGGCGGCGGCGTCGGCTGTTTCCTGGTTCAGCACTAAGCGAAGACGTGATTGCAGAACGGTTCGTCCGGTGCGCCGGACGGGCCGACGACATGCGGGGAGCGGGGAATGCCTTACCAAGTGAAGTTCGGCGCTGATAGTCATCGCAGCAACGGCGAACGATGCGCTCAACCTATTTTAGTTTGCTCTGGCTGGTGTCGTAGTAAGGCTCATCTGGCGGTAGTGCTCGCGGCCAGCCCATTAACTTGTGTGAATGTCAAAGCATAACGTTTGTTGTATAGACCGCTGGTTCACCGGCAGCGATCGAGATCAGGTGACTGAGGGGTTTTCCAAGCCCATGGCCGACAAGGAAGCGCCAGCGAAGCCAGTCGTGCGCCACACTCCTTTGACCATCGATGAATTGCGACAGATGGTCCGCGAGGACATCGAGGAACAGCGGAAAATCGCAGATAGCTTCCGCCGCAAGATGCACTAAAGCCCGTTGCGGGGAACAAGACAGTCGGACCCAGTTTTGTCTGTTCGGAAACCACGCCTCGACAACGTAAGACCGAAGCAAAAGGCCTCAGCTCGGCGCCAGCCCCGGAGCTGAGGCCTTTTTATCGCTTGTGTACATTTTTGCACCAAGCCCCGGAACGGAATCAGGTGTTCCAGAATCTTCCCTGCACTTGATATTTGTTAGGGAATGCCGTGGTTACGAAGAACACCCGAGAAGTAGCGGCGACGCTGCTTAAGCTGGCCAAAACGAGCTCCGACCCAGCCGTGGCGGTTGGCTTCATCGAGAGGGCCGCCGACCTCAAGGAGCGGATAGACGACGAAGGGCTGCCCAAGGCCGACGGGGGTCCGCCTCCCAACATTATCCAGCGTCAGTAAAGCTGCCTCAGTTCACCTCTTTCACTCGCGAACCCGTCGTTCTGGCACTTCATCCTGGTTGACTGCCACAAGTTAACGGCGCACGCTGGAACCATCACCGTCCGGTCCGAGGCTTCTATCGGTGACTGAGAGACCTGTCGCGCTCCCGCCGAACACCGGGAGGCGGTCATGCCGATCAATCGCCTGCTTGAAGCGAGCGAGCTTACGCCAGAGCAACGGCACGTCTACGAACTGGCCTTCAACGCAACCCTGCGCAAACTCGATCTGGTCGATCGCCGTGATCCCCTTTGCGATCTTGTTGCCCGCAAGATCATCGAGATCGGTTCAAGCGGCGTGACCAATGCGTTGGTGCTTGCCGAGATCGCCTGCAAGCAGCTCGACCCAAGGTAAGCCCGCGACCTGCGGGTACATGGCCTAGCGCGGCCGACTGCGCTCGATGATCTCGGCGGCGCCCTTCGCCAGGAGATCGAGACCCACCGCACGACCAAGCTCGCGCGGCCGGTTGGCCGGCCCCGTGCGCGAGGCTTCGATGATGGTGTTGCCGGAGAGATCGAGGACCGACGCCGTCAGCGACATCTGGTCGCCCGAGATGGTCGAGAAGCCCGCCACCGGCGAATTGCAGTGGCCGTTGAGCACCCACAGCACTTCGCGTTCGGCATCGGCAGAGGCGTGGGCTGAGGGATCGTCGATTGACGAGAGAATCTGTCGCGTCTGCCAGTCCTGCGCCGCGCATTCGACCGCGACGATGCCCTGCCCTGCGGCCGGCAGCATCTCCGCCGCGGTGAACTCGTAGGCGATCCGGCTGGAAAGACCGACGCGATCGAGTCCCGACCGCGCCATGATCAGCGCATCCGCGGGTCCCACCGCGCCGCCGTCCGGCAGCTTCTGCTTCTCACGATGATCGAGCTTTCGCACACGCGTATCGGCGGCGCCGCGGAAGTGGATCACCTCGACGTCGGGAAACAGCCGCCGCGCATAGGCGGCACGACGTACCGCATTGGTGCCGATTTTGAAGCCTTTGCCGCGCGACTGGCGCAGCGCTTGCAGCGTCACGTCCGCGCGCAGCACCAGGGCATCGCCCGGCGGATCGCGCGACAGCGTGGCGCCGACGACGAGGCCCGGCGTGTCCTCATTGCCGGGCATGTCCTTCAGCGAATGCATCGCGGCCTGCAATTCGCCTGCAAGCACGGCGGCGCGGATCTGGGCGACGAAGGCGCCGCCCTTGCCGCCATGGGGCAGCAGCTTGCTGGTCTGGTCGAGATCTCCCGTGGTGTCGAACTTGACGATCTCGACGTCGAGACCTGATACGGCCGATGTCAGGCGACGCGCAATCTCTTCCGTCTGCGCCAGCGCCATCGCGCTCTTGCGGGTGCCGATCCGTAGTCGCATAGCCAAGCCGTTCTCCATCCAGCACGTGTCTCGCGTGCGCGTCATTGCCCATACGACAGGTTCAGGCCGGATGATAGACGGCTGCCGCGCTCAGCGCAGACCTTAGCACAATCAATCCAGCAGACGCAGCGCCTCGACCAGCGACTTGAAGGCACGGGCATATTCAGCGCCCGCCCTTGCGATATCCGTGCGTCCGGCGCAGGCGACTGCGGCCTCCGTCACCGCGCCGAGCAGCAGCCGCGCCAGCGGCTCNCTCGACCGGCTGTTTGGCGATCAGGCCGGCCTCCATCGCGGCAGCAATCGCGCGCGGCATCTTGCCGCCAAAGTGTTTTGCATCGATCTCGCGCCAGCGCTCCCAGCCGAGCACGGCGGGACCGTCGCGCAAAATGATCTGGCCGGTCGCACCCTTGGCGGTCGCGCCAAAATAATGCTGGGTGCCGGCGACCATGGCGGAGAGCACGTCCTTCTCGGTCCGCGCGGCGCCGTCGATCTCGGCGACGAGGTCGCGGGAGACGAGATCGAACACCGCTGCGAATACGGCTTCCTTGGTCTTGAAGTGATGATAGACCGCGCCCTTGGCGACGTCGGCTGCCTCGGCGATGTCGTCCATGGTGGTGGCGGCAAAGCCTTGCGTCCCGAACAGCCGCCGCGCCGCTGTCAGGATCGCCTCAGATGTCGCCGCCCGCCGCTCCGCCTGTTTGGCCATGGATTTGGTCTAATCGAATTCACTTTCCGCGGCCAGTTGACTTTTCGACCGACGGTCGGTATTTACCGACTAACAGTCGGTTTTATCAAGAGGTGCCGCCATGCCGAGCCGTGACGTCGTTGTAGCCTTTGCAAGGCGGCTGGAGAACGGGGAGTTCGTCGAAGCGATCGAGCAGTACTACACGGCCGATGCCGCGACCTATGAGAACAACGCCGCCCCGACGGTCGGTCGCGACAACCTCGTCGCCAAGGAGCGCGGCGTGCTGGCGGCTTCCAAAGAGGTCAAGGCCGTGCGCGTCGGGCCGAGCCTGATCGAGGGCGACAACGTTGCGAGCCGCTGGATCTTCAGCTTCACCAACGCCGAAGGCGTCACGCGCACGCTTGAGGAGATCGCCTGGCAGACCTGGCAGGGCGACAAGCTGATCGAGGAGCGGTTCTTCTACGACCCGAAGCAGCTCGGGCGATAGCCGGCCTGAATCCCGCTTTTCGGCTGGTCAAACCGCATCGGCCCGCAGCAGCGTATCCACCGTGATCGTGCCACGCGCCCGCGAGACGCAGGTGCAGATCTTCGCGTTGCTGTGCTTCTGGTGCTCGCTGAAGAAGACGTCGCGGTGGTCGATCTCGCCCTCGACGGCGACGACGTCGATGGCGCAGAGGCCGCACTCGCCGCGCTTGCAGTCGGAGATCACCTCAAAGCCGCTGGCGTTGAGGACGTCGAGCATCGAGCGCTCGCGCGGGATTTCGAGCTCGACATCGGAATCCTTCAGGCGCACGCGAAACGCTTCCGTCGGCAGCGTGCCGCTGGAGCCGAAGGTTTCGTAGCGCAGATCGGACAGCGGATGGCCGGCACCGATCCAGGCATGGCGCGCGGCATCTAGCATGCGCATCGGGCCGCAGAACAGCGTCAACGTGCCCTTGGGCAGCGAGGCGAACAGCGCGTCGAGATCGAGCCGCCCGCCTTCATCGCTGGCATGGACGACCAGGCGGTCGCCGAGCATGTCAGCGAGCTCGTCGAGATAGGCGGCATCCGCGCGGCTGCGCACGGCGTAATGCAGGGTGACGTTGGCGCCGCGGCGCGCGAGCGCCTGCGCCGCGCCGACGATCGGGGTGATGCCGATGCCGCCGGCGATCAGGCAATAGTTGTCGCGCTCCCAGTCGACGGCAACGAGCGAAGCCGGCCGGGTGATGTCGAGCCGCGCGCCGGCTGCGAGCTGCCACATGTAGCGCGAGCCGCCGCGCGAATCCTCGGCGCGGCGCACCGCGATCTTGAAGCCTTGCGAAGACGCTTCGCCGACCAGCGAATAGGACCGCGTCTCCGGCTGGCCGGCAATTGCGACGCTGACATTGATGTGGCTGCCGACCGGATAGGCTGTGCCGTCGAACTGGTCGGGCAGAATCAGAAATTCGCGGATCCCGGGCGACAGATCGCGGGTCGCGACCAGCGTTGCGGGAATCCAGGTTTCGACGAAGCGCATGGTGCCCTCAATCGGTTGCGGTCTTGATCAGCGCAAGCGCCGGCAAGAGGTCGAGATGGGTTCGGTTGCGTAGCGCGAGCCTGAGGTTTCGCACCGCGAGCCGCGCATGCTCGCGCATGATGGCTTCGGCGCGCGCGCCTTCGCGGTTCTCGATCGCGTCGATCACGACGCGGTGGTGATCCTGGCCGATGATCAGGATCTGCTGCGCCTCCGGCAATGCCGACTGCGCCATCACGAAGCCGCTGGGCGAGGCAAACGGCAGCGCCGAGGCGCGGTCGATCTGCCGGATCAAAGGCGGGCTGCGCGACAGTTCGGTCAGCAGCGCGTGGAAGCGCGCGTTCAGCGTGACATAGGAGGAGAAGGCCTCGATCGAGATCGGCACCTGGCCGAGCAGCTCGTCGATCGCGGCCAGACACTCCTTCAGCGGCTCGAGCTCGCGCGCGGAGACGCCGCGCTCGGCGGCAAAGCGCGCGGCGAGACCTTCCAGCGTGCCGCGCAGCTCGATCGAATCGGAGATGTCGCGCTCCGAAAACGCCTTTACCATGAAGCCGCCGGAGGGGATCGCCTCCAGCAGGCCCTCCTCCTCCAGCCGCACCAGCGCCATGCGCACCGGCGTGCGCGAGGCGCCGGTGGTTTCCACCGCCTGAAGCTCGGAGATGCGCTCGCCTGGACGCAACGATCCGGACAGGATCTGGTCGCGCAGCGCGAGCTGCGCCTTCACGGTCTGCGAGAGGGAGCGGTCGACCTCGGCCATGCCCCCTACTCCGCGGCCTGCAGATGCTGCGGTCCGTTTTCCTTCGCGATCATCCTGTCGATCAGCTTGCGCATCCACATCGCGCCGGCATCGATGTTGAGATTGTAGAAGATGCGGTCCGGGTTCTCGTCCATGGCGCGCTGCTGCGCCTCCAGGATCAGTTCGTCCTCGCGGAAGATGCCAGAGACGCCTTCGCGGATCTCGGTGGTGATGCGCTGCTCGCCGATCTGGTAGTTGCGCACGAAGGCCCAGAAATAGTGGCAGGTCTTCTCGGTCTCGGGCGTGACGGTGTTGAGCACGAAACCGTTGACGCCTTTCGAGCGGTCACCCTCAGGTGCGCCGGTGCCGGCAGGCGCGACGCCAACGTCGATGGCGATGGTGCACGGCGCCTCGAAGCGGATGATCTGCCAGCGATCGACCAGGCCGGGCTTGCCGAGTTGCTTGGCCCAGAACGGCGGCGCCTCGATGCCGCGCATCCAGCGCGTCACGGTGACCGTCTTCTCGCCATGGGTGACGTCGAACGGCGCTTCGGCAACGGCATCATTGCCGATGGAGGAGCCGTGCACGAAGGTCTCGTGGGTGAGGTCCATGAGATTGTCGAGCACGAGGCGGTAGTCGCAGGCAACGCGGATGGTCTTGCCGTCACCGGCCCAGGCGGGATCGTGATTCCAGTGCATGTCGGGCACCAGCGCGGGATCGGCGAGTGCGGGATCGCCCATCCAGAGCCAGACATAGCGGTGACGCTCGACCACGGGATAGGCGCGCACGCAGGCGGACGGATTGATGGTCTCCTGCGAGGGCATGAAGGTGCAGCGCCCTTGCGCATTGTATTTCAGGCCGTGATAGCCGCAGACCACGGTGTCGCCTTCGAGCCGGCCCTTGGACAGCGGCACCAGGCGATGCCAGCAGGCATCCTCGAGCGCGGCCACCGAGCCATCGGCCTTGCGGTACATCACGACGTGCTTGCCGCAGATCGTCCGCGGCAACAGCGCCGGCTTCACCTCCGCGTCCCAGGCGGCGGCGTACCAGGCGTTCATGGGAAAGGGTTTTGTCATGGGCGATCTCCCGGGGCTATTGTATGCGTTGTGTATACAATAACAGAGCGATCGGCCCATTCAAGGGAGAATGTTACGTACTATAATACCTACATACTTGAATATGTATACATTATGAGCTAGAACTCTGGAGGCACCCTCATGGCCGGG
>NZ_LJYG01000110.1:0-38119 GCF_001440035.1 Bradyrhizobium manausense | reverse complement strand
ACCAAGAACGTGGATGCCCGGGACAAGCCCGGGCATGACGACCCCTCGTGAAGCGCGCCTTACGCCCCGAACACCTTTGCGAGCCCGGCCTGGGCCTCTTCCTGAATCCGCTTCAGGTGCTCGGTGCTGCGGAAACTTTCGGCGTAGATCTTGTACACATCCTCGGTGCCCGACGGCCGCGCCGCGAACCAGCCGTAGTCGGTCTCGACCTTGATGCCGCCGAACGGCTGGCCGTTGCCGGGCGCCTTGCTCAGCGTGGCGCGAACCGGATCGCCGGCGAGATCTTTCAGGCCAAGCTGCTCCGGCGTGACGGATTTCAAAATGGTCTTCTGCGGCCCGGTGGCGGCGACGTCGATGCGGGCGTAGTGGGGCACGCCGAACTCGGCGGTGAGATCGCCGAACAACTGGCTCGGATCGCGGCCGGTCCTGGCCATGATCTCGGCGGCGAGCAGGCCGAGGATGATGCCGTCCTTGTCGGTGGTCCACACCGTGCCGTCGCAGCGCAGGAACGAGGCCCCTGCACTCTCCTCGCCGCCGAAGCCGAAGCCGCCGGTGAGCAGACCATCGACGAACCATTTGAAGCCGACCGGCGTCTCCACCAGCTTGCGGCCGAGCTTCCTGGCGACGCGGTCGATGATCGAGCTCGACACCACGGTCTTGCCGATCGCGGCATCCTTGCCCCAGTTCGGGCGGTGCGCGAACAAATAGGAGATCGCGGTCGCCAGATAATGGTTCGGATTCATCAGGCCGCCGGTGCGCGTCACGATGCCGTGGCGGTCGGCGTCGGTGTCGTTGGCAAAGGCGACGTCGAAGCGGTCGCGCATCGCGATCAGGCTCGCCATCGCGTAAGGCGAGGAGCAGTCCATGCGGATCTTGCCGTCCCAGTCCACCGTCATGAAGCGGAAGGTCGGGTCGATCGCCTCGTTCACCACGCTCGCTTTCAGGCCGTAGCGCGCGATGATCGGATCCCAGTAGTGCACCGCGGCGCCGCCGAGCGGATCGATGCCGATATTGACGCCGGCGGATTTGACCAGCTCGAGATCGACGACACTGCCGAGATCGGCAACGTAAGGCGTGATGTAGTCATAGCCGTGCACGGTCGACGATTTCAGCGCCCTGGCATAGTCGATGCGCTTGATGCCCTTGAGCCCATCCGCAAGATAGGCGTTGGCGCGCTTTTCGATGACGGAGGTCGCGTCGGTGTCGGCCGGGCCGCCATGCGGCGGATTGTATTTGTAGCCGCCGTCTTCAGGCGGATTGTGCGAGGGCGTGACGACGACACCGTCGGCAAGGCCGTGACTGCGGCCCTTGTTGTAGGTCAGGATCGCATGCGAGATGACGGGCGTCGGCGTGTAGCCATGGTCCTTGTCGATCATCAACTCGACGCCGTTGGCCGCGAACACCTCGACGGCGCTGGCCAGCGCCGGCTCGGCCAGCGCATGGGTGTCGATGCCGATGAAGAGCGGACCGGTCAGCCCCTTCTCTTTCCTGTAGTCACAGATGGCCTGCGTGGTGCTGAGGATATGGCCTTCATTGAAGGTGTTCTTGAGCGAGGTGCCGCGATGGCCCGACGTGCCGAACGCCACCCGCTGCGCCGGGTCGGCCGCATCGGGCTTGCCGGCGAAATAGGCGGTCACGAGCCGCGGAATGTTGGCGAGCGCGTCCGGCGAAACCAGCTTGCCCGCCGCGGGATGAACATCTGCCACTGGGATATCCTCGTCCTGTCCTTGAAGGGATTGCGGCCCACCATAGCATCGGCCGGGAGCGCGCCAAGCCGTCTCGCGGGCCGGTCAGATGCCATGCCCCGGTCAACGATCAATCGACAACGCCGATCCTGCACCGAGCGATCCATCGGAAATGGCACATGGCGATCTCGTACTTTGGTGCCGGGTATCGGTTGATGCAGGACAAGGACGCCGTTGCCCGGCGCGGCGCACGATGCTCCCCGTTTGATGAACGAAGGCGGGGACCTGCGGGATATACCGGCAGATCCCGCGAGTGGGGCGATCACCATGATTGGACGTCTGTTTTTCACGCTCATGCTGGCCAGCGCCGCGTCGTCGGCCTGCGCCGCGGAGAGCGATCCGGCGGCGGGGAAGGCCGTCTTCCAGCAAACCTGCGAGAACTGCCACGCGGCAGTGATCGGGGTGAACAAGGTCGGCCCGAGCCTCTGGAATGTCGTCGGCCGCAAGCCTGGCGCCGTCCCGGACTTCGCCTATTCTGATGCCATGAAGGCCAACAAGGAGGCCTGGACGCCAACAGCGCTGGACGCCTATCTCGCCGATCCCCGCGGCGACGTCCACGGCGTCAAGATGTTCTTCAAGGGGCTGGCGAATCCCGCAGATCGGGCCAATGTCATCGCCTATCTCCAGACGCTGAAGTGATCGATCGGGACGGACGCTAGAGCGATCCGGAACGAGGCCGGTTCGCCGGGTTATGCGGGTTCTGTTATGATCCGCAACGGCCACGGAGAATCATCGCCCCATGGGCTTTGCGCGCCGGCATCTGCCCGTGCTCGTCCTGCTCGCCATCGCGGGGGTTGGGGCTCGCGCCGACGCCGGCCAGTTCTACAGCGAGGACCTGCGCATCCCGATGGCGGAGGCCGGACCGCAGGGGCTGGAGGCGTTCCTGGTCCGCCCCGCGGGCACCAAGCGCTATCCGCTGGCGCTGCTCAGCCACGGCTCGCCGCGCAGCTTCGAAGACCGCGCAACGATGTCGGCGCACAAATATTATGGCATCGCGCTGGAATATGCCCGGCGCGGTTTTGCCGCGCTGATCGTGATGCGGCGCGGCTACGGTACTTCGCCCGGCGGACGGGTCGACGGCGTCGGCGGCTGCGCCAAGGCCGCCTATCTGCCGGCGGCCGCGGTCGCGGTCGCGGATTTGCGCGCGGCAATCGATGCGATGAGCCGCAGGACCGACGTCACCACCACGGGCATGATCGCGGCCGGCCATTCCGCCGGGGGACTCGCCACCGTCGCGCTGACCGCGCAGGCGCCAAGCGGCCTCGTTGCCGCGATCAGCTTCGCCGGCGGCCGCGGCTCACGCGACGATGACGACGTCTGCAATCCGGAGGGGCTGGTGCAGGCCTTCGCGACCTTCGGCAAGACCTCGCGCGTGCCGATGCTGTGGGTCTACGCAACCAACGACCTGTACTTCGGACCCGATCTCGCGCGCCGGTTCTATGACGGATTTCGCGCCGGCGGCGGCGACGCCAAATTCGTCGCGGCGCCGCCCTACGGCGATGACGGCCATTATCTCTATTCCGTGGTGGCCCGCCCGCAATGGACGCCGTACATCGACGCCTTCCTGCGCGAGCGCGGGCTTGGCCACGACGTGCTGAGCCTGCCCGATCCGCTGCCGCCGCCTGCTCATTTCAACGACGCGGCGAAAGCCGAGTTCGCGCGCTATCTCGACAGCACCGTGCCGCACAAGGCCTTCGCGGTGTCGCCGAACGGCGGCTACGGCTGGCGTTCGGGGCGCAGCACCGTGGACGGGGCGCAACGCGATTCGCTCGCGGCCTGCATGAAATGGTCGCCGACCTGCACACTCTATGCCGTCGACGACCAGCTCGCCTCCGGCAGCGTGCAGGGGACGGCGACGGACCAGGTCTCACGCTCGCGATAGGCGCGAGACCGTGTGCCGGCCATCCACCATCGCGCCCAGGCGCGAGAGATATTCGGCCGATTGGCTGCACAGCGCGGTGTGAGCCATGCCGTGCGTGATGGCGGTCTGCAGCAGATGCACCATCCGTGCGGCGTCACCGCTGCGGCTCGACCGTATCAGCGCAACATCGAGCAGAAACGGCGCGAGCGCCATCTGCTCGCGCGCATCCAGCGACTGGAAAGCGTTCTCCCAATGCGCGCCTGTCCGGGGTATCGCGGCATACAACATCTCGATGAGATCCATCTGATATGCGGCACCTGCGATGTCGAAGGGCGACGCCATACCGTCCTTGAGCGACACCGCGCACAACATGCCCATCACGTAAGCCGTGTGATAGGAGGTCGCGAGCGCGCATCTGGTCTTGTCGTGTCCGTTCAACCGCCGGATCCGGCCCGACGCCGAGCGTCCTGCGGGAAGAAATCCAACCTTGTCCTCCAGCGAGGCGAGAACGCGAAAGCCGAACGCAGCGGCCGGACTCCAGTGCGACGACAAGAGCGGCCACGCCATCAGCGCTTCGCCCGCAAGGTCATAGTCCTCGACGACCAGCGCGCGGGCGAGCACGGACCCAGCCTCGTCGAGAAACTCGCCGCTCGGCCGCGGCAACGTCACCTGCCACGCCCCGAAATTGGTGGCATACATCGGGGCATGCGTGTGCGCATAGGCGTCATCGCGCGTGCCGTTCAATAGATCGATCGGATTTCCGAGCGCGGTCTTGCGCGCGATCTCTTCACACACGGGGCCCGGCCGCTCGCGGCGCCACAGCGCATGCAACCAGAGCACTTCGAGCTCGCGGTACGGCACCACTTCGTGCCCGGCTCGCGCCGACGCGGACCAGCTTCGCGCCAGCAGTTCGTCGAAGTCCTGATCGACATGGCCGAGTGCACTCAGCAGGATGTGCGGCGTCGCGAGCTGGAGGCAGACCGACGGATAGCGTACGACGTCCCAGCGCATCTGCTCCGAGCGCGCATAGGGCACGAGATCTCGCAGCGGCGCCGCCGTGCCGGCATCGGGCGCGTAGCGCGCGGCTACATAGAGCAGCATCGCGGTTTCGGCGAGCGGTTTTTCCGCGGCGAAATTTCCGTCCGGGACCTCCGCACCGTCGAACCCGTCCTTGCCGAGAAACTGGAGCGTCCGCTCGGCGATGCGCACGGCGAGCTGCAGGCGTCGCCGCAGATCCTGGGCAACTTCCGCGGGGTTCGCGGCGCCGGCCGCAATGCGGTTGCAACCCGGCGCGGCAGTCCGATCCTGCAGATTTGGCATAGGCGCCTCACGAGAAGGGAATGCGGGAGCTGATGGACCAAAGCGAGATCGTGGCCGCCCCGGAAGCGCACCTCGGGGCCGGGTCAGCGGCCGGTGACCTCATTGCGGATAGCGGCCGGATTGATCCCCTGTTCCACTTCCACCACCGGCGGGATGCAGTAACGGATGAAGCGATTGCCGACCACGAAGCCGAACTCGCTTTCGCTGGCACTCGCAATGCTCGCGCCATTCTCGGCAACGAATTTTCCGAAAGCATTGAAGTCGAACACCTTCGACCCCAGGAACTTGCGGACGATCTCTTCCCTGTTTGCTGCGTTGCTCATGTTGCCTCCTTGGCTCACCGGTGGATCGATCCGGACGCGGGATGCGGCCAGCACCGACGACGTGCACGATGATCCGATCGCGGAGCGAGGCGTGTGAACGACCTTACATTTCAAGAATTGTTGAGCACAACCCACCTGCGGCACATCGGTTGTTAACTCGGAAGATGTACGACGTACCGCATGTTGCGGAGCCGGTTACGATCGAATTCCAGCGCGATGTGGCGAGGCATGGTGGTCGCGGCGCTTTTGTCGGCGGCGACCTGCGTGCAGGCCCAGGATGCCGCCAGGGAGCGCGCCACGGATGATTTCGGCGCGACCGCGGCGATCCCCACTCAGGATGCCGACCTCGGCGCAGGCGAAACCGCGACGTCGCGGGCCGAGATCCGAAAGATCATCGAGCATGAGACGGCGAGGACCAATCTGCCCGCCGACATTGCGGAGGCCGTCGTCTTCGTCGAGAGCGGCTACAATCCGGCCGTCGTCGGCAGCGCCGGCGAGCTCGGCCTGATGCAGCTGCGGCTCGAGACCGCGGCGGCGCTTGGGTTCAGGGGAAACGCTGCGGAGCTCACTGAACCCGATATCAACATCCACTACGGCGTGCTTCATCTCAGCCGCGCCTGGCGCCTCACCGGCGGCGACCTCTGCCGCACGCTGATGAAATATCGGGCCAGCCGCGACGAGGAAGAGATCAGCCCGCGCTCGCAGGTCTATTGCAATCGCACCCGCAACCGGCTGCTCGCGATGAAGTCGACGGCGGCAGTCACCCCTGATGCGGCCGTCCCACCCTCGGCATCCCCGCCTGAACCCGCGACGGCGCCGGCACCGGCAACGACATCAGCAAGAGCTGAAAGGCCGCAGACGCGCCCCAGGCCGGCCCAGCCCAAGGACGTCTATGCCCGCTACACCAGGGGCACGGCCGCCGCAAGCCGCGCCTATTGGGCCGCGCATGAGGCCAGGATCAGCCGCATCAAGGCCCGCATCGAGGCCAGGTGGAAGCGGACGGCCTCGCGTTAACGATCGTTCGTCACGACCCGGACCAGCCCTTGACGACACCGTCATGGTCGATGGAATACTGCGGAGGCTCCCCTTTTCGGGATAGCTGCAGCAATTAAGCCAATAGTGTTTTTGCGTAACCCTATAGAGACCATGCACAACGGTTTGAGAGTTTTGTTTGCGATTGTCGCAACGGCGGCCGTGGCCACCTCGACCTTCATCGCCATCCGGTTTTTGGTCGGGTTCAGCGGCTGAAGCAGTCGGTGCCGGCCAGGCCCCCGGCCGGCGCGACGGCCCCTCGGGCACTCGCGCCTAGAGGCGCTCGCTGAGCGCGAGCTTGTAACCGACGCCGGTGACGGTGGCGATGACGGGCGTGTCGCTGCCGACGAGCTTGCGGCGCAGCCGCGCCACCAGGGCATCGACGGTGCGGATGTCGACCTCGGCCTGGCGATTGCTGACGACCTCGATCAGATAGTCGCGGCTGAGCGGCCGTCCGTCCGCGCCGACGAGGGCCGCGAGCAGGTCGAACTCGGCACGCGTCAGCACCACCGGCTTGCCGTCGCTGCCCAGCAGCTCGCGCCGCGTCAGGTCGATGATCCAGTCGCCGAAGGCGATCGAATTGTGGTTGCGCGCCGCCTTGCGGTCGATCGAGCGCCGCCGCAACACGCTGCGCGCCCGCGCCAAGAGATCGCGCAGATTGATCGGCTTGGTGACATAATGATCGCCGGCGATCTCGAGGCCAAGGATGCGATCGACGTCGGTGTCGCGGCGGGTCACGAAGATGATGCCGGCATTGCTGGTCGCCTGGATCTCCTTGGCGAGCTCGAAGCCATCGCCGTCGGGCAATTGGACGTCGAGGAAGACCAGGTCGGTGCGCGCGCGCAGCGCCTGGCGGCATTCGGCGCAGGTGCCGGCGCCGACCACGTCGAAATTATTCTCGCTGAAATAGCCGACCAGCATCGTTCGCGTCACGGGATCGTCTTCGACGACGATCAGCCGCTCGCGCCCGACCGGCCGCAATTCCTGAAGTGCGGAATCAGCCACGATGTTGGATGTCCTGTGTGCCTGCGACTGGGCCTGAAGATTCAAATGGCCGCGTGATGCGCTGTCCTGTGAACGAACATTCACGCCTTGTTCGAGCCCCCGAAATTGCCTGCCGCAATACTAGGCGCGTTGTGTCGCCCGAACAATATAGGTCACGGGATTGAAGTATTAATATGAATTGCCCCACATTTCTCATTCAGCGCATCGATGCTCGCCAACGCCCATAATTCAATGCGGCTTGCCTCGCCGACGCTCGCGGGTCAAGCCAGACCCACGCTCACCGATCGGCGGGAAGCAGGAAAATCGCTGCAAGGACGCCCAGGACTGCTGTTGCGGCCGCGGTCGCAAAAATGGCTGCCAAGGCTTGCCCGCCACCAACGACGGCCAGCGCAGCGATCCCAAGAGCAAAGCCACCTTGCCGCGCCACGATCGTCATGGCAGAGGCCATGCCGGAACGGTCCGGCGGGGCGAGCGCAAGCAGGGCACCCGAAAGTTGCGGGTGGGCGATCGCCGCGCCGCTGCCGATCGCTGCCATGCCCGCGAGCATAAAGCCGAGGGTCTCGGCCGTGTCTGCGCGCCAAAGGGATGCAAGCAAAAGGAGATTGCCGACCGCGAGCATCGCGAGAGAAAGCGCGAAGTGCCGGCGCCATCCGATGCGCATCACGAGGCGGCCGCCAATTGGCGGCACGACCAGCATCGGTGCGGTTGCAGCGATCAGCGCGAGGCCCGTACGATTGGCGTGCCAGCCGAATGCGCTCTGCATCGCTGGCGGCAGATAAACAAGGATGGCCCAGTAGCTGACGGAGACGGCAATCAGCAGCAGGCCGACGCCGGTCATCGCGCGCGTCCCGAACACGGCCGGGTCGAGGAGCGGCACGGCGCGCCGACGCTGTTGAAGGGCAAAGCTCGCCAACAGCAGAAGCGCCGCGCCGCCGAGGCACACGGCACCGATCATGTCGGCACGTACGCGCATCGTCGCGTCAATCAGCATCGCGAGCGCCGTCGTCAACAGGGCAATGCCGACAATATCGAGCGGGCGCTTCTCCTCGGCCTGTCTCTCGGCGACGAACTGCGGCACCGCAATGGCCAGAGCCACGCAGAACGGGACGTTGATCAAGAAGATCCAGCGCCATCCGATCCAAGCCGTGATAACGCCACCGAGCGTCGGCCCAACGGCCATCCCGACACCGGAGACGACGCCCATCAAGGCGAACACACGTGCTCTGACGGCGGCATCCGGGAACGCGCTGGCGACGAGCGCCAGGGCGCCTGTGACGACGAACGCTGCGCCAATGCCTTGCAGGCCACGGGCGAGCCACAACGCCGGACCGTCCCAGGCAAGGCCGCAGGCGAGGGAAGCGACAAGGAAGATCAGATTGCCGGACAGCAAAGCGCGGCGGCGGCCGAAGCGATCGGCGATCGCCCCAGCCGCGAGCAACATGCCCGTGAAAGCGAGCGAATACGCATCGATCACCCACGCCGTTCCGGCCACGCCGAAGCTGAGTGTGCGCGCCATCGCAGGCAGCGCGACGACGACGGCGGTAACGTCGAGATTCGTGAAGAACGCACCGAGGCCGAGTGTCAGGGCAACGGAAAGATCACGAGCGCATAGGGAGGGTGCGGTCTTCACAAATCCTCTATCGAACCGGGAGAGCGACGCGCAGAAGCGCTGCGATGCTCGCAGAGCACGATCCGGAAAAGTGCGCAGCGGTTTTCCGGAAAGATCATGCTCAAACAACAACCTAAAGCGCGATGACGATGCATCCTGATCGCATCGCGCTTTAGTTATCATCGGTTTGCGCTCCCGGCGTATGCCGAGTGTTCAACTCGGCATGAATCTGCTTCATATTGCCGGCATGACCGCCCGACCTCCATTCGATACCCTGATTGCCTTCGAAGCCGTACACCGTCTCGGCAGCGTCACCGCTGCAGCAAGCGACCTCGGCATTACCCAGAGCGCAGTGAGCCACCGGTTGCGCCGGCTGGAAGACTTCATGGGCTTGCCGCTGCTGACGCGGAGTTCGGCCGGCATGCGGCCGACCCCCGCGGGTGAAGCGCTTGCATCCGGCCTCGGGGAACTTCTCGCCGGCCTCGGAGAGCTACGCGCGCGATGCCGCGCTGCGGCCAACAATGGCCCGTTGCGCGTCGGTGTCAGCGCCGCGCTGGCGGACTATTGGCTCGTCGCACGTCTGCCGACGTTCAAGGCTCCGTCGACGCCGATCGAACTCATCATCGTCGAAAGCACGGCGCAAGCGATCCACCTCGATCTCGACATCACGATCCATTGGCTGCTCGAGGGCGAGGCACGCGAGACCTCGACGCAGCGCGTGTTGTTCCGCGAGCAGATCTTCCCCGTTTGCCACGCGGGGCTATTGCCGTCCGCGCCGCTCGACGACCCGACGCGCATCGCCGCGCTGCCGCTTATCCATAAAGGGGCCGGCGCAGGTGCGAACGCGGGAACCGAGTGGTCCTGGTCGACGTGGTTCGCGCGACTTGGCCTCCACGCGCCGGCGCCGGTCGGACTACGTTACGCCAACATGGCAACAGCGATCGGTGCCGCACTTCAAGGTAGCGGCGTCGTGCTCACGCGCTCCCTCCTCGCGCACGACGCGCTTATCGACGGCCGCCTTGTGCGCGTGCTGCCGGAGACCTGGGACATGCCGTCGTCGAAGGTGCACCTCGTGCGCTGGCCTGCGGTCTTGGCAAGCGATGCTCGGGTGAAGGCATTCGTGGCATGGCTTTTGGACGCGGCCAACGAATGCGTCCGATAGAGCGCGAGGACCTCACGCGGATCGAGGCGTGAGCGGCTAGGACGTGCCCACATCGATCCGGAACGAGAGCTGCTCCTCCGCACCGGGCGCAATATGCATCAGCCCTGGCTTGTCGGTGAACTCGCCGTCGAAGTCTTTGGGGCTGGCATGGCCGCGCCAGGGCTCGATGCAAAGGAACGGCGCACCCGACGGTTTCGACCAGATGCCGAGCTCGCGAAAGCCGCGCCAGGACATTTTGAGCCAGGGCCCGGTGCCCTGCCCGTCCGCATAGCGCACCGCGGCGCTGCTCACGGGATTGAGGATCACTGCGTCGTTGCTGAACAGGGCCTCCGACAGCGGGAGCACAGTGCCTTGGACCGGGCTGGGATCCGCAGCCGCGAGCAGGAGCCCGCCCTCGACACGGCAGATCGGCGACGGCTCCTCATGCGTGAATGTCAGCGTATAGTCTTCCTTCGGCACGCCAGCCTGAAGCGGCCAGTTGAAAGCGGGATGGCCGCCGAGCGACACCGGCAGCGTCTCGCCTCCGGTGTTCTCGACCGCGAGGATGAGATCGAGACCGGCATCATCGAGCGCATAGGTCGCGGTCAGCCGGAACGCGAACGGATAGCGCTCACGCGTCGCCTCGCTGTCCTCTAGCACCAGCGTGCACCTGTTCTCTTCGCGTGCCCCCCATGCAAATCGGCTGTCGCGCGCAAAGCCGTGCTGGGTCATCCGGTACGTCTTGCCCAGGTGCCGCAATTCATCATTGGCGAGACGCCCGACGATCGGAAACAGCAACGGCGCGTGGCGCGGCCAGGCCGGTTCGGCCTGCCAAAGGAACTCGATGTCGCCGCCCTTCAGCGAGCAGAGCTCGGCGCCGTACGCCTTGACGGTCGCGGTGAGCGATCCGCTGCGAAAGGAGTGGGTGTCGTCGGTCATCGCCAACCTCTACACCGCGGACTCGCATGCAGCAAGGCGACGCGGCCGAGGTGCAACGTCTGCCTTATGCGTCCGCCGAAAGACAGAAAAAATCTGAAGGCCGAGGTTCGAGAAATTTGGCAACGAAGATCGCACGAGAGTGCGAAGTCTTCAATGGCAGCCATCAGCAATATGCCCTCGATCTGACAAAGCTGAACGATCAGGAACTGTCGCAGCAAGGCGCGCGCTGCACGCGGAGTTGCTCACGGCTGCCGCCGCAGGGACCAACCCGGCGCTGCAGCCTTGCGGACAAGAGATTTTGCTGACTTATCCCAAAGAGCCTCCCCGCAAGCGCAGCAAGGCCCATTTGTTGTTTGTCCCACAGCAACCATGTCTGGCTTGCCAGCAAACCCCATGCAACGCTCATCATCTGAGATTCGCGCAACCAACTAGCCTCGGACGCAAGGTCTCAGCGACGAGTTCACGGTGCCACTGTGCCGCGAGCATCATCAACAGCTGCACCGGTACGGCAATGATCGCGCCTGGTGGGCGAACCTGCAGATCACGCCATTGCGGATGGCGCTGGAGTTGTGGGAGGCTAGCCCGAGGTAGCCCGCGCGCCGGCGAGTTCGTCGGAATTGGCGTTGCGCAACAGGAACAACGACCTCCAATCGCGCTGATGGCCAAATTCGATATAGCGGTAGCTCAGGGCACTTAGCAGGATCGTTATTGCAAGATAGGGCAATGAAAGTTGAAGCGTGTCTTGCAACGGAGACGTATCGGGCGGGATCATTTCAACCATGATGATCGAATGCCACGCATAAATACTGTAGCACATGCATCCGACGACTTGAATTGGCCACGCCTCGAACAGGCGATTTGCGGACCATGCCCCGCACAACACCGCCAGCAGCACCATGGCAAACCCGGCGCAAAAGATCGTGGCGTAGAGAATGCTCACCGCCCAGGGGCCGTTATCCTTGAGGTATATGGCGGCAATCATCACCAGCAGTCCGGGCAGCAGCCCGCGCGCCTGAAATCTCTTAAGTGATACACTGTCCCTGGACTTGACGTAGAGATCGCAGACCAACATTCCGAAAATGAACTGGTAACACGACCCAAATATTCCGCCCACAAACGGCCGAAACATCCCAATCCGATCCACCGCGATAAGGTGACCAGCCACCACGAAAGCTGAGCAGATGACGACGCTCAACAGCAACAGCCTTCGGAGGCCAAAGCGCGCGGTGAGAAGAATCAGAAGCGGAAACAAAAGGCTGAACCAGATCTCAACGCCTACGGACCATAATACGGGATTGGAGGGGGGCATAAACCCGTGCGGCACAAAAATGAAAAGCGTAGATAACAGTCCGCCGAGTTCCAGGTACCACGCGTGCGATCCAGCGGGCGACTTGGCATGGAGCGCAACCGTCACGAGGACTACCGTATAGTAAAGTGGAAGCAACCGGGCTGCGCGATGCCAATAGAAATGCGGGAGGTCGGCGAGCCGACCGATGGCTCGCTTCTTTGTGCGATAGGGCAGGTACAGAACGAATCCGGAGAGCACAAAAAAGATATTTACACCCAGGAAGCCGTGCTTGGCGACAATGGCCAGGAGACCATTCGGATCAAGTTCGCCGGGAAACGGCGACGCGCTGGATGTAAACGGAACAAGCAAGTGAAAGAGGATCACCATCAAGATGGCGAGTCCGCGAAAACCGTTGACCGCGCCGATCTTCTCCGCGCGACTATCGGCTTTGATGGCGGAACCTGGAGATTGTAACGACAAGGCGGCGATCTCGGTATGGTGATTTCCTGTTTGCGATGTTCGCTACGTTGAGCGAGCTGTCAATTGACGGCCGTCACACTCACGACAGCGCGATGCCAAACCGAAGGTGCATTGACCAGCAAATAGGCAAGTCACCGCATCGCTAGGGATGCAGCGGATATCTCGCATCGCGAACACCTCACGATTCGTTGGAAGCGATCCTTACGCGAGCGCAGCCCTCCCCGGACACGGCGAACGACGTGCCTTCAAATCGTCAATTACGGCATCTAGTCAACTACGGGATATAGACGGTAACAGGTTAGCTCTGAGGCAGAATTATGCGTGGGCGCGGGTAGTTTGATGGCTGGGCTCCTCATCATATCTGTTCTGCTCGCGATTGGCTTCGCGACCGGCTACGGCACGCGTGAGCTGATCTCTCGTAAGCGCCACGCCGAGTACTTGAACTTGCAGCCCTACGTTTCGCCTGCGCTCAGAACCGGGCGGCCATCTTCCGATGAAAGCACCATGGCGCGATACGCCACACCTCAACCCGCAATAACTGAGCAGGCGAACTATGACATGCTTGAGTCGTTTAGACCCGTATCGATTGCGGAGCCGAAGCCAGTGAAATCCGGGCCTGCCGGCGCAAGCTTGCGTTTGATCGAGCCGCATTCCTCCAAGCCCGACACCGGATCCTTGCAGTCCGTGGACATTGAGCAGAGCCTCGAAGAACTGGTCGGACTCCTGCTGCGCAAAAAACAGGGCGGTTAGGGCCCTTTTCTCCGACGCGTCTGGTCACAAGCATCTTGCCGCATTTACGTGTCGGCGTGTTGCCGAGACGGGGTGGGAAGTAAGCCCCTGGAACCGAGAAGCACCAGGTTGTCGGCAGGAGAGCTCCGGGATCCCGCTGGAACTCCAGGGCACCGGGTCGATGACAGAGCACGTTTTACGACGGAACCGCCCGCCCGCAGCACAGGCAGGTAAAGACTGGCCGGGGCCGCGTAAAAATGGTATGTTTTTAGCGGTTCTGTGGCTACAATACGGCCCGTCAGGCGTCCGGAGAGCAGGAGGGCAGATTTGGTTGTGCTGATGATCGCAAGCGCCGTGGCGGGTGTTCTTCTGGGGCGTTTTCTTCGCGCATATGCCCTTATTCCCGCAACGATGCTAATCCTGGCTGCAGCATGGTATTTGGGCCTCGAGCAGGGTTTCGCGACGGGCGCGGTCGCGTTCGTCGCTAGCGCGGTGGTCTTGCAAGTCGTCTATTGCGCGAGCCTGCTGACCTATCTGCTCATCGCGAACCTCTCGGTGCTGGACCAGGTGCAGTCGGAGGCATCACCGCAGATGCCTGAATCGCAAATCGCAGCCTAAGACACCTATCCTGAGCGGCCACCGAAAATGTTGTCGCAGGCCCGTACACTGTGACAACCTCCCGTAGAAGCGCCGCACCTGCTTAGTTCATGCAGACCATCCCGCGGGGCCGCATTCCTGCCGGTGTGTTGTGAACGCGTCGTTTACGCGGCATGATCCCCCTGCGCGCGTGGTGCTCGGCTGAAGCTGTTGGCCTGCAGCTTCCAATCTGCTCAACGACAATATCTGCTACACCCAACTGAATACGCGTGTGAATGCGTGGCGCAGGCTTTCTTCTTTGATTTTGATTTCGGCTCGTTGAAACTTCAGCGGAATGGCTGTGTTGCACCAAGTCGAGGCAATGCTTTTAGACGAGGCGAATCCGCGACAAGCTGACGCGACACAGTATGCCCAGGACGTTTGGGAATAAATGGCAATGCAATTTATTCGGAACCGATGCGAAGCCGCCGGCCGATATTCCTCGATTGCAAAGAAGAAGCGCACATTTGCGCCTTGCCGCGGGTTTATGATGCTGGATCAACCCGCTGAGACAACTGACTCTCCATAGCACCTATATTCGCCGTCTTTATGTAGACAATGCTGATATGATCGGTTGGCTGGAAATTAAAAATGGAATTGCTGGCGAGAACAGCCGCGGGCGGCAACGGCGCGCAGAACGCGTTACAAAAGTTGATCGTAAGGGGTCAAGCGGCTGTCGCATTTTTGACGCCAGCGCGACCACGGGCCAAGCAGCGTCCCGATCCGGTCATTCACCGGATTGATACCCGGCCCCTCGACTTCGGCGCCGATGAGATCGTGGCTGTCGGCAAGCTCCGCAACGAAATGCTGCGATTACCCGAATTCCTGCGCCATCATCGCCGGCTTGGGGTCCGACGTTTCCTCGCGATCGATGACCGTTCGGATGACGGCACGCGAGCATTCCTGCTCGATCAGCCGGACGTTCACGTGTTCGAGATCCGGGAGTCCTTTGCAGAATCAAGTGGTGGCGCGCGTTGGACCAGCGCCGTGCTCGACCAATTCGCGCCAGGGCGGTGGGCGCTGACGCTCGACGCCGACGAACTCTTTGTCTATCCCGGTTGCGAAAATTTTGATCTTCGATGGCTGTGCCGATATCTGGAGAGCACCGGCGCCGATTGCATGACCGCGGAGATGGTCGACATGTATCCACGCTGGCTCGGAGGCCCGGAGCGCTACCAAGCCGGTGAGAGCCTCGTCACGTTCTGCCCCTACTTCGATTCAGATACCTATGTGAAGCGCCGTCGGCGCGGCTTTCCGGCCAACTACCTGGTGGGCGGTGCGCGAGCGAGGCTGTTTTATGACGAACCGATGCCGCCGATGATCGCCCTTTATGACGCACTCGTACAGTTGCTTGAGCCATACGGGCTGGCGCGGCTGCTGCCTGCAGTTAACATCACGCGCTGGCAGCCACCGCTGCTCACTAAAGTGCCGCTCGCGCGCTGGTTGCCCAGCCGTCGCTATATCGCCGCCGGTCACCTGATGACCCCACCAGGCAAGCCAGGCGATGTCACAGGCGCCCTGCTCCATTTCAAATTTCTCCACGACTTCACCGATAAGGTCGCAATCGCGGTCCGTGAAGGGAATTACTATCTCGGATCGGTCGAGTATCAGCGCTACGCGGAGCGACTCGATCAAAATCGGTCATTCGAACTCATCTATCCGAAAAGCCTGATCTACCAATCATCCGACGACCTTGTCCGTTGCGGCCTGATGCGTCTCTCTCCGGCCTATGAGGCCGCGACGCGATAACCTGCCCCACCGCTTCTTGTACACAGGAGGCGCGCTGGAGCCTTCCTCCAATCGTCATCGGATCCCCTCGTTGTGCTTGATGTTTTCGTCGGAAGGACCGACCGGTATCCGCTGTTCCGGAGCATTGATCTCATCGATCAGCTTGCGGCCGAGAAGCCGAAGGAGAAGCTTCCTTCCACGCACCAGTGCCGGATAAAGTGCCCTTGCCAGGCGTGGCCGAGAGAACACCAGCCGATTAAGGCGATTGAAGACAGTCATCTCCGCGGCAAGCGTTGCCAGCAGATGCATTGCATCGGCCCCATGGTAGTGCCGCCCACGCCAGCGAACCACCATGCCTTCGTTGAGATCGAGGTTGCGGGCGCGGATATCGCCGACGATCGGATGCTCCGAACGCGCGTCGATCAGGTGAATGCGCTGCCCACGCTCCCGCAACTGGTACAGCAGAACATAGCGGCTGCATAACGGGCATTCGCCGTCATAGACCACCCAGATCTCGTCATCACTATGGGTCAATTCGATAGTCCGTTCGATTCCGAACGTCGCGCACAAGCTTGCCCTCCGCCAGGCCGAGACATACTGAGTCCACCACATAGTGATAGGCGACGATATCGTCCATGGTCAGCTCGTTGAATTCGCCATACAGCCATGGATTGGACAGCATGTGGTGCGGATAGGCATAAAAGCTGTTGTTGTCCTTCACCCAGGGGTAGACACGAAAAAAGCGATCCGTCTCGCGGACCAATTTTTCCACGGCCTCCATGGATACGCCTGTGTCTTGACGCGGAAGGATCTCCGGGCCGCAGGTGGTCGCGTCGTGCCAAGTCGCAAGATCGTGGTTGTTGCCGCCAACGCGAGCCCGGAAATGATTCTCAGGGATGTACATGGTTCCGGTCCCGATCATGTACGAGTAGATGCCGAAATAGGTGGAAGGCGCGAGGACCTGGCGACCATCGCGGGTCTCGACGAAAAGCCGCGGGCTTGCCAGCTTCGGCCCGTCCAGCCATCCCAGGTGATTGGTGTAGAAGAAGAACCGGCCACAGATGACGGTCACGACCATCACAACTTTCATCGCCGGGGTGAACCCATCACGCGGCAGCGTGCGTGCCGCGGCCACGATGAACAGGTTGAGCGCAATCCAGAAGAAGAAAAGAGCCCCGAGCGTGAAGTACACGCCGATGTGGAAGACGTCGAACAGCAGGCAGAAGAACGACAGCGCGCGCGTCGAGATCGCAGCCAGGGGCGACAGGAGCTGGGCACCCAGCACGAAGACGTTGAAGATCAGCTGGTTGCTCGCGATCGCGTCCCAGATGGTCTGCAACGCGCCCGGCCACAGGCCGAGCGGGGCGTCGCCGCGTTCGAGGCCCATCAGGATGGAGGTTTGCGTGGGGTTTGCGAACAGCCAGGTCCACGGCTTCTCGCCACCAGCCTGCAGCTTTGCGATTCCCGACCAGAAATAGCTGCCGAGATGCGCCCCGACCGCGCACGCCCAAATCAAGCCATAGGCGCGATCGCGAAGCTGCTTCACGTCATCTGCGGAAGCGAACAGAGTTCGCAGCCTCGGCACGCGATCCATCACCCAGGCGCTGGTGAGAACGATCGTGCCGAGCACGCCAAGCACGGCGAAGTTACCGACGTCGAGCATACCGAGATAATCGGTCTCCGTCACGAAGATGCCGGACACGACGCTCACCATTTCGCGCCATGCATGATAGAAGTAGAACAGCGGCACCAGAAATGAAGGGCGTAGAATCGCGGCTATTCCTGCCACAACCGCAACCACCGCACCGTAGCGGAAGAACATAATCTTGTCGCCCGCCCCGAACAGGATGTTGGGAGGCCCTGCGAAGGGCCCCAATGAATCGAACAGCAACTGCACGAAGATCGTCATTCCGATCGCGAAGGCGGTGATCCGCAGTGGCGGCGAGAAATCACGGTAGCGAACGGAGCTGAAGGCGAGCGCGCCGGCAAATGCCGAGCAAACCAGCACCAGAGCGTAAATGTCAGACCAGCGCGCGAGATGCGTGACGGCCCGCCGCGAAATCGCAGACAGAATGACGGCTACTGTAAGGAGGAAGAGAGGTCCCGCAAGCGACGCGACGCCAGACCGCGCTCCTTGCCGTGATGCAACAGTGTACAACGTCATCCCGTCTCGGACCTCCGGAGCTTCGCCATCGAGATCAACCGAACATTATAGAATGACTAGCGGCCTGCAAATATCGCACGCGCAGCTTGCCCTTCTCCTGGTGTGAGTGCTCACAAAATCATCTCACGGGAACCTCAGCACTGTGAATCGAAATATGACAAACTGCGGGCATTGATGTGACCACAAGTGTCTGCATTGACGCTGGTGACGTCCAGCCATCGCTTGAGATCAGTTCCGAGCAGGCTCGCCCAGGCCGATCCCACATCGCCCGATCACGTCTTCCGTTCGTGTCAAGGCCAAGCTAAAAGCCGGAGACGATCGGAACCGCCATCGCGCAGCGCGCTGGATTTCCCGCGGCATTTGCTGGCAGGCGCGAGACCGCGCAACAGGTGTTTGAGATCGCGGGGGTGAGCCGTTGGACAAGGACAGCAAGTCACGGGCCGTAACCAACATGCTCATAACGGGCGGGTCCCAAGCCTGGAAACTCTCGGCCGGTTTTGTCCTGACGATATTCTCTACGCGAAATCTTGCCCCGTCCGACTTCGGCCTGCTGGCTATGTCTGCGACGGCCGCAACGTTCCTCGGGCTCATCAAGGATGTCGGCGTTGGACAGGCCATCATTCAACGCACGGAAATCGCCAAGGGCCAAATCGATGCGCTGTTCTGGCTGTCGGTACTCGCTTCCGCGGCATCTGCTCTCGTTCTGGCGTTGAGCGCGCATCCGGTTGCGCTGTTTTATGGCGATACGACGCTTCAGCAGCTCATGATCGCAATTGCCGGCCTAAGTTTCATAGCTGGCCTTCCGACCGTTCCGGCGGCTCTCCTTGCCAGAGAATCCCGATTTAAGGCCCTAGCAATCCTGGATGTCGTCGCGACAACCGCTTCCGTTGTCGCAGGGATCGTCGCTGTAATCATCTTGAGAAACTATTGGGCACTTTACCTGTCCACGTTCGTTCTTACCCTCTTTTCGACAATCGGGATCTGGGCCTATTCCGGCTATCGCCCCGGATATCCCAGTCTGGACAGCGAGACGCGCCACATGGCGCGATTTGGGCTGCACGTGTCAGGGTTCAACCTCGTCAACTATCTTTCGAGAAATGCGGACAACATTCTCATCGGCAAATTTCGAGGCAGCGACGAACTTGGCCTGTACGATCGAGCCTATAAGCTGCTGCTGCTGCCGATCGTCCAACTGCACAACCCGATCGGCCAGGTGATCGTCCCGCTGCTGTCGCGGCTTCGTTTCGATAAGGAGAGATATCTCAGTACCTACAATGATGCCCTTTCCATGGTGATGCTCATATGTCAGCCGGGCATCGTGTTTGCCATCCTACTCTCGGAGCCGCTCTTCAGAGTTCTCCTTGGCGAGCATTGGGTGGGCGCAGCCCCGATTTTTTCCTGGCTCGGCGTTGCCGGCTTGGTCCAGGTCGCGACCGCGACGGCAGCTTGGCTGTTCCTCAGTCAAGGCCGTAGCCAGGAGTACTTCAGGCTTGGCGTTTGGACCGCCTTGATCAACGTGACCTCATTCCTCGTCGGTCTTCCCTGGGGTGCGCTTGGAATCGCCGCAGCGTATACGCTGGTGAACTGCACCGTCGTGCTGCCGCTTTGCGCGATATCTATCGGTCGTCATGGCCCGGTGACGACAACGAGCCTGGTCAAGACGACCGTCCCGCATTGGATCGGTTGTGGCGTTGCGGCGGCCGTCACAAGGATTTCGAACATCTCATTGCTGGATGGAAACTCTTTCGCTGGGCTGGTTACGCTGCTGGCGCTTGCCTATGCATCATATCTCCTCGCCATGATCCCCTTCACGCGGAAACGGGAACTTGCGAAACGCGCGTTGCGCAACGTTGTTCGAAAGACAAAGACCATCAGCGAAGAATGAAGTCATGCAACTCCGCCAGATGGACGTCAATCGGGGCTACCGCGTGAACGGCGTCGACCTGATGAAGGCTCGAGACAACATCTGGATAAGTGTTGGCCGCGAGGAGCCCTACCTTGGCCGTTTCATGAAACGCCTCGTTAACTAAGCCATATGGGTTGGCAGTGGCGGACTGCTCGAACACGAACCCCTCGCCTCCCAGGCGCGCGGTGCCGACGGCCGGTGCGGTAGCAGGAGGCTGCGACGGCGCAACCGCCGAAAAATCAAAGCTAGCCTTCGGAGGATCGATGACCAGTGTGCCCCCGGATCCGTCGCTCGAGAGATTGAAGGTCGAGTTGGTGTAGTCGCCAGCAAGCGAGATATGTGCCGTGTGATTTTGAGCGTCGACCACGGTCAACACGCCACCGGCCGTATCGCCGGAAAAGGACGCCGTCGTTCCCGCTCCGTAGGCGATGTCCTTCAGGTCGATATGGTTGGAATTTGACGCGGTGCCGTCACCCGTTAGACCGATGAGCGTTCCCGTAAATTGCGACGCGTGGTCCAACACCAGATTGCCGGTCGACGCCTTGAAGGTGATCGACCCGGAAGCGGCGCCGGACAATTCGAGCGTGGCGCCGGGGTCGACCGTCGCGGCCTGTGACATATTGCCCAGATTCAATACGACATTTCCGGAGATCTTGAGGATGGTCGATGACGTATTGATTACACCATCGCCATTGAGGTCCTGATAAAACGTCGTCTCGACCGCTTTAAGAGCAGGGTCGGTCGGGGACACCTTGTTCAGGAGGTTCGATAGATAGTTGCCATTGCCGTCCGTGGTCCACACACAGAGTTCGCCGGTGGCCGGAATCTTCCAGGCGACATCATAGCCGCTGGTCGTTTGCTCAACGCCCACCGGCGTCCAAGCGCCGAACTGTCCCGACACAACCGCTACGCCACCGTACTTCAAGGCCGGCCCCGCGCCGCTGGCCATCCCGTCGAGCAAGTAATTCGAGCCGACCAGAACCAGGCTGGTTGAGCCGGACGCCTCGATTGTCGTGCCTGAAACCTGCTGGTGCGTTGATGGAAGACCAATCACGCCATCACCGTTGAGATCCTGGTGAAAGAGGGTCTCGCTCGACACAAGAGCCGGGTCGGTGCCGGACACCTTGTTCAGATAGCTGGATACGAAATTGCCGTTGCTGTCGGTGCTCCAGACCGCGAACTGGCCGGTCGAAGGGATCTTCCACGCGACGAGATAGCCGTTCGACGACGCTTCCGCAGCCACTGGCACCCATGCGCCAAGCTGCCCCGCGACAACCGCCGTTCCGCCATTCTTCAGGATCACCGATGAGCCGGTCGTCGAAAGGTAGAAGTTGCTTCCCGACTTGATAAGCGATGTCGTGCCGGTCGCTTCGATCACCGTACCCACGGCGGAACTGAAAGCATTGGAAAGCTGGCTCAAATTGCCGGCGATGTCGGTGGCGGTCGCGGTGAAGCTGTGTTGCCCTGCCGTGAGCGATCCGGTGGTGACGCTCCAGGCCCCACTCGTCGCCGCGACGCCCGTGCCGACCAAGATCGAGCCTTCGTACAGCCGGACAGTGCTTCCGGCTTCTGCCGTGCCGGACACGATTATCGCGCTTGAAGCTCCAGGTGCGCCCGAGGTCAGGATGGGTGCAAACGGGGCACGCGTATCGACCGTGACGTTCAGCGCACCGGAGGAAGCGCTGACGTTGCCGGCGGTGTCCGCGGTCTTGCCGGTAAAGGTGTGATTACCGTCCGCCAACGTTGCGGTGGCAAAGGACCAGGTTCCGTTGGTATCGGCGGTCGCCGTTCCGATCATCGTCGCGCCGTCGAAGACCTGCACCGTGCTCCCGGCGTCCGCGGTTCCAGTCAAATTCACGTGGTTGACATTGGTGACGCCATCGCCGGCGACGTTGCTGTCGGGCGAGAACGACGCGAGCTTGGGCACGTTCGGGGCGATCGTATCGATGGTGACATTCACCCCGGCTGAGAGCGCGGTGAGATTGCCGACACCGTCCATCGCTGCGGCGGCAAAGGTGTGGCCGCCTTCGGCCAGCATTGCAGTCGCCATGCTCCAGCTACCGTTGCCGTCGGCGATCGCCGTGCCGATCTGAGTTGTCCCGTCGAAAACCTTGACGGTTACACCTGCCTGCGCGCGACCCGTGAGGACCAGATGATTTGTATTGATGAGGCCCGACACGATCGAGCCGCTGTCGTTGACAGCCGAGATCGTCGGCACGGCGATAGATGTCATCGTCATCGGCGAATTCGTCGCGGAAACGAATGAATAGTCGGCCGACGTCAAGCTGGTCACGCCCGCGATGCGCAGCGTGTCCGCTCCACCCGCGTAGTGAACGGTCCACACATCGTTCACATGGGTCAAGTAGGCGCCGCTATCGTAGCCTTTCAGAATCAGCTTGTCATGTTCGGCAGTCGCGCTCGTGAACACGTGGAAATCGGCGACCGTATCGTTGCCGCTGGCTACATTGTAGATGAACGTATCGTTTCCGGCTCCTCCGAAGAGCCAGTCATTCCCGCCTGCGCCATCCAGGAAATCGTCACCGCTCGAGCCGACCATACGGTTTGCCGTTTGGTTGCCGACGCCCGCGAGCCCGCCCATCATCAACGTCAGGTTTTCGACGTTTGCCGACAACGTGTACGACGTCCACGCCTCCACGCTGTCAACACCGCCGCCGGGATTTTCGACGATTTTCTGGTTCGCACTACCGATGACGTAGGTATCGTCGCCGTTCCCCCCGACGAGCGTGTCATCGATATTGACCGCCGAGAGCTTGTCGTTCGCCGCGGTACCGTACACCATGCGGCTGCTCGCCTTCCCGCTGATCCAAGACGTGATCGTGCCGCCGACCGGGAGCGTTGCCGGCAATTGGAAATCGTCGCTGGTGAATGCCGAGACCGTCGTGTTGCGGAACACCAGGGTATCCTGGCTCGTCAGCTTCAGATATACGTCGCTTCCGATTTGGCTCATCGCCGCTTGAACGTCGGCGAATGAGGTGAAGGCAAAGCCGTTGAGCTGGACGACATCGTGTCCGGCGCCTGATCCCGGCGAAAAGTCGGTGATGATGTCCGAACCGTCGCCGGAGTTGATTACGAAGCTATCCGCACCGCCGCCGCCGGTCAGGATATCATTGCCGAGCCCGCCGGTGATCACGTTTGCCGCGGCATTGCCGATGATGATGTTGGACTGAATATTGCCGGTGGCGTTGATGGCTGCGGAACCGGTGAGGGTCAGATTCTCGACGTAGCTCGAAAGCGTATACGTCACCGAGGCGTTTACCGTGTCGATGCCTCCGCCATAGGCTTCGATAACCTTCGCACCGGAATCGGTGACGACATAAGTGTCGTCGCCGGCACCGCCGGTCATGACATCGGCGCCTCCTGCACCACCGATCAGGTCATTGCCGGACGTGCCGCTCAGCGTGTCCGCAGCCGCGCTTCCCGCGATCGTGTTGGTCGGCGTGCCACTCGTGAGCAGAGTGTAGTTCGCAAGCGTGTACTCCGGCAATTGATAGGCTTTGATCGAATCGATGGTCATCGTCGCCGTCGATCCTGGAGCGGCATTGCCCGGCCAGCTCCCGCCCATCGCCAGATTGGCGATCATGTACATCGCCGTATTCATGTCGGCGGGCGTGGCCTGCCGCGCGACCTCGTTCCCGTCGACGAGGAATGTCAATTCGTAAGGCGTCCATTTGAGCGCGAACGTGTGTTCTCCAGTGGTCAGGTTGGCTGTATTTGCCCAGCCCCCATTCGTCGCCGGCGCGTAGGGCGAGTGAATGGCCCAATGCGCCTGGTCAGGATCCTGGCCAAAGGCTTCGAGCACATCGATCTCAGTGTTGAGGTTATTGGCCGTGCTGGGCAGCATCCAGAACGCCGGCCACGCTCCGCTCGTGCTGGGCAGCGTGGCCGTCATCTCGAAATAGCCGTAGGTCTGAGTAAAGCTGTTCTGGGTCGAGATCATGCCCGACGAAAATATGGCACTGCCCGTATAAGGCGTTGCGCTCGCAGGCAACGCTTGCGCCGTGATGACGAGGTGACCGTCCTGAATCGAGAACGGATTGAGCCCGAGCGACGTTGATGCCTGAGTGGCCGGCAGCCCGGAAAAGCTGGGATCGACATACACCTCCTGTTCGCCGGCCAGCCCGTACCCTGCGGCTCCGCTCCAGGCATAGCTCGTGCGCCAGGTCAGGCTCGGATCCTGACCCGCGGAGAGCGTGTTGAAGTCGTCGTTGAAGGTCTGGACCAGTCCGGTCAGGGGACTGACGATGTTTATATTGGCGGCCGTGAGATTCTGGAGGCTGGTGTTTTCAAGCGTTATCGTTTCGCCGCTAGCGATCGTCAGGACAAGGTCGGTGCCCACCTGCTTCATGGCCGCCGTGACGTCGGCGAACGTCTTGAAGCCGGTGTTGTTGAGCTGCAGGATGTCCCCGCCCGCACCCGCCTGAAAGTCGGTGACAATGTCGTTGCCGTTGCCCGCTTTCACGACAAAGGTGTCGCGACCGGCCCCACCGGTCAGCACATCGTTGCCGCGCCCGCCGTCAATCATGTTGTCGCCGGCATTGCCGACAATGATGTTGTTGAGATCATTGCCGGTGGCGGGCGACGGAACACTATCTGTCAGGACAAGATTCTCGACGTTCGGCGCATTGACGAGGCTGTATCCATTGATGTTCCAGACACGGATCGTATCGATACCCTCTCCGGCCTGCTCGACAACCTTGGTGTTGTGGTCATAGACATAGTAGGTGTCGTCCCCTGCTCCGCCGATCAGCGTGGCGCCCGTGCCGCCGGCCTCCATGCCGTCATTTGTCGCACCGGTCGTCAGCGTACCGCCCGCAGCGACGGTACCCGCCCAGTTCCATGCCGTTCCGCTCGCTGGCAGCGGATTGTCCAGCGCGACATTGCTTGGAACCAAGGTCGAAAGCGCGACGTTCTGCAGCGTCAGGGTTTCAGTCGAAGACAGCGTGACGACCGTATCGGAACCCACTTGGGTGGCCGCTGCCAGGATACTGGCGAACGTCGCAAAGCCGTAGTTTTGCAATCGCAACACATCGCCGCCCAAGCCCGCCTGAAAATCAGTGACGGTATCGGAGCCGTATCCCTTCGAGACAACGAAAGTATCGCTGCCTGCGCCTCCGGTCAGAACATCATTTCCGGCACCGCCAAACAGAACGTCAGTACCGGCGCTTCCATTGATAGTGGTCATGATGGATTGCGTGCTCCTTTTACGTGCACACAACTATGCACGCGTTCAAAAGAGCCTTATCGATTCGACGCAATTTGACGCATGACGCGAGAATCAGCTGACGGCTAGAGATTTCTGCGGAGACACCGTAGTGCTACGGGCTCATGTGAGGTCGGCGCTGATCTGCAACAAGCACGCTCAAGGCAGTACCCGTCATTCACCGGGCGAGTGCCGAACACGCAGGTTCCGGTTAGGGAACCGTGTTCCGATATAGGGCACTTCATCTTGCGAAGTGCCCATTACGCACGCTCCTTGACTCGCCAGGACTTTCGCCGGAGGACCCTCAGCGAGAACCCGGCCGTTTTCAATGCACACCGCGTGGTCCGCATCGCGCACTGAATCCAGGCGATGTGTTATCAGCAACAAAGTTCGGTTCTTGAATTGTAGCTGGATCGCGCGTCGAATGCTGTCCTCGAGCGTCAGATCGAGCGCGCTCATCGCTTCGTCCAGGATGAGGAACTTCGGATTGCGCACGATCGCTCGGGCAAGACCAAGGCGCTGCCGCTGACCGCCTGAGAAGCGCAGGCCGTGCTGTCCGATCCAGGTGTCGTATTTGTCCGGCAAGGCCTCGACGACCTCTGAAATGCCCGCGACCCGCAGCGCCTGCCGAACCTCTTCCTCGGAGGCGTCGTTCTTGGCCATCCGAACGTTCTCGATCACCGTGCCTTCGACCAGGTCCACATCCTGCCCCGCAATCGCGAGCATGCCGAGCCAATCGGTTCGACGAACGTCTTCGATGGATCGCCCATCAACCCGTATGACACCCTCGTTGGCCGAATAGAGCCGCAACAATAGATTTACGATCGTGGTCTTGCCCGCCCCACTGGCTCCAATGAGCGCAGTGGTCTTGCCCGCAGGAATGTCAAACGAAGCATCCAAAAGAGCGGGCTCGGTACCGGCATCATAGCGGAACGTCACGTTGCGAAATGAGATGCCGTTCTCCAGCTTAGCCACGGCCACGTGCCCGGCGTTCGGGTACTCCTTGTCATCTGCCGACAGCATGTGTCTGATGGACCGAAGCTGCGGCTCGATCTGCGCCATATACAGCAAGTTCCCTTCGAGATCTCGCATATGCGGCTGCAATCGATAGAGCAACGCGACCGCGGTCAGGCTCGTCGCAAAACCGATTCCCCATAGATCAGCGAACGCGATTACGAGAAACAGCACGAAAAGATACCCCACCTCCGTCAGAGGCGAGACCAGGGCGGATAGGCGCGCAAGACGCAGCGCGACCTGTCGGGCCTGCGCCGACGCCTGCTCGAAGCGCTTTTGGTGACTCTCCTCCTGGCCATACGCGCGGATCGTGCGCATGCCCTGGAGTGTCATCAGCATATGCTCACCCAGCTTTTGATGAACCAGCTTTACGCCGGCGCCCAACTGCTGCATTGGCAACGAAAGATGGCGCAATCCCGCCGATATGATCATCGAGGCGACGAGGGCGATGACCGTTACCTTGATCGAGAGCGCCAACAAAAAGGACGCGAAGAGAAAAACCGAACACGAACTCACGACAATGCGGGTAAGACTGGCATATGCCCCGGAGATCACCCATGTCTCGGTTCCCAACACCTCCATGAGATAGGCTTCGTCATGGCGTTGGAAGAACGAATACGAAGTTGACAGATACTGCAGATGAACGCGGTTGCGCGCGACTTCATTGATCTTCTCTCCGACACGCGCACTGATCAATGTGTTGATAAAGGAAAGAGCACCGCGAGCAATGATGAGAAGGAGCAGCACGACAGCAGTTTCGGTCGAGCTGTGAAACCAGTTCGCCGCATATCGAAGCGCTTCGCCCAGCAGGCCGCTGGTCGACGTTGCAAGCTCCACCTGACCCATGGCGAAATAGAAGAACAGGAGCACGAGAGTAATCCCGACCGTCTCCGCCAACGATGTCGCCAGGCCAAGGACAATCAGCGCGGGCGTCACCCAGCCGGGCAGTGGAGCAAGCTTGAGCAGCTTGAACAGTTCGACCAATGCAGCGCGGCGAGCAGGTCTCGGACTTCGTGTGTTGTTCGCGTGCTCTGTCATTGCAATTGACTCGGATCGCCTATGGCAAATAACGAAGCCGGTGGTCGGACCACCTTGCGACGCTGATGACGCCATTTCCACCGGACTTCCAGCACGGTATCCCGTGGCACATCGTGCACGGCGACCCTGAGCGCGAGCAAGGGATTCCGTCTGAAAAGCTGTCCAAGGATTGAGATGAAGTACCACAAGTGACCGCCCGTCAGAGCTCTCCGAAGCAGCCAACGCGCATAGTTTCTGAAGCCCAGGTCGAGGAGCGCCGTGCGCTCTGGGTGCCGCGCCATGATCTCATCGGCGACCAGGATCCACGACCGGAACATCCGGGGCATGTTGCTTGACATGTTGTTCGGAAGATAGCGGTAGCCGATCTGGTACTCGGGCACGACCGCGAAGTGGTACGCCTCCGCGACACGGCAATAGAACAGCAGATCTTCGCAGCCTTCTGCTCCCGACGCCCTGAGTCCGCTCTCGAAACCCTTTGCAGCTATGAGGGCTTCCCGGCGAACCAGCGCCGAGCTGCCGTTGCCAATGAAATTTCCCTGACAGAGATAGTCCAGCACCTCGCCCGCATGAAAGACGGGATCGGACCTGGCACTTACGCGGCTATCGGCATCGATCCAGTCATACCAGCTGTAGACCAGACCAGTCCGCTCTCCTGCCTTAAGCAAGGCTTGAAGCTGTTGCTCAATCTTGCGAGGCGTCCAGAGATCATCGGCATCAATGAACGCGACGAAGTCCGCGCGCGCGGCCTGCCAGCCCGCATTCCGGGCGGCCGCCACCCCTGCATTACGCTGTTCTATGATTGTTACGCGAGAATCCTGAACCAGATGCCGCTGGACAACTGCGACCGTGTCGTCTGTGGAGCCGTCGTCCACGACAATGATTTCCAGCTCCCGGTGCGACTGGGACCTTACGCTGCGAAGCGTCTCATCGATCGTTGCACTGGCGTTGAAGGCGGGAATAACCACACTGACCAGCAGCGCACCGCTACTCATTGATACTGCTCCAGGCAGCGCGCGAATGTGTCCAGCGTGAAATCGCCTCTGACCTCAATTCGCGGCAGGTCCAACAGATTGTCCTTCAGTGATGCAGCCCGGTTGACCGTGTTGAACACGGTCTTGTAGCCGCATTCGGCTGCGAGAATTCCAAGCCGCTGATTGGTAGAGCCAAAAGGCGCAGCAAGCGACGTTATCGATCGCCCAAGCCATCGCTCCAACTGTGCACGAGATCGCGTCAGTTCCTCGGCGAGAGTCCAGGTCGCAAGTTCCTCGCTGCGCGGGTGGCTTGCCAAATGGCTGCCAAAGGATACGCCCTCGGCGGCCAGCCCGGCGATCCTGGCCGCATCGAGCAGCGAAGCGGGCTCTCCAAACGGCGCATCCCATTCAGCCCACCTTCCCACGAAATCGGTCGCAATGAACACCTCTGCCGAGAAATCGTTTGCCTGCAAGATCGGCCATGCATACTCGGCAAAGTCCTGGTAGCCATCGTCAAACGTGATCAGCACCGGCCTGCCCTCGAACGGATGATTGCTTGCTACGAACCAGGCGAGCTGATCCGAATTGATCGTGTGGTAGCCATTGCGGCGAAGCCACAGCATCTGTTGCCCGAACGCATCCGGAGACAAGCGGTACCGCGCCAGTTCGTCTGGTCCTTCTGTCGCAATTCGGTGATACATCAGGACCGGAGCGTGCGTTCGTCTTTCGGATTGCGCGACGTCAAACCTGCGCGCCACGGCCCCGCCCCACACGATGGACCGCGCAACCTCGAGCTCAACCGGCGCGTCGATAGTCGCGAATTTCACCTGTATGTCAGGGGCGGGTTCGCCCGGGACTAACCGCCTGAACCGATCGATACGGTACAGCTCCGTCTCGATCGATGTATCCAGGGCGAGCCCGGGCACGCCCTGGATAATCCGCCTGATCGTCTCCGCCCCATACGGACTCTCCCAGTCGAGGCCCGTTCGCGATATGTTGTCCTTCAGCACAAAGGCATGGGCCGCCACCAGGTGACCGCCAGGACGCAGCGCCTGCACCAGTCGCTTCGCGACCGATTCCAGTTCGGCCTCGTCGTTAAGGTAGTAAAGGACCTCGGAGCAGACGATCAGATCGATATCCTGGGGGAGCGGATCGGCGGATAAATCCAATTGAGAGAATTCGATATTCTGATGCCCATTGCATCGGACACGGGCGCGATCGAGCGCCTTGGTCGAGATATCGGCGGCTCTGAGGCGCTTGACCCTGGGTGCCAATTGCCGTGTGAAATGTCCCTCCGCACACGCAAGCTCAAGCGCGTGATCCACCGGCTGGTCCGGCAGGAGCTCGAGCTGCCGGCTATACTTTTCCTGTTCATACGGCGAACCGTAGTTCCAGGGATCCTCTTGCTCGAAGAAACCCTCCCAAAATTTCTTGCGTGTGGTGTCTCGAGATCTTGTGGCACATCGCATGGGACTGCTCGAAGCGGAGATGCCCGAGATGGCTCGCGACCGCGCCTCACGTGAGGCCCGCGAGGCCAACTCGCGTAGCCGCCCCCGGTGAGTATCTGGGCCGTCTCGCATGAAGGATTGAAGTCGTTCTGTCCGCTTGTAGAGTGCGATTTTTGCCCGAATCAGCGTTCCGATCTGGTCTTTGACCTGCAAATGAACGAGGCCATGGGCGGCCAGCGCGATCCAAAAGCGGTTGTCGACGGTGCCGAGGGCACCAATATCGAGCAGCGTCAGGATGCGAGGCCCGTCACAGAGATAGACATACAATCGATCGACAGTCCCGATCGGCCTGATGGTATCGATACGGCGAAGGTCAACGCGCGTGCCGAACGTCAACGTGAGGACCCTGGGCGCCGAAAGGTCGTCATAATCGAGCACTTTTCGCTCAAAGCGGTATTGACACCTTCGCGCTGCCGCCGGGTCGCTCCATGCGTGCCCCATTGCTGAAATGAGGTGGGTTACGCCCTTCCCGTATTGCGGCCACCGTTCCGCCAGCTTGGCGGGCACCGTTCTTGCCCCGACCATCACGGCATCGAGCAAAACAGTGGCAACGAAGTCCGCTGTTGTCTCGGTCTTTGGAATGTCGCTGAGCGTTTCCGGCGATGGATCGCTGGCATTCCTGCGGCCGCAGTCAAATCCGGCACACCAGAGGGCGAAATACGCGTACGCCGCCGCGACGCTGCCGTATGCAGTTGACGCTCCAGCTCGGTGTGCGGGTGCCGGCTCGCTGACGCGGTCGTCACTCGAAAATCCGCGCGCAATGACCACACGCGCGTCGGCCAGCATCCGTTTGACATCTTGCGTCAATGAACGGTCGCTTGTCCGGTAATAGCTCAATTTCTCGTCGACATGGATCCACCTGCCGCCGCAGCGGGCGATCCGTTGCCACAGGTCCCAATCTTCGCACGTGCGGAGGCTGGTCTCAAAGCCACCGACCTTTGCAACCGCGCTCTTCAAGACGAGCACGCCGTGGATGAACGTGGCACACGTCCGAGCGAAACGCTCGAAGGCGTTGTCCTGGATGGCCGGATCGCAGCGAACGGAAGTTTCACTGCCGTCAGGCATAACCCGGCAACAGTTGCAGTAGGCGGCCACCGCCGAGGGATCGCGATCCAGCGCAGCATTCATCAGCGCAAGGAAGGATCGATCAATCCAATCGTCACTGTCCAGGAACAGTATTCGTTCGCCGCGCGCGCTTGCAATTCCCTTGTTGCGGGCACCGGAAGCGCCTACTCCGTCAGACTGCAGAACCCGAAAGCGGGAATCCCGCGCCGCATATTCAGCAACGATCTCGGCCGTGGCATCGATCGAACCGTCATCCACGACAAGCGCCTCCCAGGAGGGGGCGCTCTGCGCGAGCAGGCTGACAAGCGTTTCAGCAATGGTTCCCGCAGCGTCGCGGGCGGCGATCACGATGGACGTACGCGGATGGGCTGTCATCTGCGAAACCTTTGGCGATGATAGAACAGCAATCCGGCGAGATATCCGGTCACCTCCTCCTTCAGGAAGCGGTCGCGAATGCTGTCTCCTTCCATTGCTTTTCGGAGTAGCCGAGCGAGGTACCAACGCGGCTTGTGATAGTAAGCCAGACGCCGGTTCGCCGAGATCCCCGTTCGCTCATACTGCACCAAAAGTGCGGCCGCATGACCGCGCATGTAATGATAGATCTGGCTGGCCAGTCCATCCATTGTTCTGCGGTGAAAATGGAATGCGACTGACGCCGGGGTGTAACGACACGTGTAGCCGCCCGCGAGCAATCGATACCAGTACTCCGAGTCGCCCGAGCAGCCGGCCTGACCGACGTCCAGGCGCTCATCAAAGAGCCCGACGGCCTGAAACACCTCGCGCCGGAACGCCATGCTCGCTCCGGCGCCGACGTCCCACGCGGGCAGGACCTGGCCGTGATGCGATCGGAAGGCTGCGCTGTCGTAATCCTGTTCGCGATAGCCCTTGCCAAATCCCCAATACGTCTCGAAGTGCCGTTGCGCCTCGGTCGCGAGCTCGGCGGGAAGCACAAGCCCAGTCACCGCACCGACCTCGGGAGAGTCGAACGCACATGTCAGTTGCTCCAGCCAGCGCGGGTGAAGCAGCACATCGTCGTCCGTATAGGCGACGATATCTCCAGTCGCCTGGAGCGCGCCGGCATTGCGCGCAATATCCAGGCCGGGTCGGTCCTCCCGAATATAGGTTACTGCCGCGGCCAACGCGACATCCCGGGTCCGCCGATCGCGCGATGCATTGTCTACGACAATGATTTCTCGCGGAGGATGAGTCTGTTGCGGCAGCGACGACAAGCATTTGCTCAGCTCGTCCGGACGGTCTCGCGTGCAGATCACCACGCTCGCCGAGAGCCTCATTTCCGTCGAGGTTCGCACTTGGGAATCGACGGCTGACAGGAAGGTGTTGTCGATATGATCGATCCTGGCGTCCGTTATCTGGCCTTCATGCATCAGCACATGGCCGATCGGCTGGTCGGCGCGCCAGAACACCGTCATGCCCTCGTTCAATGTCGTTTCCGCAACATCGGACGCCGACGTCACGGAGACGTGCGCCACGCCTCTTCCCAGTCCAATTCCTGCGAATGGTGTATCGATCATCTTCGTGCGAAATCTGCCGACGGGTTGCTATCGCTCCACCTCAGTGCAGTCTCAATAATGAAGTCGATCTCGGATTGCCGCGGGCTCCAACCGAGCTCCCGCTTGGCTTTGGCAAAGGAAGCGACGAGCGTGGGCGGGTCGCCCGCGCGGCGTGGGCCGCGGCGGACGACCGGATCGTTTCCGGAGACACGCCTCACTGCCTTTATTAGTTCGAGCACACTCGTGCCAACCCCTGTACCGAGATTGAAGACATGAGTACCGCCTCGCGCCACCAGCATGTCACCTGCGAGAAGGTGCGCCTGCGCCAGGTCGTTGACGTGGATATAGTCCCTGATTGCACTGCCATCCGGCGTCGGAAAGTCCGTTCCCAGAATGGTGAAAGGCCGATCGGGTCGGCGCACAGCTTCGATCGCCAGCGGAATGGCATGCGTTTCCGGTTCGTGGCGCTCGCCGATCTCTCCATCCGGATCACAGCCCGCCGCGTTGAAATAACGCAACGAAACCGACGACATCTCGTACGCGCGGCCAAAGTCCTCCAGCATGCGCTCGATGATCATCTTGGACCAACCATAGGGATTAATCGGCGCCTGCGGATGTGTTTCGTCTATCGGCGTGTGCTGGGGAATTCCGTAACTGGCGCACGTGCTGGAAAAGAGCACGCGCGAACAACCGGCCGCTCGCATTGCCTCCAGGAGGGCAAGCGTTCCTCTCGTGTTATTGTCGTAATAGATGGCGGGATCAGCCACGGATTCGCCGACATAAGCCAGTGCCGCAAAGTGCGCGACAAGGTCCGGCTTGTAGGTGTCCAGCGCTGCGCGCACGCCGGCTGAATTGCGAATATCGCACTCGACCAACGGTCCCCAGCGCACCGCATCGCGCCAGCCTCGGGAAAGATTGTCGAGCGTCACGACATTCCAACCCGCCATCGCAAAGGCCTTGCAGCAATGCGAGCCGACGTAGCCGGCACCGCCGGTGACCAGAACGGTCTTTTTCATCTCGCCGCGCCCGCGCGTTGCGCATCGATCGGAGCTGGGACACTACCGATATTTGTCGGGCCGGGGAAATCGTTACGCTTCCATATCAACCTTCGCGCCAACAACACTCAACTCCTTGTCACGAAGCATGAACTTGTTCTCAATCTCCAACCTTCCAAACTCCATTAATTCATATCTAGATGGATTGTGGCTTCATTCGTACGATCGAACGGCGGCGCGCAGACGCGTGAAGCTGCCACGCGCAGTTGCAAAGGACCGAAACGGCGCAATCCGTGGATTGATGTTGCGAAACTATTGCTTCGCTGCGGTCTCGTCCGCGGGATAGAAACGCGCCTGATGCGCTTCGGATAGAACCTGTCCCGTCGATGATTTCACGAGGGCGGTCCATTCATACACACCCGGCTTGCAAGGACCAAATGTCCGGATCGTCCCCGATGGCACGACGCCATTGCTCGGAACCGGAATGTTCTGGCCTCCCATCTCGCGAGTGCCTTCTGCAAGTGTGAGCGTCACCGACGTGCCACCGGCGGGAATATTGCGCAGACGCATCTCCGGATTTGGGAACAGCGTGACACAGCCGCGTACCCCGCGCCATGAAAAATCCAACGTCATCGGATCGGCCGATGCAGGATGACAGGCCCCCAGCAACAAAGGGAAGGCAACAATAACAGCTCTCACATATTGCTCCGATCAGTTTCGCTTCCGATCTTCGAGCGATCGGTGCACGCACTATTCACGATTCACGCAGAAGAGATCGCCCATTTTAAGGCGCCACCGGTAACCCACTTGCAACCGATGCATCAAAGGAAGCAGTCACGAGTTGGCCATTCTTTTGACGGACCGTCGGGACGTCCTTTGGCTAGCATCAACGACCATTCCCGCGCCTGCCAACGGATTGAGCAAACAATGGCAATTGGCAGCTAAACCGTGTCCAGAAATGTCCTGATCGTCGTACCCGTTTTGAACGAGGCTTCCCATATCGAGACCGTTGTCCGCAATCTGGCGCAGGACGGTCTCGACGAAGATCGCATGATAGTGGTTGCAGATGGCGGCAGCACCGATGGGACGCCTGACATTGTTCGCCAGCTTGGCAAGGAGATTCGCGGCGTCCATCTGTTGCGCAATCCCCAGCGGCTGCAGAGTGCCGGGATCAATCTGGCCGTACAAGTCTATGGTGCTGCGGCGCAGGTCCTGGTGCGGTGTGACGCCCATTGCGAATATCCAGCGGATTATGTTTCGAGCCTCCTCAAGACTCTGGACGAGCGCAAGGCCGACTCGGTCGTGGTCCCCATGGACTCTCGTGGCGAGGGTTGCTTGCAGAAAGCCGTCGCCTGGGTCTCGGACACCAAGGTCGGTTCGGGCGGATCGGCACATCGCGGCGGAAAGCAAAGCGGCTTTGTCGATCACGGGCATCATGCCGCGATGACCATAGATGCCTTTCGCACGGCCGGTGGTTACGACGAAACCTTCACTCACAATGAAGATGCAGAGTTTGACTGCAGGCTGCGTGCACTCGGCGGCCGGATTTTTCTGGATTCGGACATCCGCCTTTCATATCGACCGCGGTCGAGTTTTCTGAGCCTGGCGAAGCAATACTTCAACTACGGGCGTGGTCGATCGAGAACGGTGAGACGGCATCCAGGATCGTTGCGACTGCGTCAATTCCTGGTGCCCACTCATGTTGCATTGACGCTCGGCGCCATCGTGCTGTCGCCGGCTGCGCCGCTGCTGTTGACCTTGCCGGCGGCCTATCTGGCGATACTGGCCCTGACCGCAATGATGATTGCAGTAAAACATCGCTCAATTTGCGGGCTGCTTGCACTGCCGGCCGCCGCCGTGATGCACTTCGCGTGGGCACTTGGCTTTTTCTGGGGCATCCTGTCGATCCGCCAGACCACCTGGCAGATGACCCCTTCAGTTTCCTGAACGCTGCAGAACCTGGGCACTGGCCGGCGCGTCCACACGCCGGCCGGCCTTCGCATAGGCGGCCTCGGTCAGGCGGGCAATCGAGGTCCACGTCGGCACGGAGTCGCGCAGATCCAGCATTCCTTGACCCTTGGCGTTTCGATAGTCGGGGTCGCTGATCAAGCGCTCGAGCGACCGGGACAATGCGGCGGGATCACCTGGAGGAACGAGCGTCCCCTCCGCCCGATCGCTCAGCCATTCCGAAAACGTTCCAAGGTTCGAAGCGACGATCGGACGTCCCGCCGCGATCGCCAGCATCAGCACACCGGATGCGTCGATATCCCGGTACGGAAAAGCCAGGATGTCAGCGCGCGCGACCAGCGAGCTCACTTCGTCTTCCGGAATGAACCGCAGGTCGAATTCGACATAGTCTTCGAGCTGCAGATCCTTCACCATCGCAAACAGCGGCTCCATCGGCATTTCCGGCCAGCCCACGATCTTCACCACGCAACGTGCCCTGACCTCTCGGGGAAGCAATGCAAGCGCGCGAAGCATGACGTCGACGCCCTTGTAGGGCTTTATCTTGCCGAACAAGAGTATTTGAACGCGGCCGTCCGCGGCCGCGGACTCGTCGGCAGGTCGGGCGATATGATCGGTCAGCAATCCGTGCGCGATAACCGAAATCTTCTCGCCCGGAATACCAACGCGCAGCAGGCGATCACGTGCAACGGTCGTATGAACGATAAGATGGTCGAAGCAATGCAGAATCTTGAACGCCCCGATTCGCTGTATCCGCGAGCTCGGATTGTTATTGAACGGATTCGAGTCATGAACGGTCAGAACCGTTGGCGCGACCCTCCTGAACTTGGGAATGAACTGGCTGTCGACGATCGCCAGGGGTGCCCATTGAAAATGGATCACATCGGGCGGCGTCTTCCTGAAGCGCCTGATCAGCCGTGTCATTGATTCAGCGTGACTGAGTCCCTTCAGCCCCAGCTGCACGTTGCGCGGAAGTTTCTTGAAAAAGCGCGACTGCAATCCCGGATAAAAATGCCGGTCAAGAAACAGGTCTTCGTCAACGGAAGGCTTCTGCCCAAGCTGGCGCCCGACAATGCTGGCTGCATGCCCAATATCAGTCAATCCTTTGGCTAATTTAAGATCATATGGCCAAGTAAACAGTGACGGATCAATCAGAGCGATTTTCATGCGATTGCCTCACCAATCATGCTTTGCGGACTGTAAAATTACTTCTGGCCCATCAAGGCATGGATTGATAGCCTCTTTTGTCACCTGCAAATCTGTGAGCGACAGACGTTGAAGATCAGCATCGTCATAACAGTCTACAATTACGAACGGTATGTCGGATTGGCAATCGACAGCGCGTTGAATCAGACCCGTCCGGCGGACGAGATCGTCGTCGTCGACGACGGATCGATCGACGGTTCCCGCCGGATCATCGCCGGCTATGGTGACAGGATTCGAGCCATATTTCAGGCAAATCAGGGCAACATCGCAGCATTCGAAGTTGGGTATCGCGCAGCGACAGGCGACGTACTGCTGTTCCTCGATGCGGATGACATCCTGATGCCGACGGCGGTCGAGAACGTTGCTGCGCACTGCCGCGAAGGTGTTTCGAAAGTTCAGTTCAATCTGGACATCATCGATGGCGCCGGCAGGCGACTTGGGCGTTCGTTCTGTGCGTTTCCCAAATCCTACGCGCCGGAAGATGTGCACGCAGAATTTACCCGGTCGGGAACGTACATCTGGCCAGTCATGTCGGGAAATGCGTACTTCCGAGAGTTTCTTCGACAGGTCATCCCGCTCAATCCGCCCGTGGGATACGACGGCGCCCTCAACACGATCGCCCCTCTTTACGGAGACGTGGTCACGGTGCAGGAAACCCTCGGGCAATATCGGCTCCATGGCAGAAATATCAGCCGAAATGACGCAAAGGGCCGGGCGCAGCGGTTTCCGGATTTTCCCAGGCAGATCGGGTTCCGCATCGCAGAGTTCGACATCCTGAAGGCACATTGCGACAGGAAGTCCATGCACGTTCAAGCGGCACGGCCGATCGATAACGAGATCGTCTTTGTCAACTATCGCCTCGCGTCCCGTAAACTGGGACTGCGCTATGTTGGGCAGGACGCGGACACGTCGAGTTCACTTCTGCGCCGTGGGATACGGCTTGCGCTGACCACCACACATTGGCGCGCCGCCGCCTCTCATATCGTCTGGTTCACAGGGTTGTTCTTGAGCCCTTCCTGGCTTGCGTACCAGCTGATCATGCTCCGCTTCAACAGGGCAGAACTCCTGAGGCCGCTCGCCAGGTTCGGAAGTGTCATCCGGCGCAAGCCCGCCTGAGCGGGCCACGGCGCAAACGTAATCCGGCTCGTCAAATCTCGTGCCGCTTCCTCAGTCGTCCGTGAAGAGCGGCTAAGCGATTGAGCTGGGATCGCAATATTCGTTGTGGCCTGTTTTGGGATTGCAGGGTTTTGATGCTTCGGGCATCGGAACCCTGCAATTTCGTTTTGAGGATTCCATCGAATCGCCAGTCATGATTCCGTCCTCGCATCGGAGGTGGCGATGCGACCGAAGAAGCCCAAAGCGACGGGATCGGGCGATCTGTTCCGAGCCAGGCTGGACCAGATCATCAACATGAAGCACGAGCTGGTTCAGCTCGCCGGCAAGGTCGACTGGGACTGGATCGACGGCGAGATCGCGCCGCTCTACAGCGAGAACGGTCGGCCGGGCATCGCGACCCGCTTCATGATCGGGCTGCTGCTGCTCAAGCACATATACGGCCTGTCCGATGAGGGGGTGTGCGAGCGCTGGGTCCACGACCCGTATTTCCAGTACTTCACCGGTGAAGAGTTCTTTCAGCACGCGTTCCCGCATGAGCGCTCGGACCTGAGCCACTGGCGCAAGCGGCTTGGCGACAAGCTGGAGCTGTTGCTGGCCGAGAGC
>NZ_LJYG01000109.1:43824-44969 GCF_001440035.1 Bradyrhizobium manausense | reverse complement strand
AGCTGTTCGAGGAGCTCGACCGACCAGCACTGACCCCATTGCCCGACGAACCCTACGTGTACGCTGAATGGAAGCGCTGTCGGGTGAACCTCGATTATCATGTCGAGCTTGCCAAGCATTACTATAGCGTGCCTCACAACCTCGTGCATGAAGAGGTCGAGGCACGGATCACACTAAAAACCGTCGAGATTTTCCTGCGCGGCAAGCGCGTCGCCTCGCATCTGCGCAGCACTCTGCCGCATCGACCAACGACGATCGCCGAGCATATGCCAAGCTCGCATCGCCGTTACCGCGACTGGACCCCTGAGCGGATTCGTTCTGAAGCCGCCAAGGTGGGGCCCGACGCCGAGACGCTGATCGAGGTCATCCTGCGGTCGCGGCCGCATCCGGAACAGGGCTTCCGCTCGGCCATCGGCATTCTCGGGCTGGTCAAGCGCTACGGCGAGGAACGTGTCGACGCCGCCTGCGCCCGCGCTGCTGCTCAACGCCCGTTCCTACAAGTCGATCGTCGCCATCCTCAAGAACGCCGCCGACAAAACCGCTCCTCCCGCCCAGGAGGCGCCCATCCTCTTCCACGCCAAGATCCGCGGCCGCAGCTACTACAACTAATCAGGAGATCATTGTGCTCATTCATCCGACCGTCGACCGCTTGCGCGCGCTCGGCCTCACCGCCATAGCCGATACCCTCATCGAACTGCAGAACAATCCCGAGGCCGCCGACATGCCGCACCCCGATTGGCTCGGTCTCCTCGTCGATCGCGAGGTCACCGCCCGCGACCCGCCGTCTCTACGGCGCTTGAAGAGTGCCAAGCTCCGGCAGGCCGCTACCATCGAGAATGTCGACTATCGCACAGCTCGTGGTCTCGACCGCTCCCTCTTTCAAAGCCTCGCCACCTGCCAATGGATCCGCGAGCACAACCATCTCGTCATCGTCGGTCCGACCGGCACTGGCAAGTCCTGGCTAGCCTGCGCGCTCGGCAACAGGGCCTGCCGCGACGGCTTCTCGGTCCTTTACAAGCGCGTCCCCCGCTTGTTCGCCGATCTCGCCCAGGCGCGTGGCGAAGGCCGTCTCGCTGGCCTGATCGCGGCGCTCGAGCGCGTCAATCTGCTCATCCTAGACGACTGGGGGCCCCGAAGCGCTCACT
>NZ_LJYG01000109.1:0-43640 GCF_001440035.1 Bradyrhizobium manausense | reverse complement strand
TGGGGGCCACTCCGCGCCGCACGCGGGTCCCTACTATGGACCGCTGGACCGATCTCCAGGCCATCCCGCCCGTCTTGACCAGGAAGACCATTTCCAGCACGCATAAACACGTCAGTCGTGTTCGCCTCCGCAAGTGATCACCATCGTCTGGAAACCGTGATCACGATCGCCTGGAATCGCTGATCGCCATCCCTGGAATACGCACCAAGACCACCGACAAGCGGATTCTGAAGCTCTTGGACAAGCCGCCCCCGCAAGGGTTCGCGCGCTGGACCGGCCCTCTGTTGGCCGAGGCGCTGGGTGATGTTGACGTCCAATATGTCTGGCGGTTCCTGCGCAGCCACAAGATGGACCTGGTGGCTCGCAAGTCCTTGTGCGAGAGCAACGATCCGAACTTTACGGCTAAAGCCGCCGATGTTGTCGGCCTCTACGTCGCCCCGCCCGCGAAGGCGATTGTGCTATGCGTGGACGAGAAGCCCTCGATCCAGGCTTTGGAACGAGCGCAGGGCTATCTGAAGCTGCCCAACGGCCGCGCCTTGACGGGCCAGAGCCACGACTACAAGCGGCATGGCACGACAACGCTGTTTGCGGCGCTTGAGGTGGCCACCGGAAAGATCGTCGCGACGCATTCGAAGCGCCGTCGCCGGGTCGAGTTTCTCGACTTCATAAACAGCGTCACCGAGGCCTATCCGGGCCGAAAAGCTTCATGTCATTCTCGACAATCTCAACACCCACAAAAAGAACGAGGACTGGCTTGAGGCCCATCCCAACGTGCAATTTCATTTCACGCCGACAAGTGCGTCCTGGCTCAATCAGGTCGAGGTATGGTTTTCGATCCTGCAGGGGCAGTCGCTCAGCGGCACCTCCTTCACAAGCCTCAAGCAACTTCAGGATCACATCGATGCCTACGTCAACGCATACAACGAAAGAGCCGAGCCCTTCGTCTGGACCAAGAAAAAGGTCCGTCAACGTCGCTTCAAAGGCCGACGTATCACTCAGCTCTGATTCCGGGTACTAGAGACAAAAACTACCTTTCGGTTAAGATTTGGATTAAACTATGATATTCGTCGAAGGGCAGCATCAGTGACCTTCGACCCGGGCAGAGCAACGCGACACCGTGGCCGAACGGCCGCGGATATAAGATTGCCTTGACTGCAAGTTGAACCGAAATCCCACAGTGATAGTGGGGCGCGCACCACTACGTCTTGGCTGACGCGCGAAATTTTTCAGCATGCTCCGCGGCCACAGCTAAGGATCGAGATAACTCACGTGCCTGCCCCGGCGTCACTTGGAGGTGAACGCCGACGACGCCCGCAATGGCAATGGAGATTTCATCATCCATCTGCTCAACTATGATGGCAGCCGACTTGTCGATCTCGATCTCGGCAATACGTCCAATGACAACATCCTGTTCATTCGCCATCACGATACGGCCCATTTATGATCGGTTCGACTGGAGCTGGAGCGGCGGGACCCTATCCGTAGAATCGAATCAAAAGGCGGATAGCAAAGAACGCGCCCGCGGCTGCCACTGCCGTCATGGCTATCGCGGAAACTATTCTAGCGGGTTGGATGGCGGTCTCCTGCCGTTGATTTGAGGCTAGCGATCTTGGTGGGCAGTTTCACATGCTTCCTCCCTTACGAGCGACGGTCCCTATAAGGCATTATCCCCGAAGGCGAACTGCGGCGCACCTACCAGGATGGTGGGGTCTCATGAAGATTTACCGGCCTTGCTGTGGCAATTACCATTCGGCTCAATCCTGCTTTTTGACAAACTGAAGGACCACACTGGCAGGACTTTTGTCCTTACACGATCGTCTTTAGACAACGCCTCCACCCAGCCACTGACAATGCTTTCTGCGGCTGGTCTGAGCCCCGCAAACTCCTCCAAGAATGGGTAGAGTCCGTCACCTCTGAGGAGATGGACCATGAAGCCAAGTCGGTTCACAGAAGAGATGGGGTATTCGGTCCCGATCGCCTGACCTATTTGCTGCGCGGCACGTTTTGACTGACGATCATGGATCAACTCTATCCGAAGGAGAAACGTCATGATCTACGTCGGCCTCGATGTTTCGCTGAATTCCGTTGCGGTATGTGCGGTGGACGAGACCGGAAAGCTTATCCGGGAGGGAACGACGTTGGCGGACGCGCCATCGATTGTGCAGTACCTCGAACCATGGGCTGGTCAAGTTGAACGGGTGGGCCTTGAGGCAGGACCGACGTCAGAATGGCTGACCGCAAATCTAATCGAACTGGGGCTGCCGGCCGTCAGTTTGGAACCCCGCCAAGTTAAGGCGGCGCTTTCGGCCATGCCGGTGAAGACCGATCGGAATGACGCCCGTGGGATCGCGCAGGTGGTGAGAACGGGATGGTTCAAGCCTGTTCACGTCAAGAGCATCGGCAGCCAAGGGGCGCGGACGCTGGCCGCGGCTCGCAAGCATATCGTCCGCTCCATCGCTGCCACAGAGCAAGTCATCCGCGGACTTCTGCGTCCGCTCGGTCTCAAAGTCGGAATCGTCTCGCGGACTCTGTTCGCGACGCGAGTTCGTGAGTTGGTCGGCGATGACGCCTTGCTGGAGGCGATCATGAATCCACTGCTTGCCGGACGCGAAGCGCTGATGCGGGAGTACGCCCGACTGCATCGTCTGGTTCTGAAGGCCGTGCGCAGTGACCCGGCTTGTCGGCTCTTGATGAGATGCCAGGGATCGGCCCGGTCTCTGCGTTGACCTTCCGCTCCACTGTGGACGATCCCAGGCGATTCCTGCATTCCCAATCCGTCGGCGCCTATACGGGTTGACGCCCCGGCGATACCAATCTGGCGAGGTTGATCGGGTGGGACGGATCACAAAAGTCGGAGATGGAGAGACGCGCACAGCCCTGTTCGAAGCTGCCAACGTCGTTCTCAGGCCATCAACCCGATGGTCTCCGATGAAGGCTTGGGCGGTGCGTGTTGCCCCCCGCCAAGGAAGCAAGCGTGCGAAGGTCGCGCTGGCCAGAAAGATGGCTGTCGTCCTTCACTGAATGTGGGTTGATGGAACCGAATTCCGATGGACGGCGGTGGCGTAAGGACGCCATCGTCATCCCAAGAGACGCCCGTCGCGGGGCGTGGGGATGGTCGAGTTCGTATGATCTGTCGTGGCGTCCGCCCTCCAGGTCGGGTGACTACGCCGAAGAGCTTGAACCGACCATTCAACCGAATTCCATCGTGTGGCGGCTTTGCCGACCACGAACAGAAGCAAGGTACCCGCGGCACGCGCTCTTAAGGGATTGACAGAAGCAGACCGAAAATACAGAAGCAGATCATCGGGATTTTGCGGGAACAGGAGGCGGGTGTGGCGACGGCTGATGTCTGCCGCAAACACGGGATCTCGAGCGCAACCTTCTACAAATGGAAGGCCAAGTACGGTGGCCTGGAGGTATCCGATGCCAAGCGGCTGAAGGCATTGGAGGACGAGAACGCCAAGCTGAAGAAGCTCCTGGCCGAGGCGATGCTCGACAACGCCATGCTCAAGGACGTTGCGTCAAAAAAATGGTGACGCCCGCCGCGAGGCGAGAGGCCGTCGCTCGTCTGCGGACCACCTTCGAGATGAGCGAACGGCGGGCGTGCAAAGCCTTGGGGGCAGACCGCGCATCGGTGCGCTATCGCAGTGGGCGAGCCGATGATGCGGCCGTACGCACCCGCCTGCGCGAGCTGGCGGCGATCCGCCGCCGGTTCGGCTACCGTCGTCTGCTGGTGCTGATGCGCCGCGAGGGGCTGGTCATGAACCAAAAGAAGTTTCGACGTCTGTATCGCGAGGAACGGCTGCAAGTCCGCCGGCGTGGCGGCCGTAAACGGGCGCTCGGCACCAGGGCGCCAATGGCGATCCCGCAAGGCGCCAACCAGCGCTGGAGTCTCGACTTTCTGTCGGATGCGTTCGCCGATGGCCGACGGTTCCGGATTCTGGCTGTGGTCGACGACTTCACCGCGAATGCCTGGCGCTCGTCGCCGATACTTCGCTGCCGGGCCTGCGGGTCACACGCGAGCTCGATGTCATCATTGCCTGGCGCGGCCGGCCAGCGATCGCCTCGAACTTCTCCCAGCTCACATACCCTTCATGAGTGTTGGGCTTCAGCGTCAGCCATTCGTTCCGCGCCTTGCGGCGGATGTTCACGCTCACGCCCGCGGTGCTGTATCCCGCCGCCACAGCTGTCTTACCATAGGCATAGGCGCCGCCGTAGACCGGGTTCTCAATGATCCGGTGGATGGCAGAGTAGTTTGGTCGCCGCCAGGCCGTGTCGCCGTTGGTCTGCTTCACCGGCAGATCGAGATTGTACTCGTGGAGCCAGCAGAGCGCCTGTCGCGCGCTTCCCAGTTCCTCGACCTTGTCGAACACCAGCTTGATCGCTTCCTGGACACGCTGATCCGGGTCTTTCTCATAACGGTCGCCGGCCTTCACGAAGCCGACGGGCGCTGTCACAACCAGCTCGCCCCGGCGCGCCTTCTCGTATCGGGCCGAGAGCGAGCGCTGGCGCAACAGATCCAGCTCGTACTCATTGAGGCTACCTTTGAGCCCGAGCAGCAGGCGGTCGTTGCCGTGCCTTGGCGCATAGATAGTCTCTTGATCGACCAGAACGGTATCGACCACGCGGCACATCTCGATGAGTTGCTGCCAATCCCGGCTGTTGCGGGCGAAGCACGAGACCTCGCGGGCGCAAACCGCACCAACCTTGCCGAGGCAAACCTCCGCCACCATTCGCTCGAATCCGGCGCGTTGTGTGCCGCCGGCGGCTGAACGACCGAGATCATCATCGAACACTTCAATTTCTGACCACCCGAGTGCCGTCAGCCGGTCTCGCATGGCGTATTGCAGCGCACTGCTCTCGCGATTGTGCAACACCTGATGGGCCGAAGATTGACGCACGTAAAGAATCGCCTTGCGCTCCAGATGATGAGGCCTGACCTTGTCAGAGATCATGATCGACCTCCTTCGCGCGCGGCGTCGCTGTCATCGCAGCATGGTCGAGGATCAACTGCGTCATCAGGCTCGTGAGCGCTGCCCGCGCTTCTGCGGGCAGATCCAGCCATGTGGGCGCGCCGATGGCGCCGTTCGACGGGCCACTCCCGAACAGATCCATCTGCTGCTGCGGCCGCGGTAGTCGATTGTGTCGGTATCCGCCCGCCGGCACTGCTGTCTGCCGTGACATGAGTCTCTCGCCGATTCTGGTCGTGAGAGGCTCTGGATGCGCCAGCAAGCAGGGCAGCTGATGGCGTTCGATCCTTCAGCGCCAGATCGAGAAGCGCAGAGAGCGCCGCAAGTGCGTCAATGCTGACAAACGGCTGAGCTGTCAAAGGCTCAGCGTCAGGGCATGCCGCCCGATCGAACATCCATGCTGGAACCTCCAACCATCGATCCGCTTGTGATCCATCAAGAGAGCAGCATAAAGCGACATCATCAGCCTTCTCGACGCTTCCATGAACGCAAACTCGGCGACCAAACCAGGGATGATGTCGATAAAGAACCTCGCGAAGAACGGTCCTGTGGGCGTTCTTGAGCCTTGTTGTACAACAACGCCCGGCCGCACAGCGCCCTGGGCAACCTCACGCCGACCGAATACGCCAAACGCAACGCTCTTGGGCCGCAACGGGACGGGACGCTGCGCTATGCCGATGGCTCCGCGCCCGCCCCGTTGCTTCACCGAGCCCCTTGGGCTCACATTCAACCGGGACTCTTTCCATTGCTGGATGAAGCGAGGGGCTCAGACCACGGCGAGCGGCCACAGGCCAGCCATGGTCGTTGCACCATTGTCGTCTCTCTCTCCACAGGTGAGGCCAGCAGTGCCATCCAATGCCCGGAAAACTACGGGCCCAACCGCGAAATAACGATTGGCCACAAACGGTAGTCGTCCGGAATTCCCTCAACCTGAGGATCGCTCTACAAAAGTTATCGCGATGGTTGTTGAGTTCGGAATCATGTGGGAAGCGCCAACAAGAATAACGGAGAATGAAGGACATGAGCCTGGAGCGACAGTACCGAGAGCTAAAGGATTTGCAAGAAAAGGTCCGTCAACGGGAAGGGAAGGATTGGTCCCGGCGGTCCCTCGAAAGGCAGTCGGTGTGGCGAGAGGTTCTTCTCTCAATTCCAGGACACATCACCTCCGAGCCATGCCTGGTGCGTGATCTATCCAGTAGAGGCGCTGGCATTCAGCTTAACGGACTCACGCTTTTGCCGACGGAGTTTTCGCTTTCTTTCGATGGGTTTCGCACCAGCTCTCCTTGTCGCCTCATCTGGCGACAGGGAGACTTCATCGGGCTGGCGTTCCAAGACACGGGCCTATATTCAGCCCTCGTGGAACCGAATACGAAGCCTGCTTTGCGGTAGAGCCGCATAGGGGATCGAACCCAGATCTGCGAGCTGTGATTTGAGCTTGGAAATGGACCCAAAAGAGGGAAAAGATCAGAAGTAGAGCCAAAATCGGAGGCTTTCAATCGTACTCAAGTTAGCCGGGATTAGTCAGACTTTATCACTTTTGGGCAACGCGTGGGCGACCACGCAGTATTATTAGCAAAGACGATACGGCAGAATCATAACGTAAAAGCCGCCATATGGCGGCTTCTGCGTCGAAGAGACCAAGCTGGCGACCTAGGAAGTGAGCCCTGAACGATTTATCATCGTCGACGATCGACGTATCGACAGCGAACGTCATTTTGACAACACTTTCCTGTCTGCCTCGAACGCTTCCTGATCTTTCGGGCCGGCAAGCTCAAACCATGAGCCGGGTGCATACGTGGCGATAAGCTTGGCAAAGAACGATTGGGGCTCCCAATCTTGGCCTTCGCGCTTCTCGAAAATGACGACTCCGTCGCGGGTGAAATAACTAGGTCCGGGAACATTGCAGTCGACCGAAAGCTCGACGCGCCAGAGGCCGCCCTTCGCGGTTTGCTGCTCATCTATCATTGGCGAGTAATGCACTCCAACCGGCTCGCCGATAGAACAGCGGCCACGCCGCAGAAGATCGCCCAACTTGCCCTGCGCAGTGGTTACGAAGTTGAAGTTAGCGGGACTATGCAGAAAGTGACGGTTCACGCCGCTTTCCTCGTTTGTGACTTCGTCCGTAATGAGCGAGAGCGCGAACGCCTGCCAGCCGAGTTCCATCGGCTTTGCGTAAGGTGCCACAATTTTCACAGTGCCATCGGGCGCCACCACCCAGGTCACAGTATATTGTTCGTTTGTTTTATCGGCCCGGTGTTTGGCCCACGAAAAGATAACTGGCTCGCCCGAGTCGGTCTTTTGACCAACCTCCCATCCCCTGGGGATGAAGTGTGCTACCTTTGAGACCTTAGTGAAGATTTGCTCCGCTGTCTCATCATCCTGCGCTCGCCAAGTTGATTTGACCTTGTCGATAAGCGGATTGTCGCTCGTACGAACACCATCGCTCTTACCGGCCAGCCCGCCCGGAAAAATGAACCATACGACAAAGCCGACAGAGAGACCAAGCCCGAGACAAAACAAAAGCACGCGCCTATCGATCATTTTCGCTTCCCCGAGCAGGTGGTTCTTATATCCGTTGTTGTTTGGGGGGCGGCGGCGACTTATGGAGCATGGCGATAATTCCCACGAGACCGTGTCGGGATCGTTCAGTTCGGGATCGGAGTCCGGAGGGAATAGCGCGCCGTCGGCCCTATTTCACGCGTGGCCGATTGCTTAACTTACCGCAGGCCGACGGACATGTTTCAAACGATCCAATATCTTTGAGCCTTCGCTGAACGATTTCGACCAAGATTGCTCCGCAAAATCCAGGTGGCACTTCAGTAGCTCAGCCGGGGTTTTCGAGTCGGCAAGAGCTCTCAGAAAAGCAGCCTGGTCGTGCAGAGAGGAAGCAGCCAATCTTAACGTGTCATTCAGTGCCGCGGCGAACAAGTTCGTTGTCGCTTCGATTGATTTTTGCCATTCCGGAAACGTAAATGAAAGGCGCGCTGCAGCTGCGTCCTTTTCTCCAAGACGATCAGTCGCGCCACCTGCTACAGGGGGTGACGCCTCGGCCAGTTCGGGCTCACGTGCTCGCCGTTGGCGTTTCTCATCTTCGTGTATAGTCGCGGTCATCCGATCTCTCCCGGAAAGGATTTCTGCGTGCTCAGTGGCTCGCTGCTCAGTTTCAATCAGCAGCTTCCGAGGGTACCACCACCCTCAACATGTCACACCTGCCTTATCTGGTAGCGTTCGATCGTGAGGGAGAAGCAGACCTTCCTTAAGCCTCAGTCCTCAAGGAACAATGTGAAGTTCGCTAACGATTCTGGAAAGCAGTTGAAGGCCAGGCCACTTCTCGCGCACATACCGACGCGTCTGACCGCCTCCCAGCGCGACCGGAGAAAGACCGGTTTGCCCTTCTTGCCTTGCAGTCCGGCGTGCCGGTTGAGCGCTCGAAACGTCAATGGAATGGGTCAAGAATATGCTGCTCGATTTGAAGAAATCGATTGATGACGCAAACGCTAATAAGAAGCGTAGCGCGTAAGCCGCTCAAGCAACAAACCTTGTGGTGAAAGCGCATTGGAAGGAGTTGACGCGTTGATGGCGGTGCTCGTTTCTCAAGCGAGACTGCGGGCCATCGCTCGTCACCGAGCCTTTTGGACACGTTTTACAACCTGTGGTATGGTAGCGCTAGTTAGCTGAACTCCTCTGTCGCGTGTGGCATGCGAGCAATCGTGCTCGTAGCGGGCAGATCGGCAGAGGAGAAACACAATGACTATCCCAGCTAACGGCGTTGTCCTCGGGAAATCTCAGAGAATGTTGAAAGCGTCATGGCGGTTATTTTGCGTGACGTGCGCCGCCTTTCTAGTCACTGCACCATCGCTACTCATTCATTCTGCGATCGGTAGTAAGCAGCAGCCGGCTCCAGCTGTCATGATCGTGATTGTCGAGGGGCTCGGATCGCTCATCGGAGTATTAGCCATCATAATGTTCTCTCTGGTCACCCTACGGAGCTTAATTGCACGTTGAGCGATGTAGAGACAACCCTCTTAGGGACGCCATGGCGTTATTTGGCGTCCCTCATCAATGCACTTTCCAAGGGCTGGAGGGCGGTCCAAGCCCATCTCGGTCGGCGCGCTATTTGAACAAGAGACCAAAACCAGAGGATGCAATACAAAGCAACCGGCCACTTCTGCAGATCCAACACTGATGATGAGAATATGTAGCCAAAATAGAGGCCGATCCCATTGAATAAAAGGATTAAAAGAACGGCCGAAAAATCGTGCGATCTCCGATGCTGATCTGCGCGGGCACGATACCGAAAGTCACTATTATAACTCGGCAAGCTCAATGAGGCTGATACTCCTAGTAGCTCGTCACAGTGATTTTGACGGTTTGATCCCGAGCTAGGTTAGGATCGGCAAGTTGTCTGGGGGCACGAGGATTTCGATGCTTCTGGGGCACCGGCTCGACGGCAAATGAGTCCATTTCGTTCGAGGGTCGCAATCATCTGGTGGACTGAAGGCGGGCTGGCGCAGAAGTGGCGCTGCATGTCGGTTTCGGCGGGGGGGCGTCAGAACATGCACGAGTAGGTATAGATGAAAGCCAGGTAGTGGCCCTACTTCTCGGTAAAGCGCGCGTCTGATTTTTGACTCATCGATTGATTCGTCCATGGCGTCCGACAGGGAGGAAACGAATGAATGTACGGTACCCGGATCGAATTAAGCCAAGCCGAGCGGGACAACCTGACCTGGATGCTGAGTGGCGGCAAACATACCGCCGTAAGATCGAGCGGGCGCAGATTTTGCTAGACTAGCAGCCGATATTGGCGGCCGCGACGAGCAGATTGCCCGGACCGTCAGAGTAAGCGTCTCCACCGTCAACCGGACCAAGCGCCCGCCGGCCGGAGGCGCGGGACGCGCTGCCAGCCGACGCGATGGTCAAGCTCTCTGATCATGACGGGTTGTCGGGCACGACCGAGCGTCGCCGGCTTGCCGAGAATGACCTCAAGCCGTGGCGCACGGGATATGTGGTGCATTCTCTATGTCGATGGCGAGTGCGTCGCCCGCATGAAAGATGTACTTGATCTCTATATGCTGAAGCGCCTGATTCCGGGCGACCGCTCGTCCGCTTCGACGAGGCCCCGTCCAGCTCATCGGCGAGGTGCACCGATTCCGCCCGAACGGGGAAGGTGCGAGCGCTACGATTATGAGTACCGCCGCAACGGCACCGCTCGATCTGCAAGCCGATCGTAGCGAGGTGGACTTGAATCGGCACGCCCTCGTATAGCTCGTTCCCCCTTTCTTTATACTGATCACCCACCTCCATATAATTGAACATTGGTGGCCAGCCAGCTATCGGAGCGTAGCCTCTCGATGGCAATTTCCTCCACGATGATCGGTCGGATGATCTTCATGGAGCAAAGCTGCAGCAGCGAATGATTGAACGAAATTTAACCGGATCGACTACGCCTGGTGCGTCAGAGGCGAACGATCGCAATCTAGCTTTGGATTTCGCCAAAGTGGATCGACCGGCATCAGAACCTGCTCATCATCGGCCCAACCGGCGTCGGCAAAAGCTGGATTGCTTGCGCGCTCGGCCACAAGGCCTGCCGGGACAGCCGCTTCGTCCTCTATCAGAGGCTGCCGCGGCTGTTCGAGGCGCTTATCCTCGCGCGGGGCGACGGCCGCCATGCTCGACTCCTCAGGACCCTGGCCCGCGTCGAGCTCCTGATCCTTGATGACTGGGGACTTGCCCCGATGACCGCCGAGCAGCGACGTGACCGGCTGGAGATGATGGAGGATCGCCATGGCCGCGCTCAACCGTGGTGACAAGCCAGCTCCCGGTCGAGCATTGGCACGAGATCATCGGCAATCCAACCATCGCTGACGCCATCCTCGATCGCCTCGTGCACAACGCCCACAGGCTCACACTCAAGGGCGAGAGCCTGCGCAAAGCCGAAGCCAAGCGGCAGAAGCTTGACGACGAGCCCACCAACTGACCTGGTGAGGCGGGCTCTCGCGACGACGTCGTCATCAGGTGGCCGGGATCATCAGAATCCCCGGCCGGCTTCAATCGGTATAGGCGGCCGGCTTCGCTCGGAATACACGGCCGACTTCGTCGGAATGCGCATCATAGTGTCAGTACGGTCGACATGATCGCTGGCCTGAACCGCCAACTGGCGGGATGGGCAGCGTTCTACAAGTTCACCGACTTCACCGCGCACGTATTCCGGCGCATCGACCATGTCGTATTCTGGAAAATGGCGCACTGGCTGGGGCACAAATACCGATCTCGCATCAAACCTTTAATGCGGAAATGGTATCGAGCCCCGGAACCGGGCAAGGCGAAAACCTGGCTCGTGTTTGGTTGGAATGAACGGGGCGGACCGCACGGAAAAGCACTCTACAGGCCTGTCTCAAGTCCGAAGGCGTAATTCCGGTGGCGCAATCCGGAGGAAAATCCCTACATTTCCGAAAAGAAGCCCGCAGCACTGTCATCTCGCACTATCATGATGTTGCTATGGCCATGGGCCAAGCTTGAACGGAGAGCCGTATGCGCTGAAAGGTGCACGTACGGTTCGGGGAGGAGAAGCGCGTTCGCGCTTCTTACTCCACTCCCGATGGCGCGCGGCTTCGTCTATCTGGCGGTGGTGCTCGACTGGTTCAGCCGCCGCGTGCTGTCGTGGCGCGTATCGATCACCATGGAGGCGACGTTCTGTGTCGAGACGCTTCAGGATGCCCTGGCGCGTCACGGCAAGCCGGACGTCTTCAAACACCGATCAGGGCAGCCTGTTCACCGGACAGGCCTTTTATAGCGGCGTGCTCGCCGACAACGGCATTGCGATCAGCATGGACGGCAAGGGAGCCTGGTGGGACAACGTGTTCGTCGAACGGCTATGGCGCAGCGTCAAATACGAGGAGGTGTACCTGCGGGCCTATGACAGCGTCAGCGAGGCGCGCAACTCGATCGGCCGATATCTCGACTTTTATAACACCAGACGTCCCCACTCGATCCTTGACGGCAGCACGCCGGATCAAGCCTATTTCAACCCACTGCCACTCCGCATGGCAGCCTAACCACGGCAGACGCTCCACTTATCGATGCGGAGATTCTGTTCAGACAATCGGGACCAGCTCAGTCGCGTCGCGGCCTCATCGATCGCCTCGGCGTCGATGGTATCGTTCTTGTTTGACTTAATCGAATTGCGCGGGGACCAGGCGCACCTTGTGACCAAGTGCCTGTATGTTCCGGGCGAGCCACTGTGAACCGGCGCAGGATTCCATGCCAACTATGCTTGGTTGTGCGCGCAAAGAACTGAAGAAGGATGTCCTGTCGAAAGCGAACTTTCTGAATGGGTGTGCCGTCGCAGCTCAGGCCAACGACGTGGAACAGGTTCTTGCCATGTCGATTCCATAGACAGCCGCCGGTCGCGGCAAATTGCGATGCGCCATGATTCTCTCCTCTTTTGATCTGACCTTCCTATGGTGAAGGAGGAGGACGGGGCGGACCATCACCATTAATGGTGACGCCGCCGCCAAGCGGCGTCGCCCATCTCCGAGGCGCCTACGCAAGCTTCGCCCACGGTACGGCGTATTGGTGGACGATCTTGGCTGTCGGCAGCGGATGTCGCGCGAGCATGGCCCGGAAGCGCGACCGCGGTAGATTGCTGTGGCGGTCGGGTTGTGAACTAATAAGGATTGAAGTGCCAGTTCTCCCAGATTTCACGGCGTGACCGGTCGGGATCCGCAACCGCCTTAGAATCCGCTGACCACACCATCAGAATGTGTGTGTTTGTATCATAGGAAGGCCATTTCGGCACGCCATCGCCATTGGGGTCTCCCTTTTTTGCGAAGTTCGTCCACGCGGTCAACATCTGATTAGTCAGCCGAAGGATTTCCGGGCCTGGGGCCTTCGACAGGGCAGGACCACCTGGAATTTGGCTAAAATCGGCGGTTCCGAACATGAATGGAAGTTCAATCGCATGAAACGCGCCCAAAGCGGGCAGCGCAGGATCGAGATACTTTGGTGGCACATGCCAAGTGAAGCGATAGAGCCACACCTTGCCACCCGAGGCCGATTGGCGCTCAGCCAGGTGTGTTGCCGGTTGCGTCATTACCACGTCATCAACCAGCGCCGCTTCGATTGTTCTTTGATCCGTTATCCCAAGGACCTTCTCATAGGTGCGCCTGAGCTTGCCTTTTGCTTTCTCCCGTTCCTCCTCTGAGGTGTCCCGTATGGAGGGTAACATAGAGAAGACATCGATCTTTGCGCCCAGATCGGTGTCTTCCACGTACGGATTGCGGAACTTGCTGTCATACATTGCCCAGTAGTTCATTTCGTTTGCATTCGCGCCAATCATGATCTCAACATGTCTCGACGTTCCGGAGGCGAATGCTTCGGCAGGATCGAGGGCGACCAACGAACCATCTGAGATGGGGGCGAAGACACCATCCGGCTCACCGGTAGCCTGGGCCTGCAGCAATAGATCTCGAACGGGCGCCGCTTTGATGTGGGCCATGGTCTTTAAGGATCCGACGTCCATGATCTTTTTCGCCGCCGCTTCCGCGGATCTCCTGGTGCGAATTAGATTGTAGGCCCCGCTCTGCAGGATCGCCCGTTGAAATGTTTTTTTTAGCGAGGGAGACACGAGGAGTGCGGCGATTGAGATCGAACCGGCCGATTCACCGAATACCGTGACATTATCAGAGTCCCCGCCGAGCGCCGACGCGTTGCGGCGGACCCAATCCAGCGCGGCGATCTGGTCGCGCAGGCCGTTGTTGCCGCTACCGGAATAGGACGAATCGAGTGCCCCCAGCTCCGCAAATCCCAGGAAGCCGATACGGTAGTTGATCGTGACGACGACCACATCCTTTCGAGCAAGTGCTGCCCCGTTATAAATGTCCGACGCGCCACCGACGATGAAGCCACCGCCCGGAAGATAGATCATGATTGGCAGATTCCTGACCTGCTTCGCAGGCTTCCAGACATTCAGGTATAGACAATCTTCATCCTCGAACAAACGAGTGTTGACGCCGCCTACGACAACTTCATGCGCTATGGCCGCTTTGGGATAGTTTTCGAGCGGATCCTCAATTTGTGGACATATCGTCCGATAGTTCGCTGCCTCAAGAATTCCTTGCCAATGATTAGGCAAAGATGGCGGGCGGAATCGCAAATCGCTCACCGGCGGAGCCGCGTAGGGAATTCCTTTGAGGCTCAGGATCCCATCCTCGATCACCCCTTTTGCCATTCCTCCCTCAAGTGTTACGCATCCGGGACATGTTTCGTCCGATGCCGCTGCCACGGCACTTGTCGAGAACATCACAAATCTCAATAAGATCATTATGATTGACTTGGTTCGCACCGAAACACTCCTGCATAGAGACGGCCTATATAATGCGGCCTAGCTACAGTGTGTTGTTGAAGCATTTACAATGCCAAGTCCTATTTGGCCGGCGCGGCAACAGATCCGGCGGCACAGCCGTCAAGCGATGGTACAAACTTGCTGCGCCGAGTGAACTGCGCGCCAAGCACAGCAATCAGAGGTGCGACTTGCACCACGCCCAACGACGTAGGCACGCGTCGGCTCAGCGAGCCGAGGGTCGGCGGCGGAAAATGGCAGCAAGCTCATGGATGCATTCGGTGGTTCTGGTCGCAAATCCGCCCATCGCACGAAAAGTTCGAGGCCTTCATCGTCGTCCGCTCCTCCCAGCCGAGGAGATTTACGCAGCGCAAACTCTAGCCAAAAATGGTCCAGTTTGCCGGCCTCCGCCGGCCTTCACGAAGCCGACGGGCGCTGTCACAACCAACTCGCCCCGCCGCGCCTTCTCGTAGCGGGCCGAGAGCGAGCGCTGGCGCAACAGATCCAGCTCGTACTCGTTGAGGCTGCCTTTGAGCCCGAGCAGCAGGAGGTCGTTGCCGTGCCTTGGCGCATAGATAGTCTCTTGATCGACCAGATACGCCCGTGAGCGCGACACCGTGTTTCCCGGGCTCAAGCTGTGGCACCAACAGCGCGCAGACGTCCAAGCGCTGCTGCCCTTACTCGCCACCTACCTCGGCCACGCCAACTATAGCGACACAGCCTACTACCTCACCGGCTCGTCGGATCTCCTCGCCATCGCGGCTGAGCGCGCCTTCCTCGCCGGAGGCGCGGCATGAACGAACACCTCCTGCCGGCGCCGCTCCTGGAGTCGTACTTTCGTCGTCGATTGACAAAGCAGCGCAACGCCACCTCCGCGACCCTGGCCCGCTATCGCGATGCCTTGCGCATGCTGATCCTCTTTGCCGCCGCCCGTTTGGGGAAGAAGCCGGCGGCGCTGGCCCTTGAGGATCTCGATCGGGACCTCGTTCTCGCCTTTCTTGACGAGCTTGAGGAGAAGCGGAACAACTCCGTCGCAACGCGCAACGCCCGACTAGCCGCGATCCGATCCTTCTTCCATCACGTCGCTGCCGCCGATCCCGCCTCGGTCGGCGTCTCCCAACGGGTTCTGACGATCGCCACCAACAAGGTTTGCGTAGCGACGAGCCCGCTTGAACTGCTGCCGCGTCCAATCCCCAAGGCTTCCTCGCCACCAACGCCCGAACATTTCTGACGGCCAGCCTCATGGGCCGATCAGGTCCGGAGGTCGCGGATATATTCCGTCGCTACGGTGCTGCCTGGCGAGAGCAGCACTGGACCTCGCTATCGACCGAACGAGGCGCAGCTATGACTGCCATCGAGCGCTTCCGAACTTCAGCGCTCGGAGGCCATGTCGAACAGTGCGACCGCTGTGGTGAACGACGGATCGCTTACAACAGCTGCCGTTCCCGCAGTTGCCCCAAGTGTCAGTGGCTCGCCCGAGCGGAATGGATCGAGGCTCGGCGGGAGGAGTTTCTCGATACGTGTACGTCTGGGCCGATGGCGTCTTCTTGCAGGCCCGCATGGAGTGCTGGAGTTGTGTAGTGCGCGGCGACCTCCCGATCCTGATCGATTTTGCCAAGGCCACATATCGGTGCAAGGACATCCGGATGATCGCGACGTTGACACGCCGGAGGACCATACCCGGATGGGCGAGAGCGCGGACCTCGGGTTCATGGATGTGGTCGAGTATCCGCCTGTACAGCTGGCCCTGCACAACGCTCTGTGCGACACTGAATATCCAGAAGCGGCGCGTCTCCACTCCCTTTATTCCGGCGGTAACGTCCTCTGATTCGGCAACGCGTGCTGCGAGCCTCAGCGTCAATGGGCTTCCCCCGAGCTGACGGACAAGCGCCTGGGCAACGGTGGGATCGGTGACACCCAAATTCAGAAGCAGTCTCTGCGCATCCGGTGCACTCAACGTCGCAAGTGGAAGCTCCACGGCTTTGACGCTCGAGCTCCAGGAAGCGCGGGGCTGTATCCGTCCTGAGATGATGATCCGAATGCGTGGGAATGCCGATTGCGCATTCTCCAGCATCCGCCACAATCCGAGGAATTCTTCCTGGGCTCGGTAGAAGACTTCTTCGAATGTGTCGAAGACCAGAAGTACGGGTACCTGCGAGGCCCCCTGCTCTTCACCCGCCGCCTGGGAAATCTCCCCAAGCATCGAACCGAACGAACGGTATAAAGTCTCCTCGGCGTTGGATAGATCCGCGGAACGGTTGCGGGTGACGCTTGCTCTTCGCCGCAGCCTGTCCCGCCCCGTTCTGTATTCATTTACGCGGCTTCGGAAACTCTGAATCGCCAGCCGAGCCATCCGGGACTTGAAATTCGAGCTGACTGGTGACCGCCACCAGAAGCGTGAAAGGCTCGCGGATGTCGACCGTCTCGGAATCGAACGTCAGATATGAGAACGGAAACCAGCCCGATTGCGGCGCATTCACGTGCTCGAGAAGAAACTTGCCGATAAGAGCCGTTTTCCCGATTCCGCCTGGGCCCCAGAGCACCATTGGCGGCTGAGACTCCAGTCCCACAAACGAACGCAGCCTCTCCCAGATGGAAGGTGCAACCACACCAACGAAATTGCGAAGAGCCTGGAGCTCAGTCTCGCGCCCAACAAACGTTTCATCCACGAGGTGCTCAAAGAGGGACACCGATGACCGGCGTCGCACAACCCTGTCGAACACGCTCCGCTCAGGCAGCCCGCCGAATTCGGATAGACCCCAATCATACAATTGACCCAGCGCGCGAAGCTCATCGAATGACAGGGCGGAGAGCTCGGGACTTTCTTCCCTGAGCCATTTTGCGAACATCACCTGCACATCCGTCGGATAAGCATCGTTCGCTTCCAGAACCCCCCGCATGGCCGGTCGACCGCCGTACTGCCAGAGCCAGGAAAGCGCCCGCCTTCTGACCTCGGGCTTGAGGCTGCGCAAGCGGAGATGGCTGAAACCGATAGCAGGCATCGAGTAGTCGAAAACCGCCTCGACGGGATCGACCCGCACGGAAAGTCCATTCCATGGGACCAGCGTCGCGGGATCGAAGACATGAAGGACAGCAGCGGAAAACAGAACGTGGAAGATGGCCTCGCCGATCTGCTCGGTTGCGCGCGCCGTCATTCTGCGATCGAGCTCGGCCAAAACTTTCGCGGTTGATAGCCTTTTGCTTTGCATGGTGTGTTATCCGACCAGCTGCACCAGGTCGGCCAGCCGTCGACCGACCTCGGACAGGTTTAAGACAGGATCCGGTAGGCCGGACTTCACCTTCTCGATCAATGCCTGGACTTCCTCAGGCGGTCTTGCGGCTGCAAACTCCCTGACGAATTCCTCGACCTTTGAAATGGGAAGTCCCGGAATATTCTCAATGGCGATCGTGCCGACAGGGTTCAGGAGATGCCCTGCAGAAAAATCCAGCAAAATCAAACGATGAAGGGTTTGCGCTGCTCCGTTAGTGATCACGTGCGACAAGGTGACAATCAGCTGTCGCGTGTCCGGCGAAGAGGCGAGCTCCTTATCGTTGAAGCCATCCAGGATGATCCAGCACTTCTTGTGGGTTGCCGCTGCGAACGTGACAAGCGTGTTGGCAAGCTCTTGGGGCCACCTGATGGCGTTCGTATCTCCTTTTTTGGGCAGCAGACCCAGGTCGCCACCTAGCTGGGTGGCGATATCCCTTGCCAGTTCGCCGGCCCCGATGGTCTCGCCCTGTCCCTTCTGAAGCCGTATGTGGCAGGAAATGATCTGCGGATAACGAGAGCGTATGTGCCTGACAAACTCGGCGGTGTAGGTCTTTCCGCTATCGGACGGCCCATTGATGACCACGATGGGCTGCTCGGGGACATCTTCCATGAGAGCCTTGAAGTGGTCGCGCACAGCCGCCCGACCAAGAAAGGGAAGTCTCTTGAAAAGCAGCTTCGAGCCGAACAGGTCGGGAATGGCCGGATCCACTGCCGATGCGGCGGTGATCTTTTGGATCATCTGCTCGATCTTGGCGTCGCCCGGAACGAGCCTCTCGAGAAACCGGGCCATGATGGGAGGCTTTTTGTAAAAGCCGTCCAGGATACATGCATTGATGGCTGCAGTGTAAAGCGGATCGACGGCCCCGCCGTCAGGGACCTGCGACCAAAGTCTCTGAGGAAGAGCGGAGGTAAGTATCGAGCGGATCGCGCCCTAAGCCCCATGCCTTGCGTTCAGCTGCGAGCGAACGTAGTCGATTTCATCACTCGTCAACATTCAGGCCGATCTCGAACTGTATTGTGCAGCTCGCCGCCGAGGACCGAAGCTGCTGGCCGCGAAACGACGCTCCCAGAAAAATTTGCCGCCCAATCGGCAGATAAACTGCCGGCCGACCGCATCGCCCATCCGACCGTCCTTCAGCCGGCCGCCCATCAACAACGTAGGGTCGCAAGTTTACCCGATGCCTGTGCCGAGGAAAGGGCTTTTTGCCGACTCTTCCTGATCAGCCCATGAAGTTTGCGGCTGTGCAAGTACCGGTCCCGGCTCTGCCGACGCCTCTTTTGACTGATTTTTCTGTTTTCCGGAAACGCCCCATCCATCACAACAGGCAAGGGCGCCTTGACTGGGATATGGGTGAACACGCGAGACGCAAGCGAGCTCTCGGGCCTATCCGGTGCATGCCGAATTGGCTGGCACACCAAGAGAGGCCGGTGCCGGGACAGCTAGTCCGTTGCCGTCCCTCATCAGGTTTAACTGAGTTCCGAGGATTTGCCCCGTCTCGCACGTGCTGCCTCAAAACAATGCTTCGGCAAAATTTACCGCTCGGAGGCGATAGGAATGGCTTGGAGTCGAATAATCGGTCGCAAAAGACACGCTCAAGGTAGCTCCCGAAGGGCTGCATCGTAGAAAACCGTCGCGATTAATTAGCGCGATTGAAATTAAATTTACGCATAAAGCCTGCGCTTGATAGTTTGCTATGAAATACTTCAAACTCTACCTGCCCGTGCGTCCGATGGGCGCCCGACATTTGGTGAGCCGCTTGCAGACAGAGCAACCCATCGTCGTTTGAGGCCGCAAGCTCCATCTTGTAAAGTGCGGTGAACTTCAAGCTTCCCGCAATCGGCCGCTATGAAATCGAACACCGACGCTCTGCCATACGCATGGAGTGTAGGCGTCCGGGCGGCATCAAAATACAGCAGCTAGCAGTAGCAAATTCCGCGTCAGGCGCCATCGCAGTGAGTTGCGCAGGAATATCGGAATAGAGTACCCGCCGCACCAGCACTGCAAATTCCGACCTTTTTTTCTTTCGCAATACGCATCGCTTGATGCGTCCGCTTGTCGACATACGTCATATCCGCATAGGCCGCCAACAACTGAAATGCGCGTCGTTCAAATCGCTACCCTTCCATTCATTGGCATCCGCCCTAAATTTATCGACACTGGGTTGGACGATTGAGACGGGAATCGCCTTGCAGACACCGTGGCTTTAAGTTTGTCCCACGGCAATTGCGTCACGCGGTTAACCACCCGCAATTTGCCGCGAAACGCGCCGCGCGCACCCACTTCGCCGACTGTTGTGTTTTCGTCGATATCGGATAGATCGATGCCACTTGCTTCGAGAAGCTTGCGTTAAAGCGCCGACGCCAAAATCGCCGCAGGGATCCCAAGAAAGTCGCTGACGGGCTTCCGCATCGGAAAGACGCCGATCGCCGCGCTTCTTGATGTCCTCGCTCAATGTACGGTGCATGGCGCTGACGCCCTGTCGATCTCCTCCGGAGACGGACATTTCCCCGCAGAAAATCGACCACTTTGAGGAGGAAAACCTACGCCCGCTGCGCCCTGACGCAACCCCGATTTCACGAGGGACACGGTCGCGATGGGACATGCAACGCAATCCATTTAAACAGCTTTGGCGTGAGCGTGAGGAGCCGCTCCTCGGCGGCGTTTGCCTGCGAGGGCGTTTGCGCGCACAACGCCAGAGCAATCTCAGGATGTAGACAGGCCACACTGCCGCCGTGGTCCAACACTTGGAATACGGCTATTGTCATAGAAAGCGCTTCTGTCGGATATCCACCCTCGGCAGACCGCTTGATGAGCTCATGCGGCGCCGTGTGACAAAAATTGGCGTTATCGGGATCGAGCCATCGGCGGCGACATCAACTAGAGTAGCAGCAATTGCGGGCGGCAGCGCTGCAATCACCTCAAGTCCCTGTTTTTCGAATGTCGGCGATCGTCGGGTTCTCCTTGCCCAGGGCTTCGGCGACCCAACCATAGCTGTTTCCAAACGCCGCGCCGAATTTGCCGATTGCTTGCTTATAGTCCTCCTCGATATTTTCTAGTCCTTCTCGATATTTTCGATCGTTTGGTCATCCATCGGCTGGATACCAAGCTGCGTTTCAAAGCACTTGTACTGCCGGGCCCGCTTTGCGGGCTTCGACGATTTCGTGTTATTCGGCATGCAAAATTGGCATTGACTCGCTTTTGATGCAGTTCGAGGGATCTCTTGCGCATTGATTGGGGAGAACCAGCGCCATGCAGTAAGCACTCCACCGCTCCCGTCTGGTGCCGCATGGGCTTGTTGTAGAGAGTGCGTGCTACGAGGGCGATACGGCCGTCATCATGGTCCGGACGTCCGGAGGTGTCGGCCTGTGACCATCATGCGGGACCGTTTCTCGGTATATCCATAGCCAGTATCGGCGACGCGTGACCGCTCTGCCGCTATGCGGGCGGGTCGTAGAGCTCTTGGTGATCGCCCGCCGCTTCCGCTGCGACGCCGTCCTGTGCGGACGCCCGATCCTCACTGAGCGTTTCGCCGATGGGCTCCATCAGCGCGACGTACGGCGAGGCTGGACTCTATCGTCCATCACCTTGGTCAGGCGCTCGGCGGTCCGCCGCAGGCGGCTTCGCAAGACGGCTAATGCTGCCAGTGAGCAAGGGCACGCTTCTGCGCGTCGTCGAACGCCGCACCCTAACTGGGGAAGTGCAGCCGTTGAAGCTGTTTGTCGCTGCGATGCTCAAGCGGCCCACCTGTTTCAAATGAACTAAACCAAAGCCGCTCGGATTTGGGAGCTGCTAAATTCGGTGGCTGGAGCACGAAGCCAGCGTGAGGAGTAGCTAAGCTCGCTTCGTTTACCCTACGATTTCAGCCTCTCGAATAGCCGTTTCTGCCTTTCCGGATCACTGGATTCGGTGAAGGGCGTCATGCTGTCCTTCCGAATAAACGTCGAGCAGCGCTGGCAAGGCCAATGGCCGCAAAGCAAGCTTAGGCGAAGAGGTATGCCGCGGTTGCGCCTCTCGTAAGTAGGTGATCGGCAAGTGGCTAAACCCCATCAGCGAATTTGCGGACACACGGAAGAATGGACGCTGAGGCTCTCTACGTGCCAGCCTCGCGCCGCGACGATGCGCAAGTGGTCGCGATACCTCCGCTCTGATTCAAGGGATCTAGTGATGCCGCGGCCTTCAGAAACCTTCTGGCCTGCGTAGGCGCAGCTTCGGCAGTTCGTCACACGATCCAGTCATGCCATAAGTAAGCACTTGGGCAGCTATCAGATCACGTCAATAAAGTAAGAAGACATAGCACGCGCTGTCTGTTGGCGGTGTGGATTGTCGGATTTACGACGAAGCATCTGTGAGCTGCAGACACGAAATCCACTTCAAACCCCATTTTATGGTTTAGCTGGTTGGCACGGTTGTTGCCAACATTTCGAAGGTCAAACCAGGAAAACGAGGATGTTGCAATTGTCCGCGATCTTGCCGCTCGCCGCGCTCCTGCTTGTCCGGCCAGCATTTGGCGAGCAGAACAACCCACTGACACCACGCAATCTCGGCGGCGCGACAATGACCGAGTTTGCTGGAAAATGGTACAATGAGGAGAGCACCGGTATCATCACGCAGATACTTGTCGACCATCAGTTCGACAAAATCCTTGTTCGCGCGTGGAGCAGATGCCTTCCGACCGACTGCGATTGGGGCACTGCGCGGACGGAGAGTTTCGAGGCCTACTATGGAATCCTACAGGTTGAATGGCACTCTAAGTCCTTAGTTCGATCCACAATCTTGACGCTTGGAGAACGTGATCGATTGCGCGTAAAGACGAAAGTTCACTTCATCGACAACTTGGGCAGATCGGATTATTCTTTTGTTGAAAATCTCGTCCGAGCGCCTGAGGAGGCCTCCCGCAAGCGCGGCTACTCGCCAGTTAGCGCCCTCGAGACCACGCGTTCAATTTTTGGATCAACAATAGTGGCTGATCTGTCGTCGCCATCGAGCAGCTTATGCCCCTCTTTCCAAACGCGCTTGCCCGCTTCGTGTAAATTCGGCTCCGACTCGACAGCGAATGCATCGAGGCCAGAGCTCAATAGTTCATCATCCCTTTTAACGCTCACTCATCGTAAGCAGCGCTTAAGACCGGGCGAAGGATCCGGGGCACCGAAATTGGGCGAGGACACTGGATGTAAGGTTAGTCAGGATCAGGCACAAACGGACTTTCGTCGGTTAGACGCTGGCGAGCATTCCTCCAGCAAGGGAGCGAGAATAGAGCATGGCACGCGAACGACGATTTTCGCGTCATTGCAGTGTGCTGAATCTAGAGCGATTGCAGCTAAGGCCACGCGATTGCAGGCACGGGGTAGCAACCTTTGCAGTCGCCAATCTTAAAACGGTTTGGTGACTCCCAGCCGCCTTGGTACACGATCTATCCAACGGTATCCCAGTTCTCCGCTGACGTCGGTGCCAAGGCTTATGAGGAGTGGCTGAGGCGCCTGGCGCCTTGCGAGCCTGTGTCGCTCTACTTTCACATTCCGTTCTGCCGGTCGAATTGCTGGTATTGCGGCTTTCCAACCGCCGTGACCCTGCAGGACGCACCTATTCTCGATTATTTGACTGTGCTGCGTGAAGAGATCCGTTTGATCGCGGAGAAAGTACCCAAAGAATTACCTGTGAGCGACGTACATTTCGGCGGAGGAACGCCTACCCTTATCAAGCCAGCGCAGTTCCTGGATTTGATGAGACTTTTACGTCTCCGCTTCGCATTCAGCAGATCTGCGACCATCGCCATTGAGATAGATCCGCGTGCATTCACGACAGAGATGGCAGAGGCCTTAGGCGCAGCCGGAGTGAGCCGCGCGAGCCTTGGCGTGCAGACTTTTGATCCCATTGTTCAAAGGGCCATCAACCGGGTTCAGACTAAGGCGCAGACGGCGGCTGCAGTCAAAAATCTACGCGAGCACGGAATAAGCGGTATTAACTTCGATCTCATCTACGGTCTTCCAAGGCAGACGGTGCAGTCTTGCGTACGGACTGCGACACTAGCTGCGACCATGCGTCCAGACCGGCTAGCGGTCTTCAGCTACTCGCACATTCCTTCATTCAAGAAGAATCAGCGCCTCATCGACGAGGCGAAGTTACCAGATAACGGCGCCCGCGCGGAACAGGCCGCGGCCGTGGCCGATACACTAGTCGCCGCCGGCTATCGCCAAGTTGGGCTCGACCATTTCGCCTTGCCTGAGGACGAGCTCGCACTGGCGCAGAAGGCTGGTCGTCTGCGGCGGAACTCATTGGGCTACTCGGCAGATACCTGTAGGACCCTGATCGGCTTCGGGCCGTCAGCTGTTGGGCGATTGGGGGACGGCTACGTCCAGAACGAAGTTACCGAGGGCTCTTACAGCGGGCAGATCAGAGCTGGCCGTCTGGCGACATTGAAGGGCTGCTACCTCACTTCGGAAGATCGCGTCCGAGGCGCAATCATCGAACGGCTGATGTGTGATCTGGAGGCCGACGTGCCGGCAATCTGTGCCGCCCACGGATTTGATCCAATTTCTTTCCTCGATTCAGCTGAACGCTTGGCGCTCCTCGTTGAAGACGGGATAGCGGACTTCGAAGACGGTTTGATCCGCGTAAGGCATGAACATCGTTTTCTGATTCGATCTGTTGCTGCCGCCTTCGACGCTTATCCTTACCGCGCACCCAGCTAGCATAGCGTCCCTCGACAGGCCGCACTATTTGCCGCCATTCCGGAACTCATTCCGGTTAGGGCGCGACAAGCAGGATGAGAGCGCGTATTGCTCATGGAGGAATGTTCCCGACGACGCGATCGTTGCCTCATTTATTTTGCTCCCAAGAAGACGGACGGTCGGTACGGGGGAGGCCGGTCGTGGAGCTGGGCGGGTTGCGCAACGACCGGCCTCCCCGTACCGGAAGCGGGCGATGTCCCCGCCCAACCCATCCGCGCCGCAGGAACCGCCGATCCAAACAGCAGCGCGCTGCCTGCTCGCTGCGCCAGGATTTCAGGCGGCGCTGTAGCGTTCGCAGCAGCTTGTCCGGGTATGCGCCCGGATATTCCGCCGGTATCCTCGTCAGGAGTTCGGCGCCGGTTCGCCACGGCTCGGCCTTGAACCACTCCTGCAGCTTTGGGATCGCCTGAAGGAGCGGATCAGGCCGACGACGACCTCACTTCGCTTTGAGATTGGCCGGTCCATCGGTCGAGATGAGCCCTCTTTCCAAGCCGTTCGCAAGCTGGCGAGGAACAAGTCGATCGGCGGGGCCACAGCAATCGCATCGTCCGGCGACTTCACGTCGGCAAAGTTGGCCAGACGTTGCTGCGCGGACCGAATGTCACGCAGCAGCTCGACCGGGTCCAAACTGACGCAGATTTCCTGCAGTCGGGCCCGAACCGCATCGGAGTATGTGGGTCGCCTGCCAGGCGTTGATGCGGCATCGTCGGTGCACTGTAAGATTTTCTGACGCGTGCGCCATCGCGCTGTTTTCCGATCAGCTTGAACGACGGCTGGAAGAAGTTCACGAATAGACGCACTGAGCGATAGAGTTGTCCAAGCAACGCAGCCGCCTCGAGCCCCTCAAACCGCCGATAACCAACCGTCCGTCGGGCCACGGCTCCGTTCTTCTGTTCGACAAATGCCTGGTCGTTCTTGCGGTAAGGTCGGCACCGAGTGAGGACAATGTTCGCCTGCTCACAATATGCTTTTAGCGTCTCGTTTATGAACACGGTATCATTATCGGCATCGATGCCCTGGAGGGAAAACGGCAGCTGTCGGCGAAGTTCTGTCAACACGGTGTTCAGGAGCGTTTGCTCACGCACGAGCAACGGCGCACACTCCGTCCAACCGGTCACAATATCCGTGAGCAGCAGCGTCTGGACAAAACTGCCGCGCGCCGAGGGTCCGCTGTGGGCGACCAGATCGGCTTCGACAAAGCCGGGCGCCGGATCCTTCCAGTCGGCGGACGTCTGTACGGGGATGCTCCGTCGCAATGCGCTCGCCACCGGCCGACGGCGCTGGCGCCCACCCTCCTGTCGGACCTTGCCCAGCGCCCGGTCGATCGTCGACGCGCTCATCACTAGCAGCTTCGCGCGGATTTCGGGCGCCAGGGCATGTGGCCGTTCCGTTCGATCGACTCGATCAGGAGCGGCAGCAGCGCTTTCAATCTCTTGCCGCAAATCCGGTCCGATGTCCCAAAGAACTGCCAGCGCATTTCATTCAGCTTGCTCGTAATCTGGCGACGGGTGCGCCGAACCGAGGATTGCCCGATATCGCCTCGGAGCAGGCGCATCGCATGCTTTCGGTGGAAGCCCGTCACAACCACAAACTCGTCAGGAATTCGTGCCTTCTCCGCGCGGCTCGCCTCTCTGTAGCGCTGCCCCACAGCGGCGGTCAGTTCTCTTCGAGTCGCATGCTCAGTGCCTCATTGTCGCCCCCGCAGTCCCAACCCACTGGGGGACAAATTGCGTGAGGCAACGGCCTAGCATTCAGGAACATTTCAGGCGGCGCAATGTGAGTTCTCATCTTGATCGCGGCCGCCCAGTGGCAGTGATGGCGCGCATGCAACGTGGAGAAGTAATTTAAGCAGCTTTGCCGCCGAAAATGAATTTCATTTGATTCATAGATTAGTCGGTCAAGAAAAGTGAAATGGCCATCTACAAAGGCGCGAACTATCTGCAACAGTCTTCCAGCGAAGCTTTTGATCGGGATTACGGGCCAGGAGCCGCAGCTCCCAACGCTGGAATTTACCGGTGCATGGGCTGTCATCGCGAGATCGGCATTTCAGCTGCAACGTGTTGCCACCGCTAGGACATCACGCGCACACCCCTTCACAAAGGTTCGATCCGGTGGCGTTGATCGTCTACGCTGACTATAAGCCAAAATAGTGTGACAAGCGACGTCCGGTGAAAGCCGGACTTCGGCAGTACACACTTCTCGCGACTGAATCTGGTCGCATTCGGTCGCTGGCGACACGTGTCGTTGGCGAGTTTGAGCGAAAGTCCAATGACCCCGCTTGTTCACGTACACGAGACAGCCAGGATAGCCTCGATTTCAGCCAAAGGTCGGACATGTTCGATGTGTATCTAAACGATAGAGATGATCTGCGGGTTGTTCACGGGGAGCTCCGCTGCCAGCCACGGGTTCGCTCACGAAGAGGCGAAAGAAGAAGACGCCGGTATCGGCGTCAGTCACGAGATCAGGCTAGCTATTCAGAAGCAAGGTTATTACGTGCGAAAGGCAAGCGATTTCGGTAAACATTAGGAAGACCACTATCGCCGATTAAAGCAAGTCGACGCACCCGCGAAACGGACGCTCGAATACGTAGCTGGCTTTCAATAGTGGATGGCCGGTCGGAAGCCGTCGTGTGGCCGGGCACGACCTTATTCTTCTTCGCTTTGCGAGACCAGCTGCGCGTCAGCGGCCTCCATCGCGCACGTGGAGTTGAGGAAGAATCTTAGATTGGTGTAATCACGCTGACAAATGTGCGGCAAGCTTTGGCTGTCGCTATATGAGCGGCATTCCTTTCAGTACCTGTGCTCGCCCATGACTGAAAGCAATTCGGAATCGACTGGCCATTCGCCGTCGCAGGATATATCGGCGGGCGGGGCCTGGGAGATTGTATCGTCAGATCGCTCGGATTATACTGAGGCAGTCTAGCTGCCTCAGATGCGGGACTTAGCGATTATATATTTCGCCAGTGGTGTTTTGAGTATCGCTCGGATGAGATTGCCGGCGAAGACGCCCCAACCTCCTCCTGAACCGCTCTGTTAGTCGTTTCATCAGGCGGCGCAAAGCGAGCATCGGCAAGGAGCACGGACTCTTTATACGGACGATTCATTCGAGCCTCCGGGTGATCTGTCTCTATCCCGGACAGCAACGCGCCGGGAGACGTGCTGAAGTCCAGCGACGGGTTATCCTGCGACGGATCGCGGACAAAGTCAGGACCATCGCGCAACCGGGAAGACTCACTATACGGAAGGTTCATGCGAGACCGGGGAAGACGCGCCTGCGCTCCTGCAAGCGTCGCGACGACTTCCGCCGACGGAGCGCCCCTTCGCAAGAGGTCAGGACTGTCGTGCAGCGCGGACTCACGATATGGAAGGTTCAAGCGAGACCGCGGAAGACGCGTCTGCGCCCCGCCCTGCGAATTGCCCGCCCTGTTGAGCATCGCCGGCGTCCTTAGCGCGCTGAGCTGCTGCTGAAAGTCCGTTGGACCGTCTTGCCGGCTCGTCCTCTCTTCGGGGATTGGTGGCAACCGGTCGGTAGTGTTAACGCGCATACCTAGTCTCCAATTGAGAACCGCCACAGCCGTTCCGAACCCTTAGATAGCAGAGCTGCCTTTCGAGAAGCTGACGAGATCGCTGTCGCGCAGATTGGCTGATCAGAAGATCGCTGGGTCTCACCGGACTGGCACTTCACCGGCCGCCCTATTCGCGAGCACTACGCCACCGCGCAGGGCGCACTGCCGGCGCCCGCTGTTAGGTATGGACAACCGCTATATCGACCCCAAGTATATCGCACCTGAATCCGGTGTCGCGCCGGAGCCGCTTTGAGGCGTTTGGTTGAGAACGAGTGATCAGTTTGATGTCGATAGGTTCGCGGCAGTCGTGCCGAGCGATATCCTGGAGGTCGTCGTCATCCGTTGGCGCAAACGCGCAATCCAGCAGAGAGCCTATGGTCTTGAGTCTTGCTAATCGTCGAACATTCGCCGCGGCCGGGTTGTTTACCCTCGTGTGCGGACAAACTTTGATGCAGCAGGGGTGGGCCGCACAAGTCGGGAGCCCCGTGGTCGCCGGCTATCTGGCCCCTTGGAAGGCTCGGCCAGGCGGCCCGAGCATCAGGACGATCCCGGCTCGCGAGCTGACCCACTTGATGTACGCATTCGGTACCGTCTCGGCAGAAGGACTGGCTGAACTTACGGACAGTTGCCTCGACGCCGGAGCCTGCGATGGGACGGCGCCCGGTCCGTTCGGCGGCAACTTCGCCCAACTCGCCGAATTGAAGCGGAGCAATCCGCAGCTTCGGATCCTGATTTCGTTAGGCGGTTGGAACGGATCGAAATATTTCTCGGCCGCAGCTGCCACGCCGCTCTCGCGCGCGCGGTTTGCACAATCCGTCGTCGAGGCGTTCTTTCGGCCGTATCCAGGTCTGTTCGATGGCGTCGATGTCGATTGGGAATTTCCTGTCTCAGGAGGACGTCCCGGAAATCTTGCGCACATCGAGGACCGTGGCAATTTTACGCTCCTGATTGCGGAGCTCCGCCGAAAGCTCGCGGGCTTTTCCGCGTTGGAGCGCCGGAGCCTGGAGCTCACCATCGCGGTGTCGTCGACGCCTGACAAAATTATCAATCTAGAGGCGGCCGCTCTCGCTCGCCTGGTCGACCGAATCAATGTGATGGCCTACGACTATCATGCGGGCTCGGCCTTTGCCGGCTTCAATGCCCCACTGTTCGCCGGCGCCGGAGATCCAAATCCCGACCTGAATGTCGATGCGAGCGTGACCGCCTTGATCCGTTCCGGCGTGCCGCCAGCCAAGGTGACGCTCGGGATGGCCTTCTATAGCCGAGCCGTTGCGGGCGTGCCGCAAGAAAAGGGCGGGCTTTTCCAACCGGGGGCTACAGCGAGCGAGGAGTGGGGAGGAAGCGACGGCATCGATTATCGAGATCTCGTTGCCCGGCGACCGGAGGAGCAGGGGTTTCGCCGTTATTGGAGCGACGAGGCCCAGGTGCCGTGGCTCTACAGCGCCGAACGGCGCTTGTGGATCAGCTACGACGACCCACTCTCCATCGCATGCAAGGCGACGTACGCTCGCACCCATGCGCTCGCCGGAGTCGTGGTCTGGGACTTATTCGCCGATGACGGTTCGCTGCTCGCAGCACTCCGCCCCCCACCTGTACGAAGGTCCGAATAGGAGCGTAGCTACTGTCCTGCTCGGCGTAATCGAGAAGTCGGGCAGCACTGTTGTTTGACCAGTCGCCGACAAGGGGGCGGCTTTGCGGTTGCCAAGATCGCAAACGATGGATATTTATCCGCGCCGCTGGGCAACGTCGCCTTACGGGCATCGATCTTCCATTCGGGGCAGGTCTTGAGTCTCAAGCAGGCGGTGGGCGTGATGAGCGAAGCGCAGCTCGGCGCCAAGCCAGCCAAAAAGGAGGTGGATGATATTGTCGCATTCCTTCATTCGCTAACCGGGCAGCTGCCAAAGATCAAATACCCGCTCAAATAGACGGGCTTTTGCTCTCATCCCTGGACTGCCGTCAGCAATTTAAAGCGGATGCTAACTCTGAAAGCGTTGTCGGTTTGACGACACCCCGTCTTCCAACTCGCCACGGGCGAATCTTTCGCGGGTTGCATGCTCCAACTCTTTTCGGTGCTTGTGAAGATAGCTGGAAGCCTGGTCGGGAGTCCTGAATGTCGTCTGAAGTTGGCACAGTTTCCGCTTAGCGCCGATAGCAGTAGGAAAGTGATTACTTGGCCGTCTTGCAAATTATTCCTCAGGCGTGATCCGCACGGACTTCATGTAGTCGTCTCCTAAGACTCTCAGTTCTCTGGAAAAGCGCCCGCAGACGCGTTCAAAAGGCAAACGGCTACTGAATAGAGGCAACATGAGCTTATTAGCACCCGGGCATCGCTGAGGAAATCTGGCAGAGCCCTCCTGGAGATCGACTCGGCCGACATGCACAGAACTGGTGCCGACATTCTCGCAAGAAAGGCACACCGCCGTCGGGTGAGAGCGGCATGGGGCACGCTGATCGATACCGGCCCCCTTCAGAGGTGAAAACATGCCGGGCGGAATAAACGCCGCCCGGACCGGGCCCCACGAGTAAGATTTTCTACGTCGTCTACCAGAGCGGAGGAACCACGAGAAGGGTGAACTCGCCCCCCATCAATCTCGCGGCTGGGTGGTTGCATGATCTATACGCATTTGGTGATGTATAAATAGAAACTCGGCGCGCTGGCATCGCCCGGACATGATAAGCTGGCTCAGACTCGGTTCGCCAACGCGAAAAACCCCTCCGGGTCGCCGATATAGCGCCGTCGGAACCGGAGCCACCCTCCCAGAGAACATGCGATCATCTATCGCGTCTGCGGGAAGCGGCGACACGCCGGTAGAAGGACGGAGGCTCTCTCATCAGACGACGCGAGAGCCTCTCTCAATGACTTAGCTGCTCCGCCGCGCAGATCTGGCGCGGCCATTACAGCTCGCATCGCTATGTATTGTCGGGTGCGACGACAAGCTTAGGCGCACTTGCCCAAAGCTTTGACTGCGATGGATTGCAGACCGTCTTCGCCGAGTTCCTCGACCGAGCTCACGCGCGCTCCGACACCGATCTCCGCGCCAGCTTCCAGAACACCGATGCAACTGAAGTAAATCTCCCAATTAGGGGTCCCTTGAGAAAACCGAACTGGCAGCCTGGTCCGCACCACGGTGCCAACCGTCCCTACTTCGGACGCTGACCGACCGCTGCCAATCAGATGCTCGTGCTACTGCAGGTGGCTCCGTACTCGGTTGAACGCATCGTCCACGACCGAGCTTGGATCAGTATATTGCTCATCCCGCTTAGACGTGCATCCGATATCCACCTCGCCCCCATTGAGAGGCGCGAGCCGAATGTTTACTCGCTCATTATCCGGCTCGCGACGATCACCCGAGCGCCGCTCCAGCGACCTCAGCCTTCACACAAGAACCATTTGGATCCCGGCGGCGAACAAAACTCCTGCGAGTATGACCCTGGTGGCTGTTTGACCCAGCCATTTGAGGCCGATTGCCGTTCCTGTGATGGAGCCTCCCAGCGCGGCGATAGCATACGACCCGAAATGCAAAGACGGCACTTGGCCGGCGAGAAGAACTCCGGCTAACCCGACTGCGGAGTTCACCAGGATGAATGGGCTCGACAGCGCAGTGGCCTGCTTAGGAGACGCCCAATTCAATGCAATGAGCGTCGGAGCCAAGAACACTCCGCCGCCAACACCGGTCAGGCCAGAAACCAGGCCGACGATCGCTCCAACACTTGCGGTACCCCAGAGCGGCATTTGGCGATCGTGATCGGTGGCGCGATCGCGCCGTAAGGCCATCACGGCGCCTGCCAGCAGAAGGAGGCTGCCAGTCATTGGCCTGTAAATGTAATCCCTAAGCACGATAAGGCCGCCGCCGAGTGCCATTGGCGTTGATGAAAACAAAAGCGGACGCAGCATTGTCCAGTCAACGACTCTGTTGCGATTAAGGACCCAGGTTGAATAAGTCGCGACAGCGACGTTGAGAGCGAGCGCTGTCGGGCGCATCTCTGTTGGCGGAAGAGCGGCGAACACCATCAGCCCGAGAAACGCGGTCCCGCCCGCCTGCCCGACCGTCGCGTAGAGCATTGAGATGACGGCTAAACCCAGAGGAAACATGCTGCACCGACTTTGGCGAACTCTTCCGCCTTCGCAGGATTAATCGGTCAACGACTGCATCGCGAGGCAAGAGACTGCCTCTGCACCTTTGCTGCGTACTCCGGGCGCATGATCAGGCAGGCCTCCGTCACGACAACCGGCAAGTAGGTCGCACCCGATAGGCTCCGTCATGCTGACGGACGTGAAGTTCATGGACTTCGGCGACGCCGGGCCGATTGCGTCTCAGCTCGTACATCGGCTTCCGAGATCGAGAGTGCGGCCGTAGGCAACGAGCGAGCAGCATATCATTCAGGTTCATCGGGTGGCCACGTCTATATTCATCCTGATTTTCTTCTGGCTTGATTGAGTAGGATTGCCACGTGTGCGTCATCTTCATCAATTGCCAATGTTAGTAGTTGACCGTATCACCAGGCTCTGAACAACGGTCTGCATAACCTTGAAGCTGTCACCGAGGCGGCCGATGTATACTTGCACTAGCTACGCGTCTAAAGGCATCGGCCGATGTGCTGGCCGACAAGGCAGAATTGAAAAGGTATGCTGTTAACCGCGCGCTTTTCGCTTGAACGGCCAGCGCGTATCGCCCGAAGAGATGGGACAAGTGAGGCTTCCGTGGACTGCTGGCGAGCATCGCGGCTCCAGCTCATTGCTCCTGGAGTTTGATGCGAACTGATCCTTCGCGATGGATCGGCGGAGGAGGAAGCGAGGAAGCGCCAGGTGTCGGCATAGCCGCACCTCTGGCAAATGGCGGCGTGCCGGTGGCCGTCAAGGCAAATCCAGCAAAGCCGAGGCTCCGCACCACAGCCTTTGCGAGCAATCGGACAAGAGCTCTGCGAGCTTGTCGGGTTTGAGCCGATTTTCCTAGGCTGACGCTGTGCACACCATCGCAAGGCGCCTGTAGACTTCGTAATTTCGCCTTCGGCACGCAGCTTGCTTCGCCCAGCACACCATCACCGTCTCGCCTCCCGGCTGGGTGATGCAGGGGCGGACCGGACGTGTCACGGCGTGTTGTGTCCGCCCCGACCGATTTGCGGTGAGGTGCCATGAAACAGCATATGCGGGCGGCTGTGGCTGCGGTCGCCTTTGCTCACGCGCTCCGCCGCGAGGTCCTCAGCTTGTACGAACACGAAACCCGTGGATACAATAGGATCAGGGTGTGGGTAAACGCAAATTGGGCGAGCGGATACGACTCCGACAATCAGTGCAAAGTCGGCGGCTCACTGCCGTATATGTTTCACCAGGGCGTGAGATCACGTTGGCGGCTGAGGCCGCGCCCCCTGGGAGCGTACAGCGGCTTTGATCACGACACTTCATCTTTCTTTTCCGTAAAGGTCACCAGCAAGCACGCAAGGCTGTTCGATCACCGGGAAGGCGCGGACTTCACGTACACGATCTGGTCGGGGAGCCGCACTCCAATCACGGAGTGAATCGTTGAAGAACAATCTTGGGACTTTACTCCGCGCAGGTTTGCGCCGTAATCCGGGTTGCGCGTTTTCGGTCAGTGCAGCGACCGGGGCCGCTATGGTCACGAGCCGTCGGCTAGAGGTAGCTTCGATGGAGCGGTACACGGCCTACCTAGTCGGGCCAGATGGACATGCTGTGAGTTTCGTCGAATTTATCTGTTCTGATGAGGACGTAGCAAAGGAGCGGGTACGGCGCGTTGCAAATGATTACGCGATTGAGCTTTGGAAGAGCGATCGCAAGATAGTAGCGTATGAAGCACAACGGTAGCACTCGGCGGTAGAGGTGCGATGCGGTTATGCCCGTCTAGCGACGGAGGTTGAACGCTATATTCACCGTTCTCGCGCTGGATTCGCGATCATAACCTAGACTGGAGGTTCACTTCGACATCACCACGCGGATACGAACTTCTCCAAAAAGCGTTTTTGTGGGCTCTTTGGCCCGAGAACCACGCGCCCCCATCTTACAGAGGCCGCAGCAGCGCGGAGGCTTAGCCGCCCTTCTTGCGCCACAAGCGGCTTATCAAGACCAGGTTCGATCGGATTTGAGCAATCTGAGAATGAGTCGAGAATTATGTCCTGCATCCCTAACCCTAAAACACACTCTAGCCGTGCCGATGCCGGATCGTCAGCCTAACGATCCGTTTGCAAAACGACACCTGGTATCTTCAGCCCGAATGGTCCACGGACGCGAACACGGGCCTCTGCCGCTCAGCGAAAAAAAGGGCAGAAGAATCAGATACTTTTCACGGCCGCCACAATAAGCGGAAGGGTCCACGGGTACGCCGATTGAGGCAACGTCAGCTCCTTACTGCGGGCGGCACGGATACGCATGAGGGTGGCTTTTGTCGCTATAGGGCGACATCGGGTCATTATTCTTCGACGATGATTTTATGCGTCCCGGAATAAGCCGTGCCTCTGCAAGATCGGCAATAGCTCATGATGGCCGCGGAAGATGTAGTCCGGTTCTGTTGCCTGCAATCGCGAATTGGAAACAAATCCGCCGGTCATCGAGACACTCATAAGCCCCCAGGTCGCGTGCAATATTCTGGGTATATCGCCGATAATGAAGGTCGCCGGCGGTTTCGGGGCGTTTTTCTGCATGTACAGACGAAGCCGCTCCCCCTTGCTCATCGATTTGAACTGTGTGGCGCGGCTTTCAAAAGCAATCACCTCGCTGAGGTAGTCGTTGATTCCAAGCCTTCACAATTGGGATCGGAGAGGATCGACGACATGGTTGCTCACAATGACGGCATCCCGATTTGTGCGGCGCGTGAGTGAAAAATTCTCCAAAGCCCGGAGAGTGTTGATACCGTAGAGCGCGTCTTGCCTCTCCCCAAGAACGTCTTCTGCGGTTCGCATTTCGCCCTTAACATTGTATTCTTGCAATTCTAGGGTGACCCATCGATATCCCGACTGGACTTCTCCAAAGCAGATCTCCTCTAGCGAGAGATTATCTCCTGCAAAGTGCGGCCGCGATCTGACAAGGTCAGATCATGCAGCTGTCCTGGTGAGCACCGTTCTGACTTCCCCCTTACCTGAGCGGGCGACTGTCGAGGTGCGAGATGCTGCGAGCTTTGCCGATACATCGCTTATTCGGCTTTCCTATAGACGGTAGAGGAAGATAGAACAGTTCGGGGCAAATGCCCCTCCCCTCTGGCACAATTCGCGAGAGGCGCTGAACTGCATAGATCCAAGAAGCCGCGTTAGCTGGCCAATCCAATGGCCATCAATGTGGCGGGCATCACGCTGCGTGGCCGCTGTGTGTCGACAGCTTCGTGCCCCTCGCCAAGCATCGCGGATACCAATATCCGCATTGGCGTGCTTGTGAATTTCTCCCTATCTTTGAAGGCTTAGAAGAATATCGACGTAGACACTAACACGTTCAACGCATGTCCCGTTCGCGGCGTGTAAGTGATGCTCGTAGGGTTATTGACGTATGTCAGTCCTAAGCTTGAATATACCCCGGACGACAGATGTGCCGTGTAGGTTGCGGAAAGCGCCGTACTGTCGCGATGCACAAGATGGCCCTTGGCCACGGCAGCTTCTACTGCAACGTTGCTCCACGCAGTGTTGGTGGCAACAATCGCAATCTGGTCACTTGGACGGCTGTCAAACAACCCTTTCGCGTAGAGACGGAGCTCGAAATACTTACTCACCCTGTTTGAGTCGGGCGGCGCGTACATCACGGAAAATCCTGCATAGATGCCGCGAGTTGGTGAGCCTAGGACATCCGACTGCCAGAGTTGCCTGTCCGCTGCCGCGTAATAGATGCTGTTCCCGTCGGCCCTCGGTTGCTTCGGATCCTGCAAGTCGGTGTAGCTACTATTGTTGAAACCGGCACCTGCCCGCAACCAAGTCTCAGGTAAACCTGGAGCAGCTTTGTTCTTGTAGCCGGCTTCGTCGAGCAAGAGAACGCCCGCGTTCGTCGTGCTCCAGTTTAAGCCAGTCGGATTTTCGCGAATTTGCGCAAATTGACCGTCTGGACTGAGTGAACGCTGTACTGAAATCCTGTTGTAGAACCGATCATCAAAATTGTACTTTAGATTGAACGCTGGCGTCGGCGCGGCATTGTTGCTCATGCCTGCTTGGTACAAAATGTGGGATGACGCTCCAAAAACGTTTACTGCTGCGTTTCCTCCGACCACCGTGCCTACGAACTCATTTATGTTCCTGAGATAGCCCATTTTGAGTTCGAGTTTCCCGTCAAAAAACGTTTGATAGTAGCCGATCGTATTGATCCCAACTCTATCTGGCCCGCCGGGCTTCCATGTCCAGTACTGCTGCTGGGCTCCTACGATGATCTGACCATCGGGAATCCCAAATCGGCTGAGATCATAGGTCACGATCATGAAATTTAGGGTATTGAATGTCGGGTTCTGACCTGCATATAGCTGATCACGAATGGCGCTCTTCGCTGCATTCGGCAGCTGATTGTCCACGAAGGTGTTTACTGTCCCGCCAACATAGCCGATTCCGACTTCTCCCAGCGCAGATCTAACGCCGCCGTAATCCTGATCTACTGTATCGGCCGGACCGGGAATATTGAGCCACATACCTTTTTCGCGCAGGTCCTCGTACTTTGCAAATGGGCCGGCATTCTCCGGAATTTTATTCTTTGCAACCACACCCGCAGCTTCGCGCTTTGCTGCAAACGCGTTTTCGGTCTGTTCAAGCGCCGCGCTACCGGTGAGATGCGCAGCTTGTTGCGACCGATACCTTCGGTAGGACGTCGCCAGGCGGTTCTTCTTTTTAATTCCTCCGTCGGCGACCTCACCAGGAGTGTCACTTTGTGAGCTAGGCACGGTGGCAGCTTGAGCCAACGCCGCATCCACGATGAGATTCGCCGCGAGGAACACTGCGATAGTAATCCAACTCTGCGCGTTTGTTTCATGAATTTTCGTTCGCAACGCCCACGAGACGAAGCAATCGAGGGCTACGGAGCACTAAAACCTTTGAGGGCCGGATCCTCGATGATCGCGCGAGAAAGTTTGCGAGCGGTTTGCATGAAACGAATACGATCGCTGTAGACCTCACAGCTGACGCTAACGAGACGGCAGATCCATCACGCTTGCTGGCGTAGGCAGACCCATATTGCATCCCGACTTCCTTAGCGTGAGAGGCAAGACCTTAGCTGCCGTCCGATTGCCATGTGGTCACCATTGCATCAATTGCTAAGGTTGGTAGGTGATATCAGCCGCAGGGCCGCGAGGTACGGTACGAACGCCCATGCTGATTGACGCGCAGACGCCGGAGATCCGGCAAGCCATCGAGCATGCCATTTTGCCTAGTTCGGAACGCTATCGGCAACGGGCAGGAACCATCGCGCTCAAATGGCCTCGTTGCTCACGACCACCTGGCGCCCGTAAGCTTCTGCTAGGCATCCACAAAGCGATCGAATGATATCTCCTTTTTGGCCCTTCTGCGACCTCTGGCGACGTCTGCAATTCCGCCGCTATTGGCGGACGAGCGAACATCAGGGGTACCTGACCCGACACCCGGTTTATGAGCACGCGATCATAGTACCGCTACCAAGTAGCTGCTGAATCCAATTTGTCCTCTCAAGAACAATTACTGCTTTTCGATTTGCGAGCTCGAGCATCAGATTCATAGTTGAGTGCGATAGCTTCCGTTGTCCGGGTCCGGGTCGCGGCCAATCTTGTGATCCGTCTAAGCGACCTCAGCCGCGGGCTGCTTGGGGGACGTTACGTGTGTCACGCTGCTCCGACCATCGATGCTAACGGGTACTTCGCCGGCGATGGTTGCACGATGAACGAGGCGGTGTTGGTCGCCGTAGTCATTCACGGCGTAATGTTGTGTGGCGCGATTGTCCCAGATCGCTACATCGCCTTCCTTCCAGTTCCAGCGCACGGTGTTTTCAAGCGCCGTGATATGAGACTGAAACAAATCAAAAAGCTTCTGGCCGTCGTATTTCGGGACACCAATGAAGTTTTGCACTAGAGCACCGAGCACCAGCGTGCGTTCCCCGGTCTCCGGGTGTACGCGCACAACGGGATGCTCAGTCTGATAGATTGTTTTAGTGAAAACTTCGTCTAAGTGCCTTTTGTCGAGCTCGCTGGCGCGGGCCAGTATCGCGTAATCGAAGGCGTTACTGTGAAGGGCCCAGAGCCTGTCTGCAAGCCGTTGGAGAGGCGGAGCCAGGTCGAGGTAGGCCGTGACGGTATTTGACCAAACCGTATCGCCACCGAATGGTGGCATCACAATGCCTCGCAGCACCGCAATCTTGGGGTAGGCATCGATGAAGGTTCCATCAGTGTGCCAGAGGTCGGCCCGGCTACCGGCGCGAGCTGAATCAAGCTCGATGATCGACGCCGTTCCGTTAATCGCACCGAGCGTCGGATGACGTGCCAGCTTTCCGAAACGAACGGCAAAGCGCTCCTGCTCCGCATCATCAAGGTGCTCCTGTTGGCGAAAGAAGATAACCTTGTGCTCCAACAGTAGCTCATTGATCGAGGCGATCGTCTGCTCCGGCAAATCGCCCGACAGCTTAATATTTCGGATTTCCGCGCCGATGCGTGCTGCCCGTTTGATGATATCCGCGCAAGGAATGACATTGTTCGACAAGACCGTTGCAGTCATGGCTCCGGCGCCTCCAATTTTGCGGTTGCCACGGGATCACATTATTCAACTCGAAAGAGCGACGAACGCCAAATGGGGCTGCATGGCGGGATCCTTCATAGCCCGTGATGCAGCGGCGAGCCCTTGCTTGAGCTCTTCACGCGATCTCGGGTAGGTTAGTTCGGCGTTCGCGAAGGTCTTGATTTAAAATTGACCATTACGTCAGTTCGATCAATTGCCAGCATTGGTAGTTGACCGAGGTGAGAGCTCCGCAGTTCGCTGAGGGATTGATATTTCCTCCACTACCGAGTGAATTTGAAAAAGGCAATGAGAGCGGCTTTGTGATCGACTTAGAGGGGCGGTCTAAGCGATCCAGATTGCCGCGCTAAAGAGTCGCAGCGGTGACACCGAAGCGGAACTAACCAAAAAGCACTCCATTGCTCTCCATGCGCAATGTCTAGAAAAGGTCGGCGATAAGGAAACGCTGGTCAAGGTTCTTAACCCTTTGTCGAGTTGTGCGTTTTGTGTGGCGTGGTTTCACAGCAGCGGCGTTTCCCAGGCCCGGGCTACTCGATAATCACTAGCCGATACGAGCGTCGTGTGACCAACAACAGCGCGATTGCAAGCGTTGGTATTACGGCCAACCTCGTCGATCACATGCAAGCGCCCCGAGCCTGATACTACGATTGCTCCGGGGAGCTCGACGCGTCTATTGGCATCTCCGGGTTGACGAACCGCTTGCGTTGCAGATAATCGCAGGCGTCGAGGTTCTCTAGATCTAGCTTGATCTGGAGCTAAGAGGGAAGCCGGTGCGCTTTCGATTCGTTCAGGATCAAAGCAATGCCGGCGCTGCCCCCGCAACTGTAAGCGGCGAGCCCGTATCCAAACGCGTCACTGAAGCAAACGCTTCGGGAAGGCCGGATGCAGGCGATGACCCGCGAGCCAGGAGACCTGCCCCGACAACATAATCGTCCACGGGCGGGGTGTCCGGTGGTACGCCTAGCAGCAGGCCTCGCTTTGGCGGCCTTCCTGCCTGCGTTCCGCCATGGCCTTTGCCCCCACACAATGGGGATAAAGCTATGTCTCTTCTCTCACTTCCTGTCGCGACCCTCGGCATGCCGCGTATTGGGCCACGCCGTGAGCTCAAGCTGGCGCTCGAAGGCTACTGGGCTGGCAAGATCAGCGACCAGCAGCTCCTTGAAGCTGCAGCCGGTCTTCGTGTCGCCAATTGGGCACGTCAGAATCTGTTGGGCGTCACTATCATCCCGTCTAATGACTTTTCACTGTATGACCAGATTCTCGACACGAGCGTCACGGTCGGCGCCATTCCTGAGGCGTATGGCTGGGAGAGTGGTCCCGTCTCGCTGAAGACCTATTTCACCATGGCGCGGGGCTCGCAAGACCAGGACCGAGAGGCGAGCTGGGCTCACACCGGTCAAGGCCTTGGCGCCTCTGCGCAGGAGATGACTAAGTGGTTCGATACCAATTACCACTACATGGTGCCAGAATTCCATAAAGGACAGACCTTCAAGCTCTCTTCCCGCAAGCCGATCGAGGAATATGAGGAGGCGAAAGCCCTCGGCTATCAGACGCGTCCTGTCTTGGTGGGACCAGTCACCTTCTTGAAACTAGGCAAGAGCGTCGATCCAGCGTTTGATCCGATTTCGCTGCTCGATAGCCTCGTGCCCGTCTATGTCGAAGTTCTTAAAGAACTGGCGAAACGTGGAGCCGAGTGGGTCCAGCTTGATGAGCCCTATCTGGTGCTTGATCTGGACGAAACCACGCGGAATGGACTCCAGCGCGCCTACGGGCGTCTCGCCGAGGAGGTGCCTGGCATCAAGGTCATGCTTGCAACTTACTTCGGAGCAATCGGCGACAATTTGGCGACCGCTCTGAAGCTGCCGTTGGCCGGACTGCACGTCGATCTTGTTCGCGCTCCGGAGCAATTGAGGCAGATTGAATACGGCGCCCGCGCGGATCTCGTAATTTCACTCGGCGTCATCGACGGCCGCAACGTATGGCGTTCCAACCTGTCGGCACTGCTTGAGCAGTACAAGCCCGTCATTGCAAAGTTCGGCAAGGAGCGCGTGCAGCTCGCGCCTTCCTGCTCGCTTTTGCATGTGCCAATCGACCTTGCGCTCGAAACCGATCTCGATCGGGACGTGAAGAGATGGCTTGCCTTCTCGGTCCAGAAGATCGAGGAGCTCACGACCTTGGCGAAGGCGCTTGCGGGCGACGGAAATGTCATTGCCGCACTTTCCGAATCAGACCTTGCAGCGAGGGCACGCCAGGCATCGCCGAAAATCCATGACAAGGCCGTCGCCCGGCGAACGGCGGCGATTCACGAGGCAATGCGCCGCCGAAACAGTGCTTTTGCGACACGTGCGGAGGTTCAGCGCAAGCGTTTCGGCCTGCCGCTGTTCCCCACAACCACGATCGGGTCGTTCCCGCAAACGAGCGAGATACGCAACGCCCGCGCCGAGCATGCCAAGGGAAACTTGACAAAGGCGAAATATGAACAATTCTTGAAGAAGGAAACGGCCAGCGCGGTCCTCTGGCAGGAAGACATCGGGCTCGACGTGCTAGTCCACGGCGAGTTCGAGCGCAATGATATGGTCCAGTATTTCGCCGAGCAGCTCTCCGGATTCGCCTTCACTAGGCATGGCTGGGTGCAGTCCTACGGCTCCCGTTACGTTCGTCCGCCTATACTGTTCGGCGATGTCTCCCGCCCGAAGCCGATGACTATCGAATGGTGGCGCTACGCGCAGTCGCTGACCACAAAGCCGATGAAGGCAATGATTACGGGACCGGTGACAATCCTCACTTGGTCGTTTGTCCGTGACGACATTCCGCGCAGCGAGGCCTGCCGTCAGATCGCGCTCGCTATCCGTGACGAGGTCGCGGACCTGGAAAAGGCCGGCGCAACCATGATCCAAATCGATGAGGCCGCGCTACGCGAAGGTTTGCCGCTCCGTCGATCCGATTGGAGATCTTATCTCGACTGGGCTGTTGAAAGCTTCCGCCTGTGCTCGTCCGGTGTTGCCGATGCAACGCAGATCCATACCCACATGTGCTATTCGGAGTTCAATGCCATCATCCACGCAATTGCCGCGATGGACGCAGATGTCATCTCGATCGAAACCTCCCGCTCTAGGATGGAGCTGCTCGATGCGTTCACTGCCTTCAAGTACCCGAACGACATCGGCCCTGGCGTCTATGACATCCACTCGCCCCGCGTTCCCGACCCCTCTGAGATAGCGGATCTCATCACGCTGGCCCGCCAACGACTGTCGGACTCACAGCTCTGGATCAATCCGGATTGCGGTCTAAAGACTCGCAAATGGACAGAAGTTCGTCCGGCGCTCGTCAACATGGTCGCCGCAGCTCGCGAACTGCGCAAGTCTTCCTCATGCGAGCGTGATCTGGTGGTCAAAGCCGTGTTCGTCGGTGAGGCTGGCTTTGTACACCGGGCCCGCGATCGCGGCCCAATGACTCATTGAGGTAGCTGGGCCCACCGTCGCCGCAGTATGGCGCAGAGCTGTCGATAGCTCAAGCATGTCCGGCCCGGTCACGAGTCGGCTGCTCGTGTCCTTATGACGGGGACCCACGCTGGCAAAAGAGCTGAAATTTGGATGTCAATCACATCTCAACGTGCTAGCGCTATCACGACGTCATACTCGTTTAAATTGTCAATGCCCCGTTTTATAAGTGGGCTGCTCCACTAATGGAGCGACATGGAGTCGGAAATGTTTCAAGCGAGATGGAAATTGACGAAGCGGATCGGCGCGGCTTGCCTCGGCCCACTCATCCTGGCGGCGCCTGCAGCCGCGCAACCGATTTGGACCTGGACCAACCAATACGGCTCAACCCTGGCGGTCGACAATTATAATCCAAACACGGGCGCTATTTCCGGCATCTACACAAACAATGCGAGCAATAGCTGCGATGCAGGTGCCCCACAGACAATGACGGGCTGGCTCGCGCAGACCAATAGTGGCACGGCGATCAGCTTTTCGGTGAATTTTGTTGGCTGCGGATCGACAACCGTGTGGACCGGGCAGCTGAACGCTGCATCTGGATTTCAGGGACTTTGGCTCCTTTCACTCGCGGAACCGGTGGCGTGGAACGGCATTAGCGCCGGCGCGGACACCTTCACTTTCGCAAGCGGCGACAAATCGAAACTACCATCCGCTAGCGGCGAGGCGGCCAAGAGCGGTGGTGCAGGCGAAAAGCTCTCGAATACCAAGTTGCGCAAGTGACATGACCAGCCACATGGCAAAGGAAGGAACGTTATCACGCTGAGCTTTCGTCCCTGCCTTAATCTACCCAGACGCCCACTTTGGTCCAAAAGCGGATTTGGTATCGAAGATCGAGTCTTGCCGAGCCCGAACGCCTGACCTGTTCAGGCTCGGTATTACTCGTTGCAGGCGGGGCCAGCTGACCATATCGTTGGCCTGGGCTTCAAAATCGGTCTGTTTTGCGCAAATCGCTAGGATCGAGTTGCGCCTTGACGGCCATGGCAAAAATGGGGGCGACCAAATAGACTGAACTTTTGCCCGCACGTCTCGATCTCGGCTTGTGGCCGGCACGCCACCTCTTGCTATGACCTACTGATGTAGAAGATCCAGGTTTCCCGCGCGGTCACACTCAGCAGGTCCTTTACCGGCGGCGCCGCCTTGCGAATACTTACCCGGAGATCTACCTAGAGCATGATGTTTTTGACTGGAATCGGGGTTCCCAGAGCGGGCGATTTCTGATTCAAGCTCCATGCTGGAGTGCGGAGGCCAGCATGGATGACGCGCCCCTATTCGGAAGACATCCGTGAACGTGCCTTGGCTCGCGCTGACGCGGGCGAGACGGTTCGTTCGATCGCGAAGGCGCTACAGATCAGCCCCTCGTGTGTGACGAAGTGGAAGAACCTAAGGCGTGATACCGGAGGCCTGGCGCCCGGCCAGATCGGCGGCCACAAGAAGCGGGTTCTGTCGGATGCCAACGCCGACTGGCTGCGCAAACGCATTCGCTCGGGGCCATTCACCTTGCGCAAGCTGACGCAGGAGCTGGCCGCACGGGGGATCAAGACAGACGTGCGGGCGGTGTGGACTTTTGTTCACGCCGAGGGGCTCAGCTTCAAAAAAA
>NZ_LJYG01000108.1:777100-850526 GCF_001440035.1 Bradyrhizobium manausense | reverse complement strand
TCATGTGCACATGCGGGTGGTGGGTCATGGCCGAGCCCCAGGTGTGCAGCACGGACGTGATGCCGATCCTGGCGCCGAGGTGCTTCGGATCTGCGGCGATCGTCAGCATGGTCTCGGCCGAGGCCTTGAACAGCAGATCGTAGACGATGGCCCTGTTGTGATAGGCGATGTCGGCGATCCGAGCCGGCACCGTGAACACAATGTGATAATACGGCACCGGCAGCAGTTCGGCCTCGCGGTCGGCGAGCCACTGCTTCGCCGCGGCGCCCTGGCACTTCGGACAGTGCCGGTTGCGGCAGGAATTGTAGGCGATGGTGGTAAAGGCACAGTCCTCGCAGCGCGCGACATGGCCGCCGAGGGCTGCCGTGCGGCAGCTCTCGATCGCCGACATCAACTTCAACTGGTCGAGGCTGACATGGCCGGCATGGGCGTGACGCCATGCCGGGCCATGGCTGCGGAAGATATCCGCAACCTCCAGAGCCGGGCGCGACACAGGTGCCCGGCGTCAGCCGGGCGGCCGCGCCTCCTTGAGCTTGAGAGCGATGTGCTCCAACGGGCTCATGACCTCGCTGATGGTCTTGGTAGCGACGCGGGTGTAGAGCGCGGTGGTGTCGAGCTTGGCGTGGCCGAGGAGCACCTGAATGACGCGCACGTCGACGTTCTGCTCCAGAAGGTGAGTAGCGAAGCTGTGGCGCAATGTGTGCAGCGACACGCGCTTGTTGATCTCCGCCATCTGCGCGGCGGCATGACAGGCACGATTGAGCTGGCGCGTGGTCATTGGCTGGGCCGGATCGCGGCCCGGGAACAGCCAGCCTAGCGGCCGAGCCATCTTCCACCAGGCCCGTAGCAGCGCGAGCAGGCTGGGCGACAGCATGACATTGCGGTCCTTGCCGCCCTTGCCCTGCTCGACGCGGATGATCATCCGCTTGCTGTCGATATCGGAGACCTTGAGCGAGACGACCTCGTTGGCACGCAGCCCGGCACCGTAGGCCACGCTGAGAGCCGCCTTGTACTTCAGCCCCGGCGCGGCATCGAGCAGCCGCGCTACCTCCTCCACGCTCAGCACCACCGGCAGCTTGCGCGGCTCGTGAATGAACTGGGTGTGCTCGACGATATCGTGGCGCTTCAAGGTGACTTTGAAAAAGAACCGCAACGTCGAGATGGCTTGGTTGATGGTCGGCACGCCAGCGCCGCCCGTCGCCAGATGCAGCTGATAACGACGCACGTCCTCGAAGGTCGCCAGATCGGGCGATTGCCCGAGAAACAAAGCGAAATGCTTGACCCGTTGAATGTAGTCATGTTGGGTCTTGGCTGCGAACTTGCGGATCGTCATGTCTTCGATCATGCGCCGGCGTAGCGGGCTTACTGCCTCGTCGGTCATGGGGATGCTCCTGTCTTGGGTGAGATTGTTGCAACACCTCAATCTCAAGACAGGACGCCCCGTTGCGCTATCGTCTTAGCCGTGCCGCCAGCCGCGGAAAGCTACCGCGCGAGCGGTTTAGTCCTTTGACCGAATGCGGTCGTCGCGGAACGCAGGCAAGCGATTGTGATCATCAGGCGATAATCAAGCATCGCCTGCCTGGCCTGCCACGGGGAATGAGATGACTGGCGAAAGCCTTGCGGCAGCAGGCAATACAGAAGTCCCAGCATACCTTGCGCTAATCGAACATGGATGTTCGGTTGATCGTATCAACAAGGACGGTGAGGAGCGCCGGATCGCGAAGAAAGGAGCGCTCCAGCTTGTGGCCAGCTGTCCGTTAGAACTCCTCGGTCTGTCGCTGTTGAGAAGCGAACGTGGGCCACGTTGGCAGGCAAGCGATAGCGAGATTGATGAGTTTTTACAGCGGCGCTCGGGCCTGCGCAGGGAAACAAGGGGCTCCCCGAAGCAGACGAAGGCTTGGGAAGCTTCGCAACAGCCGAACCGTCGTGGTGGGCCCGAGATTGACCGGAGCGCAATGACGTTCGTGGTGAGCTCCTAACCAGTGTTTCTGACCGCCTCAGCCAAAATGGCGTAAAGCTGCTGCCTGTTGAACTCCTTTGGCGGCTGGCTCTCTGCTGTATTCGACGCCACCTTCCGCGCGACGGGACGGGCGCGGGCTGCCGACGACGGCGTCAGCTTCGGGGCCGGCCTTATCTGGGGCCGAGCTGTGGGCGGCTTGTGGCCTCGCTTGAGTCCCAAACGGTTCAACATACCGCAGACCGCGTTACGGCTGCAGCCGAGGTGTCGCGCAATCTGCGCCGCGCTCTGTCCTGCGGACCAGAGCCTTTTGAGAAGCGCTATGTCTTTCGCATCCCAGCCCATGGTAGATATTATAACGCTGACTGCCAGAGACGGGCTAGTCTAGTCTTCGTCCGGCTCGCGCACGACCGCCGGTTCGTCAGCATCATCTTCCTCGTCTTCGTCTTCGTCCTCCTCGTCCTCGTCGGGATTCCTGGGTGGCATCACGCTGCGCGTCAGCATCAGTAGTGTCCGGCCGATCGCTGCAGTGGAAAATGCTTCGCGGGTGTGTTGCTTCATGTCCGTGTGCTCCTTGAAAACATATGCGCAGTCGCAAAGTCTTTGCCGGCAAACGCCGGTGCCAGGGCACGATCACCGCAAACGTGATGCGGGTCAGGTTGACTGCATCATCAGCGGGCGGCAGGCCATACAGCAGGCAGGGTTTTCGGCTACTTGATGCCTGAAGACCCATTAGGCTCTATGTTTACCAAAACCTCGCCGGCAGCGATTTCAGGAACCCCAAGATCGAGGTCAGGTAGACTGGCTTGAACAAATGCCAGTATCTTGGCGTTCGCCGCGTTGGCACTTTCGCGATCGTCAAAAATCATCACCGCGATACCGACGCCGTCGCCCGCATCCAGCACATGGTAAGATCTGAATCCCTGCGATTGCCTTAGGATCTCGCCAACGCCGCTCCTGGCGCGACGAGCGGCGTCCGCTACCGAACGAACCTTGCTGTACTTGCGAATGACCATGTACATGGGCCACCACGCACCCTTTTTCCAACAGGAGCCATCCTCGCCCGAGAAGGGGCGAGGTGCTGAGGCTCAGGAGCCCTCGAACTTGAACGATACGTTGAGCTTGGCGCGATAGGCCTCGACTTTCCCCTTGTCATCCAGTTGCATATCGAGCTTGACCACCTCTGCAATGCGAAGATCTCGCAGAGATCGAGCAGCTTGCTCGACCGCATTAGCGGCCGCCTTCTCCCACGAGTCGGTGCTGGTACCGACCAGTTCTATGACCTTGTAGACGCTGTCGGGCATATTCGTCCTCCTAATCGGTAGGGCAGGAAGTCTAGCACCAGGATCTTGACGCTGATACGTCTCGGGAATGCCGGGGAAAGGGTCCGACTGGCTGTCACTTTCCTGTTCGGTCCGATGGTTTCCGGATCAGGACCTCGCACCCGTTGAACAGGTATTTGATTGGGGTGTCCCGCTCGACTTCTCGAAACTCGGCCACTTGCACCACAACTGAGCGATGCCGAACGATCGCCCGTCATTGCAGCGACCAAGATAAGCGGAGTTCATTGCACTTTGACCCATAGAAAGTCGGCCCCGAGAAATTGGTACGCCAACGCGTCCAATTCCAGACAATTCGCTCCGCAAAAACGAGCCGTCTGGCCCGCCCTGTTGCACCATAGGTCGTGCTCATTGTGCAATCTCCGGATTCCGCAACTTGGCCGGCACGCGCATCAGCGTCGCGGTGCAATCCTCCAGATCGAGTAGACAGCAACGGAGAGGATGACGACCGAAGCCGATCAGACCCGCAAATGCATCCGGTTGGATTATCGCGCTGACAATCCGACTGATGCCTGCTTCGCAACGATTGTAGCCGCCGTCACCTTGGAGCGCGGAGCCAAGACTGCGATCTGATGGGGGGAGGGCGGACATGCCGTTGAGCATAAGCGTTGGCGTGGGCGCCTGCTCCTCAACCTTCGTCCCTCCTATCAAGGCGACTTGGTGTGCCGTGATCGGGAAGGCCGCAAGTTCAAACGTTGGAAGCTCCGCAGCCGACGCTCTGGCTATCGTGAGGAGAGCTGCAATAGCTCCGATCGAAAATAGCTTCTTCATGGAAATCTCCTACGCAAAGAAATATTCGCAGCACGACTTCCGCGTTTACTTTAGTTGGGGTCTCCGGTGCCCCCTGTGAGCCAGTTCACGTTTCGCATCGAATTCCGATGCAAGTTATCAGCGAAGCATGGCCCAACGTGTCGCACGTGGTGCTTGGTCGGATACCGCCGAACGGAAACGGTCTTCGCTTACTCGTGAAGTGCAGTAGCGCTGACCTGTTAAATTCGTAATGCGATTGAACTATGGGAAATCCGCCGGGACCCATAAGTGAACGGGCTAACACAACGCCCGCGGCGCTTACGCGTAAGGTGATCCTGGAATTTGCAGTATCCCAAATCGGAGAGGAAATCCCAAGCACTCACAGAACCAAATTCAAGGAGTTTTCCTATGGATTATTTTAGTGAGGATTCCGCCCACGTTACCAAGCCGTTTTCACTAGACCGAACTGCCGCCAGAACTCACGAAGACAGGATCACCCACAGGCGCTGGGCGAGAGCTGTCCTAGCCTTGTACGCTGTCTTGTTCTTCGCTGGCGCTGTCGCGATTGGTCTCCACCAGAGCATGATTATGTCGGGTGGCATGGAACAACACGCCACCTTGCGCGACGACAATCGATCAGCTCACTAACAGTCATTTCACCACACACACCATCGCCTCGTCTCAGCACGCCCATCGAGCAAAACTGGAAGGACTTAGGTCATGGCAGCTAAAGCATATACTCACGCGCCGTCAGCCCAGCTAACACGGGATTACGACGGACGGATTATCGCCGGCTACTGCGTCCTGGGGATTATCGCCCTGGCTGCGCTATATTTTGCGGCAGCTGGTCCGGGAAGTGGCGGGGCTGCTCTTGCTCTCATGGTGGCTATGCCTTGATTTGACAGCGCACGATGCGAGGGCTCTTAATACTCCTTGTCGTTTTCGCGCTGATGTTGGCGGCGCGCGGCCAGCATCAAACTGATTTCTTGCCGCGCGCGACGGCGCCTATGCCGCCAGTCAACGTGCCCTAGCTTTAACCCCATGTCGCCTCCTTGAAGTGGCTGAAAGCGCGGCGTCCCTGCCGGTGAACCCCCGGTAACCTGCGACTTAGGTGGTGCGCCCATGACGAAGGCGAGATACTTCGAGATCGGGGTGGACTGCCTCGAAATCATCGCGGTGTTGCTTGCGCTCCTTTTGGCCGTGTACGTCTCCATCTGGGCCGGCCTTCTTCTGCTCGGGGTGCTCCTCCTGGGATTGGTCTCGCTGATTTGCAACTATGATGCCTGGATCGTGCGACGTCTATCGACGCTGGAAAACCCGCTGATCTTGCCGCTATGCAGAACTGGATTCGTTGGCAGGCACCGGCGAATGCTGAGGCTGCTCCCGTCAGAGCCGCGATGTAGGTTCTGCATGGTGCCGTTCGGTGGCCTGGGCAAAGTGTTCGGCATCAGGCCGTCGCCGCCCAACCCAAACTACTGCCGGAGCTGCTTCGAAGCCTTGCCGACAACAACTCATGAGCTGAAAGTCGGAGTGCTTTTCGCCGACCTACGTGGGTTCACCTCGTGGTCCGAGACCCACACCTCGAGCGCCGCAGCTGACTTGGTGAGCCGCTTCTACGCGAGAGCTAATCGGGTGCTCACCTCCGATGACGCCTTGGTCGACTTCATAGGTGACCAAGTCATGGCTATCTACCTTGTCGATATGCCCTCGCTCGGCGCGCGAACGGCGGACATCATGGTCGCAGCGACGAGACGGCTGATCCAGGCCGAGGGGAAGGTCACGGAGTCGCTGCCGGTTGGTGTCGGGATTCATATGGGCAAGGCGCAAGTTGGCTCCCTGGCCACAGGAGGATCGAAGAATTTTACAGCTATCGGGGACGTGGTGAACACGGCTGCACGCCTGCAGAGTGCGGCCAAAGCTAATGAGATTCTAATTTCCGAGACGGTTTACGATGCCCTTTCTGAGAAGAAGCCGCAGGCAGACCGCACAACTTTGGAACTGAAAGGAAAGGCCGAGCTGCTGACAGCCTTTATCTTGCGTTAGCCGCCACCTGGCCGGATCAATCCGCCGTGCGGCTGCGGCATTGCTATGGCTCCTTTGGCTGCAAACCAGAATCTTAAGTTGCAAGTCTTCGAATTAGCGTCGCCGCTGACGTGGACACAATTGCCCCGAGCGGTAGGCCCGTCGCGGACCTCTTGTGAACCAAGCCGCTCTACCTTCGTTCACTCTTGAATGGAGAAGGGAGTGCAAACCCCGTTGCGATGCCATGCCAACATCTAAGTCGGATTCACGACGTTTGTTTTGAAAATCTTTGGGAACGATCGGTCGCCCTGTCTATTTGCCATCATCACCGACGGCCCTCCAGCCGCAGGCGTTGCTGGCCGAGAGAGCACTCGCAGTAATCGTTGAAGTAAGCAGCGAAAAGGTCGCGGCCCGGCGATCGATAAAGCTGAGGAGGCGAGGCGATTCGGTGAAATCGACCGCATGTCGTCCCGGTGCCAACCAGCAGCCTCGTGCAGGCGCTGATTTGGCTGCGCAGCGGTCGAGCCCGCCGACGAACACATCAACCGCACGCACTGGATTTTGTAGCGGAGGACATGCGCTGAATGCGCGTCCGCCGCCCAAATATCGCAAGCCTTAGGCCGCGCCTTCCTCGACCGCTGGAGCCAACCTCGGCGTGGAAACCAGCGCGGCGAAGGCCCCGAGCAGCGGGATGGCGATAAAAAGCGCGACGGCTGCGACGTTGAAGGCGATGCCCGCACTGCCGGCGCGGTGCGCGAAGACGCCCGCGATCGGCGGCAACGCCAGCATGCTGCCGTAGAACGCGGAGAAGTAGATTCCCATTCCGACCGCGCGCGCCTGGACGGGAAGCGCCCATGTCGGCAGGCTGGCGAAGGTCGCACCGGACAGGCCGGCCACCAGCCCCAGTGCTGCGAAGATGAGAAGGTCGTGGTCGGACATCGGAATGGCTGCCATCCCGAGCGCGGCGAGCAGGAGGGACGCGGCAGCGATCCAGATGCCGGCACCTCGCCGGATCGCAAGCGCGCCGCCGAGTGGGATGGCCGCGATGGTGACCCACAGCGCGACGCTGACGTGAGAGGCGGCGATTTCGGCCGTATAGCCCCTCTCGGTGAGAAGCAGCGGACCGAACGCAAACGCATTGGCGAAAGTGGCGTTGGCGGTGCCGGCGACGAGGCCTGCAATGACCACGGCGGCCGTGACGGCCGCGCCTGGGAAGGCCGCGGACAACGGCACGACCGGCCGCGCCTGCTTGGGCAGCGCGAACAATAGGATCAGCGCCATGAGGGTCAGGATCACCATTGCCATCGACGCGCCGATCAGCCCGAACTTGTCCGCGATCGGCGGCAACGCGACCAACGCCAGCGCTATCCCGCACGGCCACGAGCCGGCGAACGCCGCCATCGCAAGGCCGAACTGCCTCCCAGTGAATAGATCGGCGATCATCTTGGTGCCGGCGATGGTAAACACCACCGCCCCCGTGCCCGCGACGATTCTGGCCAGCAGGCGCGCGTTCCAGTCGCTCGACAGATCGACGACGGCGCCGGCGAACATCAGCGCCGCGCACAGCAGAAGCGTCGTTCGTTCGCCGAGCCGTTGGACCACTATTCCGCCGGGAAGCGCAACCAGGACGCTAGGTGCCAGATAGGCGCCGACCAGGATGCCGAGCCGGGCGTAATCGAGGCCCTCCGCTCGAAGCAGCGGGCCGAGCGCTCCGACGCTTTCGAACTGCATGCCCATGACGCAGCGCACTGTGAAAAGCAGCGCCAGAATTCGCCATTTCGATTCCACGTGGCCCCCCGGTCCAACGATTGCATCCGGCCAGTGTCACGTCGAAGCTCCCGCGAAGCAAGCCGCGATCTCGGCTTGACCCAAGAATCTAAGCCCAAACATCGAAAACTACGGGGCAACCCGGTTCCAATCGCATGGGTTGAGCAGACTTCAGTCGGCCAGCGGCCTATGACACAGGCCCCGCCGTGTGCCGTCACGCGAGCCACCGGGTCCGCGCGAAGCGCGGCCCCGGTGGCTCGCAATGACGATGTGGAGGCAGGTCGCCATCACTCCTGCGCCTTCTCCGGTCCCTCATAGGCGATGCCACGAATGACGGCGGCATTGCCGAACTTCTTGCGCAGGCTGTCCACCGCACGCTCGGCATGCGCGGCGCGGCGGTCGAGCATGTCGGTGTCGTCGGCGGGCGAGCCGTCGCGCAGGGCGCTGACGCCGGCGCCCATCAGGCGGAAGGCGGTGCCGTCGATCTCTTTCGCCAGCATATCGCGGCAGATCGAGAAGATCTTTGCGGCAAGCTGCGTCGGGGCTGCGATCGACTGCGAGCGGGTGCGTTGGCGGAAATCGGCGGTCTTGAGCTTCAGCGTGATGGTCGAGCCGGCAAGCTCGCTGCTTTTCAGCCGCGATGATGTCTTCTCGCACAGCCGCCACAGGATCTTCTCCAGCGTTGCGAAATCGCGGATGTCGGTCTCGAACGTCGTTTCGCTGGAAATTGTCTTGGCGCCGCGATCGGCCTCGACGCGGCGATCGTCGATGCCGCGCGCGAGCCGCCAGAGCCGGCGGCCGTCGCTGGGAAACAGCCGCATCAGCTCGATCGCGTCGGCCTTTTGCAGATCGGCAATGAGGCGGAAGCCGCGCTGCATGAGACGTTCTTGCGTTGCGGGGCCGACGCCGAAGATGAAGCCGACCGGCTTCTCGGCCAGCATGGTCCGCGCTTCCTCCTGGTCGAGCGCGGCAAAGCCGCGCGGCTTGTCGAGATCGGAGGCGATCTTGGCCAGGAACTTGTTGCAGGACAGGCCGACCGAGACGGTGATGCCGACGTCGCGTTCGACCTCGCGGGCAAAGCGCGCCAGCACCTTTGCCGGGATCATGCCGTGCACCCGCTCGGTGCCGGAGAGATCGAGGAAGGCCTCGTCGATCGAGAGCGGCTCGACCAGCGGCGTCAGCGCCTGCATGGCCTGCCGCACCTCGCGGCCGACGCGGACGTACTTCGTCATGTCGGGCGGGATCACGGTCGCATGCGGGCAGGCCTCCAACGCCTTGAACATCGGCATCGCCGAGCGGACGCCATAGGTGCGCGCGATGTAGCAGGCCGCCGAGACCACGCCGCGTTTTCCGCCGCCGATGATGACGGGCTTGTCGGCGATGTCAGGATTGTCGCGCTTCTCGACCGTCGCATAGAAGGCGTCGCAATCGACATGGGCGATGGTCAGCCCTGCAAGCGCCCGGTGGCGGACGAGGCGGGGGGAGCCGCAGGCGGAACAGCGCCGCCCGCCCATATCCTGATCGGCCAGACAATCCCGGCAGAAACAGCGGGGCCCGGCCGCCTCCAGGGCGGTCACGGCACGTCGCGCTCCCAGGTCCGGTCGCCGAGCGCATCGCCCAGCACCTGCCGCGCTGCGGCAACGTTGGTCGGATGCAGGCCCACAGCCTTGGCAAAGGCCTTGACGGTGTCGTCATCGCGCAGCACGAAATCGAGCACGCTGAGCAGGAAATGCGGGTCCGAGGCGGCATTCCGGAGCGTCTCCGGACCGACCCCTGTCTCGGCCAGGAACAGGCCCAGCCTTTCAGGCTCGCCGGCGACGAAGGACAGCGCCTGAATCGCAACGATTTCAGCGACTTCGCGGGGGTTGTGAACAGGCTTTTTCACGGGCCCGGTTTGCCTTTCCGTTAACTTTCGGTGTCTACTTTGGACTATGCCCGAGTCTCGAGACTGAGTCTTTATGTTGAGGCTTGGGCGTGAGCCTTGCGGCCCCAGACAAGCAACTGGAAACCACATCGCAGAAAGTGGCCGCTCGGGTTTAACCAAACTCAAGCGACTCTGGGGCTAGTTTGAATCCAGTTTTCGAAGCGCCGGAAAGCGGCGCCTGAGGCGTTACCATGCACCGGTCGTCGGGACCAAACAGGAGGGCGGGATGGCCAAGACCGTCCTGATCGTGGAAGACAACGAGCTCAACATGAAGCTCTTCCGCGACCTGTTGGAGGCGCATGGCTACCAGACCTCCGGCACCAGCAACGGTTACGAGGCGCTCGACCTCGTGCGCAAGATGCGGCCCGACCTCGTGCTGATGGATATCCAATTGCCGCAGGTCTCGGGGCTCGAGGTGACGCGCTGGATCAAGGACGATCCGGAGCTGCGTTCCATTCCCGTCGTCGCGGTCACGGCCTTCGCGATGAAGGGCGACGAAGAGCGCATCCGCGAGGGCGGCTGCGAAGCCTATTTGTCCAAGCCGATCTCGGTCGGCAAATTCATTGAGACGGTCCGGCGTTTTATCGGGTAGGGAGTGAGTTTCGGTGTCCGCGCGTATCCTTGTCGTCGATGACGTTCCCGCCAACGTCAAGCTCCTCGAAGCCCGTCTGTCGGCCGAATATTTCGACGTGATGACCGCCTCGAACGGCACCGAGGCGCTGGCGCTGGCCCGCCGCGCCGAATGCGACATCATCCTGCTCGACGTGATGATGCCCGACATGGACGGCTTCGAGGTCTGCCGCCGCCTCAAGACCGATCCGGCCACCCACCACATTCCCGTCGTCATGGTCACCGCGCTCGACAGCCCGGCCGATCGCAATCGTGGTCTCGAGGCCGGCGCCGACGATTTCCTGACAAAACCCGTCTCCGACGTCGTGTTGATCGCGCGCGTGCGCTCGCTGACGCGGCTGAAGATGATGACCGACGAGCTGCGCATGCGCGCCATCACCTCGCTCGAGATCGGCATGCAGGCGCCCGAGCGCAGTGCCGTCGCCGATACCGGCAAGGGCGGCCGCGTCCTGCTGGTCGACGATCGCGAGTCGTCCTATCAGCGGCTGGCGTCGATCCTTGCCGCCGAGCACACCGTCGACGTCGAGCCCAATCCGACCGAAGCGCTGTTCCATGCGGCCGAGGGCAATTACGACCTCCTGATCGTCTCGCTCGATCTGAACAATTTCGACGGCCTCAGGCTTTGCAGCCAGGCCCGCTCGCTGGAGCGCACGCGCCACGTGCCGATCCTGGCGATCGCGGAAGCGGAGAATTCGACCCGGCTGCTGCGCGGCCTCGAGATCGGCGTCAACGACTATCTGCTGCGCCCGCTCGACAAGACCGAGCTGCTGGCGCGCGCCCGCACGCAAATTCGCCGCCGCCGCTACACTGATCACTTACGCGACAACGTGCAGAATTCGATCGAGATGGCGATCACCGATGCGCTCACCGGCCTGCACAATCGCCGTTACATGGAGAGCCATCTGGCAACGCTCGCCGAGCAGGCCGCGACGCGCGGCAAGCCGCTGGCGCTGATGATTCTGGACATCGACTATTTCAAGTCGATCAACGACAATTTCGGCCATGACGGCGGCGACGATGTGCTGCGCGAATTCGCGGTGCGCGTGCGCAAGTCGATCCGCGGCATCGATCTGGCCTGCCGTTACGGCGGCGAGGAGTTCGTCATCGTGATGCCGGAGACCGATCTGCACGTCGCCGGCATGGTTGCCGAGCGCCTGCGCCGCTCGATTGCCGGCGAGCCGTTCACCGTCCACAAGGGCACCAAGCGCGTCGAGGTGACGATCTCGATCGGGCTGACCACGCTGGAGCAGAAGGGCGAGGCGGTCGCCGACGTCCTCAAGCGCGCCGACATGGCGCTCTACCGCGCCAAGCATGATGGACGCAATCGCGTGGTGTCGCACGCGGCGTGAGACGGCGAGGGGCGCGCTGCGCGCCACATCCACCGGCGTCGTCCTGGCGAAAGCCATAACCACAGGAAGTGGTTGTAGCGCGAAGCTGGCAACTCCGAGTATTCGCCAAACTTCTCCCTGTGGTTATCGCGGATCACCATCTCGCGGGACGAGCCGCCAGTTTCCGCAGTTCTTCGAGGAGCTTGATCGCTGGCGCGGGTAAGATGCCCTGTCTTCGTTTGAAAGCCGTCAGCGTTCTTGCGCTTGTGGCTCCAGGGATGTTCAGGGCGTCCACCATGCGAGCGCGGCGCTCGGCGTCGTAGATCGATTCCGGCATCCAGCCAAGAAAGCCCGAGCGGGCGATCAGGCTCTTCAGGACGAGGGTTGACCTGGTCTCGACAACGATGTTGGGCAGCCCTAGACCATGGGTGCGGAACACCCGCAGCAAATCCTCGTAGGGCGCGGTGCCGCGTGGCGTGATCGCCCATTGCTCCGTCATCGTATCTTCCAGTGTCAGCTTCCGCTTGCTGCGCAGCGGATGACGGGTGCCGGCGACCACGTGGCTCTGATCCTGCCAGCGGCAATCGGCGAGGGCTTCGATCTCATCGAGCGTCTCGGTCGCGGCACCCAATGCGAGATCGATCTCATTCTTGACGAGGGCCTCCGCAAGCCGGTCCCACACGCCTTCGATCACGAAGACGGTGAGGTTGGGCCACTTCTTCAGGACGGCGCTGATCGCCAGCGGAAGAATGAGGCTCGCGATGTTGCCGACGGCGCCGACGCGAATTGTTCCCTTCGCAAGTCCGCGCATCGCATTGATTTCTTCGGTCGCGTTTTCGGCCTCGCGCAGCAGCAGCGTTGCATGTGGAAGCAGGGCGCTGCCGACGGCCGTCACTTGCATCCCCTTGGAATGACGCTCGAACAGCGGCGCACCAACCTGCTGCTCGAGGCGACGTACAGTGCGGCTGAGCGCAGGCTGCGTAATGTGCAGCAGGTCCGCGGCACGACCGAGGCTGCCGGCCGAGACGATCGTCATGAACGCGTTCAACTGTCGCAAATCGAAGGTCATGCACAAAGGTAATGACTTTGCCGTAAAAAGGCAATTTCAAAACAAGTCTCCGCTTTCCATAGTTCGCGCCGGCCGGACGAAGCCGCCAACAACGCCGTCAAGAACATTTGGAAACGCCTATGCAGGAAGCCATACGCTCTGCGACCGACCGTGCGCGCTCGCAGGCCACGCACCTCACTGTTCGTGACGCCGTCTGCGACCTGATGCGCCGGCTCGGCATGACTACGGTGTTCGGAAATCCGGGGTCGACCGAATTGCCGCTGTTCCGGAATTTTCCGGACGACTTTCGTTACATTCTAGGCCTGCAAGAAGCCGTCGTGGTCGGAATGGCCGATGGCTACGCGCAGGCAACCCGCAATGCCGCGTTCGTCAACCTGCATTCGGCGGCCGGTGTCGGCAACGCGATGGGAAACATCTTCACCGCGTTCAAGAACCGCACGCCGATGGTGATCACGGCTGGTCAGCAGGCACGCTCGATGCTGGCCCTTGATCCGTTCCTTGCCTCGCGCGAGGCGACCGAGCTGCCAAAGCCATACGTGAAATGGAGCATCGAACCTGCGCGCGCCGAGGATGTGCCGCACGCGATCGCGCGGGCCTACTATCTAGCAATGATGCCGCCGCGCGGGCCGGTGCTGGTGTCGGTCCCGGTCGACGACTGGGATCGTCCGTCGGAATATCTGCCGGTCCGCCTCGTCAGTCAGCAGATCCGGCCCGATCCCGATGTTCTCGACCAGATCGCCCGGGCCCTCGACGGCGCGACGAGCCCGGCCTTCGTCGTCGGCGGTGCGGTCGACCGCGACTCGGCGTTCTCTGAAGTGGTCCGTCTGGCGGAAGCTCACAATGCCCGTGTCTTCGTGGCGCCGATGTCCGGCCGGTGCAGCTTTCCCGAGGACCATCGCCTGTTCGCCGGCTTCCTGCCGGCCATGCGGGAGAAAATCGTCTCTCTGCTCAAGGGCGCGGACCTCGTCTTCGCGATCGGTGCTCCGGCGTTCACGTATCACGTCGAGGGCTTCGGGCCACACGTGCCTGCCGGCGCCACGCTCGTCCAGTTGATCGACGATCCCCAAACCGCGACGTGGACGCCGCAGGGCATGGCCGCCGTCGGCAGCATACGGCTCGGGCTCATCGATCTGCTGGAACGGGCGAAGCCGCCTGCGCGTCTCGCGCCTCCACCGCGAGCGGCTGCGCCGCAGGTCCAGCCGACCGCTCCGCTATCGACGGCCTATCTCTTCCAGTCGCTCGCCGAGCGGCGACCGGCCGAGAGCATCATCGTCGAGGAGGCGCCGAGCGCGCGGCCGGTGATGCACGCTCATTTGCCCATTGTCCGCAGCGAAGGCTTCTACACCATGGACAGCGGCGGACTCGGCTACGGCATGCCGGCGGCCGTCGGCGTCGCCTTGGGAAAGCGGGGCACGCGGGTGATCGGCGTGATCGGGGACGGCTCGAGTCTCTACTCGATCCAGTCGGTCTGGAGCGCGGCCAAGCTCTCGCTGCCGATCACCTTCGTGATCGTCAACAATGGCCGCTACGCCGCGCTGCAGGATTTTGCTCCGTCGTTCGGCTTTGCCTCGCAAGAGCCAGTTCAGGGCACCGATCTGCCGGATCTCGACTTCGTGGCGATTGCCAAGGGAATGGGCTGTCCCGCAGTCCGCGTCGACAATGCCGAGGCGCTGCATGCCGCGCTGGACAAGGCCTTTGCCTCGGATGGGCCGATGCTCATCGACGTTGAGGTCGACGATCGCCTGGCAGCAAAACAAATCGAGAAGGAAGGGGAGAAAACCATGAACACGATTTCCATGCTGATCGACGGAGAGCCGCAGCAGGCTAGCCATGGCGCAACCTTCGAACGGAAGAACCCGCTCAATTCGACCGTTGCGACACGGGCTCCTGCGGCGACTGCGGCCGATGCAGTTGCGGCGGTGCGGGCCGCCGCACGCGCATTTCCGTCCTGGTCTGCCATCGGCCCCTCCGAGCGGCGCGCGCTTCTGACCAAGGCTGCGCATTGCCTCGAAGCCAAGGCCGATGCCTTTGCGGCGGCGATTGCCGCGGAGACAGGCGGGTCGGCGCTATGGAGCGGCTTTAATGTCCATCTTGCCGCCGGCATGCTGCTCGAGGCCGCCGCCATGACGACGCAGATCGGCGGCGAGATCATTCCGTCCGACGTGCCTGGGAGCCTGGCGATGGGCGTGCGCCGTCCGGCCGGCGTTGTCCTCGGCATGGCGCCCTGGAACGCACCGGTCATTCTCGGCGTGCGCGCGGTCGCATGGCCGCTCGCCTGCGGCAACACAGTGGTGCTGAAGGGCTCGGAGCTTTGCCCGGCGACGCATGGTCTCATCGTCGAAGCGTTGCGGGAGGCGGGCTTTCCCGCCGGCGTCGTCAACTACGTCACCAATGCGCCGAAGGATGCCGCCGCCGTCGTCGAGGCGATGATCGCCGAGCCCTCGGTTCGCCGCGTCAACTTCACCGGCTCGACCCGTGTCGGCAAGATCATCGCCGGCGTCTGCGCCAAGTACTTGAAGCCCGTCGTGCTCGAGCTCGGCGGCAAAGCGCCGCTCGTGGTGCTCGACGACGCCGATCTTGACGCCGCGGTCAACGGCGCCGCCTTCGGCGCGTTCGCCAATTCCGGGCAGATCTGCATGTCCACGGAACGGATCATCGTGGACGAGAGCATTGCCGATGTGTTCGTCCAGCGCTTGGCCGATAAGGCCGGCAAGCTGCCGGTCGGTGACCCCAGGAAAGGCCCGGTGGTGCTTGGCTCCGTCGTCGACATGGCGACGGTCGCTCGCTGCAACGAGCTGATCGACGATGCGCTCGCCAAGGGCGCGAAGCTGCTCTGCGGCGGCAAGGCGGACTCGACGCTGATGCCGGCCACTCTGCTCGACAACGTGACGGCCGACATGCGGATCTACAGCGAGGAATCCTTCGGTCCCGTCAAGCCGATCGTTCGCGTCAGGGGCGAGGAGGCCGCGATCGTCTGCGCCAACGACAATGCCTACGGATTGTCGTCGGCCGTATTCACCACGGACTCCGCCAGAGGCATGCGGGTGGCGGCGCGGATCGAATCCGGCATCTGCCACATCAACGGTCCGACCGTGCATGATGAGGCCCAGATGCCGTTCGGGGGTGTCAAGGACTCTGGCTTCGGGCGCTTCGGAGGCAAGGCCGGCATCGCCGAGTTCACCGAGCTGCGCTGGATCACCATGCAGACCTCCCCACGTCACTATCCGTTCTGAACAGAAGGCGAGAGATCATGAATCTCACGGGTGCACGCGCAGCGAATGCAATCGACGTCGGCCAGTTGCTCGACGAGGGTCCCTTCACGGCGTTCCAGAAGATCGCGGTCCTGCTGGCCGCGCTGTCGATCGTGATGGACGGGTTCGACGGTCAGCTCATCGGATTTGCGATTCCGGTGATCATCAAGGAATGGGGCGTCACTCGCGGGGCGTTTGCGCCGGTGGTCGCTGCCGGCCTGGTCGGCATGGCGATCGGCAGCGCATGTGCGGGATTGTTCGCGGACCGCTTTGGCCGCCGCTGGGCGGTGATCGGCAGCGTCCTTGTATTCGGCACCGCGACTTGCGCGATCGGCCTTGCGCCGGATCTCCTGACGATCGGCTGCCTTCGTTTCGTCGCCGGGCTTGGCATCGGCGGTGCCTTGCCGACCTCGACGACGACGACCGCGGAGTTCACGCCGCTCCGCCACCGCACTTTGGCGGTGACGGCAACCATCGTCTGCGTGCCCCTGGGCGGGATGCTCGCGGGCCTGTTCGCCAGCGCCGTGCTCCCGGCCTTGGGCTGGCGTGCGCTCTTCTTCATCGGCGGCTCGCTGCCGCTGATCCTCAGTCTGCTGCTGGTGTTGGGCCTGCCGGAATCGCCGCGCTTCCTGGTCCGCCGCTCGGCGCGCTGGGCGGAACTGTCAGGCTTGCTCGCGCGCATGTCCCGGACGATCCCCGCGGACGCGACGTTCAGCGACAGGATCGAACAGCGCGCGGAGCAGCGCAAGGGACTGGCCGCATTGTTCGAGACGGGGCTTGCTCGCGACACCATTGCGATCTGGTGCGCGTTCTTCATGTGCCTGCTCGCCGTGTATAGCGCCTTCAGCTGGCTGCCGACGATGCTGACCTCGGAGGGCCTCGACGTGGCGGTGGCAGCTTCCGGGCTGACCGCCTACAACATGGGTGGCGTATTCGGCGCCTTGTTCTGCGCTGTCGCCATTGCACGCTTCGGGTCTCGCTGGCCGCTTCTGGCATGCTGTATCGGCGCGACCGCAAGCGCTCTCGTCATCCAGCAGCTCGGCACGAAGGACCACACGTCATTGTTGATTGCCGGCCTCGGCGTGCACGGGCTGTTCGTCAATGCGGTGCAGTCGACCATGTTTGCGTTGTGCGCCTATGTCTATCCGACGGCCGTGCGCGCAACCGGGACGGCGTCGGCGCTCGCCTTTGGCCGATTTGGTGCGATCCTGAGTGCGTTCGCGGGAGCTGCCGTGATCACTTCGGGAGGTGCGTCGGCCTATCTGCTCATGCTCGGCGGGGCCATGATCCTGGTCTTCGTCGCGCTTGCGGCCGTCAGGCGCCACATTCCGCCGCTTGAGAGGCCTCAAGCCGCCGCTGTCGCAATTCCGGCGAGCGATCTGCAACGATCATGATCGAGACAATGCAACGCAGGGACACCCTATGATGTCGAAACCTCGATGGCGGTACGAACTAGAATACAATGTTCTGACGGGATGATCTCTGCTCGGGTGTTGCGCTCGGCTATTCGCACAAACTCGGCTGTCATCCCCCGCGACCCGGCTACGCCAAGGCTTCGCCGGGGTTGAGGTCTAGGGGCGCCGAAGCTTTAGCGTAAGCGGCAGGCGGGGAATCCAGTACGCCGCGGCGTCTCGGTTCAATCACAACTGCCTCTGGAATACTGGATCACCCGCTTTCGCGGGTGATCACCGAGAGGTGCGGCGATAGCGGTTATTGGGATGACCGCTTGCCCTTCACCGGCTTCGCATCGCCACCCACATCCACGCCGGCATTCCGCAGCAACACCTTGGCCGCTTCCTTCGCCGCGCGCGCCATCGCGGGATCGTCACGCACTAAATCCTGGGCGATCGAGCCATCGACCAGCAGCACGAGCTGCGTTGCGAGCGCATCCGCATCGGCGACGCCGAGCTCGGTCAGTCGCTCGCGAAACCAGACGCGGCGGCTTTCCTTGAAGGCGATGGCGATCTTCTTCACGGCGCGGTCGGTGGGGCCGAGCTCGGCGACTGCGTTGACGAACGGGCAGCCGCGAAAATCCTTCGCTGCAAACCGCCGCTCCAGCGAATCGAAGGTCGCGAGGATCTGCTCGGCCGGCGGCTTGTCGGAGGGGCGGGCGCTGACGAAGCGGCGCTCCAGATAGGCCGCGATCAGCGCATCCTTGGAGGGGAAGTGATTGTAGAGCGTGCGCTTGCTGATGCCGATCTCGGCCGCGATGGTATCGACGCCGATGGCGCGAATGCCTTGCAGATAGAACAGCCTGTCGGCGGTCTGAAGGATCCTTTCCTTCATGTCGGATTTTTCGGCGGACGGCATAACACAGACCTGTGTAACAAGCACCTTGACAGCGCCCGTTACCTATAGACTAATTACACAGGTCTGTGTAACCAAAATCAACCGGTCATGCAGATGCCGGCGCGCGGCCAGCGCCCATGAGGGAGAACAAAAATGCCCCTGTTGCAGGTCCTGCGTCCGACATTGCCGATCCTGATCGGCGCCTCGATCATGCTGACGCTGAGCATGGGGCTGCGGCAGTCGCTCGGCATCTTCATGCCGCCGCTGACGCACGACATCCATCTCTCGGTGTCGGATTTCACACTGGCCCTTGCCGTGCAGAACCTCGCCTGGGGCTTCCTCCAGCCGCTCGCCGGGGCGATGACGGTGCGCTACGGCTTCCGCCCGATCATGATCGCGGGCGCGCTGATGTACATCGCCGGCCTCGCGCTGATGGCCACGGCGAACGGGCTCGTCAGCATCATGATCGGCGCGGGCGTGCTGATCGGCACTTCGCTGGCCTGCACCGCGGCTGCGATCGCGATGTCGGTGGCGGCGCGCGCGGTGCCCGAGACGGTGCGCTCGACCGTGCTCGGCATCGTCTCAGGCGCCGGCTCGCTCGGTGCGCTGCCGTCGGCGCCGGTCGGGCAGATGCTCAACGAGGGTTTTGGCTGGCGCATTGGCCTTGCCGGCTTTGTCGTCATGTCGGTGCTGATGATCCCGGCAGCGTGGTACGCCGGCCGCGTCGATGCCATTCCGCTGCCAAAGCCTGCTGCCGACGATATCGGCGATGCCACGGCCGCCTCCGTGACGAGGGCGGCGTTCGGCAACGCCTCCTTCGCGGTGATGACCTGCGCCTATCTCGTCTGCGGCATGCAGCTCGTATTCCTCACTACCCATCTGCCGTCTTATCTCGCCATCTGCGGGCTCGATCCGATGCTGAGCGCGCAGACGCTCGGCATGATCGGCGGCTTCAACGTGCTGGGTTCGCTGTTCTTCGGCTGGGCCGGCCAGCGCTGGAACAAGCTGGCGCTGCTGGGCGCGATCTACCTGCTGCGTTCGCTCGCGCTGGCCTGGTACTTCATGCTGCCGGCAACGCCGTTCTCGACGCTGCTGTTCGGCGCCATCATGGGCTTCCTGTGGATGGGCGTCGGCCCGCTGGTCGCCGGCGCCGTCGCCGAGATGTTCGGCCTGCGCTGGCAGGCGATGATTCAGGGCTTGGCCTTCATGAGCCACCAGATCGGCAGCTTCCTCGGCGCCTACGGAGGAGGGCTGATCTATGACACGCTCGGCTCCTACTCCATGGCCTGGCGCATCGGCGTCGCGCTCGGCCTTGCCGGCGGCATCGTCCAGATCGCATTCGCGCTGATCAAACCGACCGCGCCGCCCTTGCTGCGAACCGCGTAGGCATCATCAGCCGCTGCTCATCCGTTGGGCGATGCGCACCTCTGTGAAGCAGCGCGTGGCGCGGCTCCCGCACAGCAGCAAACTGGAATCGAAGCGCATTCAGCAGCTTGATTGAATCGTTCCGATGGTGCGAATCTTGCATCTCCTTTCGCCTGGAATTGGAACCGCGTCTAACGCTTTCCGATCCGGCGACAAGGGAAAGGCCGATAAGCCATGAGGCTGGTCGATGCCAGTCTCCAGACATCGACGCTCGACGACCTCATCGCGCCGAGCCTCGATCATTTTGCCCCGAAAATCCGAGCCGATCACGCTGGCGCTGTCGCTCCGGCGCGAATGATCGTCCCTGCGGTTCCATGCAAACAATGCCCGGAAGCCAATCTCTTGCGATTGATCTCTTGAGACTTGGGAGGACGATGATGGAGTCGAGAACATCCACGCGCCAAAGGCTCGTGACACTGGTGGTCGCGCTGTTGGGAATTGCGCTTCTCTACCTCGCCCTCGGCGAGGTTGCGCTCGCCGAGGATGCGGCCCCGCCCGCCTGCGGCGGCAAGATCCTCGAAAAGTGCACGCCCAATTCCGGCGACACCGCCTGGATGCTCACCTCCGTTGCGCTGGTGCTGATGATGACGGTTCCGGGGCTTGGGCTGTTCTATGGCGGCATGGTGCGCAAGAAGAACGTCGGCGATACCGTGATGACCAGCTTCGCGGTGACCTGCCTCGTCACCATCCTGTTCGCGATCCTGACCTACAGCCTGGCCTTCCGCGCCGGCACGCCGTTCATCGGCGGGTTGGACCGCATGTTCCTGAGGGACATCCTCAGCGACATCGGCAAGGGCGGGATCGGCAATCCCAATCCGCTCGCGGCGACGATTCCCGAAAGCGTCTACATCTGCTTCCAGATGACGTTCGCGATCATCACGCCGGCGCTGATTGCAGGGGCGTTCGCCGAGCGGATGAAATTCTCCGCGATGCTCTGGTTCATCGGCCTGTGGGCGATCTTCGTCTACGCGCCGATCGCGCATTGGGTGTGGGGCCCCGACGGCATCTTCTCGTCCGGCAACGACGCCGCCTGGGTCAAGGTGCTCGATTTCGCCGGCGGAACCGTCGTGCATATCAACGCCGGCGTCGCGGGCCTGATGTGCGCCATCATGCTCGGGAAGCGCAAGGAAACGGGACCGGCGCACAACATGGTGCTGACCTTCATCGGCGCCTCGCTGCTGTGGGTCGGCTGGTTCGGCTTCAACGCGGGCTCCGCGGTGACGGCAGGCATGCAGGCCGGCATGGCGATGCTGGTGACGCAGATCGCAACGGCGGTCGCCGGCTTCACCTGGATGCTGGTGGAGTGGTCGCTCAAGGGCAAGCCGACGGTTGTCGGCATCTGCTCGGGCGCGGTCGCGGGCCTCGTCGCCATCACGCCGGCGTCCGGTTTCGTGGGCCCGGTAGGGGCCTTCGTGATCGGCATCGCGGCCGGCGTTCTCTGCTACTGGGGATGCACCGGGCTCAAGGCCATGTTCAGCTATGACGACGCGCTCGATTGCTTCGGCGTCCATGCCCTCGGCGGCATCGTCGGCGCGCTGCTCACCGGCGTCTTTGCCGTCGAGCAATATGGTGGCACCGCGGGCGTGCTGGAAGGAAATCCCGGCCAGTTCGTCAACCAGTGCATCGGCGTCGCTACCGTCTTTGTTTACGACGCCGTCGTCAGCCTGATCATCCTCTCCGTGATCAAGCTGTTCGTCGGTTTGCGGGTGTCGGAGGATATGGAGCGCGACGGTCTCGACCTCGCACTGCATGGCGAGGTCGTGCACTAGCTGCGGTAGTAGCGCCACATCCGCAGGAAGGTGCGATGGATCATGTCCGGCGGCTGATCGAACGGCTCGACATTGATCCGTACCATGTTGGTGTGGCTCATCCGCCAGGGCAGGCGCATCAGCCAGCGCCAGGACGGTTGCTTGCGCCAGTCGGCCACGAGCGCGCTGGTGAGCGGTGCGTTCAGCACGATCTGGAGTTCATGCACCGTCATGGCGCGCTCGGCGATCTCGACGAGATCGATGCGCTCGATGGCGCGCCACCGGATCAGGCCGAAGGCCTGGATGAAGATGCCGTATTGGTTCGCGCCGATCGTGGGCCGGCCGGTCTCGAGCAGCGGAATGTTGTAGTAGGTGAACCCGGCCGCGAGTGCCGCGAGCGCAAGCCAGTAGATCGCGCCGGTGAGAAGCGCAGCCGTGCAGAAGATCGCGGCGAGCGCCGCCGTGACGTAGACCGGAAAATAGGTATCGTTGCGGCCGTAAGCGACCGAATAGCCACCGACATGTCCCTCGTCCAAGGCTGCGATCATGGACGTGGAGGCTACGACCATTGGTGGCAAATAAAAACGGGGTCGCGAGGGCGCAGGGCCGCAAAACGGCCATTCGACCGCTGCGCCTCACACATATTGCTCGGCGAGCCAGCCGCTCAGAGGACTGGTGGACCGAGCCAGGCTGTCTCGCATTGCGGTCCTGTCGAGCGGCACGCGACAGAGAGAGACGTCGACGACACCGTTGATCTCCTCAAGGACCGCATATTCCGCATGAGCGAGGATCGTTGGACGCGCTCCCGCAACGTAATCCCTAAAGGGCATGCCAACGCTGCCGACGTTCAGGACAAGGCGACCTCGGTGCTGTCGCAGCATCTGGACGTGGGTATGGCCGCCGGCCATGACACTCGCCTGCCGCTCTCCGAGAAGCACGTCCAATTGCTCTGGAGGGGTGGTCGCAAGAATGTCTTCGACGTTTGAGCGGGGTGACCCGTGGTAGAGCAGCATCGCGCCCAAGCCCAGCGGAAGCTCGGCAACGGGCTTGAAGGTCCTGAGATAGTCGAAACTCCCGCTCGACAGTTGGTCCCGGCACCAGTCGATGGCATCGATGACAGCTGAGGCCTGCGTGTAAGTCTTGACCAGTCCGGGCTCCAGCAGGAAGGCATCATGATTGCCCATGATGCATGGACAATTCAGCTCGATCAGGAGGTCAACACTTCTTTGCGGGGATGGTCCCAGCGTGGCCACGTCGCCGAGGCAAACAGTCTGATCGACGCCGCGCCGCTTGATGTCGGCCAGCACGGCACGAAGAGCTATTTCGTTGCCGTGGATGTCGGAGAGCAGTGCGACCCGCATCGCGCCCTTTGTCGCCGAAGCCGGCTGTCTGGATGGACTTTGGTAAAATATATCAAGAGCTGCGGAAATCCCCAAGCACAACCTTGAGCCGACTTAGTCTGTAACCTGCTTTTCGAGTTCGCGGCGAACCTCCTCCACCACGCTGGCCCAGTCGCCGCGCGTTGTCTGCCTGAACAGCCGCATCGATCGATACCACGGGCTGTCGTCGCGTTCGAGCAGCCAGCGCCAATCCGGGTTGAAGGGCAGCAGCGTCCAGACGGGCGCGGCAAGCGCGCCGGCGAGATGGGCAACGCTGGTGTCGATTGTGATCACCAGATCGAGACAGGAGATCAGCGCCGCTGTTTCGCTGAAGTCGGTGAGATGCTCCGTAAGGTCGACGATGTCACGGCGTTCGGCGAGGAAGGCGCGGTCCTGATCGCGAACGCCTTTTTGCAGGGAGACGAACTGGGCGTCGCAATCCAGCAGCGGCGCGAGTGTGTGTAGAGTCATCGATCTGTTGTGGTCGTTCTTGTGGTCAGGGTTGCCGGCCCAGACCAGGCCGACGCGGAAGCGATCGTGAGCGCCAAGCCGCTGTTCAAGCCGGTCTTCCCACGCTGTCATTCGCGTTGCCGGCGGCGCAGGAACGTAGCCTTGTGCGAGCGGGACGGTGTCGAGCCGCGTCCCGAATGCGAGCGGCAGCGTTCCCAGGGGGCAGTGCAAGTCGAATTCCGGCATCGAGGAGCGGCCGATGCATTCTGCGACCCCTTCGATGCCGCCCAGAAGCTGTTGGATCGGAGGCTCGACCTCGAGAATGACGCGCGCGCCTGATGCTGCCACCATAGGCACATAGCGGGCGAACTGGATCGCATCGCCCAGCCCCTCGTCGGAGTGCAGCAGGATGGTCTTGCCTGCGAGCGGCTGGNCTGGTCGCCACGCCAAAGGGCTTGCGAAAATCCGCGATCGACCAGGCCGATTGAAGGCAGCCGCCAACGCGCCTCGCGCGCAAGCCAGCCGTGCGCGAAATCGCCAGTGAGGAGCTGAAGCGTCGCCAGATAGAACAGCGTCTGCGCATCATCAGGTGCGGCGGCGAGCGATTTGCGCAGGGTCGCAAAGGCCTCATCCAGCATTTGCAGATGCAGCAGGACCACGGCCTTGTTGTTGAGCACGGCGTGGAAATCCGGGCGGAGCGCGAGCGCGCGATCGAAGCAGGCAAAGGCCTGTTCCAGCCGGCCAAATCGCCAATGCAAGAGGCCGAGATTGTTGTGCGTCTCCGCAAGGTTCGGATCGAGCGCGATGGATTTTTCGTAGTCGGCCTCTGCTTCGTCGAAGCGGCCCAGCGCCGAGAGACAAACGGCACGCATCTGATGCAGGGCCGCGGAACTTCGGTTCAGCCTCTCGGCGATGTCGAAGCATCTTACGGCTTCCGCATGCCGTTCGAGCTCAAGCAGCAGCATGCCGCAATTGTGCGCGGCTTCCCAATAGTGCGGATTGAGCTTCAAGGCCTGCAACAGGTGCTGCGCCGCTTCGTCCTTGTGCCCGAGGTGCCAGAGCAGGTTGCCGAGGTGATTCCACAGGCCGGCATCGCCGGGCTTCAGGCTCAAGGCATGGCTGTAGTGGTGCCGTGCGTCCTCGAGCCGTCCCCGTCGCTCCAGCACCGTGGCGAGGCTGAGGAGATACTCGGCCTTCGGCGCTTGCCGGACGGCTCGGCCGATCCATTCCTCGGCGGCGTCAGGCTGCTGCGCGTGAAAACAAAGCGCACCCAGGAGATGAAGCGCATCCGGGTGCTGCTCATCCAGTGTCAGCGCCTGCTGGCAGCACAGCTCGGCCTCGGCGATTCGCCCCGAACGAAAATGCGCAAAGCCGGCCTGGCAGAGTGCGGCCGGCGAGGTTCTTCCGGTTTGTTTGGCCGCCGCGGCCCGGCGCTGTCTGCGATTCATGAATGGTTGGAGCGTGGAAGTCGGATCCACTCTAACCACGCCAGGATTTCGCGAGGCTGGCGGTGTGCTGCGCGTCCCGGACAGCAGAGGGGCGCGTGCTGTCACCCCACGCTCCGTCATTGCGAGCCAACGGGTCCGCGCCAAGCGCGGCCCGATGACAGCCTCCCGAAGCAATCCAAAGTCTTTCCGCGGAGGGATTCTGGATTGCTTCGCTGCGCTCGCAATGACGTGTGGAGAGGGTTGGGCCAAATGAAAACGGGGCCCGATAGGGCCCCGCAAAAGTCTTCAGCGTTCCGAGATCTTACTTGATCTTGGCTTCCTTGAACTCGACGTGCTTGCGCGCGACCGGGTCGTACTTCTTTTTGACCAGCTTGTCGGTCATGGTGCGCGAATTCTTCTTGGCGACGTAGTAGAAGCCGGTGTCGGCCGAGGACACGAGCTTGACCTTGATGGTGACCGCTTTGGCCATGTTCTGAACCTCAGAAAATCAGGGGAATCTGGAGCCGGCCAAACGGCCCGCGTTGGCCGGCAACCTAGCCAGAAACCGGGGGAAGTCAAGGATTTAGGGCCGCAAAACCACTCAAATCGGGCCGATTAAGCCTCGAAGAAGCGGTTTTTCGGCCGCGGCAGGCCCAGATTCGCCCTCAAAGTGGCCCCTTCATACTCTTTGCGGAAAATCCCGCGCTTCTGCAGCTCCGGGACCACCTTGTCGACGAAATCGTCCAGGCCGGCGGGCAGGAACGGGAACATGATGTTGAAGCCGTCCGAGCCACGCCCGACCAGCCATTCCTCCATCTGGTCGGCGATGGTCTTGGCCGTGCCGACGAAGGACAGCCCGCCATAGCCGCCGACACGCTGGGCGAGCTGGCGCACCGTGAGCTTGTCGCGTTTGGCGAGGTCGACCATGCGCTGGCGGCCGCTCTTGCTGGCGTTGGTCTCGGGGATCTCGGGGAGCTGTCCATCGGGATCGAAGCCGGAGGCGTCGGTGCCGAGGATGACGGACAACGAGGCGATGGCGCTGTCGTAGTGCACGCGGCTGTCGAGCAGGGCGCGCTTCTCCTTGGCCTCGTCGACGCTGTCGCCGACCACGACGAAGGCGCCAGGCAGGATCTTGAGATGTTCGGGGTCGCGGCCGATCTTCTCCATGCGGCCCTTGATGTCGGCGTAGAGCTTCTGCCCGTCGGCGAGGCTGCCGCCGCCGGTGAAGACGGCTTCCGCGGTCTCGGCCGCGAGCTGCTTGCCGTCTTCCGACGCGCCGGCCTGCACGATCACGGGCCAGCCCTGCACCGGGCGGGCGATGTTGAGCGGGCCGCGCACCTTCAGATATTTGCCGACGTGGTCGAGCACGTGCATCTTCGACGGATCGAAGAACAGCCCGCTCTCGACGTCGCGCACGAAGGCGTCGTCGGCGAAGGAATCCCACAGGCCGGTGACGACGTCGTAGAATTCGCGGGCGCGCTTGTAGCGCTCGGCGTGCTCCATGTGGTCGTCGAGGCCGAAATTGAGCGCGGCGTCCGGGTTCGAGGTGGTGACGATGTTCCACCCCGCGCGGCCGCCGCTGAGATGATCGAGCGAGGCGAAGCGGCGGGNCGGGCGACGTGATAGGGCTCGTCGAAGGTGGTCGAGCCCGTCGCGATCAGGCCGATCCGTTCGGTGACGGCGGAAAGGGCAGAGAGCAGCGTGAACGGCTCGAACGAGGTCACGGTGTGGCTGCGCTTGAGCGCGTTGACCGGCATGTTCAGGACGGCGAGGTGATCGGCCATGAAGAAGGCGTCGAACTTGCCGGCCTCGAGTTTTCTGATCAGCGTCTTGATGTGCGAGAAGTTGAAATTGGCGTCGGGCCAGGCCCCGGGATAGCGCCAGGCGCCGGTGTGGATGCTGATCGGGCGCATGAACGCGCCAAGCTTGAGTTGCCGTTGTGCCATCGCGCCCAAAATCCCGTTCTGGTGTTGTTGGGGAAAGACATAGGCACGCCGCGGAACTCCGCCATTGGGATGGCTAAGAAGAATTTTTTGTTTTTTGCGGCACGTTCAGCACGTTTCCGTCATTCCGGGGCGCCGCGTTAGCGGCGAGCCCGGAATCTATCCGACGCCGATCTCTGCGGCCCGATTGATTCCGGGTTCGCGCTGCGCGCGCCCCGGAATGACGGGGAGGGGGTCCCTTCGAACCAATCAGCCGCCTGCGCCGACCAAGCCATGACCTTCGCTCCCGAGGAGACCTTTCATGGCCAGCGCAATGACCGTAGACGGCGGCATCGTCCGGATCGACCGACCGATGCCGTGGTTCGGCCGGCTGCTGTCGCTGCCGCTGCTGGCGGCGGGCTTCTATCTGCTGTGGAATGTCGCGCTCGGCCTGCGCCAGGATTTCTCCGGCTTCGGCCGGCTTGCCGATGACCTTGTGCCGGTGCTGGTGTTTTCGGGCCTCGGGCTGCTCGTCGGCATTCCCGGCCTGATCCTGCTGACCTTCCGCAGCTTCGTCGTGCTCAACGCGGCTCTGCGCCAGATCGTCGTCACCAGGCAATTCGGCCCGCTGAACTTTCGCAAATCGCGCGATCTCGCCGATTATCACTTCATCAGCATCACCGACGACTACGATCCCGAGCTGACGACCTACGACGTCAATCTCTGCGGCAACAAGGGCACCGAGCCGATCACGCTGCAGAGCTTCACCAAGCGCGAGGATGCAAACAAGCTCGCCAGCGAGATCGGCCGCGTCTTGAAGCTGCCGGCGCGCGACTATGTCGGCACCGAGCCCGACGCTGACGGCGCGTGAAAGAATACTCTGCGCGCGTAGCCCCGATGGAGCGCAGCGCAATCCGGGAAAGTCCCTCCGCGATGGAGATGCCCCGGATTACGCTGCGCTCCATCCGGGCTACACGAGCCCTTAGCTCAAAATATCCTTCTGCATCTTGCCGCCGTAGAAATGGAAGAACGGCACCGGCGCGTCGTGGCGCAAGGGGCCGGTGGCAAGGCGGGCGTGGAGCTCGTTGAGCACATTCCGCGTCATGGGATGCAGATCGGCGAGCGGCCTTGAGCCGAGCTCGACCCAGACCAGTTCGACCAGCTCCGCATCCGGATGGATCACGCCCTCGACGTGATGGGTGATCGCCGACGCATCGGCGGTGAAGAAGCGCGTGTCGAACCGCTTGACGCGGCCGGGCGGGGTGATCGCGCGGGCGATCAGGAACAGGCTGGAGGGATCGGGCAGGAGGCCCGCATCGGCGAACGGCTTCCAGGGGCCTTCGAGCCTCGCCTTGCCTTCAGCCTTGCGTCCGAGGCAGAGGCCGGTTTCCTCGCAGGCCTCGCGGATCGCGGCGATCGCCAGCGATTTGGCGCGCGAGGCCGGCGTCTTCGGGCTGCCCTTGGCGAGATTGGCCTCTAGTTCAGGAGTGATGGGGGCCGCACACGGCACGCGATGATCATCCTTGTCGACGCGGCCGCCGGGGAAGACGAACTTTCCGGGCATGAACACGACCTTGTCGTGGCGCTTGCCGACCAGCACCTTTGGAATGCTGCCGCTGCGATCGACCAGGATCAGCGTTGCCGCATCCCGAGGGCGGAAATAGGGATGGTGATCGGCTTCCTTTTCCTCGTGGACTTTGGCCTTCTCGGCTGTCTGCGCCGTGTCGCTCATATCCTCACCCAGACGGTTCTTGCTTGTTGCTTATACAGGCGGAATACCATCCGGCGGGTTCTCGTCAAACCCGTGCATGCGCAGAGCCCATTGCAAGCCGACCACAGCTCCCTTCACCGGCTGCAACAGGGCGAGCGAGGCGAAGAAGGTGAAGGGCAAATAGGCCACGAAGCTGAGCCAGACCGGCGTCGTGTAGTTGGTCTCGATCCAGAGGATGGTGGGCACCACGATGTGGCCGACGATGACGATGACGAGATAGGCTGGCAGATCGTCGGCGCGGTGCGGCGTGAAGTCGAGGCCGCAAGAGGCGCAATGGTCCGCCGTCTTCAGGAAGGCGCGGAACAGCTTTCCCTGGCCGCAGCGTGGGCAGCGGCCGCGAAAGCCGCGCTTCATCGCCGCCCACAGGTCGCGCTTCTCGACGAGGCCGGTCTCGCGCGTCCAGATTTTTGGCGCCGTGCTCATGGTCACCAAGCCTTGCCCTTGTTGCCTTTGCTCTTGCCCTTGTTCTTTCCCTTGTCCTTTCCCTTGCCCTTTGCCTTGCCCTTTGCCTTGCCGGATTTCTGCTTTGACGGCTTGCGTTTTTTATCCGGGCTGCGGCCGGGATGGGCCTTGAATGAGGGGCGGCGTTGCGGATTGGAGCGCCTGCGATCGCGCGGGCTCGTCTCGCTAGAGGACGACAGCAGCTCGAAACGCAGCGCGCCGGCAACGGGGGCAGCTTCGATCAGCCTGATGTCGACGACGTCGCCGAGCTGGTACATGGTGCCGCTGCGCGTGCCGATCAGCGCGTGGCGGCTCTCGTCATAGTTGAAATATTCCGTGCCGAGGGATCGGATCGGGATCAATCCGTCGGCCCCGGTGTCGCTCAGCTTCACGAACAGGCCGGCACGGGTGACGCCGGAGACGCGGCCCTGAAAGGTCGCGCCGATGCGGTCGGCGAGGTGATGGGCGATCAGGCGGTCGACGGTCTCGCGTTCCGCCTTCATCGCGCGCCGCTCGGTCAGCGAAATGTGGGCCGCGACTTCGCTTAAAGTTTCCGGCGTCTCGCTGTCGGGCAGGGCGCCTTCGCCGAGCCCGAGCGCGCGGACCAGCGCGCGGTGCACGACGAGGTCGGCATAGCGACGGATCGGCGAGGTGAAATGCGCATACCGACGCAAATTCAGGCCGAAGTGTCCATAGTTTTCCGACGAATATTCCGCCTGCGCCTGGGCGCGCAGCACCACCTCGCTCACCAGTGGGTAGTAGTCATGGCCTTCGAGCTGGGCCAGCACGCGGTTGAACAGGGTGGGGCGCAGCGCGCCTGATTTGGTGAAGGGGACGTCGAGCGTTTCCAGGAATTCTGCGAGCGCATGGACCTTCTCCAGCGTCGGCTCGTCATGGACGCGGTAGATCAGCGGGAGCGACTTCTTCTCCAGCATCTCGGCGGCCGCGACATTGGCGAGGATCATGAACTCCTCGATCAGCTTGTGCGCGTCGAGACGCTCCGGCACGACGACGCGGTCGACGGTGCCGTCGCTCTTCAAGAGGATCTTGCGTTCGGGCAGATCGAGATTGAGCGGATCGCGCTCATCGCGCGCGCGCTTGACGCAGGCGTAAGCCGCATAGAGCGGCCTCAGGATCGTGTCGAGCAGGGGACCGGTGGTGTCGTCGGGCCGGCCGTCGATCGCAGCCTGCGCCTGCGCGTAGCTCAGCTTCGCAGCCGAGCGCATCAGGATGCGATGAAAGCTGTGCGACTTCTTGCGGCCATCAGGGGCGATGATCATGCGCACCGCGAGCGCGCCGCGCGGCTCGCCCGGCACCAGCGAGCAGAGATTGTTGGAAATGCGCTCGGGCAGCATCGGCACGACACGGTCGGGGAAATAGACCGAGTTGCCGCGGTCGAGCGCGTCGCGGTCGAGCGCGGTGCCCGGCCGGACGTAGAAGCTCACGTCGGCGATGGCGACGTCGACGATGAAGCCGCCCTTGTTGTTCGGATCAGGGTCTGCTTGCGCATGCACAGCGTCGTCGTGATCCTTGGCATCAGGCGGATCGATGGTGACGAGGGGGACGTCGCGCCAGTCTTCGCGTCCCCTGAGATTCGCAGGCTCCGCCGCTTCCGCCTCGCGCTCGGCGGCGGCGGAGAACTGCAAGGGTATGTCGTGGGCGTAGATCGCAATCAGGCTGATCGCCTTCTCCGACTTGACCGAGCCGAGCCTCTCTTTCACCCGGCCTGAGGCGAGGCCAAAGCTGCGGGTGCGGACGATGTCGACACTGATGAGGTCGCCGTCCTGCGCGCCCTTGGTGTCGGCGGCGGCGATATTCAGCTCGCGGTCGGCCATCTTCTTGTCGACGGGGATGAGCCGTCCGCCGCCTTCAGGCAGCGCGCGGAACACGCCGAGAATGCGGCTCTTGGCCTTGTCGATGAGCTTGATGATACGGCCGCGATAGGCCGGGCCTTCGCCCTCGTCCGTGCGCTCGACCCGCAGCAATGCGCGGTCGCCTATTCCGGCGGCGGTGCCGGGTTTGGGCCGGCGCGGCATCTCGATCAGGATCTTTGGCGGCTCGCCGCTCTCGACCTCGTCCCATTCGGCGGGGGAGGCGATCAACTCGCCGTCGCGGTCGCGGCCGGTGATGTCGGCGAGCAGCGTCGGCGGAAGGGCGTCCGGCTCGGAGACCGTATGGCGTTTCTTCTTGATGGTGCCGTCGTCGGCGAGCTCGCGCAAAATGCGCTTGAGCTCGATGCGGTCGGCGTTCTTCAGGCCGAACTCGCGCGCGATGTCGCGCGTTCCGACCTTTCCTGGATGTGCCTTGATGAAGGCGACGATGGCTTGCCTGTCGGGAAAGCCACGGTCTTTCTTTGGTTTCACTTAACCTCTAATTCTTGCCGGCACTCTTCTTGGCCGGAGCCTTGGTGGCGGCGCTCTTGGTCGGCGACGTCTTGGCAGTCGTCGACACGGCTGCGCGCGCCTTGCTTGTGGATTCGGATTTGGCCGCGGCTTTCTTCGCGGCCGGTTTCTTTGGCTTCGGCGCGGCGTCGTCACCGTCCGCAGCCTGCTCTGTCGTCTTTTTGGCCTTGGCCGGCTTCGCGGCCTTCTTGGCCTTCGCCTTGCCGCCGCCCTTTCCGCCCCCTTTGGCCGCGCGCTCGTCGATCAATGCGATCGCCTGCGCCAGCGTTACCGTGTCCTTTTCGAACTCGGCCGGGATGGTCGCGTTGACGCCGCCCGCGGTGACATAGGCGCCATAACGGCCGCTCTTCACGGTGACGGTGCCGAGGGTGGGATGATCGCCGAGCGCCTTGCCGGGATCGGCACCAAAACGGCGGCTTGGGCCCTTGGCGACCTTCTCGGCAATCAGCGTCACGGCGCGGTTGAGGCCGATGTCGAAGACTTCGTCGCCGGCCTCGAGGCTGGCATAGGTCTTCTCGTGCTTCACGAACGGCCCGAAGCGACCGAGGCCCGCCGTGATCGGCTGACCGGTCTCGGGATGCCTGCCGATCTCGCGCGGCAGCGACAACAGCTTGAGCGCAAGCTCCAGGTCGACATCGCTGGGCGAGGTGCCCTTCGGGATGCCCGCACGCTTCGGCTTCTCGCCTTCCTCATAATCCTTCTGCTCACCGAGCTGGATGTAGGGGCCGAAGCGGCCGGCCTTGACCCAGACATCGCGGCCCGTCGCCGGATCCTGGCCGAGCGAGCGGTCGGCGGTGGTCTCGCCGTCGGCGGCGAGCTGACGGGTGTAGCGGCATTCCGGATAGTTCGAGCAGCCGACAAAGGCGCCGAACTTGCCGGCCTTCAGGTTGAGACGGCCAGTGCCGCAGCTCGGGCACTGCCTGATGTCGCCGCCGTCGGTGCGCGGCGGATAGATGTGCTGGCCCAGCATGTCGTCGAGCACGTCGAGCACCTGCGCGACGCGCAGATCCTTGATCTCCTCGACGGCGCCGATGAAGCCGGTCCAGAAATCCCTCAGCACCTGCTGCCAGGAGATCTCGTTGTTGGAGATGCGGTCGAGCTGCTCTTCCAGGTTGGCGGTGAAGTCATACTCGACGTAGCGGTTGAAGAAGCTTTCGAGGAACGCGACCACGACGCGGCCCTTGTCCTCGCCATGCAGGCGCTTCTTCTCGAGCTTGACGTAGCCACGGTCCTTCAGCACCTGCAGGATCGAGGCATAGGTCGAGGGCCGGCCGATGCCGAGCTCTTCCATGCGCTTGACCAGCGAGGCTTCGGAGAAACGCGGCGGCGGCTCGGTGAAGTGCTGGGTGACGGAGAGCGACTGCCGCTTGATCGCCTCGCCCTGGCTCATCGCCGGCAGGCGGCGTGAATCCTCGTCCTCCTCGTCGTCGCGGCCTTCCTGATAAAGGGCGAGGAAGCCGTCGAACTTGACGACCTGGCCGGTCGCGCGCAGCTCCAGCGTGCGACCGCCGGCCTTGGCCGTGATGTCGACCGTGGTGCGCTCCAGCTCGGCCGATTCCATCTGGCTCGCGATGGTGCGCTTCCAGATCAGCTCATACAGCTTGGCCTGATCGGCATCGAGCCTGCGGCTCATGCTGTCGGGACGGCGCGTGAGGTCTGTCGGGCGGATCGCTTCGTGCGCTTCCTGGGCGTTCTTGGCCTTGGCCTGGTACTGGCGCGGGGCGTCAGGCACATAGGCGTTGCCGTAATCCTCGCCGATCACCTTGCGTGCCTGGGTGATCGCGGACGGATCGATCTGCACGCCGTCGGTACGCATATAAGTAATGAGTCCGGTGGTCTCGCCGCCGATGTCGATGCCTTCATAGAGGCGCTGGGCGATGCGCATGGTGTGCGCCGGCGCAAAGCCGTATTTGCGGCTGGCTTCCTGCTGCAAGGTCGAGGTGGTGAAGGGCGCCTGCGGATTGCGGCGCGCGGGCTTGGCGTCGACCGCGGTCACCGCGTAGGTGGCCGCTTCCAGCGCCTTCTTGAAGTCCTCGGCTTCCGCGCCGGTACCGATGTCGAGGCGCTGGATCTTCTTGCCGTCGGCGCCAACCAGGCGTGCCTCGAAGGCGTCGCCGCGCGGTGTCAGCAGGGTCGCGATCAGCGACCAGTACTCACGCGGCACGAACTTCTCGATCTCCAGCTCGCGGTCGCAGACGAGGCGCAGCGCCACCGACTGCACGCGGCCGGCCGATCGGGCGCCCGGCAGCTTGCGCCACAGCACGGGGGAGAGCGTGAAACCGACCAGATAGTCCAGCGCCCGGCGCGCCATATAGGCGTCGACCAGCGCGCCGTCGATCTGGCGCGGATGCTTCATGGCGTCCGTGACCGCCTGCTTGGTGATGGCGTTGAACACCACGCGCTCGATCTTCTGATCTTTCAGCGCGCGCTTCTCCTTCATCACCTCCAGCACGTGCCAGGAGATGGCTTCGCCCTCGCGATCAGGGTCGGTCGCCAGAATCAGGCGGTCGGCACCCTTCAGGGATTTGGCGATATCGTTGAGCCGGCCGGCCGCCTTGGGGTCGACCTCCCAGATCATCTTGAAATTGGCCTCGGGATCGACGGAACCGTTCTTCGCGGGCAGATCGCGAACATGGCCGAACGAGGCCAGAACCTCATAGGACGAGCCCAAATATTTGTTGATCGTCTTGGCTTTCGCCGGCGACTCCACAATGACGATATTCATGTAGTTCCAGTAACTTACGGGGAAATCTCGGGCCGATTTCCTCTAGATTCGGGTCGGCCGTTTCGTCCCGAACATGGGTGGTGGGGCGGGTCCTGTCAAATCGAAGGGTGTTGAAAGCCCTCCGAATGGGAAAAGTTTCATATCGAGAAAGTTGCAAATTACCACCTTGGAGTTGTGGTCGCTGTCGGCGTAATGTCCCCGCGGGGCATGGATTCGGGTGGGACTGGTGGCAAAACCAGGACGGAAACGCGCGCGCGACGCGGCGCGCGCGCAAGCACGTTCGCGCAACGAGGAACCGGGCGAGGGCGGCGCTGACGAGGCGGTTGCCTTCATAGCCGAGCAGGTGGCCAGCTTGCGCAAGCTCGCCGAGCGCCACGAGCTGGGCGTGCTCCATTATCTCCTTGGCATGACCAAGCTGGAGGCCGAGGAGCATTTGCGGCTGCGGAGCAAGCGCAAGCTGTCGTGAGGGCGGGGCGGTGTAGGGCATACCGTACCCACCTCGTCATTGCGAGCGCAGCGAAGCAATCCAGGAATCCCACCGCAGAGACAGTCTGGATTGCTTCGTCGCAACGGCTCCTCGCAATGACGGTGTGGCGACAGTACGCTGCTCTTACGCAGACCGCCGGCGCGATGCCGGCCGCAGCTTCACCATTGTATCGGGCTGACTGAGCAGCCGGCCGTCCTCGGCGCGCAGTTCGAGCTTCTTCACCGGTCGGCCTTTTGCGCGATCGACGAGGATGGTCGTGATCTGCTCGGGATGATCGTCGAATTCCTCGCTCCATTGCCGAAGCGCGACCAGGATCGGGAAGAGGCCGCGGCCCTTCGGCGTCAGCACATATTCGTGGTAGGCGGTGCCGTCGGAGGCGGGGGCTGTTTCCAGAATGCCGTGGTCGACCATCGACCGCAGCCGCGCCGACAGGATGTTCTTGGCCATGCCGAGCTTGCTCTGAAACTCGCCGAAGCGGCGCACGCCGAACAGCGCATCGCGAATGATCAGCAGCGACCACCAGTCGCCAATCGCCTCCAGCGATCGTGCGATCGGGCAGGCATCACCCTCAAAACTCGTTCGCTTCACCATCGTGCTGGTCCTGTCGCATTCGCCCGCTCTTGGCGCCGATCACGCGGATGTGTGGTTGCATCATAAAACCATATGCCCTAGATGGCAACATAGTTTCATTATGCAACCACTGGAGACGAGCATGAGGTTGACGAACAAGACGGCATTGATCACCGGCGGCAACAGCGGCATTGGCCTGGCAACGGCGAAGCTGTTCGTGGCCGAGGGCGCCAAGGTGATCGTCACCGGGCGCAACAAGGAGACGCTGGAGGCCGCGGCCAGGGAACTCGGCCCGAACGCGATCGCGCTCGCGGCCGATGCGACCGACATTGCCGCGACCGAAGCTGCGATCAAGAAGGGCACCGACAAGTTCGGCAAGCTCGACATCGTGTTCGCCAATGCCGGCATCCCCGGCAACACGCCGCTCGGTTCGACGACGCATGAGGCTTTCGAAAAGGTGATCAGCACCAACCTCACCGGCGTATTCTTCACCGTTCAGTCCGCGCTGCCTTACCTCAACGACAACGCCTCGATCATCCTCAACGGCTCGGTGATCTCAGTGCTCGGCATTCCCGGCTATTCGGCCTATGGCGCGGCCAAGGCCGGCGTGCGAGCGATGGCGCGGATCATGGCTTCGGAGCTGTCGCCGCGCGGCATCCGCGTCAACGTGGTCGCGCCCGGTGCGATCCGCACGCCGATTTGGGGCGCTGCGATTGCCACGCCCGAAGCCGAGAAGGCATTCGAGAAGCGCATCGGAATGTCGACGCCGCTCGGGCGCATTGGCGAACCCGATCACATCTCGAAGACGGTGCTGTTCCTCGCCTCGGACGATGCCGCCCATATTCAGGGCCAGGAGATCTTCGTCGATGGCGGCGCGGTTGCCTCACCCGCCGGCGCGCCGATCTATCGCGGCTGATCAAATCAGTTTCAAACTGAATCGGCCGGCACTTGCCGAAAATGGTTGCGCCGGCCGGTTCCCGCGTCTCGCGAGATGTATTTTCTGAAGCTTGCGTGACGCGTTGAACCTTTGCGTGACTTTTCTACGGGCAGGGGTCATAGGACCCATTTGAGGGAGCCCGTCATGCCAAAGGCAGCACGCATTTTAGCTCCGATTTCAGACCCGCGTATTTACACTGAACGCTCCGCAGTTCCTGCCAAGCACTCCGACATGTCGGAATTCATCGGGGTTGCCATCTTCTCCGGCATCGGCCTGCTCATGTCGCTCGTGGCCGTAATCCTGGGCATCCAGGGCTCCTGGTTTTAGCTTCGCAACCAATCTGCCGCTCTGTCAGCCGCCGCAGCACCGCTCGCGGCTGACGTCGTCGGCGTAGCCTCAGGCCGCTTGCAGGCCCGTTGCGGCCTGGAGGGCCCCCGCAAGCGCCTTCTCGCGATGTTCGGGCCCGAGATTGACGCCGTCTGCGGAGATGAATTCCAGGCTCGTGATCCCCATGAAGCCGAACACCCAACGCAAATAGGTTTCCAGATGTTCGCCGGCCGCGTACGGCGTCTCGGCGCCATAATGACCGCCGCGCGAAATGGCCACGATCACGCGCTTGTCGCCAACAAGGCCCTCCGGGCCGCTCGCGTCATATTTGAACGTCTTCCCCTTCACCAGCACGCGGTCGATCCAGGCCTTGAGCTGGCTCGGAATCGTGAAATTGTACATGGGCGCGCCGATCACGACGATGTCGGCATCGAGGAACTCATTCAGGACGGTCTCGCTCGCGGTGAGGTCAGGTCCGAGCTCCGCAGGCGCGGGTGCGCCCTGGGCGGCGGCCAAGTGGGATCCGGACAAGTGCGCGAGCGGGGTCTCGGTCAGGTCGCGGTAGACGACCTCAAGCGAGGGCGTGGCCTGCCTGAGTCGGTCGACGATGGCGGCGGAAACCTGCCTGGAGACGGAGTGGGGGCCGAGAACGCTGGAGTCGATATGGAGGAGTTTCATTGGGGTCACCCATGGTATAGATTTGTAACCCGCACTACATGAGTGACTGTCAAAAACCCCGCAAGAACGCACATTTTTGAGCCATGGGCACATCTTTGGAACCGACACACATCGATTTTCCCGCCGAACGGAGGCCCGATCCCAACCATTCCGACTGCCGCAACGTCGCCTCGATCCTCGCGCGCGTCGGCGACAAATGGAGCGTGTTCGTGATCATGATGCTCAGCGACGGGCCGAAGCGCTTCAATGAGCTGAAGCGAATGATCAACGGCATCTCGCAGCGGATGCTGACCCTGACGCTTCGCGGGCTGGAGCGCGACGGCCTCGTCACGCGCACGATTTTCCCGACCATTCCACCGCGCGTTGATTATGAGTTGACCGATCTCGGCCACGGGCTGCAGCAGCCGGTGAAGGCGCTGGGCGAGTGGGCGATCGCGCACCAGGAGAAGATCGCGGCGGCGCGCACGCGGTTCGACGAGCGCAACAACGCCTAGATCAGCGACACCAGTCCGCCGCCGTGGTGTTCGAGCCGACCGGCGAGCTCGAGCTCCAGCAGCACCATGCGCACGATCGCGGGTGAGGCGCCGGACAAGCGCACGAGATCGTCGATCGAGATGGGGGCGGGGCCGAGCAGGCCGGTGATCTGGTCGCGGTCGTGGCCTTGCGGATCGCTCTCGAACGGCTCGCTGTCGGGCTCGCTCGCGGGACTCATCAGCGGCCGCTCCACGATCGGCTGCACCGCATTGATGATGTCGGACGCTTCCGTGACGAGCGTTGCACCCTGCTTGATCAGATCATTGGTGCCGGCGGCGCGCGGATCGAGCGGCGAGCCGGGCACCGCGAACACTTCGCGGCCCTGTTCGGCGGCCATGCGCGCGGTGATCAGCGAGCCGGAACGGTGTGCGGCTTCGACCACGACCACGCCGAGCGATGCGCCCGAGATCAGCCGGTTGCGGCGAGGGAAGTCGCGGGCGCGCGGCTCGTGGCCGAGCGGCATTTCCGAGATCGCAGCGCCCTGATGATCGAGGATCGCGCTGAGCAGATCGCCATGCTCGGGCGGATAGATGCAGTCGTGGCCGCCGGCGAGCACCGCGATGGTGCCGCTCTCGACGCTGGCGCGATGCGCCGCCTGGTCGACGCCGCGGGCAAGCCCTGAGATGATGATGAATCCGGCCTCGCCAAGCTCGCGCGCGAGCTGGCCGGCGAATTTCAGGCCGGCCCCGGAGGCATTGCGCGAGCCGACGATCGCAATCATCGGCCGCATCAGCGTCGCTCTGTCGCCGCGTATGGCGAGCAAAGGTGGGGCATCGTCGAGCGTCGAAAGCCGCGCCGGATATCCGTCCTCGCCGGGCGCGAGCCAGGCGATGCCGAACTTTCGGCTTGCGGCGAGCTCGGCCTTCGCTTCATCCACGCTGCAGATGCGCCCCGACCGCTGCGCGCCGCCGCGGCGGGCCAGATCCGGCAGCCGCTCCAGCGCCGCGCGGACGCTGCCGAAATGATCGACCAGCGAGCGGAAGGTGCGTGGCCCGACATTGTCCGAGCGGATCAGCCGCAGACGGTCGATCCGCTCTTGCTCGCTCAGCTCCACGCTCTTGTTGATGGCGTCCACGGTGTCTCCTTGTAGAGGCAGCATGGAACAACCTGAGGGCGTGAGCAAGCGTGGCATGCGCTTGCGCGGCCTTGTCGCAATGCTAAAAGCGATGCCAATAAGAAGGGTATTGCCATGATTTCACTCGCCGATCTCCAGCGCCGCATCGAAGCGGGCGAGCTTTCGCCCGAGCACGCCATCGCCCAGTCGCATGCGGCGATCGAGGCCAAGGAGAAGGACGTCCATGCCTTCGTCCGCCACGACATCTCGGCGAAGGCGCAGGCCTCCGGTCCGCTGCGCGGCATCGCCGTCGGGATCAAGGACATCATCGATACCGCTGATATGCCGACCGAGATGGGCTCGGAGATCTATCGTGGCTGGCAGCCGCGCGCCGATGCGCCTGTCGTGATGATGTTGAAGCGGGCGGGCGCCACCATCATCGGCAAGACCACCACCACGGCGTTCGCATCGCGAGATCCGACGCCGACGCTCAATCCGCACGATCCCGGTCATACGCCTGGAGGTTCGTCGTCGGGCTCGGCGGCCGCCGTCGGCGCCGGCATGATCCCGCTGGCGCTGGGCACGCAGACCGGCGGCTCGGTGATCCGGCCTGCCGCCTATTGCGGGGCCGCCGCGATCAAGCCGTCGTTCCGGATGCTGCCGACGGTCGGCGTGAAATGCTATTCTTGGGCGCTCGACACGGTCGGCCTGTTCGGATCGCGCGCGGAAGATCTCGCGCGCGGACTGTTGGCGATGACCGGTCGCACCGAGTTCTCCGGCATTGTGCCGGCGAAAGCGCCGCGCATCGGCGTGGTCCGGCAGGAGTTTGCCGAAGCCGCTGAGCCGGCAGCAGAGGAGGGCTTGCTGGCCGCGATCAAGGCGGCCGAGAAGGCCGGCGCCAGCGTGCAGATCATCGATCTGCCCGAAGCGGTCAAGGAGGCCTGGCGCATCCACCCGATCATCCAGGATTTTGAGGCGCATCGCGCGCTCGCCTGGGAGTTTGACCAGCATCACGACGAGATCGCACCGATGCTTCGCGCCAGCCTTGATGAGACCGTCGGGCTGACGCCGAAGGAATATGATGATGCGCGCCGCATCGCTCGCCGCGGCCGCCGCGAGCTCGGTGAGCTGTTCGAGGGTTTCGACGTGCTGCTGACTTATTCCGCGCCCGGCACCGCGCCGGCCAAGGAGCTCGCCTCGACCGGCTCGCCCCGCTATAACAGGCTGTGGACGCTGATGGGCAATCCTTGCGTCAACGTGCCGGTGATGAAGGTCGGTGGCCTGCCTGTTGGCGTGCAGGTGATCGCGCGCTTCGGCAACGATCCCGGCGCGCTGGCGGCGGCGTGGTTTTTGGAGAATGCGCTGGCGAAATCAGGCTAGCGCGGGTTCGGCGGCGGGCAACGCGCGCTGGGGCGCGGCGCCAGTCGCGCCAAGCCAACGCTCGGCGGCCTCGCGGCCGCTTCGGTGCAGCAGGCGGATGAAGCCGCGGCCGAGATCGGTCGACGAGCGCTGCGCAAGTCCGTCAACAGAGTCTTCGGCGGCGATCTTGGAGAGCCGCAGCGCTGGCGCTGCGTGCGCCTGCGCCCATTCGATCGCTGCGATCTCGGCCTTGAGCGCGGCATTGGCTGCGATCTGGTCGAGACGGCGATCGATCGCGGCGAGCGTGATCGGTACATAGCTGTCGCGCGTCGGCGTGACCTGGACGATGAGCAGATCGGCAGTCGTCGATTGCTGCGCAAGTTTCAGCAGCGGCGGATTGCCGCCGAAGCCGCCATCCCAATAGGCCTCGCCATCGATCTCGACGGCGCAATGAACGAGGGGCGGACAGGTCGAGGCGAGCGCGACATCCGCGGTGATAGCGTCGTTGCCGAAAATCTGCTGCTGGCCGTCGCGGATCCGCGTCGCCGCGATCAGCAGCTTCGGGCATTTCGCATCGCGCAAGGCGGCAAAATTGATGTCGCGCGAGAGCGCCTGACGCAGCGGGTCGAGATCGAACGGATCGAACTGGCCGGAGCGCAGCGTCGGTCCGAAGGCGACCGAGCTTCCTGCCGGTGAGAAGCCGCCGACCAGCATCAGCGAGCGGAACGAGGCCTCGTGCATCAACCGGGTCCAGAACCGGTTCAGCCGGTTGCGGGCACCTTCGCGGCCGCCCTCGGCAAGGCCGCAGGCGAGGAGCAGCGCGTTGATGGCGCCGGCGCTGGCGCCGCTGATGGTGTCGAATTCGATGGATGGCTCTTCCAGGAGCCGCTCCAGCACGCCCCAGGTGAAGGCGGCAAAGGTGCCGCCGCCCTGGAGCGCCACCGAAAGTTTCCGCGGAGGCCATTGCTGGGGGCGAGTGCGCGCAAGGGGCGCGGCTGTCGTTATGACCGGCGCGGGCGCTTGCACGATGGTAGCGGGCGGCGGCGCCGGCGGAACGGGAGCGGGTTTTGGCGCGGGAGGCGATGTAGGCGCGGCAGACCAGATATTGGTCGACAGCAGCAGGCGGCTCGCCGCAGTGCTCTGCGAGCTACCGTCTTCATGCGTGCCGTCAATCTTCTCGCTCATTCTGAGCAACCGCGTAACGCCATGTCCACTGTCAGGATGACAGGCATGGAACCTGACCGCCACTAGCTCCCGCGTGTGGGGTGAAAGTTGCGAACAGGATTTGGCATATAATGCGGAAGAGGCGCGGCGGTATCCGTAGTTTTTCCGATCTTGGATTCGAAAGCGCTGTTTAGGCCTTCTCGCCGATGCGGCCTTCTTTTCCTGATTGCAGTCGCTTGATGTTCTCGCGGTGCATGTAGAACAGCAGCAGCGTCAGCACGACGGACAGCGAGGCCAGGGCAAGGTGGCCGAACCACCACAGAAACAGCGGCGTGATGAAGGCCGCCACCAGCGCCGAGAGCGAGGAGTAGCGGGTGGTGAAGGCTGTCGCGAGCCAGATCAGGCAAAATACCAGCGCCGCCGGCCAGAACAGGCCGAGCAGGATGCCGATATAGACGGCGACGCCCTTACCGCCCTTGAACTTGAGCCAGACCGGGAAGAGGTGGCCGAGGAAGGCGCCGAGACCTGCCAGCATCGCGGCATTGGGGCCGGCGATATAGCCTGAGATCACCACCGCCGCGGTGCCCTTGAGCGCGTCGAGCAGCAGGGTCGCCGCGGCGAGGCCCTTGCGGCCGGTGCGCAGCACATTGGTGGCGCCGATGTTGCCGGAGCCGATCGAGCGCAGGTCCTGCGTGCCGGCAAGCCTGGTCAGGATCAACCCGAACGGAATCGAGCCGAGGAGGTAGCCGATGATGAAGGCCACCGGCAGGAATGCATCAAGCCCCATGTCTACAAATCCTCTGGCGGCCTCTCCATGGCTGACATAACCAGCGCCCATTAGACATGCTCGTAAACCGTTCGTCCGCCGACGATGGTCCTGACTGCGCGGCCTGTAAAGCGGGCTTCGTCGAACGGGGTGTTCTTGCAGGGCGATTTCAGATCGGCGGGATCGACCACCCAGGGGACATCGGGATCGATCACAACGACATCGGCCGGGCTGCCCACGCGCAGGGTTCCGCCCGGAAGGCCAAGCAGTTCGGCCGGCCGCGTCGACATGGCCCGGATCAGCGTCTTGAGCTCGAGTTCCTCATTGTGGACCAGCCGCAGGNNCGAGCCCGATGGCGCCGGGAGCGGCTTCCGCGAACGGCAGGCGCTTGACCTCGACGTCCTGCGGATTGTGGTCGGACATGATGACGTCGACGAGGCCGGAGGCCACCGCCTCGACCAGGGCGCGGCGGTCGTCCTCGGTGCGCAGCGGCGGTGACAGTTTCAGGAAGGAGCGGTAGGGGCCGATGTCGTTCTCGTTCAGCGCAAGATGATTGATCGAGACCGAGGCGCTGACCGCAAGGCCGGCGCCGCGGGCGCGCTTCAGGATCTCGAGCGAGTCGATGCAGGACAGCGAGGCCGCGTGATAGCGGCCGCCGGTCAGCGCAACGAGGCGCATGTCGCGTTCGAGGATGACGGCCTCGGCGGCCTTCGGGATGCCCATCAGGCCGAGGCGCGAGGCAAACTCGCCCTCGTTCATCACGCCTTCGCCGACCAGGTCCGGGTCTTCGGTGTGATGCACGATCAGCGCGTCGAAATCGCGGGCGTAGGTCAGCGCGCGCCGCATCACCTGCGAATTGGTGACGCTGCGGTCACCATCGCTGAAGGCGATGGCGCCGGCGGCCTTGAGCAGGCCGAACTCGGTCATCTCCTCGCCGCGCATGCCCTTGGTCAGCGCTGCCATCGGCTGGATGTTGACGATCGCGGTGTCGCGCGCGCGGCGCATCACGAAGTCGACGGTCGCGGAATTGTCGATGACGGGCGATGTATCCGGCTGGCAGATGATGGTGGTAATGCCGCCGGTCGCGGCCGCCTGGCTGGCGCTCGCAAAGGTCTCGCGATGGCTGAAACCGGGCTCGCCGACAAAGGCGCGCATGTCGATCAGGCCCGGCGCCACGATCTTGCCGGAGCAGTTGATGACGTCGGTCCCCTCGGGGACGCCGGCCGCCCCAATGCCGCGGCGGGTCTCGCGGATGATGCCGTCGGCAATCAGGACGTCGCCGGTGCCGTCGAAATCCCTGGAGGGATCGACGACGCGGGCGTTGGCGAGCAGGATCGGGCGGCGGTCGATCAGCATGGGCATCACGCGTTCGGCAGGTTACGGGCGAGTGCTTCCAGCACCGCCATGCGCACGGCAACCCCCATCTCCACCTGTTCGCGGATCAGGGATTGCGCGCCGTCGGCAACCGCGGTGTCGATCTCGACGCCGCGGTTCATGGGACCGGGATGCATCACCAGCGCATCGGGCTTGGCGTAGGCGAGCTTCCTCTGGTCGAGCCCGAAATAATGGAAATATTCCGAGGTCGATGGCACGAAGGAGCCGTTCATGCGCTCGCGCTGCAGCCGCAGCATCATCACGATATCGGCGCCGTTGAGGCCCTCGCGCATGTCGCGCGCGACCTCGACGCCCATCCGCTCGATACCGGGCGGCAGCAGCGTGGAGGGGCCGACGACGCGGACACGGGCGCCCATGGTGTTGAGCAGGATGATGTTGGAACGCGCCACGCGCGAATGCAGCACGTCGCCGCAGATCGCGACCACCAGGCCCTCGATCCGGCCCTTGTTGCGGCGGATGGTGAGCGCATCGAGCAGCGCCTGGGTCGGGTGCTCATGCGCACCGTCGCCGGCATTGATCACGGAACCGTCGACCTTGCGCGCCAACAGTTCCACCGCGCCGGAGGCGTGATGGCGCACCACCAGGATGTCGGGGTGCATGGCGTTGAGCGTCATCGCGGTGTCGACCAGCGTCTCGCCCTTCTTGATGGACGAGGAGGACACCGACATGTTCATGACGTCGGCACCTAAGCGCTTGCCCGCGAGCTCGAACGAGGATTGGGTCCGGGTCGAGGCTTCAAAGAAGAGGTTCACCTGCGTCCGTCCACGCAGGACGGTGCGCTTCTTGTCAACCTGGCGGTTGAGCTCGACATATTCTTCAGACAGGTCGAGGAGGCCGGTAATGTCGGCCGCGGAAAGGCCCTCGATGCCCAGCAAATGCCGGTGGCCGAGGACGAAGGTCGATTTCGATGTCATTAAAGCGAGAGCTATAGGCGCGGATGGCTGATGGAGCAAGGGCCAATGCCGGGGCGGGGAGTTATCCCCTGATCTGTCTTGCTGTCATTCCGGGGCGATGCGAAGCATCGAACCCGGAATCTCGAGATTCCGGGTTCGGCTCTTCGAGCCGCCCCGGAATGACAGGGAAGTTTAGATGCGCTCCATCAGAACGATTTCGATCGCACTTTTAGCAATCATCGCAATCTCCACCGCTCACGCCCAGTCACTCCCCGGCGGCTTCGTCTATCTGCGGGATATCGATCCCACCATCATCCAGGACATCCGCTACGCCACGCCGAACAATTTCGTCGGTCGTCCGCTCGCCGGCTATGGTGCCGGCGAATGCGTGGTGAAGCGCGAAGTCGGCCTGCGGCTGAAAGCGGTCCAGCAGGAACTGGCGACGCAGAACTTGTCGCTGAAAATGTTCGACTGCTACCGGCCGGCGCGGGCCTCGCTCGACATGGTGAGATGGTCGCAGAACGGCCACGAGACCGCAGCCGATCGGCGTTACAATCCGAAGATTCCCAAGACCGAACTGTTCCGCCTCGGCTATATCGCGAGCCGCTCGCAGCATTCCACGGGCGCCGCGCTCGATCTCACGCTGGTCGATCTCAAGGCCGACAATTCCGCCAGGATCGATCCGTCGAGGTCCTACGCTGATTGCACGGCGCCGGTCGCGGCGCGGCTGCCGGAAGGCAGCGTCGACATGGGCACCGGTTATGACTGCACCGATGAGAAGGGGCATACCGCAGCACCGTCGATCTCGCCCGATCAGCGCGCCTGGCGCAGGCGGCTGGTGGCTGCGATGGCGAGGCAAGGCTTTGTGAACTATTCGAAGGAGTGGTGGCATTTTTCCCTGCCGGGGGCGGGCGGGGCGGCCTATGATTTCCCGATCCAGCCGCGGCGGAACTGATTCCGGCCCGAGACACGCCATGACACAGCCTGTATTCGCGACCCACGAGGTCTTCAACCAGTCGCCGCCATTCGAGGAGGTGAATCTGTTCACGGTCGATCAGCCGCTGGTCGAGGCCGTGAAGGCCAATGGCGGCGCCGCCGCGGAACGGGAGCTGTCCGAATTCGGCAGGCATTGGGGCTCGGCGGCGATGGCCGATTGCGGCCGCATCGCGAACGAGAACACGCCCAAGCTCCGCACCTTCGATGCCAAGGGCAATCGCCGCGACCAGGTCGAGTTTCACCCCGCCTATCACGAGCTGATGGCGCACAGCGCGCATGCCGGCGTGCACAATTCGACATGGACCGCGGACGGCAGGCCTGCGGGCGACGCGGCCGAAGTCATTCGCGCGGCGAAATTCTACATGGCCGCGCAGGTCGAGACCGGGCATCTCTGCCCGATCACGATGACGCGCGCCTCGGTCGCCGCGCTGGCGATGCAGCCGGATCTGCTCAGCAAGGTGATGCCGGTGCTGTCGACGAGAAGCTATGATCCAAGCTTCGCGCCGTGGTGGGACAAGCGCGGCATGACGCTCGGCATGGGCATGACCGAGAAGCAGGGCGGCACCGACGTGCGCGCCAACATGACGCGCGCGGTGCGGGACGGCAGCGCCTATCGTATCACGGGCCACAAATGGTTCATGTCGGCGCCGATGTGCGATGCGTTCCTGGTGCTGGCGCAGGCCGAGCAGGGGCTGACCTGCTTCTTCATGCCGCGCTTCGCGCCGGATGGATCGGTCAACGCGATCCAGTTCCAGCGGCTGAAGGACAAGCTCGGCAACCGTTCGAACGCATCGTCCGAGGTCGAGTTCGTCGGCGCCTATGCCGAACGCGTCGGCGAAGAGGGCAAGGGCATCCGCACCATCATCCAGATGGTGCAGCTGACGCGGCAGGATTGCGCGATCGCCTCAAGCGGCCTGATGCGTTCGGGGCTCGCGCATGCGCTGCATCACGCCCGTCACCGCAGCGTGTTCCAAAAGCATCTCGCCGATCAGCCCTTGATGCAGGCCGTGCTCTCGGACATGGCGCTGCATGTGGAGGCGAGCACGGCGCTGGTGATGCGGCTCTGCCGCGCCTTCGACCGCACGCCGCATGATGCTGCGGAGGCCGCCTATATGCGGCTGCTGACGCCCGCGATCAAATACTGGACCTGCAAGAGCGCGCCGCCATTCCTTTACGAGGCGATGGAGTGCCTGGGTGGCAACGGCTATGTCGAGGACGGCATTCTGGCGCGCCACTACCGTGAAGCGCCGGTCAATGCGATCTGGGAAGGTTCTGGCAACGTGATGTGCCTCGACGTGCTCCGCGCGCTCTCGCGCGAGGGCGAGGCGGCGATGGCGGTGCTGCAGGCTCTCGCGGCCGAGACGAAGGGCCTGCCGGGGGCAGGCGAGGCCGTCGCCTTCATCGGCAAGACGTTCCGCCGCACTGACGGCGAGCGCGTCGCGCGGCTCGCGGTCGAGAAACTGGCGCTGCTGGCTGGCGCGGCCGCGCTCAATGGCGTGTCACCGCATCACGCAGAACTGTTCGCCGCCACGCGCCTCGCTACCCATCATGCCAGCATGTACGGCGCCGTCGAGCTCGACAACGGCGACGTGCGTGCGCTGCTGGAACGGGCGCTGCCGTGAGTATCTTGCTTCTCTTTTGCCGTCATTCCGGGGCGATGCGAAGCATCGAACCCGGAATCTCGAGATTCCGGGTTCGCCCTTTGGGCGCCCCGGAATGACAGCAATCCCAACGAAAGTCTCGCTGATGGACTCCCTCAATCCCGACCATCCGCCGCTGACCGAGACGCCGGCGCAGCCGCGCGTCTGGAAATTCTGGGGCACGGCGTTGTGGGGTTTCATGCTCCTTGTCGCGATGTTCGTCGGGCAGATCGGCGCGGTTGTGTGGCTCGTGGTGAGCCGCGGTCTGCCGCTCGATCTCGCATCGCTGCAGCTCGTCGGCGCTGAGCCTCAGGCGCTCGCACTGTCGGTCATCGCCGGGCTGCCCGCAACGCTTCTCGTGGCGTGGCTTGCCATTCGCATCAGGAAAGCCTCCTTTATCGATTATCTCGCGCTGCATTGGCCGTCATGGCGGCAAATCCTGCTGGGTGCGGTCGGTCTCGTCCTGATCGTGCTCGCATGGGAGGTTGTCTCGCGTTCGCTGGGCCGCGAGGCGACGCCTGGCTTCATGACCGATCTCCTCAAATCCGGCCGCGACAAGGGCGGCGCGGTGCTGCTTCTGTTCGCCTTCAGCGTAGCCGCGCCGATGTCGGAAGAGGTGCTTGCGCGCGGCTTCCTCTATCGCGGCTGGTCGGAGAGCTTTCTGCGTGTGCCCGGCGCGATCGTGCTGTCGTCGCTGGTGTGGACGGTGGTGCACATCCAGTACGATCTCTACTTCCTTGCCGAGGTTTTCTCGATCGGCCTGTGGTTCGGCTATATGCGCTATCGCGCGGGCTCGCTGTGGCTCACCATCGTGCTGCATGGGCTGAACAACATGACCGCTGTGGTGCTGACGACGTGGCTGGGCGGCTAGCCCGGCCGTCGCCTCACGTTCCGTCATTGCGAGCGGAGCGAAGCAATCCAGAATCTTTCCGCCGAGATTCTGGATTGCTTCGTCGCAAGAACTCCTCGCAATGACGGTGTTGAGAGAGATGTACCCGCTAACGACGGGTTCTACGCCACCAGCGCGATCGCGATCGGCATCGTGATTGCCGCCAGGATCGTCTGCAGCGTGATAATCTGCGCCAGCAATGGCGCATCGCCGCCCATCTGACGAGCCAGCACATAGGCGCTCGGCGAGGTCGGCACCGCTGCGCAGATCGCGACGATCGCGAGGTTGGTGCCTGTCAGCCCGAACCAGGCGGCAAGCGTCAGCGCAAGCACCGGCATCAGCACCAGTTTGAACGCCACGCCGATCGTCGCCCCCAGGCTCGGACGGAGCAGGCCCTTGAGCTGGAGGCCGGCTCCGGTGACGAGCAGGCCGATGGCGAGCGAGGAGCGGCCGAGCGCGTCGGCGACCTCGTGCCAGATCTTTGGCAGCGGCAAATGGACGACATTGATGACGATGCCGATGGCGCAGGCCCAGATCAGCGGATTGCGGATCACGGTCATGGCGATGGCACGCGCGGATTGCTTCTCGGGCGAGGCGTAATGCGCGAGCACGGCGACGCTGAACACGTTCACCAGCGGGATGATCGCGACCATCGCGACCGAGGCCAGCGCGAGCCCGACCTCGCCGTACAGATTGGCGGAGACGGACAGCGCCACATAGGTCTGCCAGCGCGTCGCGCCCTGGAAGATCGAGGTGAAGGCGGGACCGTCGATGTCGAGCCGCGACAGGGCCGGGCGCAGCGCGAGGCACAGCAGCGACATCGCCAGCGCCGACAGCAGCAGCGCGCCGCCGACGCCGGCGACCGGAACTTTTGAGAGATCGGCCTTCACCAACGTCTGGATCAGCAGCATCGGGAACAGCACGAAATAGGTCAGCCGCTCCAATCCGTGCCATTGCGTGTCGAGGCGCATCAGGCTGTGCCTGAGCACCACGCCGAGCACAATGAGGATGAAGACCGGCAGCAGCGCCGCGACCACGACGGCCATGAATCAGCCATTTCCCGATGCTGCGCGAAGATTGGCGAGCCGGTCGAGCGCGCCCTGCAGGATGAAGATGGCGGCGTGCTCGTCGATCACCTCGGCGCGCTTGGCGCGGCTGACATCCATGCCGATCAGCTCGCGCTCGACCGCGGCGGTCGACAGGCGCTCGTCCCAGAGGCCGATGGGCAGTGGGGTCAGATTGGCCAGATTGCGGGCAAACGCCCGTGTCGACTGGGCGCGCGGACCCTCGCTGCCGTCCATGTTGATGGGCAGGCCGAGCACGAAGCCGACCACCTTGCGCTCGGCGGCGATGGCGAGCAGGCGGGCGGCATCCTGCTTGAACTGCTTGCGCTGGATGGTCTCGACGCCGGTCGCCAGCCGGCGGTCCGGATTGGACACGGCAACGCCGATGGTCTTGGTGCCGAGGTCAAGGCCGACAAGTGCGCCGCGTTCGGGCCAGTGGAATGCAGCATCGACGAGGGGCAGGATAAGAGCGGGCATGGACTAGCGCATATCATGCCGCGATGGTTTCGTCGTCCTGCTTCAGGCAGGCGGCAAACCCGACGAGCGCGCTGGTTTGATGGCCGGCACGGCGCTGGATGAACAGCGTCTCGACGCGCGCATGCGAGGGGCCCAGCGCGTGCATGGTCACGCTGCCGGTCATCGCGCTGCGCTCGACCACCGCGCGCGGCAGCAGCGTGACGCCCATATCGGCGGCGACGCAGCCGATCATGCCGTCCAGCGTGCCGAGCTCGAAGCGTGCGGCCGAGGGCCAGCCGAACTCGACAAAGATCTGCTCGAGGCGCTGACGGTAGGTGCAGCCGGTGCGGAACACCAGCGCGGTCGGGCCTGACTCGGACGTAGCAGCGCGCAGCTCGGCGAGCGAGCCCCAGCGCCGTGCGCTGACCAGCACCAGCTCTTCGCGGAATGCGCTTGTCACGGTGAGGTCGTCATGCGCGATTGGGCCGGCGACGAAGGCGCCATCAAGCGTGCCTTCGAGTACACCGGCGACGAGATCGGCAGTCGGCGATGTGCGCAAGGACAGGCGCACGGCGGGAAAGCGGCGGTGGAAATCGGCCAGCAACGGCGCCAGCCGCACCGCAGCCGTGGTCTCCATCGAGCCGATCGACAGCGGTCCCTTCGCCTCGCCATCGTCGCGCGCCGCGAGCAGGGCTTCGCGCGACAGCGCGGCCATCCGCTCGGCGTAGGGAAGGAGGCGCTTGCCGGCGCCTGTCAGCGCCATGCCGCGGCTATGGCGTTCGAACAATGGCGTGCCGATCTCGGCCTCCAGGGCCTTGATGCGCTGGGTGACGTTGGATTGCACCGTGTGGAGCTCTTCGGCGGCGCGGGTGATGCCGCCGGTGCGGGCGACTGCAGCAAAGGTCTTGATGTCGCTCAGTTCCATGGCGTCGTTCCGCTTTTGTGATGGCAGCGTTCGCAACAATTCATTTTTCGAGAATGCTAGACGCGCCTAGTCTCCGTGTCCAGACCGGGGAGAGGCCATGCCCATTACGACGCCGCTGACGCGGCTGTTGGAGATCAAGCATCCCGTCCTGCTGGCGCCGATGGACGTCATCGCAGGTAGCCGTCTGGTGAGGGCTGTTAGCTCCGCCGGCGGTTTCGGCATTCTCGGCGGCGGCTACGGCGAGAAGGCGTGGCTGGAGCAGGAGAGTGCGAAGCTCGCCGAGTTGCGTGCGCCGTTCGGGATCGGCTTCATTACGTGGAGCCTCGCCAAGCGGCCCGAGCTGCTCGACATCGCGCTCGCCGCAAGGCCGTCCGCGATCATGTTGTCGTTCGGCGACCCCGCGCCGTTCGCGCCGCGGATCAGATCCGCGGGCGCGCGGCTGATCTGCCAGGTGCAGGACGAGACGATGGCGCGGCAGGCGCTCGATGCCGGCGCCGATATTGTGATCGCGCAGGGGACAGAGGCGGGCGGCCACGGCGCCTCACGCACCACCGTCGATCTCGTGCCTGCCATCGTCGACCTCGCAGCGGGCCGTGTGCCCGTGGTGGCAGCCGGCGGCATCGCCGACGGCCGCGGTCTCGCCGCCATGATGATGCTGGGTGCAAGTGGCGTGCTGCTCGGCACGCGCTTCTATGCGAGCCAGGAGGCCGACGGCGCCGATGAGGCCAAGCGGCGCATCTGCGCGGCGAGCAGCGGCTCGACCGTGCGCGGCATCATCTTCGATCTCTCGCGCAACAATGTCTGGCCCGCGCCGTTCACGGGACGGTGTCTGATCAATGACCACGCCCGCCGCTGGATCGGCCGCGAGGTCGAGCTGATGCAGAATGTCGCCGCGGTTTCGGCAGAGTATGCAGCGGCGAAAATCTCGGGCGATTTTGACGTCGCCGCGGTGATCGCGGGAGAGGCGGTCGGCCTGATCCATGATATTCCGCCGGCGGCCGAGATCATCGAGCGGATTGCGTCCGAAGCCGAGCAGCTTTTGGCCGGCCGACGCAACTCGATCGCATCGTTCGCCTGAACCAAGAGAGACATGCCATGTGGCCTGACCGTCGACTGATCGATCTGTTCAAGACCGAATTCCCGATCGTGCTGGCGCCGATGGCCGGTGTGATGGATGCCGAGTTGGTGATCGCGGCCGCGCAAGGTGGCGCGCTCGGTTCGCTGCCTTGCGCGATGCTGTCGGCGGAGAAAGCGCGTGAGCAGGTTGGTCTCATTCGCCAGCGCGTCAAGGCGCCGGTGAACATGAACTTCTTCTGCCACAAGCCGGTCGATCTCACGCCTGAGGCCGAAGCGCGGTGGAAGCAGCGGCTTGCGGGATATTACACCGAGCATGGTCTCGATCCGTCAGCGCCGATCAACGCGGCGAACCGGGCACCGTTCGATGACGCCTTCTGCAAAGTCGTCGAGGAGCTGAAGCCGGAGGTCGTCAGCTTTCATTTCGGCCTGCCGGAGCCGGCGCTGCTCAAGCGCGTGAAGTCGGCCGGCTGCCTCGTCATAGCTTCTGCCACGACGGTGAAGGAAGCGGTCTGGCTCGAACAGCGCGGCGTCGATGCCATTATTGCGCAGGGCGCCGAGGCCGGCGGCCATCGCGGCATGTTCCTGACCGACAGGATCGCCGAGCAGCCCGGCACGTTTGCGCTGGTGCCGCAGGTCGTCGATGCCGTGAAGGTGCCGGTGATCGCCTGTGGTGGCATCGCTGACGGACGTGGCATCGCCGCGGCCTTCGCGCTCGGCGCCGCCGGCGTGCAGATCGGCAGCGCGTATCTGCGGTGTCCCGAATCCAAGGTCACGCCCGGAGGGCGCAAGGCACTCGCCGAGGCGGGTGACGATTCCACCGTGATCACGAATGTCATGACCGGGCGTCCGGCGCGCGGGGTCCAGAATCGCCTGATGCGCGAAGCCGGGCCGATCTCACCCGACGCGCCGCCGTTTCCCCATGCGGCGACCGCGCTGGGGCCGTTGAAGGCGGCGGCCGAAAAGCAGGGCAGGGTGGATTTCACCAATCTCTGGGCCGGGCAGGCGATTGCGCTCGGCCGTGAGGTCCCGGCAGCCGAATTGACCCGGGATCTCGCCAAATCGGCGCTCGCCCGCATGAAAGCGCTGGCTGGATAGGGGAAAGGCGCCGGTTGCGGCGCAAAACCGGCCTCTGCTATACGGCACATAGGTTTTGCCGTGAGAGGCCTTATATAATGTCCGTCGACGCCACCACCGTCCGCCGCATCGCGCATCTCGCGCGCATTGCGGTTTCCGAGGACGAGGTTCCGCATCTGCAAGGCGAGCTCAACGCCATGCTCGCCTTTGTCGAGCAGCTCTCGGAGGTCAATGTCGAGGGCGTGGAGCCGATGACCTCGGTCACCCCGATGCAGATGAAGAAGCGGCAGGACGTGGTCGATGACGGCGGGATCGCCGACGATATCGTTGCCAACGCGCCGGCGACCGAGGGACACTTCTTCCTGGTGCCGAAGGTCGTCGAGTAACTTGCATAGCGTTTTCGAGCGAAGCGGATACCGGTTCGCGTAGAGAAAACGCGTCAAACTAAAGAGTCTTAGGACGTGCTCCGATGTGTCTGCTTTGCGACGATGAGAAGGCCTATCAGGCCTACATGAATTACCTCGACAAGATGGAGCGGCAGGGCAAGGCTGCCGATCCCAATGTCGCCGTCAATGAAGTGCTCGACGAGCTCCAGGCCGCGGCGAATGCGGCCGCCAAAAAAGACGACCCGGCCAACGACAAGACCCTGTCTCCGTTCTTCTGCAGCCCGATCAATAAATGACCGATTTGACATCGCTGACGCTCGCCGAGGCCCGCAAGGGTCTCGCCGACAAGACTTTCACGTCGCTCGAGCTGACCGACGCGCATCTTTCCGCGATCGAGCAAGCGCGCCTGCTCAATGCCTTCGTTCTGGAGACGCCCGACCGGGCGCGCGCGATGGCTCGCGAGGCGGACGCCAAGCTCGCCAGGGGCGAGGCGGGGCCGCTCGCCGGCATCCCGCTCGGCATCAAGGATCTGTTCGCGACCAAGGGCGTGCGCACCACGGCCTGCTCGAAAATCCTCGGCAATTTCGTGCCGACCTATGAGTCCACGGTGACCTCGCAGCTCTGGCGCGACGGCGCCGTGATGCTCGGCAAGCTCAACAATGACGAGTTCGCGATGGGCTCGGCCAACGAAACCTCGTGCTTCGGCCCCGTCGGCAATCCCTGGCGGCGCGAAGGAAGCAACACCACGCTGGTGCCGGGCGGCTCGTCCGGCGGCTCGGCCTCGGCCGTCGCCGCGCTACTCTGCATGGGCGCGACCGCGACCGACACCGGCGGCTCGATCCGCCAGCCGGCGGCGTTCACGGCCACCGTCGGCATCAAGCCGACTTATGGCCGCTGCTCGCGCTGGGGCATCGTCGCCTTTGCCTCCTCGCTCGACCAGGCGGGCCCGATCGCGCGCAGCGTGCGCGATGCCGCGATGCTGCTGCGCTCGATGGCCGGCCACGATCCGAAGGATACCACCTCGGCCGACATTGCCGTGCCGGACTACGAGGCGGCGATCGGCAAGTCCGTGAAGGGCATGAAGATCGGCATCCCCAAGGAATATCGCCTCGACGGCATGCCGGCCGAGATCGAGAAGCTATGGAGCGAGGGTGCGGCCTGGCTCAGGAGCGCCGGCGCCGAGCTGGTCGAAGTGTCGCTGCCGCACACGAAATACGCGCTGCCGGCCTATTACATCGTGGCGCCGGCGGAGGCCTCGTCCAACCTCGCGCGCTACGACGGCGTCCGCTATGGCCTGCGCGAGTCGGCTAAGAATATCATCGAGCTCTATGAGAACACCCGCGCCAGCGGCTTTGGCGCGGAGGTGCGCCGCCGCGTTATGATCGGCACCTATGTGCTTTCGGCCGGTTATTACGATGCCTATTATTTGCGGGCCCAGAAGGTGCGCACGTTGATCAAGAAGGATTTTGAGGATTGCTTCGCCAAGGGCGTGGACGCGATTCTCACCCCGGCGACGCCGTCGGCGGCCTTCGGCATTGGCGAGAAGGGCGGTGCCGATCCGGTCGAGATGTATCTCAACGACATCTTCACGGTGACCGTGAACATGGCGGGCCTGCCTGGTATCGCCGTGCCATCAGGCAAGGACGCACAGGGCCTGCCGCTCGGCCTGCAGCTGATCGGCCGCCCTTTCGAGGAGGAGACGCTGTTCTCGCTCGGCGAGGTGATCGAGCAGGCCGCCGGCCGCTTCACGCCAGCGAGGTGGTGGTGAATGTCGCCGATTTCATCGCGAGCCTCGACGGCGCGGTACCCGCGCCTGAGCTGAACGCGCCGCTTAGGGGTCTCTGGTGGGCTGCGAAGGGCGACTGGGACCAGGCGCACAAGATCGTCCAGGACGACAACGGCCGCGACGCCGCCTGGGTGCACGCTTATCTGCACCGCGTCGAAGGTGACCTTGGTAACGCCGGCTACTGGTATCGCCAGGCGGGCCAGGTCGCGGCAAAGGATTCATTGGAAGCGGAGTGGCAGCGGATCGCTGCCGCGCTGCTCGGGAGCAAGACATGAGCACGGCCACGCACAAGCTTCTCAAAGGCGCCACCGGTGACTGGGAGGTGGTCATCGGCATGGAGATCCATGCCCAGGTGACGTCGAACTCGAAGCTGTTCTCGGGTGCCTCGACCGCGTTCGGTGGCGAGCCGAACACGCAAGTGTCGCTGGTCGACGCGGCGATGCCGGGCATGCTCCCCGTCATCAACGAGGAATGCGTCAGGCAGGCTGTCCGGACCGGGCTTGGGCTGAATGCGACAATCAATCTTCGCTCGGTGTTCGACCGCAAGAACTACTTCTATCCCGATCTGCCGCAGGGCTATCAGATCAGCCAGTACAAGTCGCCGATCGTCGGCGAGGGCGAGGTGCTGCTCGAGCTCGAGGGCGGCAGGACCGCCATCGTCGGCATCGAGCGGCTGCATCTGGAGCAGGACCCGGCAAAGATGCTGCACGACAAATTGCCGTCGCAGTCCTTGATCGATCTCAATCGCTGCGGCGTGGCGCTGATGGAAATTGTCTCCAAGCCCGACATCCGCGATGCCGAGCAGGCCAAGGCCTATGTGACCAAGCTGCGCTCGATCCTGCGCTATCTCGGCACCTGCGATGGCGACATGGAGAAGGGGTCTCTGCGTGCCGACGTCAACGTCTCCGTGCGCAAGCCCGGCGGGCCGCTCGGCACCCGCTGCGAGATCAAGAACCTGAACTCGATCAACTTCATCGGCCAGGCGATCGAGTACGAGGCGCGGCGCCAGATCGAGATCATCGAGGATGGCGGCAAGATCGACCAGGAGACGCGCCTGTTCGACGCCAACAAGGGCGAGACGCGCTCGCTGCGCTCCAAGGAGGAGGCGCATGACTACCGCTACTTCCCCGATCCGGATCTGCTGCCGCTCGAGTTCTCGCAAAGCTTCGTCGACGAGCTGAAAGCAAAGCTGCCGGAGCTGCCGGACCAGAAGAAGGCGCGCTTTGTCGCAGACTTCGGCCTATCGGCCTATGATGCGAGCGTGCTGGTCGCCGAGCGCGAGAGCGCGATGTTCTATGAGTCCGTGCTGGACAGGCTCGCCAACCGCACCCGCGACGGCAAGATGGCGGCGAACTGGGTGATCAACGAGCTGTTCGGCCGTCTCAACAAGGAGGGCCGGGACATTACGGACTCTCCTGTTAACGCCGAGCAGCTCGCCGCCATCATCGACCTGATCGGCGAGGGCACGATCTCGGGCAAGATCGCCAAGGATCTGTTCGAGATCGTCTGGCAGGAGGGCGGCGACCCGCGCGCGCTGGTCGAAAGCCGCGGCATGAAGCAGGTGACGGATCTTTCGGCGATCGAAAAGGTTGTCGACGGCATCATCGCAGCCAATCCCGACAAGGCCGCGCAGGTGAAGGACAAGCCGCAGTCGCTCGGCTGGTTCGTCGGCCAGGTGATGAAGTCTTCAGGCGGCAAGGCCAACCCGCAGGCGGTCAACGAGCTGCTCAAGTCCAAGCTCGGCATCTAGCGTCGCGCGTTCGGACGAGGTGACGACACGCTTCGTCACCTCGCATCAGCCTCGCGATGCGACGCACGCGCGCGTCGTCGATAGCGTTATCATCCCATCCGAGCGTGACGCGGCGAGGCGAATCGCAGCTCGCTCGATTCGCTCAAAACGGCGACTTGCACACGCTCAGACGAGCGCTTCCGCCGTTAAGCATGAAAATAATTTCATTGCCAAAAAGCGCGACTCAGAGTCCGCGACTCCGCCTCGCGAGGCGACCGCTCGCATAGTCGCGCGCTTCATCGCATCGATCGCGCGCGATGCGCGCGCGCAGAATCATACTTGCTGCATAGTGTTTTCGTGCAATCGCATTGCACGGCCGCGTCGATACAGCGCGACGCATTTGCGATCGCGAACGCGTGTCTCTGCTGACCGGCAAATCAAGTGCGGCTGGCGCACGCGCGCGGCGTCGTCAACACTTCCTTAAGTGAGAAGATGTTTTTTTCGTCGTGTTGGTGTATTCGGGGTGAGTGCATTCGATCCCCGAATGCGCACAGCGATTAAAGCCATCTCACACATCGGAGGGCAACATGGCCAAGAAAGCGAAGAAGGCGAAGAAGGCGAAGAGCGCAGTGAAGAAGACTGCGAAGAAGACCCGCAAGGTCGCGAAGAAGAAGAAGTAACTTCGACTTCTGAAGTTGCCGGCTCCTGGTAGCCGGCACGTCATCGGCGCCTCCTAGAGGTTCTGGTCGACGAAAGAGGGTGTCGGCGAGACATCAGGTCAACGGTCGGATCGTTCGACTTTACGGTCCGGCAGAAGAAACAGAGTTTTCTTCGTTCGGTGCGGTCTCCCTCAAAAGGGCTCCGCAATTCCACAAGCGGCCTTCGGGCTCATTTGGAATCTGGTCCTGACGTGTTCGCCGACGCCCTCGTTCCCTGAGGCCGGGGTATTGCCGGCAATCCCTTTCCCCACATTGTTGATCTGACCGCGACGCCGCCGCATGAACTTGGCTGTCGTGGTTCCGGCCGTTCTGCCCTGAGGCAGGCGAGGGCTGAGGCCGCGCGCGGCTTGCGCGGCGCTTCCCCATTCGCAGTGTCATCGCCCGGCTTCGACCGGGCGATCCAGTACGCCGAGGCGGCAGCGGTTGAAGCGATGGGCCGTGGTGTGCTGGATCCCCCGCCGGAGCCTGTCATCGGGCTCGCCGAAGGCGAGACCCGGTGGCGGTGAATGACGGAGCGGACGCGGTCCGCCACCGTGCGCGATGGTTATCGATGTCCGAAAACCGCAAGGTAAATCTATTCTGACGAATCGCAGAAGTACCTGCGAATCAGGGACTTCTTGAAGTTCCCGCAGGCGAGGGGCAGCCTTGCGTTTACGTCTGCTTCATCGCGATACTTAAACTGCCATTCAAATTTGCCCGCCATCATCGCCTTCAACAAGCCGGCAAACGGCAATGGGCGAGAAGCCCTGGGGATGAGTTGAACAGCGCGCGATCCGGAAGGATCACGTGCATCGAGTTGGACGGGAGCCGCGCTCGGCGGATTCGGGGCGGCACAAGAAAAAGGGGATGCGTTATGTTTCAGGGGACTTTCGATCTCGATACGGCGACGCCGATCGATGCAAGCGCGCTGTCGGACGTTCTGTTCGAGCGCGGGATCTACTGGGCGAGCGGTCGCGCCGGCCTGGTCGATCTCGTTGCCGCGCACAAATGGTTCAACCTCGCCGCTCTGAAGGGGCGCAAGGACGCCATCGCGCTGCGCCAGGAAGTGGCCAGCCAGATGTCGGATGCCGAGATCTCGGCTGCGCAGCGCGAGGCGAGGGCCTGGGTGTCCGCGCATTGAGCCATCTCCGTTCATTGGAACGGGGACAGCGCCGTGGACCGCGCTCCGTCAGTGGAGCGCCAGCCTGACGGGCGAGATCTGCCGCCGGCTTTCAGCGGTGCTATCGGGTCATTTGAATGGGGTGGCGGAGAGAGAGGGATTCGAACCCTCGATACAGCTTGAGACCGTATGACGCTTTAGCAAAGCGTTGCCTTCAGCCACTCGGCCACCTCTCCGGTGCGAGCCTTATGCATCTAATTGCTTGGGCTGGTCAATTTCGAAGCGCGTGTTTGGGCGCGAATTTTCCCAGCGATTTTTGCAAGCAACCCATCCGGAGCGCTGCCAAGGCCGTTTCTGCTGTCCGGAGAGAGGGGGTGGGCGTCGGCCTCGGTTCAGAAAGCCAAATCAAAACAACACGATAAGAACGCATCGCCGTTTGTTTGTGCCATTTACGCAACACTGGCCGAGATCGGAACCCGTTCCCGCACAAATCTCGTCCGCAAATGGAGCGGAGATGGCCGCTACTCCACGCTGCCGGCGCCGCGGTGCAGATCGGCCTCGATCTGAAGCCGCGTGCCGCCGCCAAAGCGGGCGCGGTAGACCTGAAGATTCTCCATGATCCGCTGCACGTAGTTGCGCGTTTCGGAGAACGGGATCAGTTCGACCCAGTCGACCGCGTCGACCTTGGGGTCGCGCGGATCGCCGTAACGATCGATCCACTTCTTCACGCTGCCGCGACCGGCGTTGTAGGCGGCGAAGGTCATGACGTAGGAGCCGCGATAATCCTCGAGCAGGCCGCCGAGCTCAGCCGCGCCAAGCGTGGCGTTGTAGGAGGAATCGTTCTTCAGCCGCGACGGGTCATAGGTCGCGCCATGCCGCTTGCAGACATAGCGCGCGGCATCAGGGGTCACCTGCATCAGGCCATAGGCCTGCGCCGGCGAGACCACGGCCGGATTGAAGGCGCTTTCCTGCCGCGCGATCGCATAGACGATGCTGCGCTCGACCTCGGGACCGATCTGCGTGAACTGCGGAATGCCGTTGACGGGGTAGGCGTAGAAGTCGAACGGTAGCCCGCGATTGAGCGCGGCCTTGCCGACCAGCAGCATGCCGCGCGCATCGCTATAGCGCTGGGTCAGCTCGCCGAGGCCGGCGAGTGCCTCGGGATCGCCGTTCTCGCCCATATCGGCAAGCATGGGAACTGCCATCTCGCGCTCGTCGAGCTCATAGAGCAATTGCGCCGCGCGCACGATCTCGAGCCGCTCCGCGCCGCGGCCGCGCGGCTGGCTGTTCAGCTCGATCTGCGGCAGGCCGAGCTTTGCGCGCGCGAGCTGGCCGTAATAGCTGGTCGACTGCTCGGCGGCGCGGGCATAGGCGTTGCGCGCCTCCTGCTGGCGGCCGGCGGCTTCCGCGGCGCGGCCTTGCCAATAACCAGCGCGTGCCAGCGTGGTCGGATTGACGCTGCCGACGCCGATGCGGGCAAAATGCTGGGCGGCCGCGGCGGGATCGTTGAGGAAGCGCAGCGCGATCCAGCCGGCGGTGAATTCCTGCTCGGTCTTGTAGATGTCGCGCGAGGGCAGGGCCGCATCACGTGCGATCAGATAGGCGCTGCGAAAATCCTCGGTGTCGATCATCTTGCGCGCCAGCAGGCGCCGCTCGATCCACCATTCGTCGAGATTGTAGAGCCGGTTCGGATCCTTCGGTGCCGCCAGCATCAGCTGGGCGGCCTCGGCAAACTTCTCTTCCCGGCGCAGCAGCTGGATCTTGCTGAAGATGAAGCCGGGATCGCTGTGCAGCTCGCGCGGCACCTCTTCCAGCAATGCGCGCGTGTTCGGCGCTTTCTTGAAGGAGGCAATGCGGGCTTTCGCAAGCGCGACATAGCCGGCGCCGAGACGCCGGGCGGCGCGCATCGCCGCCTCGTGCTCGCTGCCATAGAGCAGCGTGTCCATCCGCGCCTTCTGGTCGCCGGGCGTCAGCAGCGCGCCGAACTGGTCGAGCGCGTTGTTCTCGGTGTCCTCCGACATCGGATCGTTGCGCCAGGCCTCGCGCACCAGCCGCTCGGCATTGGCGCGGTCGCCGCGCGCCAGCATCGCCTTGGCGAGCACGAAGCGGCCCTTGGCCGAGACAGGCGATTCGTTCTCGAACCACGACCACGCGACGGAATCGTCGCGCCGGTCGTCCCACATCGCAGCTTCAAGGCGACGGCGCAGGAAGGTCTGCGACGGCCAGCTCGGATTGGCGGAGAGGAAGGCGCGGTAGCGTTCGACGCTGGCGCCATTGTCTTCGCTGCGCAGGATGATCCATTCGGCGAGCTTTCGCGCGACGGGATCGGAAATCGAATCCGCGTAACTGGTGGCATCGCCCGGCTTGCGCTTGCGCACGAGCTCGATGACGTTCTCCAGCGTGTCCTTGTCGGCTTGCGACGTCGATGAGGTCGCAGCGACCGCGGCTGGCGTCACAGGCTTGCGCGGTGCGGCATGCTGACGGGTCGCTGGCGCGAGCACGGGCGTTGCAACGGGTCTGGCGGAGACTGGAGCAGGGGCAGTGGGTCTCACGGTGGCCGTCACCGCCGGCGCGGCCTGGGGCGCCGGCGCGCCAGCGGCTGGACGTGACTTTGGTGCCGCGGCTGCAGCTGCAGGTCTCGGTTTGTCCTTTGCGGCGTCCTTGCCGGCAGGCTTCTTCGCAGCATCCTTGGCCGTCGGCGGAGTTGCTCCCTTGCTTGCACCCTTGGCCGTATCCTTTGCCGTATCCTTGGCGCTGTCCTTGCCCGCGCCCTTCGAGGTCTCCTTGGCGGAGCCCTTTGCCGTATCCTTCGCAGGCGGCTTGGCGGCTGGCTTTGCGGTTCCCTTGGCCGCCTGTTTGGCGGGTCGCTTGGTGCCGTCTTCGGTCGTCTCGCTGGATTTGGCCAGAGCGACGCAGCCGACCGACAGGCCGGCCATCAGGCACAGCGCCAGACCGGCAGATCGCCATGCGGAACGGGATAAGGAGGTCACGGCGGTTCGTCGCCCCGAATCAGTCAATTGGCCCAAGACCTGTGTGTACAAGACCTGGCTGTATTTGATTGAATATGAGGACAAAATACCAACAGCCGCTTACCGTCGCCGGGTTTGCACCACCACCGCGGCAAAATCGCGGCTTAAACGGCTGCGTCACGCGGATGCAGGCCTTTTACGGGCGGGTGAGACCCGATATGAAAGGGCTTGCTCTAAAACTCGCCGCGTACGGAGGAAGTCCATGGCAGCCAAGACGAAATTCCGGGGGTCGTTCACCGCCTTGGTCACGCCGTTCAAAAACGGCTCGCTGGACGAGGCGGCGTTCCGCTCCCTGGTCAACTGGCAGATTTCGGAAGGCACCAATGGCCTGGTTCCGGTCGGCACGACAGGCGAAAGCCCGACGCTTTCCCATGACGAGCACAAAAAGGTCGTCGAATGGTGCATCGAGGAGGCCAAGGGGCGGGTGCCCGTGATCGCCGGCGCGGGCTCGAACTCGACCAAGGAAGCCATTGAGCTCGCCCAGCACGCCGAGAAGGCCGGCGCCAATGCCGTACTGGTGGTGACGCCATACTACAACAAGCCGACCCAGGAAGGCATGTACCAGCACTTCAAGGCGATCAACGACGCGATCGGCATTCCGATCATCATCTACAACATCCCGCCGCGTTCGGTGATCGACATGTCGGTCGACACCATGAAGCGGTTATGGGAGCTGAAGAACATCGCCGGCGTCAAGGACGCGACCGCCAGCATGGTGCGCGTGTCGCAGCAGCGCGCCGCGATGGGCGAGGATTTCAACCAGCTTTCCGGCGAGGATGCCACCATCATCGGCTACATGGCGCATGGCGGCCACGGCTGCATTTCGGTGACGTCGAATGTCGCACCGCGCCTGTGCGCCGAGTTCCACGCGGCGTGGGCGAAGGGCGATACCAAGGCGGCGCTCGCGATCCATGACAAGCTGATGCCGCTGCACAACAACCTGTTCATCGAGAGCAATCCGGCGCCGATCAAGTACGCGATGTCGCTGCTCGGCAAGTTCGACGAGACGCTGCGCCTGCCGATGGTCCCGGTGTCCGAGCCGACCCGCGCCGCCGTGCGCAGCGCGATGGTGCACGCCGGGCTGATCAACTGATTTTCCTGCCGGGGAGCCGTTTATGAGCGTCGACGAGAAGGGCCGGAAGATGCTCACGGAGTTCCGTGAGTTCGCCATGAAAGGCAACGTCGTCGACCTCGCCGTTGGTGTCATCATCGGCGCGGCCTTCGGCGCCATCGTCACCTCGCTGGTCGGTGACATCATCATGCCGGTCATCGGCGCGGCGACCGGCGGCCTCGACTTTTCGAACTACTACGTCCCCTTGTCGAAGGCGGTGACCGCCACCAACTTAGCGGATGCGAAAAAGCAAGGCGCCGTGCTTGCTTACGGAAACTTCCTGACGCTGACGATCAACTTCATCATCATCGCCTTCGTGCTGTTCCTGGTGATCCGCGCCATGAATACGTTGAAGCGCAAGGAGGAGGCCAAGCCCGCGGAGCCGCCGAAGCCGTCGGCGGAGGTCGTTCTGCTGACCGAGATCCGCGATCTCCTCAAGAAGTGACGCGCGCGTTTCATCCAATCTGTTAGCTTCGCTGCGTATCTCGATCAGGTTTGTCTGACATGGCCGATAAGAACGAACGTCCCATCAAGGTCATGGCGGAAAATCGCAAGGCCCGCTTCAACTACGCCATCGAGGATACGATCGAGGCCGGCATTGCGCTGACCGGCACCGAGGTGAAGTCGATCCGCAACGGCAAGAGCACGATCGCGGAGTCTTACGCCGATTCCAAGAACGGCGAGATCTGGCTGATCAACGCCACGATCCCCGAATATCTCCAGGGCAATCGCTTCAACCACGAGCCGAAGCGGCCGCGAAAGCTGCTGCTGCACCGCCGGCAGATCAACAAGCTGATGGGCGCGGTCGATCGCGAGGGCATGACGCTGATCCCGCTCAAGCTCTATTTCAACGAACGCGGTCGGGCCAAGCTGCAGCTCGCAGTTGCCAAGGGCAAGAAGCTGCATGACAAGCGCGAGAGCGAGAAGAAGCGCGACTGGAGCCGTGAGAAGGGCCGCCTGATGCGGGCGAGGGGATAGGGCCTGAGAGGCCGGCAAGAGGACGAGATGTCTCAGAAGAACTTGCTCGAGGTCGATTGGAGCCAAATTCCCGCTCCCGATGACGATGGCGGTGCCGCGCATCTGAAGGGGCTGATGGTGCCCGCGATCAGCCTGCTCGCAACCGATGACACCTCGGTCAATCTGGCGGCGCTACCGGGGCGCACCGTGGTGTTCGCTTATCCCCGCACCGGCGAGCCCGGCAAGATCTCTTTGGTCGACGATTGGGACATGATCCCGGGGGCGCGGGGCTGCACGCCGCAGACCTGTGCGTTTCGCGACCTGTTCGCGGAGTTGAAGGCTGCCGGCGCTGCCCACGTGTTCGGCCTCTCGACGCAGAGCAACGCCTACCAGACTGAGATGGCCTCGCGCCTGCATTTGCCGTTCCCGGTGCTCTCGGATGAGAAGCTGGCGTTCACGCGCGCGCTCAATCTGCCGACCATGGAGGTCGCGGGCTTGACGCTGATCAAGCGTCTTGCGCTGATCGTTGATGACGCCAAGATCACCCACGTGTTCTATCCGGTGTTCCCGCCGGACCGGAACGCCGGCGACGTGCTGGACTGGCTGAAGGCCAATCCTGCCAAAGCCTAGTCGAGACCGGCCTTCACCTTCGCGAACACGCTGCGGAACATGTCCGGCGTCAGCACGCCGGTGTTCGTGTTGTAGCGGGAGCAGTGATAGCTGTCGTAGAGCTTGAACGGGCCGGCCTGGTGCACGGCGCCGTGGCCGAAGGGAGCCTGGGATGCCTTCAGCTTCAGGGGCTTGAGCACGCTGTCGTGCGCAATCCGCCCGAGCGCGATGATCGCGCGCAGCTTAGGCATGGTTTCGAGATTCGCGACGAGGAACTGGCGGCAGGTGTTGATCTCGGCCGGCAGCGGCTTGTTCTGCGGCGGAACGCAATGCACGGCATTGGCGATCCTGCAGTCGACCAGCTTCAGCCCGTCGTCGGGCCGGGCCTGATAGCGGCCCTTCGCGAAGCCGTATTCCAGCAGCGTGGCGTAGAGCAGGTCGCCGGCATAGTCGCCGGTGAAGGGCCGGCCGGTGCGGTTGGCGCCCTGCATCCCCGGCGCGAGACCGACGATCAGGAGACGGGCCGTAATGTCGCCGAAAGGCGGGACCGGCGCGTTGTGCCAAAGCGGCTCTCGCGCGCGGTTCGCCTCGCGAAAGGCGACCAGGCGCGGACAGAGCGGACAGTCACGGTGGGGGATGAGAGTCGGGGTCTTAAGGCTTGACCGGGCCGCCTCACTCCTCGAAGTCGTCATCGCCCCTCGGCGCCATCGTGGTTGCGCGCTGGAGGAATTGCGGGGCGTGGTGGCGTCCCTCGCCACGCTCGCCGCGGTCGCGCGGGGCGGGGCGCTCGGACGGGTCGCGGCCAAGCTTGGACTGCAACTCGACGAGGTCGGTGAAGACGTCGGCCTGCCGGCGCAGCTCGTCGGCGATCATCGGCGGCTGGCTGGCGATGGTGGAGACCACCGTGACCCTGACACCGCGGCGCTGCACGGCCTCGACCAGCGAGCGGAAGTCGCCGTCACCGGAGAACAGCACCATCTGGTCGATGTGCTCGGCGAGCTCCATGGCATCGACCGCGAGCTCGATGTCCATGTTGCCCTTGACCTTGCGGCGGCCGGAGGCGTCGATGAACTCCTTGGTCGCCTTGGTGACGACGGTGTAGCCGTTGTAATCAAGCCAGTCGATCAGCGGGCGGATCGAGGAATACTCCTGATCCTCAATGATTGCTGTGTAGTAGAACGCCCGCAGCAGCGTCCCGCGGCTCTGAAATTCCTTCAGAAGGCGCTTGTAGTCGATGTCGAAGCCGAGGGTTTTCGCCGTCGCGTAAAGATTGGCCCCGTCGATGAAGAGCGCGATCTTGTTGGTAGGGGAAGGTGACATTCAGTTTGCTCGCGTAGTGTGTTCGTGATTGATCGTTTTATTGTTGGCGCGGCGGCAGCGTGCCGCGCAGTTCAAAGTGCTGCCGAAACCCGTCGAAACCGCAAATCCGGAGAAGTCGGGGCAATCAAGGTATAGTTATGGCGGCCCTGCTTACACCCGGCGCCACTTTCCATGGCAGCCCGGGGGTCCACCCATCTCAGCCCCAATGTGGGGGTAGCAGAGCCGTTTGGCGAGGCCAAATCACAATTTGGCCTTGCGAAATCGGCCCAGCCCCTATAACTAGCCCCGATCATCCACATATTTCGTCCCACCCACAACGGAGCGACAGTCCATGGCTCGCGTCACCGTAGAAGATTGTATCGACAAGGTCGACAACCGGTTTGACCTGGTCCTGCTGGCCGCCCACCGCGCCCGCATGATTTCGTCCGGGTCACAACTAACGGTTGACCGCGATAACGACAAGAACCCTGTTGTATCTTTGCGTGAAATTGCCGACCAGACCATCTCGCCGGAGGACCTGCGCGAGGAGCTGGTGCACTCCCTGCAGAAGTTCGTCGAGGTCGACGAGCCCGAGCCGGACACGGTTCCGCTGATCGGCTCCGCCGGCGCCAGCGTCGATGCGGACGATACCGAAGTTGCCGTGGAGCGCATGACCGAAGAGGAGCTCCTGAAGGGTCTCGAAGGCCTCGCGCCGCCCGAAGAGCAGCCCGAAGAGGACGAGTAATCGTCTTACTCGCGATCGTCGACTTCTTGTGATCTTATCAAAGGCCCGAACCCGCGTTCGGGCCTTTGCTTTTGTTGGCGTTTTCGTGGTTACCATAGCGTCGCCCGTTCGCGCCGCGCCTGTCAGTGAATTGATCGGCCGCAGCCGCGATCGGAGCTTAGGATGTATACAACGGGCCACTTCCTGGTCCGTCTGAAGGCAGGACGGCATGGTGTATCGACGCCGCAGACCCACGCAGATGCTGGCCGCAACCGAATCGGTTGCCGTCGCTCCGACTGCGCCAGTGGCACGGCCGGCGAAACCGCGCGCGCGGATGATGCGTCAATATGACCTCGTCGAGCGTGTGCGGTCCTACAATCCGAACACCAACGAAGACCTGCTGAATCGCGCCTATGTCTACGCCATGAAGGCGCATGGGTCGCAGACCCGCGCCTCCGGTGATCCCTATTTCTCGCACCCGCTCGAAGTGGCGGCGATTCTCACTGATCTGAAGCTCGACGACGCCACCATTGTCGCCGCCCTGCTGCACGACACGATCGAGGACACGGAGGCGACGCGTGCCGAGATCGACCAGATCTTCGGCCCCGAGATCGGCGCGCTGGTCGAGGGCCTGACCAAGCTGAAGCGGCTTGAGCTGGTCTCGCGCGAGGCCAAGCAGGCCGAGAACCTGCGCAAGCTGCTGCTGGCGATTGCCGACGATGTCCGCGTGCTCCTGGTCAAGCTCGCCGACCGCCTGCACAACATGCGCACGCTCGATTTCGTGCCGACGGAATCGCGCCGGCGCATCGCCGAGGAGACGCTCGACATCTACGCGCCGCTGGCCGGGCGCATGGGCATGCAGGAGATGCGCGAGGAGCTGGAGGATCTGTCTTTCCGCACCCTCGACCCCGAAGCCTATTCGGTGGTGATGCAGCGGCTCGATGCGCTCGCCGAGCGTAACCGCAATCTGATCGGCGAGATCGAGGACCAGCTCTCCAACAATCTGCGTCATCGCGGCCTGGGGGCGCGGGTCTATGGCCGCCGCAAGAAGCCGTTTTCGATCTGGACCAAGATGGAGCGCAAATCGGTCGGCTTCGAGCAGCTGTCCGACATCTTCGGCTTCCGTGTCGTGGTCAACGACATCGAGGCCTGCTATCGCGCGCTCGGCATCGTCCACACCACCTGGCCGGTCGTGCCGGGGCGGTTCAAGGACTACATCTCGACGCCGAAGCAGAACGACTACCGCTCGATCCACACCACCGTGATCGGACCCGGCAACCAGCGTGTCGAGCTGCAGATCCGCACCGAGGCGATGGACCAGATCGCCGAGCGCGGCATCGCCGCGCATGTGTTCTACAAGGAAGGCGTGGGATCGCCGACCGAATTCCTCAAGCGTGAGTCCAACGCGTTCGCCTGGCTGCGCCATACCATCGGCATTCTCTCGGAGAGCGCCAATCCCGAGGAATTCCTCGAGCACACCAAGCTCGAGCTGTTCCACGACCAGGTGTTCTGCTTCACCCCGAAGGGCAAGCTGATCGCGCTGCCGCGCCACGCCAATGTGATCGACTTCGCCTATGCCGTGCATACCGACGTCGGCAACAGCGCTGTGGGGTGCAAGATCAACGGCAAGTTCGCGCCGTTGTCCTCGGAGTTGCAGAACGGCGACGAGGTCGAGGTGCTGACCTCGGAAGCGCAGTCGGCGCCGCCCTCGGCCTGGGAGACGCTCGCGGTCACCGGCAAGGCGCGTGCCGCGATCCGCCGCGCCACGCGGACCGCCGTGCGCGATCAATATGTCGGCCTCGGCCGGCGGATCGTCGAGCGCCTGTTTGAACGTGCCAAGATCGAATACGCCGATGACAAGCTCAAGGGCGCATTGCCGCGGCTGGCGCGCACCTCGATCGAGGACGTCATGGCGGCTGTGGGGCGCGGTGAGATCAAGGCCTCCCATGTCGCCCGCGCGATGTATCCTGACTACAAGGAAGAGCGTGTCGCGCGGTACGGCATCAAGAAGGGTGCACTTGCGGCCAAGCTCAAGGAGAAGTCGCCGGAGCCGTCGCGCAGCCCGGTTGCGATTCCCATCGGCGGCAACAATTCCGCCCTGCCGGTGAAGTTCGCGCCGAACGGCGGTGCCGTCCCGGGTGACCGCATCGTCGGCATCGTCACGCCGGGCGAGGGGATCACGATCTATCCGATCCAGTCGCCGGCGCTGAAGGATTTCGAGGAGGAACCGGAGCGCTGGCTCGACGTCCGCTGGGACATCGAGGACTCCGCGCCGCAGCGCTTTCCGGCGCGTATCAAGGTCGAAAACGTCAACGAGCCCGGCGCGCTGGCGCAGATCGCGACCGTGATCGCGGAGCATGACGGTAATATCGACAATATCAGCATGCAGCGCCGCTCGCCCGACTTCACGGAGACGACAATCGATCTCGAAGTCTACGATCTCAAGCATTTGAGCGCGATCCTGGCCCAGCTGCGCGCCAAGGCGGTCGTCGCCAAAGTCGAACGCGTTAATGGATGAAGCACGTCGTTGCCGGGCTTGACCCGGCAACCCATCTTTTCAAAGAAGATGGATGCGCGGGTCGAGCCCGCGCATGACGAGTTGGGAAACATCACTTCGCGAGTCCTGAAATGCCTGCATCTCCGCTCCGCCTCGGCGTCAATATCGACCACGTCGCGACCGTCCGTAACGCCCGCGGCGGCCGCCATCCGGATCCGGTCCGCGCCGCGCTGCTGGCGATCGAGGCCGGCGCCGACGGCATCACTGCGCATTTGCGCGAGGACCGCCGGCACATCCGCGACGAGGACATGGCGCGGCTGAAGGCGGAGATCTCCAAGCCGCTGAATTTCGAGATGGCGGCGACCGACGACATGATGCGGATCTCGCTCGCCACCAAGCCGCATGCGGTGTGCCTGGTGCCGGAGCGGCGCCAGGAGGTGACCACCGAAGGCGGGTTAGATGTGGTCGGCCAGCATAATGCGCTTGCGCCCTATATTGCGCGGCTGAACGATGCCGGCATTCGCGTTTCGCTGTTCATCGCCGCCGATCCCGCGCAGATCGCAATGGCAGCCCGCCTGCGGGCGCCCGTGATCGAGATCCACACCGGGGCCTGGTGCGATGCCGTCACCGACGGCCATACCGACAAGGCCGAGGCGGAGTGGCTGCGGATCGTGGCGGGCGTGAAACTGGCGAAGGACGCGGGCCTCGAGGTCCATGCCGGGCACGGGCTAGACTATGCGACGGCCGAGAAGATTGCCGCGCTACCCGAGATCCTGGAGCTCAACATCGGCTACTACATGATCGGCGAGGCGCTGTTCGTCGGTCTTGCCGACACGGTGCGCCGGATGCGGTCGGCGATGGATCGCGGCCGGAGCCGTGCATGATCATCGGCATCGGCTCCGACCTGATCGACATCACCCGTGTGGCCAAGGTGATCGAGCGCCATGGCGAGCGTTTCCTCGACCGCATCTTCACCGCCGCCGAACGCGCCAAGGCGGAGCGGCGCGCCAAGAACGAGAAGATGGTGGTGGCGACCTATGCCAAGCGCTTTGCCGCCAAGGAGGCGTGCTCCAAGGCGCTCGGCACCGGCATCCGGCAGGGCGTCTGGTGGCGCGACATGGGGGTGATCAATCTGCCCGGGGGCAAGCCGTCGATGCGGCTGACCGGGGGAGCGCTGGCCCGCCTCCAGGCCCTGACGCCGGAGGGGTTCGAGGCCCAGATTGATCTGTCGATCACCGATGACTGGCCGCTGGCGCAGGCGTTCGTGATCATTTCCGCCGTGCCGCTGGCTAAGCCCTGAACGACGAGTGATTAATTTATAATTCTTGTTACAAGTCAATGGCTTGCGAGTTTTTGATGCGATCCTTGATTGCGTGGCATGCGACAACCGTCTAAAAGTTTGCCGACGCAAATCAGGCTGGGTGAATTCGGCTTTACGCCGGAATTGGCCCTCACTATCAGAATCAGGACAATCTCCTTGGGCTGCGAGCCGGGTGGGCCGTTCGCGGAGGGAGAGCGTTCTGTGATCGCCGGCCGGAATTGAGAGAGCAATGAGCGTGACTTCAGGAACGAAAACTGAGAGCGGCGTCGGCGAAACGGTCCGGGTCGTGATCCATGCTCTCCTGATCGCGCTGGTGATCCGCACCTTCCTGTTTCAGCCGTTCAACATCCCGTCCGGCTCGATGAAGGCGACGCTGCTGGTCGGCGATTATCTGTTCGTCTCGAAATATTCCTACGGCTACAGCCACTATTCGATCCCGTTCTCGCCGCCGCTGTTCTCGGGACGGATCTGGGGCTCGGATCCGAACCGTGGTGACATCGTCGTGTTCCGTCTGCCGAAGGACGACAGCACCGACTACATCAAGCGCGTGATCGGACTGCCCGGCGACCACATCCAGATGAAGGACGGTCTGCTCTACATCAACGATACCCCGGTCGAGCGCCAACGCATGAGCGAATATGTCGGCGAGGATCCGTGCGGCTCCGAAGGCGGCGGCATCTCGCGGGTGAAGCGCTGGAAGGAGACGCTGCCGAACGGCGTCTCCTACGAGACGCTCGACTGCGCCGACAACGGCTACATGGACAACACCAACGTCTATACGGTGCCGCCCGGCCACTTCTTCATGATGGGCGACAACCGCGATAACTCGACCGACAGCCGCTTCCTCGGCCAGGTCGGCTATGTGCCCGCGGAAAACCTGATCGGCCGCGCCCAGATGATCTTCTTCTCGATCGGCGAGGGCGAGCATGCCTGGATGTTCTGGCGCTGGCCGTGGTCGGTGCGCTGGAATCGCTTCTTCAAAATCGTCCGATGAAAGACGAAGCCAAGGACGTCGCGACCCAATCGATCGAGGCGCAAGCCGCCCCTGACGGCGAAGCTGCAACCAAGACGCTTGCGAACAAGACTCCCGAGGGAAAGGCACCTGAAGGCAAGGTGCCCGCGAAGAAGAAGCGGACGCGGAGCAGCAAGGCCAAGGACAAGGCCAAGGCGGCGGCCGACGCCAACGCGGCGCTCGAGGCCCGCATCGGCCACCACTTCGCTGATCCGAACCTCTTGATGCAGGCGATCACGCATGTCTCGGCGCTGAAGTCCGGGCGCAAGCGCGGTGACAGCTATCAGCGGCTGGAGTTCCTCGGCGACCACGTGCTCGGGCTCGTCGTCTCCGACATGCTCTATCATGCCTTCCCGAATGCCGATGAAGGCGAGTTGTCCAAGCGGCTTGCCGAGCTCGTGCGCAAGGAGAGCTGCGCCGACGTTGCCAAGTCGCTCGGCCTGCTCGACGACATCAAGCTCGGCTCGGTCGGCTCCAGCGCCGATGCCCGCCTGCGAAAATCCATCCTCGGTGACATCTGCGAGGCCGTGATCGGCGCGATCTTCCTCGACGGCGGCCATGCGGCGGCGGACGAATTCGTCAAGCGCAACTGGACCGAGCGCATGCACAAGCCGCGGCGCCCGTTGCGCGATCCCAAGACCGTGCTGCAGGAATGGGCGCAGGGCAAGGGATTGCCGACGCCCGTTTATCGCGAGGTCGAGCGGACCGGCCCGCATCACGATCCGCAGTTCCGCGTCGCCGTCGACCTGCCGGGACTGGCGCCGGCCGAAGGCATCGGCGGCAGCAAGCGCGCGGCGGAGAAAGTAGCAGCTTCAGTGATGATCGAACGTGAAGGCGTTGGCGGTGGCAATGACGGCTGAAACAAGCGGCGAGACGCCCACGGCGACGCGCTGCGGCTTCGTCGCGTTGATCGGCGCGCCGAATGTCGGCAAGTCCACGCTGGTCAATGCGTTGGTCGGGGCCAAGGTCACGATCGTCTCGCGCAAGGTCCAGACCACGCGCGCGCTGATCCGCGGTATCGTGATCGAGAACAACGCACAGATCATTCTGGTCGACACGCCCGGCATCTTCCTGCCCAAGCGGCGGCTCGACCGCGCCATGGTGTCGACCGCCTGGAGCGGGGCGCATGATGCCGATCTCGTCTGCGTGCTGCTCGATGCCAAGACCGGCATCGACGAGGAGGCCGAGGCGATCCTCGCCAAGGCCGCCAGCGTCAATCACGACAAGATCCTTGTCATCAACAAGGTCGATCTGGTCCAGCGCGAGAAGCTCTTGGCGCTGGCGCAGGCCGCCAACGAGCGCACGAAGTTTGTCAGAACCTTCATGATCGCGGCGATCTCGGGCGATGGTGTCGACGACGTCCGCAGCACGCTTGCCGAGATGGTGCCGCCGGGCCCGTATCTTTACCCCGAGGACCAGATGTCGGACGCGCCGATGCGGCAACTGGCGGCCGAGATCACGCGCGAGAAGATCTATCAGAAGCTGCACCAGGAATTGCCCTACCAGTCGACGGTCGAGACCGACAAATGGGAGGAGCGCAAGGACAAGTCGGTGCGCATCGAGCAGACGATCTTCGTGGAGCGCGAAAGCCAGCGCAAGATCGTGCTCGGCAAGGGCGGCGCCACCATCAAGTCGATCGGCGCGGACTCGCGCAAGGAACTGATGCAGATCCTGGACGTGCCGGTCCATCTGTTCCTGTTCGTCAAGGTGCGCGAGAACTGGGGTGACGACCCCGATCGCTACCGCGAGATGGGCCTGGAATTCCCCAAAGAATAAGCAAGAACAGATCGGTATTTTATGAGCGTGCCCCGCAACGTCCAGCGTTTCGAAGCGCTGCTCTATGCCTCGCTGATGCTCGACTCGCTGTCGGTGGCGGTGCAGGATCGCACGCCCTCCATGGAGATGACCGAGCAGATGATCATGACGGCGACGCTGCTCGCCGGCGGGATGATCCTGCTGCTGGTCTATTTCGTCTGGCTGGCTGCGCGCTGGCGCAAGAACTGGCCGCGCTGGGTGCTGGCAGCGGCGCTGGTGCTGTCGGCGATCTCGCTCGCTCAGATCCTCGGCGAGCGGGGTCTGGAGCTCGACAGCGCCATCGAGATCGTCTCCTGCGTGCTGACGGCATTCGGGCTGTATTTCTCCTTCACCGGCGATGCGAGGGGCTGGTTCAACGCCTAGATTTCGAGAGGTTCCCTAGGGTGGCAAAGGCGCGCCCTTGCGCCGTGCCCACCACCTCTCTCGATCACGAAAAATGCGTGGGCACGCTTCGCTTTGCCCACCCTACGACAGCTCGAAATGCGATAAGCTTCATCCCCATGGAATGGACCGACGAAGGCATCGTGCTGGGTGTGCGGCGGCATGGCGAATCCAGCGCCATCGTCGAACTCTTGACGCGTCAGCACGGCCGGCATCTCGGCCTGGTGCGCGGCGGCGCCAGCTCGCGGCTGCGGCCGCTCTTGCAGCCCGGCAACAGCGTCAGCGCGGTGTGGCGGGCGCGGCTCGACGAGCATCTCGGCACCTACGCGATCGAGGGATTGAAGCTGCGCGCCGCTACGCTGCTGGCATCCTCCCATGGTGTCTATGGCATCACCCACCTGGCCTCGATTGCGCGGCTGCTGCCCGAGCGCGATCCGCACGAGGACATCTTTGCGCTGCTCGAGCATTCGCTCGACGATTTCGACGACGTCGGCAGCGCGGCCGTGCATCTCATCCATTTCGAGCTGGCCATGCTCTCCGAGCTCGGCTTCGGGCTGGCACTCGAAAACTGCGCGGTGACCGGGGAGACCACGGATCTGATCTACGTTTCGCCGAAATCCGGCGGCGCGGTGTCGCGCGGCGCGGGCGAG
>NZ_LJYG01000108.1:751792-777093 GCF_001440035.1 Bradyrhizobium manausense | reverse complement strand
GCGACCGGCTGTTGCGGCTGCCGCCCTTCCTGCGCCATGGCGAAGCCGCTGACGACCTCACCGACGAGGATCTCCAGGACGGCTTTCGGCTGACCGGCCTGTTTCTGCTGCGCCATGTGCTGGAGCCGCGCGGGCAGGGCCATTCCGATGCGCGCGCCGGCTTCATCAACGCCCTGACGCGGCAGCAGGCCAAGGCGGCGCTGCCGGCGCCATGAGCGGATCGCGCTCCTGCAATACCTGATGACATGGGGTTTCCTGGAACAAAATGGGGGCTTCCGCGTTGGGCGGGCTGGTTCCACAACGGGGGACAGCCCAGATGTTGATCAAGGGTTTTGCGCTGACGGCGGCGCTGCTTGCTTTTGCGCCCGATGCAATGGCCGGCGAACCGCAACCTGGCGTGTTTCGGCGCGCCTCCTGCACCCTTGTCCGGTACTATGTGGCGAAATATTCCGCTGCGGCGGCAGAGACATGGGCGCGGTCCCATGGCGCAACCGATGCCGAGATCGAGGCGGCCCGCCNCCGCTGTGTCACCAATATGCCGGCGATACCCCCGGCCAGCGTCCAGCCGACCGTGACGGCGGGTTGGGGAGGGTAGGAGCAGCCAACAGGGAACCACTCCCTCCTTGCCCGATTCGCTTCCACGGTTTAACCGGGCGGCATGGGAAAACGAATCGTTCCACCGGAAGAACCGGCCGAAATTCACGAGGTCCGGCTGCAGGAAGCGCTGGAAGAGCGCTACCTCGCCTATGCGCTCTCCACCATCATGCATCGCGCGCTCCCCGATGCGCGCGACGGCCTGAAGCCTGTCCACCGGCGCATCCTCTACGGCATGCGCCTGCTCAGGCTGGACCCGGGCACGGCTTTCAAAAAATCCGCCAAGATCGTCGGCGACGTGATGGGCTCGTTCCATCCGCATGGCGACCAGGCCATCTACGACGCCATGGTGCGTCTGGCGCAGGATTTCTCCTCGCGCTACCCGCTGGTCGACGGCCAGGGCAATTTCGGCAATATCGACGGCGATAACCCCGCCGCCTACCGCTACACCGAAGCGCGCATGACCGATGTCGCGCGGCTTTTGCTCGACGGCATCGACGAGGACGGCGTCGAGTTCCGCGCCAATTACGACGGCCAATCGAAGGAGCCGATCGTGCTGCCCGGCGGCTTCCCGAACCTGCTCGCCAACGGCGCGCAGGGCATCGCGGTCGGCATGGCGACCTCGATCCCGCCGCACAATGCCGCCGAACTCTGTGACGCCGCGCTGCACCTGATCGAGAAGCCCGACGCGAAATCCAAGGCGCTGCTGAAGTGGGTCAAGGGCCCGGATTTCCCGACCGGCGGCATCTGCGTCGATTCCAAGCAGGCGATCGCTGAAGCCTACACCACCGGCCGCGGCTCGTTCCGTGTCCGCGCCAGATGGCAGCAGGAAGAGGGCGCTCGTGGCACCTGGGTCGTCGTCGTCACCGAGATTCCCTTCCTGGTGCAGAAGTCGCGCCTGATCGAGAAGATCGCCGAGCTGCTCGACCAGAAGAAGCTGCCGCTGGTCGGCGACATCAGGGACGAGTCGGCCGAAGACGTCCGCATCGTGATCGAGCCGAAGTCGAAGAACGTCGATCCGGCGCTCATGATGGAATCGCTGTTCCGGCTGACCGAGCTCGAAAACAAGATTCCACTGAACCTCAACGTGCTGATCAAGGGCCGCATCCCCAAGGTCGTCGGGCTCGCGGAAGCCTTGCGCGAATGGCTCGACCATCTGCGCGATGTGCTGATCCGGCGCAGCAGCTATCGCAAGGCGCAGATCGAGCACCGGCTCGAAGTCCTCGGCGGTCATCTGGTCGCTTATCTGAACCTCGACAAGGTGATCAAGATCATCCGCACCGAGGACGAGCCGAAGCCGGCCCTGATCAAGGCGTTCAAGCTCACCGAGATCCAGGCGGAAGCCATCCTCAACATGCGTCTGCGCAATCTGCGCCGGCTCGAGGAAATGGAAATCCGCAACGAGGACCGGGATCTCCGCAAGGAGCTGAAAGGGATCGAGAGCCTGCTGGCGTCCGAAGCCGAGCAGTGGAAGAAGGTCGGCGAGCAGGTCGGCAAGGTCCGCGACATGTTCGGACCGAAGACGCCGCTCGGCAAGCGCCGCACCACCTTCGCCGATGCGCCCGAGCACGATCTCGCCGCGATGGAGGAAGCCCTCGTCGAGCGCGAGCCGGTGACCGTGGTCGTCTCCGACAAGGGCTGGATCCGCACCATGAAGGGCCATGTCGAGGATCTTTCCGGCTTGGCCTTCAAGCAGGACGACAAGCTCGGCTTCGCCTTCTTCGCCGAGACGACCTCGAAGCTCTTGCTGTTCGCCACCAACGGCAAGTTCTATTCGCTCGACGTTGCGAAGCTGCCGGGCGGTCGTGGCCACGGCGAGCCGATCCGCCTGTTCATCGACCTCGAGCAGGAGGCGGCGCCCGTCGCGCTGTTCGTGCACAAGGGGGGCCGCAAATTCCTGGTGGCGAGCCACGAGGGCCAGGGCTTCGTCGTCAACGAGGATGATTGCGTCGGCACCACCAAGAAGGGCAAGCAGGTCCTCAACGTCGACATGCCAAACGAGGCGCGCGCGATCACCGAGGTGCTTGGCGACACCGTCGCTGTCATCGGCGAGAACCGCAAGATGCTGATCTTCCCGCTCGAGCAGGTGCCGGAGATGGCGCGCGGCCGCGGCGTGCGCTTGCAGAAGTACAAGGACGGTGGCCTGTCCGACGTCGCTGTGTTCGACGCCAAGGCCGGCCTGACCTGGAAGGACTCCGCGGGGCGCGAATTCTCGGCGAGCATGAAGGAACTCGCCGAATGGCAAGGCACCCGCGCCGACGCCGGCCGGCTGCCGCCGAAGGGTTTTCCGAAGTCGAACAAGTTCGGCAAGGTGATCGGGTAGGCGTGGCTCTCGTTCGTGATATGCAGCAATGCTCCTCCATTGCTGCATCGGTCTGCGCGGTCTGATACCGTCCGTCATGCCGGTTTTTGGGAACGTTGAGAAGTAACGCGATGTACAATGTCATTGTTGTCGGCGGTGGCTCCGCCGGCGCCGCGGTTGCAGCAAGGCTCTCCGAGGATCCGGCACGACGCGTCCTGCTGCTCGAAGCGGGGCTCGACTGGCGCGCCGACGAGGCGCCCTGGGAAGTCAGGACGCCGAACCCGATCCCGATCATCCACCAGCGCGAATATCAGGAGAAGTGGCAATGGCCCGATCTGCTGACGCGCCGCGTCGCCGGGCAGGAGCCGCGTTTCTATTGGCGCGGCAAGGGGCTCGGCGGCTCCTCGATGATGAACGGCCAGATCGCCATCCGCGGCGTTGCCGATGCCTTCGACGAGTGGGCGGCCAATGGCTGCACCGGCTGGTCGGCCCGGGAGGTGATGCCGCTGTTCTCCGTGATCGAGGACGATCTGGAGTTCGGCGACACCTCAGGCCATGGTCGCGGCGGACCGTTGCCGGTCTATCGCGCACCACCGGAGAAATGGGGCCCGATCGATCGCGGCTTGCGCGATGCGGCGCTCGCGAGCGGCTATCCCTGGTGCGCCGATCTCAACGGCCCTGACGGCGAGGGCGTCGCCTGCTATCCCATCAACAGCCGCGACAGCCGCCGTATCACCACCAATGAGGGTTATCTGGAGCCCGCGCGTGGCCGCGCCAATCTGGAGATCCGCGGGCGTGCGCTGGTCGATCGCGTCCTGATCAGCGACAACAGGGCGACCGGCCTTCGCGTCCACATCGAGGGGCAGGGCACCCACGAGATCAGCGCGCGCCAGATCGTGCTCTGCGCCGGCGCGATCCACAGCCCGCCGATCCTGCTGCGCTCGGGCATCGGGCCTGCGGAAGAGCTGAAGGCGATGGGCATCGGGGTCGAACGCGATCTGCCTGTGGGCAAGCATTTCTTCGATCATCCACTGTTTCGCGCCGCGATCCAGCTCCAAGAGGATCTGCGGCCGACCGATCCGGACACCCGCCACACCAATTGCTGCGTGACCTATTCCTCAGGCCTCGCCAATGGCGGCAAGCGCGACATGATCCTGATCGCGTTCAATCATCGCGGCATCGGCATGCCCGGAGCGATCGGCGCCGGTCTGTTCAACGCCTATTCGCGCGGCACGCTCAAGCTGGCCTCGACCGATCCGTCGATCGATCCCATCGTCGAGGAAAACATGCTGGCCGATCCCCGCGATATGCTGCGCATGATGGATGCGGTGAAGCGGCTCGCAGCGATCACCTCGCAGCCGGCGCTGTCAGGCATCGCCGACTGGATCAGGCTCGCCGACACCGACCTGACATTGCCGCAGGCAGCAAGCCTGCCAGATCACGAGCTCGATGCATTGTTGCGGCGTGAAACCGGCGACATCCAGCATGCTGCCGGCAGCTGCCGCATGAGCGGCGTCAATGATACCGACGGTGTCGTCAATCCTGATGGCAGCGTGAAGGGCATCTCGGGCCTGCGCGTCGCCGACGCCTCGATCATGCCGTCCGACTGCCGCGCCAATACGCACTTCACGACGGTGGTGATCGGGGAAGCGATCGCGCGGATGATGATGCGGTAGTGCTGCGGGCCTCGTGTGCGCTGGTCCTCGCGGCTATCTCGGCGTCATTGCGAGCGCAGCGAAGCAGTCCAGAATCCCTCTGAAAAAAGGCCCTGGATTGCTTCGCTGCGCTCGCAATGGCGGAGCAAGCGGAGAGGCCATCGCTCTCCAATCTAAATTCCAAACAACAGACGCACCTTTGCCTTCTCGCGGCGAGTTGCAACGTCATCGCGCCCGAAGGGCTTGACAGAAGGGCCTCCCGATCGCGGCTGCTTTGCCCGACCGGCGCATCATCCGTCACATGTATTGTCTCGTACTTTGGAGAAATCGTTCTTTTTCGCCCGGTGCGTAACCCTGGGAGGCGCCATAATAAGGTTCATTGAATTGATTGTACGGCGCGGCCCGGCGGTGGACCGGCGGCTCAGGCGGCGTGTATGTTTGGTGAGAATTGCGCCGCTTCTTCCCTCCGGCCGTCGCACCGGCGTAATATGGGTTGAGGACGCACATCTGACCGTTGGCCGACGCCCTGCATTGGTCCATCGTCGTATAGGTGCACCGATAGTATGGACTGATTCCGCGAGAGACGACGTTCAAGCAAACGGGAAAAGCCGGATCGAATCTTTGGGCCCGGGCCTGCCCCGCTGTCAAGGCGATAGCCACGGTCAAAATCGTCAAAGCCCATTTACACATTGGAGCGTCCTCCAAGTCGGTACTCCAAGTCGGTACTCCAAGTCGGTACTCCAAGTCGGGTTCAACACACCGGTCGCACTCCCAACGTCGGCAGTATTGATCCACGTCAACGCTCGCGGAATTCCGCTTTAGATCACCCCCACCATCCGTAACGCCACGCCGGCGGCGCAGCTCCCGGCCAGCACCGTCAGCATGCCGAGCTTGAAGCGGAAGATCGCGGTCGCGGCTGCGATCGACAGCACGAGCGCCGGCAGGTCGACGCTCGTCAATACCGGCCTGTCGAAATCCAGCGGAAAGGCGTGCACCGGCACGGTCTCGCGGAACAGCGTGTGCAGCGCGAACCAGATCGACAGATTGAGGATCACGCCGACGACGGCAGCGGTGATCGCGCTCAGGGCGCCGGCAAGCCCTGTGTTGCCGCGCAGCCGTTCGATGTAGGGAGCGCCGACGAAGATCCAGAGGAAGCAGGGCGTGAACGTGACCCAGGTGGCGAGCAAGCCGCCGAGGGTTGCCGCCAGCATCGGCGAAAGCCCGCTGGGATCGCGATAGGCCGCCATGAAGCCCACGAACTGGAGCACCATGATGAGCGGGCCCGGCGTGGTCTCGGCCATGCCGAGGCCATCGAGCATCTCGTGCGGCTTCAGCCAGTGATAATGCTCAACCGCCTGCTGGGCGACATAGGCCAGCACGGCATAGGCGCCGCCGAAGGTGACCAGCGCCATCTTCGAGAAGAACAGCGCGATCTGGCTGAATACGCTGGCCTGGCCGAGCGCCAGCAGCAGAACGATCACCGGAACGAGCCACAGGCACAGCCAGAGCGCGGCGGTGCGGATCGCACGCGCGGTGTCGGGACGCACATGTTCCGGCACGGCTTCGCCGAGCATGCTGTCGATTGCTGCGTTGCTGCCGCCATGGCCATGACCCGCGGGCGCGAACTCGGTGCGGCCGGCGCGGGCGCCGGCATAGCCGATCAGGCCGGCGGCGATGATGATGACAGGGAACGGCACCGCGAAGAAAAAGATCGCAACGAAGGCGATCGCGGCCAGCGCGATCATGATGCGATTCTTCAGCGCGCGCTTGCCGACGCGAAACACGGCCTCGACGACGATGGCGAGCACGGCGGCCTTCAGGCCGAAGAACAGCGCCTCGACGAAGCTGACATTGCCGCAGGCCGCATAGATATAGCTGAGGCCCATGATGGCGATGATGCCGGGCAGGATGAACAGCCCGCCCGCCATCAGCCCGCCCGCGGTGCGATGCATCAGCCAGCCGACATAGGTAGCGAGTTGTTGCGCCTCGGGTCCCGGCAGCAGCATGCAGTAGTTCAGCGCATGCAGGAAGCGGCCTTCGGAGATCCACTTCTTCTCCTCGACCAGGATGCGGTGCATCACGGCGATCTGGCCCGCAGGCCCGCCGAAGCTCAACGACGCGACACGGAGCCAGACACGAAAGGCTTCACCGAAGCTGATGCCGTGACCGGCATCAGCTCCTGCTTGAACGTTACGGGTGTCCATTACGCCTTCACCTTGTTGGTCGGCCAGTTGTGGGTCTCGGCCGTGGCGTCGCGGCACCAGCGATAGAAGGCGTCGTAGAGCAACATGCCGGCCTCGAGCTGTTCGAGGTCGTCGTCGTACATGCGCGACAGCCCGAGCGAGGCTGCGAGCAGGCCTGGGGCCTCCGGGGCCAGATCGGGCCGCGCCGTATCGGCGCCGCGCACCAAAGTCGCGAGCCGCAGCAGCGCCGGCGTGGCAATGCCGAACTCCTCGATCATCACGTCGAAGGTGCAGAGTTCACCGCGGTGGCTCCAGAACACGTTCTCGATGTCGAAGGGCGCAGCCTTGAAGCGCTCGCCGACCGCGACCACTTCGGGCGGCGCGACAAACAAGAACACCGCGGCGGGATCGACGAAGCGGCGGATCAACCAGGGGCAGGCGATGCGGTCGATCTTGGGCCGGGCGCGCGTCACCCAGACCGTGCGCCCCTTGGCATCGCGTGGGGGCAGCTTGCGGGTGTCGAGCAGCGGCAGATTTGCTGCTTTCCAGCCCTCGAAACCGCCCTCGAGCGTTTCGGCCTCGGCGCCGAGCTGGCGCAGCCACGCCGCGGTGCCCTGCGCGAGCTTTTCTCCACGCAGGCAGGAGACGATGGTGCGGCGGCCGGCAAATTGCCCGCCCCATTCCGCAACCGTCTCGTGGCTGAGTTTGATCGAGCCGGGGATCAGCCGCCGGTCGGCGGCAAAATCGTCCTCGGTGCGGACATCGATCAGGACAGGAGCATTGGCCGTGCCGATCAGGCGCGCCAATTTATCTGAAGATATGGTCGTGAATGTAGGCATGTTGATGCGTCCTCGTGGGAACTGAACGGGACGCGATACTTGGGCATGTCGCCTCGTGGGGAGATCGCTCAATCCCCATGCCGTGATTACAGCGAAACCACGCCGACCTGTCAATCGCCTGATACCATGGCATTGTACGCGAGAATGATATTCGCTCACGCCTGGAGTGCGTGGAAGCGGAATTCTGCGGCGGGGCCGGGGTTGATCCTCGGTCGCAAAGAGAAGGCTGCAGGAAGGACCAGGATGACCCGCAAATTCAAGCTCGCTCTCGCCATGGCCGCACTCGCGCTGTCCGCCCAGGCTGCGTTCGCGCAGAAGCCGGGCGTCGAAAGGCTTTACATCATGAATTGCGGGGAGGGCGTTGCCGGCGATATCGGGCGCTGGTCACCGGGGGTAAACGAAGGCAAGCCGATGGATTTCGTCGACACCTGCTATCTCATCAAGCACAGCCAGGGCTGGTTCCTGTGGGACACCGGGATTGCCGACGCCGTCGCGGCGATGCCAAACGGCCTTGTGCCGGCCGATCCCAAGGCCGTCACCTGGCGGCGCCCGAAGACGCTGGCTTCGCAGCTCGAGCAGATCGGCGTGAAGCCCGCCGACGTCAAGGTGATGGGCGTCTCGCACACGCACCCCGATCACATCGGCAATGTCGAGATGTTCCCGCAGGCGAGGCTCTACGTGCAGAAAGTCGAGTATGACTGGCCCGGCGCCAACAACGAGCCGCGCTTCAAGCCCTCACATCCCGTCGAGCTGCTCGCCGGTGACAAGGACGTGTTCGGCGACGGCAGCATCACCATTCTCTCGACGCCCGGCCACACGCCGGGGCACCAATCGCTGATGGTGCGGCTGCCGAAGACCGGCGTGGTGGTGCTCTCAGGCGATGCCGTTCACTTCAAGGACAATTGGGACAACCGCCGCGTTCCCAGCATGAACGCGAACAAGGACCAGAGCGCGGCCTCGATGCAGAAGATTGCCGACACGCTCGACAAGGAAAAGGCGCAGCTCTGGATCAACCACGACAAGGCCCAGCGCGACACCCAGAAGATGTCGCCGGAGTTTTACAACTGAAACAGGATCAGCTTTTCGGTGCGGTGACCGGCGGCGGGCTTGCGTCCGGCGTCTTCTTCGGCTTCAGCGTCCCGGCATAGAACGAGACCAGCCACACCAGGAGCAAAGCCAGCAGATAGACGCCCCAGGCCTGCGGCGGCGTCATGGCCCAGCGGATCAGGCCTTTGAGGGTGCGGGGCGGGCTCTTGTCGTCGGTCATGCCAGCGCTTGTGCGCGAAAGCGGCGGCACGGTCAATCCGGCCGCTTCTCTGCGCGGATCAGGAGCAGCGCGGCCAGCGCTGACAGGCTGAGCGCGGATGAGACCATCAGCACCTTGGCCCCCATCATGTCGATCAGCAGGCCAAAGGCCAGCGGCGCGATCGCCTGCGCCATCCGCGCCGGCGCGCCGATGATGCCGAGGCGGTAGCCGAAATCCTTCGGGCCGAAGATCGCCAGCGGCAGCGTTCCGCGCGCGATCGTCAAGATGCCGTTGCCGGAGCCGTGCAGCAGCGCAAAGGCGCTCGCGGCCGGCGCGCCGAAGATGGCGACGACGGCCGCGCCAATCGGGTGGGTGACGCAGGCCAGGCGGGTCGACCACAATGGATGGAAGCGGGAGAGGACGCTGGCTTCGAGAATGCGCGCGACCACCTGGGCCGGCCCGATCAACGCGCCGGCCGCGATCGCCTCGACATGGCTCGCACCGGTCGCCTCCAGGATGCGCGGAAAGTGCACGGCCATGGCGCCGGTGACGGTCCAGACCGCGGCAAAGACGAAGGCGAACAGGACCATGGTGCGGTCGAGCGGGACGTGCGGTTTCTCCGCCGTTGCCGCGGCCTGCCTGGCGCCCTTGATCGAAGGCAGCATGAAGAAATTGAGGGGCAAGCCGATCAGGACGTTGGCGGCAGCCCAGGCGAAGCAGGTCTCGCGCCAGCCGATATGGGCCAATCCCCAGGCGGTGAGCGGCCAGCCCACGGTCGAGGCGAATCCGGCCATCAAGGTGATGCCGGTGATCGAGCCGCGCGCTTCCGTGCCATAGATGCGGCCGAGCGCCGCGAACGCGGCATCGTAAAGCCCCATCGCCATGCCGATGCCGAGCACGAACCAGGCGAAGGTCATCACCGCCACCGACTGGGAGAAGCCGAGCAGGACGAGGCCGGCGGCAATGGTCAGGTTCGAGGCGGACAACACCTGTCGCCCGCCGACGAGGTCGATCTGTCGCCCGATGCGGGGGCCCAGCATCGCGGAGATCACGAGCGAGGCTGAGAACGCGCCAAAAATCCAGTTGCTGGAGATGCCGAGGTCGTGCGCCATGGGATCGGCGAGCAGGGCCGGCAGATAATAGCTGGAAGCCCAGGCCAGGGTCTGCGTGGTGCCGAGCGCGAGGATGATCGGAAGCTGGCGCTGGCTCATGTCGTCGAATTTCTGGCCTTTGGTGTCATCTTCAGCATTTGCGACCCGAGGCGAGAGCGCGTCAACAGCGTTGGCGGCATATTCGACCTGCTGGCCGTGCGAGCCTTGGTTGCGGCCTTTCGTTCGTCACGAATGCACGCCATAATGGCGTATGCAACTCACCTCCCGCCTTGCGTTGATGAACTGGGTGGCCGGCCAGGGGCTCACCGGCCTTCCCGAACCCGAACTCTTGCGCGGCTTCTGCGAGCGCTGCCGCGCTGAAGGGCTGGAACTTTCGCGCGGCCTCGTCGTCATCGACACCTTGCATCCGATCTACGAGGGCCGTGCCTTCCGCTGGAGCGACACGCCGAGCAACGAGAGCAACGTCATCGAATACGGCTCGACGGCGGATGGCGATGCGGCCAAGAACTGGCGCCGCTCGGTGTTCTATCATCTGCTCGAGCATGGCCACGACGAGATGGTGATCGATCTTGCCGACGCGCCCTCGCTCGATTTCGCGCAGATCGGCGAGCTCGCCGAACACGGTCACCGCCATTTCCTGGCCTTCGTGCACCGCTTCGGCGAGACCGGAGCGCTCGGGCAGATGGACTGCCTCTACTCCTACTGGACGACGCGGCGGGACGAAGGTTTTAGCGAAGCCGAGCTCGCCGCGCTGCGCGATCTCGTGCCGGTGCTGGGACTTGCGATCAAATCGGCGCAGCAGGTCGACATCGTGCGGACGCTGGGGCGGGTCTATCTCGGGCGCGATGCCTCCGAGCAGGTCCTGCGCGGGCGGATATCGCGCGGCGTCACCGAGCGCATCAATGCCGTGCTCTGGTATTCGGATTTGCGCGGCTCGACCGGGATCAGCGAGAGCATCGCGCCGGACGAGATCATCCCGTTCCTCAACGACTACGCCCAGGCCGTGATCGACGCGATCCACGAGGCAGGTGGCGACGTGCTGAAGCTGATCGGCGACGGCGTGCTGGCGATGTTCTGGGGCGAGGACATGGCCGATGCGCGGCGGGCCGCGCTGCGGGCCGAGCACCTGTTTCGCCAGAACATCGCGGCGCTGAATGCGCGCCGGGCGGCGGAGGGCCGCCCGACCACGTCGGCCTATATCGGCCTGCATGTCGGCGAGGTCTTTTACGGCAATATCGGCAGCGAGGACCGGCTCGATTTCACCGTGGTGGGGCCGACCGTGAACGAGGTCAGCCGCATCGCCTCGATGAGCCGCTCGGTCGATCGGGAACTGCTGGCGTCAGCCGAGTTCTACAAGGGCCTGGATGCCGCCGGCCGCCGCTACCTCGTTTCCACTGGCCGCTATGCGCTGCGCGGCATCGGCCGCGCGCAGGATCTCTACACGCTCGACCCTGAAGTCGATGCGAGCGAGCCGGTGACCGGCAGCTATGAGCGATATCTGGCGAACTAGCTCGGCTGCTTCCGCATCTCCGTCATTGCGAAGAGCCCTTGCGACGAAGCAATCCAGACTGCCCCGCCGAGAGATACTGGATTGCTTCGCTCGCAATGACGTTGCGCCTAACAGCGCACTGCTGCTTCGTCGCCCACCATCGCCGGCTGCCGGTCGAGCGTCACCGCCGGCGAAAGCCAGATCACCAGCGCCTGCACGCCGAACACGGCTGCCGCAACAAAGAGGCACGCTTCCGCGCTCCAGAGGCCGCCGACGATCGCGCCGAGCACTGATCCGAGCGGGCGGGCGCCGTAGCTCATGATGTTGATGGCGGAGACGCGCCCGAGCAGGCGCGGCGGCGTCACCGACTGGCGCAAGGTCGTGGTCGAGATCACCCAGAGGATCGGTCCGACGCCGAGCAGGAAGAAGCTCAAGGCCGCAAGCCAGGGCGAGGGCACCGGCACCGTCAGCGCCATCACCACAGCGGCAATAAAACCGGTGATCGGGCCGAGGCCGACCACGGTGCCGAAGGCGATGCGCTTCATCACGCGCGTGGCGAACAGCGCCCCGATCACCATGCCGACGCCGTACATCGTCAGCACCGTGCCGACGCCGGCCGCGGTCAGGCCAAGATGGCGCACCGCATAGGGCACGAACACCGCGATCTGCAGAAACCAGCCGGTGTTGAAGATGAATTGGGTGATGAACACCGGCCGCAGCAGCGGATGGTGGAAGACAAAACCGGCGCCCTCGCGAATGTCCTGGAACGGATGGCGTCGTGGCACCGGTGCACGCGCGGGCTCGTAGAGGCCGGAGAGCAGCATCACGGCGATCGCTGACAGCGCCGCGGCGAAGCCGAAGGCCGGGCTCGCGCCCCACCAGCCGACCAGCGCGCCGCCGAGCGCGGGCCCGCTGGCAAAGGCGATGGTGCGCGCAAGCTCGATGCGGGCATTCGCGGCCGACAGCAGCTCGGCGCTCACCAGCGAGGGCACCAGCGCCGGCGCGGCGACGCTGTAGACGACGGTGCCACAGACGGCGGCAAAGCCGAGCAGCGCCAGCAGCGGCAGGTTGAGCGCGCCGAGCCAGAGCAGCAGCACGATCGCCGCCAGCGCCACCGCCCGCAGCGCCTCGGCACCTGCCATCAGCGCGCGGCGGGAGATGCGGTCGGCCAGGAGGCCGGCGGGAATCGCGAACAGCACGAAGGGCAAAGTGAGCGCGGTCTGGAGCACGCCGGTCTGGCCCTCGGCAACGCCCAGCGTCAGCACGGCGACGATGGGGGCGGCGGCCAGCGCGATCTGCTCGGCCGATTGCGCCGTGAGGTTGGACCAAGCGAGGCGGTTGAAGGTGTCGGGAAGCCGAGGGGCATTTGACATGGCGCATTTCCTGCAAACTCGTGATGCTGCCAGTATTCGCTTCCGGGAACGGTCAATCCCACCCGCTTCCCGACAGGAGCGGGCAAAGCCCGGGCGGGCAGTGGGAACCAATGGGCCTAGATGCAGTTGCAAATGAGTTGCAATAAGAATCGACTCCGGTATTCTGACCGCATGGATGCCCGATCGCCCGATCTGACCCAGGACCTGACCCAAGATGCCGCCGGCTGGCGCACCGACGCGCCGGCCACCAAGAGCCTCGCTGAGGTGAATGCCACCGTCGCCATCCCCGCGGCCGGGGCATGGTGGCGGCGATTGCTCGCCTTTGTCGGCCCGGGCTACATGGTCTCGGTCGGCTACATGGACCCCGGCAATTGGGCGACCGACCTCGCCGGTGGGTCAAGGTTCGGCTACACGCTGCTCTCGGTCATCCTGCTCTCGAACCTGATGGCGATCCTGCTGCAGTCGCTGGCGGCACGGCTTGGTATCGTCACCGACCGTGATCTGGCGCAGGCCTGCCGCGCCACCTATTCGCCGGCGGTGAACTTCTTGCTCTGGCTCGCCTGTGAAGCGGCGATCATCGCCTGCGATCTTGCCGAGGTGATCGGCACCGCGATCGCGCTGAAACTTCTGTTCGGCATTCCCCTGGTCGGCGGCGCGCTGATCGCAGCCCTCGACGCGTTCCTGCTGCTGGTCCTGATGAACCGTGGCTTCCGCTTCCTCGAAGCCTTCGTGATGGCGCTGCTTGCGGTGATCGCGGTCTGCTTCGCGGTCCAGATCGTCGCTGCGGCGCCGCCGGTTGCCGAGGTGCTGCGCGGCTTTGCGCCGAAGCGGGAGATCTTCACCAATCCCGAGATGCTCTACATCGCGATCGGCATCATCGGCGCGACCGTGATGCCGCATAATCTCTATCTGCATTCCTCGATCGTGCAGACGCGCGCCTATGCGCGCAACGACGAGGGACGCCGCGACGCCATCAAATGGGCGACGACGGATTCCACCATCGCGCTGATGCTGGCGCTGTTCATCAACGCTGCGATCCTCGTCGTCGCGGCCGCGACGTTCCATACCAGCGGCCATTCCGACGTCGCCGAGATCGGCCAGGCCTTCGAGCTGCTGTCGCCGCTGCTCGGCCTCGGCATCGCCTCGACATTGTTCGCGGTGGCGCTGCTGGCCTCTGGCCTGAATTCAACGGTCACCGCGACGCTGGCCGGCCAGATCGTGATGGAGGGCTTTCTCGATTTGCGTCTGCCGAGCTGGGCGCGGCGCCTCGTCACGCGCGGCATCGCCATCATTCCGGTGATCGCCGTCACCGCTGTTTATGGCGAGCGCGGCACCGCGGATTTGCTGGTGTTCAGCCAGGTCGTGCTGTCGATGCAGCTGCCCTTCGCGGTCATCCCGCTCGTCCGCTTCGTCTCCGATCGCCGCAAGATGGGGCAGTTCGCGATACCGGTGTCAGTCGTTGCCATCGCCTGGATCGTCGCGGGCGTGATCGTGGTTCTGAACGTGAAGCTGCTGGTGGATACGCTGTTTGGTTGACCCCCGTGCGCAATTGCGCACCAGGCGGAGCATGACAGCAAGCTAATCCTGCGGCTCGGAGGCCGTATCGCCCTGCGCATCGATGCGCAGCCAGCCTGAGGGGGCGAGGCGCTGCTGCGGCAGGAAGCGGGCCTTGTAATCCATCTTCTTGGAGCCCTCGATCCAATAGCCGAGATAGACGTAAGGCAGGCCTTGCCGGCGCGCGCGGGCGATGTGGTCGAGGATCATGAAGGTGCCCATCGAGCGGGACACCTGGCTCGGCTCGAAGAACGAATAGACCATCGACAGACCGTCGCTGAGCACGTCGGTAAGTGCGACCGCGATCAGCTCCTCGCCGCGGCCGGTGAGGCCGCTGTCGGGGCCGCGCTTGCGGTACTCGATGATGCGGGTCTCGACATGGCTGTCCTCGACCATCATGGCGTAGTCGAGCACGGTCATGTCGGCCATGCCGCCATGGCGATGGCGGGCATCGAGATAGGCGCGGAACACCGAATATTGCTCTGAGGTCGGCACCGCGCTGCGCTGCTCGCCGATGATGTCGGCGTTGCGCGCCATCACTTTGCGGAAATTGCGGGACGGGCGGAACTCGTTGGCGACGACCCGGACCGAGACGCAGGCCCGGCACTGGTCGCAGGCCGGCCGGTACGCGATCGACTGGCTGCGGCGGAACCCGCCATGGGTCAGGAGATCGTTGAGGTCGCCGGCGCGTTCCCCCACGAGGTGCGTGAACACCTTGCGCTCATGCCGGCCCGGCAGATACGGGCAGGGGGACGGCGCCGTGAGGTAGAATTGCGGGGTGTCGCGCGAATGCTGGGTCAAGGGACGTCGTGGGCCTCCGAACTGGGTATCAGCATCGCGCTACGAAAGCTCCCGGTCAATCTGTCTGCTCGGCTGGTCAGATCAATCAGTCTAGCGGATCCAGGTTAGCAGGTCCTTGACCATCGTGACTCACCAGGTCCGTGCGCTCTGGGATACGGGCGCGCGAACGGAATTGTTGATCACGACCGTCCCCAGCACGAAATCGTGCAGCAGGCGCCGGCGGCTGTTGAAGAGGCCGACAAGCACCACGAAGGGCGACAGGAACGAGACCGAGACCCAGAACAGCACGGCGTGGGTGGCGCCGAGGACAAAGTAGCCCGGCGCGCCGTACCAAGTGCGCAGCTCCAGGTCCATGATCCGCATCCCGACCGTCGCCGACGAGGCGCCACCGATGCTGGCGCCGTAATAGACGATGGCCCAGATCACGGAGGCCGGCCAGGCCAGCCAGAACAGCGCCCAGCCGATGCCCAGCGTCACCACGCCGAACAAGGCGATGAAGATGTAGCCGAGGATGACGGGAACGGAGATCACGATCATATCGATCAGGAACGCGAACACTCGCCGAGTCGCAACGCCGCGGAACAGTTCCGGATGCAGATAGGGATCGTAGGCGTGCGGCTGCGCCCCGCCGTCATTGCGCCAGACGCCGCTGTCATCTGGCGAACCCGAGTAAGACATGAGCTTCCCTTCCGGTTTCGGATATCTCACCCGCAGCACATGGGCACCATCCGGCCACACGCCAAGGCTGTCGGCCGGTCAACCCTGCAAAATATTCGGGCGATTCGACGGCCGGCGACGGCTTGCGCGGTTCATGATTTGCATCATGCTGCAGGGACGAGGGCCCAATTCCGCCCCCGGTCAGGATCATTTTCATGGGTGGTCAGATCGAACTGCGTTGCCGCTGCGGCGACGTCCGCGCCGTGGTAACGGATGTGTCGCCCAGGACGGTCAATCGTGTGATCTGCTACTGCGACGACTGCCAGGCCTTCGCCCACCAGCTCGGCCGCGCCGATCTGTTGAATAGGAAAGGCGGCAGCGACATTGTCCAGGTCGCGCCGTCGACGCTCTCCTTTGTGCAGGGACAGGACCGGATCGCGGGGGTGCGACTGAGCCCGAAGGGCCTCTACCGGTGGTATGCAAGCTGCTGCAACACACCGGTCGGCAACACGGTCTCGCCGACCATTCCCTTTGTCGGCATCATCGCGCAGGCGTTCGAGGGAGGCACGTCGGCCGTTGACGATGCCGCCGGCCCGCCGGTCGGCGCCATTCTCGGCAAGTATGCGGTGGGCGAGCCGCCGGTGGGCTCAACTGGAATTAATCTCTCTCTCATCCTGCGCGCTATCGGCAAGGTGCTTGCGTGGAAGGTGGGTGGGAAGACATGGCCGCATCCGTTCTTCAAACGGGAGGCGCGCGAGCCGATCTATCCCATCACCGTACTGTCCCGCGAGCAGCGCGACGCGCTGCGTCCGCTGTGTGGACCCCGGCCTGCGGCGTAAGCGGCTGATGGAGTGGTGTAGCAAAGTTCTCTCTCGACCGTCATTCCGGGGCGGTCCGCAGGACCGAACCCGGAATCTCGAGATTCCGGGTTCGATGCGAAGGCATCGCCCCGGAATGACGGGAACTGGTTGGCACGCTACGCTTAGTCCACCCTAACGGCACTATGCTTGGGAGCGCAGCTTCTCTGCCGCCTTCGGCGCAAAATAGCTGAGCACGCCGTCGGCGCCGGCGCGCTTGAAGGCGAGCAGGCTCTCCATCATGGCGCGGTCGCCGTCGAGCCAACCGTTGTTCGCGGCGGCTGATATCATCGCGTATTCGCCGGAGACCTGATAGGCGAAGGTCGGCATCGCGAACGTGTCTTTCACGCGGCGGATCACGTCGAGATAGGGCATGCCAGGCTTCACCATCACCATGTCGGCGCCTTCGGAGATGTCGAGCTCGACCTCGCGCAGCGCTTCGTCGGTGTTGGCGCTGTCCATCTGATAGGTGCGCTTGTCGCCGGTGAGCGTCTTTGCCGAGCCGATGGCATCCCGGAACGGGCCATAGAAGGCGGAGGCGTACTTGGCCGCATAGGCCATGATCTGCACGTCGAGCAGGCCTGAGCGATCGAGCCCCTCCCGGATCGCGGCGACGCGGCCATCCATCATGTCGGAGGGCGCGATGATGTCGCAGCCGGCTTCGGCCTGCACCAGTGCCTGGCGCACCAGCACCGCGACCGTCTCGTCGTTCAAAATCTTGCCGTCGGAGATCAGGCCGTCATGGCCGTGGCTGGTGAAGGGATCGAGCGCGACGTCGCAAAGGACGCCGATCTCAGGGAATTCCTTCTTGATTGCGCGCACCGCCTGGCAGACCAGATTGTTCGGATTGGTCGCTTCCGAGCCTTGCTCATCGCGCAGGGAGGGGTCGGTGTAGGGAAACAGCGCGATACAGGGAATGGTGAGCTTCATCGCGCGTTCGGCTTCGCGCACAGCCTGATCGACGCTGAGGCGATCGACTCCGGGCATCGAGGCGATGGGCTCGCGCTTGTTGTTGCCGTCGATCAGGAATAGCGGCCAGATCAGATCGTCTGTGGTGAGCACATTCTCGCGCACCATGCGCCGGGCCCATTCGGCCTTGCGGTTGCGGCGCGGGCGGACGGTCAGATCGAGGGCAGGGGAGGCGGTCGTGCCATCCCGGCGCGAAACCTCGCGCAGTTCGATCGGACGTCCGTATTTGATCGCCATTACACTCTTCCTCCGGCTGGAATTATTCTTATACCAGTTCGCATGGTTCCCGTCACCGCGGCTTGACCTCCCGCAAGGTGATGGCAGCCGATTGATTTTGCGGGGCGAAACAGCCAGAAGGGGGGCCATGTCCGACATATCCACCCGCGATAGTACCAATGCCAGGGATGCCGTCAGAGATAACGCCCGGGACAGCGCGATGTCGGTGGCTGCGATCTCGTCGGAGCGAGCTGAGTCCGACGACAATGTCTGGACGCGCCGGCTGGTGCTGTTCCTGCGGGTGATGGCGCTGCTGTCGATCCTCAAGGGCCTCTATCACTGGGCGCAGGTGACCGGCTTTGTCGGTGGCGAGGACGAGGCATTCGAGAACCAGTCGATGGCCTGGCAGGCCTCAACCATCTACTTCGCCGTGATCGAGCTCGTCGCCGCCGTCGGCCTGTGGCTCGCCACGCCCTGGGGCGCGGTGGTGTGGCTGACCACCGTGGTCTCGATGGCGGTGATCGAGCTGATGTTTCCGGGGATCTATGGCGGCAGCCTGATCGTCGTCGGCGTCGAGGCCTTCATGCTCGCCGCCTATCTCGCGCTCGCCTGGATGGCCGCGCGCGAACGGCCGCCGTAGCGGGCGCCAGCTTAGCGCGCACGCTGGCGTCCCGGACGCAATGCAGCGCGGCCTGGCGATGCAAAGCATCGTCCAGAGCGGTGTGATGCATTGTAGAGCCGGGCCCATGTATCAGCGATCTCGCTTGTGGCTTCTGTTGGGTCCGGCTCTGCGCTCCCCCTTGGCCGGGACACGAGTAGTGCACTTGGTTGACCGTTGGTTGCGTAAAATTCGCCGCAACTTTTCGCTAACTCCGCCGAATCCGCCACAGCTCTTACGCGAGCGTTTCGAATTGGGGCGTGGCTGTTCTGGAATGCGACAACGGGCCCGGACGGAGGGTGAACAGGACCTTGCCACGGTCAACAGACGGTTGCGAAAAGTGCTTGTGGCACAGGCTTAATCCGCAATTCACTGTCTTAAATTCATGATCTCTTTATTCTCTTATTTAAGCCGATCTTCAAACGCCCCTCTTAAGTTGGACCTATCAGACGGAACACAAGTTGCGTCGAATAAGTGTCGACAAAAACGACAACAGGGGAAGTGTCATGATGAAAGCCGTCGCAACTGCGGCAGATACCGCAGAGCGCGTTTCCGGCCCGCAGGGTTCGGTGCAGTCGCTCTATCTGGAAGCTTTGACTCTGGTGGAGCGGCTGCATCGCCGGCTCCTCGACGTGATCAAGGACGAGTTCGATCGTCGTGGCCGCGCCGACATCAATTCCGTGCAGGCGCTCCTGCTCTACAACATCGGCGACAAGGAACTGACCGCAGGCGAGCTGCGCACGCGCGGGTACTATCTCGGCTCCAACGTCTCCTACAACCTGAAGAAGCTCGTCGAGCTCGGCTTCCTCGATCATCAGCGCTCGCGCGTTGATCGCCGCTCGGTGCGCATCCGCCTGACGCCGCAGGGGCAGGAAGTCCGCCGCATCGTCGACAGCCTCTACCAGAAGCACGTCAAGACCGTTGAACAGGTCGGCGGCATCTCGGGCGAGGAGTTCTCGACCCTCAACAAGTCGCTGCACCGCCTCGAGCGGTTCTGGACCGACCAGATCCTGTATCGTCTCTGAGTTTTCAGAAGGGATCAAGGCCAAGCCGGCCCGCAACAAGACCGGCAGGCCTCCCAACGTGCCTGACTTCCCCAAGCCCGTCGGCTCGGCTTGCCCGGACCGGCGCGTTTTGACGTCTCTTCGCAGTTGCGAAAAAAAGCCAGCAGGGGCGGAACCGGATTCTGGCATCGCAGTTGTCTCTCCGGATCGGAGGATGCGATGCTGGTCGAGCGCGGGTTCCAGGTAATGAACGTCGAACTCGTGAGCGATGCCTACGCCATCGCCGCGAATTACCTTCGCCGCTCCGGTGCAATCCCCGACTCGCTGGCGACCAACGACCGCCTGCTCGAGATCATCGTCAAGCTGCTCCAGCACGGCGAATTCAACAAGATCAGGCTCGCCAACAAGGCGATCACGCGATTCGAGGCGCAGTCCGAGGCTCGCGCCGTTGCCTGATCAAGACTCCAAAAACATCGATGAACCAGAGGGTGCCATGGAAGCTGCCATCGACCGCATCATGCAGACCTATGACCTGCTCGCCAACCGGACGGCGGCGGCGAGCGCAGAGGCGCGGGAAAAGGTGACAAACTACCTCAACACCCTGATGGAAGCCGGCGAGAAGGACACCCACAGATTGACCGTCTGCGGCCTGACCTACCTGCGCCAGCTCGATGGCAGCGTGGACCCGGTGAAGGCGGGGTATACCGGGCTGTAGACGGGACGGCCTGAATGGCGGCAAGTCCGGTCAGCTTGGCCCCCGCGGGGGCGACTTGCCGGCTTCGGTTGGGGATTGGGCCGCCTACACCGGTCAGTCCCCATCTCTACGCCGAGGCAGTCCCGTAAGCTTGCGGGCCTCCAGGTCAGCCATCTCCACCATATCTTGCATAATTCCGACGCCCGACCCGCAAATGCTTGGCCGGGGGCGGGCGATGTGGTAGATCGCGCGTGCTTCCAACCGCCACACAGGACCGACCGTAGCCCTTACCAACAGGCTGCGGCGGTGGAGATATTCGCCGATGACCTCTGCCTCCGCCAAAACCTCTGCGCCCGCTTCGTTTTTCACCGCCTCGCTCGAGCAGGCCGACCCAGAAATCGCCGCCGCCATCAAGGGCGAGCTCGGCCGGCAGCGGCATGAAGTCGAGCTGATCGCCTCCGAGAACATCGTCAGCCGGGCCGTGCTGGAAGCGCAGGGTTCGGTGATGACCAACAAGTATGCAGAGGGTTATCCGGGCGCACGTTACTATGGCGGTTGTGAGTGGGTCGACGTCGCCGAGAACCTCGCGATCGATCGCGCCAAGAAGCTGTTCGGCGCCAACTTCGCCAATGTGCAGCCGAACTCGGGCAGCCAGATGAACCAGGCCGTGTTCCTGGCGCTGCTCCAGCCCGGCGACACCTTCATGGGTCTCGACCTTGCGGCCGGTGGCCATCTCACCCACGGCTCGCCCGTCAACATGAGCGGCAAGTGGTTCAAGGCGTCGCACTACACCGTGCGCCGCGAGGACCAGATCATCGACATGGACGCGGTCGCGAGGCAGGCCGAAGAGGTCAAGCCGAAGCTGATCATCGCCGGCGGCTCGGCCTATTCGCGCGCCTGGGACTTCAAGCGCTTCCGCGAGATCGCCGACAGCGTCGGCGCTTACCTGCTCGTGGACATGGCGCACTTCGCCGGTCTCGTTGCCGGCGGCGTGCATGCTTCGCCGGTGCCGTATGCGCACGTCACCACGACGACTACGCACAAATCGCTGCGCGGTCCGCGCGGCGGCCTGATCCTCTCGAACGACGAAGTGCTCGCCAAGAAGCTCAACTCGGCGATCTTCCCGGGCCTGCAGGGCGGCCCCTTGATGCATGTGATCGCGGCGAAGGCGGTTGCCTTCGGCGAAGCGTTGCGTCCGGACTTCAAGGTCTATGCGAAGAACGTCGTCGAGAACGCCAAGGCGCTGGCCGCGGCGATGAAGAGCCACGGCTTCGACATTGTCTCCGGCGGCACCGATAACCATCTGATGCTGGTTGACCTCCGGCCGAAGGGCCTGAAGGGCAACGTCTCGGAGAAGGCGCTGGTTCGCGCCGCCATCACCTGCAACAAGAACGGCATTCCGTTCGACCCCGAAAAGCCGTTCGTGACCTCCGGCCTGCGTCTCGGCACGCCCGCAGCGACGACCCGCGGCTTCGGCGTCGCCGAATTCCAGCAGGTCGGCGGCATGATCGCCGAGGTCCTCAACGCGATCGCACAGTCCGACGACGGCAAGGCGCCGCTGGTCGAGGCCGCGATCAAGGAAAGGGTCAAGGCGCTCACGGATCGGTTCCCGATCTATCAGTAAGAGGCCAAGTCTAAAGCGCGATGAGAATGGGTTGTATCATCATCGCGCTTTAGCTCTTTGTTTGAGCATGATCTTTCCGGAAAACCGCTTCACGCTTTTCCGGATCATGCTCTAGGGATCAAGGTACTCGGATGCGCTGCCCGAACTGCAACAGTCTCGATACGCAGGTAAAGGACTCGCGTCCGACCGAGGACTCTTCCGTCATCCGCAGGCGGCGCGTGTGCATCGCCTGCAATTTCCGCTTCACCACCTTCGAGCGCGTGCAGCTGCGCGAACTCACGGTGATCAAGCGCAACGGCCGCCGCGTGCCGTTCGACCGCGACAAGCTGATGCGCTCGGTGTCGATCTCCTTGCGCAAGCGGCCGGTCGAGCCTGAAAGGGTGGAGAAGATGGTCTCCACCATCGTGCGCGAGCTCGAGACCGGGGGCGAAGCCGAGATCTCGTCCGAGGTGATCGGCGAGACCGTGATGGAGCATCTGCGCACGCTCGACGACGTCGCCTATGTGCGCTTTGCCTCCGTCTACCGTAATTTCCGCGAGGCCAAGGATTTCGCCGACGTGCTCGGCGAGCTCTCCGGTGAGGAGGAAGCGCGGCTCGCCGCGATCCGCAAATGATCTTCCGCATCCTGGAAGATCAGTTCGCCGCGAGGATCCGCGAATCCAAGGATTCGGATCGCCGCTTCATGCAATTGGCGCTGGCGCTCGGCCGGCGCGGGCAGGGACGCACCTGGCCCAATCCGGCCGTTGGTGCCGTCATCGTCAAGGACGGCCTCATCGTCGGCCGCGGCTGGACGCAACCCGGTGGACGGCCGCATGCGGAGCGTGAGGCGCTCCGGCGTGCAGGCGAGGCGGCGCGCGGCGCAACGCTCTACGTCACGCTCGAGCCTTGCTCGCATTTCGGCAAGTCACCGCCATGCGCCGATGCGGTGATCGCTGCCGGCATCAAGCGCGTGGTGGCGGCGATCGAGGATCCCAATCCGGAAGTGGCGGGGCAGGGCCATGCGCGCCTGCGCGCCGCCGGCGTCACCGTGGATGTCGGCCTGTGCGCGGCGGAGGCGGCGTTCGACCATGCCGGCCATTTCCGCCGTATCCGGGACAAGCGTCCGCACGTGATCCTGAAGCTCGCGGTCTCGCCTGACGGCAAGATTGGCGCTGAAGGCGGCAAGCCGCTCGCGATCACGGGCGAAGCCGTGCGCAATCGCGTGCATCTGCTGCGCGCGCAGAGCGATGCCATCCTGGTCGGCATCGGCACGGTGCTGGCGGATGATCCGCAGCTCAATTGCCGCCTGCCTGATATGGAAGCGCATTCTCCGGTGCGCGTCGTCCTCGACCAGAATTTGCGAATTCCCGCCTCCAGCCAGCTTGTTCGTTCTGCGCGCGAAATGCCGCTCTGGGTGATTGCTTCCGAGCTTGCCGAAGCAGCCGCCGCGACCCGCCTTGGCGCGGCCGGTGCGCAAATCATGCGCATGCCGCCGAATGGTGCAGCCGGGCTCGACCTTCCAGCCGTGCTGCGCGCGCTCGCCGAGAAAGGCATCACGCGGCTGATGGTCGAGGGCGGCAGCCGCGTTGCGGCCTCTTTCGTGTCCGCCGACCTCGTCGACGAGATCTGGCTGTTCCGCGGAGCGGAAGAGGTGGGCGCGGGCGGGGTCGATGCGCTCGATGCATTGCCCCTGTCGAAAATCACGCAGTCGCAGGCCTATAAGGTTCATGCTAGCGAGACATTCGGCCCCGATACTCTCACCATCTACGAGCGCGCCTAATATGTTCACCGGCATTGTCACCGATATCGGCGAGATCGTCAGCTTCAAGCCCGTGGCGCAGGGGCAATTGCATCGCCTGCGCATTGCCTGCGGCTACGACCAGACCACCATCGCCGATGGCGCCTCGATCGCCAACAACGGCGTCTGCCTGACCGTGGTCGCTTCCGGTGTCGCCGACGGCAAAACCTGGTTCGACGTCGATGCTGCCGCCGAGACGCTGGCGCTGACGACGGCGAAGCATTGGAAGCTTGGCACCAAGCTCAATCTCGAGCGTGCGCTCAAGATCGGTGACGAACTCGGCGGCCACATCGTTGCCGGCCATGCCGACGGGATTGCGACCATCATCAACCGCGAAGACCTGCCCGACATGGCGCGATTCGAGCTCTCGACGACGCGGGAGCTGGCGCGTTTCATCGCCACCAAAGGTTCGATCACGCTCGACGGCGTCTCGCTGACGGTCAATACGGTTGAGGATACGACCTTTTCGGTGCTGATCATTCCGCATACGCTCGAAGTCACGACGATCGGCGGCTGGAAGGTGGGTGCTGAAGTCAATATCGAGGTCGATCTGATGGCCCGCTACGCGGCGCGGCTGACGGAAATGAAGTGACCGGCGAAGCCGGATTTGCGCTTTAAAACTTGGCTTACGCGGTCGCGGTGACTACATAACGCGCCGACCCCAGTAGAACGGATTGAACGATGGCTGACGCGCGGCGCGCACCCCTGAAGGACCAGACCGACATTTCCGGCGCACGGGCGCTTGTCGTCGAGGCACGGTTCTATGACGATCTCCAGGACGCGCTTCTGGACGGCGCGGTCGCGGAGCTGAAGGCGGCGGGCGTGACGCATGACGTCATCACGGTTCCCGGCGCGCTGGAAATCCCGGCTGCGGTCGCCATCGCAGTCGACGCGGCTGCGGCGAACGGCAATCCCTATGACGCGGTGATCGCGCTCGGCTGCGTGATCCGCGGCGACACCATTCATTTCGAGATCGTGTCGCAGGAATCCTCGCGCGCGCTGATGGACCTTGCGGTTGCGCGAAAGCTGCCGCTCGGCAACGGCATTCTCACCGTCAACAACGAGGAGCAGGCCTGGGCGCGGGCGCGCGCCAGCGAGCTCAACAAGGGCGGCGATGCCGCACGCGCGGCGCTTGCGATGCTGCGCATCAAGCGCCGCCTGGCGCGGGCCTGAGCCATGGCTGAGATCAAGAAACCGGCAGTTTCTGCGGAGAAGAAGGCCAACCGGCGCGGTGCGGCGCGGCTCGCAGCCGTTCAGGCGCTGTACCAGATGGACATCGCCGGCGCCGGCATCAACGACATCTTTGCCGAGTTCGAGAGCCACTGGCTCGGCAACGAGGTCGAAGGTGACACCTATCTGCCGGCCGAAGCTGCATTCTTCCGCGACGTCGTTTCCGGCGTCGTGCGCGACCAGAAGAAGCTCGATCCCTTGATCGACGAGGCGCTGTCGAAGGGCTGGCCATTGAAGCGGATCGAGGCGATCCTGCGCGCGGTGCTGCGGGCAGGGGCCTATGAGCTGCAGCATCGCAAGGACGTGCCGGGCCGCGTCGTAGTGTCCGAATATGTCGACGTCGCCAATGCCTTCGTCGACCGCGAGGAGACCGGCATGGTCAATGCCGTGCTCGACCAGATCGGCCGCCAGTTTCGCGGTGATGAGTTCGGGCGGGGGTAGTTGAGGCAACGACTTCCGCCGTAGCC
>NZ_LJYG01000108.1:739243-751765 GCF_001440035.1 Bradyrhizobium manausense | reverse complement strand
GTGCCGCTGAGGCTCGACCTCGGCCGCACATCCTTCGAGGCTCGCAAGGGCTCGCACCTCAGGATGACGGGGCTGCTATCGTGATGCAGGACCAAAGACAGGTCTCCGCCGAAGACTCCCTCATCGCGCGCTATTTCAAGCCGCTGGCGACTGATCCGGGTGCGCTCGCCCTGGTCGATGACGCAGCGATCCTGTCCGCATCCGCCGACGACATCGTCGTCACCACCGACGCCGTGGTCGAGGGTGTGCATTATCTTGCCACCGATCCCCCTGATACCATCGCGCGCAAGGCGCTGCGGGTGAACCTGTCCGATCTTGCCGCCAAGGGCGCTTCACCTGCTGGTTTCGTGTTGACGCTGGCGCTGCGCAGCAAGGAGGATGCCTGGCTGAGACCGTTCGCGGATGCTCTCGGCGAAGACGCCAAGAGCTTTGCGTGTCCACTGCTCGGCGGCGACACGGTGTCGACGCCGGGACCGCAAATGATCTCGATCACCGCCTTCGGTCGCGTGCCGAAAGGGCGGATGGTTGGACGCACCGGCGCAAGTCCGGGTGACCTTATCTTTGTGACGGGGACGATCGGCGATGCCGCCCTCGGCCTCGATGTGCTCACGGGCGGTGTGGCCGCTGCTGCGCTGACGGACCCGGCTGCTCGGGACTATCTGGTCGATCGCTACCGCGTTCCACGGCCGCGCAATGCGCTGGCGAGCATCGTGCGCGACTATGCGAGCGCGGCAATGGACGTGTCCGATGGTCTGGCAGGCGATCTTGCCAAGCTCTGTACCGCCTCCGGCGTCAGTGCCGTGGTCAATGCGCATCAGGTCCCGGCGTCGCCGGCTGCCGCCATCGCGATCTCCGCGGTCGGGTTCGAGAAGCTGGTGTCGGGCGGCGACGACTATGAGGTCCTGTGCGCGGTTCCGGAGGGACGCAGCGCAGCCTTCTCGCGGGCGGCTGAGCAGGCCGGGGTCCAGATTACGATGATCGGGACCATCATCGCCGGCCAGGGGGCGCCGCAATGGATCGACGCACAAGGCCGCGAGATCAAGCTGCGGCGATTGTCCTACAGCCATTTCTAGGCCCGGACAGGCCCGTGGTTCGCCGGGATACGAGCGCAGGCTCTCCGTTTTTCGCGATATCAGGGTAATATCGGCAAGTGCAACGGGCGGGCTTGATTCGGATGCCGGACGGCCAAACGATCGAGGTCGGATCCACGTCCCGCTACTCCGGGAGATCGGCAGCTTAAGGCCGACCTCCCGCAATCCCCGCGAAAGCCTGCGGATGTATCAGCGCCGAGGATGGGCGGCTGATGGATATATTTCGATGACGGCGGTCATTTCGGGGGCGGGCGCGGCGCCGGCTGCTCAGGAGCGCGCGTGCGGAAGCTGCACGCTTTGCTGCAAGGTCTACAACGTTGTCGCCTTCGGCAAGCCTGCCGGCACGTGGTGCTCACATTGCGAGCCCACCCTCGGCTGCGCCATCCATGACAGCAGGCCAGGCGAGTGCGCGGCGTTCGATTGTCTCTGGAAGACCACGCCGGCGCTGCCCATGCACTGGAAGCCCGATCAGGCGAAGATGGTGCTGACAGTGCACCCCAAGACCAACAACATCCAGGTCGTGGTTGATCCCGACCTGCCATCGGCCTGGACGCGGCAGCCCTTATCACAGCCAGTTGCGCGTGCTGGCGAAGAGCAACATGGCGAAAGGCCATCTTGTGATCGTGTTCATCGGCGAGCAGGCGACGCTGATCCTGCCCGATCATGAAGTGCCGCTCGGTGTCCTCACGCTCGACCAGGTCATCTCGGTGACGCTGGAGGCCGGCGCGAGCGACAGCGTCTACGAGGTCAAAATCTTCAACCGACGTACAAGTGCTGACGGGCAGACGTTGGAATTGGCGTCTTCATCCCGGCATCCCGTGGGGGCGGCCGCTTAGGCCAAGCCTGCCAAACGCAGCGGCCGGCTGCATCGGAGCTGCCGGCCTGGCGTTCGGGACTAGGTCTAAATACTTGCCGAGATCGGCTTTTTCGCACCTATACGGCGTTGCACCCTCAATTTGATTTTGGCAAGCTTGCGGCCGACTAAAGCCGCCTGCGGGCGGCTTTGTTCAAAATCAAGGCGCCGCACCGCACGACGGACAACAAAGGGCGCCGGGGGTCGTACATCAAGGATCTGAGGCAAAAATCAAATGACAGCATTATGGTTGATAGTGCTCTGCGGAGTGCTTTCCGTCGTCTACGCGATTTGGGCGACGTCTTCGGTGTTGAGTGCGGATGCGGGGTCGCCGCGCATGCAGGAGATCGCGGGAGCCGTGCGTGAAGGCGCACAGGCCTATCTCCGGCGCCAGTACACCACGATCGGCATCGTCGGCATCGTCATCTTCGTGCTGCTCGCCTATTTCCTCGGCCTTTATGTCGCGATCGGTTTTGCCATCGGCGCCATCCTGTCGGGAGCCGCCGGCTTCATCGGCATGAACGTCTCGGTCCGCGCCAATGTGCGCACCGCCCAAGCCGCGACGACGTCGCTCGCCGGCGGCCTCGAGCTCGCCTTCAAGGCGGGCGCGATCACCGGGCTTCTGGTCGCCGGTCTCGCACTGCTGGGTGTGACGCTGTATTTCGGCTTCCTGACCTATTCGTTGAAACTTGCACCCGACAGCCGCACCGTGGTCGACGCCATGGTGGCGCTCGGCTTCGGCGCCTCGCTGATCTCGATCTTCGCCCGTCTCGGCGGCGGCATCTTCACCAAGGGTGCTGACGTCGGCGGCGATCTCGTCGGCAAGGTCGAAGCGGGCATCCCGGAGGATGATCCGCGCAATCCGGCGACCATCGCCGACAATGTCGGCGACAATGTCGGCGACTGCGCCGGCATGGCGGCCGACCTGTTCGAGACCTATGCGGTGACCGCGGTCGCCACCATGGTGCTGGCTGCGATCTTCTTCGCCAAGACGCCGATCCTCGCCAACATGATGACGCTGCCGCTCGCGATCGGCGGCATCTGCATCATCACCTCGATCATCGGCACGTTCTTCGTCAAGCTCGGGCCGAGCCAGTCGATCATGGGCGCGCTGTACAAGGGCCTGATCGCAACCGGCATCCTGTCGCTGATCGGCATCGCAGTGGTGATCTATTATTTGATCGGCTTCGGCAAGCTCGAGGGCGTCGACTACACCGGCATGGCGCTGTTCGAATGCGGCGTGGTTGGCCTCGTCGTCACCGCGCTGATCATCTGGATCACCGAATACTACACCGGCACGGACTATCGTCCGGTGAAGTCGATCGCCCAGGCCTCGGTGACCGGTCACGGCACCAACGTGATCCAGGGCCTCGCCGTCTCGATGGAAGCGACCGCGCTGCCCGCGATCGTCATCATCGCCGGCATCCTGGTCACCTATAGCCTCGCCGGCTTGTTCGGCATCGCGATCGCGACCGCCACCATGCTGGCACTGGCGGGCATGGTCGTCGCGCTCGATGCGTTCGGTCCGGTGACTGACAACGCCGGCGGCATCGCCGAGATGGCGGGCCTGCCGAAGGAGGTGCGCAAGTCGACCGATGCGCTCGATGCGGTCGGCAACACGACCAAGGCGGTGACGAAGGGTTACGCGATCGGCTCCGCCGGTCTCGGCGCTCTCGTCCTGTTCGCGGCCTACAACCAGGACCTCAAGTTCTTCGTTGCAGACAGCGCGCACCACGCCTATTTCGCCGGCGTCAATCCGGACTTCTCGCTGAACAATCCTTACGTCGTCGTCGGCCTGTTGTTCGGCGGCCTGCTGCCGTATCTGTTCGGCGCGATGGGCATGACCGCGGTGGGGCGTGCGGCCGGCGCGATCGTCGAGGAGGTGCGGCGCCAGTTCCGCGAGAAGCCGGGCATCATGCAGGGCACCGACAAGCCCGACTACGGCAAGGCGGTCGACCTGCTGACGCGCGCGGCGATCAAGGAAATGATCATCCCCTCGCTGCTGCCGGTGCTGTCGCCGATCGTCGTCTACTTCGTGATCTACGCGATCGCGGGCGGCGGCCCTGCCGGCAAGTCGGCGGCATTCTCGGCCGTCGGCGCCATGCTGTTAGGTGTGATCGTCACCGGCCTGTTCGTCGCGATCTCGATGACCTCGGGCGGCGGCGCCTGGGACAACGCCAAGAAGTACATCGAGGATGGTCACTTCGGCGGCAAGGGCTCTGATGCCCACAAGTCGGCCGTTACCGGCGACACCGTCGGCGATCCCTACAAGGACACCGCGGGTCCCGCGGTGAACCCGATGATCAAGATCACAAACATAGTGGCCCTCCTGCTGCTGGCGATCCTGGCGCACTGAACCACGAAACTGGCCTGAAGACGGTGACCCCCGCGGCGCAGGCTGCGGGGGTTTTATTTTGGGGCGAGGGGCCAGGCGTCCGCCCGTTAAGCGCCCGGTTCCGGAGCTCTCGTCTTTAAGGTTGCTTAACCCGCTGCGCTCTAGAATCTCGCGAGGCTTTGGCGGCATTTTAGCGAATTTCCGTAGCACGCGCGTTTGGGTCCTCTCATCCCGTCTACGGCGCGATGCGCTCTCAACATGTTCCGGCGCTCGTTGCCCTGGCGGCTGGCTGCAAGAGGAGGTTCGGTTGCGTGCACCCCCAATGAACGAGATTGAGCGTGCACTGACGGCGCATCCGGATGTGACGGATGCTGTCATCTGCGCCGAGGAGAGCCCCGATGGCCGCCAGTTCAAGGTCGCGTTCGCGGCCGTTGCTCCTGACCGCCTGAGCGCAGGCAAGTCGAAACACCTTCAGGCCGAAACCGATCGCAGGGTGACGCAATGGCGTCGGGCTTTCGATCAAGTGTACCGCCATGGCCCTGACAGTGTCGCGCCGTCGTTCGTGGGCTGGACCAGCAATTTCACCAACAGGCCCATTCCCGAAACCGAGATGATCGATTGGCTGGATTGCACGATCGAGCGTATTCGCTCTCTCGGTGCGAGGCGGATATTGGAGGTCGGGTGCGGGGTTGGGTTGCTCGTCGAAAGGCTCGCGCCCGGGTGTGAGGTGTATTGCGGGACCGATCTCTCACCGGTCGCTGTTCACCGATTGCGCGCGTTCGCGCAGTCGAAGGCCGAGCTTCGGCATGTCGAATTTCACGAGCGGGAGGCCACTCATATCAGCGGCTTGTCGCCGCAATCGTTCGATGCGATGGTGATCAACTCCGTCGTGCAGTACTTCCCCGGCATCGAATATCTGCACACGGTCCTGGAGCAGGCCGTCAAGCTGGTGGCTCCTGGTGGCCACATCTTCGTCGGCGATGTTCGCAACCTCGAGCTCTTGCCGGTCTTTCACCGTGAGGTTCAATCCGCAAAAGCCCCGTCGGGTGTCACCCCGGCATCGCTGGAGCGCAAGATCATGCTGGCGATCGCCCAGGATCGCGAACTGGTGATCCACCCCGAGTACTTTAAAGGCATCCCCGAATTCATCCCGCAGATTTCGGGAGCCGAGATCCAGCTCAAGCGCGGATCGAGCTACGAGCTGACCCGGTATCGGTACGATGCGGTGCTGCGTGTCGATCCCGAGGCTGTTTCTGAGTGCGGCAAGAGCCGTGACCTCGCGCCGCAGACGGAACCCTGGATCAGGGCGGGGAGGGCGTTGGCGACCGACCCGATGGCCGCGGCGTTCCTCCAGCAACTCGGCATGGAGCTCAGCGATGCGTTGCGAGGGCAATTCCGCCAGGAGACATTGCCTGCGGCCGTGATTGCGCTGAGCCAGCGCGATTTTGCCGACATCATGCCGGCGCCGTCGATCGTGCCTGATGATGCTGCCAACCATGAGCGGGTCGAGGCATAGCGATGGTCGCCCATAATCTGGCGCTGCATTTCGAAGCGGTTGCCGCGGCCTCGCCGGAGGCCCTCGCCCTGATCTGCGAAGGCGACAGCCTCACCTTTGCCGAGCTCAACAAGTCCGCAAACCGGCTGGCGCGATGGCTGACATCGCAGGGCGTGGACAGGGGCGCCGTCGTCTGTCTCGAGCTGCCGAAGATGGTCGAAGCCTATGCGCTCGCCATGGCTTGCATCAAGATCGGAGCGCCGTACGCGTTCCTGGATCCGGCCGCTCCCGCGGAGCGCGCCCGACTGATGCTGGAGCGATGCCGCCCGGCGCTGATCGTCAGCGTGCGCGGGGGAGTTGGCAGCCGCGCATTGATCGGCGACGCCGATGCCCGCGCGGCCCTGCGCGATGCCGTGTCGCGCCTTGACGATTCGAACCTGCCGCAAACCGCTGTGATCACAGGGGTTGATCCCGCCTACGTGATGTTCACGTCGGGGTCGACCGGTGAGCCGAAAGGCGTGGTCATCCCCCATCAAGGAGTGCTGCACCTGATCGATTGGGCCAAGCACGATCTTGGCATCGGACCCGGCGACCGGCTGACGAACGTCAATCCGATCTACTTCGATAATTCAGTCTTCGATATCTATGCCGGATTGCTCAACGGCGCGGCGATCGTTGCGCTCGACGCGCTGAAGGGACGTCCGCCCGCGGAGCTGGTGTCGGAGATCACGAAGCATCAGTGCACGTTCTTCTTCGCAGTGCCGACGCTGTTCATGTTCCTGGACTCCATGCACCTGCTGAGGCCCGATTGGCTGCCGAGCGTCAGCCGGTTCATGTTCGGCGGCGAGGGATTTCCGCTGGCGCGGCTTCGCCCGTTCTACGACGCGTTTGCCGGCAAGGCGAAGCTGATCAATTGCTACGGCCCGACCGAAACAAGCTGCATCTGTAGCGGTTTCGAGATCGTCGAATCCACCTTTGACACCTCCGACGGGTTGGCTCCGCTGGGGCGGCTCAATCCCAATTTCAGCTACCGGATTCTGGACGAGGACCTGAAGCCGGTGCCCGCGGGCACCGCGGGCGAGCTGTGGCTCGGAGGTCCGGGCGTTGCGCTCGGCTACATCAACAATCCGCAAGAGACGGCCCGCCGCTTCCGTCAGGATCCGTTGATCCAGGGCTATCGATCGATCCTTTATCGCAGCGGTGATCTCGTCGAGGCCGAGGCTGGATCCGGTGTGCTCCGCTTTCGTGGCCGGGCCGACAATCAGGTCAAGCTTCGGGGCTACCGGGTCGAGCTCGAGGAGATCGATCACGCCCTCGTCGCGTGCAAGGGCGTCACGCGCGCGCTCGCCGTGGTGCTTCAGGATGCCGGCGGTGCAAGCCGGCTGCTGGCTGCCTATGCAGGTGAAAGACTGCCGGAGAGCGAGCTGCGCCAGCACTGCACCGCGCATCTTCCCGCCTACATGGTGCCGGGCAGGTTCATCTGGCTGGAACACATTCCCGTCAACGCCAATGGCAAGGCAGACCGGCGTTCGGTGGCGTCACTGCTTGGTGAAGCCGTCGCAAGGGCCTCGTAGATGCCAAAGCCCGCAGCGTCCACGCGCGTTGTCCGATGAGCGTCGAGAGCCAGCCCTATGATGGTGCGGCCACGGGTGTGCTCGCGAAGCCGTCGTGGCGACTGATCCCTCAAATCGATCGTGACCCGACGCTCGTGGCCGGTGTGCAGGAGGCCCATGGACGCGTGTTGCTTTGCTGCGGGGTCGGGCTGCTGGCGGTGCTGTTCTGGCAGATCGGCATCGACTTCTCGTCCGCCGGTCTGGCGCTGGCCTGCGCCTACGCCGGGCGATACCGGCGCGTCCTGATTTTTCTTGCGACCTCGCTGCTGCTTTGGCGCAGCGGCTTCCTGGTCGACCGTACGTTTCTCGCCCGGCTCGCAATCGACGAAGGCGTCGCGGACCGGATCGATCAGCCATTGGTATCGGCGGCCATGGTGGCCATAACGTTCGCGCTGTTCTCCGTATTGCTGGCCATGCGGGGGGCGGGAGCCATCGTGCTCCGCCGCCCGACGCTAGGCCTGTTGGTCGCTTTCCTGGCGCTCGTCGTCGTAACGCAGGCCAGTTTCACGGCCGGCACACCGCGTGTTCTGCTCTGGTCGTTCCTGATGACGTTCCAGCCGTATCTGTGGTTCCTTGCCTACGGTCTGGTCGACGCGGCCAAGGAGCGAGCTCCGGTGTGGCAGCACCTCGGCGTCTTTCATCCCTTCTGGGGAGCAACGCTGACCCCATTCGGGAAAGGACTGTCCTATCTTCGTCGTTTCGAGGCCAAGACGTCGGAGGAGCTCGCGGTCACGCAGCTCAAGGGCGTCAAGCTTGCGGCCTGGGTCCTGATCCTGGCGATCGGCAAGATCTGCTTCGGCGAACTCGTCCACGGTCAGTTGCGGCTTCCGATGTTTGACGACAATCTGCTGCAGTATCTCGCCGGTCATCCACAGCCACGCCTGGTGGGGTGGGCAAGCGTTGTGGTCTTCTTTGTCGACGACCTGCTGAGCATGACCGTGTTCGGCGGCGTCATCGTCGCAACGGCGCGGCTTGCCGGCTTTCGGCTGTTGCGCAACACCTATCGTCCCCTGCAGTCAGCGACGCTCGCCGAGTTCTGGAACCGCTATTACTTCTACTACAAGGAATTGCTGGTCGATCACTTCTTCTACCCCACCTTCGTGCGCTGTTTCCGCGGCCATCGCCGGCTTCGCATGTTCTTCGCCACCTTTGCCGCGGCCTGTATCGGCAATTTGCTGTTCCATTTCATTCGCGACATTCACTTCGTCGGCGAGATGGGGCTTTGGCGCGCCGTGGTCGGCGAACAATCCCACGCATTCTACACGTTCGTCCTGGCTGTCAGCGTGGGGCTCTCGCAGATGCGCCGCGTGCCGCAGCCGGCCCCGAGAGGGTGGCTGCGCGGCCGCTTGCTGCCTTGCCTGTGGGTCTCCGGCTTCTTCTGTGTCATCCACATCTTCGATGCACCGTTGGACCGTGAGCACTCGCTCTGGCAACGCGCCGAATTCCTGTTCTATCTCCTGGGAGTCACGACATGACCACGACAGAGCGCCCTGAAGTCAGATCGCGGATGCGGCACTACATCACGCAGCGCCTCATCATGAAGGGCGATCTGTCGCCGCTCAGTGACGACGATCTGCTGTTCACCAGCGGGCGTCTCGATTCCCTCGACGCGGTCGAGCTGATCATGAGCATCGAGACCGATTACGGGATCAATTTCTCCGACATCGGTTTCGACCTGACGCGCCTGGACTCGATTTCGGCGATTGCCGCTCTGGTGCAGCAGCCATCGGCCGAGCCTGCCTAAAGCCGGCCTGGAAGCTACTGCACGTCCATCTGCAACCCTTCCTTCTGGATGATGCCGGCGAATTTCTTCGTCTCGGCCTCCACGAAGTCCGCGAACTGCTGCGGCGTGCCGTAGTCGGCGCGCGCCCCCATGGCGGCGATGTTCTTCCTGATGTCGTCGCGCTCCAGCATCGCCTTGACCTCAAGATTGAGCGCCTCGAGCACGGGCGCAGGCACGCCCTTCGGCAGAAACACCGCGAACCAGGACGACACGTCGAAATTCGCAAGCTCCGGCGCGCTCTCGCGCATGGTCGGCAAGGTTGGTGCGAGCTCGCTGCGTTCTGTCGTGGTGACGCAAAGGCCGTTGAGCGTGCCGTTCTGCACCTGCGGCAGGCTCGGATAGAGATTGTCGAACAGGATCTGGATGTCACCGGCGAGCGCCGCCTGGAGCGCGGGGCCGGCGCCGCGGAACGGAATGTGCGTCATCTTCAGCCCGGTGAGCTGGAGGAACCAGGCGCCGGTGAGGTGAGGGCTCTGGCCGACGCCCGATGAGGCGTAGCTCAGCTTGTCCGGATTGGCCTTCAGATAGGCGATCAGCTCAGAAACCGACTTGATGCCGGTCTTCGGATGCGCCGACACGATGTTGGGGATCCGGATCATGTTGGAGACCGGCTGGAGCTGGTCCGGCTTGTAGGTGAGGTTCTTGAAGATGCTGTAGGCGATCGCGTTCGGGCCGGGGTTGCCGATCAGGATGGTGTGACCATCCGGCCTGGCGCGCACGGCCTCGGCGGTCCCGATCGTGCCGCCGCCGCCGGAGCGGTTTTCCACCACGGCCGATTGGCCCCAGGCGGTTTGCAGATGCGCAGCCAGGAGCCGGCCCATCACGTCGGTCGAGCCGCCGGCCGCGGCCGGCACGATGATGCGGACGTTCTCGGTCGGCTTCCAATCGGCGAGGCTCGATCGCGGCAGGATCGCTGCGGCCGAGAGGCCCGCGGCCCCCGCAAGCACGCGACGACGGGACAACAATCTGTTCTGAAGTCTCTTGGGCACGAATCCGGCTTCTTGTTTTGCTGGGAGCGTAGGGAACCTCGTGCGCAACGGCAAGTCGCGGGCGACGATGCGCGTCGTGCGGAGAGCGTCACGACGCCGCAGGCGGACAGGTCAGCTTGATCTCAGTTGAAGCTGAGCAGCTTGAACAGCGGCGTGAGGTAGCTCATCTCCTGGCCCGAGGTCGGCGTGGTGCGGCTGATCGAGTCGAAGATCTTGCCGTCCTGCAGGCCGTAATTCGCAAGCCGGCGCACGCGCCGGTTCTTGTCGAAATAGATCGCGATCACGCGCTGGTCGACCACTTTCTGATTCATGAAGGCGACGGGGCGCTCCGAGCGCTGCGAGATATAATAGAACACCTCGCCGTCCAGGGTCGCGACGGTGGAGGGGGTGCCCATCACGATCAGCACCTGGTCCTGGCTCGCGCCGATCGGAATCTGCTCGAGCGCACCCGGCGGCAGGATGTAGCCCTTCTGGAACTGCTCGCCGGTGCAGCCTGCGAGCGCGGCGCCAACCAGGGTCACGGCCGCGAGCATGCGCAGGCCGCGCCAGCATGCGGTAAGGCCGCGCCGCCGAGTTGCGCGCAGGCTGGTCTGGTTCGTTATCGTCATAGCGGAACTGATTCCGTCCCCTTGCGTCGCGCGAGGCGCTGAAGTACCGGGCTGGGCGTCTGAATGCAACTCGCGCGCGCCCGCTTGCGGAAACCACAATGCTTTGGCCGTTCAATCACTTCAGGAAGCCCCGGCTCGCCCCGCCCGGCACCATTGAAGCCATCTATGGCATGATCGTGACGCAGGCGCGAGAACCCATATTTTACCGGGACTTGGGCGTGCCAGATACGGTTAACGGCCGTTTCGACCTGTTACTCCTGCACCTCTGGCTGTTGCTGCGCCGGCTGCGGACTGTCGTCCAGGGCGGTGCGGAGTTGTCGCAGGCCCTGTTCGACCGCTTTTGTGAGGATATGGACGACAATCTGCGTGAGATGGGCGTGGGCGACCAATCCGTTCCGAAGCGGATGCGGGCCTTCGGCGAGGCCTTTTACGGCCGCGTCCAGGCTTACGACCAGGCGATCGAGGCAGGCACGGAGGCGCTGGCGCAGGCAGTCTGCAAGAATATCTTGAATGGCTCAGGGCTGGATCAGGCGCGGCGACTCGCCGGCTACGCGGCGGCGGCTGATGCCGATCTCGGCCAGGCCGGCGATTCCGCCCTTTTACAAGGCTCTTTCAAATTTCGCGCGCCGCTTCGGAAGGATGAGACGTCATGAACCGATCGATGACCGGGTCCGAGCCCGATCCCTGGCGTTCACCCATAACAGTAGCGCAAATTCCCGATACGGGGCTTCACCGTGAGCTCGAAGCCTCGACGGCCGAACGCCGGGCCATGGCCGATGTCGCGGGGCTGCGCGACGTCCTGTCGGCGCATGCCGATTTCGACGTCGAGCCGAAGAGCGGCGGCCGGGTCCAGGTCACGGGCCGGGTGCGCGCCCGGGTCGGTCAGACCTGCGTGGTCACGCTTGATCCGATCGAGAGCGAGATTGACGAGGAGGTCGATCTGACCTTTGCCCCGGAGGCCGAGACGCGGCGGCTGGAGGATCTGATCGAGGAAGGGCAGGACGACGAGGGGCCGCCTGATGTCGCCGATCCGCCCGAGGCGATCGTCAACGGCATCATCGACCTCGGCCGGATTGCGACCGATGCGCTGTTCCTGGCGATCGATCCATACCCCCGCAAGCCGGGTGCCGTGTTTGAGGCAGAGGTCGCCGCGCCAGATCCCGAGGACCATCCGTTCGCGGCGCTGAAGGCGCTCCAGGACAACAAGCAGGGCAGGAAGAAGGGCAAATAGCTGGGCATTCCCCGTAAGACCGCCGTCCTGCGTCGTGTGAGGTCCTTGCCGGACCGACTTGAAAGTCCGCATCATCCATTTGATTATTATGATATTTTTGTGAATTCGAGCGCCCGCCATCAGATCGCCCTTAGTTCAAAAGGCTGGGGGCAAGAGGTTGTTTCGGGATAACAAAACGCTATTGTCGCGCCCCGGTCCGGGTGCGGCGTGGCGCTTGGCCGGTCGCCATGTCCATGGCGAACCCATTTTGCGGCCCATCCGTTCAGGACCGTACCAGACCAGGTTTCCGGGACTTTTATGCCAAGCAAGGTTCGCATCGCGCTGGACGCCATGGGGGGCGACGACGGCGCTGCCGTGGTCATTCCAGGCGCCGCCATTTCCCTCGCGAGGCATCGGGACACCGAATTCCTGCTGGTCGGGGACCGCGCCAGGATCGAGCCTGAGCTCGACCGGCATCCGCAGCTCAAGGCCGTCTCGAGGATCATTCACACCGACGTTGCCGTCAGCGGCTCGGACAAGCCGAG
>NZ_LJYG01000108.1:721251-739215 GCF_001440035.1 Bradyrhizobium manausense | reverse complement strand
ATGTGGCTCGCCATCGATGCGGTGAAGAAGGGGGAGGCCGATGTCGCGGTCTCCGCCGGCAACACCGGCGCGCTGATGGCGATGGCCCGGTTCCATCTGCGCACACTGCCTGGCATCGACCGCCCGGCCATTTCAGCGATATGGCCGACCACGCGCGGCCAGACTGTCGTGCTCGATCTCGGCGCCACCATCGGCGGCGATGCGCGCCATCTGGTGGCGCTCGCGGTGATGGGCGCAGCCATGGTGAGTGTGGTGTTCGACAAGAAGCGCCCTACGGTCGGCCTGCTCAATATCGGGACCGAGGAGATCAAGGGGCACGAGGAGATCCGCGAGGCCGCCGAAATGCTGCGCGCGATGGACCTGCCGGAACTCGAATATATCGGCTTCGTCGAGGGGGACGGCATCGGCAAGGGCATGGCCGATGTGATCGTGACCGAGGGCTACAGCGGCAACATCGCGCTCAAGGCCGCCGAAGGAACCGCGCGCCAGATGGCGGACTTACTCCGTCATGAGATTCAGCGGAGCTGGCTGTCCAAGCTCGGCTATCTGTTTGCCCGCAATGCCTTCCAGGCCCTGCGCGACAAGATGGACCCGAACAAGTCGAATGGCGGCGTGTTGCTGGGTCTCAACGGACTGGTGGTCAAGAGCCACGGCGGAATCAACGCCGAAGGCTTTGCCTATGCGATCGATGTTGGCTATGAGATGGCTCACTACGATCTCCTGAACAAGATCAATCAGATGCTCAACCGCGAGGGTGGTGCACTCAATTCCGTGCAGACCGCGCAGGAGGCTGTTTCGTGACTCAGATTCGTTCGGTCGTGCTCGGCTGCGGCTCTTATTTGCCGGAGCAGGTGGTGACCAACGCCCAGTTGGCGGCGCGTATCGACACGTCCGACGAATGGATCGTGCAGCGCACCGGTATTCGCGAACGGCACATTGCGGCCGAGGGCGAATTCACCTCGCATCTTGCGATCAAGGCGGCGCAGGCCGCGCTCGCCGATGCCGGCGTGGATGCGCAGTCGATCGAGCTGATCGTGCTCGCGACCTCGACACCTGACAACACCTTCCCCGCAACGGCCGTCGCCGTCCAGCACGCGCTTGGCATCAACCACGGCGCGGCCTTCGACCTGCAGGCGGTGTGCTCGGGCTTCGTGTTTGCGCTTGCGACCGCCGACAATTTCCTGCGCACCGGCGCCTATAAGCGCGCGCTGGTGATCGGCGCCGAGACCTTCTCGCGCATCCTCGACTGGAACGACCGCGGCACCTGCGTGCTGTTCGGCGACGGCGCCGGCGCGGTCGTGCTGGAGGCACAGGAGCAGCCGGGCATGGCTGCCACCGACCGTGGCGTGGTGACGACGCATCTGCGCTCCGACGGCCGGCACAAGGCCAAGCTGTTCGTCGACGGCGGGCCGTCCTCGACCCAGACGGTCGGTCACCTCCGGATGGAGGGCCGCGAGGTCTTCAAGCATGCGGTCGGCATGATCACCGACGTGATCGTCGACGCCTTCCAGGCAACCGGGCTCAATGCCGACAGCATCGACTGGTTCGTGCCGCACCAGGCCAACAAGCGAATCATCGATGCCTCCGCCCACAAGCTCCATATCGCGCCGGAGAAGGTGGTGTTGACGGTCGACCGCCACGGCAACACCTCGGCAGCCTCTATACCGCTGGCGCTGGCGGTGGCGCGCAAGGACGGCCGCATCAAGCGCGGCGACATGGTTCTCCTGGAAGCCATGGGCGGCGGCTTCACCTGGGGCTCCGCGCTGGTGCGCTGGTAAAGCCACATCAGGTAAAGTTTTGCCGGAATCTGCGCCTAATATCGATGCGTTTGCATTGATGAGCGGTGTTGACCGGCGTATCGTAAGCTCATAATTTCAGACAACAATTGTTCGCCGTGATGTGGGGCAGGGCGATGACCGATCAAAGCAAAACCGTAACGCGTGTGGATCTCTGCGAGGCCGTCTACCAGAAGGTGGGCCTGTCGCGGACGGAATCGTCCGCCTTCGTGGAACTCGTGCTGAAGGAGATCACCGATTGCCTTGAAAAGGGCGAGACGGTGAAGCTGTCCTCGTTCGGCTCCTTCATGGTCCGCAAGAAGGGCCAGCGTATCGGCCGTAATCCGAAGACCGGCACCGAGGTGCCGATCTCGCCGCGGCGGGTGATGGTGTTCAAGCCGTCGGCGATCCTGAAGCAGCGGATCAACGCCCAGCACCGCACCAATGGCGATGCCAGCAAGGCTCAACCCGAGGCGTAACCGCCCAACGGATAAGGATTGGCATTTGGACAAGGCGCCGGATGCGTTCCGAACCATCAGCGAAGTAGCGCAGGAACTCGATATTCCGCAGCACGTGCTGCGGTTCTGGGAGACCCGCTTCTCCCAGATCAAGCCGATGAAGCGCAGCGGCGGCCGCCGCTATTATCGCCCTGACGATGTCGACCTGCTCAAGGGCATCCGCCGCCTGCTTTACGGCGAGGGCTACACCATTCGCGGGGTGCAGCGGATCCTGAAGGAGCACGGTGTCAAATCGGTGCAGGGCCTGGCCGACGGCGCAGCCGCGGTCTCGTTCGGCGCGATCGAGGACGCCATCGGCGCCAGCCTGATGGAGCCGGACGAGGAGCCGCCCATCAAGGGCATCACCGATGCCGATGATGACGACTATCAGGGGGACGAGGAGGAGGGCATCGACTTCCGCTTCACCGAGGTCGACGACGAGGAAATCCTCACCACCTTCCGCAAGGGCGGCACGCCCGCCGNNNCCGGCGGGGCCCAGCGCGCTGGACCGGGAACGGCTGGGTCGGGTGCTCGCCGACCTCGTGGCCTGCCGGGACATGCTGGATCAGGCGCTGAAGGACGGCTGACAGGCTTTTCCTCGGCTTTGTGGGCAGTTCCGGGGCTTTGGGCGACGACACCAAAATGCTGCGGCTCGCCTTGCGCATCGCGCCGATCCTAGCTAATGGAACGACGTTCGGAGCGTGGCGCAGCCCGGTTAGCGCACTAGTCTGGGAGACTAGGGGTCGGAGGTTCAAATCCTCTCGCTCCGACCATTTTCTTCAGAGAAGGACCAAATGCTTGCGCGATCGCGGGATCGGCAAGCGATCTGCTGTGCTCCGAACAATCCGACGTCAGCGGTTGGTCATCAGCATCGGTTGCGCGGACACGGCTGGTCCGCGGGAGGCTTGCCACGAGCCCAGGTCGGAACGGCGAACGCGAGTTGATATTGTCCCATCGTATCCACGATGGAAGCTTGCGCACTCTCCAGGCGCTTGGTCAGCCCACCGACGTTCAGGTCCAGCGCTGCGTCGACGGCCAAAAGCGACATCGAGACGCCCGCAACCGTCGCCGCGATGGCGATCGCCTTCCATTCTGGTGACTTAATCATCTGACTTCATCAGGTAATTACCCTTCGCGCGGGATTCAATCCCTGGCGTGGCATGCGCACGGGTTCTTGAATCGCGACAGTTCGGTAACGGGGTGCGGCGTGCCGTCCCGGTCGTCCGCGAATCGATCGCGGCCTCGGTTCGATGACGTCCCGGCGCCGGGGCAGATCTAGCTAGGCGGGCGGCCGCAGATATCCGACCACCATCCGCGTCGTCTCATCCACCAGCATCCGCACGATCCGGTCCGGCAGCGTCTCGGCCTGGTTCAGCACCGTGTTGTGCGCGACGGCTTCGATGGTGCTGACGCAGATGAAGGTCGCGATATCGAGGTCGATCCTGCGCATCTCCTTGCGGTGGCTGTCGAGATAGGCGCGCATGAGGGTGTGGACCTCGCGGTTGAAGGCCTCGACGTCAAGCTTGCCCGCGCGCGGGATCTGCTCGGCGAGCACGCGATGCAGTTTGGGGTTGATGCGGTGCGCTTCGATCGCAACGGTGACGAGGCGGCGCACGGCTTTCTCGATCGGCATATCGGCAACCTCGATGAGCGCTGCACGGACGATCGCCATGATCTCCTCGTTGTGACGATCGATCACGGCGGCGACGAGCGCCTCCTTGCTCGGGAAATATTGATAGAGCGAGCCGATGCTGACGCCGGCGATTTCGGCGATGCGGTTGGTGCTGGTCTTCTCGAAACCGTCCTTGACCAGAATGCGAGCGGTCGCCTCGACCAGCGCGTCGACCGTGGCGCGGGATCGCTGCTGCGAAGCGCTTTTTCGGGGTTTCGTCGGCGGCTTGCGGCCCACGGCCTTGTGATCTGAATGCGAGTAGGAAAAGCGAGTGAATGCTCGCATTATATTGCCGAGGGGCGGCGGGTCAGCAAGCCTCTTTGTCGCCGCCTCGGACGAGCCAGATGGGGATGTGGCCATGAGCGTTGCCAGGATCGTGTCGGCCTTGCAGTTTTGCCCGGTGGGTTGCGGGTTCAGTCCGCCGGCCGGCCGCGATCCGGCGCCGAGCCTGCAGAGCCGGCTATTCAACCTGCTGCTGCGGCTGCTTCCCTACAAGCAGCAGCTCGCCTCCGCGGAGGCCGTGAAGGCCCATGTGCAGAAGCTCGCGCTGGAGCCTGCATCGTTCGAGCCGACGGGCTTGGGGCGCGGCGTCGAGGCGATGCTGACCAAGATGGGCGGATGGCCGGTCTATTATACCGCGCCGTCGTCGGGACATGAGGGCTGCAATTTCGTCATGTTCCTGCATGGCGGCGGCTACATCAACGAGATCGTGCCGGCGCATTGGCGCTTTGTCGGCCAGATGACACGCGATGCGGACGTCGTCTGCGTCGTACCGATTTATCCGCTGGCGCCGCGCGCCACTGCGAAGGATGTCGTGCCTGCAACCGCCGAGCTGTTGCGGATGCTGCTGGAGGATGCGGGGGAGGCAAAGGTCACGGTGGTGGGCAATTCGGCCGGGGCGGGTCTTGCGCTTGCAGCGTGCCAATGGTTGCGCGACCGCGGCCATCGCCAGCCGAACCGGCTGATGCTGATCTCGCCGGCCGCCGACGCCTCGCTCGGCCGCCCCGAGCAAGCGGAGATCGCCGTGCGCGATCCGATCCAGGATATTCCTGGCATGATCGAGGCCGCGCGGCTCTATGCCGGCGAGCTCGATGTCGGCCATCCCTTCGTCAGCCCGCTCAATGGCGCGTTCCGCGCGCTGGCGCCGATGACGATCTTTTCGGGCACGCGCGATCTGCTCTACCCCGACAGCGTCGATCTCGCGGTACGAGCACGGGCAGCTGGTGTGCCGGTCGAGTTGCATCTGTGGCGCGACCAGCCGCACAATTACGCGCTGATGCCGACGCCGGAGGGCCGGCGGGCGCGTGCGATGATTTTGGGGGCGGTGGCTTGAAGAAAGAGCGTGACCGATGTCACGCTGCGCGCGGCCTCGCGTGAGACCTCGCGTCGGTGGTGCCCGCACGGAGGGACGATGCGACTCCGCGGGCGTCTCCTCGATATCAGCGGTTTTGCGGGTGCCTTAGGCGCGGCCCTTGATCTCGTAGTGACCCGGCACGCATTTGTAGCGCTCAAGGCGCCAATTTGCGCGATAGATCGGATGCTCGTCCATCCATTTTGCAAGCGGGGCCTGCGCGCCGACCGCACATGCCATCATCGACATGTCGGGCGTCATGTTGCTGTCGGTCACGATTTCCTCGACACAGCTGCCCGAGGCAGCAGCGCCAAGCCGGCAGAGCACGGCAACGACAGTTATGAACATTCCAGTCACCTCATCGGCAGTTTCGACCACGAGGAGGATGCAAGCCGAGTGCCACAGCCTGTGTCGGAAACGACACGCTGGCTGGGCCTGCTCGCCCCAATGCCCCATTTGACGATTCGGATTGTAAAAAATTTGTCCCTTAATCGAAGCCGGACAAATACGGGGAACTCCCAGGAAATAAGAGAGCAATGAGCGAATGGAGGGGCTGCGCCGCGCCTTCAGCGCTTCACAAGACCGGCCCAGCCGATACGCTTCGAGGCGTGCGCAATATCCGTCAAAAGAGCGGGACCGGCACATGACAATGGAAACGCGAGGGCAGACCATGAGGGTACGACCGACCGGCGTGATCCCGCCGATGACGACACCGTTCCGGAAAGACGGCGAGATCGACTACAAGCTCGTGGCGCCTCAGGTCGACTGGATGATCGGCGCCGGCGCGCATGGCGTCGCGGCCGGTGGCTCGACCGGTGAGGGGCACACGCTTGATCATGAGGAATATCGCGACCTGATCGAAGCGACGGTTGAGGCGGTGAAAGGACGCATTCCCGTCATCGCCGGCATCATCGTGGATTCCACGCGCGATGCGATCCGCCGCGGCAAGCTGGTGCGCGACATGGATGTCGCAGCGCTCCAGGTCACGCCGGTGCACTATCTGTTCAAGCCGGATGATGAGGCGATGGTGGCGCATTTCCGCGCCATGGCCGAAGAAACCGGCATGCCCATCATCATCTACAATGTGGTGCCGTGGTCATACCTGTCGCCGGCGCTGCTGACGCGGATCATGGCCGAAGTGCCGCTGGTGGTCGGCGTCAAGCAGAGCGCCGGCGATCTGAAGCTGTTTGCGGACCTCATGATGATGGCGCCGGACAAGCTGATTTACAGTGCGGTCGATGCCCTGATGTATCCGTCCTATACGCTCGGCGCCCACGGCTCGATCGCCGCGATTCTGACCGCCGCGCCGCATGCCTCGGTGGCGCTGTGGGATGCAGTGAAGGCGGGTGACCATGGGCGCGCGCTCGATCTGCACAAGAAGCTGCTGACACTGTGGAACGCTGTTATTGCCGATAATCTGCCGGCCTGCACGCGCTACGCACAAACGCTGCAGGGCCTGCCCAGGACCTATCCGCGCGCGCCAATGCCGGAGGCTTCACCCGCGCAGCAGGCGGTGATCCGCAAGGCGCTGGAGGCGCTCGGCGCCTTGAGCGGGGCGCGGGGCGAAGCGGCCGAATAGTTCGCGCGCCGAAATAATCAAAACGATTGCAGCGCCCATCCGCTTTTACCTGCTGATGCGGCGCTGCTACATTTTGCGCGCGTCGCAAGCGCGGCGCGGCAATGACGAAGAAACAGAGCGGGGAGGGCCGAAAGTCCCATGAAGGAATTTGCTGGAAAGATCGCCGTCATCACCGGTGGCGGCACGGGCATGGGGCGGGAGCTCGCGCGGCAGCTCGTGGCCGAAGGCTGCAACGTCGCGATGTGCGACGTCTCGGAAGCTGCGATGGCCGAGACCAAGCGGCTTTGCGAGGTTGAGAAGCTGCCGCAGGGCCTGCGCGTAACCACCCATGTCGCCGACGTCTCGATCGAGGATCATCTGAAGCGTTTTCGCGCTGAACTTGCTGAGCAGCAGAAGACGGACAAGATCCATCTCTTGTTCAACAATGCCGGTATCGGCGGCGGCGGCAGCCTGTTCACCAACACGCGCGAGCAGTGGGAGCGCACCTTCAACATCTGCTGGGGCGGCGTCTATCTCGGCGTCCGCACCTTCCTGCCGATGCTGGTTGCGGCGGACGAAGCCCACATCGTCAATACCGCCAGCGTCAACGGCTTCTGGGCCTCGATCGGCATGGGCCAGGCGCACACCGCCTACAGCTCGGCGAAATTTGCCGTGAAGGGATTCACCGAAGCGCTGATCACCGATCTCCGCCTGCATGCCCCGCACGTCAAATGCTCGGTGGTGATGCCCGGTCATATCGGCACCTCGATCGTCTCCAATTCCCGCAAGGTGCAGAGCGGCGACGGCTCGGAGCGGCTCAATGCCGACGAGGTCGCGCTGACCCGTAAGCGCATGGTCGCGGCCGGCGTGCCAGATGCTGACAAAATGTCGGACGAGGACATCCAGGCGGCGTTCGCCGAGCGCGCCCGCAGCTTCCTCGAGGATGCACCGACGACCGCTGCACAGGCCGCCAAGATAATCCTGGACGGCGTCAAGGCAGAGCGGTGGCGTATTCTTGTGGGAGATGACGCAAAGCGTCTCGACGAACGTGTCCGCGCGACGCCAGAGCAGGCCTATGACCGCGCCTTCTACGAAAGCTTTACCCAGGAGGTCGGCTGGCGGCTTGGCTGACTCTCCTTGGCTGCCTCGCTTGGCTGAGGCTGCCAATAACGGCTTGCCTAGGTAGGGATGATCATCGTCATCGCAAGGGGCGCGCGATACATTTTACTCAGGTATTTGCCGGCGCCCCTTGCTCATCCTGACGACGTCATGGCGAGACCGAAAGTCACGCATGCAAGGATATTCCCGCGTTCAAGCGATGGTGATCTTGAATAGGTCTCATTCGGCGCAGCGCTGCTTGGTCGGGGAACCAAAATAGTTTAGTGAATCAGGAGTAATGCCACGACAGAGCGTCGCTCCGATGATACCCGCATGCCTCTCCGACGACTTCATCCTCTGCCCGGAGAGAGAAGATATCTCCGCTGAGTTCACCCGGTTGCTGACCGCGGCACAAGAGGGTGGCGCCACCATCGCCGAATGCCTGATGATCGCACGGCGGCTCAAGCACGGCGACGAACAGTCCTGGCATCGCGAGTGGAAGAAGCTGGCCCAGGCCAACAGGCATCGTGCCGAAGCGGCCTTCGCCGAAGGCCACAGGGTCACCGCGCAACGCAATTGGCTGCGCGCGATGAATTATTACGGTGCAGCCGCGATGCCGCTCGATCCCGCCGACGAGCGCCGCTGGGTCGCGGTGCTCGCGATGCAGGAATGCGCCCGCCGTTTCCTCGCGGCGCGCGGGCCCGCCGGCGAGGTCGTGACAATCCCCTGGGGCGAAGCGCATTCATTGCAGGGCTATTTCCTGCCCCCGCCCGCGGCGAACGGCCGCGCTCCGACCGTGATTTGCATCGGTGAGCCCGGGCATCGCAAGGAGGAATTCCTGGTCAAGCTTGCGCCGCATGCACGCGAGCGCGGATTTGCGATGCTGGCGCTCGATCTGCTCGGTGTCGAGCGCGACGATTACGTGGACGTGCTGCTGCAGCGGCGGGACATCGAGAGCTCGATCACCAGCGCCATGGATTATTTGGAGCTGCGCAGCGATGTCGATTTCGATCGCGTTGCGATCGTGGCCGACGGGTGGGGCTCGTCGTTCGTCGCGCGCGCGGTGTTGCAGGAGCCGCGATTTGCCGCGGCCGTCTGCGATGGCGGTCTGTGGGATCTGCACGAGCGGTCGTTCTTTGCCAGCCGTTTTGCCATGACGGACCTCAGCATCGTTCCGGTGCCGCATGCGCCGCTGATGGCGTCAAGCGCCGAGTGCCCGGTGCTGATCACGCTGGGCGAGGACGGCTGGCTCGAGGCCGACCGAGCGCAGCAGATCGTGCAGAAATCCCGCCTCGGTAGCTCGGACATCGTGCTGAAGGTGTTCACCGCAGCGGAGACCGGCGCGGCACAGGCACATGCCGACAATCCGAGCCTTGCCAACGAATACATCTTCGACTGGCTCGAATCCCAGCTCGGGGCCGCCGCGAAGCCGATCTGAGCGGCGTTCAGACCGAGCGGCCTTAGAAGTCCAGGGAGATCCTGACGCAGGCTTTCTCGAGCCGGCTCTTCAGCGTCGCGAGCTTGGCGGTGAATTCCGTCAGCTCGTTCTCGTCGAATTCCTGGAAGACGAATTCGCGAATCGTCTTGTACTGCTCGTTGAGGCTCGCGATGTGTTTCTGCGTTTTCTCGACCAGCGACAGCCGCACCACGCGGGCATCCGTTGGCGAGGGGCGGCGGCGCAGCAGGCCCTTTTTCTCGAGAAGCTTGGACTGGGTGGTGACGAAGGACGGGTCGACGTGAAGCAGCTTGGAGACTACGTTGATGGGCACGCCGTCATTCTTGTCGAGGTCGGAAATCGCCATCAGGATCAGCCATTGCGGTCCGCTGATGCCGAGCGTCCTGGCCCAGAACTGACGCAGCTCCTCCAGGTACATGTTGATCGAGGATATCTCCCAGGTGAATCGCCTGATGATATCGAAATTGCCGGCGGAGCGGAGGCGCGCCCCTTCTTTCCTCGTCGCTGACACCGCGTCTCTCCCGCAAGCTGATTCATTCTCGCCAGTCTTCGCGGTGGGCATAGTCCACGCAAGTCTGCCCTGACGCAAGTGCAGAGCAGGGTAATTGTGTCACGGAAACTACAAATATGAGCCGGTCAGCATTTTGGCCCCGGGGGCGGTGTTGCGCCGCAGACACAGGGTTAGTGAAACAACAAAGCTGATCTAATAAACTATTTTGATTAACGGAACGGCGCAGGCATATTGATCCGTGACGGTGGGGGGTTCTCGATCGTCCCGTTGCAGGTGGTTCGTTCACGTCCCTCGCGTCTTTCGCGGGTACGTCCGAAAGCGCGAAGCGGCCGAGCGGATTTGATGAAGAGACGGGGATCTGGGGGGCCATCCGGTCCGATCTCCGTAAAATGAGCAACTTGGAGGTTTTAAATGAAAGTGGTGAAGAGCCTTTTGCTCGGCACTGCGGCGGGTCTGATCGCCGTCGGTGGAGCTCAGGCGGCTGATCTTCCGGTCAAGGCCAAGGCGGTCGAATACGTGAAGATCTGCTCGCTGTACGGTGCGGGTTTCTACTACATGCCGGGCACCGACACCTGCATCAAGTTCGGCGGTTACGTCCGCGCTGACGCTGTTCTCGGCGGTGGTGGCGACTATGACTTCAACAAGAGCACCAGCTCTGCGAACGGTGGGTCGAACAACCGTCTGACCAACTACTATCTCGCCCGCGCTCGTATGGACCTCAACGTCGATACGCGCACCGCGACCGAATACGGCGTCGTGCGAACCTATGCCGACATGGTCTTTACCTATAGTTCGTCCGACGTCACCGGCAGCAACCCGTCGGCGATCTCGTCCAGCTCGGCTGCGCTCGGTCTCTACCACGCGTTCATCCAGTTTGCCGGCTTCACCTTCGGTCGCACCGTCTCGATCTTCGATGCCCCGTGGCAGAGCTATGTGGCGGGCGGTCCCGACACCCTTCCGGGCGGCTCCAACCACGTCAACGGCATCAACCAGGTTGCCTATACGGCTGATTTCGGCCAGGGCATCACCGGTTCGATCGCGTTGGAGGAAGAGACGACCGCGTCGAACGGCCAGTCGAATCTCTGGAACGTCTCGTCGGGCACGGCCGCCCAGTTCGTGACCGGCGTCTATGGCGCCAACGATTGGGGTGGAACACGTTCACCCGACATCACCGGTGCGGTCCGTGTCGACCAGGCCTGGGGTCTGGCCCAGATCTCGGTCGCGGCGCATGATCTGCATGCGGCCTATTACGGCGCGACGGAAACCAGCGGTCATCCCAGCGACAAGTGGGGCTGGGCTGTGCAGGGCTCGTTGTCGATCAAGAACATCCCGACCGGTGCGGGTGACGTGATCAACCTGCAGGCCGTCTATACCGACGGTGCGACCCGCTACAACTTCCAGAGCCTGTTCCCGCAAGCCTTCTTCATGTTCGGCGGCAGCAGCTCGGCCTATCAGAGCATCGGCTTCGCCGGTCTTGCTGACGGCGTCTTCGGAACCGGTACCGGCATCGATACGGTCAAGACCTGGGGCGTCCGCGGTGGTTATACCCACAACTGGAGCCCGAATTGGGCGAGCGCCATCTATGGTGGTTATGGTTCGCTGAGCTACGGCTCGACGGGCAAGTCCATGATCTGCGCCAACTTCGCTACGATCGCCGTGGCCGGTTCGACCTGTAACCCCGACTTCAACTTCGGCGTCGTCGGTGTCAACACCGTGTGGACTCCGGTCAAGAACCTGGCGTTCACGGCTGACCTGAGCTGGTCGCGTCTGGACCAGAAGTACTCTGGTTTCATCAACGCGCCGGCGATTGCCAGCGCCGCCAAGCCGGCCGCTGTGTACGAGCTGAAGGACCAGGACTCCTTCACCATGATGCTGCGCGCCCAGCGCAACTTCTGATCATCGATCGCGTCAATCGATCGGAGAGCCTCGGCGGGCGACCGCCGGGGCTTTTTTTATTGGTCAGGCTGATTCCAAAAATCAGAAATCTCCTGCGCGGCCGGCGAAGACGAGCTATGCGTTTCAAAGGTCGCCAATCTTATTTACTTACCTGAGTTACTAAGCTATATAGCTTTCAGCCGATTTCGAAAGTCACGGCTCTTAGCTTCACGCTAAGCCTCCAGAAACCTCCGGTAGTGCCCTGCCGGAGGTTTTTTGTTGTTGGGGGAGAGGCTAGAACTCGCCTTAGCCGCGCATGACGCGTGCGCGGGAGTTGGGCCGGTAGGCGAGGCGGCTGTGGCCGATGCAATAAGGCTGGCCCTCGTGCGCGGCGTTGCCGCAGAAGCAGAAATCCTCCGCGCCGGGCGTCGAGATCGGCCAGCGGCAGCTATTCGCATCGAGCTCCATCAATGAGCAACGGTTGGCGTCGTCGATCGGCCCGGTCACCCCTGCCGTGTCTGCTTCGCCGTAGATCGTGGCGAGCATTTCAAATTGCAGGCGAGGCACCGCTTTGCGCGGGCGCGGGACGGGCGTTCGGTCCTGCGGCCTGCGCTCGTCGAGCGTGCGGCCGCGCGTGAGATTGAGGCGCGACAGCTTGCCGATCACGGCGTTGCGGCTGACGCCGATGTCGGCCGCGATCTCGCGGCAGGACAGGCCGGCCTCGAAGTGTTGCTTCAGCAGTTCAATTCGTTCAACGGTCCAGGTCGGAGAGAGCACAGGCATTTGTAACGGTCCCAGGTTGCGACATCCGGCCATCAGCAGCCCGAGATCCGTCCGCTTTTCACGCTCGTCGCGCGTTCACGTCCTGCCATTGTCGCGGATCGACAAAAGCCCGTCCTTGATGGCGAGACGGATGCCCTCCTCGATCAATGTCCGTGCGACGCCGGGAACGCTGGTGCCGTGGGTGCCCTGTCTCACCAGTTTTTCCAGATAGGTGATGGTCGAGAGCGCCAAGGTTACGGGAATGCGGTCAGTCTCGGCTTTTTCGGTGGCCATGGCCCGAACGCTAGCCTCTTACTCAGGTACATAAAAGTAACGATTAAGACTCTATTTAGGTTCGGGGGTGGAAGTCAAATCCTGGCTTTATCGGTGGCGCAGCGTATTGGAATCGCTCAGAAAAATTGGCGCGCGCCGACGCGCCGCGCGGGATTGCCGGGCAGCGCGTGGTGTCAGCAGGCAGGAGGTTTGGCCGGGCTCAGCCGTGCACGATCGCTTTTTCGATCATGCAATGGATGCCCTTGGAGCCGTTGACGGTCTGAGTCACCCGCAGATTTGCTGCGAGGCTGCACAGCGTGTAGGCGTCCTCGCGCGAGAGGTTTCGCGTTTCGCCGAGCAGCGCGATCATGTCGCGCAGCGCGCGGACCGCGCATTGGTCGAGGTCGGGGTCCATCGCCATGGTGATGTAGTGGGTCGGCGTCTCCGCGCGCGGATAGGTGAACCGCAAATCCTTGCGCAGCGTCAGCCGGAAACGGCCCGAGAGCGCGGTCTCGATCGCGGTGACGCAGACCTCGCCGTCGCCCTGCACGCCATGGCCGTCGCCGCAGGAGAACATCGCGCCCGGGACGAACACCGGCAGATAGAGCGTCGCGCCGGCGCCGAGTTCCTTGTTGTCGAGGTTGCCGCCCATGGCGCGCGGGACGAGCGAGGAGATGCGGCCCCAGCTGGCGGGCGGCGAAACGCCCATCACGCCGAAAAACGGCTTCAGGGGCAGGTCGAGGCCCCAGGGCATACGGCCGACCATCCGCGCCCGGTCCAGCGGGATGTTGAGAAGTCGGGTCTCGTGGAAATCGTCGGGCAGGGTGCCGGCGAGCGGCTTGATCAGATTCCAGCCCCAATCCTGCCGAAGCTGGACGTCGAGGATATCGATCTGGAGGACGTCGCCGGGTTCGGCACCGCCGACGGCGATCGGCCCGGTGAGAATGTGACCTGGCACCATCCGATCGGATTTCGCATGCACCTCGGCCATCTCGGGCGGAACGTGAAATCGGCTGCGGTCCGGGATCACTTCGGGCCCGCCGCTGATGGTGTCGACTGTGACCTCGTCGTCGCTTGCGACAGTGAGGACTGGCTTGAGGCTGGCTTCGAAGAAGCCCCAATGGCAGGTTTCGGCGCTCGCATGCAGGTGGTGATGGGTCATTTGCGGGGTCCAGTCGTTTTCATTCGAAAGCGCTTGAGAACTTGCAATGGCCGGGCTTGACCCGGCAATCGATCCTCTTCCAAGAAGATTTCTGAAGACAAGCGGGCGGGTCAAGCCCGCGTGGCACAGCTACGATCATTTCAGCGAGGTTTCTTCTGTTCTTCGTTCTTTCCAAGACGCTTGGTGCCGCGGTGCTGCCGCTCAATCTTCTGGTCGAGCTCGGGATCATCGCGGTCGTGCTGATGGCAACGCGCTTTGCCCGGTTCGGCCGCAAGCTGGCCGTGGCCACGCTGGTCCTGCTCGCGCTCGCGGCATTTTCGCCGCTCGGCAATCTCCTGCTCTATCCGCTGGAATCGCGTTTTCCGCCGTGGAATCCATCGCGCGGCGCGCCCGACGGCATCATCGTGCTGGGCGGCTCCGTCGATACCGATCTGTCGGCGGCGCATCGCACCCCGGTGGTCGCGCATGCGGCCGATCGCTTGTTGGCGCCGGCCGAGCTCGCACGCCGTTATCCGAAGGCGCGTATCGTCTTCACGGGAGGCTCGGCGAACCTGGTCTCGACCGACGCCAGAGAGGCCGACTATTCGGTGCCGATCCTCGAGGGCATCGGCATTCCGAAAGAGCGCCTGGTCGTGGAGCGGAACTCGCGCAACACTTACGAGAACGCGATCTTCACGAAGCGCCTGGTGCAGCCGAAGCCAGGCGAGCGTTGGCTGCTGATCACTTCGGCTTTTCACATGCCGCGTTCGATGGGCATTTTCCGCAAGGCCGGATTTGACGTCGAGGCCTATCCCGTCGACTGGCGGATGGGAGGCCCCGACGATTTGTTTTCTTTCACCAATATCAGCGCGGACGGTCTCGGCCGCACCGATGTGGCGGTGCGCGAATGGATCGGCCTTCTGGCCTACCGCCTCATGGGCCGGACCAGCGAGTTGCTTCCGGGACCGGCGAAGGACTAGAACAGAGCGCAGAAACGCAAACGAGCCGTCGGGAGGCTTCCAATGCAACAGCAGAGTGCAGACAGGATCGATCTTGCCGGTCTCGTCGCCGATCTCAACAATCTGTTGCGGCTGAAGACCACGGTGATCGGCATGAAGCTGTTCGCGCGTGCCGAAGACATGGAAGCGATCCCGAAGATCCGGCGGCCGACTGCGATCCACACCACCGACCAGATCGTCAGCATGGCCTCGCGGCTCGGCTGGACCGTGGGCATCACCGGCGACGATCTCGTCGGCAACCAGTGCCGCGCGGTGATCGGCCTTAGCCCTCAGGACGAGAAATGGCTCGCCGGCGAAAACTATGTCGGGGTCTGGCATGGCACCGCGGAGGATGCGCGCAAGCGCCAGGAGGCGCTGGACGTGGTTCCGTTTGGGCAGTATCAGGCGCTCGCGGTCAGCCCGCTCGCAAGCGGCCGGCTCGATCCGCCCGACATCTGCCTCGTCTACGCCACGCCCGGCCAGATGATCATCCTGATCAACGGGCTGCAATATACCGGCTACAAGAAGTTCGAATGGGGGGTGGTCGGGGAGACCGCGTGCGCGGATTCCTGGGGGCGGGCGCTGAAATCAGGCGAGCCCAGCCTGTCCTTGCCATGCTATGCCGAACGGCGCTATGGCGGCGTGCCTGATGAGGAGATGCTGATGGCGCTGAAGCCGCATCATCTCGCCAAGGCAATCGAAGGCATGAAGGCGCTGGCCAAAAACGGCCTGCGCTATCCGATCCCGCCCTATGGAATTCAAAGCGACGTCCGCGCCGGCATGGGCGTGAGCTACGCAAAGAAGTAAAGGCCAGTCATGAGCTCTGCGAAATTCGACATCGTCGTCTACGGCGCGACCGGTTTCACCGGCCAGCTCGTGGCCGAATATTTGGCGGCGCATTACAAGAACGACAAGCAGCTCAAATGGGCGATGGCTGGACGCAGCCTCGACAAGCTGAAATCCGTGCGCGATGCGATCGGCGCGCCCGCCGACACGCCGCTGATCGTGGCGGATGCGTCCGATGCGGCCTCGCTGAAGGCGATGGCGGAGCAGACGAGATCTGTCATCACGACGGTTGGCCCGTATCAGCTCTACGGCGAGGCGCTGCTGGCGGCCTGCGTCGCCGCGGGTACGGACTATTTCGATCTCTGCGGCGAGCCGATCTGGATGCGGCAGATGATTGACAAATACGAGGCGGCTGCGAAGGCGAGCGGCGCGCGCATCGTGTTCTCCTGCGGCTTCGACTCCGTGCCGTTCGAGCTCGGTACGTTCTTCGTGCAGGAAGAGGCCAGGCGCGTGTTCGGCGCTCCGGCCCCGCGCGTGAAAGGCCGCGTGCGCGACATGCGCGGTACGCTCTCGGGCGGCACTGCCGCGAGCGCCAAGGCGACCTTCGATGCTGTCGCCAAGGACATCAGCCTCGTCGCGATCCTGAACGATCCGTTCGCATTGACGCCTGGCTTCACCGGTCCGAAGCAGCCGAGGGGCAACAAGCCGCTGATCGAGGAAGATCTGAACTCCTGGGCCGCGCCGTTCATGATGGCGCTGATCAACACCCGCAACGTCCATCGCTCCAACATGCTGATGGGCTTTCCCTACGGCCAGGACTTCGTCTATGACGAGATGGTCCTGACCGGTCCCGGCGAGAAGGGCGAGGCCAACGCCAAGCGCGTGATGGCGGCGAACGCCGAGAAGACCGGCCCGAGCGCGCCGAAGCCGGGCGAGGGGCCATCGAAGGAGGAGCGCGAGAACGGGCTCTTCAATTTGCTTTATGTCGCGATCGCGCCCGACGGCCGCATGGTTCGCGCCGGTGTGACCGGCGACCGAGATCCCGGCTATGGCTCGACCTCGAAGATGATCTCCGAATGCGCGGTCTGCCTGCTGCGTGACGCGACTGACGTCGCATCCGGCTTCTGGACACCGGGCGCAGCGATGCAGCACAGACTGATCAGGCGGCTGCAGGAGCACGCAGGGCTGAGGTTTGAGGTGGAGAGCTAGCCCGGCTCTCGTAGGGTGGGCAAAGGCGCAACGCGCCGTCCCCACCATCTCTCGGTGGTGGGCACGCTGCGCTTTGCCCGCCCTACGGCAGCTGAATTGTCTCTACGCCGCCCTCGCGTCATAGGCGTACATGAAGTCCATGCCCTTCGAGCCCAGTGGCAACAGAAGTTTGATCATGTGATTTCTCATCCACGCGCCGGCGGCGCTGAACTCGCGTTTGTTGTTGCCGTTGCGCCGGGCGATGGCGACGATCTTTTCCGCGCGCGGCCGACGTTCGGCTTCGAAGGCCTGGAAGGTAGCCGTCAACTCCTGACCCTCCTGCATCAGCCGGGCGAGCCGCATCGCATCTTCCAGCGCGAGCGAGGCGCCCTGTCCGGCATGCGGGCTGGTTGCATGGGCGGCGTCGCCGATCAGCAGCGATCGCTTGCGTGACCAGGTCGGCAAGGTTGCGACGTCGAAAGTGTCGGTGACCACAATGTTCTCGGCCGCCTCGATGATCCCGGGGATCGGATCGTGCCAGCCCTGATGGAAGCCGCGCAGATGCTGCTTCAGCGCCTGTGCGTCGAGCGCGCGAAACATCGCGGCATCCATGCCGTGCGCGGGCTGCGTGCTCCACCACATCGCGCCGTCCTTGGGATCCGGGCTGCAATAGCCGTAGCCGAAGAAGCCGCTCTGTCCGAACGTGGTCTCGACACGCCCGCCGATCGCCCTGCCGCCGAGGGCCGAATGAGGGACGAAGCCGCCGAAGCCGATCAGTCCGGTGTTGAAGGGTTTGGGACCATCAGGCACAACCTGGCGCCGCGTGATCGAATGCACGCCGTCGGCGCCGATCAGAAAATCGCCCTCCGCGGTGGTGCCGTCGGCGAAATAGGCGATGATGGGCTGGTCGCCGCGATCCTCGATCTTGATCAGGCGCTTGTCGAAATAGAGCGACGCGCACGTGCACCAGGCCTTGTCGATCAGCATCTCGTTCAGCGAGGCGCGGCAGACGTTCACGGCGGG
>NZ_LJYG01000108.1:703536-721223 GCF_001440035.1 Bradyrhizobium manausense | reverse complement strand
GCCGTCGGCCGTCTTGCGAATAGAAGTCGAAGGATTCCGCGATCGAGCCGCGGCTGATCAGCTCGCCGGCAAGCCCGATCTCGTCCATGACATGCATGCCGTTCGGCGCGATCTGGAGGCCGCCGCCGATGCCCTTGGAGTAGGGCCAGGCTTCGTAGACCGCGGATTCGATGCCGGCGCGGCGCAGCAGGATCGCAGCGACGGGCCCGGCAATGCCGGCGCCGATGATGAGGGCCTTGCGGGGACGGTGAGGCATTGGCTTGCTCCCGAGGTTTCCGTGGTGCTAGGAGAAATTAAGGCCACTAAATCTCTTAGTGGCTAAGATATATATCGGCTAAGATATGAGGTGGGCCTTGTCAAGGGCAAAGGCGCGCGCGGCGTTGCTGGGAGAATTGGAAGAGGCGATGCGACGGTCGTCCGCGCAGGGCGTGCTCTATGGGCAGGCCGTTGCGAACGTGGCTGGAATTGCCAATTCCGACCTCGAATGCATGGACATTCTCTATCTCGAGGGGCGCGTGACCGCGGGCAGGCTTGCCGAGGTGACGGGGCTCACGACGGGCGCCATCACCGGCGTGGTCGATCGGCTCGAGAAGGCAGGGTTCGTGCGACGCGAGCGTGACGAGGCCGATCGTCGCAAGGTTTTCATCACCGTCGTGCCCGAGACCGCGAAGAGGATCGGCCAGCTCTATGTGCCGATGCAGCAGGCGATGGAGAAGGTCTTCAGCGCCTATACCGACGAGGAGCTGCGCCTGCTGCTGCGTTTTGCCAATGAGGGCTACGAGGGCGTGGTCGCAGCGACCGCAGCATTGAAGGGCCTGCTTGATACGCCGCCGGAGCAGCGGCCCGACCTCAAGCTGAAGAAGCGTCCTCGCCGGACCTGACCTTGTAGGCCTGTGCGGCCGCGATCATGCCCCACATCGCGCCCAGCATCATCCAGAAATGGCGCCAGTGGTCGGTGTCGATCACGAAACTTTCGCCGACGGTGGCGACGAAGGCGGAGAACACCGCGAGGTAAGCGCGCTGCCAGGGCACGCGGACGAAGATGTGGCGCAAGCCGGTGATGACGGTGGTGAAGACCAGCGCCGGATAGCAGACGCCGGAGAGCCAGCCGCCGGACATGAAGGCGTTCAGGTAGGAGTTGTGGGTGTCTTCGGGGAAGTAGCGGTGGAATTGCAGGGGGCCGATGCCGAACGGCAGGTCGAGCGCCATCTCCGCACCGAGGATGTGGCGGCCGAACCGGCCGAAGCGGCCTTCGTCATAGCTCTGGTCGAAGCTCGCGCGCTGCTTGAACATCTCGGCGACGGAATCGAACGACAGCAGCACCGCGATCAGCGCCAGGCCCAGCACGACCGCGACGATCGCCATGACGATGATGCGTGAGCGCTGGGCATTGCTGCGGCCGGTCAGCACCATCAGTGCCAGCATGAAGGCCGAGGTCAGGATCAGCCCGCCCCAGGCGGCGCGGGAAAAGGCGAGCAGGATCGCCAGCGACATAATGGCAAAGGCGATGGCGTTGCGGAACGCCTTGGCGAGCTTGTCCGAGACCACGCTCTGAAGTGCAAACAGCGCCGGCAGGATCAGGAACGCGCCAAGCACGTTCGGGTCCTTGAACGTGCCGCGAGCGCGCTCGTAGAGCGTCAACAGATCGTGGCCGCCGGGGACCAGGTTGAAATAGCCTGATATAGCCGAGAGCGAGGCGATCATCGCGCCGACCGCGAGGCCACGGCGCAGCATGTCGAGCCGCGCCGCCGTGTCCTCGGAAATGACCATGGCAAAGAACACCACGGTGACGGCCATGTACCAGGAGGTCGCGATCCAGCTTGCGACCTCCGACTGGTCGAGCAGCGGGATCGCGCCGATGGTGTAGCCGACATTGAGCAGCACCAGGGCAAGCACCAGCGGCATCAGCACGAGCCGCAGGCGCAGGCCGGTGGCAAAGAAGGCGACGGTGGCGAGCAGCGTCGCGATCTCGTAAGGGCTCGGCTCGATGAAAACGATTGCGCCCGAGGCGCCGACCAGCCAGACCAGCGCGCGCTGGAGGGCAAGCACGCCGGGCGCAGCCGGTGCGGCTACGTTCATTCCACCGGCAGTTGCCGCATACGCCATCACACGCTCACGCAAATCTCACGCCACAAATACCGCTGTCACCGCCCGGCTTGACCGGCCGATCCANNNCTGCGGCGCCTGTTGCGGAAAACGGCTGGCGCCTCGGCGTACTGGATGCCCCGTCAAGCCGGGGCATGACGGAAACTCAATACGCGTTCTCGTTCTTGGTCAGCAGCGAGAGCGGCGTTTTCAGGAGAATGACGAGGTCGAACAGCACCGACCAGTTCTCGATGTAGTAGAGGTCGAACTCGACGCGCTTCTGGATCTTCTCTTCATTGTCGATCTCGCCGCGCCAGCCGTTGATCTGAGCCCAGCCCGTGATGCCGGGCTTGACGCGGTGGCGGGCGAAATAGCCGTCGACGGCTTCGTCGAACAGCCGGCTCTGAAGCCTGCCCTGCACCGCGTGTGGACGCGGGCCGACCAGGGAAAGATTGCCCGAAAACACCACGTTGAAGAGCTGCGGCAGCTCGTCGAGGCTGGTTTTGCGGATGAAGCGGCCGACGCGGGTGACGCGCGGATCGTTCTTGGTCACGACCTTCGAGGCCGTCGGGTCGGCCTGGTGGTGATACATCGAGCGGAATTTATAGACGTCGATGCGCTCATTGTTGAAGCCGAACCGCTTCTGGCGGAACAGGACGGGACCGGGGCTGTCGAGCTTCACTGCCAGCGCCACCAGCGCCATCACGGGAAGGGCCGCAAGCAATGCGAGGCTGCCGACGACGCGGTCGAACAGCCATTTCATCACCAGATCCCAATCGGTGATTGGTGCCTCGAACACGTCGAGCGTCGGCACCTCGCCGAGATAGGAATAGGAACGGGGCCGGAAGCGCAGCTTGTTGGTGTGCGCGGAGAGACGGATGTCGACCGGCAACACCCAGAGCTTCCTCAGCATCTCCAGGATGCGCGTCTCCGCCGAAATGGGCAGCGCGAACAACACGAGATCGACGCGGGTGCGCCGGGCGAATTCGACGATGTCGTCGACCTTGCCGAGCTTGCGCGCGCCGGCGCAGGTATCGAGCGCGCGGCTGTCGTTGCGGTCATCGAACACGCCGAGCACGTGGATGTCGGAATCCTCCTGTGCCTTCAGCGCCTCGACCAGCTGCTCGCCGTTGCTGTCGGAGCCGACGATGATGGTGCGGCGATCGAGCCGGCCCTGGCGCGCCCAGCTGCGCACCAGCGAACGAAGGATGAGGCGCTCGGCGATCAGCGCGGCGAGGCCAAGGAAATAGAAGGCGGCGAGCCATAGCCGCGAGACCTCGCTGCCGAACTTGGCGAAGAAGGAGACGCCGATGAACAGCAGGAAGACGAACGACCAGGACGAGATCATCCGCGTCATCTGCCGGAGTTGGCCGCGGAACAGCTGCACCTGGTAGATGTCCGCGGCCTGGAAGCAGACCACGGCTGCGACTGCGACAGCGACGATCTCTAACGGATAGACCCAGCTGAAGCCGTTGTGCGGCATGACGTAGCCGGCATAGACGGCGATGCCCACCACGATGAGCAGCACGAAGTCGATGGCGCGCACGACGCCGGCAATCACGATCGGCGAATAGGCGCGGGCGACTTTCTGATTGACGATCTCGAGCGCAGCCGGCGTGAGCCGGCGGCGGCGTTCCACGAAATTAGTCCCGGCAGGCCGGGCCGCGGCGCTGGTCGCGGCATCGAGCATCGAGCGTGCGTTGAACGGTTCCACGGGCGTCTACGTCCATTCCAAAAGCTCGCGGCACGGCTTGGCGCCCCGGGCTTCCAATCCCCTGGCGTCGATTATCGGACAAATCGGAAGATTCTCTAAAGCCGGCTTAAGGGTGGTTAATGATTGGCAAATGCATCGCGGTAGCCCGCGAGCACGCCTTCGACCATCGCGGCTTGCGAGAAATGCGCCGAGATGCGCTCGCGCAAGATCGATGCGCGCTGCGCGGTCGCCTGCGCGTCGTCCAGCGCGGCCGCGATCGCCTCAGCCATGGCTTCGGCGTTGCTGGCGGCGAACAGCGCCGGACTGTCGGGCCCGAAAATCTCCGGGATGCCGCCGACGCGCGCTGCGATCATGGGAATACCGGCCGCACCGGCCTCGATGACAACATAGGGCATGGAATCGCCGCGCGAGGGGACGACCAGCAGTCGCCCCTTGGAAAAGCCGTAACGCGCCTTGACGTGGCCGATGAAGCGGATCGCCTCCTTCAGGCCGAGCCGCTCGACCTGCGCCTTCAGCGCCGCGGTCTCCTCACCGTCGCCGCCGAGCGTCAGCGTGACTTGCCTGCCGCTCTCGCGCAGCCGCGCCACCGCGTCGACCAGGAGGTCCGCGCCCTTGATGTGCCTGAACTCGCCGACATAGCAGAGGTCGGTAGCGTCATCGGCGATAGCGACGGGTTCGAACTCTTCCGGCGTCACGCCGTTGAAGACGCAATGCACCACGCCCTTGGGCGTACCGACGATGCGCTGGTAGGTGTCGCGCGCAAAAGCGCTCTCGAACAGGAACAGATCCGTCGCGTCCATCAGCGAGCGTTCGAGGCGCGCGTAAAATTCCCCCTTCAAGGTGTTGAGCGGATAGTGCAGCGAGCCGCCATGGGGCGTGTAGATGCGAATGGTGTCGTCAGCGCGGCGCCGCGCGCGAACGAAAGCGCCGGCCTTGGCGCCGTGGCCGTGCAAGACGTCGGGCTTGAGCGCGGCAATCAGGCGGCGCATGCGCAACCAAACCAGAAAATCCTCCACCGAGGGTTCCCGGCGGATCGCCATCCGATGCACGCCGAGCTTCAACCGCGGCGCAACTTCGGCCAGCGCCTTGTCCGCGCGCTCGCCACCGGTGAGGCTGTCGGCGAGAATCCCGACGTGATGGCCGCGATCGACCTGACCGTTGGCGACGTCGAGGATGTGCCGGAAGATGCCTCCGACGGGCGCGCGTACGGCGTGCAGAATGCGAAGCGGCCGGTCAGGAGAGGGAGGCATGATCAAAACCAGCGCGCGAAACTGGACAAAGTTTCTCGAAATATCGATGCGATTAAGGACCCCTCGTGGTTAACAAACGGTGACGAACGCTTCTGCGTTGCATGCCAGAGGTCGCGATTAACCCAGCAGCAACCTTAATGGAGTGTAATCGGCCTCATTGAGGTACACGAGTGGCTTGCCCTGCGGGAGTGTTCGATGCGTTTAGCGTTCTGGCGTGCCGGCAAGGACAAGGCCGTCATCGAGCGAGCCGTTTCGAACACCAAGCCCCGGGTCGAAGCCAAGCCGGCGCCGATCGTTGCAAGGCAGGCGCCAGCCGAATCCGGTGACATCGATCTGCATGCGCTCGGCGGCGCGCTCGCGCGCAAGCGCGGCTGGATCATCGTGCCGACGGTGTTGGCCCTCGTCGCCTCCGTCGCGATCGTCAATCTCATCACGCCGCGCTACAAATCCGAATCGCGCATCCTGATCGACGGCCGCGAGAACGTCTTCCTGCGGCCGAGCAGCGATCGCAGCACGGAGGAGCGGCAGGCACTCGACCCCGAGGCCGTCACCAGCCAGGTGCAGCTTGTGCTGTCGCGCGATCTCGCGCGCGAGATCATCAAGAAGAACAAGCTGGCCGAACGGCCGGAATTCGACCCGGTCTTGCAAGGCATCTCGCCGCTGAAATCGCTCGCGGCGCTGGTCGGCGTCGGCCGCGACCCGTTCTCGATGACACCGGAAGAGCGCGTGCTCGATGCGTATTATGATCGCCTTCAGGCCTATGCCGTCGACAAGTCGCGCGTGATCGTGGTCGAATTCCAGTCGCAGGATCCCGAGCTCGCCGCGCGCGTCGCCAATTCGATCGCCGACGGCTATCTCGTGCTCCAGCAGAATGCGCGACAGGACCAGGCGCGCAACGCCAGCCAGTGGCTGGCGGGCGAGATCGAGAACCTGCGCAAAAAGGTCTCCGAGGCCGAAGCCAAGGTCGAGGACTTCCGATCCAAATCGTCACTGTTCGTCGGCACCAACAACACCACGCTGTCGAACCAGCAGATGGGCGAGGTCAATACTCAGCTGAACAATGCGCGCGCGCTGAGGGCCGACGCCGAGTCCAAGGCGCGGCTGATCCGCGAGATGCTCCAGAGCGGCAAGCCGATCGAGGCGTCCGAGGTCGTGAACTCCGAGCTGATGCGGCGCTTGTCGGAACAGCGTGTAACGCTGCGCGCCCAGCTTGCCGAACAGTCTTCCACGCTGCTCGGCAATCATCCGCGCATCAAGGAACTGAAAGCGCAGCTGAGCGATCTCGATGGTCAGATCCGCGACGAGGCGGCAAAAATCTCGCGCTCGCTTGAAAACGATGCGCGGATCGCCGGCGGCAGGGTCGACGGCCTGACCACGAGCCTCGAGCAGCTCAAGAAGCAGGCGACCTCGACCAACGGCCAGGACGTTCAGCTGCGGGCGCTCGAGCGCGAGGCCAAGGCGCAGCGCGACCTGCTCGAGACCTATCTTGCCAAATATCGCGAGGCCAATACCCGCGAAACCATCGACACCGCGCCGACCGAGGGCCGCATCATCTCGCGTGGCATCGTCTCGAATACGCCGGCCTATCCGAAGAAGCTTCCGATCGTACTGATCGCGACGCTTGCGACGCTGCTGCTGTCCTCTGGTGTTGTCGTCACCGGCGAGCTGCTGCGCCAGACCGCGCCGCGCGCCGTCGCGACGCTCGCCCCCGCGGCGGTTCGTCGCGAGCCTGTTGTCGATCCGGTGGAGACGGTTGCGGCACCGCTCCAGCCGGAGATGACTGATGATGCCGACGTCAGCGAATTGGCCGAAATCGGACAGCTGGCCGAGAGCCTGAGGGCTGCCGGTGCAGCTGCGAAGAAGGTCACCGTGCTCGGCACCGCATCGGGCGAGGCGATCACGCTGTCGGCGCTGACGCTCGCACGGCATCTGGCACGCGAGGCGCGCGTCGTCGTGGTCGATCTCGCCGCATCCTCGCCGACGATATCAGCGGTGTCGGTCGATCCGGTGTCGCCCGGTCTTGCCGAGCTGATGCAGGGGCAGGCCTCGTTCGCGCAGATCATTACGCGCGACAAATTCTCGCGGCTGCATCTCGTCCTGGCCGGTCGTCCAGGCTTCGACCAAAGCCTGCTCCAGTCGCCGCGGGTGACGCTCGCAATCGATGCGTTGCTGCGCGCTTACGATTACGTGCTACTCGACGCCGGTGGCGCTTCCGAATTGCCGGCAGAACTCTTGACGACGAATGCCCGCGCTGTCGTGGTCCCCGACACGTCGATGGAGGCTGATGCGCGTACGCTCATGTGCGAACAGCTCAAGGCCGTCGGCTTCAGCGAGGTGACGATGTTGAGCCGGCCCGTGCAGCCGTCGAACGCCGGCGAGACTGCGCGCGTGGTGGCGGCATAAGTGATCTTACCTCAGTGGGCAAAGGCGCGCTTGCGCTGCCCCACCACTCTCTCCGATCGCGCGCAGAACGTGGGCACGCTTCGCTTTGCCCACCCTACGACAATTCGTCGCTACCCGAACGCCTGCCTTAGCCGTCGGGCCAGGTCGAACAGCATCTGGTTCTGCTTCACCAGGCGCTTGCCGTGGTTGATCGAGGACATCGCCGCGGCCGCGAGCCTACCGCGCGGGGTCAGGGGCACGAAGCTGTCGAAGATGTCCTCGTCATCCTTGCAGAACATGCGCTTGTAGTCGTCCGATCCGATGCCGAGGTCGAGGGAACGGTAGCCGCGCTCGCCGTAGCGATCGATGATGTAGCGCACCAGGATCAGGCCCGGGCTGTAGCGGGCGTGCTCCGACATCGTGTAGGTGTTGAACATCATCGAGAAGCGCTGGCCGTCGGCAACGCCGGCGAAGATCGCGATCACCTCATCGTCGCATTCCAGCGCATGAATGTCGATGACGTGCCCTTCGCCGCGCGGTGCCAGGCAGGCGCTGCGGATGAATTTCTCGACGATGGGCTCGGCGAAGACGTTGGGCAGCTTCTGCTCAGCCATCCGCGCCGGTTTGACGCGGAAGAACCAGTCGAGCAGGCGGGTGACGTCCGCGTCCGATGTGGCGAGGTGATAGCGGTAGCCGGCAAGCGCCTGGAGCTTCTTCTCCTTGCTCTTGAGCCGGCGGCGGAAGGAATTGCTGATCCGCGATGCGGGCGGGCCGCCTGGCTCCATGACCAGTACCGGGCAGCCGTTGATTGCGCTCTGCTGCGGCAGGAATGCGAACGGATTTTGCTGATCGTGCCAGCGCTTCGGTTGCTGCGTCAGCGCGAGGACGTCGACCCGGTTGCGCAGCGGTGCGATCAACGCGTCGAGGTCGCTAGCGACGGCTTGTGCTGCGAACTCGGCGTTCCACAGTCCCATGTTGAAGGTCGTATGCTTGCCGCCCATGAAGCAGGCCGTGCGCACGCCGTGACCTCGGCGCAATGCCAGCGGAAGCAGGGCGAGCGGGTTCTGCTCGGCATCGCGCGCGATCACGATGAAGGGGCGGGCGCCTTCGTGCTCCCCGACCGATCGTTGCCAGGTGCCCAGGAGATCGAACCGCTGATAGGGCGTGAAGAGGTGGCCGGGCTCCTCGAGCGCGCGCCAGACTCTCTCGGCTTCACCGAGATCGGCGACGATATCGACATGCGCAATACGGCTGGCTTTGGACCGCGCTGGCGATTCCGCCGTCCGGCTTTGCATCGCCGCAGCCATGGTCATGCGCGAAACCTGTCGAGAAAGCGAAAAAATACGTATTTCGGCCTGTGGCCGACCTTTGCAAATAAATGTCAACAAAGGGTAATGACAATGGGGCAGGGAACAGGCTGCCGGCAAAGGCGAAGGTGGGGTATTGGCGTCCGACGGCAGATGGGTGCAGCGGTTGCGGCTCGAACTGGCCTGGTTCTCGGGCCGACCCTTGCTGCGCAGCCGCGGCGCGGGCGCCATCCTGCGCTTCGAGCACGTGCGGCCGCGGCGAAGCGGCGCGTTCCAGCCGTTGCGCGAACACGAGATCACGCCACAATTCCTCGATCGTGCCATTCGTGCGCTGAAGCGCTGGGACTATGAGTTTCTCGGCATGGACGAGGTTTGTCGGCGCGCGGTGACGTTGCCGGAGAAGCGGCGCTTCGTGGCACTCACCTTCGATGGCGCGCCCAAGGACCTCATCAGCTTTGCCTATCCGGTGCTGACGCGCCACGCCGTGCCGTTCACGCTCTATGTTCCGACCGCCTTTCCCGACGGCGTTGGAGAAGCGTGGTGGCTTGGGCTCGAGCAGGTGATCGCGCGCGAGAGCCGGATCAGCCTGATGATGGGCGACAAGGAACAGCGCTTCACCATCACTGATAATGCCGAGAAACAGGCCCTGTTTTGGCATCTCGAGGGTTGGCTGCGCTCGCTGCCGCCGGCGGATCTCTCGGCCGCGATTGCCGATCTCTGCACACGCTACAGCATCGATCTCGCTGCACTCTCGCGCGAGGCGTCGATGGATTGGGAGGATCTGGCGAGGCTGGCTGCCGATCCGCTGGTCACGATCGGCAGTGCGACCGTGAACTATCCCAACCTCGCCAACATGAAGGATGCGGCGGCGCTGCGCGAGATGACGATGGGCAAGGCGGTGGCGGAAGCCGCGTTTCGCCGTGAGGTCAGGCACCTGGCATATCCGTTCGGCGATCGGTCCTCATTCCGGCGCAGCCACGTCGTGATGGCGGAAGAGGCGGGCTTTGCCAGCGCGGTATCGACCATCCCGGGTATCGTGGATGCGCAAGGGCGCACCAATCTGCGGGCGTTGCCGCGGATCTCCTGGGACGGACGGGTGCGCTCGCTGCGCATGATGCGGGTGCTGGTGTCGGGCATTGCCTTCGCACCGGTGAAACCGACGGGCAGCGCTACGAGCTGACGCAACGATGGTGAGAGCCTTTGCAGCCGTCAAACGTGCAAGCGCGTTTGCGCGATTACGCCCGGTCCGGCCGCTGCATCCAGCTCACGATCGGCATGGCCGGAAGCACCCAGCCCATGCCGACCACCACGTAGTAGATCGCCTGACGCCAGCCGGATACGGCGATCCACGGCATCTGCGCCGCCGCCATGCCGAGCAGGGCCCAGACTGTGGCCAGCACCAGCAGCAGAATGGCGCCGAGGAACTTGCGGGTGCGGATCGTCATGGCGGGGACTTGCGGCTTTCGCGTAACTTGCGCTGCGGGAGCGGGGGACTATAAGGGGCACGCAGTCCGGTTCAAGTCCGTTAGTGACAAGGCTTGGTTTGTCCCTGAAATGACGACGATTTCCGCCCCAACCCATCCGCATCGCGCCGTGCGCTGGTGGCTGATCTCCGTGGCCGCCCTGATCGCGCTGATGGTGCTGGTCGGCGGCGCGACACGGCTGACGGAATCCGGCCTGTCGATCGTCGAGTGGAAGCCGGTCACCGGCAGTATTCCGCCGCTGTCGGAGGCGCAGTGGACCGACGCCTTCGAGGCCTACAAGAAGATCCCGCAATATCGCGAGCTCAATGCGGGGATGAGCCTGTCGGAGTTCAAAGAGATCTTCTGGTGGGAGTGGAGCCATCGGCTGCTCGGGCGCTTCATCGGCATCGCCTATCTGTTGCCGTTCCTGTTCTTCCTGTGGCGCGGCGGCTTGGCCAGTGAGCTGAAGCGGTGGCTGTGGCTGCTGTTCGCGCTCGGCGGCCTCCAGGGCGCGGTCGGCTGGTGGATGGTGGCATCAGGACTGTCTGAAAGGGTCGAGGTGTCGCAATATCGGCTCGCAACACATCTGGTGCTTGCGCTGCTGATCTTCGCCGGCATCGTCTGGACGGTGCGGCGGCTCGAGGAGCGGCCGCAGATTGTCGCGCCTGTAAGGCTGCGCATCACCAGCGCGCTGCTGCTCGTCGTGACCTTCGTCCAGATCTATTTCGGGGCGCTTGTCGCGGGCCTGCGCGCGGGCCGCGCCTACAACACCTGGCCGCAGATCGACGGCGCGTTCATTCCATCGGTCGAGCGGCTGTGGTTCGAGACGCCGTGGTGGCGCAATATGTTCGACAATGTGCTGACGGTGCAGTTCGAGCACCGGATGACGGCCTATCTGCTGTTCACGCTGGCGGCGCTGCATGCGTTCGACGCGCTACGCTCGCGCGCAGGCGCGGCAACGCGGGGGGCGCTCGGGCTGTTCGCGGCGGTCAGCTTGCAGGTGGTGCTCGGCATCCTCACGCTGCTCAACCAGGTGCCGATTGATCTGGCGCTCTCGCACCAGGCGGTCGCGATCACCGTGCTGACATTGGCGGTGATGCAGGCGGAGCGGCTGGCGTCGCGGCAGAACGCGGAAGCGCAGCCGCGCGCGGTTCCGGTGGGACAGCCCGGCTGATCAGCAATAGCCGTAGACGCCGCACGCATAGGGCAGGCGCCAGAAATAATCGACCTGCTTCCCGCCGTAATACCCGCCCTGATAGTCGTAGCTCCAGGGGCGACCGTAATAGCCCGGCAACGTATGCGAGCCCGGCAACAGCGGGGTGCCCGGCAGATTGCTGACGTAACTGCCGATGCCATCCGCGGGCGAGATCAGCGCGTCCGGATCGGTCTCGACATAGACCCTTGGCGGCGGAGCTGCGGCCCTTCGCTTCGGATGGGACGGCAAGTCGGCGGCAAACGCTGCCGAGGCCGTCAGCGTTGCCGCAAGGGCAGGTACCATCCAGCGCAGCATCATCGGCTCCGAATCAAGGGGCGATCCAGGGATGATGTATGGGGCAGGGATGGTTAATGACTGTTAAGCAAATCGTCATTCCGGGGCGCGCGAAAGCCCGAACCCGGAATCTCGAGGTTTCGGGTTCGGTGCTTCGCACCGCCCCGGAACGACAGGATGTTACGCGCCCAGCGCCTGCTCCAGGTCGGCGATCAGGTCTTCCTTGTCCTCGATGCCGATCGAGAGCCGAACCACATCAGGACCGGCGCCGGACTTCACCTTGGCGGCGTCGTCGAGCTGGCTATGGGTGGTCGAGGCCGGGTGGATGACAAGCGAGCGGGTGTCGCCGACATTGGCGAGGTGCGAGAACAGCTGCAGCTTCGACACCAGATTGACGCCGGCGTCGTAGCCGCCCTTGAGGCTGAAGGTGAACACCGCGCCTGCGCCCTTCGGCGCATATTTGCGTGCGAGCTGGTTGTACTTGTCACTCGGAAGGCCCGCATAGCTCACCGAAGCCACCGCCGGATGGCCGGCGAGGAATTCGGCGACCGCCCTGGCGTTGTCGCAGTGCTTCTGCATGCGCAGCGGCAGGGTCTCGATGCCGGTCAGGATCATGAAGGCGTTGAACGGCGACAGCGCAGGGCCAAGGTCGCGTAAGCCGAGCACGCGGCAGGCGATCGCGAAGGCGAAATTGCCAAAGGTCTCCTGCAGGCGGATGCCATGATATTCGGGGCGCGGTTCCGACAGCATCGGATATTTGCCGCCGGTCGACCAATCGAAGGTGCCGGCATCGACGATGATGCCGCCGAGCGAGTTGCCGTGACCGCCCAGAAATTTGGTCAATGAGTGCACCACGATGTCGGCGCCGTGATCGATTGGGCGGATCAGATAGGGCGAGGCCAGGGTGTTGTCGACGATCAGCGGCACGCCGGCCTTGCGCGCCACCGACGAGATCGCCTCGATGTCGGTGATGCTGCCGGCGGGATTGGCGATGGACTCGATGAAGATCGCCTTGGTGCGCGGCGTCACCGCGCGCTCGAAGCTCGCGATATCGTCGGGATCGGCCCACACCACGTTCCAGCCAAAGCTCTTGAACGCATGCGTGAACTGGTTGATCGAGCCGCCATAGAGTTTTCGCGCGGCGATGAATTCGTCGCCGGGCTGGAGCAATTGCTGCAAAACCACGACCTGGGCGGCATGGCCCGAAGCGACCGCAAGCGCGGCCGTGCCGCCCTCGAGCGCGGCAACGCGCTCCTCCAGCACCGCGTTGGTCGGGTTGCCGATGCGGGTATAGATGTTGCCGAAGGCCTGCAGGCCGAACAGCGAGGCGGCGTGGTCGGCGTCGTTAAAGACGAACGAGGTTGTCTGATAAATCGGAGTGGCGCGTGCACCGGTGGTCGGGTCGGGCTGTGCACCGGCATGCACGGCGAGGGTGGAAAATCCCGGAAGGCGATCGCTCATTGAGGCGTCCTGTTCTTGTGGTCTGAAATCGCGCGGCATGCTGATCGGCACCGCGGTCGGCGTCAAGCCGCGGCTTCACATCGCAACGATCGTGCTACGCATCGACGCGTTCGCGAAACGAATCCTTCGCAAGTGCGTCAGCTTTGCTCGCTCTTGTTCTTGGCTGCGCGATCGGAGGCCGCGGTGTCGCCACCGCCGACGCTCATCCGGTTGAGGGAGAGGCGCATGCCCTGCGTCGGCGCCGGCGCGCGCTTGGAGGAGAGCGTGCGTGAATTGACGCCCATCCAGGAGATCTCGGACGACAGCCGGCCATATTCGATCTTGGGGCAACGGTTCATCACGACCTTGATACCGGCCGCTTCCGCCTTTTCAGCTGCCGCATCGTCACGCGCGCCAAGCTGCATCCAGATCACCTTCGGCAGCGGGTCGAGCGTCAGCGCCTCCTCGACCACTGGCATGATGTGGCTGGAGTTGCGGAAAATGTCGATCATGTCGACGGGGCGGCCGATGTCGCGAAGCGAGGCGACGAAGGGCTTTCCGAGCAGCTCCTTGCCGACATGTCCAGGGTTGATCGGGATCATATCGTAGCCGCGCTGCGCCAGATATTTGAACGCGAAATAGCTCGGCCGCACGTTGACCGGCGAGGCGCCGACCATGGCGATCGACTTCACACTGTTGAGGATGCCGCGGATGTAATTGTCGGGATAGGCGTCGTGATTCATGGTTTCTTTCCGTCATTCCGGGGCGCGCGATAGCGCGAGCCCGGAATCTCGAGATTCCGGGTTCGGCTCTGCGAGGCCCCGGAATGACGATGCTAGAGTGTCACTCATCCCGCCAGGTCGGCGTGCGCTTCTCGATGAAGGCGCCGATGCCTTCTTCGGCATCGCGGGCCATCATGTTCTCGGTCATCACCTCTGCCGCATAGCGATAGGCGTCGGCAAGGCTCATCTCGGCCTGGCGGTAGAACGCCTCCTTGCCGAGCTTGACGGTGTAGGCGGATTTCAGCGCGACCTGTTGCGCCAGCGCAATGGCGGCGTCGCGTTCGGTGCCGGCGGCGACCACGCGATTGACGAGGCCGATCTCGCGGGCGCGCGCAGCTGGGACCGGCTCGCCTGTCAGCAGCATCTCCATCGCCTGCTTGCGCGGCACGTTGCGCGACAGCGCCACCATCGGCGTCGAGCAGAACAGACCGATGTCGACACCGGGCGTGGCGAAACTCGCCGCTTCCGAGGCGATCGCAAGATCGCAGCTCGCGACGAGCTGGCAGCCGGCCGCCGTCGCAATGCCCTGGACGGCAGCAACCACGGGCTTGGGCAAATGCACGATCGCCTGCATCATCGCGCTACAGGCATTCATGGTCTGGGCGAAGAAGGCGCGGCCGCGGTCCGGATCGCTGCGGCGGGCGGTCAGTTCCTTCATGTCGTGACCCGCCGAGAAGGCGGCACCATTGGCCGCGAGCACGACGGCCCGGACGGCCTTGTCGTTGCCGATATCATCGAGCTCTGCATGCAGGGCGGCGATCATCGTCGTCGACAGGCTGTTGCGCGCCGCCGGCCGGTTCAAGGTCAGCACAGCGATGGGCCCGACCATTTCGCGCAGCAGAATTGGCTGATGAGGAGCGGGGGCGCGGGCGGCCTGGGTGGACATCGTGGCGTTTCCGATTGGATTATTGCGGTTAGATGATGCAGATAACCTAGTGTAGCAGGCGACGTGAAGCGAGGGTGGGGAACGGCATGGCGGCAGCGAAAATGAGCGTGGCGGAGCTCGAGCAGTTTCTCCGCGACGAATTCCCCCAGGCCTTCAGCGGCGACGACATTACGATCGAGAGCGCGGACGGCCAGACCTGCCTTTTACGCCAGCGCTACGGCGAGAAGATGCTGCGGCCGGGTGGAACCGTATCCGGCCCAACGCTGATGGCGCTCGCCGATTTCGCCATGTACGTGGTGCTGCTGTCAGCGATCGGGCCGATCGGACTCGCGGTGACCACCAATCTCAACATCAACTTCCTGCGTAAGGGCCAGCCCGGTCAGGACGTGCTGGCCGAGGCCCGCCTGCTCAAGCTCGGCAAGCGCCTTGCGGTCGGGGAGGTCAAGTTGCTGTCCGGGACGTCGCCGGATCCCATCGCCCATGTCACCTCGACCTATTCCATTCCAAATGTTTGAGCTTTTCGCAGGTAATATCGCACCATATTTTTAAGTCGTTGATTCTATTTACGTAAATTCGATCATCGGGCATTGACCGTTGCGCGTCTCTTCTCTAGAAACCGGCCCAGTCCGGCGTGGTGTTCGCGCCGCTATTCCCCGTCCACGGAAACTCTGACATGAAAACCTTTTCGGCAAAGCCGGCCGAGGTGACGAAGAAGTGGGTGCTGATCGACGCCAAGGGTCTGGTCGTCGGCCGTCTCGCCACCATCGTCGCCATGCGTCTGCGCGGCAAGCACCTCCCGACCTACACCCCGCACGTTGATTGCGGCGACAACGTCATCATCATCAACGCGCAGCATGCCGTCCTCACCGGTCGCAAGCGCGAGCAGAAGACCTATTACAAGCACACCGGCTATGTCGGCCACGTCAAGGAGCGCACCGCGCGCCAGATCCTCGAGGGCCGTCACCCCGAGCGCGTGCTCGAGAAGGCCGTCGAGCGCATGATCCCGCGTGGTCCGCTCGGTCGCGTCCAGATGGGCAACCTCCGCGTCTACGGCGGTGCCGATCATCCGCACGAGGCCCAGACGCCCGAGAAGCTTGATATCGCCAAGTTGAACCGCAAGAACACGAGGGCCGCATAATCATGGCCGAATCCATTCAGTCGCTCGACCAGCTCTCGCAGCTCAAGACCGCAGCCGTCGCGCCCGATGCGCCCAAGCACGAGAAGAAGGTCGACAAGTTCAACCGCGCCTACGCCACCGGCAAGCGCAAGGACGCGGTGGCCCGCGTCTGGATCAAGCCGGGCGCCGGCAAGGTCACGGTCAATTCGCGCGAGGTCGAGGTCTATTTCGCTCGTCCCGTGCTGCGCATGATGATCGAGCAGCCGTTCTCCGTGGCCCAGCGTTCGGGCCAGTACGACGTGATCTGCACGGTCGCTGGCGGCGGTCTGTCCGGCCAGGCTGGCGCCGTGCGTCACGGCATCTCCAAGGCTCTGACCTATTTCGAGCCCGAGCTGCGCAGCGTGCTCAAGAAGGGCGGCTTCCTCACCCGCGACTCGCGCGTGGTCGAGCGTAAGAAGTACGGCAAGGCCAAGGCCCGCCGGTCCTTCCAGTTCTCGAAGCGTTAATCGCTTCGGTCACATTCGCCGCGAAAGCGGCTTCAATGAGAAGCAAAAAGGCGCTGATTTCAGCGCCTTTTTTGTTGTTCGTTTGTACGCAAATTGAGCGCGTGTTTCCCGAAAACTTGGGCCCGCGTGAAAACCTGAATGGAACTCGCCGGACCTAGCGTCGCATCTGGAAGGGCGCGCAAGTCGGCTGGGCCGATCGCGTAACTGCTATGATTAGAAGGGGGCCGACATGATGTCGCTCGATAGCATCACGCTCTATTTGGTCGCCACGATGGTCGCCGCATTGCTCGGCGCCATGATGGTGTTTTTCGGCAAAAAGGAGAACAGCCCCGCGCTGAAATGGTGGGGCAGCGCCTATCTGCTCGGCGCGTCCTCTGTCGCGCTGTGGACCGCGACCGGCGACAAGCTCGGCCCGTATCTCTATCTCGCCTTGAACGCGGTCGGCTTTGTCGCCTGCGGCATGGTGTGGAACGCGGCGCGCGTCTTCCACGGCCGCAAGCCGAACTGGCCGGGTCTCGTATTCGGCGCACTGGCCTGGGTCGCGGCCGCCACGCTGCTCGATCCCACCGCCTCGATGCTGCGCATGATCATCGGCGCCGGCATCGTCTCGGTCTATGCGGCCCTGACCGCGAGCGAGCTCTGGGTGGAGCGGCGCAAGAGCCTGCAACGGCGCTGGCCGGCCTTCGTCGTGCCGGTCATGCACGGCTGTGTGCTGATGCTGCCGATCCTGATCGGCAGCTTCCTGCGGCCGCACGATGCCGGCTTCTCCGCCAGCGTATGGGTCACCGTATTCGCGGTCGAACTCATCCTCTATGCCGTCGGCACCGTGTTCGTGATCTTCATGCTGGTGTCGGAGCGCACCGTGACCGCGCACCGCACCGCGGCGTCGACCGATCCCTTGACCGGCATGCTCAACCGCCGCGGCTTCTCGGAAGCCTGCGCAAGGATGATCGACCGCGAGGCCAAGGGCGGCCGCCCTGTCACGGTGATGATCTTCGACATCGACCATTTCAAGTCGATCAACGACCGCTTCGGCCATCCCGCCGGCGACGAGATGCTGAAACTGTTCTCGACCATCGTCGTCAACAATTTGCGCATCTCGGACCTGTCTGGCCGCATCGGCGGTGAGGAATTCGCCGCGCTGCTTCCCTGCGCGCTCGAGGAAGGCGTGCTGGTCGCCGAGCGCGTGCGCGAGGCGTTCGAGACATCAGGCGTCGTGGTCGAGGAGGGCCCTGTCGACACCACCGTCAGCATCGGCGTGGCGGG
>NZ_LJYG01000108.1:699665-703523 GCF_001440035.1 Bradyrhizobium manausense | reverse complement strand
CCGGCACCGAGCTCGAAGTGTTGCTGGCCTCGGCCGATACCGCGCTCTACCAGGCCAAGCGCGGCGGCCGTAACCGCGTCGAGGCGGCGGAGGAACTGCCGCTGTCGCTGGAGAACTGGCGCCGCCAGAACGCCGCGCGGATTGGCATTCCCAAGGCACAGCCGGCAACGGCCTGAGGTGGTTGGGGCTTGCGGTAATCGTCTGTTTACCATTCGGTTCCTACTATTGCCGTCATGGAATCGATCCGTCGACAGAACCCGCAAGCCGCCCTGATGTCGCTCGAAGCCGCCGCAAGCTCGGCACGCGGCGGTTTCGCCTGTCTGTTCTCGACCGCGGACGAATACGAGACGGCGCTGATTGCCGAGCGCCGCGCCCAGGGGCGCTACATCAAGAGCCGGAGCTATTGGCCGTTCACGTTGTTCCTCGGCTGCGCGCTCGTCGTCGCCGGCACCGCGCTGCTGTTTGCCTGAGAGCGTCGCATTTTCGGCCGGGCAGGGCGCCGTTTCAGCGCCTTTTTCTTTGCTTCCGTCTGCGCTAGACACGGCCACCAAACAATGGGGTGGAAACCGATGATCACCGAGATCGCGCAAATCGACGTCAAGCCGGGCAGCGAGAAGGACTTTGAGGCCGCCGTCGCCAAGGCCAAGGCCGCCTTCGGTCGCTCGAAGGGCTTTCACGGTTTTGAGCTGCACAAGTCGATCGAGAAGCCGCAGCGCTACCGGCTGATGGTGAAATGGGCGACGCTGGAAAACCACACCGTCGATTTCCGCGGCTCCGAGAATTTCACCGAATGGCGCGGCCTGGTCGGCCAGTATTTCGCCTCGCCTCCTGATGTCGAGCACACCGAGACCGTGCTGACGACCTGAGCTACGGCACGACGCCTTACGCCGCCTCGGCGAGAGGCGGCGCCTCATAGGTCTTGAAATGATCGATCATGACCTTGGCAATGGCGACCAGTGGCAGCGCCAGCGCGAGGCCCCAGATTCCGAAGACGACGCCGAGCAGGATCTGGAAGGCGAACAGCGTGGCCGGCGGGATGTCCAGCGCCTGGCGCTGCAGCAGCGGCGTCAGCACGTAGCTCTCCATCGCATGCACACCGAGGAACAGGATCAGCGCCGATAGTGCCGGGATCCAGCCCGAGGCGAGGCTCGCCAGCACCACGACGACGCCGGCGATGATGGCGCCGACCGTCGGGATGAAGGCGAGCAGGCCGGCCTGAATCCCCAGGATGAACGAGCCGGGGATGCCGATGATGGCAAGCCCGATCCAGGTCACGGCGCCGACCGCGAGCATGACGATCATTTGCGCCATCAACCAGCGCTCCAGCGTTTCGCTGATGCGATCGACAATCAGAGCAACACGGGTGCGATGCTTCGCTGGTGCCAGGAACAGCAGGCCGTCGTGATAGACGCTTGGCTGGGCGGCGAAGGCGAGTCCCAGAAAGAACAAGATGAAGATGTTGCCGACGCCATGGATGGTGCCGAGAAGCAGCTTGAAAGTCTGGCTGACGATGGCTCCGCCGCTGGAGGCCAGGGCGTCAGCAGCGGGCAGGGGACCGCGCTGCGTCGCAGCTCGCGGAGACGTCGAGTCCGGTGGCGTCGTGGCCGAGCCGTCGGATGCCGCATTGCCGAAATCGAAGAAGCTGGTGTCGATGCCATGACGATCCAGCAAGGATTTTACCGAGCCGATCTGCGATTTGATGGTCTTGCTCAGAGCCGAGGCTTGATCGGCAATGGTAGCGCCGCCGAGATAGGCGACGCCCGCGAGCAGGATCGCAAGCACGGCGCAAACCATTGCAAGCCGGACCGCATGGGGAAGGTGGACCAGGCGGCCGAGTGCATTGGTCAGCGCGTTGAGCCCGACGCCGAGCAGCATGCCGGCGAAGATCAGCAGCACGGTGGCGGCAAAATACCAGGTGAAGGCGAGCAGTGCCGTGAACAGCACCACGGCGATGCCGCCGACGGCAATAGCCCACGCGAGGTCGGTGCGGGTCCGGGGCCGTTCGTCTCTGGAAATGGTCACATCGGATCCTTTTCGGGCTGCATCGACTCTTCGCAAATTGCCGCCGGCAATCAAGCAGGGGCCGAGCCGATTTGGCCCGAGAGCCGGCCTTACGGCCAACGCGTCCGGAGCCAAGGGGTGCCTTTTGGGGTGCCCTCCGCCCAGGATTTGCGCGAAAATGGCATTGCCGTCCTGCGATCCCTTCTGTTGAATATGTTCCATACGAGGGGCATGTTTGGAGAATCTTCTTGCGGAGAGGTCGGAACGGGAGATGAGAAAGCCGGTCGTCGGCGTGATCGGGAACGCCCATCGCGTCGAAAATCGATTTCAGGTCCAGATGGTCGGTGAGCGCAATCTGCGCGCCGTGGCCGAAGTTTCCGGCGGTTTGCCGGTGATGTTCGCGGGCGCGCCCGACATTACCGATATCGCCGCGCTGCTCGATACCGTGGACGGCATCGTGCTCACAGGGGCCCGTGCCAACGTGCACCCGACGCGCTTCAATGTCGATCCCTGCGAGAAGCACGAGCCCTACGACGTCCACCGCGACGAGGTCGCGCTGGCGCTTTCGGTCGCCTGCGTCGCGCGCGGCATTCCGCTGTTCGGCATCTGCCGCGGCTTGCAGGAGATGAACGTCGCCTTTGGCGGCTCGCTGCATCCCGAGATCCGCGAAATCCCCGGCCGCATGAACCACCGCATGCCCCGGCTCGAGAACGGGGAAATCCATCCCGACCCGACTGTCGTGTTCGCCGACCGCCACGACGTCGACCTCACGCCGGGCGGCGCCTTCGCCAAAATCCTCGGCTGCGAGAAGATCCGGGTCAATTCGCTGCACGGGCAGGGCATCCTTGATCCCGGCAAGCGCGTGCTGATCGAGGGCGTCGCCGAGGACGGGACCATCGAGGCGATCCGCATCGCGGAAGCACCGAGCTTCGCGCTCGGCGTGCAATGGCACGCCGAGTACGACCCGCAGCGCAATCCCATCAACCGGAAACTGTTCGAAGCTTTCGGCGAAGCGATGGTGGCGAAGCAGAAGGCGGCGGCGTAGGGACACAGGCGAGAGGTCGTACGGCACGCTTTCGCCTCCTCTCCATCTCGGATTCGGGATTGCGTCGCTGCTTAAACCAATCGGCAAGAATTGGTTCGCGATGTTGTTGCGATTCCGATTCGTTCTTTGCGAACGAAATGGAGTCAGATGCAGAACGAAAATAGCAGCCACGTCTTCGCGATTTCGCGACAGATTTCGCCCGAGCTGGGTCTCCTTTCCCGCCTCTTCGGAATAGGAAGGAGTTGCCCTCCTTAGCGCACCTATCCGGGAATGACGTTGTCCGCGACATGAGTGCCGCCGTTCGACCCCGCCCATTGCATCGCACAATCGCAATTGCCGGCGACCTCCCTCCGCATTGAGGTTTGCGTGACGGCCACCATATCTTCGGCAAGGGAGCCCTTGCCGTGCGGATCATGAAGGCGGCCCTCGTTGCGGCGATCGGAATCGTCGCTTGTCTTGCCTGTCTCCGTGCCGGCTCAGCGGAGGATCACCGCCGTTTTGCACTCATCGTCACGATCGATGGCGCGATTGGCCCGGCGTCGGCGAGCTATGTGAAGGAGGCGCTGCTCAAGGCAAGCGAACGACGCGCCGAAATCGTGATCCTTCGCATGAATACGCCCGGCGGCCTGAACTCCAGCATGCGCGAGATCATCGCGGATGTGCTGGCGTCGTCCGTTCCTGTCGCCGGCTATGTCGCGCCGGCCGGCGCCCATGCGGCAAGCGCCGGTACCTATATCCTCTACGCGACCCATATCGCAGCGATGGCGCCGGGCACCAATATCGGGGCCGCCACGCCGGTGCAGATTGGCGGG
>NZ_LJYG01000108.1:665476-699638 GCF_001440035.1 Bradyrhizobium manausense | reverse complement strand
AAGAAGGACGAGCCGAAGGACGCGATGACGGCGAAGGTGACGAACGATGCCGTCGCCTTCATCCGCAGCCTTGCCGAACTGCGCGGCCACAATGCCGATTGGGCGGAGAAGGCGGTCCGAGAAGCCGCCACACTGTCCGCCAACGGCGCGTTGCAGGCGCACGCCATCGACATCGTCGCGCGCGATGAGGCCGATCTGCTCAGGCAAATCGACGGTCGAATGGTCGAACTCGGCGGCGGCACGACGCAGCGCCTGGCGACCCGGGATGCCGTCGTCGAAGCCGTCGATCCCGGCGCGATCTCTCGATTCCTGGCTGTCATCACCGATCCCAACGTCGCGTTCATCCTCCTGATGGTCGGCATTTACGGCCTCATCTTCGAGTTCATGTCGCCCGGCACCGTTGCTCCGGGCGTGATCGGGACGATCTGCCTGCTGCTCGGCCTCTACGCCCTCAACATGCTGCCGATCAATTATGCCGGGCTCGGCCTGATGCTGCTCGGCATCGCGCTCCTTGCCATCGAGGCTTTCAATCCGACCGTCGTGATCGGCCTTGGAGGCGTCGTCGCCTTTGTGCTCGGCGCCATCATGCTGGTCCGGGTCGAGTCGCCCAGCTACCGGCTGTCGTGGTCGGTCATCGCCGTCGTCGCGGCGATTTTCGCGGGGTTCGTGCTGGTCGTGCTCGGTGCAGTCAGGCGCGCCCGTCGCGGTTCGCCACGGGTCGGCGCGCAGGCGATGCGAGGCTTGATCGCCGAGGTGCTCGACTGGAACGAGAACGAGGGGCACGTCTTTACGCACGGCGAACGCTGGCAAGCGCGCGGCGCCGACACCTTCAAACCCGGAGAGAGGGTCGAGGTCGCCAACATCGTCGACTTGACCCTGGTGGTTCGGCGGCCGAGCGGTGAGGGAGGTCAAGTCTGATGTTCGAATATTCGCTTTATGCAGTGCTTGCGCTGATCATCATCCTGTTTCTCACCCAGGCCGTTCGCATCCTCAGGGAATACGAGCGCGGCGTGATCTTCACGCTCGGCCGCTTCACCGGGGTGAAGGGTCCGGGCCTCGTCATCCTCATCCCGGTCGCGCAGCAGCTGGTCAAGGTCGACCTCAGGGTGATGGTGCAGGTGGTGCCGCCGCAGGATGTGATTTCGCGCGACAACGTTTCGGTCAAGGTCAATGCGGTTCTCTACTTCCGCATCGTCGATCCCGAGCGCGCCATCATCAAGGTCGGCGATTACATGGCCGCGACCAGTCAGCTCGCGCAGACCACGCTGCGCTCGGTGCTTGGCAAGCACGAGCTCGACGAGATGCTCGCCGAACGCGACAGGTTGAACGCCGACATCCAGGAAATCCTCGATAAGCAGACCGACGTCTGGGGCATCAAGGTGACCGGCATCGAGATCAAGGACGTCGATATCAACGAAACCATGGTGCGCGCGATCGCCAAGCAGGCCGAAGCGGAGCGGTTGCGGCGCGCCAAGGTGATCAACGCGATGGGTGAACAGCAGGCCGCCGAAAAGCTGGTCGAGGCCGGCCGGATTCTCGCGCAGGAGCCGCAGGCCATGCAGCTGCGCTACTTCGCGGCCCTGCACGACATCGCCGGCGAGCGGTCATCGACCATCGTGTTTCCGCTGCCGACGGGCTTGCTCGATCATTTCACGTCGCGGCGTGAGGCGACGTGAGCATGGATCGGCGTAGATAAGAGGGCGATGAATATCTCGAATAAACCAATTGTCAGGAATTGGTGCGCGCCGATTTTCGCGATTCCGATTCGTTCTTCGAGAACGAAATGGAGTCAGACGCAGAACGAAAGCTGATGGTCTTCAAACAAAAAAGGCGCCCCGAAGGGCGCCTTTCGCGTGTCGTGATCTCGAGCCGCTTAGCCCGAATAGTACATCTCGAATTCGACCGGGTGCGGGGTCATCTCGAAGCGGGCGACTTCGGTCATCTTCAGTTCGATGTAAGCGTCTATGAAGTCGTCGTCGAACACGCCGCCGTTCTTGAGGAAGCCGCGGTCCTTGTCGAGGTTTTCCAGCGCCTCGCGGAGCGAGCCGCACACGGTCGGGATCGCCTTCAGCTCTTCCTTCGGCAGATCGTAGAGGTCCTTGTCCATTGCCGGGCCCGGATCGAGCTTGTTCTTCACGCCGTCGAGGCCGGCCATCAGCATCGCGGCGAAGCCGAGATAGGGATTGGCGAGCGGATCGGGGAAGCGCACCTCGACGCGCTTGGCCTTCGGCGAAGCGGTGTAGGGGATGCGGCAGGAGGCCGAGCGGTTGCGCGCGGAATAGGCGAGCAGCACCGGCGCCTCATAGCCCGGGACCAGACGCTTGTAGGAGTTGGTCGTCGGGTTGGTGAAGGCGTTGATCGCCTTGGCGTGCTTGATGATGCCGGCGATGTAGGACAGGCAGGTCTCCGACAGGTCGGAGTACTTGTTGCCCGCGAACACCGGCTTGCCGTCCTTCCAGATCGACTGGTGCACGTGCATGCCCGAGCCGTTGTCGCCATAGACCGGCTTCGGCATGAAGGTGGCGGTCTTGCCGTAGATGTGCGCGACCTGATGGATGCAGTATTTGTAGATCTGCAGATGGTCGGCCATCAGCGTCAGCGTGTCGAACTTCATGCCGAGCTCGTGCTGGGCCGAGGCAACCTCGTGGTGATGCTTCTCGACCTTCACGCCCATCTTGGCCATGGCACCCAGCATCTCCGAGCGCATGTCCTGCACGGAATCCTGTGGCGGCACCGGGAAGTAGCCCATCTTGGTGCGGATGCGGTGGCCGAGATTGCCGCCTTCATATTCGGTGTCGGAGTTGGTCGGGAACTCCGAGGAATCGAGCCGGAAACCGGTCTTGTAGGGATCGGACGAATAGCGCACGTCGTCGAACACGAAGAACTCGGCTTCGGGACCGACGAACACGGTGTCGCCCACGCCCATCGACTTCACCATGGCCTCGGCCTTCTTGGCGATGCCGCGGGGGTCGCGGTTGTAGGGCTCGCCCGTGGTCGGCTCGAGCACGTCGCAGACGATGACCATGGTGGTCTCGGCGAAGAACGGGTCGATCGTGGCCGTGACCGGATCGGGCATCAGGCACATGTCGGACTCATTGATCGCCTTCCAGCCCGCGATCGAGGAACCGTCGAACATCACGCCCTCAGCGAACGTGTCCTCTTCGATCATGGTGACGTCGAAGGTCACGTGCTGCCACTTGCCGCGCGGATCGGTGAAGCGCAGGTCGACGTATTTGACGTCGTTGTCCTTGATCGATTTCAGGACGTCTTTGGCGGTCTTCATGCATACCCCTTTTGGCTCTGCGGGTCGGTTTCCAGATGAGCAAAATTATTCTCGCTTTCGGCGAGTTTTTGCGCGAGCGCACAAACGAAATCAGGCCGCCGAAGCAGCCTTATTTCTTGTCAGAGTGTCGCAAAATGCGAGATAGCACCCGGCTCAGATAGCGTCCAGCCCGGATTCGCCGGTTCGGATGCGGATCGCCTCTTCGATATTGGAGACGAAAATCTTGCCGTCGCCGATGCGCCCGGTTTGCGCGGCGCGGCGGATCGCGTCGATCGCGCGCTCGACCAGGTCGTCGCCGATCACGATCTCGATTTTCACCTTGGGCAGGAAATCGACGATGTATTCTGCGCCGCGATACAGCTCGGCGTGGCCCTTCTGGCGGCCAAAACCCTTGGCCTCGGTTACGGTAATCCCCTGCAGACCAACTTCCTGAAGCGCTTCCTTCACCTCGTCGAGCTTGAATGGCTTGATGATGGCTTCGATTTTCTTCACTGCGCGCCTCCCGGCATTTCGATCAAATAGCAACGTCGTCGTCAGGATGCGCTTGTCTCACGCACGATTTGTCTTCGTCATGCCGGGACCTGACCAGCCCGGCAACAACGGCCGGCCACACCCAGAAGATGCCAGGGAGCACGACGAACCGAAGCGGCTTCCTCGAAAGCAGGGTCTATGCCAAGTTGCAAATGCCCTGGATATTGGAGCGTTATCAGCCTTTTAACGTGCATCTCTGATAGGTGGGGCCGGCCGGCTCAAAATACCGCAGGCTACGAAATAGGCAAACGGTTCAATATCTGTGCAATCAATTGTTCCGTTGGGCGTGTGGGCACAGGACGTGCCTGTTGAAAGGGCGTTTGGACCAGGGAAGTGGCATGGAAGTACTGACCAACGCTGAGATGCAGCGGGCTGACCAGCTCAGCATTGCGGCAGGCACGCCCGGCTTCAAGCTGATGCTGGGCGCGGGCCAGGCGGTTGCGGAGGCCGCCAATGCGCTGGTGGAGGAGGGGCCGATCCTGATCGTCGCCGGTCCCGGCAACAATGGCGGCGACGGTTTTGTCGCAGCCGCCGAGCTCGCTGCGCAAGGGCGCGAGGTCTCGGTCATCCTGATGTGCGAGCGCGACCAGCTCCAGGGCGATGCGGCCTCGGCTGCGCGCGGCTGGAAGCATCCGGTGCTGCCGTTCAATCCGCAGGCCATCGGAAAGCCGGCGCTGATCATCGATGCGTTGTTCGGCGCCGGCCTCAGCCGCCCTGTTGACGGCGAGGCGCGCGCGATGATCGAGGCCATCAACGCTAATGGCGCGCCCGTGCTTGCAGTTGATCTGCCGAGCGGCATCAACGGCACCAGCGCTGCGGTGATGGGCGTCGCGGTGAACGCGACCGAGACCGTCACCTTCTTTCGCAAGAAGCCCGCGCATCTCCTGTTGCCCGGCCGCATGCATTGCGGCCGCGTCCGCGTTGCCGATATCGGGATCGACGCGCAGGTGCTCGACGAGATCGCGCCGAAGATTTTTGAGAACGATCCGGATTTCTGGGGCGCCGCTTTCCCGGTGCCGCGTATTGATGGCCACAAATATGCGCGCGGCCACGTGCTTGCGGTATCGGGCGATGCCGCTGCGACCGGCGCGGCACGGCTTGCTGCCCGAGCGAGCTTGCGCGCCGGCGCGGGCCTGGTGACGCTCGCGACCCCGCGCGATGCGCTTGCGATCAACGCAAGTGCGCTGACAGCCGTGATGGTTCGCCCCGTGGACACCGCGATCGAGTTCGGCGAGCTGCTGGGAGACATCAGGTACAACACCTGCATGATCGGGCCCGGCGCGGGCGTCGGCGAGCGCACCTGCGACATGGTCCACATCGCGCTCACCGCGCAGCGGCATCTGGTGCTCGACGCTGACGCGCTGACGAGCTTTGCCGCAAAGCCGGAGCGGCTATTTGCATCGATCAAGTCGTCGCCGGACACAGCCGTGGTGCTGACCCCACACGAGGGCGAGTTTCCGCGGCTGTTCTCCGATCTCAGCAACAAGACTCCTGGCCGCTCGAAGCTCGAGCGCGTGCGTGCTGCCGCTGAACGCTCCGCCGCCGTCGTTCTGCTGAAGGGCCCCGACACCACCATCGCCGCGCCCGACGGCCGCGCCACCATCGCCGCCAACGCGCCGCCCTGGCTCGCCACCGCCGGCGCCGGCGACGTGCTCTCGGGCATCATCGCAGGGCTCCTGGCGCAGGGCGTACCGGCCTTCGAGGCCGCCAGCATCGGGGTGTGGATGCACGGTGAAGCGGCCAGCGAAGCAGGGCCGGGACTGATCGCGGAAGATCTCACCGAGACCCTGCCGGCCGTGCACCGGCGGATCTATAACGCGCTCGGGATCGAGTATTGATGCTGAGGCCGCTTGCGCTCACCGATATGGGCGCCGCGGCGCAAGTCCATCGGATCGCGTTCGATCACGCAATGCCATGGTTCGTCGGGCGGCGCACGCCGGATCAAGACCGCTGGTTCTATCGCGAGCTGGTTTTCCCGGCCTGCCGCGTGTGGGGACATTTCGACGGCGCGCGGGTTCACGCTGGTTGAGCAGACCGATGGAATGCGGAACGAGGAGAAAGAGCCAGACGCGCGGTACGTTTGGACGCGGCGGGGCCGATAGCTCACTCCACCCCGTACCAGCGCACCAGCCGCGGTGCGGACCAATCGGTCACGACGGATTCGATCAGCCAGCGCCCCGGCGAGGTTGCGGCAAAGGCAATGCGCTCGGTCTGGCCGGGCTCGATGGCGAGCGTGTCGAGCCAGTAGGGCTTCCAGCCGTCGTCGAGCCTGTCGAGCAGGCGGAAATGGTGGCCGTGCAGAGAGAAGACGGTGGCAACGGGGGCCGGGTTCTTCAAGGCGAGCATGACGGTGCGGCCGGCTTTGGTGCGGAAGGCGGGGTCAGAGGCGGTGGAAAAGTTGGCAGTCCGCGCCCATCCGGTGTCGGGTGCGCCGAGCACGACATCCAGCCGCAGGGCTCCTTTGAGGTCGAGCCTTTCGGGCAAATCGTTCGAGGGCAGCGGCCGCGGCGGCAGGAGAGGCGCGCGCCGCTCCAGCCAGCCGGTGACCATGAGGGCCCCAATCCGGCGCGCCTCCTTGCCATCGTGTAGAAGGAATTGGGCCGATCTGGCCGTATCCACAAAAGCATCGGCCCTTGCGCCGGGAGCCAGCACGAGGGCGCCGTTGCGCGCCGGGAACGGTTCGGCCGGCTGGCCGTCCAGGGCCATGACCAGGACTTCGTGACCCTCCAATTTGATCGCCAGAACAGAGCGTTGCGAGCCATTGATAAAGCGCAGCCGCAGTCGCTCGTTGCCGGAGGTTGAGAGTTCGAATGAAGTCTGCCCGTTGATCGTATAGAGCGCCGTGGTGTCCTTCGGATCCTGGCCCGGCGGGACGGCGCTGCCGTCCGGCCTCAGGCGCCATTCCTCGATCAGCAGGACCTCGTCGCGATCAACGGCGACGAGCCCTGTCTCCTCAGCGATGATCGGAAGCGGCCGCGCGGGCTGCTTCAGTCTGTCTTCGAACAGCCGGAAGTCAGTCAGCAGGGTTCCCGCTGATAATACTGAAATCGTTGATGTTTCCGTGGTCCCCGGAGCTGTGGGCGCGCGCCCCCGTTGGGGGTCGGCCACGGCTGCGCCGTTCAGGCCGTACCAGGCCGGCGCAAGCGGCACAGGCAGGTCGTTGCGAAACACCACTTCGCAGAGGTCGCCGCGCTTGAGATGGACGCCCCTGGTGTGGCTTGCGGCAGCAAGCTCCCAGATCGCTGTAGTCGGCTGACCCGGTCTCAGATCCAGAGTTGCGGGCCTGGCCTGGAGAAGGACCTGGGCGGTGGGGACCGAGGCTGCGCCACCGGCCAGGAACCCGGCCGCCGGGGCTCCGAGCGAGGCTCCCAGCCCGGCCAGAACCTGACGCCGATCAGGGGCAAGAATCCGCGGTTTCATGACTGGATCCGGATCACGCGGCGCTGGATAAGTCCAGCCATAGTACCTACTTGAGGGCTGCCTCCAATCAGGCCATTTTTTTGCTGCGAACAGTCGGGCACATGCTATAAGCCCGGCCGCCCGCGGCATCGCGGCCGGTGTTGATGCAAATTCACGCGGGCGTGGCGGAACTGGTAGACGCGCTGGATTTAGGTTCCAGTGACGAAAGTTGTGGGGGTTCGAGTCCCTCCGCCCGCACCAAGCGCTTATCGCGTTTGCACGGATTACTGAGGGGCCTTGGCTCCCGTTCGGAAGTTTTTCCGTCTGGGGCCGGGCTCGATGAACCACCGGCGTTGAGGCGTTTGCCTCGCGCTGGATCGATTAATGACAGCGTCCCGACGCGGTTAGCGTGCCGGGGCCGAACGAGAAGAAGATTGGACGCCATGCAGGTCACAGAAACCCTCTCGGAAGGTTTGAAGCACGAGTTCAAGATCAGCGTTCCCGCGTCTGATCTCGACGCCAAGGCTGGCGCCAAACTCGTCGACCTCAAGGACAAGGTACGCCTCAACGGCTTCCGTCCCGGCAAGGTGCCGGTCACTCACCTCAAGAAGGTCTATGGCCGCTCGGTGATGGCCGAGACCATCGACCAGACCATCCGCGACACCAACACCCAGCTGTTCTCCGAGCGCGGCTTCAAGCTCGCGACCGAGCCGAAGATCACGATGCCGACCGAGAAGGCCGAGGTCGAGGAGCTGCTGAACGGCAAGACCGATCTGACCTACACGGTTGCGATCGAAGTGGTGCCCGCCATCGCGCTCGCCGACTTCAAGAGCTTCCAGGTCGAGAAGCCCGTCGCCGACGTGTCCGATTCGGACGTCGACGAGGCGATCAAGCGCATCGCTGACAGCAACCGCACCTATGCCGCCAAGCCCGAGGGCGAGAAGGCGGCTTCCGGCGACCGCGTCACCATCAACTTCAAAGGCACCATCAACGGCGAAGCCTTCGAGGGCGGCACCGGTGAGGGCATCCAGGTCGTGATCGGCTCCAACAGCTTCATTCCGGGCTTCGAGGAGCAGCTGATCGGCATTGGCGTGAATGAGACGCGCACGCTGAAGGTCTCGTTCCCCAAGAATTACATGAGCGAGAAGCTCGCCGGCCAGCCGGCCGAGTTCGAGACCACCGCGACGCTGATCGAAGCGCCGCAGGACATCACCATCGACGACGACTTCGCCAAGACGCTCGGCCTGGAATCGCTGGACAAGCTGAAGGAAGCCGCGCGCGAGCGCCTGGCTGCCGAGTTCGCCGGTGCGACGCGCCAGCGCGTCAAGCGTGCGCTGCTCGATCGTCTCGATGAGGCGCATCGCTTCGAGGCGCCGTCCTCGCTCGTCGAGGAGGAGTTCAACCTGATGTGGAACTCGGTCAAGGCCGAGATGGATTCCGCCGGCAAGACTTTCGCCGACGAGAACACCACTGAAGAGGCGGCCAAGGAAGAGTACCGCAAGATCGCCGACCGCCGTGTCCGTCTCGGCCTCGTGCTCTCGGAGATCGGCGAGAAGAACAAGATTACCGTCACCGACGACGAAGTCGGCCGCGCGGTGATCGAGCGTGCGCGCCAGATGCCGGGCCGCGAGAAGGAAGTCTGGGACTTCTATCGCAACAATGCCCAGGCCTTGGCCCAGCTTCGTGCGCCGATCTATGAGGACAAGGTCGTCGACTTCATCCTCGAGCTTGCCAACGTGACCGAGAAGAAGGTCTCGCGCGAGGACCTGTACAAGGACGAAGAGGAAAAGACTGCAGCCTGAAGGCTTTGACACAGTCTTCTATTAAGGATGATCAGCGAACGGGCCCAGCTAGCCAGATGGCCGGCTGGGCCATTTTGCGAGAATCAGCTTCAAGTGCCGCAAAGGGCTCGGTGGATTAAGCCTTAATTCGCTCCGCACTTGTCTGGCGCGAATTGCGCTATATCTGTCGGTACCTACGCGTTCTACCTCTACCAACTTCCTGCATCACGGGACGTCCATCGGCCTTCAGGCACATCCAGTCCGACCGGCAGCCAAGATTGCAGCCAGGACTGGCGATGTCCGTCTCTAAAACCCTAGGTGACTCATGCGCGATCCGGTTGAAACCTACATGAACCTCGTGCCCATGGTGGTCGAGCAGACCAACCGTGGCGAGCGCGCCTACGACATTTTCTCGCGTCTGTTGAAAGAGCGCATCATCTTCGTGACCGGACCGGTCGAGGACGGCATGTCGACGTTGATCGTCGCGCAGCTGTTGTTCCTTGAGGCGGAAAATCCGAAGAAGGAAATCTCGATGTACATCAACTCGCCGGGCGGCGTGGTGACATCGGGCCTTGCGATCTACGACACCATGCAGTTCATCCGCCCGCCGGTCTCGACGCTGTGCACCGGCCAGGCGGCTTCGATGGGTTCCCTGCTGCTCGCCGCCGGCGAAAAGGATATGCGCTTCTCGCTGCCGAACGCGCGCATCATGGTTCACCAGCCTTCCGGCGGCTTCCAGGGCCAGGCTACCGACATCATGCTGCACGCGCAGGAAATCCTGAACCTGAAGAAGCGGCTCAACGAGATCTACGTGAAGCACACGGGCCAGACCTACAAGTCGATCGAGGATGCGCTGGAACGCGACAAGTTCCTGACCGCGAACGACGCCAAGGAGTTCGGTCTGGTCGACAAGGTCATCGACAAGCGCGCCGAAGAGGCCGCGCCTGCGAAGACCCCGTAGCAGGACCGGGACTGCGACGGCGATCGCCGCAATCGGTGGGGATCGTCAGCGCCGCGTTCGTGTCGGGAACGCGTTCGCGCGGGCGCAAAAAGCCGTTTTGCGCCCCGCGACAAGCAGAAAGTTCCGCTTTCGTGCTCGTTTTTTCGTGGTAATCCAGCAACGTCGGGGTGATTTCGGTCACTTCGCCCGTGCCAAGACCTGAAATCACGGTATTGTAACGGGTAGCCGGCGCCCCCCGATTAGCGAATTCTTGATAGTCGGGTGACAGCATGGTTGGCTACGATTGATCGGCTATGATCGCGGAGAATCGAGTGACCCTGATTCGCACTGGATGTAACGCGTAGGGTCTTTTTTGGTACGGAATTTGCTCTATTTGAATCCCTTACCCGCCAACGTTTCGGGATGGGACGATCGAGCGGACGGGATCGAACCGCGGACGGAGACATGAATGAGTAAGGTCGGCACGAGCGACTCCAAGAACACGCTATATTGCTCGTTCTGCGGCAAGAGCCAGCACGAAGTCCGCAAACTGATCGCGGGTCCCACGGTCTTCATCTGCGACGAGTGCGTCGAGCTCTGCATGGACATCATCCGCGAAGAGAACAAGTCTTCGCTGGTCAAGTCGCGCGACGGCATTCCGACGCCGAAGGAAATCTGCAAGGTGCTGGATGACTACGTCATCGGGCAGAGCCATGCGAAGAAGGTCCTGTCGGTCGCGGTGCACAACCACTACAAGCGCCTCAATCACCAGACCAAGCACAACGACGTCGAGCTCGCGAAGTCGAACATCCTGCTGATCGGTCCGACCGGCTCGGGCAAGACGCTGCTCGCCCAGACGCTCGCCCGCATCCTGGACGTGCCGTTCACCATGGCGGATGCGACCACGCTGACCGAAGCCGGCTATGTCGGTGAGGACGTCGAGAACATCATCCTGAAGCTGCTCCAGGCTGCCGACTACAATGTCGAGCGCGCTCAGCGCGGCATCGTCTACATCGACGAAATCGACAAGATCAGTCGCAAGTCCGACAATCCCTCGATCACGCGCGACGTGTCGGGTGAGGGCGTGCAGCAGGCGCTGCTGAAGATCATGGAAGGCACGGTGGCCTCGGTCCCGCCGCAGGGCGGCCGCAAGCATCCCCAGCAGGAATTCCTGCAGGTGGATACCACCAACATCCTGTTCATCTGCGGCGGTGCGTTCGCCGGCCTCGAGAAGATCATCTCGGCGCGTGGCCGGTCCACCTCAATCGGTTTCGCAGCACAGGTGATGGCGCCGGAAGACCGCCGGACCGGCGAGATCTTCCGTCACGTCGAGCCTGAGGATCTCTTGAAGTACGGCCTCATCCCCGAATTCGTCGGTCGTCTGCCCGTCGTGGCGACGCTCGAGGATCTGGACGAGACCTCGCTGAAGAAAATCCTCACCGAGCCCAAGAACGCGCTGGTGAAACAGTACCAGCGGCTGTTCGAGATGGAGAACATCGAGCTGACCTTCGCCGACGAGGCGCTTGGCGCGGTCGCCCGCAAGGCGATCGAGCGCAAGACCGGCGCGCGTGGTCTGCGTTCGATCCTCGAAGCGATCCTGCTCGAGACCATGTTCGACCTGCCGGGCCTGGAAGGTGTGGAAGAAGTCGTGATTTCCCGCGAAGTTGTGGAAGGCACGGCGCGTCCGCTCTACATCTACGCCGATCGGACCGATCGCGCGGTCGAGAACGCCAGCGCCTGATTTCCCGGCGCTGGAACGCTTCCTGCCGTCTTTGATAGTAGCGGCTGCGGACATCTCCTCCGCAGCCGGAATTGCGTCGCTTGCAGGTTGCGTAAGCGCCTGATGGCGCGTGTTTTTCAATGACTTGACACCCCCCCGGTCGATAGCCACCTAATGTCCGCGGCGAGCGAGAATTCTGTTCAAGATTCGCCTCAGTTTCGATCCGGCAAGCCCGGTCCAACCTAAGAAGGGTAGACCGGGTTCGTGGATCATCTCGGCACCTTGTGGCGGTTGCGCACCAGATGCGGGCTGCGTGCGAGGGGGCAAAGCAAAAGGAAAAGGCCATGACTAATCCAAAACCCCGGCCAACCATCGTCCATGGCGAGACGCACGCTTATCCCGTGTTGCCGCTGCGCGATATCGTCGTCTTCCCGCACATGATCGTTCCGCTCTTCGTTGGTCGCGAGAAGTCGATCCGCGCGCTCGAAGAGGTGATGAAGAACGACGCGCTGATCATGCTCGCGACGCAGAAGAACGCGTCCGACGATGATCCGGCGCCCGATGCCATTTACGAGACCGGCACGCTTGCCAGCGTTCTGCAGCTCTTGAAGCTCCCTGATGGCACCGTGAAGGTGCTGGTCGAGGGGCTCGAGCGCGCACGCGTGTCAAAATACACCGATCGCGCGGACTATTATGAGGCCACCGCCGTTGCGCTCGCCGACACCGATGCGAAGTCGGTCGAGGCGGAAGCGCTGGCACGCTCCGTCGTGTCCGACTTCGAGAGCTATGTGAAGCTCAACAAGAAGATCTCGGCGGAGGTCGTCGGCGTCGTGCAGGCGATCACCGATTTCGCCAAGCTCGCCGACACCGTTGCCTCGCATCTTGCGGTCAAGATCGCGGATCGGCAGGGCATCCTGGAGACGCTGTCCGTCACCACGCGCCTGGAGAAGGTGCTGGGCCTGATGGAGAGCGAGATCTCTGTGCTGCAGGTCGAGAAGCGCATCCGCTCACGCGTCAAGCGCCAGATGGAGAAGACCCAGCGCGAGTATTATCTCAACGAGCAGATGAAGGCGATCCAGAAGGAGCTCGGCGACGACGACGGCCGCGACGAGCTCGCCGATCTCGAAGAGAAGATCGCCAAGACCAAGCTCTCGAAGGAAGCGCGCGACAAGGCGCAGCATGAATTGAAGAAGCTGCGCCAGATGTCGCCGATGTCCGCGGAAGCGACCGTCGTGCGCAACTATCTGGATTGGCTGCTGTCGATCCCGTGGAACAAGAAGTCCAAGGTGAAGAAGGACCTGGAGCAGGCGCAGGCCATCCTGGACTCCGATCACTACGGTCTCGAGAAGGTCAAGGAACGTATCGTCGAGTATCTCGCGGTGCAGTCGCGCGCCAACAAGCTGACCGGGCCGATTCTGTGCCTCGTCGGACCTCCCGGCGTCGGCAAGACCTCGCTCGGCAAGTCAATCGCGAAGGCGACGGGGCGCGAGTTCGTGCGCGTGTCGCTCGGCGGCGTGCGCGACGAGGCCGAGATCCGCGGTCACCGCCGCACCTATATCGGCTCGATGCCCGGCAAGATCATCCAGTCGATGCGGAAGGCGAAGTCGTCCAATCCGCTGTTCCTGCTGGACGAGATCGACAAGATGGGCGCCGACTTCCGCGGCGATCCGTCCTCGGCCTTGCTCGAGGTGCTCGACCCCGAGCAGAACGGGACGTTTGCCGACCACTATCTGGAGGTCGACTACGATCTGTCGAACGTCATGTTCATCACGACCGCGAATACGCTCAATATTCCCGGGCCCCTGATGGACCGCATGGAGATCATCCGGATCGCGGGCTACACCGAGAACGAGAAGGTCGAGATCGCGCGCAAGCACCTGATCCCGAACGCGGTGTCCAAGCACGGCCTGGACTCCAAGGAATTCTCGATCGACGACGATGCGTTGCTGCTTCTGATCCGTCGCTACACCCGCGAAGCGGGCGTGCGCAATCTGGAGCGTGAGCTCTCCACGCTCGCCCGCAAGGCGGTGAAGGAGCTGATGATCTCCAAGAAGAAGTCGGTCAAGGTCACCGAGAAGACCCTGGAAGAGTTCCTCGGCGTGCCGAAGTACCGCTTCGGCGAGATCGAGAGCGAGGCGCAGGTCGGTATCGTGACGGGCCTGGCGTGGACCGATGTCGGCGGCGAGCTCTTGACCATCGAAGGCGTCATGATGCCCGGCAAGGGCAAGATGACGGTCACCGGCAACTTGCGCGACGTCATGAAGGAATCGATCTCGGCGGCGGCATCCTATGTCCGCTCGCGGGCGATCAACTACGGCGTCGAGCCGCCGCTGTTCGACCGGCGCGACATCCACGTGCACGTGCCCGAGGGTGCGACGCCGAAGGACGGTCCATCGGCGGGCGTGGCCATGGCCACCGCGATCATCTCGGTCATGACCGGCATCCCGGTCCGCCACGATGTCGCGATGACCGGCGAGATCACGCTGCGCGGTCGCGTGCTGCCGATCGGCGGCCTGAAGGAGAAGCTGCTGGCTGCGGCCCGCGGCGGCATCAAGACGGTGCTGATCCCCGAGGATAACGCCAAGGATCTCACGGAGATTTCCGATGCGATCAAGGGCGGCATGGAGATCATCCCGGTCTCGCGTCTCGACGACGTCATCGCCAAGGCGCTGGTGAAGAAGCCTGTGCCGATCGTCTGGGAAGAGGATACCAAGGTGACCGTGAAGCCCGACGGGGATGAGGCCGCCGGCGGCCTGACCGCTCACTGAGATCGCAACTTCAAAAACATGATAAAACGGCGCCTTCGGGCGCCGTTTTTATTGTGGGGAAGGGGATGGTGATGCAGGTCGACGGGCAGTGCCACTGCGGCAAGATCAGCTATGAGGCCGAGATCGATCCCGAGGCGGTGTCAGTCTGCCACTGCACCGACTGCCAGACCCTCACGGGCTCGCCGTTCCGGGTGACAGCCGTCTGCACGGCGGCCGATGTCAAGCTCACCAGCGGCATTCCCAAGGTCTACGGCAAGCGCGGTGACAATGGACGGATGCGTTTCCAGCACTTCTGCGCCGACTGCGGTTCCCCGCTGTTCACCAGCGGCGAGGGCGAGGAGGCCGACGACTGGGGCATCCGCTGGGGCTCGATCCGCCAGCGCGACAAATTGCGCCCAGTCAGGCAGATCTGGTGCCGGTCGGCTGCGGTGTGGATCGACGCGGTGCCGCTGCTGCCGGGCCGGCCTGGGGATTGAGGGGCTGGCTTGCCTAGCCGCAGCGTAGCCTGCGGCCCAAAGCCCGCCTTCGTCCAACGGCTTCGGCGCGGCAGCCTTCACTCGCTTCGCGTCAATGAAGTTCCTGGCTGGCCTGCCTAGCCAAAGCTCGCGAAGCTAGCGAAGGCTGGTGGGCGGTCACGGATTCGAACCGCGGACCCTCTCGGTGTAAACGAGATGCTCTAACCAGCTGAGCTAACCGCCCCACGGCGCCTCTTTAGCGCTCCACCGGGTCTCGGAGCAAGAGGTGGCCTTGTCATAAACCGGGCCCCTTTGCCCCCTGAACGGCGGCCGTCGTGGTATGACCCCGCCTGGAAAACGGCAGAGGCCCCAATGCAGAAACCGAGCGGACACGAACAAAACGCCGACCAGATTGCTTACTGGAACGGTCCCGGCGGGCAACGCTGGGCCGATCGTCACGCGGCACAGGAGAAAATCCTCGGACCTATCGCGGATGTCCTGATCGACCGCGCCAAGCCCAGGCCGGGCGAGCGCGTTCTCGACGTTGGCTGCGGCTCGGGGGCAACGACCTTTGCATTCGCGAAAGCGGTCGCACCTGACGGCTTCGCCCTTGGCCTCGACGTGTCCGATCCGATGCTGTCGCAAGCGCGGGCGTTCGCGCCGAAGGGCCTGCCGCTCGATTTCGTGCTGGCGGATGCGACGGTGTATCCGTTCGAGCCTGCGAGCTTTGACCTGCTCGCCTCGCGCTTCGGCGTGATGTTCTTTGCCGATCCGATTGCGTCCTTCACCAATCTTCGCCGGGCGCTCAAGCCGACGGGACGCCTTGCGTTCGTCTGCTGGCGCGAGCCGAAGGAAAATCCGTGGATGATGGCGCCGCTGATGGCGGTCTACAAGCACGTGCCGAAGATGCCGCCGGTCGGGCCGGAGGAGCCGGGTCCGTTCGCGTTTGCTTCCGAGGAGCGCGTGATGCGCATCCTCAAGGGCGCCGGTTGCGCGGACGTGGCGATGGAGCCGCATAATCTGCCGATGGACATCGCCATCGGCGGCGGGCTCGATGCGGCCGTCGACGGCTCGCTGCAGATCGGTCCCGCAAGCCGCGCGCTGCAGGGCCATCCGCCCGAGACGGTCGCGGCGGCCAAGGCCTCGATCCGCGAGACGCTGGCGCCGTTCGTGAAAGGACAGAGCGTCGCGCTTCCGGGCGCGATCTGGATCGTGACGGCAAAGGTGACGTAAGTCGCCGCTCTGACGGTGTTGATGGAGCTTCCCTCACACCACATCATCCGGGGCCAGGGCGCAGCCATTGTCCGGATGGGTCTCGACTTGAAGGGTGGTGTGACCGATGCGGAAGGTCGTCTTGAGCTGGTGCGCGGTCTCCATCAGGAACGCATCGGCGGTGCCTGATGGCATCACGAGATGACAGGTCAGCGCGGTCTCGGTGGTGGAGATCGGCCAGACATGGAGATCGTGGATCGCCGAAACGCCCGGTCGTGCCAGCAAGAATGTCTTGATCGCAACGAGGTCGGTGCCTCTGGGCGCGGCCGCCATTGACATGTCGATGGAGCCGCGCAGCAGGCTCGTCGTGCCCCATAGGATGCTGGCGCAGATCGCGAGGCTGGTGACGGGGTCGAGCCAGAGCCAACCGGTCCAGATGATCAACGCCGCCGAGACCACGACGCCGAGCGAGACCGCGGCGTCGGCAGCCATGTGCAGATAGGCGCCCTCGATGTTGATGTCGTCCTTGCGGCCGCTCGCAAACAGCATGGCGGTAAAGCCGTTGATGAGGATGCCGATGCCGGCGACCGCCATCACGGTGACGCCTGCGATGGGCTCCGGCTCGCGCAGTCGCAGGATCGCCTCCCAGCCAATCGCGCCGGTGGCGACCAGCAGGAACACCGCGTTGGCCAGCGCCGCCAGAATCGTGGAGGCGCGGAAGCCGTAGGTGAAGCGGCCGCTCGGCGCGCGCTTCGCCGCGACCGAGGCGCCCCAGGCAACGACCAGGCCGAGCACGTCGGACAGATTATGGCCGGCATCGGCGAGCAGGGCGGTGGAATTGCCGATATAGCCATAGACCGCCTCCGCCACGACCAGCGCGGTGTTGAGCGCGATGCCGATCGCGAACGCCTTGCCGAAATTGGCGGGCGCATGGACATGGGCCTGACCATGACCGTGGGAATGGTCATGGCCATGATCATGCGCGTGGCCGTGGTCATGATGGTGATGACCATGATGGTCGTGGCTACCCAAACCTGGCGCTCCCCCGCATCAGCCAAATCAGCCGCCATTGTAGGCGTTTCGTTCGTGCCGTCACGCCGGAACAACAGGTTGAGCGCCGGCAGCGCCAGCTCGTTGGCGCTATCGGGGGCCCGATCTTCGGAACTTGATGTCGCACGCGCCAAAACAAAAAGGCCCCAGCCCGGGGCTGACCGGCTGAGGCCTCTTTTGCTCACAATCTTCATCCGTTGGGACTTGCAGAGAGAATTCAGGTCTCGTCAATTCGTTCCGTCAGCCTGCAAAATTTAGGAACGTTCTCCGCTCCCCCTCATTAGCGCTCCGGAGCGTTTGAGGAGTTTGAGGAGGATGGGACTATGGACGGACTGATCTATCTGATTGGCCTGATCGTCGTGATCATGGCGATCTTGTCGTTCTTCGGCCTGCGCTGAGAGACGCGCTATGGCGATCGAAACTCTCGTGCAGGACAACGTCATGGAAGGCGGCTTTATCCCCGCCGAGGAGGGGCGGAGCATCCAGTGGAGCTCCGTCATCGCCGGCGCTGTTGCGGCAGGCGCAATGTCGTTCATTCTGGTCAGCTTCGGCGTGGCCATGGGCCTCGGTGTCAGCTCGGCCTCGCCGACCTGGCGCGATGCCTCGGCCGCGCTGGCGCTGTTATCAGGACTGTATCTGATCATCCAGGCGATCATCAGTTTTGGCTTCGGCGGCTACATCGCCGGCCGCACGGCTCGGCCGGCGCCGGCGCTGGCAACCATCGAGGATGACGGCGAACGGCGCGACGGGCTGCATGGGCTGACGTCATGGGCGTTGGCCGTGCTGATCGGTGCGGCGCTGCTGGCAATTATCGGTGCGGCTGCGCTCGACCGTTCGCCGATGCGCAGCGGCGCCGGCAACACGAGCTCCGCCGAGCCGTTGCTCAGCTACGAGCTCGACAAGCTGTTCCGCGCCCCACGCCGACCGCCTAACACTGACATGCGGGAGGCCCGTGCCGAAGCCGGGCGCATTCTGATGACGACATCGAGCCACAGCGGCATCAGCGTCGACGACCGTGCTTATCTGGTGCAGCAAGTCGCCGCGCTGACGGGATTGGGTGCGCCGGACGCCGAGCGGCGCGTCGATGCATCGATCGTCGAGGCCCATGCGGCGATCAACCGTGCCAGGCGCAATTCGGTGATCGTCGCTTTCTCGGTCGCAGCTGCGGCCCTGATCGGCGCCGCCGTGGCCTGGGCTGCGGCCGTCGCCGGTGGGCGGCACCGCGATGGCGAGCCGCTGCCGAGCTGGATGGCAAGCTCCAACCGCTTCCATCGCGGCCGGCGCGCCATGACGATGCCGTAAGGAGAAGGCTTAAGCCTTCTCCTCCCAGATCATCGCCAGATGCACGATGGTCTGCACCGCCTTCTCCATATCCTGCCGGCTCACCCATTCCAGCCGCGAGTGGAAGGCGTGCTCGCCCGCGAAGATATTGGGGCAGGGCAGGCCCATGAAGGAGAGGCGCGAGCCGTCGGTGCCGCCGCGGATCGCGGTCCGCATCGGACGCAGGCCGGCCCGGCGGATCGCCTCGATGGCATATTCGAGGATGTGCGGGTAACGATCGATCACCTGCTTCATGTTGCGGTACTGCTCGCGCACCTCGAACTTGTAGGTCGAGCGCGGGTAGTCCTTCATCACCTCCTTGACGATGGCCTCGAGCAGGGCCTCCTTTTCCTTCAGCCCTTCCTCGGTGAAGTCGCGGACGATGAAGGAGAGGGTCGCCTGTTCCAGCGCTCCTTCTATGCCGACCGGATGCAGGAAACCCTGCTTGCCTGAGGTGGTCTCGGGCGAGCAGCCTTCTTTGGGCAGGCGCTCGATGATGGCCGCCGCGATCTTGATCGCGTGCTCCATCTTGCCCTTGGCATAACCAGGATGGGCGCTGACGCCCGTGATGGTGATAGTGGCGCCGTCGGCAGAGAACGTCTCGTCCTCGACGCTGCCCGCGCTTTCGCCGTCCATGGTGTAGCCGAAGTCGGCGCCAAGCTTGTTGATGTCGACATTGTCGACGCCGCGGCCGATCTCTTCATCCGGCGTGAACAGGATTCTGATGGCGCCGTGCTTCACGTCAGGGTTGTTGATGAAGAAATGCGCGGCATCCATGATCTCGGCGACGCCGGCCTTGTTGTCGGCGCCCAGAAGCGTGGTGCCGTCGGTGGTGATGATGTCGTTGCCGATCTGGTGCTTCAGCGCGGGATGCTCGGTGAAGCGGATCACCTGGCTGGTATCGCCCGGCAGCGTGATGTCGCCGCCGCGATAGTTCTTCACGACCTGCGGCTTCACGTTCTTGCCGGTCACGTCGGGCGAGGTGTCCATGTGTGAGCAGAAACAGATCACCGGCACTTTCTTGGTCGTATTGGCCGGGATTGTTGCGTAGACATAGCCGTAATCGTCGAGATGGGCGTCGGCGATGCCCATGGCCTTCAGCTCTGTCACGAGAACGCGGCCGAGATCCTTTTGCTTCTCGGTCGATGGCGAGGCCGGGGAATTCGGATCCGACTGGGTGTCGATGGTGACGTAGCGCAGGAAGCGCTCGGTCACGGTGTGCGAAAAGGTCAGGGACATTTCTGGTCAAACCGCCGCGGCTGTGGGGGAGCAGATGCTGGGAAGCATCGATATACCAGAAAGCGGCGGCGTTGCGGCGTGCGAGACGCCGGATCAGGCTTAACGAGGCGTAAGCGCTCAGATCGCCTCTTTCAGCTCCTTGACCGGGCGGAACGCGACCTTCTTGCTGGCCTTGATGTGGATGGCTTCGCCCGTGGCCGGATTCCGGCCGGTGCGGGCGGCGCGCTTGCGGACCTGGAGGATGCCAAGCCCGACAATGCGGACGCGGTCACCCTTCTTCAGGTGCTTGGTGATGAGGTTGACCATGTCGGTCAGGACGGCCTCGGCATGCTTCTTGGAGACGTCCTGGCGTTCCGCGATATCGGCTGCAAGGTGTTTGAGGGTGATGGTGACGGGACTGGCTGCCTTCTTCGCCATGCTGTCTGGCCTCCTCGATTGCCAGGGAAGCCCCGGAAAAACCGGAAAAGCGCGGGGATCCCCTAAGTTCCTGGAAGGCGTAGACGATTCGGACGTGGGCTGACTATGCCGAGGGTTCCGTCGGCGTGCCGAGAACAGCCGGCGCAGCCGGGAAAGGCGTCGAGAATTTCGAGCTAAGACGATGAAGGGATTGCCAAAAATGGCGCGAGAGACGGGGCTCGAACCCGCGACCTCCGGCGTGACAGGCCGGCGCTCTAACCAACTGAGCTACTCCCGCGTGACGCGATGTCCGCGGAACGAGGGGGGACTTAAAGGCGGGGCTTGGTGAAGTCAAGGACGTTGCGATGCGCCGGAGCGTCTCGGCTAAGCATTGCCTGGGAAAACGAAAAAGGCCGCCGGACGGCGGCCTCTGGTCAGCCCGGAATAGGGCGTATCAGCGAATCTCGGCGGCCCCCGAACTCGTGACCGCCACCGGCTTGCCGGCCTTGATCACATGGGTGGACTGGGCGGTCTGGCTGAATTCGGCATTGGTGCGGGCTGCGATCCCGAAGGCGGCGACTGCGATGCCGGCCACCAGCGCCACCACCACGATCTTCAGGTGGGTACCCCGATCTGCAGAGTGAATTGAGTGGTTCATCGAAGCCTCCCGACGGGCTTTGGCGCCGTCTGCAGGCTGACGTCTTAAGGATCATCTGTTTCCGGATCGTTTCGCGGTTCCGCAAAATGGTTTCATTCTCCCCATTTCGCCGCTTCGTCCTGGGCAGTCTTACCTGCCGCGTAATCGCGCGGGCGTAATCCCCTCGTCATGATCGCTTCCATCGCCGCGAACCATCCGGCAAGGGAGAAGCCCCATGAACCGTCCAGCCATCCAAGCCTCGCTCCTCGAAACCGCCCAGCCGGCGGCGCGATCGCCCTATGTGACCGCCAGGGACGGCACCAAGCTGTTCGTGCAGGACTGGGGCAACGGAAAACCGGTGCTGCTGCTGTCGGCCTGGACTTTCGATGCCAGCATCTGGGGCAGTCACATCGAAGCTCTCACTGCGAAGGGCTTTCGTTGCGTTGCGCCTGATCGGCGCGGGCATGGCCGGTCCGAGATGCCGTCCACGGGTTATGACCTGGAGACCCTGACCGACGACGTCGCGGCGGTGATCGAGGCTCGCGATCTGCGCGACGTCACGCTGGTCGGCTTCTCGATGGGGACGGTCGAGGCAGTGAACTATCTCGGACGATATGGCTCGGACCGGATCGCTCGGCTGGTGCTGGTCGCGCCGACGACGCCGTTCCTGGTCCAGACCGAGGACAATCCGGATGCGGTGCCGAGGGAGATGATCGAGGCGGGCCACACAGCCATCGCCCGCGACTTCGCCAAATGGATCGCAGCGAACGAAGCGCCATTCTTCCTGCCCGAGACACCGGAGATCACGCGGAGCTGGATCCGCGACATGATGATGCGCGTGCCGCTGCCGGTGGCGCTGGCATGCCGCAAGACCATCTCCTTCTCCGATCTGCGCGCGGCTGCCGCCAGCATCGATCGCCCGACGCTGATCCTCCATGGCGACAAGGATGCCAGCGCGCCGCTGCCGTTGACAGGGGCGCAAGACCGCAAAGCTGATCAAGGGCAGCAGGCTCGTTGTCTACGAAGGCGGCCCGCATCCGCTGCCGCTGACGCATGGCGAGCGGGTCATTGCGGACATGCTCGCCTTCATGGCGGCTTGAGGGAAGCTCAGCTCGCCCTGACGATGTCGGCGCGGAGGGTCCGCGCCGCCCAGATGAACAGAAGCGCGCCGAGCGTGGTCGTGACCGCTGCGGAGAGCAGGGAATAGCGCACGGCCCATCATGGGCTGCGTCAGCCTTCGCGGATGTAATTCCCCGCTTCAAACTCTATTGGCGGCATGTTCGCATCGAAGGACACGCCGATCGGGTCACGGCCCGCTTTCATCGCTTCCAACTGCTCGCCCAGCATGCGCCGGATCATCAGGATGCCGCGGTCGCTCTGGCCGAAATGTTCCTCGGAATGAACGGTCACCGGGCCCTGGCCGACCTGGGCTTCGTAGTCGCCGGGGAATTGCTGGTGCTCTTCCTTCGTCATGTCCCACCAGAATTTGCCGTTGAACGTCGAGCGCATGCGGCCGATGTCGCCTGATGTCTTGACGCGACCGGCAACATAGATGCGGAAGGAGGTGTCGTCGATCGGCAGCGTCCAGCCGATCGACTNNTCGACACGGGCGAATTGCGCCACGCGCGGATTGGGCACCACGCGCAGCGTGGGCAGGGCGGCTTCGGTGACGCGGTAGAACACACGGCCATCGTCCTGCTTGCGGATCGAGCGAACGGCGATGCCGCGCGGCGTCTTGTCGAACGTCACCTCCGGCATCGCGGCCATCATGTTGGTGAATTGCGGCCCGAGAACGAGCCGTGCAGCACCGGCACGTGATAGGGATCGACCACGTTCTCGAAATGCTGCAGCCAGTTGCAGGGAATGATCGCCGGTCCGCCGCCGCCGATCGATGAATCGTCCGCCTCGACGAACTCGCCGTCGTCCATGTTTTCGAGGCACTCATAGCGCGGCAGGACCGGACGTCTCTCGGCCGGGCCCATATAGGCGAAGATCAGCCCGTAACGTTCCGCGACGGGATACCAGGGCTGGCGCACCTTGTCCTTGAACTGGCCGCCATCGGGCTCGCACGGCTGCTCCAGGCAAAGGCCCTCGGTGTCGAACTTCCAGCCGTGATAGCAGCAGCGGATGCCGTCCTCCTCGACCTTGCCGTAATAGAGCGTGGTGCCGCGGTGGCAGCAGCGCGCGTGGAGCAGGCCGGCGCGGCCGTGCTTGTCGCGGAACAGGATCAAATCTTCGCCGAGCGCGCGGACTTTCTTCGGCGTGTCGGTGGAATCGCCGGTGAGCCCGATCGGATGCCAGTAGCGGCGCAGCAGTTCGCCCATCGGCGTGCCGCGTACGACCGAAGTGAGCTCGGTGCGCGTCTGCGCCGGCTTCATCGCATAGGCCGTGCCGAAATCGCGATCGCGCTGGGTGGTCGTCATGCTGGTTCCTCCCGCCGCTGCCCTTGGGTAGGCCGGGTCGTTTTCAATGCGTTGACCCAGTGGAAAATAATTAGATGACAATGTCAACGATCTTCCCGGAGACCTCCCGGTCGCATTCGGAACAGATTGGAGAGGTTGCGCTACCAAGGCTCTACGACCACTTGGCACGTCCTGGCTTTCTTGGCAGAGGTGAGCCATGAGCCAGACTGTGAGCAGGGACGGGCGTGTATCGTCCGATACGGACGACAATCATTCGCCGGCCCCGATCACCGAGATGCTGTCGTCGCGGCTGATCGTGCTTGCCAATCTGCTCAAGCGCGGTGCCATCCTGCGCTACAAGCGTCTCGCTGGGTTGTCGTCGGTCGAGTTCGGTCTGGTCGCCTCGCTTGGCCGGCGGCCGCNGCCGATGAGCGTGGCGCGGCTCGCCGAAGCCGTCGGCCAGGACAAGGGCCAGATCAGCCGTGCATTGGCTGAGCTGGTCGCGCGCAAGCTGATCGAGAAGTCGGCAAATCCCAGGGATAGCCGCGAGGTGCTGGTGTCGCTGACGCCGGCAGGCCTCGCCGCGCATGATGTGATCGTCGAAGGCGCGCAGGAGCGCAACCGGATACTGCTGGCGCAATTGAGCAAGGACGAGCTCGAGACGCTGCTCGCTCAGATCGATCGTCTCACCGCGACCGCGGAGGCGATGCTCGAGGCCGAGAAGGATGCGCACTGATCGTTCGGTCATCTCCGGACATGACGCATTCGCCAAACGAGGCTCGGCCCCGTCGTGATGCATGGCTCGCCTGACCGCGCGGCCTTTGGATATGCTTCTTTGCGGTACCAGGCGTGCTCGCGGCCGCGACCGTCACGGGTCTGTTGGCTGCGCTGCTCGGGGGAATGTGGTCCAGTATGTCGCTCGGGTGACAGTCGGGGCCACGATCGCGGTCATTGGCTGCGTTGGGTGCGTCGCCGCAGCCAAAAAATCGGGCCATTTTCTGGGACGATCGGCGGCAAATAGCGGGGCGCGGTCCGTCCGCCGCAATCCCAGAACAGCTGCCCTGCAAAGCTGTGGCCGCCCTTGTCGCGTCCGGCGATCTGCTTCATACCAGCCGCGGGGTGATTCCGGGATTTCCACCGGTCCGGGAGCAGGAAAGGGCCTGAAAAGAGCGTGTCTTGCGCCCATTGGTGCACTGCGCTAAGGCTCAGAATAATTCCAAATCGGACGAATCCGTGGCTGTCCCGAGGCTGCGGGAAAAAGGGCTCGTCAATGAGCGGCATTCTACAGAACTATCTTCCACTCGTCGTCTTTATAGGGGTAGCGGCCATCATCGGCCTGGTGCTTCTGATGGCGCCCTTCATCGTGGCGTTCCAGCAGCCGGACCCGGAAAAGCTGTCGGCGTATGAGTGCGGTTTCAACGCCTTCGACGATGCCCGCATGAAGTTCGACGTCCGCTTCTATCTGGTCGCGATCCTCTTCATCATCTTCGACCTCGAGGTGGCGTTCCTGTTTCCCTGGGCGGTGGCGTTCGGCAAGCTTGGCGCGACCGGCTTCTGGTCCATGCTGGTGTTCCTCGCCGTGCTGACAGTCGGCTTCGCCTATGAATGGAAGAAAGGGGCACTCGAATGGGATTGAACCCTGTGCGGTCCGCTGGCCCGGCCATCGCGCCGGCCCCCAAGGGCATTCTGGATCCCTCCACCGGAAAGCCGGTCGGGGCCAATGATCCGTTCTTCCTCGAGGTCAATTCCGAGCTGTCCGACAAGGGCTTCTTCACGGCCGCGACCGACGATCTCATCACCTGGGCGCGCACCGGCTCGCTGATGTGGATGACCTTCGGTCTCGCCTGCTGCGCTGTCGAGATGATGCAGGTGTCGATGCCGCGTTATGACGTCGAGCGCTTCGGCTTTGCGCCGCGTGCCTCGCCGCGCCAGTCCGACGTGATGATCGTCGCGGGCACGCTGACCAACAAGATGGCGCCGGCGCTGCGCAAGGTCTACGACCAGATGCCCGAGCCGCGCTACGTCATCTCGATGGGCTCCTGCGCCAATGGCGGCGGCTATTATCACTATTCCTACTCGGTCGTGCGCGGCTGCGACCGCATCGTGCCGATCGACATCTACGTGCCGGGCTGTCCGCCCACGGCGGAAGCGCTGCTCTACGGCGTGCTGCTGCTGCAGAAGAAGATCCGCCGCATCGGCACCATCGAACGCTAAGGTTTTACGTCATGGACGACGCCAAGCTCGACGCCCTGGGGCAGACGATCGTGAGCGCGCTTCCGGGCGCCGCCACCGGCTATCAGGTGGCCTTCAACCAGCTCACGGTCGATGTCGAGGTCGCCAAGATCGTCGAGGTGGTCAAGTACCTCCGCGACGATCCGAACTGCCGTTTCGTCAACTTCACCGACATCACGGCGACCGACTATCCGTCGCGCGAAAAGCGTTTCGACGTGATCTATCATTTCCTGTCACCCACCCTGAACACCCGCATCCGCCTCAAGGCCCAGGCCGACGAGACCACGCAGGTGCCGTCGCTGATCGAGGTGTTCCCCGGCGCCGACTGGTTCGAGCGCGAGGCCTACGACCTCTATGGCGTGTTCTTCGTCGGTCATCCCGACATGCGACGCATCCTCACCGATTACGGCTTCGAGGGGCATCCGCTGCGCAAGGATTTCCCGCTGACCGGCTTCCTCGAGGTCCGCTACGACGACCAGGAGAAGCGCGTGGTGTACGAGCCCGTCCGGCTCAACCAGGAATTCCGCAAGTTCGATTTCCTCTCGCCGTGGGAAGGGGCGGACTATCCACTTCCCGGCGACGAGAAGGCGAAGCAGTGAGTAGCGCGTCATGAACGAGCAACCTGAAAACCTTCGCAACTTTACGATCAACTTCGGACCGCAGCATCCGGCGGCGCATGGCGTTCTTCGTCTTGTGCTTGAATTGGATGGTGAGGTCGTCGCGCGCGTCGACCCGCATATCGGTCTCTTGCACCGCGGCACCGAGAAGCTGATCGAGCAGAAGACCTATCTACAGGCGATCCCTTATTTCGACCGGCTCGACTACGTCGCGCCGATGAACCAGGAGCACGCCTTCTGCTTAGCCGCCGAAAAGCTGCTCGGCATCGAGGTGCCGCGCCGCGGCCAGCTGATCCGCGTGCTCTATTGCGAGATCGGCCGCATTCTCTCGCACCTTCTCAACGTCACCACGCAGGCGATGGACGTCGGCGCCCTGACCCCGCCGCTGTGGGGTTTTGAAGAGCGCGAGAAGCTGATGGTGTTCTACGAGCGCGCCTCGGGCAGCCGTATGCATGCAGCCTACTTCCGCGTCGGCGGCGTGCATCAGGACCTGCCGCAGAAGCTGATCGACGATATCGAGGCCTGGTGCGATCCGTTCCTGAAAGTCGTGGACGACCTCGACCGCCTGCTCACTGCCAACCGCATCTTCAAGCAGCGCAACGTCGACATCGGCGTGGTGTCGCTGAAGGAAGCCTGGGAGTGGGGTTTTTCGGGCGTGATGGTGCGCGGCTCGGGCGCTGCCTGGGACCTGCGCAAGTCGCAGCCCTATGAGTGCTACGCCGAGATGGATTTCGACATTCCGATCGGCAAGAACGGCGATTGCTACGACCGTTACCTGATCCGCATGGAAGAGATGCGTCAGGCCGTGCGCATCATGAAGCAGTGTATCCAGAAGCTGAACGCACCTGACGGCAAGGGCCCCGTCGTCGTCGAGGACAACAAGGTCGCACCGCCCCGTCGTGGCGAGATGAAGCGCTCGATGGAAGCGTTGATCCACCACTTCAAGCTCTACACCGAAGGCGTTCATGTGCCGGAAGGCGAAGTCTACGCCGCGGTCGAGGCGCCCAAGGGCGAGTTCGGCGTCTATCTCGTCTCTGACGGCACCAACAAGCCCTACAAGTGCAAGATCCGCGCGCCGGGCTTTGCCCATCTCCAGGCGATGGACCACATCTGCCGCGGCCATCTGCTCGCCGACGTCTCGGCCATTCTCGGCTCGCTCGACATCGTGTTCGGAGAGGTCGATCGGTGATGGCGCAGGCGCCAATCCAGTTTGACCGTGCCTCGGGGGCCCTTGAAGGGGCCAACCTGTGGGAGCGGACGGCTGCCTTGGCGCTGGTGACGGGATCGAAGATCTCCTCGCATTTCTCGCATATGGGGTACATCGCCTGCGCGAATTTGCTGCGGAAGACGCTGCCCGAGCGCAACATTGCCATCAAGCTCAACCCGGACGCGGTGTTCGAATTTCCTTACGGCGATGGCTATTGGAGCAAGCTGCTCAACCGTTCCTATTGCTACGAGGACGAGCTGGAGCTGTTGTTCGCCGACTCCATCGACGTCGATTACACGTTGCTCGATTGCGGCGCCAATTACGGCTACTGGTCGGTACTGGTATCGAGCAGGCCGTTCGGCGCGCACAAGGCGATCGCGATCGAGCCGTCGGGCCAGAACTATCCGAAGCTCGCCAACAATGCCCGCATCAACGGCAATCGCTTCGAGACCATGAAGTGCGCGATCGGCGCCGCCCGCGGCACCGCGCGTCTCTCCGGCACCAAGCACGAAGCCTTCAGCATCGCCGGCGCCGCGTCGGCTGGCGGTGAAGAAGTGCCTGTCCTTGCGCTCGACGACCTGATCGACGACGGCAAGGTTGCAGCGACTGGCAAATACCTGATCAAGCTCGACGTCGAGGGCGTCGAGATCGAGGCGATCAAGGGCGGCGCCCGCCTGCTTCAGACCGACAGCGTCATCATGTGCGAGGAGCACGGCAGCGACCGCTCGCATGCGGTGTCGCGCTACATCCTCGAACAAACCCCCTTGAAGCTGATCGTGCTCGATCCGCGCACCAACCGGCTGGAGACCGTGACCGAGCTGTCGATCCTCGACCGCATCAAGGTCTCGACCCATGTCGGCTACAACGTTTTCGGCACCGCAAGCGCGTTCTGGCGGGACAGGATCGATGCCCTGAACGCCAAAAACGCGCGCCGTATGCAGTGAGAGATTAAGAGATGTCCGTTCGCCGATTAGCACCGAAGGAAGTCCAGCCCGCGAGCTTTACGTTCACGGAGGAGAACCTCGCGTTCGCCAAGCAGCAGATCGCGAAATATCCGGCCGGACGCCAGGCCTCGGCCGTCATCGCCATTCTCTGGCGCGTCCAGGAACAGCACGAGGGCTGGGTGTCGGAAGCCGCGATCCGCGCCGTCGCCGACCTGCTCGACATGCCCTATATCCGCGTGCTCGAGGTCGCGACCTTCTACACAATGTTCCAGCTCGCACCGGTCGGCAAGAAGGCCCACGTCCAGGTCTGCGGCACCACGCCGTGCCGGCTGCGCGGTGCCGAAGAGCTGATCCATGTCTGCGAGAGCCGGATCCATCACGATCCCTTCCACCTCTCCAAGGACGGCAATTTCAGCTGGGAAGAGGTGGAGTGCCTCGGGGCCTGCGTGAACGCGCCGATGGTGCTGATCGGCAAGGACACCTATGAGGACCTGACCGCGGAAAGCTTTGGCAAGGTGCTCGACGGCTTTGCCTCGGGCAACCCGCCCAAGCCCGGCCCGCAGAACGGCCGCCAGTTCTCCGCACCGATGGGCGGGCCGACCACGCTGAAGGAGACCTCCTGATGGGTCTTCCGTCCAAGGCGAACCGTGGGAGCGAAGCCGTGAAGAAAGTTGGCTTCATCGCCATGCACGCCGCGCTCGCCGCCACCTTCATGTTCCTGCTGCAGCGCTTCGTGATGAACGCGACGCAGGAAACCAGTCTGCTCTGGGCGCTGACCTTCGCCGTCTGCGCCGCCGGGCTTGCCTACAAGCAGGCCAACCGTTGATCGGAAAGCACTGATATGCTCGAGGACAAGGACCGTATCTTCAAGAACCTCTACGGCCTCCACGATTGGGGGCTCGAGGGCGCGCGGCGCCGCGGCGCCTGGGATGGCACCAAGAACATCATCGACAAGGGCCGCGACTGGATCATCAACGAGATGAAGGCCTCGGGGCTGCGCGGCCGTGGCGGCGCCGGCTTCCCGACCGGTCTGAAGTGGTCCTTCATGCCGAAGGAATCCACCGACGGCCGTCCGAGCTATCTCGTCGTTAATGCCGACGAATCCGAGCCCGGCACCTGCAAGGACCGCGAGATCATGCGGCACGATCCGCATCTCCTGGTCGAGGGCTGCCTGATCGCGAGCTTCGCGATGAACGCGCATGCCTGCTACATCTATGTCCGCGGCGAGTTCATCCGCGAGCGCGAGCGCCTGCAGGCCGCGATCGACCAGGCCTATGAGGCCAAGCTGATCGGCAAGGACAACGTCAACGGCTGGCCGTTCGACCTCTATGTCGCGCACGGCGCCGGTGCCTATATCTGCGGCGAGGAGACCGCGCTGCTCGAAAGCCTCGAAGGCAAGAAGGGCCAGCCGCGCCTGAAGCCGCCGTTCCCGGCCAATGTCGGCCTGTTCGGCTGCCCGACCACCGTCAACAACGTCGAGTCCATCGCCGTTGCCCCGGACATCCTGCGCCGCGGCGCGGCCTGGTTCGCCGGCATCGGCCGTCCGAACAATGTCGGCACCAAGCTGTTCTGCATCTCCGGTCATGTCGAGCGGCCCTGCAACGTCGAAGAGGCCATGGGCATTCCGTTCCGTGAGCTGATCGACAAGCATTGCGGCGGCGTTCGCGGCGGCTGGGACAACCTCAAGGCCGTGATCCCCGGCGGCTCGTCGGTGCGCATGGTGCCAGCCGAGCAGATCATCGACACGCCGATGGATTTCGACAGCCTGAGCAAGCTGCGCTCGGGTCTCGGCACCGCGGCCGTGATCGTGATGGACAAGTCGACCGATTTGATCCGCGCCATCGCGCGCATCTCCTATTTCTACAAGCATGAGAGCTGCGGCCAGTGCACGCCGTGCCGCGAGGGCACGGGCTGGATGTGGCGCGTCTTGACCCGCATGGCTGAAGGCCGTGCGCATAAGCGCGAAATCGACATGCTGCTCGAGGTGACAAAACAGATCGAGGGCCACACCATCTGCGCGCTCGGCGATGCGGCCGCCTGGCCGATCCAGGGCCTGATCACGCATTTCCGTCACGAGATCGAAGCGCGCATCGACCAGTATTCGCACAAGGCCGATGTCGATGACATCGGCGTCCGCGATCCCGTGAACATGGTCGCGGCGGAGTAGAGAGAATGACCGACGAACCCGACAACATCGTGCTTGCCTTGCTGCGCAAGATCGATCAGCGAACCGAGCGGATGGCAGACGATCTGCAGGATCTAAAGGTGCCCGTAACCGCGACGGAAGAGGGCTTGGCCGGAGTGAAACGTAGACTTGATCGGCTGGAGATTCGCGTCGACCGGATCGAGAGACGCCTCGAGCTGACCGACGCATCGCATTGAGAGAATTGAGCCAATGACCAAGCTCATCATCGACGGCAAAGAGATCGATGTCCCCGCCGATTACACGCTGCTTCAGGCGTGCGAGGCGGCCGGCGCCGAGATTCCGCGCTTCTGCTACCACGAGCGCCTGTCGATCGCCGGCAATTGCCGGATGTGCCTCGTCGAGGTGAAGGGCGGCCCGAAACCGGTCGCATCCTGCGCCTGGGGCGTGCGTGATTGCCGTCCGGGCCCGAAGGGCGAGCCGCCGGAGATTTCGACGCGTTCGCCGATGGTGAAGAAGGCACGCGAAGGCGTGATGGAATTCCTTCTGATCAACCATCCGCTGGACTGCCCGATCTGCGACCAGGGCGGCGAGTGCGACCTGCAGGACCAGGCGATGGGCTACGGTGTCGACACCAGCCGCTTCGCCGAGAACAAGCGCGCGGTCGAGGACAAGTATCTCGGCGCGCTGGTCAAGACCTCGATGAACCGCTGCATCCAGTGCACGCGCTGCGTCCGCTTCTCGGCGGAAGTCGCCGGCGCTCCCGAAATGGGCGCGACGGGGCGCGGCGAGGACATGGAGATCACGACCTATCTCGAGCACGCGCTGACCTCGGAGCTGCAAGGCAATCTCGTCGACATCTGCCCGGTCGGCGCACTGACCTCGAAACCTTATGCTTTCGCTGCGCGGCCCTGGGAGCTCGGCAAGACCCAGTCGATCGACGTCATGGACGGCGTGGGCTCGGCGATCCGCGTCGACACCCGCGGCCGTGAGGTGATGCGCGTGCTGCCGCGCATCAACGAGGCCGTGAACGAAGAGTGGATCTCCGACAAGACCCGCCACATCGTCGACGGTCTGCGCACCCAGCGCCTCGACCGGCCCTATATCCGCGAAGCCGGCAAGCTGCGTGCGGCGAGCTGGCAGGAAGCCTTTGCGGCGATCGCCTCCAAGGCGGCGCGCACCGACGGCAAGCGCATCGGCGCGATCGCCGGCGATCTCGCCGGCGTCGAAGAGATGTTCGCGCTGAAAGACCTGCTCGCCAAATTCGGCTCGGCTAACCTGGCGGTGCAGGGTGGCGACGCCTTCGATCCCGCGCTCGGCCGCGGCTCCTACATCTTCAACCCGACGCTGGCAGGGGTCGAGCAGGCGGATGCGCTGCTCATCATCGGCGCCAATCCGCGAAAGGAGGCGGCCGTGTTCAACGCCCGCATCCGCAAGCGCTGGCGCGCCGGCGGCTTCAAGGTCGGCGTGATCGGCGCCAAGGTCGATCTCACCTATGACTATGACCATCTCGGCGCAGGCACCGAGACGCTCGGTGAGCTCGCCGCCGGCAAGCATTCCTTCATGGACGTGCTGAAGAACGCCAAGAACCCGATCATTCTCGTTGGCGCAGGCGCGGCCGCGCGCCACGACGGCGCTGCCATTCTGGCTGCCGCCGCCAAGCTCGCGCTCGACGTCGGCGCGGTGAAGGACGGCTGGAACGGCTTCGGCGTGCTGCACGAGACCGCCTCGCGGGTCGGCGCGCTCGACATCGGCTTCGTCCCCGGTCAGGGCGGGCTCAACGCCGCGCAGATGACAACGTTCGGCACGCTGGACCTCTTGTTCCTGCTCGGCGCGGACGAGATCAAGGCGCCGGACGGCACTTTCGTCGTCTACATCGGCACCCATGGCGACCGTGGCGCGCATCGCGCCGACGTGATCCTGCCGGCGGCCGCCTACACCGAGAAATCAGCGATCTACGTCAACACCGAAGGTCGCGTGCAGATGACCGGTCGTGCCGCGTTCCCGCCCGGCGAAGCCCGCGAGGACTGGGCGATCGTCCGTGCGCTCTCGGAGGCGCTCGGCAAGAAGCTCGGCTATGACTCTCTTAGCGCGCTGCGCCAGGCGATCTTCAAGGCCGTGCCGCATCTGATCCGTCTCGACCAGATCGAAGCCGGCTCCGCCGACCAGATCAAGAAGCTGGCCGGGAAGGGCGGCTCGCCCGAGAAGGCGCCGTTCAAGCCTGTCATCGAGGACTTCTATTTGACCAACCCAATCGCGCGTGCGTCCGCCGTGATGGCGGAATGCTCGCGGCTTGCCTCCGGGCAGATGCTGACCGCAGCGGAGTGAGCTGATGGAATTCTTCGAAAGCGCATTCTGGACCGGCTTCCTCTGGCCGCTGATCATCATGATCGCGGAGAGCGTGCTGGTGCTCGTCGTGCTCTTGATCGCGATCGCCTACATTTTGCTGGCCGACCGCAAGATCTGGGCGGCGGTGCAGATCCGCCGCGGCCCGAACGTGGTCGGGCCCTGGGGCCTGTTCCAGTCCTTCGCCGACCTGCTCAAATTCGTGCTGAAGGAGCCGATCATTCCGTCAGGCGCCAACAAGGGCGTATTCCTGCTGGCGCCCTTGGTGTCCTGCGTGCTCGCGCTGGCGGCCTGGGCGGTGATCCCGACCGATCTCGGCTGGGTGATCTCCGACATCAATGTCGGCATCCTCTTCATCTTCGCGATCTCGTCGCTGTCGATCTACGGCATCATCATGGCCGGCTGGTCGTCGAACTCGAAGTATCCGTTCCTGGCCGCGCTGCGCTCGGCGGCGCAGATGGTGTCCTACGAAGTCTCGATCGGCTTCGTCATCATCACCGTGCTGCTCTGCGCCGGCACGCTGAACCTGTCGGCCGTGGTCGAGGCCCAGCATGTCCGCGGCCTTGCCAGCCTGATCGGGCTGCCGCAGCTCACCATCCTGAACTGGTACGTCTGGCCGCTGTTCCCGATGTTCGTGGTGTTCTACGTCTCGGCGCTGGCGGAAACCAACCGTCCGCCCTTCGACCTCGTCGAAGCTGAATCCGAGCTGGTCGCCGGCTTCATGGTCGAATACGGCTCGACGCCGTATCTCTTGTTCATGCTCGGCGAGTACGTCGCGATCGTCACCATGTGCGCGATGGCCACGATCCTCTTCCTCGGAGGCTGGCTGCCCCCGGTGGACCTGCCGCCGTTCAACTGGGTGCCGGGGATCATCTGGTTCTCGCTGAAACTGTTCTTCATGTTCTTCCTGTTCGCGATGGCAAAGGCGATCGTGCCGCGCTACCGCTACGACCAACTGATGCGCCTCGGCTGGAAGGTGTTCCTGCCGCTCTCGCTGGTGATGGTGGTGGTGGTGGCGGGCGTGCTGCAATTCGCCGGCATCGCGCCGAAGTGAGGGCCGTCATGGGTATCAACATCAACGCCACCGCGCGCTCGCTTCTGCTGTCGGAATTCGTCTCGGCGTTCTTCCTCGCCATGCGCTATTTCTTTCAGCCGAAGCCGACGCTGAACTATCCGTTCGAGAAGGGCCCGATCTCGCCGCGCTTCCGCGGCGAGCATGCGCTGCGCCGCTATCCGAACGGCGAAGAGCGCTGTATTGCCTGCAAGCTGTGCGAAGCGGTCTGCCCGGCGCAGGCCATCACCATCGAGGCCGGCCCGCGCCGCAACGACGGCACCCGCCGCACCGTGCGCTACGACATCGACATGGTGAAGTGCATCTATTGCGGCCTCTGCCAGGAGGCCTGTCCGGTCGACGCCATCGTCGAAGGTCCGAACTTCGAATTCGCGACCGAGACCCGCGAGGAACTGTTCTATGACAAGGCCAAGCTGCTCGCCAACGGCGACCGCTGGGAACGCGAGATCGCGAAAGCGATCGAGCTCG
>NZ_LJYG01000108.1:627595-665402 GCF_001440035.1 Bradyrhizobium manausense | reverse complement strand
CCTCTGGATTCCGGGCTCGCGCTGGCGCGCGCCCCGGAATGACGGGAGTTTCTCGATGATCCTTCCCGCGCTGTTCTTCTACCTCTTCGCAGCCGTCTGCGTCGCCTCGGCCGTGATGGTGATTGTCTCGCGCAATCCCGTGCACTCCGTGCTGTACCTGATCCTGGCCTTCGTCAACGCCTCCGGCCTGTTCGTGCTGATGGGCGCCGAATTCCTCGGCATGATGCTGATCGTCGTCTATGTCGGCGCGGTCGCGGTGCTGTTCCTGTTCGTGATCATGATGCTCGACGTCGACTTCCTCGAGCTACGCGAAGGCTTCATCCAGTACCTGCCGGTCGGCGTCGTGATCGGCGGCATCTTCCTGTTCGAGCTGCTCTTGACCGTCGGCGCCTGGGTCATCAACCCGACCGTCAGCAAGACCATCACGTCGCCGATCCCGAGCAACGTCTCGAACACCGAGGCGCTGGGCCTCGTGCTCTATACGAAGTACATCCACTACTTCCAGCTTGCGGGCATGGTGCTGCTGGTCGCCATGATCGGCGCCATCGTGCTGACTCTGCGCCACAAGGCGAGCGTGAAGCGGCAGGACATCAACGTTCAGAACGCACGCACGCCCGACATGGCGATGGCGATGCGCCAGGTGGCGCCGGGGCAGGGGCTCTCGGATGCCGACGCGGCGGAGTGGGTGAAATGACGATCGGGCTCGGACATTATCTGGCGGTCGGCGCGATCCTGTTCACGCTCGGCATCCTCGGCATCTTCCTGAACCGCAAGAACATCATCGTCATCCTGATGTCGATCGAGCTGATCCTGCTCTCGGTCAACATCAACCTGGTGGCATTCTCGACCTTCCTCGGCGACATCGTCGGTCAGGTCTTCGCGCTGCTGGTCTTGACCGTTGCGGCCGCCGAAGCCGCGATCGGCCTTGCCATCCTGGTGGTCTATTTCCGCAACCGCGGCTCGATCGCGGTTGAGGACGTCAATCTGATGAAGGGCTGAGCTCTCAAATGGTTCAGGCAATCGTTTTTCTGCCGCTGCTGGGCGCCATTCTGGCCGGCCTGATCTCGCTCGTCGGCGCGCACGGCCGCAACCCCTCGGGCGACGAGGTCGAGCATCACGGCGATCACGGCCATGGTGCGCACGCCCATGCGTCCGATACGATCAACGAGGATGCGTCCGTCATCCACGAGTCTCATCACGAGCCCGGCGACGGGCATGATGACCACGGTCACGGCCCGGCCGAGCCGGCCGCAGCCGGCTCGCGCGGTGCCGAGCTGATCACGACGGCGCTGCTGTTCGTCTCGGCGGCGCTGTCCTGGATGACGCTGGTGGATGTCGGCTTCAACGGCCACGACGTCCGCTACCAGCTGCTGCCCTGGATATTCTCCGGCGAGCTCGAAGTCTGGTGGAGCTTGCGCGTCGACACGCTCACCGCCGTGATGCTGGTGGTGGTGACGACGGTGTCCTCGCTCGTGCACCTCTATTCCATCGGTTACATGGACGAGGATCCGTACCGGCCGCGCTTCTTCGGCTACCTCTCGCTGTTCACCTTCGCCATGCTGATGCTGGTGACGGCCGACAACCTCGTGCAGCTGTTCTTCGGTTGGGAAGGCGTGGGCCTGGCGAGCTACCTCCTGATCGGCTTCTGGTACCAGAAGCCGTCGGCCAACGCCGCCGCCATCAAGGCCTTCGTGGTCAACCGCGTCGGCGATTTCGGCTTCGCGCTCGGCATCTTCGCGATCTTCGCGCTGGTCGGCTCGACCGATTTCGAGACCATCTTCCATGCCGCGCCCGGCCTCACCGGCAAGACCATCAACTTCCTCGGCTGGAACGTCGATGCGCTGACGCTGACCTGCGTGCTGCTGTTCATGGGCGCGATGGGCAAGTCGGCGCAGTTCCTGCTGCACACCTGGTTGCCGGATGCGATGGAAGGCCCGACCCCCGTGTCGGCGCTGATCCACGCTGCGACCATGGTCACCGCCGGCGTCTTCATGGTGGCGCGGCTGTCGCCGCTGTTCGAGCTCGCCCCGAACGCGCAGGCCGTCGTGATGTTCTTCGGCGCCACCACGGCGTTCTTCGCCGCAACCGTCGGTCTCGTCCAGAACGACATCAAGCGCATCGTCGCCTACTCGACCTGTTCGCAGCTCGGCTACATGTTCGTGGCGATGGGCGCGGGGGCCTATTCGGTCGGCATGTTCCATCTGTTCACGCACGCCTTCTTCAAGGCGCTGCTGTTCCTGGGCTCCGGCTCTGTGATCTACGCGATGCACCATGAGCAGGACATCCGCAACATGGGCGGCCTCTGGAAGAAGATCCCGTACACGTTCGCGGTGATGACCGTCGGCACCTTGGCGCTGACCGGCTTCCCGCTGTTCGCCGGCTACTTCTCCAAGGATGCGATCATCGAAGCCGCCTATGCCTCGCATAACCCGTTCTCGACCTACGCCTACCTGCTGACGATCGTCGCCGCCGGCCTGACCTCGTTCTATTCCTGGCGTCTGGTGTTCAAGACCTTCTTCGGCGAACCCCACGACCAGGAGCATTACGAAGCCGCGCATGAAAGCCCGATCTGGATGCTGATCCCGATCGGTGTGCTCGCCGTCGGCTCCGTGCTGGCCGGTTTCCCGTTCAAGGAGCTGTTCACCAGTCCGCACGGCGTGGAGGAGTTCTTCCGCGAGTCCGTGAAGATGAACCCGCATATCCTCGAGGATATGGAGCACATGCCGCCTCTGCTCGGCTGGCTGCCCTTCCTGATGATGGTCGGCGGCTTCCTGGTGTCCTACACCTTCTACATCCGCAAACCGTATTTGCCGGTCGAGCTCGCGAACACGCAGCCGATGCTGTACCAGTTCCTGCTCAACAAATGGTACTTCGACGAGCTCTACGATCTCATCTTCGTCCGTCCGGCGAAGTGGATCGGCTACCAGCTCTGGAAGAAGGGCGACGGCTTCATCATCGACGGCTTCGGCCCCGACGGCGTCTCCGCCCGCGTGCTGGATGTCACCCGCAACGTCGTCAAGATCCAGACCGGCTATCTCTATCACTATGCATTCGCCATGCTGATCGGCGCCGCCGGCCTGATCACCTGGTTCATGTTCGGCTTTGGAGGCCAGTAAATGACAACCTGGCCCATCCTTTCGGTCACGACGTTCCTGCCGCTGGTCGGCGCGCTCATCGTCTACCTGAGCCGCGGTGACGACGAGGCAAGCAGGAGCAATTCGCGCTGGATCGCGCTGTGGACCACGATCATCACCTTCGCGGTGTCGGTGATCCTGGTGATGCGCTTCGACCCTGGTAATGCCGACTTCCAGTTCGTCGAGAAGTCTGCCTGGCTCGCCACCGGCATCACCTATCACATGGGCGTCGACGGCATCTCGCTGCCGCTGGTGATCCTGACCACCGCGATCATGCCGTTCTGCATCATCGCGAGCTGGAAGGCGATCTCGAACCGCGTCCGCGAATACATGATGGCGTTCCTGATCCTGGAAACGCTGATGATCGGCACCTTCTCGGCGCTCGATCTCGTGCTGTTCTACCTGTTCTTCGAGGGCGGCCTGATCCCGATGTTCCTGATCATCGGCGTCTGGGGCGGTCCGCGCCGGGTGTATGCGTCGTTCAAGTTCTTCCTCTACACGCTGCTCGGCTCGGTCCTGATGCTGCTCGCCATCATGGCGCTGTACTGGAACGGCGGCACCACCGACATCCCGACCCTGATGCACACGGCCGTGCCGCGGTCGTTGCAGACCTGGGCCTGGCTCGCCTTCTTCGCCTCCTTCGCGGTGAAGATGCCGATGTGGCCGGTGCACACCTGGCTTCCCGATGCGCACGTCGAGGCGCCGACCGCGGGGTCCGTGGTGCTCGCGGCGATCCTCCTGAAGATGGGCGGCTACGGCTTCCTGCGCTTCTCGCTGCCGATGTTCCCGCTGGCCTCGCACGACTTCGCGCCGCTGATCTTCACCCTGTCCGTGATTGCCATCATCTACACCTCGCTGGTGGCGTTGATGCAGGAGGACATGAAGAAGCTGATCGCATATTCGTCGGTCGCGCACATGGGCTTCGTCACCATGGGCATCTTCGCCGGCACCATGCAGGGCGTCGCCGGCGGCATGTTCCAGATGATCTCGCACGGCATCGTCTCGGGCGCGCTGTTCCTCTGCGTCGGCGTCGTCTACGACCGCCTGCACACCCGCGAGATCGCGGCCTATGGCGGCCTCGTCAACCGGATGCCGCTCTACGCGCTGACCTTCATGGTCTTCACCATGGCCAATGTCGGTCTGCCCGGCACCTCAGGCTTCGTCGGCGAGTTCATGACGCTGCTCGGCACCTTCAAGGTCTCGATCCCGACCGCCTTCTTCGCCACGACAGGCGTGATCCTGTCCGCTGGCTATGCGCTGTGGCTCTACCGCAAGGTCGTGTTCGGGGCGCTGGTCAAGCCGACGCTGATGAGCATGAAGGATCTCACCTTGCGCGAATGCGTGACCCTGTTCCCGCTGATCGCGCTGACGATCCTGTTCGGCGTCTATCCGAAGCCGGTGCTCGACATGTCGGCCGCCTCGGTTCAGCAACTCGTCAATAACTACAACACCGCTGTGACGGCCGTGAAGGCCGCCGCACTGCTCCAGTGATCGGGCAGGTCAGGATATCGTCATGAGCATTACGACTGCAGGTTATCAACTGGCGCCGGTGCTGCCCGAGATCGTGCTCGCGATCGGCGCCATGGCGCTTCTGATGCTCGGCGCTTATCGCGGGCAGGGGACCACCGGCGCGGTGACGACGCTCGCGGTGCTGCTGCTGATCCTGGTCGGCGTGCTCGAATACACGCTGCCCGCGGGCAAGCAGGTGACGTTCGGCGGCAGCTTCATCGTCGACGACTTCGCCCGCTTCATGAAGATCCTGGCCCTGGTCGGCTCGGCCGTGACGCTGATCCTGTCGACCGAGTTCCTGGCTGACGCGTCGCGCCGCATCTTCGAATACGCCATTCTGGTGCTGCTCTCGACGCTCGGCATGATGGTGCTGATCTCGGCCGGCGACCTGATCTCGCTCTATCTCGGCCTCGAGCTGATGTCGCTCGCGCTCTACGTCGTGGCGGCCTCGAACCGCGACAACGCCAGGTCCACCGAGGCCGGCCTGAAGTATTTCGTGCTGGGCGCGCTGTCATCGGGCATGCTGCTGTATGGCGCCTCGCTGGTCTACGGCTTCACCGGCACCGTCAGCTTCGCCGGCATCGCAACGGCGGCGACCGCAGCGAATGTCGGCCTGGTGTTCGGCCTGGTCTTCCTGCTCGCCGGCCTCTGCTTCAAGGTCTCGGCCGTGCCGTTCCACATGTGGACGCCGGACGTGTATGAGGGCGCGCCGACGCCGGTCACCGCCTTCTTCGCCTCGGCGCCGAAGGTCGCGGCGCTCGCGGTCTTCACCCGCGTCACGCTGACGGCGTTCCCCGGCATCGTCTCGCAATGGCAGCAGATCCTGGTGTTCGTGGCGATCGCCTCGATGGCGCTGGGCTCGTTCGCCGCGATCGGCCAGAGCAACATCAAGCGACTGATGGCCTATTCCTCGATCGGCCATATGGGCTTTGCCCTGGTCGGCCTCGCCTCCGGCACCGTCGAAGGCGCGCAGGGCGTCTTGATGTACATCGTGATCTATGTCGCGATGACGCTCGGCTCGTTCTCGATCATCCTCGCCATGAAGCGCAACGGCCAGGCAGTCGAGCAGATCAGCGATTTCGCCGGTCTCTCCCGCACCAACCCGCTGCTCGCCTTCATGTTCGCGATGCTGCTGTTCTCGCTGGCCGGCATTCCGCCGCTCGCCGGCTTCTTCGCCAAATGGTACGTCTTCGTCGCCGCCATCAAGGCGAATTTGTTCACGCTGGCCGTGATCGGCGTGCTCTCCAGCGTCGTGGGCGCCTACTACTATCTGGCCATCGTCAAGACGATGTATTTCGACGAGCCGGCCGGCCAGGTTGATCCCGTCAGGGTCGAGGTCAAGACGGTGCTGGCGGTCGCGGGCCTGTTCAACCTGCTGTTCGCCCTGTTTGCAGGCCCGGTGGTGAGCGTCGCCTCCGCCGCAGCAAAATCGCTGTTTTAGGATGGGGTTCGCGCTCGGTCCTCGCGCGATCGCGGCGGGCTACAAGCTCGCCGTCCTTGAGCGGACCGGCTCGACCAATGCCGACGCCATCGAAGCGGCCCGCGCCGGCGAACGCGGCCCGATCTGGTTCGTCACATCAGAGCAGACCGCCGGCCGCGGTCGCCGCCAGCGCCCCTGGATTGCGCCCAAAGGTAATCTCGCCGCCACTGTCCTCGAAGTCCTCGACGTCGCCCCTGCGGTGGCTGCTACGATCGGCTTCGCCGCCGGGCTGGCCGAGGAGGCCGCCTTGGAGAAGGTCAGCCTCGAGGCCGCGCTACGGCTCGGCGAGGGCAGGCCGCGCTACGCCCTGAAATGGCCCAACGACGTCCTCGCCGACGGCAAGAAGCTGGTCGGCATTGGCCTCGAGGCCGAAGCTGTCGGCGATCGCCTCGCCATCGTGGTCGGTATCGGCACCAACATCGTGGCGGCGCCAGAAGGCATGCCGACGCCCGCTGTGTCGCTCGCAGCCCTCGGCGTCCAGATCAGCGCGGAAGAGCTGTTCGCGGCGCTGTCGGACGCCTGGGTCGAATTCCGCGGCATTTGGGACAATGGCCGCGGCTTTGCCGAGATCCGTAAGCTGTGGCTGCAGCGCGCCGCCCGCCTGGGCGAGCCGATCGCGATCCATACGGGAACCACGGTCTTGGAAGGCATCTTCGACACGATCGACGAAACCGGCTGCCTGATCGTCCGCACCGCGGAGGGCCGCCTTGTGCCCGTGGCGGCGGGCGAAGTGTTCTTCGGGCCGGCCCGGTCGGTGGGAGCTGCGTGATGGCGAGGGCCGACGAACTGGTATTTGCGCCGCTCGGCGGGGTCGGCGAGATCGGCATGAACCTGTCGATCTATGGCCTTGGCAACCGCCACCAGCGTTCCTGGTTGGCGGTCGATCTCGGCGTCTCCTTCGGCGACGAGGAGCATCTGCCCGGCATCGATTTGATCATGCCCGACATCAGCTTCCTGGAGAAGGAACGCAAGAATCTGATGGGCCTGGTGCTGACGCACGCCCATGAGGACCATTTCGGCGCCATCATCGACCTCTGGCCGAAACTGAAATGCCCGATCTACGCGACGCAATTCAGCGCAGCGCTGTTCGAGGCCAAATGCGCCGCCGAGCGCAATGCGCCCGTGATCCCGGTCACCGTGGTCCCGTCGGGGGGGCGAATCGATGTCGGCCCGTTCAATGTCGAGTTCATCCCGGTCGCTCATTCGATTCCGGAAGCGCATGCGCTGGCGATCCACACCGAGGCCGGATTGGTGCTGCACACCGGCGACTGGAAAATCGATCCGACCCCGACCTTGGGACGTCCGACCGACGAGAAGCGGCTGCGCGAGCTCGGCGAGGAGGGCGTGCTCGCTCTTATCGGCGATTCCACCAACGCGGTGCGTGACGGCCGCTCGCCGTCGGAAGCCGAGGTCGCCCGCACCATCATCGATCTCGTGAAATCAGCAAAGGGTCGCGTCGCGGTCACGACCTTCGCCTCCAACGTCGCGCGCATCAAGGCCGTCGCCGATGCGGCCAAAGCTGCTGACCGCGAGGTCGTCGTGGTCGGCCGCGCCATGGAACGCGTGGTGCAGGTCGCGCGCGAGACCGGCTATCTCGACGGCGTGCAGAATTTCCGTTCGCCCGAGGTCTACGGCCACCTGCCGCAGGACAAGGTGCTGGCGCTGTGCACCGGCAGCCAGGGCGAACCCCGCGCGGCGCTCGCCCGCATCGCCAATGACGACCACCCTGAGATCACGCTCAATCGCGGCGACAGCGTGATCTTCTCCTCGCGCACCATCCCGGGCAACGAGAAGGCGGTCGGCTCGATCATCAACAATCTGGTGCTGCAGGGCGTCGAGGTCCTCACCGACCGCGACCATCTGGTCCATGTCTCCGGCCATCCGCGCCGCGATGAGCTGCGCGACATGATCTCCTGGGTAAAGCCGCAGCTCCTGATCCCCGTCCACGGCGAAGCCCTGCACCTGAACGAGCACGCCAAGCTCGCGCGCGCCGCCGGCGTGCCGCGCGTGCTGGTCATTCGCAACGGCGACCTCGTCAAGCTCGGCCCGGGCGATCCGGGCGTGGTCGGCGAGGTGCCTTCAGGCCGGCTCTACAAGGACGGCACCATTCTCGAGGATTCCAAGTCCCGTGCCGTGGTCGAGCGCCGCCGCATGGCATTCTCCGGCTGCGCCTTCGTCGCCATCGCCATGACCGCGCAGGGCGAGCTTGCCGACGAGCCCGAGGTCGATCTGGTCGGAATCCCCGAAAAGAACAGGGCGGGCGAGATTTTTGACGACCTGGTTTTCGATGCCGTGATGTCCACGGTCGAGGGCCTGCCGAAGGCGCGCCGGCGGGATCCGGATGCGCTGGCGGAATCGGTGCGACGCGCCGTCCGGGCCGTCATCAACGAACATTGGGGCAAGAAGCCCCCCTGTCTGGTCCACGTCCTGACAGTGTAGGCTGAGCGTGGTCTTCGCATCACGCGCTAAGGGAGAAGGAACATGCTGGGTCGCCTCAACCACGTCGCGATCGCGACCAAGGACGCCGTCAAGGCCGCAAAAATCTACGGCGCGGCCTTCGGCGCGGTGATCTCCGAGGCCGTGCCGCTGCCCGAGCACGGCGTCACCACGGTGTTCGCAACGCTCCCCAACACCAAGATCGAGTTCATCGAGCCGCTCGGCGAGGCCTCGCCGATCGCTAAATTCCTCGAGCGCAACCCCGACGGCGGCATCCACCACGTCTGCTACGAGGTCGTCGACATCATCGCCTCGCGCGATACGCTGGTGAAGGAGGGCGCGCGGGTGCTCGGCGACGGCGTGCCGAAGATCGGCGCCCACGGCAAGCCGGTGCTGTTCCTGCACCCGAAGGATTTTTCCGGCGCGCTGGTCGAGATCGAGCAGGCTTAAGACCGGATCATGGCCGTCCAGATTTCAACCGCGCTCGCGATCTACTTCGTCATCTGGTGGATCGCGCTGTTCTTGACGCTGCCGTTCGGCGTGCGCAGCCAGCACGAGGACGGTATCGGCGCGCCCGGCACCGACCCTGGCGCGCCTGTCCTGACCGGCATGAAGCGCAAGCTGATCTGGACCACGATCATCTCGGCGATCATCTACGGCCTCGGGCTTGCCGCCTATCACGCCGGCTACCTCTCGCTCGAGCGGCTGTCGAAGATGATGGGAATGCCGTTTTAGGAAAGTAAGGCACAGGGAATGTCAGCCAAGCCCGTCATTGCGAGCGCAGCGAAGCAATCCAGAGTCTTGCCGCGGAGGGATTCTGGATTGCTTCGCGGAGCCCGTCATCGGGCCGCGCTTTGCGCGGACCCGTTGGCTCGCAATGACGGGCGGAGATAGTTCGTATACTGGGGGAACGAATGACTTTTCAGAGGATCGTCGTCGCGCTGCTGGTGCTTGTGGTCGCCGGCCTCGGAGCCGTCGGCTATGTCGAGTGGAAAATGGCTGTGCAGGTGCGAACGCTGAAGGCGTTCGTCGAGGGCTATGTCTTCAACGAGGCCGTGCTGGCCTGCGAGCAGGCCAAGAGCTCGACACCGTTCAAGTGGAATGGCGGCAAAAGCACCTCGGTGATCGGCCTGAACTCGGTCAAGACAGATAAATACAGCGTCTACGCCAGCTACACGCTGGTGGCGGACAGCGTTTATTGTGATTACGATCCGATCAAAAGAAAGGCCGAGATCGGCTCGAGCTTCCTGGAGCGGGAGTAACGATCCGGCCGACACAGGCGGGAAGGGATCGTCATGGGGCAGGGAGCTTATCGGATTCTTCAGGAAGCAGCCTTGCGGGATTATCTCGCGGGCCTGCCCGACATCGCGGCGCTGCTTGGCGGCGCGCCAACCGCCTGGTCCATCACCGAGGTCGGCGACGGCAATCTCAATCTCGTCTTCATCGTGAAGGGCGCCGGCGGTGGCATCGCCGTGAAGCAGGCGCTGCCTTACGTCCGCCTCGTCGGCGAGAGCTGGCCGCTGCCGCTGTCGCGGGCCCATTACGAATATCTCGCACTGTCCCGGCAGGCCAAGCTTGCACCTCGCCTGGTGCCGGCCTTGCTGCATCACAACGAGACACTCGCGCTCACCGTGATGGAGCTGCTCGAGCCCCACATCATCATGCGCAAGGGCCTGGTCGCAGGAGTGCAATATCCGCGCTTCGTCGACGACATCACCACCTTCATGGCGCGGACGCTGTTCTTCACCTCCGACCTCGCGCTCGCGGCCGCCGAGAAGAAGGAAGCCATCGCGGCCTTCGCCGGCAATCATGCGCTCTGCAAGATCACCGAGGATCTGATCTTCACCGACCCCTATCGCATCGCCGAGCAGAACCGCTGGACCGCACCCTATCTCGATGGCCTCGCCGCATCCTTGTGCGAGGACATGGAGCTCCATGTCGCGATCAGCAGGCTGAAGCTGAAATTCATGGCGAGCCCGGAGGCGCTGCTGCATGGCGATCTCCACACCGGCTCGATCATGGTGACGGCGTCAGAGACGCGGGTGATCGATCCCGAATTCGCCTTCTTCGGTCCGATTGGGTTCGATGTCGGCGCAGTGCTCGCCAATCTCCTGATGGCCTATTTCGCCTCCGCCGGCCATGAGCGCGCGCCGGGCGTGCGGCACGAATTCGAAGCCTGGGTGCTGGAGACGGTCGACCAGGTCTGGAACGAATTCGCGCGAAAATTCCTCGAGCTCTGGCGGTCGGAGGCGAGCGGCGATGCCTATCCGGTCTCGCTCTTTGCCGGCGAAAAGGGCGCGATGCGGCTCGAAGCCGAGCGGCAAGCCTACATGCAGCGCCTGTTCACCGACACCGTCGGTTTCGCCGCCGCCAAAACCATTCGCCGCATCTTCGGACTCGCCCACAACATCGATTTCGAGCTGATCGAGGATCCGCGCCAGCGGGCGGTGAGCGAGGCGCGCGCCGTCAGGCTCGCACGCGGGATGATGGTGGAGGCGGCAGCGTTCCGGACGGTCGCCGACGTCACCGGCGCGGCGCGGAAGCTGCGGGACTGGCAGCCGGAGCTGTCGGGCTGACGGAGCGCCTCTTTGCGCTCTGTCATTGCGAGCGCAGCGAAGCAATCCAGACTTGCTGCCGCGGGAAGATTCTGGATTGCTTCGCTGCGCTCGCAATGACGNCGGGGAGACAGCGTCGCGCTCAATACAGCCGTATCGGCAGCGGAGCGCCGTCCGGGCCGACCAGCAGACCCCAGGTCTCATTTGCTGCGACCTCGAGCTCCCGGCTCCGGGCTGCGTTGCCCGCGACCTTGACAGTGATCGTGTGCTTTCCCGGCGGCAGATCGATCTTTTGGATATCAGACCCTTCGCTCGCTGCGTCGTCGGTATGCGCCAGTTTTTCTCCCACATGCGGCGCCAGGCTGATGGTCCGCTCGTTGACGGTGACGACGGCCGCTTCATCGGTCTCATTGCCGAGCATCAGCCTCACTTGCCCCGGCTTGGGCGGGATACCGGCCGTCGCGTTCGCACGCTTGCGCACGGACAGGTCGACGATGGTCCTGTTGTCCTGGCGAGTGAGCCGGAGCATCGCCGGTCCGTCCGGTGTCGTGAAGGCGATCTCGGCCCTGTCAGGCTTGATCACCGCGCCGTCCTTCTCGATCCAGCCGCGCTGTCCGAGCGCGGCGCGATAGAAGCTGGCTACGGTTGCGAGATCGAGCGGCGTCTCGACGTGACCCGAGCGGATGAAGAAGGCGTTCTTTGCGGTCATCAGCTCCCAGCTGGCCGGCAGCGGCAGGCCGGCATCATCGGACATTTTGGCCTCGAAGGTCCGGCTGGTGGCCCGCGCCAAAATCCGCAGCGCGCCGCAGATCAAGCGTTCGCCGAGATAATCAGGCGTGCAGCGGTTCCTGGTCGCCCACCAGGTTTCGTCGACATAGGTGTTTGATCCCGAACTGCGGTACCAGCCGACGTCGATGCCGTCAGCGGGACCGTCCCTGTCGGGATCCGGCGTGACGGGGATCGCCATCGCCGCCGTCGCGGCAACCAGGCTGCCCGCGAGCAAGATACCTAACGTTTGGCGCATCATTGTTTCGCGTTTCCCGGGGCTCAGATAACGATCCCAGGCTTGGTCGCGTCGATCGCGAAGAATGTTCACTGCCCCTGGCGGCGCGATGACGCACCGCGTCATCAGGCGCCCTGCCTCAGGAACCGGCATTGGCCGCCCTCAAAACGAAGCTTGCGTTCGACGGGCAGTGAATGATCAAATCCGTGATCGAAATACCTGCGCTATTGGGAGACCACATGATGTTCAGGATGACGGCGATCGTCGCGGGGATGGCACTGGCACTTGCCGGATCGGCGGAGGCCCAGACCCCACGCAAGGGCGGGACCATCCGCATGACCGCGCCCTACGGTTCGAGCTTCACCAGCCTCGACATCCACACCACCCAGCGCGCCCAGGACGAGATCTACGCCAAGGCGCTGCATCGCTCGCTCTACACCTGGGACTCCGCGGAAGGAAAGCCGGTTCCGGAGCTTGCGAAGGAGGTCGTCGTCTCGGGCGGCGGTCTCGTTCACACCTTCAAGCTCCGCGACGACGCCTATTTCCACGATGGCCGCAAGATGACGGCCGACGACATCATCTGGACCTTCAACCGCATCATGGACGGCACCAAAGCCTATCCCGGCGCGCGCTATGTCCGGATCATCGAGGGCGCAGCCGCGGTCGAGAAGGGCCAGGCCAAGGAGATCTCCGGCCTGAAGAAGATCGACGACTTCACCCTCGAGATGAAGCTGACCGAAAAGGTCGATCCCGGCTTCTATTTCTTCACCGCGCTGACCTCGATCTATCCTGCCGACGAGGGCGCCAAGGACAGCTTCATCCAGCACCCGATCGGTCTCGGTCCCTTCAAGTTCGTCGAGCACGTGCCGGGCTCGCGCATCGTCCTGGAGCGGTGGGACAAGTTCTACAAGCCCGGCAAGCCCTATGCCGACAAGGTCATCGTCTCGATCATGGGCGAGGCCGCGGCGCGCGATGTCGCCTTCCGCAACAAGGAAATCGATACCTCGGTGCTCGGGCCGGCGCAGTATGTCGCCTATCAGGCCGACCCCAATCTCAAGGGCACCATCGTCGAGGTCGCCGAGGTCTTCACGCGCTACATGGGGATGAATCCCGCCTTCAAGCCGTTCGCCGACAAGCGCGTGCGGCAGGCGATCAACTACGCCATCGATTCCGATTTGATCATCAGCAAGCTGGTCAAGGACAAGGCCTATCGCGCCACCAGCTGGCTGCCGCTGACCTCGCCCGCCTACGACAAGACGATGAAGCCGTATCCCTATGATCCCGCCAAGGCCAAGCAGCTGCTTAGCGAGGCCGGCTATCCCCAGGGCTTCGAATTCGAATGGACCACCAGCCAGAATGAAAGCTGGGGCCTGCCGATTGTCTCGGCGGTCATCCCGATGCTGGACAAGGTCGGCATCAAGGTGAAGGTCAAGCAGGTCGAGACCGCGGTGCTGGCGGAGGTGGTGCGCACCGGCGACTACCAGGCTTTCATCTATTCGCAGCAGAGCGGACCGGATCCGCTGGCTGCCCTCAAATGCTTCCACTCGTCGACGCCGCAGCCGGCCTGCAACTACATGAATTTCAGGAATCCCGACTTCGACAAGATCCTCGACGAGGCGGGACAGGCCGACGACAGCGCCAAGCGCACGCAGCTACTGCAAAAGGCCAATGCGTTCCTCTATGAGGAGGCGCCGGTCTGGTTCTTCAACTACAACAAGGCCGTCATGGCCGTGCAGCCCTGGCTCCACGGCATTCAGAAGAACCCGACGGAGCTGACCCATCAGAATACCGAGGAGCTGTGGGTCGACGACACTTCGCCCGCGAAATGACACGCATTCTCGTGCTCCTCCATCGCGATGGAAGCGGTGGAGGGGCGGAAGAAAGTGCCGATGCTCTCCTTCCTGATCCGTCGTCTGCTGCAAACCATCCCGACCGTGCTCGCCGTCGTGTTGCTGGTGTTCGTTCTGTTCAGCGTCGTCCCCGGCAGCATCGTCTCGTCGATGAGCGATGACGCCGATCCGCAGGTCGAGTTGCGCCTGAAGAAACAGCTCGGCCTCGACGATCCTGTCCATGTGCGTTTCGGTGCCTATATCGCCAAGCTCGCCACCGGCGATTTCGGGACCTCGTTCCGGACACGCGAGCCCGTTACGGCGATGCTCGCCAAGCGGGCATGGCCGACGCTGCAGCTGATCTTCGCGGCCATGGCGTTTTCCGTCGTGCTCGGGGTGCCGCTCGGCTTCATCGCCGCGTTGCGGCCGGGCGGCCTCGTCGACAGTGCGGCGATGATCGTCGCGGTGACGGGGCTGTCGATTGCCAAGTTCTGGCTCGGCCTGGTGATCATGTATGTCTTCGCGCTGAAGCTCGGCTGGCTGCCGAGTTTCGGCTATGGCGATGGCGGCCTGAAATATCTGCTGCTGCCGGCCTTGACCCTCGGCGTCTCGCCGATGGCGCTGTTTGCCCGGACCACGCGCGCCGCCGTCCTCGAGATCATGACGGCCGATTTCGTCCGCACCGCGCGCTCCAAGGGGATGAGCGAGACGCGCGTGGTGAAGTGGCATGTGATGCGCAACGCGCTCGTGATCATTCTCACCACCGTCGGCCTGCAATTCGGCGGGCTGATGGGGCAGGCGGTCGTCGTCGAAAAGCTGTTCTCGTGGCCGGGCATCGGCTCGCTGCTGGTGGACAGTGTCTTGCAGCGTGATATTCCTGCCGTCCAGGGCTCCATTCTCGTGGTGGTGCTGGCCTTTCTCGCGATCAACCTGCTGGTCGATTTGCTCTACGGCGTGATCGACCCGAGGATCAGATACGCATGAAGCTGCGCGCCAATCTCGTCATCGGTGGCACGTTGTTCGCGCTTGCGGTTCTGGTCGGCGTGCTCGCCCCTTGGCTGGCCCATACCGACCCCGTCCTCGATGCCAACCTCATGAACGCGGAGGAGCCGCCGAGCTGGACCTGGTGGTTCGGCACCGACGATCAGGGTCGCGACATCTATTCCCGCGTCGTCTATGGCGCGCGCGTCTCGCTCACGGTCGGCATCGTCTCACAGCTCATCAACAGCGTCATCGGCGTCGCACTTGGCCTCAGTGCCGGCTATTGGGGCGGCTGGTGGGATGACGTCGTCAATGCCCTGACCAATGTCATGCTCGCGATCCCCTCGCTGATCTTTGCGCTCGCCATCATGGCAGTGCTGGGGCCGGGCCTCACCAGCCTCTTGATCGCGCTTGGCCTCACCAACTGGTCCTTCACCTGCCGCATCGCCCGCGCCTCGGCGCTGTCGCTGCGGAACCAGGGCTATGTGCAGGCGGCGACCGTACTCGGCTATGGCGATCTGCGCATCATGATGACGCAGCTGCTGCCAAACATGCTTGGGCCGATCGTCGTCATCGGCACGCTCGGCATGGGCAGCGCGGTGCTCTCGGAGGCGGCCTTGTCGTTCCTTGGCCTCGGCGTCCGGCCGCCGTTTCCGAGCTGGGGCAGCATGCTGTCGGATGCCCGCGACCAGATCACCACGGCGCCGTGGCTGTCGGTGTTTCCTGGCCTTGCCATCTTCCTGACCGTGCTCGGCCTCAATCTGCTCGGCGACGGCCTGCGCGACATTCTCGATCCCCACTCGCGGAGCCGGCGGACATGACCGGCGCGCCGCTGATCGAGGTCGAGGATTTGCGCATCGATCTCGACGATGGTGAGAGGCGCGTTGCCGCGGCCGAGGGCATCTCCTTCCGCATCGACCGCGGCGAGACTTTTGGTCTCGTCGGTGAATCCGGCTGCGGCAAGAGCATCACGGCGCTCGCCCTGATCGGCCTGCTGCGGCCGCCGCTGTCGATCGGTGCCGGCATGATCCGGTTTGACGGTCGGGAGATCCAACACCTCTCGGCGGCCGCACAGCGCGACCTGCGCGGCAACAGGATCGCCATGATCTTCCAGGAGCCGATGACGGCGCTGAACCCGGTCTCGCCGGTGGGACGGCAGATCGCCGAGATGTTCGTGCTGCACAAGGGCAACAGCTGGCGTGAAGCCCATCAGCTCGCGGTCGAGGCGCTGGCCAGCGTTCGCGTGCCTGCGCCGGAGCGGCGCGTGAACGACTATCCACATCAGCTCTCCGGCGGCATGCGCCAGCGCGTCATGATCGCCATCGCGCTCGCCTGCGGCCCGGACCTGCTGATCGCGGACGAGCCGACCACGGCGCTCGACGTCACCGTTCAGGCCGAGATCATCGAGCTGATGCGCAATCTCTGCGCCGAGCGCGGCACGGCGATCCTGATGATCAGCCATGATCTTGGCCTCGTCGCCAATGTCTGCCGCCGCGTCGCCGTCATGTATGCCGGCCGCATCGTCGAGGAGCGCGGCTCCGCAGATATTTTCCGCACGCCCTCGCATCCCTACACTCAGGGCCTGGTCGACTCGCTGCCGCGGCTGGGCAGTCGCGCAGCCCTGGGCCGGAGCAGGCTCAAGGAGATTGCGGGCGTCGTGCCCGCCATCACCAATTTCCCTGATGGTTGCCGGTTCAATCCGCGCTGTGCCCATGCCACCGACATTTGCAGGAGCGTTGCGCCGACGGCGGACCTCCTGGAGGCTGGCGGCCTGGTGAGGTGCCACCACCATGCATGAGCCGCGGGGGAAGGACGATCTCATTCTCAGCGTCGAGGATCTCGCGGTTCATTTTCCAGTTGGAGGCGGCCTCTTGGGCCGCAACCGGCGGATGCTCCGCGCCGTCGACGGCGTCGATCTCAATCTGAAACGCGGCGAGTGCCTCGGCCTCGTCGGCGAGTCCGGTTCGGGCAAGTCGACGGTCGCCCTGTCGATCCTGGGTCTTCTGGCGCCGACGCGCGGCCGCATCGTGCTGGACGGGCAGGTGATCACGGGCAGGCCGTCGGGCGATCGCAAGGCGCTCGCCCGTATCGTGCAGATGGTGTTCCAGGATCCCTATGCCTCGCTCAATCCGCGCCAGACGGTGCGTCGCACGCTGGAGGATCCCCTGCGCGTGCATGGCGTGACCGCAAGAAGCGAGATCGAGGACCGCGTCGCGACCATGCTGCGGCACGTGGGCCTGCGGCCCGAACAGGCCGACCGTTACCCCCACGAATTCTCCGGCGGCCAGCGCCAGCGCATCGGCATCGCCCGCGCGCTGATCCTCAACCCCAGGATCGTCATCTGCGACGAGCCGGTGTCGGCGCTCGACGTCTCGATCCGCGCCCAGATCATCAACCTGCTCCTGGAGTTGAAGGACACGCTTGGTCTGTCCTACATCATGATCAGCCACGATCTCGGCGTCGTCGAGCATATGAGCGACCGCGTCGCCGTGATGTATCTCGGCCGCATCGTCGAGAACGGCGACTGGCGCGAGATTTTCGAGCGGCCTGCGCATCCCTATACGCGCGCTTTGATCGCGGCGATCCCCGATCCGCTCCACCATGCACCGCTGGCGACGACGGGCGGAGATCTTCCCAACCCGCTCAATCCGCCCAACGGATGCGCTTTCAGCCCGCGCTGCCGTTACGCGGAAGATTTGTGCCGCCATGAGCCGGGACCGGTGCTGGAGACACGGCCAGACGGGCATGCAGTCAGGTGCTGGCGGAGCGAGGAGATCGCCGGGCAGGCGGCAATGGCGTCGGGCGACAATGGGCATACCCAGGCATAGAGCGCACCGCCGCTCTGCGGTCTCCGGGGTTGTGGAACGAGGGTTGACAACCTCTGACCGCAGTGTGGCAAAACCGGACTATGGCGATGGGCTGAGTCTTCCCGGTTAGGGGATCAGACGCCGTCGGCATGGCCGTCCCATGCGCGGGCGGTGGCGGCCGAAACGGCAATGATTTTGACGCAATACCCGTGCCGCCACGTGACAGCGGGCCGGCACGACCTTAAGCTTTTGTCGGGACCAAGCGTGGTGTGGTACGGTCCGGATCAGCAGGTGGAAATGCTCTGCTCGCGCTGTGGATTGCATGTTGCGACCGGCTCCAAGTTTTGCCGAGACTGCGGCATGCCTCTGTCTTGGCAATGCGCCTCGTGCGAACACCAGAATGCTGCGGGCGCGCGCTTTTGCTCTGTCTGCGGCCAGACGAGCGCCAAGGAGTTTCCCGAAGATCGCGAGGCGGCCGATCCGGTCAAGGCCAGCGCAAAGCCGCAGGTCGAGCGTCGCCGGCTCACGGTCATGTTTGTCGACCTGGTTGGGTCGACAGCGCTTGGAACGAGGCTGGACCCGGAAGATCTGCGCGAGGCGATTTCCGCGCACCACAATTGTGTGACGAACCTGGTCACCGAAAACGGAGGATATGTCGCTCGCTACATTGGCGATGGCATCCTGGCATATTTTGGCTATCCAAGCGCGCACGAGGACGACGCCGAATGCGCGGTGCGGAGCGGCTTGCTTGCGGTCGAGGCCGTTCATCGTCTGAGCACCCCGGCCGGGCCTGCGGGCTCGCTGAGCTGTCGGGTGGGTATCGCGACGGGCATCGCCGTGATCGGCGCTATCGTGGATGGCGACAGGGATTCGCAGACCGCGGTCGGCGAAACTCCGAATTTCGCGGCGCGTTTGCAGGCCATCGCGGACACCGGCGCGGTGGTGATCGATGAGGCGACCCGCCGACTGACCGGCGAAATCTTTCAATACCGGCGCCTGGGGCCCCTGGACCTGAAAGGCCTGGCAGGGCCGGTCACGGCCTGGGCGGTCACCAAGGAAAATATCATCGAGAGCCGTTTCAGGGCCCTTCGTTCGATCGAGACGCCGCTGGTCGGCCGAATGGAGGAGAAGAGCCTGCTTCTGCGCCGATGGGAACAGGTTCTCGCCGGTCAGGGGGTGATGTGTCTGCTGATCGGTGAAGCCGGGGTCGGGAAATCCAGGCTCATTTCGGTCCTCGAAGATGCAAGCCAGGAAGGAGATCGACTTCCGCCGCTGCAATTCTCGTGCTCGGCGCACCAGCAGGACGCTCCGCTCTATCCGATCATCCGCCACATCGAACTCGCCGCGAAGATCGAGGGCGGAGATTCGATGTCCGTGAGGTCGCAGAAGTTGGCGCTTCTGCTCGCGGAATACGGCGCGACGGAAATCGATGGATTCCTGATCGGCGACCTTCTTTCGATTTCCATGCCAGCGCCAAGCCTGCCGCTCGACTTGTCGGCGCGCAAAAAAAGGGACATGACCCTGGCGTCGATCATTCGACTGCTGAGAATGCAGACGGCTCAATCCGCCAGGTTGGCTGTCTTTGAAGACCTGCATTGGGCGGATCAGGTGACCTTGGATCTGATCGACAGGCTGGTCGACGAAATAGATCAATTTCCTCTCATGGTGATCGCGAGCGGTCGCCTGGAGTTCCGGCCACCCTGGATCACCCGTCCGCAGGTGACCCACCTGATGCTGACCGGGCTCGACCGGCGTCACGCAGCCCTGCTTGTCGGCGCGGTCGCTGGCGAGCATGCCCTGTCCGCAGAAATCATCGATGAAATCGTATCCCGCTCCGATGGGGTACCGCTGCACATCGAGGAGCTGACCAAGTCAGTGCTGGAAATCCAACTGGACCAGCTCAAGGTCGGCGTGGGACGTTCGTTGGTTCCTCCCTCGCTCCATGCATCCCTGACTGCGCGATTGGATCGTCATCCCGATGCGAAGGAAGTGGCCCAGACCGCATCGGTGATCGGACGAGAGTTTTCGTTCGACGTTCTCAGGAGCATCAGTGACCTCGATGAGGGCGTTTTGATTGCCGCACTCAACGAGCTGACCGCGGCCGGGCTCGTGAATGGCCGCGGTTACGCGCCCGAGAGCGCCTATTCGTTCAAGCACGCCCTGGTCCAGAATGCGGCCTATGACTCCATTCTGCGCAATCGCAGGCGGCACCTGCATCTCCGCCTCGCTTTGCTGCTGGAAGGAGCTGCCGAACATAGCCCGGTCACCAACGCCGAGGCGTTGGCGCTGCATTTTGAAGAGGCCGGCGAGCCCGAGAGGTCGATAAAGTACTATCTGCTTGCCGCAGAAAAGGCGTCGGGTCGCTCGGCGCTGGCTGAGAAAGCCAGCCATTTGAAGAATGCCCTGCGTCAGCAAGAGCTGCTTCCATCCGAGGCGCAGAGCGCTGAACGAGAGCTGATGTTGCAACTGCAGCTCGGTCGGGCACTGATAGATCTTCGTGGATCGGGCAGCGCAGAGGTCCTGACCTGCTATGAGCGGGCTCGTGCATTGGGCCTGCGCACCGGTGATGCCGTATCTCTCCTGAGAGTCTACGACGGTCTCATTAATTACTATTTTACGCATTCGGATGCGGAGAGCCTGTCTCGATGCGCCGCCGATATTCGAAACCTTCACCAGGATACAAACCTTTCCGGGTCCCGGTCGGACGTGATGTCGTTGCGCGCTGCCGGATTGGCGCATTTCATCCGCGGACAGTTTAGCGAAACCTGCGACGTGCTCTCCAGGTTGCTGACCGACTATGAAGTCGATCGGGATGGTCCCGAGGCCAATTTGGCCAGCCGGGACATGAAGGCATCCATGTATACGATCATGGGGATGTCGCAGACCGCCATGGGCTATCCCGAATCCGGCTGCGATACGGCAATGAAAGGCGTGAGGCATGCGGAATCGCTCAATCACGTCATAACGCTGGTGCTTGCCATGAGGAGGGCATGCGTACAGCGCATCATGTCGCGCGACGTGGAGGGCTGTGCAGCGCTTTCCGCACGGCTTCTGGAAGTCAACAGGGACCACGAAACCTTTCTGGGAAAGCGTGAAGGCGGCTTTTTCCAGTCATGGGCGTTGTCGCGGACCCAAGCCTCGGTCAGCCATCTGGAAGCCATGAGGCGCCACATTGCGGAACTGGACGAGGCCGGTCACTCCGTCATCCTGCCATTCTTCATGGCCGTGGCTGCGGAAGTGCACCACGAGCAAGCGCAGCACGCCGAGGCGTTCATGTTGTTGGAGAGGGCATTCCAGCTGGTGGAGCTGACGGGTGAGACCTGGTGCAAATCGGAGATCATGCGGATGCGGGCCCTGGTTTGCGCGGCAAGCGCGACTGAAAGAGACCTGTGGCTTGCCCAAGCGATAGCGATCGCCAGAGGGCAGGGGGCCAGGCTCTGGGAGCTGCGCGCCGCGGCCGCCCAGGCAGCGTGCTGGCATGCCGAAAGCAAGATGGACGCCGCCTACAAGATCCTTTCGCCAGCTCTGTCCGGCGTGACGGAGGGTCAATCGACGCTTGAGTTCAAGACGGCCTCGAAGCTTCTCGCCCGCATAAAGGCCGACGTCGGTGCAAGCTGCATGTCCGGAAATGATGCCGAGGATTGAGCCATTCTATGCTGAAATTCAGTGGAGTGATGATCCGAAGCGGCTCCGGCGCGCTCAAGACGTACTACAAGCAACGATCGTCTGAATACGACGACATCTACAAACTGCGTCGGCGTCAGGCGGATCTCGCCAGGCTGCGCAGATGGGTGGCGCGACACGTCAAGGGAAGAAGCGTGTTGGAGATCGCCGCAGGCACCGGCTATTGGACAGAAGTGTGTTCGCGATCGGCGAGGCTCGTGGTCGCCACCGACTATAACGCCGATACCCTGGCCGTTGCAGCCGGGCGACGCCTTGGTTCGAACGTTTCACTCGTTACCGCAGACGCACTCCGTCTGCCTGCATTCGAAACCAGATTCGAAGTTGGGATCGCGATGCTGTGGTGGTCGCATCTCAGGAAGCGGGAGCAAGGAAAGTTCGTCGCTCAATTCTTGTCGCGGCTTGCGCCAGGCGCAAAGCTTCTGCTCGTCGATGAAGTTTATCGGGGCAATGCGGCGAAGAACCCGATCTCGAGGCATGATCGCTTCGGTGACAGGCACGAGATAAGGGTGGGGCAGGACAATTCGCTCTTTGAAATCGTCAAGAATTACCCGACCGACGACGATCTGAGGCTCTCGCTTTCTGGATATTGCGATCGCGTGCGGATCACGCGACTAACGCATTTTTGGGCGGTCAGCGCACGCATCAAGGCGAATTAGACTAGCCGGCGCATCACCGTCAGGGACGTGGTCCCAGCATGTTCATCGCTTTGACCCCGCACAGTTTCTCCGTCCGCGCCAGCAGGGTCGGCGTGTCGGTGCAGGGGCCGGTCAGCAGGTCCGCCGCGAAGCCCATCTTTTCCAGGATGCGCAGGCCGCCAAACGCCGCCAGCGAGTCGGGAGCGACGAGCACGAGCTTGTCAACTTGGCGCGCCTTCTTGAGACGTTCGAGGAAGATAGGAACGTTTGCGCCCAGGATATCTCCGCCGCACTCGATCAACACGGCTTGAGCGGGCAGTCCGAGCATGTAGCGGATTGCGCGATCGAACACCGGAGCGATATCTTCTCTTTCGGAGGGATAGGTGGTGGGAAGGCCGAAGTCGACGCAATCCAGCGTCGTGAAAGCGCCGAAATCCCGATAGGTCATGAGCTCGACGATCGAGGAGGTCCCTGTGGCCTTGAGGACCGCGATCTTCGAATAACCCTGATGAAGCAGCGACCGCAAAATCGTAAGCCCGGCCGTTGTCTTTCCGACCTCCGCCGACGTGCCCACGATCAGGTACAATTCCGCGCCTTTGTCCGCGCCTGCCTCGTCGTCGTTGATTGCCGAAAAATCTCGAATATTCGCCTGGTTCGACCCCCACCTTCCCAAAAATTCGACTTTGCCGAGGGGGCTTTTCCTTTGCGAGGATGAGCCGATTAGTTCGCCGACAATTCCGCAACTCGAGAGGATCGAATACTCCTTGCCGGGAATGAGTCCCTCCTTGGGGACGCCGCCGACGACCCATCGGGTCGACTCGCGATGTCCGGGAGTCGCAAGGAAAACGTCCCCCGGAAGGACCGCCATGGACCTTCCGGATGGATGTTCCAACGAGACAGGCGTATCAGTCGACAGCAGCTTGAACGCGCCAAGATCTCCCTCAAAGACCGGAGACCTTGTCAATCGAGACCGTTTGGGTGATCCCGAGCGTCTAACAACTGAGGTAAGCTTCCAGTCACTCGTCAATGTCTGCGACGCCTACTTCTTCGCCGGTCGTCGCTGTGATTTCTTCGCAGCGGGCTTCTTCTTTTGCACGATGAACGCGGCGCCAGGGACAAAACTAGCCCTATGCTTCTTTGCAACGCCGAGCGCAGTGAGAACCTGGTCCAATTGCTCCGATGTCAAATTGACACGCACTGCAACAAAATCCTTTGCGAGCGGGCCTTCGCCCTCTGCTTTCTTTTTCGCAGCCATATTACTCTCCAGGTTGAAAACGCCTGACGATACTACGACCTCGCAGCCAGTGGAACACCCCGTCGTTGATGGCGATCGCTATCCCACAACCTTTGCGGGTCCGGCTCCATCCGCGCGTACAGGGCGTCGAATGCCGAAATCCTAGGCCGGTCGAGAAGCCGACCTTGCTGCTGGCGGGCCGGGCAGAAACTGGCACAGCCCGACGAGATCGGCGCAGGCGTGCTCGTCGATCCGCTCGAACACGGCCAGCAGATCTCTGAACTTCATGCACTTTGGCGGATTTCAGAATTGGAACGAGGTCGATCGTTGTCGGTTAATGCGCCGTCGCGCCAGAAGCCCTTCCGGGTTCGGAGGCGCCACCTCAGCAGCGAGGAGACCGGCCATGGCGAGTGCGGCAGATCGCGATCCGCGACACCATACGCAGAAGATGCAGAAAGCCCTGCACGATATAAGGAACCACCTGCGCGAAGACATCCAGAAGGTCGATGAGCCGCAGTTGAAGGCGATGTTCGAAACGTCCGCCGAGGTTTTGGGCGGGCTTGAGAAGGCCTTTAAGGATTACGAGCAGAAGAACGAAAAGGCCTGGCGCTGATAGGCCCCTGCGGCCACCAGCGCATTCGGGGAGAGCCATGATGGACGTCGTGCCCGGCAGGCGCCGCCTGCTTGTGCTCGCAGGATCGCTGGCCACTGTCGCGGCTCCGGCCATCCTGACCAGGCCAGCGCTTGCTGACAGGAAGGGCGTCGGCGGCAAGCAGAAGGGTGCGGAGAAAAAAGGCGAGGAGGTCACCCCGCCCGAAGACCTGATGCGCGAGCACGGCGTGCTCGATCGGGTGCTGTTGCTTTACGAGGCCAGCATACGGAAGTTCTCGGCGAATGAGGATTTCGATCCAGGCCTGATCACGCAATCCGCCGGCATCGTTCGCGACTTCATCAACAACTACCACGAAAAATCGGAGGAGGAGCACGTCTTCCCGCGCTTCAGGAAGGCCGGCCAGATGACCGATCTGGTGGACATTCTGCTGCATCAGCACGAGGCCGGCCGGAAGGTCACGGAAAATATCCTGAAGCTCGCACCGACTAGCCGAGGCAATAGTGATGACCGCAAGCAACTGGTCGGTGCGATGCAATCCTTCATCACGATGTACCGTCCGCACGCGGCCCGCGAGGACACCGATCTCTTTCCGAAGCTGAGAGACGTCGTCTCCGCAAACGAGTACGACGCGATGGCCGAGGACTTCGAGAAGAAGGAGCACCAGCTGTTCGGCGAGGACGGCTTCGAGAAGATGGCGGCTCGCGTCGCCGAGCTGGAGCAGCAGATGGGCATTCACGACCTGAACCAGTTCACACCGCACTGACGCGGGCAACTCCAGGCACCGCTGGCACCTCGCAGGCCGGTGCAGCATCTCCGCTCCGACGATTCTTTGCTTCTTTCGGCGCAACCGGGTTGACAGCCCGGCTGGCAGGGCTTTTATTCGTGGCACGGGGAATTGCGATCTCCCCGCGAGGCGACATGCCCAAGAATCGCGTCCTGATCACCAGGGGCGCTGCATGTCGACATCACATACCGCGATTTCATCAAATAGGCTGTCTCGGCTGATCGGTGCGGTCAACGCGCCGGCGCCGATCGATGTGCGCATCGAAGCGCAGCTGGCTCTCCCTGCACTGTGCCGTCGTCGCCTGGGGGCGACGACACCGACTGAACCTGGGCTGGAGAGCAAGACCAGGAGAACAATGACGGGGAGGCTATTGGCGATCCCGATCCTCGGGGTGAGCGCGCCAGTCGCGGCCCACGGTTTGATGGTCCTCGTTCGGCGCGGTCTGGCCAGCGTGATCACCCTCGCTGCCCTGGGTCTTCCAGTCGCGTCCGATCGTGACATCCTCCGCGCGGCTACGATCCTGCTCGCGGGATTGTTCCGACTGCTGCGGCGACTGGGGTTGCTGGACAGGGGTGGATTGCGCTTGTGCGGCGCTTCCGCCGAACAGGAAGCCTAGCGCCAGAACGGAAAGCAGGGCAGCTGATGTCGAATGTCTCATGATGGTCTCCCTTCCTTGCAGGAGGTGCTGCACCAACTCGCCGTGACGAGCTTTGTTCGGAAGGCACGCGCGTTTTGCGGTGCGTGCAGTGCAGCCGAACCGGTAGCGTTGTGCACGTTTCATCGCATTGGGGGAGAGACGTGGCAGTGCTGAGCATACAACCGTTTCGGAAATGAAACTTTGCAAATTTTGGGGATCTGCGACCTCCCCATCAGATGGATTTCCATCCAAGCGTTCGCGGTCTCGTTCGGGAGAACGGCTCATGGATGCTCCTGTCTTTGCTATTTTTGCACTTGCGGCCCTTGTCGGCGGCTTCGTCAGCGGATTTTCCGGATTTGCGATGGGCCTCGTCGTGTCGGGCGTATGGCTGCACATCATCACGCCGATGCAGACCGCGACCTTGATTGCCGGTTATGGCCTGCTCACGCAGGGCTATGGCATCTTCAAGCTGCGGAGCAGCCTGGATTTGCGCAAGGCCTGGCCGCTTGCGCTCGGGACGGTCGTCGGAATTCCCATCGGAGTGGGCATTCTCTCCTATTTGAACCCGATCTATCTCCAGCTTTTTGTCGGCGTATTGCTGATGATCTACGCCGTCTACGGTCTGGCGCGACCCGTATTCGCGCCGATGAAGATCGGCACCGGTGCCGATATCGCGATCGGCATCTCGAATGGGCTGCTTGGCGGTTTGACCGGGCTCGGCGGCATTATCTCGACCATCTCCTGTCAATGGCGCGGCTGGCCGAAGGATCTGCAGCGGGCCGTGTTCCAGCCGGTGCTGTTCCTGGCGTTCGTGGTCATTTCGATCTCCCAGGCCGCCGCCGGCAGCATCACGAAGGATACGCTGGTGTTGTACGCGCTGGGCGCGCCGTTCCTGGTCGCCGGTCTGTGGTCCGGTTTCCGGCTGTTTGGAAAGATTGACGACGAGACCTTCCGAAAGACGGTACTGGCGCTGCTGTTGGTCGCCGGGCTGTCCTTGCTTGCATCAACGCTTCCGTCGCTTCGCTGATTGACGAGGACATCATGCCGCTGAGAACGGCCCGAACATCGGGAGTGGGACGATCAATGACGTACACCGCCGCTGCCTTACCGTCGCGATCTTCATTGCGCGTATGGCTCGCCGCGGCGTCTGTGCTGAGCTTGTTGACGGGAGGAAACGCCGTGGCCGAGACCCTGAATTTTGACAACGCTCCTGCCGGAATGCCGCCCGATGGGTGGACTTTGACGATGACCGGCAGGGGAGAGCCGAAATGGACCGTGGAGACCGAGCCCTCGGCGCCAAGCAAGCCGAACGTTCTCAAGCAATCCGGACGAGCGACTTTTCCGCTTGCGATCAAGAGCGACACCGCGATCCGCAACGGCTTCGTTGAAGTCAAATTCAAGGCAGTCTCAGGGTCGGAAGATCGCGCCGCGGGACTCATCTGGCGCGCGAAGGATGCCAACAATTACTACGTCGTCCGGGCCAACGCCCTTGAGGACAATGTCGTGCTTTACAAGACGATCAAGGGTGTCAGGACGTCGCTGGAGATCGTTGGCCGCAAAGCCGGATACGGCGTCAGCACGCCGGTGACATCAGGGCAATGGCACGTGCTGCGTTGCGATTTCGCAGCAAGTCGGTTCAAGGTGACCTACGACGGAAAATCGCTATTCGAAGTGGAGGACGCCAGCATCGTTGATGCCGGCATGATCGGCCTGTGGACCAAGGCGGATAGCGTGACCTTGTTCGACGATCTGACATACGGCGAGATCAAATAGGCGTTGGTCCAACTTGTCGGGGGTAACAATGAATGTCGGACGTTTGTCGATCGCGACGGCGCTGCTGATCGCGTCCAGCTGCCCGATGCGGGATGGCGTGGCGCCACGCTCGATCGAAAACGCGGAAACCCAGGCGCGGCTGAGCAGAGAATGTCTCTTGGAATGCGCTGACGCGGGAGGCGCCTCGGGTTTCGCTCGATTCCAAACCAAATTCGCGGACAGGTGACCAAGATCATGCTGGCCGCCGAGCTGCTTTTGACCTCTACCTCACATCGGCAGCCATTGAACCTTAGGGTCCGGATCGCAGACGTAGCAACGAGCGGGATTTTTGGAGGTCGTCCAATTGTCCGGAATTGGTGCAGCATGACGCGGCTCGTATCGGAAGACCGCGCAGTTCGAACTAACGCAATTTGAAGGGATCACGGCGCTAATTTCTTGTTTTCTTAGAGAAATTGCAATGACTCAAATGCACTCGATGACCGCCAACCCGGCGACCACATTGATCGTGCTACTGGTCTCGCACTTGGCAGCGAACGCGCACGATCCTAACCGACCTGAACTCAATCATTGGTTCGAGAGCCTCAAAAGTGGCAAGGGGCCATGCTGCTCAAACGCGGACGGAATAGCAGTTGCCAGCCCCGATTGGGAGAGTAAGGGCGGCGGATACCGCGTCCGTTTGTACGGACAATGGTGGGATGTGCCACCGGAAGCGGTGATTGTCGGACCCAACCTCACCGGGCGGACGATTGCGTGGCCCGTGTATGAGTATATCGATGGCATGCCAGCACGCGTAACCGATATTCGCTGCTTCATTCCGGGTCCCATGATGTGACTCAAAATCAGTAACATCACTTCCGCTTGTGCGACCCATGCGTTTCCACACAACCAGGGCGCGCAGCTGACATAGACGCTGCTGGCGAGCCCTCGGTTTGATCTACGTCAAAAATTATACGAGCCGGCATCATAGGCTTACGTCACTTCAAGGAAGCCGAGGTCAGCGCTCAATCTTGCGGGGTTGACGGATGCTGTCATGGTTGGCGAGGCAGGCAATGCGACAAACCAGAATCACCTTGGCCGACCTTGACAAGTCCCTCTCTGACTTAGGCGACGGAGCTCTCCACAATTTGTCGACGGACGACTACAAGCGGCTCTTTGGCGAAAACGACGCGGCTCTGAGCCGCCTTCGTCATTTCGTTAAGGGGCATGGATGCGTTGCAAGCTTCTCGGACGACAGCATCGTCTTTCGGAAGCTAGTTTCGACCCCGCCGCAATCCTGCATTCAAAATATTGAATAGGCCGCATCGGCAAGCTAAAGTTGCGGGAATCCTCATAGAGCGACCGATGGCAATAGCGATCAACGTACGAGCCCACGGCAACTCCGGACGGGAGGTCGAACAGCTTTGGGACCAGGTTGCGGCATTCGAAGACGAGCCCTCGATGCGCACCCTCGGCTACCGGCCGCATTTTACGTTCGCGATCTATGACTCGCCTGCAATTGCGGAGGAGACCGCGTGGCAAGCAATGCTGCGCGCAGCGGCGGGCGAAATGCAGCTGCGCATCGAGTTCAGGCGCGTTCGATGGTTTGCAGGGCCGCCTCTTGTGCTCTGGCTGGAGCCTGTTGACGATGCGGCCCTCAGGAGGTGGCACGCTGCGGTCTGCGCAGCTATCGACCCGGCCTATTGCCGGCCGCACTATCGGCCGGGACGATGGACGCCTCATTGCACGCTCGGCACGCGCATCACTGAGGAAAGACATCATGAAGCGATCGACTTCGCGGGCTCGTTCAACCGAAGCATGACGGTTTTGTTTGACGTTGCGGACTGCGTCGTTTTCCCGCCTGTGCGGGTTGTTGCCGAGCAGAAGCTGCCGGCGGGTGCGCGGTAGGGAGGAAAGCCGCTTGTGGCCCGTTGCCAGCCTTCGCTCGGAGAGGCCCTGATGTCGCCCGATGCCGCGGTCACGAGGCCGTCCTGCACGGCCCTGATGGTCGCGACCGCGGGTCGCATCACTGACGAGAGCACCAGCTTGAGCTCAGCGCGGCACCGACATCAGGTCGTTGCCATCGTGACATCCTACTCCTGTTTTGCCCGACGCGTCAAACCGAAGTTCGGAAATGTCGTAGTCCGCTTCGCATCAAATTCCTCAATGATTTGTACTGTGCATGGGGTTGTTTTCGCAGGTTTGCTTCGAGGGCGTCTATTCCGCCGCTTTTTCTCGCAACCGCTGCGCATAGACGTTGATGATCAGCGCCGCCAGCAGGATCAGGCCGCGGATCAGGATCTTCAGGAAACTGTCGATGTTGACGTGGTCGAGGCCGTTATTGAGAACACCGAGAACGAACAGGCCGACGATGGTGTTGCCGATGCCGCCGCGGCCGCCGAACAGGCTGGTGCCGCCGACCACGACGGCGGCGATGGAGTCGAGCAGATAGGTGTCGAACTCGTTCTGCTGCGCGCTGCCGAAATGGGCGACACCGAGCATGCCGCCGATGCCGGCGCACACCGCGGAGATGATCATCACGCTGCCCAAGATGAGCTTGACGTTGAGGCCGGAATATTCAGCCGCCTCGCGATTGCCGCCGACCATGTAGACGTAGCGGCCGAAGCGCGTGTAGGTCAGCACGAGGTGGCCGCTGAGCAGCATGACGGCGGCGACGATGACGATCCAGGGAATGCCACCGACCGAGCCCGAGCCGAGCGTCGAGATCAGGCTCGGGACCTTGTAGGCGATCTGGCCGCGCACCAGCAGCGCCGAGATGCCGGCCGCGATCTGCATCATCGCCAGCGTCATGATGAAGGAGGGGATGCCGATCACGGTCAGGCCCAGCGCGTTGACGAGGCCGAGAGCCGCGCATAGCAGGAGCGACAGGATGATCGCGATCGCGCCGGGCAGGGGGATGTTGGCGATGTTGACGTAGGATTCCTGCAGCGTGAAGTAGGCGACCGCGATGCCGGTGACGTTGGCGATGCCCGCGATCGACAGGTCGATCTCGGCGCAGAGGATCACGAAGGTGAGGCCGACGGCGATGATGCCTGTGACCGACACCTGCGTCAGGATGTTGCCGAGATTGTCGATGGTCGCGAAGGAGGGGCTGGCGACGGCGAAGAAGGCGGACAGGAAGATCAGCGTCAGGAACGGCGCGATGTTGCGCATCTGCGAGCGCAGGAACGTCGCAGCGCCCCGTGCGCGCTGGCTTGCTGCTGGTGCCGTCTCACTGCTCGCCATTGTGCTTCTCCGTCACGCCGCTTCCAGCAGGCGGTCCTTGCTGACCGGCTCGTTCCTGAATTCCCGCACCAATGCGCCGCGCTTGAGCACGAGGATGCGGTCGGCCAGCGACAGCACCGTTTCCGGCTCGGTCGACAGCACGATGATCGCGAGCCCCCTGGCGCGGAGGTCGCGGACGATGTTGATGACGTCGTTCTTGGCGCCGACATCCATGCCGCGGGTCGGCTCGCACAGGACGAGCAGCTTGGGCGGATAGGTCAGCCATTTTGCCAGCGCAACCTTCTGCTGGTTGCCGCCCGAGAGCATGCCGAGGTCGAGGCCGACCACCGGCGGCCTGATCTGCAACTGCTCAACCTGGCGCCTGGCGATATCACGCTCCTGCGCCGGTTTGAGCAGCAGCGACGAGATGCGCTCAAGGATGCTGATCGAGATGTTCTTGTACACCGGCTCCTGGTGAAACAGCATGGCGCGCCGGCTCTCCGGCACCAGCGCGATGCCTGCGCGCCGCGCCGCCGCCGTGCTGGCGAAGGTCTTCGGCCGGCCCTCGACGATCAGCGTGCCGGCGTCCGGCTTCAGCTTGCCGAACAGGATGCGGGACAATTCTTGTTGCCCACAGCCCATGAAGCCGTAGATGCCGAGCACCTCGCCGGCGCGGGCCTCGAAGGAGACGTCCTTGAGGCTGCGCGCCAGCGACAGCTGGTCGACCTTCAGCACGACCGAACTGTCGCTCGGCCGCGGCAGCATCAGATCGTCGGTGTAGCTGTGCTCGAGCGCCTCGCCGCCGCGGCCGATCATGGCCTCGATCAGCGCGCCCTTGGTGGTCGCGGCGCTCGCGGTCTCCGCAACCTTCCGCCCGTTGCGAAACACGGTGACCGTATCGGACACGCGAAGAATGTCCTCGATGAAATGGGAGATGAAGACGATGGCGGTGCCTTCCTCGCGCAAGCGCCGCAGCGTCGTAAACAGCCGCTCGACCTCGGGCGGGGAGGGGGCGGAGGTCGGTTCGTCCAGGATGACGATGCGCGCGCCCGAGAACAGCACACGGGCGATTTCGATCAGCTGCTGCAGCCCGATCGGCAAGTCGCCGAGCCTCGACATCGGATCGACGTCGATGCCGAAGCGGGCGAGCTGCTCGCCGGCCTCGTGCGCCATGCGTCGCCATTGCACGAGGCCAAGCGCGTTGGTCGGCTGGTTGCCGAGGAAGACGTTCTCGGCGACGGTGAGATCAGGCGCGACCGAAAGCTCCTGATGCACCATGGCGATACCCGCGGCATGCGCATCGCGCGCCGAGCGGAAATGGGTCTCATGGCCGTCGATCAGGAAGCGGCCGGAAAATTCGGTGTGCACGCCGGCGATGATCTTCATCAGCGTGCTTTTTCCCGCGCCATTCTCGCCGACGAGACCGTGGATCTCGCCGGGGAGAAGCGCGAAGTCGACACCACGAAGCGCTTCGACGCCGCCGAAGCTCTTCGTGATGCCCTGCAGTTCCAGGATGGGCCGTCGACCCTCAGGCATGGAGATTTCAGATCAGGAAGTGATCCTGCATCCACTGCATGCCCGCGGCATTGGCCTTGGTCACGACAGGGCCGTCGGTGACGACGTTCTTGGGAATGCCCTGGCCGCTCTTCTCGCCGCCAACGACGGCCGCAACGCCCGCAATGATCGCGCCGCCGTGGATGCGGCACGACGGATTGCGCACGGTCGCGTACATCCGGCCCTCGCTCACCGCCTGGATCGCCGGCGGCATCGCGTCCACGCCACCGATCAGGATGTTGGTGCGGTTGTGGGCCTTCATGATGTTGGCAGCGGCCAGCGCCATGTCGTCATTGTGGAAGAATGCCGCGTCGATCTGCGGGTACTTGGTCAGATAGGTCTCCCAGAGCCGCGCGGTCTTGGAGACGTCCCAATCGGCCGGCTGGGTGTCGAGCACCTCGATCGCAGGGAATTGCTTCACCACCGAGTTGAAGCCTTTGGCACGACCTTGTGCGCCGGTGTGGCCAAGCGCTCCTTGCGTCATGATGATCTTGCCTTTGCCGCCCATCGCGTTGCAGAGCGCCTGCGTCACCGAGGCGCCCATGAACTCGTTGTCGGGGGCGAGGAAGGAATGGACGTTGATCTGGTCGAGCGGCGCAATCAGCGTGTCCATGTCGATGACGGGCGTGCCGGCGTCGATCATCTTCTGCACCGGCTGGGTGAGGGTGCCGATGCCGAACGCCTGGATCGCGACGAAATCCCATTTCTGCGAGGCCATGTTGTCGATCGCCGCGCGCTGCTTCACCGCATCGAGCTGGCCATCGAACCAGGTGACTTCGACATTGAACAGCTTGCCCCAGAATTCCGCGGCCTGCTTGCCCTGCGCGCACCAGGTGGCCTGAAGGCCTGCGTTGGAGAACGCCGCCTTCAGCGGCTTCTCACTTCGTCCCATCTCGGCTGCCAATGCTGGGTTTATGCCCATGCTGCCGAGGATGGCAGTCGCGGCGCCGGCGGTCGCAGCCGCCTGAAGAAGATCGCGCCTCGTCGTCGAGAAATCTTTCGTCTCGGACATCGCTCGCTCCCATATATCTTGTCGTCGGCGCGTCATTGGTTGCGCTACCGATCTGGAAAGTGTCTCACAATCGACGAGTTCACGCCACCCAATCTGCTACGCGAGAGTTGGTGCAGCGCAAAGCGCGCTACGCTGCAAGTCCACTGCGCTCGCCCGCGAAGTCGAGAATCGGCTTGATGGTCAGCGCAAGCATCGATCTCATCACGGGCTCGCTGCGCGTCTCAAGATGCTCATCGAACGGCCGTTGGTAGACGAGGGGCGGCAGATCGGCGTAACGCGAGGCTGCGAGCCTAAAGCTGTTCGATCAGATTGGGAGAGGCAGATAAAAAAAGAGCGGGGCCCTGGCCCCGCTCAAAAATTGTGTCGACCCTATTATCCCCGATTCTAAGATTTGATCTTGATTGACGGGGCGACGCTGCGTTTTGCGCGCCAGGGGCTCCTCCCGAGACTTGGACCACCAGACTTCGACCTCACGGCCAGCCTGAGCAAGAGGGATGCTAGATCAACTTTTCTCACTTGTCATCATTTTCGGCAACGAATGTTCAAAATTCGAGCAGCTGACGAAACGATCGGCCTGATAGAGGCGTAAGTATATGACAGATATAAGAATTCTGTGGATATGGCCGATTGTAGACCTGCCTCAAATGTCGGACATCGCCCCGGATGCAGAGGCCGTCAGACACGTTTTTCGAGAAAATTGCGCCGCCGGAACAGGGCCGGCGAAGTGATCTCGACTCGGGGCAGGCGTGGTGTTTAGTTAGCAGGCTAACGAATGGTTCGGCGGATGCGCGCGCGGCTACAAAAGTTCTTACCGGTTGTCCTGCTCGCGTTGGTGATGCAGGTGCTGGCGCCGATTGCCGCTTGCTGGGCGGCCGGTCAGGACGTTGCCGATCCGCTTGGCGCCGGTGTCATCTGCCATAGCATCAGCGAGCAGGGCGCTCCGAATGACCAGGGCGGCTCGCCCTTCGCGCATTCCGGCGCATGCGCGCTGTGTTGCCTCGCGCAGGCCAACGCGTCCCTTGATTCGTCACCACACGCGGCGCTCTCCGTTCCCCTCCGCCACGCCGAGCGCGTGGTGTGGCATCAGGCGGATGCGGGCGTAGTCACTGCATATGGCGGGTCCAACTCCCAGGCGCGCGCGCCTCCGCAATTGGCGTAAGGCTCCGCGGCCGGACCGGTCGCTTGAACTTGCAAGTCACTATTGCGGAGACTTCTCATGTCCATCAGTCACGGGCGCGCGGGCCTGTCTGGCCTCGCCATTGCGCTTTTTTCTCTTTCCCCATCTCTTGTTTCCAGAAGCCTTGCCCACGAAATCGTCGGCAATCGCTTCTTTCCGGCAACGCTCGGCATCGACGATCCCGGCGTCAACGATGAGCTCTCGCTTCCAACCGTCGATAGCTTCAAGACCGGCGACGTTCCACCGGTTCGGCAGCGCGACGTGTCAGGCGAGTTCTCCAAGCGCATCACCGAGGATTTCGCGATCTCGTTTGGCACGACCTACACCTTTCTCGGTCCGGTCGACCCGACAGTGCCTGGTGCCAACGGATTCCAGAATCTGGACACCATGTTCAAGTATCGGGTGTACAAGAACCCCGAGCATGAGTTCGTCATGTCGGTAGGCTTGGGCGTGGAATGGGGCGGCACCGGCTCGGCCACTGTGGGCGCCGACGCTTTCAATACCTACACGCCGACGGTCTTTTTCGGCAAAGGGTTGGGAGACCTGCCAGACACACTCTCCTGGCTCAGGCCGGTCGCGATCACCGGTCAAGTCGGCTATGCAATCCCGGGGCGGAATTTCACAACCACCTTCGGGATTGATCCCGACACTGGCGACCTGACCGCCGACACCGAGTTTCACCCGCGCGTGCTGAACTGGGGCGGGACCATTCAATACAGCATGCCCTATCTGAAATCGTCCGTGGTCGATCTGGGCCTGCCGGATTTCATCAACCATCTGATCCCATTAGTCGAGGCCAATCTGCAGACGCCGGTGGCGAACACCCTGACCTCGGGAACGTTGACTACAGGTACGATCCAACCCGGTGTGATCTGGGTCGGCAACACCTTCCAGTTCGCGGTCGAGGCGCTGATCCCAATCAACCGGCAAAGCGGCAGCAATGTTGGCGTGATCGCTCAGCTGCACCTCTATCTCGATGACATCGACCCGCGCGGGATCGGCAAACCGCTATTCGGCGGCTCTGTCCAGCCCGCAAGCCCGTTTGCGAGGTAACCGTGCGACGTTCATCCTTGATTGGAATTGCTCCGCTCTTGCTCGTGTTCGCAACCGGCTACGCGCAGGCGCACGCGTTCCTCGACCATGCCGAGCCACGCGTCGGCAACAAGGTCGGAAGTCCGCCGCGCGAGGTGACGCTCACCTTCACGCAGAAGCTAGAGGCTGCATTCAGCTCTGTGACGGTCACAGGCCCCAACGGGCAACGCGTCGACGCGGGCAAGGCCCGCGTCAGCGGCAACCAGATGTCGGTTCCGCTCAAGGGCGGCGGCACCGGCACCTACCATGTCAATTGGCGCGTCCTGTCCGTGGATACACACACGACCGATGGGAGCTTCAGCTTCGAGGTCGGTCCATAGGGACGAGCCGCTGATGGATTGGTCAGCGTCCGGTGCGCCGTTGGTCGCAACGCGTGCCGTGCATTTCGCGGCGACGGCGATGATGGTCGGAAACATCGTTTTCGGCGGTCTCATCGCCACGCCCGTTTTGCGGTCGGAACCGGGTAGGGCTGCCGCGTTGTGGGGGCAGTTGACGCAGCTCTCGTGGTTCGGCCTTGCCATGGCCGTGATCTCGGGTGCGATCTGGCTCATGCTCCAGGCGGCGTCGATGAGTGGCCTGCCGCTCCACGAAGCGCTCACTGCGGATGTGCTGTCGACCGTCGTCACCGAGACCCAGTTCGGCGAGGTGACTGCCCTTCGAGCCGGCCTTGCAGTGTGCCTGGCAATCTGCTTCGTCTGCGATCGTGCGGCTACCGCGCGATGGCTTGGACTTGCGGCGTCGCTTGCATTTGCTGCAATGCTGGCCTGGACCGGACATGCCGGCGCGACCTTTGGTATCGTGGGCCATCTGCATCTTGCTGCGGACGCGCTCCATATTCTGGCCGCTGCCGCCTGGATCGGTGGCCTGGTGCCGCTGATTCTCTTCCTCGGCGCTACCCGCCATAGTAGCTCGCCGTTGCTCGCCCGCGACGCTGTTGGGCGATTTTCGACGATGGGCATCATCAGCGTGGCAACTCTCATACTGACGGGCGTGGCCAACACCGTGGTCCTGGTCGGCTCTGTGCGTGGGCTGATCGCCACCGAGTACGGCCAATTGTTGTTGGTCAAGCTCGCCGTGTTCGCCTTGATGCTGACATTCGCTGCGGTCAACCGGCTGTCACTGACCCCGCGGCTGGGCAAGTACGGGGATGCTGCGCGCGCCTCTCTCGTGCGCAACAGCACCATCGAGTTCGTTCTCGGCCTTGTCGTTTTCGCTATAGTCGGGCTGCTCGGCACGCTGCATCCCGCCATCCACCTCGCGAACTGAAATCAACAAAAGGAGCACAAAGTGCGCATCAATAAAGCATCGTTCGGATCAATCGCGGGCGCCGTCCTGCTCACTCTCGCCCTGCGTGCTCCCGCCAGCGCCGACGACGTGAAGGCCGGTGACCTCGTCATTTCGCAGGCGTGGAGTCGTGCAACGCCTGGAGGCGCCAAGGTCGCCGGAGGCTTCCTGACCATCGAGAACAAGGGGACGGCGCCCGACAAGCTGATCGCCGTGTCGGCCGAGATCGCCGGCAAGGCTGAGGTCCACGAGATGGCGATGGACAATGGCGTGATGAAGATGCGCCCGCTGGACAAGGGCCTCGTCATCGAGCCCGGCAAGACCGTGAAGCTTGCGCCCGGCGGCAACCATCTGATGCTCCAGGACCTGAAGGGCCCGTTCAAGGAGGGCCAGAAGGTGCCGGTGACGCTCGAGTTCGAGAAGGCCGGCAAGGTCTCCGTGTCACTTGACGTCCAGGGCGTCGGCGCGCAGGCGCCCGGTGGCGGAGGCATGATGATGAAGAAGATGCCCGATCATTCGGGAATGAAGATGTGACCGACGCGATCTAATGTCCGGGAGAAAGAGCATGTCGAAGACACCCTGGCTGATCCTGATGGCTGCGCTCGCCGCATCGCCGGCGGCAGCCCATGTATATCTGGAAGGCAAGCAGGCCACGGTCGGCGCGTCCTACAAGGCCGTCTTCGCCGTGCCGCATGGCTGTTCCGGCTCGCCGACCGTCAAGATCCGCGTGCAGATTCCGGAAGGCGTGATCGCCGTGAAGCCGATGCCGAAGGCCGGCTGGAATGTCGATATCGTCGAGGGCCAGTATGCCAGCGCCTACGACTATCACGGCAACAGGCTGACCTCGGGCGTGAAGGAAATTGTCTGGTCCGGCGGCAAGCTGCCGGATCACAATTACGACGAGTTCATCGTCAGCAGTTTCCTCACCGACAGCCTGAAACCGAACACCACGCTGTATTTCCCTGTGGTGCAGGAATGCGAGAAGGGTGTCAGCCGTTGGATTGAAATCCCGGCGGAGGGTGCAGCGCATTCGGGTGAAGACAAGTCGCCGGCGCCTGGCGTGAAACTGCTGCCCAAGCCGTAATGCGTCTCGTCGCCGCGCTCGTCACGCTGCTCTTGCTTGTCGGCACTGTGACCGACGCTACGGCGCATGCGGCGTTGATTTCGGTTGAGCCGGCGAGCGGCAGCATCCTGACGACCGCGCCGAAGGCGGTGGAATTTCGCTTCAATGAGGCGGTGACCCCGGGCGCGATCCAGTTGATCGACGGCGCGGGCAGGGCGCGCGACGATGCGCGCGTCACGGCATCGGGCGAGGGCATCTCGGTTGCGATGCCGCCGGACCTGCCGCAGGGCACGGCGGTCGTGAGCTACCGGGTCATCTCGCAGGACGGCC
>NZ_LJYG01000108.1:614366-627588 GCF_001440035.1 Bradyrhizobium manausense | reverse complement strand
CATCCTGTGGCGGGATCGGTGATCTTTTCCGTCGGTGCGCCGACGGCCACGCAGCCTACGGGCAATGCCGACGGCCCGTTGAAGGCGCTGATCCTGATATCGCGGATCGGTGTCTATCTCGGGCTGTTCGTCGGCGTCGGCGGCGTGTTCTTTGGCCGCTGGATTGCGCTGGCGATGACGGCCATGGGCACGCCGCGCGCGGCGCTTCTCATCGGCATCCCGAGCGCGATCGTATCTCTTGGCACGCTGGGCCTGGATCTTCTTGGTCTGCCGTTGCCAGCGGGCCTGACGACGGCGCCTTGGACCATCGCATTCGCGACCAGTGCCGGCCCCGCCTTGCTTCTCGCCATCGCGGCGATGCTGCTGGCGCTGATGGCGCTGAACCGGGCTTGGTACGCGCGCGTGTTTGCCGCGATCGCGTTTGCCGGCGTCGGCCTGTCGCTCGCGATAACCGGACACGCCGCGACGGCATCGCCAGAGTGGCTGACGCGGCCGGCGATCTTCATCCATGGCCTCGCAGTCGCCTTCTGGATCGGCGCATTGGCGCCGCTGGCAACGCTGGTCTCGAAGCCGACGCCGGCCGTGCTGCCGCTCCTGAACCGCTTTTCGCGCATCGCCATGCCCGTGGTCGCGGCGCTGGCGCTGACTGGGCTTACGCTTGCGATCATTCAACTCGAACAGCCGTCGGCTTTGATAGAGACCGCTTACGGCCTCATTCTGTCGGTCAAACTGGCGCTGATCCTGTCCTTGTTGGTACTGGCTGCGCTCAATCGCTTCCGATGGACGCCGGCGCTGGCGAAAGATCGCGGGGCTGCGTCCGCGCTCAAATGTTCCATCCTGCTGGAGTGCGGGGCCGCGCTCGGCATCTTTGCCGTCGTCGCTGGCTGGCGCTTCACGCCGCCGCCGCGGACCATCGTGCCGGAGACGCCCCTGGCGATCCACATCCACAGTGATAAGGCGATGTTTCAGGTGCTGGTGTCCCCGGGGAAGGCCGGCATGGACGATTTCGTGCTCCAGCTCATGACCGGCGAGGCGGCGCCGCTGAAGGCCAAGGAGGCGACGCTGACGCTGAGCCTGCCGGAGCGCGGCATCGAGCCGATGGAACGCGACGCCGAGCTCGGGCCCGACGGTTACTGGCATGTGGGCAAGGTCGAGTTGCCCTTTGCCGGCCGCTGGCATGTGCGGATCGACGCGCTGGTGACCGATTTCGAGAAGGTCACGCTCGAGGACGACCTAGAGGTCGCACCGCCTTGAGGCCGACGCGGTTCAAGTCGAACCTGAAGTCGACGGAAAAATGACAGGAATTCCGCCGCGTTAGCGGCTTTTCCTCATTCCCGGTCTTGTGTTTTCGCTCCCAATCCGGTTTCACTGCAACCCCTCACTGATTCCCAGAGTATTGCCATGCGGTTGTCGCGGTTCTTTCTGCCCATCCTGAAGGAAAATCCGAAAGAGGCGGAGATCGTCTCGCATCGGCTGATGCTGCGCGCTGGCATGATCCGGCAGGAGGCCGCCGGCATCTATGCGTGGCTGCCGCTTGGCTTCCGGGTGCTGAAGAAGATCGAGCAGATCGTGCGCGAGGAGCAGGACCGCTCCGGCGCGCTGGAACTGTTGATGCCCACGCTCCAGCTCGCCGACCTCTGGCGTGAGAGCGGACGCTACGATGCTTACGGTCCGGAGATGCTGCGCATCGCCGACCGCCACAAGCGCGAGCTCTTGTACGGGCCCACCAACGAGGAGATGATCACGGAGATCTTCCGCGCGTACGTGAAGTCCTACAAGAACCTTCCGCTGAATCTCTATCATATTCAATGGAAATTCCGCGACGAGCAGCGTCCGCGCTTTGGCGTGATGCGCGGCCGCGAATTCCTGATGAAGGACGCCTATTCCTTCGACCTCAACGAGGCCGCCGCGCGCGTCGCCTACAACAAGATGTTCGTCGCCTATCTGCGCACCTTTGCGCGGATGGGACTGAAGGCGATCCCGATGCGCGCGGAGACCGGCCCGATCGGTGGGGATCTCAGTCACGAGTTCATCGTGCTCGCCGAGACCGGCGAATCCGGCGTGTTCATCAATCGTGACGTGCTGGACCTGCCGGTGCCGGATGAGAATGTCGACTATGACAGCGATCTGACGCCGATCATCAAACAATGGACCTCGGTCTACGCCGCGACGGAGGACGTCCATGATCCCGCCCGCTTCGAGCAGGAGGTGCCGGCCGAGAAGCGCGTCAACACCCGCGGCATCGAGGTCGGTCAGATCTTCTATTTCGGCACCAAGTATTCCGAGCCGATGAAGGCGATGGTGGCGGGCCCCGACGGCGTTGACGTGCCGATCCATGGCGGCTCCTACGGCGTTGGCGTCTCGCGCCTGCTGGGCGCGATCATCGAGGCTTGCCATGACGATGCCGGCATCAAATGGCCGGAGGCGGTGGCGCCGTTCCGCGTCGCGATCCTCAATCTGAAGCAAGGCGATGCGGCCGTCGATGGCGCCTGCGAGAAGCTCTATGCCGAACTGACCGCCAAGGGTGTCGACGTGCTCTACGACGACACCGACCAGCGGGCCGGCGCCAAATTCGCCGCCGCCGACCTGATCGGAATCCCGTGGCAGATCATGATTGGGCCCAAGGGGCTGGCCGACGGCAAGGTCGAGATCAAGAAGCGCAGTGACGGCGCCCGCGAGACCATGTCGCCTGCGGACGCGGTTGCGCGCCTGGTCGGCTGAATATTGTTCATCGCCCGATATCGCGGCCGCCAATCCGGCCACAATTGACCCCGAATCATGGGATTATCGAGCGATGGATGAAACCATGACCGAAACCGTCCAAACTGCGCCGTTCGCGCCCTTCGAGTGGATGCTCTCGGCCCGCTATTTGCGGGCGCGGCGCAAGGAGGGATTCATCTCGGTCATCGCCGGGTTCTCCTTCCTCGGCATCATGCTGGGCGTCGCCACGCTGATCATCGTGATGGCGGTGATGAACGGCTTCCGCAAAGAGCTGCTCGACAAGATCCTCGGCCTGAACGGCCACATCCTGGTGCAGCCGCTGGAATCGCCGCTGACCGACTGGAAGGACGTCGCCGAGCGCATCAGCCAGGTCCAGGGCATCCGGCTCGCGGCTCCCGTGGTTGACGGCCAGGCGCTGGCCTCCTCGCCCTGGAACGCCTCGGGCGTCCTGGTGCGCGGCATCCGCTCCGACGACCTCAACAATCTCACCTCCATCGCCAAGAACATCAAGCAGGGTTCGCTCGAGGGCTTTGACGACGGGCAGGGCGTCGCGATCGGCCGGCGGCTTGCCGACCAGCTGTCACTGCATGCCGGCGACAGCGTGACCCTGGTTGCGCCGAAAGGCGCGGTGACGCCGATGGGCACGACGCCGCGGATCAAGCCTTACAAGATCGTCGCCGTGTTCGAGATCGGCATGTCCGAATACGACCTCGGCTTCGTCTTCATGCCGCTCGCCGAAGCGCAGGCCTATTTCAACCGCAGCAGCGACGTCACCTCGATCGAGGTGTTCACCACCAACCCCGATAGGATCGACGCCTTCCGCAAAGCGGTGACGGAAGCCGCGGGCCGGCCAGTGTTCCTGGTCGATTGGCGCCAGCGCAACTCGACCTTCTTCAACGCGCTCCAGGTCGAGCGCAACGTGATGTTCCTGATCCTGACCATGATCGTGCTGGTCGCAGCGCTCAACATCGTCTCCGGCCTGATCATGCTGGTGAAGGACAAGGGCAGCGACATCGCGATCCTGAGGACGATGGGCGCCTCGCAGGGCTCGGTCATGCGGATCTTCCTGATCACGGGTGCCTCCATCGGCGTGGTCGGCACGCTGGTCGGCTTCTTCGTCGGGCTCGTGATCTGCCTCAACATCGAATCGATCAGGCAATTCCTGTCCTGGCTGACCTCGACTGAATTGTTTTCGCCGGAGCTCTACTTCCTGTCGAAGCTTCCCGCCGAGATCGACGTCGGCGAGACCACGGCCGTCGTCATCATGGCGCTGACGCTGTCGTTCCTGGCGACGCTCTACCCGTCGTGGCGCGCCGCGCGCCTCGATCCGGTCGAAGCGCTGCGCTACGAGTGAGGGGCTGATGGAGCAGCAGCATGGGGCTGAGGATGTACCGGTCATTTATCTCCACGAGATAAGGCGTCAGTACCTCCAGGGCGAAGCGGCGCTGACGATCCTCGACAACGCCAAGCTGGCGCTGTGGGCGGGACAGTCCGTGGCGCTGGTCGCGCCGTCGGGGTCGGGCAAGTCGACGCTGCTGCACATTGCAGGCCTGCTCGAGGCGCCCGATTCCGGCGAGGTCTATGTCAACGGCGCGCCGACCTCGCAGCTGCCCGATATCGAGCGCACCCAGCTGCGCCGCAGCGATATCGGCTTCGTCTACCAGTCGCACCGGCTGCTGCCGGAATTCTCGGCGCTGGAGAACGTGATGCTGCCGCAGATGATCCGCGGCCTGAAGAAGTCCGAGAGCGTCAAGCGCGCCAAGGAGATCCTTGGCTATCTCGGCCTCGGCGATCGCATCACCCATCGGCCCGCGGAGCTGTCGGGCGGCGAGCAGCAGCGCGTCGCCATCGCGCGTGCGGTCGCCAATGCGCCGCGCGTGCTGCTGGCGGACGAGCCGACCGGCAATCTCGATCCGCACACGGCCGATCACGTGTTCCAGGCCCTGATGCAGCTGGTCAAGGCGACCAAGGTCTCGATGCTGATCGCGACCCACAACATGGAGCTCGCCGGCCGCATGGACCGGCGCGTGTCGCTCTCGAACGGCCAGGTCGTCGAGCTCGAATAACCAAAAGGCGAAAACAACCCCATGCACAGTAGACGGAAGCGGCGGGCTACATCAGGGGTGATCGCTTCCAGCTAGCTGATTGGTTACGGCTTGATCACCGTCATGTTGAACGCGCCCGCATTGGCGGCCGCATAATCCACGGCCTCGTTGGCGTGGTCGAGATCGAATGACGTCGTCTCGAAGTGATCGAGGCGCAAGAGGCCGGCGCGGACCAGCGCGATCAGGCGAACCGCGGCATCCGGCGGATACATCCAGACGCCGTGAATCGTGATGCACTCGCGCATGATCCAGTTGTAAGGCAGCTCCAGCCCGGGGCCGCCTTGCATGTTGACGCCGCCCATCAGCACGATACGGCCATTGGACCGCACAGTCATGATCGCGGCGCGGACCACCGTCGTCGAGACGGAAGGCGGCATGATGTCGAACGCGCAGTCGATCGGGCCGGCTGCCGCGCGCTTCATCAGCTCGCGGTCGTCGTTTTCGTTGCCCGTCAGCTTCACCGGCCTGACACGCGCGCCATGGCGACGCACGAGCTCGGCGAGCATCTTCTCGTTGCGGCCCGGCGCAACGACGCAAGCCGCACCCATCGCGAGTGCCACCGCCACGGCTGCGCTGCCGAAATTGCCGGTCGCGCCGCTCACCAGGACTGTCTCGCCGGGCTGCAGCTTGGCGGCAAGGAAACCGCCATAGGGCACCAGCAAGGTTCCGAGCGCGCACCATTGCGTGGCCTCTTCTTCGCTGATTTCGCCGAGCCGCGTCACGTTCTCGGTCGGCACCCTCATCCGCTGGGCAAAGGAGCCGTCATGAAAATACTTCTGCAGCCGCATGCCGCCTTCGCCGCGCGAGCTGACACCCTGCAGATGAATATCGGGAGCGATCGCGTCGTCGCGCGAGCGGACCGTCGGATCGCAGAGGACCCAATCGCCGACGGACAATTTGGTCGAGTCCGGGCCAATCGCGCGCACGCGTCCGACCCCGCCGGCTCCTGGAACGGCGGGTAGATCCAGTGCGTATTTGCGTTCGCCGCTGAACACTTCCTTGGAGTAGGACAGCACGCGGGTGGCGACGACGTCGACGATCACCTCGCCGGTGCCGAGCACGGGGTCTGGAACGTCCTCGATCGCTAGCGGAGATCCGAAGGATTTCAATACGGCGGCTTTCATGATGTTCACCTCAGAAATGGGTGATACCCATCTAGGGCGCCCTTGAAGGCACAAGAAGGCCTGGTATTATCCTAGTATTCCGACGACCCTCCATCACGGAGCCACACCATGGCTGACCCCCGCCGCGTCGAATTCGGCGACTTCCTCCGCTCCCGCCGCGAAAAGCTGTCGCCGAAGAGCGTCGGCCTTCCTGCGGGGCCACGGCGGCGCACGGCGGGGCTGCGGCGCGAGGAGGTGGCGCAGCTCGCCGGCATCGGGGTCGACTGGTACATCCGTCTCGAGCAGGGCCGCACGGTCAGCCCGTCGGTCACGACGGTCGATGCGCTGGCGCGGGCGCTGCGGCTGAGCAAGACCGAGCATGCGCATCTCAAGGATCTCGCGCGCGATGGTGCGAGGGGGCCCTTCACCCGCGAGGTGGTGCCGCCGGCCATTCGACGCCTGGTCGAAAGCCTGCCGCATCCGGCCTACATCACCGGCAGGCGATGGGACGTGCTGGCCTGGAACGAGGCCGCTGAGGAGGTCTTCGCGTTCGGGCGGCTGCCGGAGGAGGATCGCAACACGCTGCTGTTGATGATGACCAACAAGAAGACGCGGAAATCCTACGGCGCAGGCTGGGCTGACGTTGCCAAGCGCATGGTCGCGATGTTTCGCGCCACCCACGACGTCTGGGCCGGCGATCCCGCCTTTGCCGAATTGCTGACCCGCCTGCGCGAAGGCAGCCCCGAATTCGTCAAATGGTGGGGCGCGCACGAGGTGCACGGCACCTTGTCGGGCCGCAAGACCATGACCCATCCGACCAAGGGCGTGCTGCATTTCGAGCACACCAGTTTTCAGGCCAACGACGATCCGGCATTGAAGCTCGTGATCTACACGCCGGTGTGAGGGCTCGATGGCGGGTCCGCCAGGGCGGCATGAGATTGCGCTCGCTGGTGTCTCAACCCATCGTTACGGTTGAGGCAGATGGATGTTACAATCCGTAGCATAAATTCTGTGCTGGCCGGCTGTGGCGCGACGGGGCGCCGGCACGGCGATCGAAAACACGACGATCGAAAAAACGGGTCACGAGAGAGAGCCGGATGCAACGTCGGCAATTCATGTCGCTGCTTGGCGGCGCAGCCCTGACGCCGATTACCGCGACGCCTGTGTTTGCTGCCGCTCATGCCAATTGTGCTGGCCCGATGAGGCGTGACGACGGCTGGTCCGTTCCGTCTGCCAGCGAAGACAACGACATCAACCTGGCCGCCTTGTGCGGGATGGCCGATCGGCTCGAAAGCTCGGGCGCCAACTTCCACGCCGTGCTGGTCGCAGGTCACGGCAGGCTGGCGTTCGAGCGATACTTCAAAGGATCCGATGAGGTCCCCAGTCGCTTCTTCGGCGTCCGCGTCAGGGACATCAGCTTCGACGCCGATACGCTGCATAATCTGAAATCGTGCTCGAAGAGCGTCGCGTCGCTGGTGATCGGGATCGCGATCGACCAGGGCCTCATTCGAAGCATCGACGAACCGGTCTTCAGCTTCTTCCCCGAATTGTCCGACCTGCGATCCCCGGACAAGGATCGCATCCTGCTCTCACATCTGCTCACCATGTCGCTGGGCCTGAAATGGGTGGAGGCGACGCCGGCGACGGGCGACGACAATGACGAGGTGCGCATGCGCATTGGCGCAGGATGCCTGTCGCTACGTCCTCGGCCTTCCCGTGACTGCACCGGCCGGGCAGGAGTTCTTCTACAACACCGGCGCGCTGGCGCTGCTATCGGCGATCATCCGCAAGGCCACCGGCCGTCCGCTCGATGAATTCGCGCGTAGCGTGCTGTTCGATCCCTTGGGCATCACTGAATTCGAGTGGAGCAGGTTCAAAGGCGACAGCGACGCCGGTGGGGGATTGCGCCTGCGCCCGCGCGACATGGCGAAGATCGGTCAGCTCGTCCTCGCGGGCGGTCGCTGGAACGATCGGCAAATCGTGTCCAAGGCATGGATCGAGGCATCGACGGCATCGAAGCTCAAGGCGGATGACTATCAATCCTACGGATATTTGTGGTGGTTGGGACGCTCTCGCCTCAATGGGCGTATGGTCCCGTGGATGGGCGCACTCGGCCGAGGCGGCCAGTCGATCCGCATCGTCCCGGAGCTCGATCTCGTCGTCGCGGTGACCGCGGGATATTATCAGGACTACAGCCCTGAAGCTTTCAAATTGCAGTTCGGCGTGTTCAGGGATGTCTTGCAGGCGGTGTCGCCTCCGGTTTGAGGCAGGGCTGTCGCATATGGCGGAGCAGGTCCGCAGACAATCCTCCTATCCATAAGCGCATGCCCTGAGGGGAGAAGCACCTCGTCCACCGAACCACTTTGCGAAACGACGAAGTTTCGGGGTAGGCTCGTCGGCATAGTCGGATGCTGTTTGGAGCCGGCCCGTGACCATCGCCCTCAAGGGCATCATTCCCGTGATGCTGACGCCGTTCACCGAAGCGAACACGATCGACTATTCCGGCCTCGAACGGCTGATCGAATGGTATATCGCAGGCGGCGCCGACGCGCTGTTCGCGGTCGCCCAGTCGAGCGAGATGCAGTTCCTGACGCTGGACGAGCGCGTCGCGCTGGCGCGGTTCGTCGCCAAGACCGCGGCCGGCCGGCTTCCGGTCATCGCCTCCGGCCATATCAGCGCCTCCAGGGAGGACCAGCTTATGGAGCTAACGTCGATCGCGAAGACCGGTGTCGACGGCTTGGTGCTGGTGACGAACCGTCTTGCCTCGGGCGATCAGGCCGGGACTGATTTCACCGACAATCTGACCTGGCTGCTCGATCGGCTGCCCAAGGAGATGACGCTCGGCCTCTATGAATGCCCGGCGCCATTCCGCCGGCTGCTCTCCGACGACGAGCTGGCCTTCTGTGCGGACAGCGGCCGCTTTGCCGTCCTCAAGGACGTCTCCTGTGACCTGCCGACCGTGCAGCGCCGCGTCAGGCTGGTCAGCGGCTCGCCACTGACCATCGTCAATGCCAATGCGGCGATCGCCTTCGACGCGATGAAGTCAGGCGCTCCCGGCTTCACCGGCGTGTTCACGAACTTCCATCCCGATCTCTACAAATGGCTGCTGACGCAGCACCAGAAGCATTCTCAGCTGGCGAACGAGCTTTCGGTGTATCTGGCGCTCGCGGCGATGGCGGAGCCGATGGGCTATCCCAAACTGGCAAAGCTCTATCACCAGCGGCTCGGCACTTTTCCCTGTATCGCGAGCAGGGCGGTGAACTTCGATATCCGAGAGCGGTTCTGGGCGCTGGATGCGCTGATCGACAAGATCGTCGAGGGACAGCAGTCGTTCCGCGCGAGGATCGCGGCGGCAGGCTGAGCAAGACCCTCTAGGGCAAGCTCACGGCGCCGGCGTCGCATCGACTTTCGGTTGGGGAATTGCCGGCGAGGGGCCTCTCGGGGCTGACGTCGCCGGTGGCGGGCAGGACTCAGAAAGTTGCGTCCAGGCCGACGACAGGCCCGTGGTCTCGATGTCGAACTTTGCCACGTCTGTCTTTGCCAGGTCTGCCTTTGCCAGGTCTGCCTTTGCCACGTCTGCCTTTGCTGCGTCTGCCGTCTGGTCCGGCTTCTGCGTGGTCTCCCGGACATGCAGGGAGCGGGACGCCATCATCGCCCTGAACGTGCCGAAATCGAGCGAACCGCTCCACATCTCGTACTTGCCCGACCGCACGGGACGTCCTCCGGCCTCCTCGGTGGGCGCGGCGTCGGCCGTCATCATGATGGTGTACTGGCCGCTCGCCGTCTCGTCGATCTCGGCAGCGAACATCAGCGGCACGCGATTTTTGTTGTCGCAGTAGAGGCGCCATTCCATGGTTCGGAACGATGGACCGATTTCGTTCCTGAGCGTTGCGAACTTGCTGATGTATGGCCGCGTTGCTTTGTTCAGCCGCCACATCGTCTCGGCAACGGGACGCGTGTCGATGCCGAACCTGTCGAGTTCGGCGCGCGTCAGCACGTGCAGGTTTTCGAACTTCACGGTGCGAATTAAATCGTCAAGTTCGCGGCCGATGCCCATCGCCGCGATATAGGCCGCGCGCTGGTGGTCGGCGCTTGCGGTCTGACGCCGCCTGAATTCAGCGACCAGCGCCTCTGGCGGATGGCCGTGAATCGCGAAGACGAGCCTGGAATTATGCACCGCCAGCGCGGCGTCGGGCGCCACTTCGCGCGATGTCGCGCCGAGAAACACGTAAGTACAGGCCGAGTTGCACATTGCATGATAGGTGACGAGCTCGGCCTCGATCTCGCCGCCGGCGTTCTTCGCCTTCAGGCAGGCCGCGTTGACCTGCGTGCCTGCGGCACATGCTGATGCGATCGTCTGGCCCACGCGAGCGACCGCCTTGCGGCTGCGCAGCAGCCGTCCGATGACATAGGACTGCTCCACATTGCCGCCGGGCGAATGCAGGTAGATCGGGCGCTGCGTGTCCTTGACGCCGGCGAGGAAGCGCCGAATGCGGGGCGCCGCGTTTGCGTCGATCTCGCCCTCGATGGCGATCCAGCGGTCGCAGCCCGGCCCGCACGCGCCGGGTGCCCCCCTGGCAAGATAGATGGTCAGACTGGGGGCAAAGCCGGCTTTCTCGGCCGCGGTCTGCTCTGCATGCAATGCGCCGGGGAAGGTCAGCGAGGCCAGGAGGAGCACGACGCGGAGCAGGATGCGGGCGAACATGGGACCGAGGAGGCCGGGGTGATGCAGGTTGCGAAGCAACGTTACATGACGATCGCAGCTGCCACAACTTTCAGTGGCGCGTTGGACCGCCGTGACGCGGATGCTTCGCGTGCCCGCAGCGCTCGGACCCGCGCGTCCTGTTTGCATGCGAAGAGCTGGCGCGGCGAGGCGAGGGCGGTCGAGACCGCACGCATTATTGCGGCGCTACTCCAAAGTTGAAACACGCGACAAGCCGGCGGCTGTGCGCGGCGAATGCAAATGTGGCGAACGCGCGTGAGAATGTGGCGGCAATGCGGAGAGAAAATGCTGGTCGCTTTTCCAATTCACAGAATCGTGCGCGCGACCTCGTTACGCGGGTTCCCAATGCATGCGTGGTGTCGACGTTGGAAGCGCTGAATCCTCTTGTTTCAAAGGGGTTCCGCGCACGCGCCGCTAAGCACTCGTTAATCAAGCCGGGCCCTTTGGCGCGAACTGTTGCGTCGAGGTTACAGCAATTTCGTCGATCATTGTTATGAGGACGCCAAGGCCGGGGGGCCCAACGACGAAACTGGAACGGGATTCAAATGAACAAGAATTTGTTGCTCGCTGCTGTGAGCCTCGTCGCGATCAGCGCGACCGCGCCGGCGCTGGCTGCTGACCTCGCTGCGCGTCCTTACACCAAGGCGCCGGCGATGATCGCCACGGTCTATGACTGGAGCGGCTTCTATATCGGCATCAACGGCGGTGGCGCTTCGGGTCATTCGACCTGGGATCTGACCGGCGTCGGTCGCGAAGGCTCGCACGATGCGACCGGCGGTACGGTCGGTGGCCAGGTCGGCTATCGCGTGCAGTCCGGCCAGTGGGTGTTCGGCCTCGAAGGCCAGGGCAACTGGGCTGACTTCACCGGCGACAACACCAGCGCACTGCTCGCTCAGCGCAACCGCACCAAGATCGACTCGTTCGGTCTGATCACCGGTCAGGTCGGTTACGCCTGGAACAACGTGCTCGTCTACGCCAAGGGCGGTGCGGCCGTCGTCGGCGTCAAGAACGAAGTGTTCAGCACCGCGACCGGCGGTCTGCTCGCCTCGAACAGCGACACCCGCTGGGGCGGCACGGTCGGCGCCGGCCTCGAGTTCGGCTTTGCGCCGAACTGGTCGGTGGGTGTCGAGTACAACCACATCTTCCTGGCGGACAAGGACGTCACTTTCACCGGCCTGAAGACCGACAGCATCAAGCAGGACGTCGACATGGGCCTCGTCCGCCTGAACTACAAGTTCGGCGGCCCGGTCATCGCCAAGTACTGAGCAACTCCGCTCTGGAAAGAGCTGACGTCGAAAGCCCCGGCCTCGCGCCGGGGCTTTTTTATTCCGTGAGTTCAGCGAGTTAACCATTTCGCTGCGAGGTGGCGGAGTTGGCTTGACTCCCGAGAACGAAATGAGAACAATGTTCCTCATACGTTCTGGTGATGGAGCAAGCCATGTTCAGGATTTTCGTGGAAGAAGCCGCTGCACTGACGTCGATCGCGCTGTTCGTCGGGATGATCGCGATCTGGGCCCAGGTCATTCCGCAGCTTTAGCCGGCGGGTCCTCTGGCTGACCCCCTTGGGGAAAAGCGGGATGAGGCGGCGAAGCGGCAGCTACAGCGTGGACTCTGGCGCGGCGAGCCCCCACCATTGTGAGGCGAGTCGGCAAGGGTACTCCAATGGCGAGTGGATGATGATCCCGATGCCGGCGACCGCTCCATCCCATCTGCAAGAGGCCGTTACCCGACCATGCCGAGCGCCGGATTTGTCCACCTTCACGTTCACTCGGCCTATTCGCTGCTCAAGGGCTCGATCAAGATCGCCAAGCTCGGCGAACTCGCCAAGAAGGACCACCAGCCGGCGCTGGCGCTGACCGACACCGACAATCTGTTCGGTGCGCTCGAATTCTCCGACAAGATGGCCGGTTATGGCATCCAGCCGATCGTCGGCCTCGAGCTCGCGATCGATTTCGGCGACCAGGATCCCAACGCGCGCAACGCGCTGCCGCCCTCGCGCGTGGTGCTGCTGGCCGCCCAAGAGCGCGGCTATCGCAGCCTGATGCGGCTGAACTCGCGCGCGTTCCTCGAATCGCCTGATAGCCACGCGCCGTTCATCAAGTTCGACTGGTTCGACGGCGAGACCGAAGGCCTGATCGCGCTGACCGGCGGCCCCGATGGCCCGATCTCGCTGGCGCTCGCGAGCGGCCAGGCCGAGGTTGCGGCCGCGCGGTGCGAGCGTCTCGCCGGCCTGTTCGGTGATCGCCTCTACGTCGAACTGCAGCGTCACAACATCGACAAGGAGCGGCGGATCGAGAGCGCCCTGATCGACCTCGCCTACGGCAAAGGCCTGCCGCTGGTCGCGACCAACGAGCCGTATTTCGCCTCGACCGACGATTACGAGGCGCATGACGCGCTGCTCTGCATCGCCGGCGGCCGGCTGATCGCCGAGACCGAGCGCGAGCAGCTCACGCCGGACCATCGCTTCAAGACCCGCGCCGAGATGGCGGTCCTGTTCGCCGACATTCCGGAAGCGCTGGCATCCACCGTCGAGATCGCCGAGCGCTGCTCGTTCCGCCCCCTGACGCGCA
>NZ_LJYG01000108.1:609672-614251 GCF_001440035.1 Bradyrhizobium manausense | reverse complement strand
GGCAGGCGGAGGAGGGGCTTGCCAATCGCCTACGCGTGCACGGCCTGTCGCAGGGGACCACGGAGGAAGACTACAACAAGCGACTGGCGTTCGAGCTCGACGTCATCATGCGCATGAAATACGCGGGCTACTTCCTGATCGTGTCGGACTTCATCAAATGGGCGAAGAGCCAGGGCATTCCGGTCGGGCCGGGCCGTGGCTCCGGCGCCGGCTCGCTGGTCGCCTGGGCGCTGACCATCACCGACCTCGATCCAATCAAGTTCGGCCTGCTGTTCGAGCGCTTCCTCAATCCCGAGCGCGTCTCGATGCCGGACTTCGACATCGACTTCTGCCAGGATCGCCGCGGCGAGGTGATCAAGTACGTCCAGGAACGCTACGGCCGCGACCAGGTCGCGCAGATCATCACCTTCGGTACGCTGCAGGCGCGCGGCGTGCTGCGCGACGTCGGCCGCGTGCTGCAGATGCCCTATGGCCAGGTCGACAAGCTGACCAAGCTGGTGCCGCAGAATCCGGCCGCGCCGGTGACCCTGGCGGCCGCGATCGAGAGCGAGCCGAAGCTGCAGGCGTTTCGCGATGAAGATCCGATCGTGGCGCGTGCCTTCGATATTGCCCAGCGCCTCGAAGGCCTGACGCGGCACGCCTCGACCCACGCGGCCGGCATCGTGATCGGCGATCGGCCGCTGAGCGAGCTGGTGCCGCTCTACCGCGATCCCAAATCCGACATGCCCGTGACCCAGTTCAACATGAAATGGGTCGAGCNCCGGCGGGCCTCGTGAAGTTCGACTTCCTCGGCCTGAAGACGCTGACGGTGCTCGACGTCGCCTGCAAGCTGCTCAAGCCGCGCGGCATCCATGTCGATCTTGCCACGCTGCCGATCGACGATGCCGAGAGCTATCAGATGCTGGCGCGCGGCGAGGTGGTCGGCGTGTTCCAGGTTGAAAGCCAGGGCATGCGGCGCGCGCTGGTCGACATGCGGCCCGACCGTTTCGAGGACATCATCGCGCTGGTCGCGCTGTATCGCCCGGGCCCGATGGCGAACATCCCGACCTATTGCGCGCGCAAGCACGGCGACGAAGAGCCGGAATATCTGCATCCCGTGCTCGAGCCGATCCTGAAGGAGACCTTCGGCGTCATCATCTACCAGGAACAGGTGATGCAGATCGCGCAGGTGATGTCGGGCTATTCGCTCGGCGACGCCGATCTGCTCCGCCGCGCCATGGGCAAGAAGATCCGCGCCGAGATGGACAAGCAGCGCGACATCTTCGTCGCGGGCGCGGTGAAGAACGGCGTGCCGAAGGGGCAGGCCGAGACCATCTTCGAACTGCTCGCCAAGTTCGCCGATTACGGCTTCAACAAGAGCCACGCGGCCGCCTATGCGCTGGTGTCCTACCACACCGCCTATATGAAGGCGCATTATCCGGTCGAGTTCATCGCAGCGTCGATGACGCTCGATCTCAACAACACCGACAAGCTTTCCGAATTCCGCTCCGAGGCGCAGCGCCTCGGCATCAAGGTCGAGCCGCCGAACATCAACCGGTCCGGGGCGACCTTCGAGGTCGGCGAGAAGACGATCTATTACGCGCTCGCCGCGCTGAAGGGCGTCGGCATTCAGGCGATCGAGCAGATCATCGAGGAGCGCACCAAGCGCGGGCTGTTCACCTCGCTCGCCGACTTCGCCGCGCGCGTCAATCCGCGTGCGATCAACAAGCGCATCATCGAAAGTCTCGCCGCCGCCGGCGCGTTCGACACGCTGGAGCCGAACCGCGCCCGCGTGTTCGCCGGCGCGGACTCGATCCTGGCCGCGTGCCAGCGCGCGCATCAGGCCGAGACCAGCGGTCAGAACGACATGTTCGGCATGGCGGCGGACGCGCCGACCATCATGCTGCCGCAGATCGAGCCGTGGCTGCCGGCCGAAAAACTCCGCCGCGAATACGATGCCGTCGGCTTCTTCCTGTCGGGCCATCCGCTCGACGATTACGCCACGGTCTTGAAGCGGCTGCGGGTGCAGAGCTGGGCGGAGTTCTCGCGCGCGGTGAAGACCGGCGCCACCGCCGGCAAGGTCGCGGCGACCGTGGTGTCGCGCATGGAGCGGCGCACCAAGACCGGCAACAAGATGGGCATCATGGGCCTGTCCGATCCCACCGGCCATTTCGAGGCGGTGCTGTTCTCGGAAGGGCTTGCGCAATATCGCGACGTGCTGGAGCCGGGCGCGGCCGTGCTGCTGCAACTCGGCGCCGAGCTCCAGGGCGAGGACGTCCGCGCCCGCGTGCTGCATGCCGAACCGCTCGATGATGCCGCCGCCAAGACGCAGAAGGGCCTGCGCATCTTCGTGCGCGACACCAAGCCGCTCGACTCGATCGCCAAGCGCCTGGCTGGCCCGGAGACCGCTGGTGCAAACGGCGCCGCGCCGAAAATCGGCAGTCCCGGCATTGCGCCGCGCGGAAATGGCGACGGCGAGGTCTCGCTGGTGATGATGCTCGACCTCGAGACCGAGGTCGAGATGAAGCTGCCCGGCCGCTTCAAGGTCTCGCCGCAGATCGCCGGCGCTATCAAGGCCGTCGCCGGCGTGGTGGACGTGCAGCAGATCTAGCTCCGGTCGCGATATGTCCGCGGCGTGCAACGCCGTGGATGCGGTAGTTTCGTTGCTCAATCTGCGCTATATGATTGCGATGGTGCTCATTTATAAGGGCACGTCCGTTGCGCCGGGAGGAGCGGGACATGTGCGACCAATGCTCTGGAGCCATGCGGGACAAATTCGCGCCGTCGCGGCGATCGGCGATGCTGCTGGCGGCAGCCGCGCTTGGCACCGCCTTCAGTGGCCGCGCCTTCGCCAAGCAGACCAAGGCACCGCCCAAGCCGCAGAACCTGCTGTCGCCGGACGCGGCGCTGAAGCGGCTGATGGACGGCAATGCGCGCTACGTCGACGGCGTGACGCGGCGCCACGATTTCAAGCACGAGCGCGAGGCGCTGGCGGGCGGGCAGAATCCGTTCGCGGCGGTGCTGAGCTGCGCGGACTCGCGCATCGCGCCGGAATACGCCTTCGACACCGGACGCGGCGATCTCTTCGTCTGCCGCGTCGCCGGCAATTTCGCCGGCACCGAGACCGTTGCCAGCATGGAATACGCGGTCGCGGTGCTCAACACGCCGCTGATCCTCGTGCTCGGCCATGACGCCTGCGGTGCGGTCGATGCAACGCTGAAGGCGCTCAAGGACGACAAGCCGCCGCCGGGACATATCCCCTCTCTGGTCGATGCGATTGCGCCGGCTGCGAAGAGCGCGATGCAACAGGGCGGGGACGCGCTCGACAAGGCGATCCGCCAGAACGTGATCGACAATGTCGCGAAGCTGAAGGCGGCGGCGCCGATTCTCAACGGGGCCGTGGAGCAGGGCAAGCTGAAGATATCAGGGGGCATCTACCGGCTCTCGACGGGAACAGTGGATCTGATCGCGCAAGGCTAGGGCAGACGCAAAGACGGAAGCTTACGCGGAGCTGACGCGACTGGCCGATGCCATGCCGCCGCCTCAATCCGAGCCTTTCGTTCAACTGCCGTTCAGCCGGCCGCGCGTCTCATGCGTGGTGGACACTCAACAACAATAACGGGCGAGCAAGCCATGCGCGGGACACACAAGGCCTTCCTCTGCTTCCTTCTACCAATCCTCTTCGTTGCAGGCGTGATTGCTCCGGCGTGCGCCCAGCAGCAGGAAAAGCGCATCGCGCTCGTGGTCGGCAACGGCGCTTATTCCAAGTCGCCGCTGGCAACCGCCGCCAATGACGGCGGCCTGATCGCGCAAACGCTGCAGGCGGCGGGCTTCGACGTGGTCGGCGCGCGCGATCTCGACGGCGACACGCTGCGCAAGAGCCTGCGCGATTTCATCCAGAAGGCGCAGGCCTCCGGACCCGGCACCGTCGCGATGATCTATCTGTCCGGCTATGGGGTGCAGCTGGCCGGCGAGAACTATTTCATCCCTGTTGATTCCAACATCACGCGGGACACCGACATTCCGACCGAGGCGCTGCGCATCAGCGACTATGCCCGCCAGCTCGCCGCCGTCCCGCTCAAGGCCAACATCATCGTGCTCGATGCCGCGCGCGCGCAGCCCTTCGTCGAGGGGGGCCAGCAGCCGATCGCGAGCGGCCTTGCGCTGGTCGAGCCGGATCCGAACATGCTGATCGCCTTCAATGCGGCGCCAGGCACGGTGGCCCCCGAGGAGCCGGGACCCTACGGCATCTATGCGCAGTCGCTCGCCGAGATGATCCGCACCGGCGGCCTGTCGTTGCCCGAGGTATTCGACCGCGTCCGCCTGCGCGTCAACGAGGCCTCGAAAGGCGCGCAGGTGCCGTGGGACGACCACAAGATCTCCGCACAATTCACCTTTTTCGAGCGCGCGCCCGATGCGCCGCAGGCGGCCGCGCCCGACCAGGTCGCCGCGGTCCGCAACAAGCCGATCCGCGAACTCGGCGTGCAGGACGCCTATGCCGCCGCGCTCGAGCGCGACACGCTGCCGGCCTATGAGGATTTTCTCGTCGCCTATCCCGGCGATCCCCTGGCCAGGCGCGTGATGGCGATCGTCGCGGCGC
>NZ_LJYG01000108.1:608490-609664 GCF_001440035.1 Bradyrhizobium manausense | reverse complement strand
GCCGTGAGGCGATCACCTGGCGGCGGACCTACCGCGCCGACACGCCGGACGCTTATTGGTCGTATCTGCGCCGCTATCCGCGCGGGCCGCATGCGGGCGATGCACGGCGCAGGCTTGCGATCCTGACCGCTCCGATCGAGCCGCCTCCGACTTTCGCGATGATGGATTACGACGTGCCGCCGCCGCCGCCGGAGGAGGTCGTCTATGTCGATCGTCCGGTGCTGTATTTCAGCGATCCCGTGTTCGACTTCGTACCGCCGCCGCCGCCGCCGGTCTATTTCTGCCCGCCGCCGCCGCCTGATTTCGTGGTGCTGCCGCCGCCGCTGCCGGTGGTCGGCCTGTTCGTATTGCCGCAGCCGGTCTTCGTGCCGATCCCGGCGTTCTACAATCCGCCGGCCTATGTCGCGCCGCCGCCGAACAACATCATCGTCAACAACATCCATAACACCACGGTCATCAACACCGTGATCAACCAGCCGCCGGCGCCGCCGCCGGCCGGCAATGCCGCTGCGGCCGCAGCTGTTGCCGCCAATGGCCCAGGCCGCCCGAGCGGGATGACGCAGGTGCCGAAGGTCGTGCAGCAGCAGGCGCAACAGATCCAGGCCAATCCGACCCAGCGACTCACGCCGAGCCAGCAGGCGCTGGTCAGCAACCCCACGGCAAAGCCGGCGGCGATGAAGGTGATGCAGGTGCACGCGACGCCATCAGGGACCGGGACGCCGACCGGAGCGGCGCCGCCGGCATCGCCGCCGCCCGGTCATGCGCTTCCTGTTCCGGGGACGCAGAACGCGCCGGCTGCGCCGGCCGGTGCGGCACAGGTCCCCAACGGCAAACTGGCGCCGACGGCCGCAGCGCCCGCCAACGGTCAGCCTCAGGGCCATCCCAATACGGCGACCACGACCGCCCCGGCGGGCGCCGCAATCACGCCGGCCGCACCTGCCGGCGCAACCCAGGCCCCCAACGGCAAACTGGCGCCGACGGCCGCAGCGCCCGCCAACGGTCAGCCTCAGGGCCATCCCAATACGGCAACCGCGCCTGCCACCACGACCGCCCCGGCCAACGCCGCAACCACGCCGGCCTCCAAGCCGCCCGTGGCACAAACACCGCCGACGGGCGCGCCGGACCCGCATGCCAAATCACTGGCGCATGAGCCGGCGGTGACGCCGCCGACCAC
>NZ_LJYG01000108.1:544521-608354 GCF_001440035.1 Bradyrhizobium manausense | reverse complement strand
CCGCAGGGGCTGCGGCCTGCAACGCCGTCGCCCGCGCAGGTCACGCGGACGCCGCCGCCGCAAGCGCCGCACCCGCAGGCGCTCGCGCGGCCAACGCCTCCGTCTCCGCCGCACGTGGCGCCGCCTCCACCGCGGGTCGCGCCCCCGCCACCGCGGGTGGCCGCGCCGCCGCCTCCGCCGCCGCATCCGCCAGTTGCAGCCGCGCGGCCTGCTCCGCCGCCTCCGCCGGTGGCCAGGCCGGCTCCGCCGCCGCCACCACGAATGGCGGTCGCGCCACCGCCTCCGCCGCGACCAGTCGCGCCACCGCCGCGACCGCCTGCGCCGCCCACGCCAGCGGCGAAAAAATGCCCGCCTAACCAGCCGAAGTGCTAGCGGGCAGGGCGGAAATCCCGGAAAGGGCCTTTCGCGGGCGGTAAAAGCCCCGAAAGGCCCTTATTTCCTTGCTTCTGGCCGAAATGGCGCTATATAGCGCGCCATCTCACACGGAAGCATGGCTCACAAGGCCGTCCGGTGGCAGCCGGGGCGACATCGCTCCGTTTTGCTCACACGCTTCCGGAGGAACCAACCGGAGAATTCAAACGATGGCACTGCCCGATTTCACTATGCGTCAGCTGCTCGAAGCTGGCGTGCACTTTGGTCACCAGTCGCACCGCTGGAATCCGAAAATGGCTCCGTTCATTTTCGGCACCCGTAACAACATCCACATCGTCGACCTCGCCCAGACCGTGCCGATGCTGCACACGGCCCTTCAGGCCGTCAGCGACACGGTTGCCAAGGGCGGCCGCATCCTGTTCGTCGGCACCAAGCGCCAGGCACAGGACGGCGTCGCCGACGCTGCCAAGCGTTGCGCGCAGTATTTCGTCAATTCGCGCTGGCTCGGCGGCACGCTGACCAACTGGAAGACGATCTCGGCCTCGATCAAGCGCCTGCGTCACCTCGACGAAGTGCTGGCCGGCGGCGAAGCCAATTCCTACACCAAGAAGGAGCGCCTCACGCTGCAGCGGGAGCGCGACAAGCTCGACCGCTCGCTCGGTGGCATCAAGGACATGGGCGGTCTGCCCGACATGATCTTCGTGATCGACACCAACAAGGAAGACATCGCGATCCAGGAGGCCCAGCGTCTCAACATCCCGGTTGCCGCGATCGTCGACACCAATTCCGATCCGAAGGGCATCACCTATGTGGTGCCGGGCAATGACGACGCCGGCCGCGCGATCTCGCTCTATTGCGACCTGATCGCGCGCGCGGCGATCGACGGCATCTCGCGCGCTCAGGGCGAGTCGGGCGTCGACATTGGCGCGTCGGTTCGTCCGGTCGCCGAAGAGCTGCCGGCCCCGTCCTCGAGCGGCTTCCAGGGTCTTGCCGGTCCGCGCGGCACCGCCGACGACCTCAAGAAGCTCCCGGGCGTGTCGGGCGCGATCGAGAAGAAGTTCAACGACCTCGGCATCTTCCACTACTGGCAGCTCGCCGAGCTCGACCACGACACCGCGCACACGATCGGCGAAGAAGTCGGTCTGCCGAGCCGCGCGGATGCCTGGGTGGCCAAGGCCAAGGCACTGACCGCGGAAGCGGAATAGTCAAAACGGCGATGGGTTGGCCGGACGGGATCCGGCCACCATTCATTCAGTTGACGCGAATTCCTGAGATGGACCGCGGCGGGGCAATTGGAAGCCACGCCGCGGCAAACCGGCAGGCAAGAAGGATTTCAACGATGGCAACGATCACAGCTGCGATGGTCAAGGATCTGCGCGAGTCGACCGGCGCAGGCATGATGGACTGCAAGGCCGCGCTGACCGAGAACGACGGCAACATGGAAGCCGCGCAGGACTGGCTGCGCAAGAAGGGCCTGTCCAAGGCCGCCAAGAAGTCGGGCCGTGTCGCGGCCGAGGGCCTCATCGGCGCGCTCACCAAGGGCAACAAGGGCGTCGTGGTCGAGGTCAACTCCGAAACCGACTTCGTTGCGCGTAACGGCCAGTTCCAGGGCCTCGTCAAGATGATCGCCCAGGTCGCGTTCGACACCGGCGCCGATGTCGAGAAGATCAAGGCCGCCAAGGTCGGCGACGTCACGGTCGAAGCCGCGATCAACGACGCGATCGCCACCATCGGCGAGAACATGACGCTGCGCCGCGCTGCTTCGCTCGAAGTGAGCCAGGGCGTGGTGTCGAGCTATGTCCACGGCGCGGTCGTCGATGGCGCCGGCAAGATGGGCGTGATCGTCGCGCTGGAATCGCCCGGCAAGGCCGACGAGCTCGCAAGCCTCGGCCGCCAGATCGCCATGCATGTCGCGGCCGCCAACCCGCTTGCGCTCGATCCCAGCGGTCTCGATCCGGCCGTCGTCAAGCGCGAGAAGGACGTGCTCGCCGACAAGTACCGCCAGCAGGGCAAGCCCGAGAACGTGATCGAGAAGATCGTCGAGTCCGGCCTGAAGACCTACTACAAGGAAGTCTGCCTGCTCGAGCAGGCCTTCATCCACGATACCGGCAAGTCGGTGGCGCAGGCGGTGAAGGAAGCCGAAGGCAAGGTCGGCGGTACCGTGAAGATCGCCGGCTTCGTGCGCTATGCTCTCGGTGAGGGAATCGAGAAGCAGGAATCGGACTTCGCGGCTGAGGTCGCGGCGGCCAGCGGCAAGAAGTAAGCGCTGGAACACCTCCTTCCGGCGTGCCGCCGGAAGCGGCGCCCGGACGAGGAAAGTGCTCATGACTGATCCGGTCTATCGTCGCGTCGTGATCAAGCTGTCCGGCGAATATCTCGCAGGACAGCAAGGCTTTGGCATCGATCAGCCGACCATGGACCGGGTCGCCGACGATCTGATAGCGGCCCGCCGGCTCGGATGCGAGGTGGCGGTCGTGATCGGCGGCGGCAATATCTTTCGCGGCGTCGAGGTCTCCTCGCGCGGCGTCTCGCGCACGACCGGCGACACCATGGGCATGCTTGCCACCATGATGAACTGCCTCGCGCTGGAAGCCACCATCGAGCGCAAGGGCGCGGCGGCGCGGACGCTGTCGGCGTTTGTCATGCCCGAGATTTCCGAGCTGTTCACGCGCACCGCGGCGCACAAATACCTCGCCGAGGGTCGAATCATCGTGCTCGGTGGTGGCACCGGCAATCCGTACTTCACCACGGACACGACGGCCGTGCTGCGGGCCGCCGAGATCGGCGCCGAGGCGGTGCTGAAAGCCACCAATGTCGACGGCGTCTACTCGGCCGATCCGAAGCAGGACCCTTCGGCCAAGCGGTTCGACCGGCTGACGCATTCGCAGGCGATCGAGGGCGGCTACAAGGTGATGGATGCGACCGCCTTCGCACTTGCCCGCGAGACGTCGCTGCCTATCATCGTATTTTCGATCGCGGAACCCGGTTCGATCGGCGCGATTCTGCGCGGTACCGGCCACGGGACTGTTGTCGCCGGCTGACGGCTCGTTCTGGCGCCCCGAAGCAGGGGCGCGGTGAGGTCGCCGGAACATTGAAGGAGAAACGTGATGGCCACGGGTAATTTCGACCTCAACGAAGTGAAGCGCCGCATGCAGGGCGCGGTCGCATCGCTCAAGCATGAACTTGGCGGACTGCGGACGGGCCGTGCATCGGCCTCGATGCTTGATCCGGTGCAGGTCGATGCCTATGGCAGTCACATGCCCCTCAATCAGCTCGCCACCGTCAGCGTGCCCGAGCCGCGCCTGATCTCGGTGCAGGTCTGGGACAAGTCGATGGTCAAGGCCGTCGAGAAGGCGATCGTCGATTCCAATCTCGGACTGTCGCCGGCAACCGAGGGCCAGGTGCTGCGCCTGCGCATCCCCGAGCTCAACGAGGAGCGCCGCAAGGAGCTCGTCAAGGTCGCGCACAAATATGCCGAGGCCGCCAAGGTCGCCGCGCGTCACGTCCGCCGCGACGGCCTCGATGTGCTCAAGAAGCTCGAGAAGAACCACGAGATGTCGGAGGACGACCAGAAGCGTCACGCCGACGAGGTGCAGAAGGCCACCGACGGCACCATCGCCGAGATCGACCAGCTGCTGGCCGCCAAGGAAAAAGAAATCCTCACCGTTTAAGGCCTTTTTCCATGTCCAACGCCGCCGCGCCCGCAACGGACGGACCTGATCGGTCCGATGTGCCTGCGCATGTCGCCATCATCATGGATGGCAACGGGCGTTGGGCGGCCGCGCGGGGTCTGCCGCGGGCCGAAGGCCATCGCCGCGGCGTCGAAGCGCTGCGGCGTGTGGTGCGAGCCTCGCACGAGCTCGGCATCCGCTATCTCACCATCTTCTCGTTCTCGTCCGAAAACTGGTCGCGACCGGCCAGCGAGATCGGCGATCTCTTCGGTCTGCTCCGCCGCTTCATCCGCAACGATCTGGCGAGCCTGCATCGCGACGGCGTCAAGGTGCGCATCATCGGCGAGCGCGCCGGCCTCGAGGGCGACATCTGCGCGCTCCTCAACGAGGCCGAGGAATTGACGCGCGACAACACCCGCCTCACGCTCGTCGTCGCCTTCAATTACGGCTCGCGGCAGGAGATCGCGAAGGCCGCGCAGAAGCTCGCTCGCGAAGTCGCCGACGGCACGCGCGATCCTGCCACGATCGACGCCGACGCACTCGGCGCCCATCTCGACGCGCCCGACATTCCCGATCCCGATCTCATCATCCGCACCAGCGGCGAGCAGCGCCTCTCCAACTTCCTGATGTGGCAGGCCGCTTACAGCGAGCTCGTCTTCGTGCCGGTCCACTGGCCGGATTTCGACAAGGCGGCGCTGGAAAGCGCGGTCGCCGAATTCGCCAGGCGCGAGCGCCGTTTCGGCGGCCTGGTTGCGAAATCAGCCTCGTGAGCGAACCCGACGCCGCACCGGCGGGCACGACGCCTGCTTCGAACAATCTGGTGATGCGAGTTCTCGCGGCGCTGGTGCTGGCGCCGATCACGCTGGCGCTTGCCTATGCCGGCGGCTGGCTGTGGGCGCTGCTCGTCACCCTGATCTCGATCGGGCTGTTCACGGAATGGCTGATGGTGGTGGGTGCAAGCTCGACCGCTCTGACCGGGGCAGGGACCATCGTCCTTGCCATGATGGGCTTGTGCGTTGCCGCCGGCGCGCTCAAGACTGCCGTCATTGTCGGCTGCATCGGCGGCGCGATCGTGACGCTGATTGCGCGCGGCAAGTTCATCTGGGCCGCGACCGGATTTGCCTATGCAGCGGCGGCGCTGCTGGCCTCGATCCTGGTGCGGAAGGATGTCGTGCACGGCTTCGCCGCGCTGATGTTCGTGCTGCTCGTGGTGTGGGCGACCGATATCGGCGGCTACTTTGCCGGCCGCGGGATCGGTGGGCCGAAGCTTTGGCCGCGCGTCAGCCCGAAGAAGACCTGGGCCGGCGCGTTCGGCGGCTTTGTGGCGAGCCTTGCGGTTGCGGGCGGCTTCGCCGCTTTCGGCATCGGAAAGGCGGTGCCATTGCTGTTCGTCAGCGCCGTCCTGTCGGTGGTCTCGCAGGCGGGCGACCTGTTCGAATCCGCGGTGAAAAGGCGCTTCGGCGTCAAGGATTCCAGTCACTTAATTCCCGGCCATGGCGGGCTATTGGACCGTCTGGACGGCTTTGTCGCCGCCATCCTGGTGGCATGGATTATCGGCTTTCTCCGCCATGGTGTGCATAGCGCCGGAAGCGGTCTTATGGTTTGGTGACGACATGAGCGCAGTCCCATTGCGTAACAACAGGCTTGCTGCGACCGACATCCGCAGCGTCACGGTCCTCGGCGCCACCGGCTCGATCGGCGACAGCACGATGGATCTGCTGCGCGCTTCGCCCGAGCGCTACCGCGTCGAGGCGCTGACGGCGAACAGCAATGTCGAAGCACTGGCAAAACTTGCCAGGGAATTCTCCGCGCGCTTCGTCGCGATCGCAGACAGCACCAAGCTCGCCGACCTGAAGGCCGCACTCGCGGGCACGAGCACGGAATGCGGCGCCGGCGAAAGCGCGGTGATCGAGGCCGGCGCGCGTCCGGCCGACTGGGTGATGGCCGCCGTCAGCGGAGCAGCCGGGCTGAAGCCGGCTCTCGCCGCGGTCGATCGCGGCGCGCATGTTGCGCTCGCCAACAAGGAATGCCTGGTCTGCGCCGGTGATTTCTTCATGCAGCGCGCGGCGAAGGCGGGCGCCTGCATTCTGCCTGCGGATTCCGAGCACAATGCGCTGTTTCAGGCGCTGGCCTCCGGCAATCGCGACGAGCTGGTCCGCGTCATCATCACGGCATCGGGCGGCCCGTTCCGGACCTGGAAGCCCGCGGACATCGAGCAGGCGACGCTCGAGCAGGCCCTCAAGCATCCGAACTGGAGCATGGGGCAGAAGATCACGATCGATTCCGCCTCGATGATGAACAAGGGCCTCGAGGTGATCGAGGCGTCCTATCTGTTCGCGCTGTCGCCTGACGAGATCGACGTGCTGGTGCACCCGCAGTCGATCATCCACGGCATGGTGGAGTTTTCGGACCGCTCGGTGATGGCCCAGCTCGGCTCGCCCGACATGCGCACCCCGATCGCCCATTGCCTTGGCTGGCCCGACCGGATCAAGGGGCCGGCGGCCAAGCTCGATCTGGCCAAGATCGGCCAGCTCACCTTCGAGGCGCCCGACTTCGAGCGGTTCCCCGGACTTCGCCTGGCGTTCGAGTCGCTCCGGACCGGGAAGGGGGCAACCACTGTCTTCAACGCCGCCAACGAGGTTGCGGTCGCAGCCTTCATCGCCGGCAAGATCCGCTTCGGTGCCATCGCCCGCCTGGTCGAGGCGACGCTGGAGGACTGGGTCCGGGGCGGGAACCAGGGACCCATGACGTCAGCGGATGATGCAATAAACGTTGACCATGTTGCGCGAAATAAAGCTGCCGCCCTGTTGCCTCAAATTGCCTTAAAGGCATCCTAGATGGTTCGGGGCCAGGGCCTTGCGGCGCTGGATGAGGGAATTCGATGATCGACTTTTTTACCCATAGTTTCAATACGTTGAGCCATGGGCTCCTCGGCTACGTCGTTCCCTTCCTGTTCGTCCTGACCATCGTCGTGTTCTTCCATGAGCTCGGCCATTTTCTGGTCGCGCGATGGGCAGGCGTTCGGGTGCTGACCTTCTCGCTCGGCTTCGGACCCGAGCTGGTCGGATTCAACGACCGCCACGGCACGCGCTGGAAGATCTCGGCGATCCCGCTTGGTGGCTACGTGAAGTTCTTCGGTGACGAGAGCGAGGCCTCGACGCCGTCGGCCGCGACCCTGGAAGCCATGACGGCGGAAGAGCGCGCCGGCAGCTTCCATCACAAGAAGGTCGGCCCGCGCGCCGCCATCGTCGCCGCCGGACCGATCGCCAACTTCATCCTCGGCGCCCTGATCTTCGCAGGCATGGCGCTGTATTACGGCAAGCCAAGCACGATCGCGCGCGTGGACGGCGTCGTCGCCGACGGTGCCGCGGCTGCCGCGGGCTTCAAGGTCGGCGACGTCGTCGTGCAGATCGATGGCAAGCCGATCGAGAGCTTTGCCGACATGCAGCGCATCGTTGCGACGAGCGCAGGTTCGGCCCTGGTTTTCCAGGTGAAGCGGGATGGTTCGGTGGTGTCGCTGACGGCGACGCCGGCGCTGCTCGAGCGCAAGGATCCGTTCGGCAATAGTCACAAGGTCGGCGTGCTCGGTGTCGAGCACAAGTCGCAGGCCGGTGAAGTTTCGACCTCGCCGGTCGGGGTCGGCGAGGCGCTCAAGATCGGGGTCGAGCAGGTCTGGTTCATCATCACCAGCACCTTCAAGTTCCTGGGCTCGCTGTTCGTCGGGCAGGGCAATCCGAACGAGGTCAGCGGCGTTCTCGGCATCGCCAAGATGTCGGGGCAGGCGGCCAGTGCCGGGTTCCAGTTCGTGATCAATCTGTGCGCGGTGCTGTCGGTCTCGATCGGCCTTCTGAACCTGTTCCCGATTCCGCTGCTCGATGGCGGTCACCTTCTGTTCTACACGGCCGAGATCGTCCGTGGCCGTCCGCTGTCCGAGCGGACCCAGGAGATGGGGTTCCGAATCGGGCTCGGTCTGGTGCTGATGCTGATGGTCTTTGCGACTTACAACGACATCCTGCGGATGGCCGCTTCCTGATCGGGGCTTTTTTGTGGCGTTGCTGTTAGGCAACGTCTTGGAATGAAATTGAAATTACCCTGTCAGCTGCCGTTTGCGATGTCGGGGAAATTAGCTACAAGCGGCTAGAACTTGGGGAATCTCCCAGACCGGCTTTGGGGTTGGGTCTGGTAAGTTGATAAGGGCGCGTTGCGCATGAAGTTTGGACTGCGACTCCGGGGGGGCTTGCTCGCAACCCTGATCATGTTCGGCGCGCCGGTGGTTGCCCCGGTTGGGGCTGTTTTGGTGTCTTCGTCTGCGCTCGCTCAGACCGTGCAGTCGATTTCCGTCGAAGGAAATCGCCGCGTCGAGGTGGAGACGATTCGGTCCTATTTCAAGCCTGGCCCGGGCGGGCGCCTCGATCAGGGCGCGATCGATGACGGCCTCAAGGCCCTGATCGAGACCGGCCTGTTCCAGGACGTGAAGATCAACCGCGGCCCGGGCGGCCAGCTGATCGTCTCGGTTGTGGAAAACCCGGTGATCGGGCGCATCGCGTTCGAGGGCAACAAGAAGATCAAGGACGAGCAGCTCACCGCCGAAGTGCAGTCCAAGGCGCGCGGCACCTTCTCCCGCGCCATGGTGCAGTCGGACACGCTGCGGATCGCCGAAATCTATCGCCGTTCCGGCCGCTATGACGTGACCGTCACGCCGGAGATCATCGAGCAGCCGAACAACCGCGTCGATCTCGTCTTCACGATCAACGAAGGTGCCAAGACCGGCGTCAAGTCGATCGAGTTCGTCGGCAACAACGCGTTCTCCTCCTACCGCCTGCGCGACGTCATCAAGACACGCGAGACCAATCTGCTGAGCTTCCTCGGCAGCGGCGACGTGTACGACCCCGATCGCGTCGAGGCCGACCGCGATCTGATTCGCCGCTTCTACCTGAAGAACGGCTTCGCCGACGTCCAGGTCGTGGCCGCGCTCACCGAATACGATCCGGAGAAGAAGGGCTTCAACGTCACCTTCAAGATCGAGGAAGGCCAGCAATATCGCGTCGGCACCGTCGATTTCCGCACCACCATCCCGAACTTCGACCCAACCACCTTGCGCTCCTTCTCGCGCGTCAATGTCGGTTCGCTCTACAACGTCGAATCGGTCGAGAAGTCGGTCGAGGACATGCAGATCGAAGCCTCGCGCCGCGGCTTTGCCTTCGCGGTGGTACGTCCGGCCGGCGATCGCAATTTCGATGCGCATACCGTCGCCGTTGTGTTCAACATCGACGAGGGGCCGCGCACCTACATCGAGCGCATCAACATCCGCGGCAACACCCGCACCCGCGACTACGTGATCCGCCGCGAGTTCGACATCTCGGAGGGCGATGCCTACAACCGTGCGCTGGTCGACCGCGCCGAGCGCCGCCTGAAGAACCTCGACTACTTCAAGACCGTGAAGATCACGACGGAGCCGGGTTCATCCAGCGACCGCGTGGTCCTGATCGTCGATCTCGAAGAGAAGTCGACCGGCGACTTCTCGGTCTCGGGCGGTTACTCCACCACGGACGGTGCGCTGGCCGAAGTCTCGGTCTCCGAGCGTAACCTGCTCGGCCGCGGCCTGTTCGCCAAGGCGTCGGTCACCTACGGCCAGTATGCGCGCGGCTATTCGCTCTCGTTCGTCGAGCCGTACCTGTTCGACTATCGTATCGCGCTGGGCCTCGACCTCTATCAGCGCCAGCAGCTGTCGAACAGCTACATCTCCTACGGCACCAAGACGCTCGGCTTCTCGCCGCGTCTCGGCTTCTCCTTGCGTGAAGATCTGTCGCTGCAGCTGCGCTACTCGATCTACCGGCAGGAAATCACGCTGCCGTCCTATCTGGCGAACTGTAACAACATCCCGACATCGGGCGCGTTCAATCCGAGCCCGGCCTACGCTGCCGTCAACGGTATTGATCTGACCTCGACCAACGGCCTCGGCTGCTACAGCGACGGCGAGGCTTCGCTGCCGGTGCGCAAGGAGCTTGCGAACGGCAAGACGCTGACCTCGGCGCTCGGCTACACGCTGACCTACAACACGCTCGACAACAACAAGAACCCGACCGACGGTCTGCTCGTCGACTTCAGGCAGGACTTCGCCGGTGTCGGCGGCGACGTCTCCTACCTGAAGACCGCCCTGGACGCGAAGTACTACCAGTCGCTGGTGTCTGATCTCGTCGGCCTCGTCCACCTCCAGGGCGGTGTCCTGAACAAGGTCGGCAGCAAGGACCTGCGTATGCTGGATCACTTCCAGATGGGCCCGAACCTCGTCCGCGGCTTCGCGCCGAACGGCATCGGCCCGCGCGACATCAACCCGTATGACACGCAGGACGCGCTCGGCGGCACCAAGTACTGGGGCGCTTCGCTCGAATTGCAGATGCCGTTCTGGTTCCTGCCGAAGGAAGTTGGTCTGAAGGGCGCGGTCTACGCCGACGCCGGCGGTCTGTACGACTATAAGGGCCCGACGACCTGGGCGCTGACAGGCGAAACCACGACGACCCAGAACTCGAACTGCACCGCGTCGACGATCAATCCAAACACTCCAGGAACCTGTACCGGCCTGGTCTACGATGACAGCAAGGTTATCCGGTCGTCGGTCGGTGTCGGCTTGATCTGGGCTTCGCCGTTCGGGCCGCTGCGCTTCGACTACGCAGTGCCGCTCACGAAGGGCAAGTATGACCGTACGCAGGAATTCCGGTTCGGCGGCGGCACCTCGTTCTAATTCGATCGGCAGGGCGTGACCGGCCGCTTGGGAATTCCTCCGGGAATTGCTGGGGGCCGGCCGCCAAAAAGATCGTGCTCAATCCGTGAGATTAGGCATGATACGGCCTGACCGCTTCATGCCGAAGCCGGACCGCGACGGGGTGGAATGGCACAGCCGACCTTCTTCAAGAAACCGCCTGCTACGGCGCTGGCCGATATCGCCACGCTGACCAAGGCGCAACTGGTCGATCCCAGCAGGGGCGGTCATGTCATCACGGGTCTCGCTTCGCTGGACGAAGCCGGCCCGATGCATCTGGCGTTCTTCGACAACCTCAAATACGCCGATGAGCTGAAGGCGACCAAGGCTGGTGCCTGCCTGGTGAGCCCGCGATTCGAGGCGCAGGTGCCCGCGCATACGGCCGTGCTGCGGGTGGCGCAGCCGTTCCGGGCGTTCGTCAGGATCGCCCGGGAATGGCACGCGGACGCATTGCGCCCGCAGTCCTGGTTCGGCAATGACGGCATTGCGGCATCGGCCATCATCGACCCGTCGGCAAGGCTGGAGGACGACGTCATCGTCGAGCCGCTGACCGTCATCGGTCCTGATGTGGAGATCGGCAGCGGCACCGTGATCGGGGCAGGCGTCGTCCTCGGGCCGGGCGTCAAGATCGGCCGCGACTGCAATGTCGGCGCACGCACGGCCATCCAATGCGCGCTGATCGGCAACAATGTGCTGATCCACCCCGGCTGCTCGATCGGCCAGGACGGCTACGGCTTCATCTTCTTCGGCCCTGAGGGCCATTTGAAGGTGCCCCAGACCGGTCGTGTGCTGATCCAGAACAATGTGGAAGTCGGTGCCGGCACCACCATCGATCGCGGCTCCCTGCGCGACACCGTGATCGGGGAGGGCACCAAAATCGACAATCAGGTCCAGATCGGCCACAATGTGACGATCGGCCGTAATTGCCTGCTGGCGGCCCAGATCGGGCTCGCGGGTAGCCTGACCATCGGCGACAACGTGGCGCTGGGAGCGAAGGTTGGTATCAACAATCACCTCAAGATCGGCGATGGGGCCCAGGTGACCGCCATGAGCGCGGTCAAGGACGACGTCCCGCCGGGGGGGCGTTGGGGCGGGCATTTCGCCAAGCCGACCAAACAATGGTTCAAGGAGATCATCGCGGTGGAGCGTCTGGTACGCGACAGCAAGACCGATCCGAAGGATGAGGGACGGGAATGACGGAGGAATCACCGATCAAGTTTGCGCTGGTGGACATCAATGCGATCCTCCAGACCCTGCCGCACCGTTTTCCGATGCTGCTGATCGACCGGGTGATCAACATCCGCGCTGATTACAGCGGCATCGGCATCAAGAACGTCACCTTCAACGAACCGGCTTTCCAGGGGCATTTCCCCGAGCGTCCGGTCTATCCCGGCGTCATGATGATCGAGGCGATGGCGCAGACCGCAGGCGTGATCGGCATCAAGTCGGTCGAGGGCACCGAGAAGCCGCGGGCGGTGTATTTTCTCACCATCGACAAGTGCAAGTTCCGCAAGCCGGTGCTGCCAGGCGATACCATCGAGTATCACATGCGCTCGCTCGGCCGCCGCAAGGCGATGTGGTGGTTTCACGGTGACGCCAAGGTCAACGGTCAGGTCGTCGCCGAGGCCGATGTCGGAGCCATGCTGACGGACTGAGGGGAGCCAGGCCTTCCGCTTGTCATTCCAGGGCGCGACGAAGTCGCCAGCCCGAAAATCCATTGGACTGCGGTGCTGGTGGTGAGATGGATTCCGGGCCTGCGCGCTTTGCACGCATCCCGGAATGACGGTCGACCCGAAACACGCCGAGATCATACGTCACTGGACAGATCGGGCGCAGTCACGCTAACAGGCGGAAAGCCGAGCAAGTTCAACACATAGTCAGACCTTGTTGATAAGTAAGATCGCTTGATGAGTAAGATCGACCCCACCGCGCGGGTGGAAGACGGCGCCGTGATCGGCGAAGGCACCGAGATCGGGCCCTTTTGCATCATCGGTCGCAACGCCCGGATCGGGGCCAATTGCAAGCTGCTCGGACAGGTCACCGTTATCGGCCACACCACGCTCGGCGACGGCTGCGTGATCTCGCCCTTCGCGGTGCTCGGCGGCGCGCCGCAGGATCTCAGCTACAAGGGCGAGCCGACCACGCTCGAGATCGGTTCCGGCAACGTCATCCGCGAGGGTTCGACGATGAATGTCGGCACCGTCAAGGGCGGTGGCAAGACGCGCGTCGGCAACGACGGCTACTTCATGAACAACAGCCATGTCGGTCACGATTGCGTGGTCGGCGACAACGCGATCTTCGCGACCTCGGCGACGCTCGGCGGCCATTGCGAGATCGGCGATGCCGTCTATATCGGCGGGTTGTCCGCGGTGCATCAGTTCACCCGCATCGGCTCCTATGTGATGGTCGGCGGCCTCTCGGGGGTGCGCGACGACATCATCCCGTATGGGCTCGCCAACGGCCAGTATGCGGTGCTGGAGAGCCTCAATTTGATCGGCATGAAGCGGCGCAAGTTCACCAAGCAGCGGCTTGCCACCGTGCGTGCGTTCTACCAAAAACTCTTCCACGGCCCCGGCACGTTCGCCGAGCGTCTGGAGGCGGTGCAGCCGCTTGCAAGCGAAGATCCCGCGATTGCGGAGATCCTCGGCTTCATCGGCAAGGGCAAGCGTCCACTCTGCCTTCCGACCATCGAGAAGTGATCCTGGCATGGCCGCGGACATGACATCGGCGGCATCACGGATTTCATCGCCGGTCGGCGTTGTCGCCGGCGGCGGCGCCATGCCGTTCGCGGTCGCCGACTCGCTCGCCGCGCGCGGCATCACGCCGGTGCTGTTTCCATTGCGCGGCGCCTGCGATCCGGTGCAGGTCGAGAAATTCCGCCATCGCTGGATCTCGGTCGGCCAGCTTGGCCGCGCCATGCGGCTGTTCCGCGAGGAGGGGTGCCGCGACCTGATCTTCATCGGCACCTTGGTGCGGCCCTCGCTCACCGAGATTCGCTTCGACATCAAGACGCTGCGATTGCTCGGCAACGTCATCCGTGCGTTCCGCGGCGGCGACGATCATCTGTTGTCAGGCGTCGGGCGGATCCTCGAGCAGGACGGCTTTCGCATGGTCGGCATCAAGGACGTCGCGCCCGACCTCCTGATGCCCGAGGGCTGCATCACCCGTGCCTGGCCGGCGGACAACGCCAAGGGCGACATCGAGCGCGGGCGCGCGGTGCTCACCGCGCTCGGGCCGTTCGATATCGGGCAGGCTGCGGTCGTGATCGACGGCCATGTGGTGGCGGTCGAGGACATCGAGGGCACCGATGCGCTGCTGGCGCGCGTTGCGCGCCTGCGCGAGGAGGGCCGCATCCGCGCGGCCACGCGGCGCGGCGTGCTGGTGAAGGCGCCGAAGAGCGGCCAGGACCTGCGCTTCGACCTGCCGACGATCGGCCCGCGTACGATCGAGGGCGTCGCCAGGGCCGGCCTTGCCGGTGTCGCCGTGATCGCCGGCAACACCATCGCTGCCGAGCCGCAGGCGATGATCGCGCTTGCCGACGCCAAATATCTTTTCGTTGTTGGTGTGCCGGCGTGATGCAGGTCCGCGATCCCATCAGGAAGATATTTCTGATCGCGACGGAGGAGTCCGGCGACCGGCTGGGCTCGGCGCTGATGAAGGTGCTGCGCCAGCGGCTGGGCGATGGCGTGCAGTTCGAAGGCGTCGGCGGCCTGACCATGGCGCGCGAGGGGCTCGAGACACTATTTCCGATCGAGGAGCTCTCCATCGTCGGCCTTGCCGCGGTGGTGCAGCAGCTGCCGAACATCCTGCGGCTGATCCGCGAAACAGCAGATGCCGTGACCGATGCCGCGCCCGATGCGCTCGTCATCATCGACAGTCCTGATTTCACCCATCGGGTCGCCCGCCGTGTGCGCGCGAAGAATCCGGCAATCCCTATCATCGACTATGTCTCGCCCTCGGTGTGGGCCTGGCGGCCGGGCCGCGCGCGCGCCATGCTCGGCTATGTCGATCATGTGCTCGGCCTCTTGCCGTTCGAGCCGGAGGAATATCGCAAGCTGGGCGGGCCGCCCTGCAGCTATGTCGGCCATCCCCTGACCGAGCAGCTGTCGTCGCTGCGGCCGGATGCCGACGAGCAACGGCGCCGCGATGGCGAGCCGCCGGTGCTGCTGGTTTTGCCGGGCAGCCGCCGCAGCGAGATCCGGCATCATCTCGACGTGTTCGGCGCGGCCATCGGCCGGTTGCAATCCAGTGGCACCAAATTCGAATTGATGCTGCCGACCATGCCGCATCTCGAAGCCACCATTCGCGCAGGCGTCGCAAACTGGCCAGTCAAACCTAGAATCGCGGTCGGTGAAACCGAAAAGCGCGCCGCGTTCCGGATCGCGCGCGCGGCCCTGGCAAAGTCCGGCACGGTGACGCTGGAGCTGGCCCTGTCAGGCATCCCAATGGTGACGGCTTATCGCGTCGGTGCGATGGAGGCCTTCATCCTGCGCCGCGCGATCCAGGTGTCTTCGGTGATCCTCGCCAATCTCGTGATCGGCAAGGATGTGGTCCCCGAATTCCTGCAGGAAGATTGCACACCGGAGAAGCTCGCCACAGCTCTCTCCGAGGTGCTGACCGACACCCCGCTGCGCCGCCGGCAGCTCGAAGCCTTCGCACAGCTCGACACCATCATGTCGACCGGCAACAAACCGCCAAGCGTGCTCGCCGCCGACATCGTGCTCGCGACGATGCGGAAGGGACGGTAGACGACGGTCTCGCAGGTCTCGTAGGGTGGGTTAGCGTCAGCGTAACCCACCTCTTTAGTTTCCGCGGTGGCAGAAGTGGTGGGTTACGCCGCGCAGATGCGCTTCGCGCAGCTGCACAGTTAACCCACCCTACGACACTACGACACTTCCCGTGCCGTTAGGCCAAGCCGCCATCGACCCGGAAGCACTGGCAGCTGATGCGCTGGCTCGCGTCCGACGCGAGATACAGCGCCATATTGGCGATATCGTCGGGCGTCACAGCATCGGGGACGGCCTGGCGCGCGCGCATCTCGGCGATCTGCCGCTCATCCGGATACCACAGCTTGCGCTGCCGTTCGGTGATCACCATCCCCGGCGCGATGGCGTTGACGCGGATGCGGTCCGGACCGAACTTGCGGCCGAGCGAATTGGTGAAACCGACAATCGCCGCCTTGGCCGCGGCGTAGACCGGCAGCCCCGGTGCGCCGCGCATCCAGGCGATCGAGGACATGTTGATGATCGAGCCGCCGCCGCGCGCCTGCATCTGCGGCACCACGGCTTGCGCGGCAAAGAAGACATGCTTGAAATTGACGCCCATCATCCAATCGAACTCCGACGGCGTCACATCTGCTAGCACCTGGCGCTGGTCGTTGGCGGCGTTGTTGACAAGGACCGCGGCATCGCCACGCGACGCGTGGATCTTCGCCAGCGCGGTGCGCAGCGCGTCGATATCGAGGAGATCGCAGGGCACGAACAGCGGTGCCGTGCCGGAGGTCTTGGCCACTTCCTGCACCAACGCTTCGCCCGCCTGCGTGTCGATGTCGAGGAAGGCGACTCGGGACCCCTGGGCGGCGAATGCGCGCGTAAAGGCGGCACCAATGCCGCTGGCGCCTCCGGTAATCACCACCACGCGATTGGCGAGGTCGGCATAGGTCGTCTGGGTCATGCGATCAGTCGCTCCGTCTCAGGGTCGAACAGGCAAATGCGCCTGATATCGAGGGCAAAGGAAAAGGTCGCGCCCGGCGCCGGGCGGATGTCCGGCGAGATGCGCGCCTGCGCAGGCTCGCCGCCAAGCCGCAGCAGGACGATGGTCTCCGCGCCGGTTGGCTCGACCAGCTCGACCGGTGCGGTGACGATGACGGGCGGGCCCGCGGCACCTGAGAACACGCGATCGCCTTCGGCGACGCATTCGGGCCTGATCCCGAGCACCACCTCGCGGCCGATATAGGAGGCGGCGGCCTCATAGCCCTGCAGGTGGAGACGGACCTCGTCCGGCCGCCCGGCGCCGATCACGGCCACCGCGCCGCCGCCGTCGGCCTCGAGCCGGGCCGGCATCGTGTTCATCGGCGGCGAGCCCATGAAGCGGGCGACGAAGAGGTTGGCGGGATAGCGGTAGACGGTGTCGGGGTCGGCGAATTGCTGCACCACGCCGCGATGCATCACGGCAATGCGGGTCGCCATCGTCATCGCCTCGATCTGGTCGTGGGTGACATAGACGATGGTGGCGCCGATCCGCTGGTGCAGCCGCTTGATTTCCATGCGCATCTCGACGCGCAGCTTGGCGTCGAGATTGGAGAGCGGCTCGTCGAACAGGAAGAGCAGGGGGTCGCGCACCAGGGCACGTCCCATCGCTACGCGCTGGCGCTGTCCGCCTGACAGTTGCGACGGTTTGCGGCCGAGCAGCGGCTCGATCTGGAGCAGCCTTGCGACGTTCGCCAGCGCCTTCTCCTGCTCGGCCTTGGCAACGCCGCGGCATTCCATGCCGAAGGTGATGTTCTGGCGCACCGTCATCGAGGGATAGAGCGCATAGGACTGGAACACCATGGCGATGTCGCGGTCCTTGGGCGGGACGTCATTGACCACACGCCCGCCGATCTCGATCGTGCCGTCGCTGGCGCGATCGAGCCCGGCGACGATGTTGAGCAGCGTGGACTTGCCGCAGCCGGACGGCCCCACCAGCACGGTGAACTCGCCGCTCTCGATGTCGAGGTCGATGCCCTTCAGCACCTCGAGATTGGCGTAGCGCTTGGACAGGGCGCGAATGCTCAGTGCTGCCATGACACATCCATCATTTCACGGCCCCGGCAGTGAGGCCGCGTACAAAATATCTGCCGCCGAACAGATAGATCAGCAAAGTCGGCAGCGCTGCGATGATCACCGCGGCGCTCTGCACACCTTGCTTGGGGATATCTGCAATTGGTGTAGACAGTGCGATGAGCGCGGCCGTCACCGGCTGCTGCTGGCCGGTCGTGAAGGTCACGCCATAGAGGAATTCATTCCAGATATGGGTGAACTGCCAGATCACGGTGACGATCAGGATGGGGGCCGAGAGCGGCAGGATGATACGCCAGAAGATGCGGAAGAAGCCGGCGCCATCGATGCGTGCGGCCCGGATCAGCTCGTGCGGAATGGCGATGTAGTAGTTGCGGCAGAACAGCACTGTGAAGGAGAGACCCTGGATGGTGTGGATCAGCACGAGACCCGACAGCGTGTTGATGAGCCCGATGTCCCGCAGCACGATGGTCCAGGGCAACAGGCGCATCTGCTGGGGCAGGAACAGGCCAAGGGTGACGATGCCGTAGATCCAAACGTCGCCGCGAAAGCGCCAGAGCGACACGGCGTAACCGGCGACAGCACCGAGCAGGGTCGAGAAGATCGTTGCCGGGATCGTGACGAGCGCCGAGTTCAGCATGTATGGCCGGATGCCGGCGCAGGTCTCGGCGACGCAAAAGCCGCTCCAGGCCAGGGCATAATTGCCAAAGGCCCAGTGTTGCGGCCAGCCGATCATCGAGCTCTGCGCGATCTCCTCATTGGTCCGAAGCGAGTTCAGGATGACGACGACCAGCGGCGCAAGGTAGGCGGCCGCGAACAAGGTCACGATCAGATAGATCAGAGCCCGGCTTGGGGTGAAGCTTCGGTCACGCATGGGCTGCCCGCCGTTGCCGGACATAGCGCCAGGCCGCATAGGGCAGCAGCACCGCAAGAAGGATGAGCAACATCAGCACCGCCGCCGCCGCGCCCCGACCGAGCTGGCTGCGCTGGAACATCAAATCATAGACAACGAGCGCCGGCAGCTGGGTCGCGATTCCCGGCCCGCCATTGGTGAGTGCGCGGACGAGGTCGAAGGCCGAGATCGCAAACTGCAACTGGACAACCACGACCGTGACGGTGATCGGCCAAAGCGTCGGCAGAATGACGCGCCAATAGGTTCTGACAGGCCCGGCACCGTCGATCTGTGCCGCCTTGATGATATCGGAATCGACGGAGCGAAGGCCGGCCAGGAAGAGGGCCATGGCAAAGCCCGATGATTGCCAGATCGCGGCGATGACAATGGTCCAGATCGCCATGTCGCGGTTGACCAGCCAGTCGAAGTGGAAGGAGGTCCAGCCGAGATCATGGGCGAGCTTCTCGATGCCGATGCCCGGATTGAGCAGCCAGCTCCACACCGTGCCTGTCACCACGAAGGACACGGCCAGGGGATACAGGAAGATGGTCCGCAGCACGTTCTCGCCGCGAATGCGCTGATCGAGCAGGATCGCGAGCAGCAGGCCGGTCGTCAAACTGAGCAGCACGAAAGCGATGCCGAACAGCAGCAGATTGTCGAAGGCAATCTGCCAGTTTCGCGACGCCAGGACCGAATTGTAGTTGCGCAAACCGACCCAGCCCGTCACGGGAACGAGGGTGGAGGGCGTGAACGAAATCCAGATGGTCCAGATCGAAAACGAGATGAGGTGCGCTGCTGATAACAGCAGCGGCACCCAGATCATCAGAAATTCGGGCAGCCGGCGCACCATCTCGGAGGTTGCCGACCGGCCCGGCCGTGTTGCTGTCGAGACGAGTTCGGTCAACGTGCGCCCTCGACGGCGTCGGCGAGGCGGCTGACCGCCTCCTCCGGCTTGATCGTCTTGTTCTTCACATATTCGGTGATGACGTCGATCATCGCGGCGGTCAGGCCGTTTTCCTGGGCCATGTTATGGGCGAGGCTGAGGACGGCCTGATTGTTGCCCATGGCATTCTTCAGTGCGGCCGCGGTTGTCCGTTGACCCTCCGACCAGCCCTCGCCGGACAGGTCGACATCGGTGCGCACCGGTATCGATCCCGTGATTTGCGAATACATGGTCTGGATCGCCGGGTCCATCACGAGCTGTGCCATCAACATCTGGCCGGCCTGCAGATCAGCCTCCTTGCGCTGCCAGAAGATGAAGGCATCGGCATTCAACAGGAAGACAGGCTTGCCGTTGTCACTGGGGCCGGGAGTGATGACGTAGTCGTCGAACTTGAAGCCGGCGTTCTTCAATACGCCCTGCGCCCAGCCGCCCATGATCAGCATGCCCATGTCGCCGTCGACGAAGCGCTTCAGATTGGTGGCATAGGGTTGGACGCCGACGTTGGGATCACACCATTCGGAGATCTTGCGCGTCTGCGCGAAGGCTGCCTTCATCTCGGGGCCCTCCAGCGCCTTCTTGTCGAGATTCATGCAGGCGGCGCGGTAGGCCGTCGGGCTGATGCCGGCGAGCGACGCCTCGAATTTCTGCCCGTCGTCGGCGCGGGTGCCGCCGTTGGCGAGGGGGTAGGCCATTCCGGCCGACTTCATTTTCTCGGCAAGGTCGTTGAAGTCAGCCCAGGTGACGGGGACCTTGTCAGCCTTGGCCTTGTCCATTCCGCGCTTGGAGAGAAACAGCATGTTCGTGCTGTAAATCTGTAGCGGCAGCGCAATCCACTTTCCGGCCGGCTTGTGCAGCTTTGCAAGATCCGGCGCGACGACCTTCTCGTAGCCGGCAGAAGCGACCACGGCGTCGAGATCGACGGTCGGCGCAATCTTCGACCAGGCGGCAATCTCGGGGCCCTTGAGCTGCGAGCAGGCCGGCGGGTCGCCAGCGATGATCTGCGCACGCAGCTTGTTCATCATGTCCGTGGTGAAGCCGGGGACAGGCGAATGCTGCCAGACGCCGCCTTTCTCCTCGAATTTCTTGCCGAGCGCGGTGATGGCGGCACCATCGCTGCCTGCGGACCATTGCGAGATGGCGGTGAGGCGCGGCTTGACCGCGCCTTGCGCGCGGGCAAAGGCCGGCAGCGCCAGCGCAGCAGCAGATCCAGCGAGCAGACGGCGCCTTGTTGTTGTGATCGGCATGGCTAGTTCCTCCCGGGTGTGAAGTGTTGCGCCGTTCTGGCGCTGATGTTGGCGTGCGCGAGCCGCACGCGGCTTTAAGTCATGTCAGGCGGCCTCCGTCGATGCGGCGGNGGGCATGCCGCCGGATCTCGCCAGGCAGAAGGCGGCGAAGGCGAGGGCGGCCTGCGGGTCCTTGCCGGTCGAGGGTGGCACGAAGGCGAGCGACACCTGCGCCAGCTTCCGGCCGCCGAGCAGGCAGGAATCGATGCCGTCGCTCACGGCTTTTCGATCCTCTTCCGCAAGAAGCGATGGCCAGCCGCTGACGACAACGCCGCGACATGGTTTGACGTTCAACGTGTTGCCGATGGCGAGGCCAAGACGAAACAACCGCTGGCGCAATTCCTGGCGCAGCCGCGCCGTGAGCGGAAACGTTGTCGCCCAGTCAGTGCCGAGCTGCAGCAATTCTGCTTCGGTCATGCGCAGCAGCTTGGCCAGCGCTGGCAACGACGTGTAGGCTTCGACGCAGCCTTGATGTCCGCAGCGACAACGGGGCCCGTCGGTTCCGAACACCATGTGGCCGAGCTCGACCGGCTCGAGTGCGTCGTCCTCGATCGGATCATCGATCCAGGCGCCCGCGACACCCTGGCCGACAAAGACGAACAAATGCGCGTCGGTGAACGGATAGTTCTCGTTGCGGCAGCGGTGAAAGGTGGCGTGCGCCACCACCGAATTGGTGAAGGCAACAGGCACGCCCGCGAACATCTCGACGAGCATGTCGCCGATACCTGCGACATCGCAGGGAATGATCGGATTGCCAAATTCACTCAGACGGCCGAGGCCTGGAACGGTCACGCCGATTTGTGCGAGCCTGATCCGGCGGCGGCGCGTCCGGTCGCGCAGCAAGTTCAGAGCGTCGCCGAATACCCGGCTGACTGTTTCGACGGTCGGCTTCCGCGGCAGCGGCACACGTTCGATGTCATGCAGCTCGCCGGACAAACCACCAACACCGACGCTGAGCCATTCTCCGGTGAGCTCGAGGGCGCCAAGCGCCACCGTGGGATCGAGCGAGACGAGACCCGTCGGGCCGCCGACATAGGGGGCAGGGCGCCTGACTTCCTCGATCAGGCCTTCGGCCTTCAGGTCGAACAGGATGCGCGACAGGCTTGCTTCGGACAAGCGCACGGCTTTCGCCAGCGGCGGCCGGAACGAACCGCCGGACTGAAGCAAGTGAGTCAAAATGGCAGCGCGCGTCTGCCGCCGACTTCTCGGCTGCTCCGGCATTTCATCCCTGTCGTCATTCTTACTTAGTGTAAGAATTTGCGCGCGGAGCGTTTCGACTGTCAAGCGCTCGTCGGTGTGATGCGCCGACTTGTTGTTGTGCGGGGCAGCACGGACCGGGAAAGGTTCGTAGTTTCGTAGGGTGAGCAAAGCGAAGCGTGCCCACCGCCTCTCGCGATGCGGACATAAGCCGTGGGCACGCTTCGCTTTGCCCACCCTACGGCACTACGGCACCTGCGCAAAACGAAAACGGCGCCATCTTGCGATGGCGCCGTTTCGAAAGCCGTATCGGCGAAGACTTACTTGCGATCCTTGATCGCGACGTAGTCGCGGCGGGTGACGCCGGTGTAGAGCTGGCGCGGGCGGCCGATCTTCTGCTGCGGATCCTCGATCATCTCGCTCCACTGGCTGATCCAGCCGACGGTGCGGGCGACCGCGAACAGCACGGTGAACATCGAGACCGGGAAGCCCATCGCCTTCAGCGTGATGCCCGAATAGAAGTCGACGTTCGGGTAGAGCTTGCGGTCGATGAAGTACTGGTCGCTGAGCGCGATCTTCTCGAGCTCCATCGCCACCTTCAGCATCGGATCGTCGCCATGCCCGGTCTCCTTGAGCACGGCGTGACACATCTTCTGCATGATCTTGGCGCGCGGATCGTAATTCTTGTAGACGCGGTGACCGAAGCCCATCAGGCGGACTTCGGAGTTCTTGTCCTTCACCTTGGCGATGAACTCGGGGATCTTGTCCACGGTGCCGATCTCGGCGAGCATCGCCAGCGCGGCTTCGTTGGCGCCGCCATGTGCCGGGCCCCAGAGGCAGGCGATGCCGGCGGCGATGCAGGCGAACGGGTTGGCGCCGGAGGAGCCGGCGATGCGCACCGTCGAGGTCGAAGCGTTCTGCTCGTGGTCGGCGTGCAGGATGAAGATCTTGTCCAGCGCGTCAGCCAGCACCGGGTTGATCTTGTACTCCTCGCAAGGCACGGCGAAGCACATGTGCAGGAAGTTTTCGGCGAACTTCAGCGAGTTCTTCGGGTACATGAAGGGCTGGCCGATCGTGTACTTGTAGGCCATCGCCGCCAGCGTCGGGATCTTCGCGATCATGCGCATGGAGGCGATCATGCGCTGCTTGGGATCGTTGATGTCGGTCGAGTCGTGATAGAACGCGGCCAGTGCGCCGACCGAGGCCACCATGACCGCCATCGGATGGGCGTCGCGGCGGAAGCCCTGGAAGAAGCGGGCCATCTGCTCGTGCACCATCGTGTGATGGATCACGCGGTCGTCGAAATCCTTCTTCTGCGCGGCGGTCGGCAGCTCTCCGTAGAGCAGCAAATAGCAGGTCTCGAGGAAGTCGCCGTGCTCGGCGAGCTGCTCGATCGGATAGCCGCGGTATTCCAGCACGCCCGCGTCACCGTCGATATAGGTGATCTTGGACTGGCAGCTCGCGGTCGAGGTGAAGCCGGGGTCGTAGGTGAACAGGCCGGACTGGCCGTACAGCTTGCCGATATCGATGACATCAGGTCCGACGCTGCCGCTGTGAATCGGGAGATCGTAGTTCTTGTTTCCGACCGTCAGCGTGGCGGTCTTATTGCTCGATTTTGCGTCCATCAGAGGTCCCCGATGTAAGGTGAAACGGGCCGGACCCGGAAGGCCCCGAAGACGTGGTGGGGCAGGCCGGATATTCCAGAAGGTACGGCCAAGATGGGTATATTATTGCTGTGTGCGCTGCAAGATGGCGCTACGCAAGGTGGACTTACGTCGTAGCCTATTCCTTGGCCTGGTCTGCAAGCCGGGCGAGGCTTTCCTGGCGTCCCAGCACGTCCAAAACCTCAAAAATACCCGGCGAGGTGGTGCGGCCGGTCAGCGCCGCCCGCAAAGGCTGGGCGACCGCGCCGAGCTTGAGACTATTTTCCTCGGCAAAGGCGCGCAGCGCGGCCTCGGTGGTAGCGCCGCTCCAGGTCTCGACTTTCTCCAGCGCGGAATGAAGCTGGCCGATCAGCTTGCGGTTGTCGGCCGTCAGCAGGGCCGCCGCCTTCGGGTCGAGCTGCAGCGGCCGGTCGGCGAAGATGAAATAGGCGCCGTCGATCAGCTCGAGCAGCGTCTTGGCGCGCTCCTTCAGGGACGGCATGGCCTTGAGCAGCTGGGCGCGCGTGGTGTCGTTTAACTTGGCTTTGATCTCGTCGCGCGCGGGCACGACGTGGTCGAGCACGTCCTCGAACATCTTCACGAGTGATTGATCGTCGGCGTGGCGGATGTAGTGGCCGTTGAGGTTCTCCAGCTTGGCGAAGTCGAAGCGGGCGGCGGCGCGGCCGACATTGGCGAGGTCGAACGCCGCGATCATCTCCTCGGTCGAGAAAATCTCCTGGTCGCCATGGCTCCAGCCGAGACGGACGAGGTAATTGCGCAGCGCGGCCGGGAGGTATCCCATGGCGCGGTAGGCATCGACGCCGAGCGCGCCGTGGCGCTTGGAGAGTTTTGACCCGTCCGGACCGTGGATCAGCGGGATGTGGGACATGTTCGGCAACGCCCAGCCCATCGCATCGTAGATCTGCTTCTGGCGGGCGGCGTTGATGAGGTGGTCGTCACCGCGGATGACGTGGGTGACGCCCATGTCGTGGTCGTCCACGACCACCGCCAGCATGTAGGTCGGGTTGCCATCACCGCGCAGCAGGACGAGGTCGTCAAGGTTCTCATTCTGCCAGACCACGCGCCCTTGCACCTGGTCCTCGATCACGGTCTCGCCGGTCTGCGGCGCGCGCAGACGGATGGTCGGCTTGACGTCAGCAGGCGCGGTGGCCGGATCGCGATCGCGCCACATGCCATCATAGAGGCGGGTGCGCCCTTCCGCGCGCGCCTTCTCGCGCATGGCGGCGAGCTCCTCGGCGGTGGCGTAGCAGCGATAAGCCTTGCCGTCGGCGAGCAGCTGCTCGGCGACTTCGCGATGGCGGGCGGCGCGGCTGAACTGATAGATGACGTCGCCATCCCAGCCGAGCTCCAGCCATTTCAGCCCGTCCAGAATGGCGCCGATCGCGGCCTCGGTGGAACGCTCCCGGTCGGTGTCCTCGATCCGCAGCAGCATCTTGCCGCCGTGCTTCTTTGCATAGAGCCAGTTGAACAGCGCCGTGCGGGCGCCCCCGATATGGAGGAAGCCGGTCGGGGAGGGAGCAAAGCGGGTGACGATGGGATCAGTCATTCGTGGCAGGGCCTATGCATGGGAGGCGGTGGTATATAACAGGACCGGAGCATAACTAAAGCCCGCCAGCGGACGTCATAAGGCCTTGGCTCAGCCAAGCGAATTTGGCAGAAGGACCGCTGATTTCCCTACAGGATTTTTCGTAATGACAGAACCGGTGGCGACTGAGGTTGGGCGCGATTTCATTCGTGACATCATCCAGGCCGACCTCGATCAGGCCAAGTACAAGGAGATCGTGACCCGGTTCCCGCCGGAGCCGAACGGTTACCTGCATATCGGCCACGCCAAGTCGATCGCGCTCAATTTCGGCATCGCCCAGGAGTTTCCGGGCCGCTGCCATCTGCGCTTCGACGACACCAACCCGGTCAAGGAAGAGCAGGAATATATCGATTCCATCCAGGCCGACGTGCACTGGCTCGGCTACGACTGGGGCAAGAACCTGTTCTACGCCTCGGACTATTTCGACCGCCTGTATGAATGGGCGGAGAAGCTGATCCGCGACGGGCTCGCTTATGTCGACGACCAGTCCCAGGAGGAGATCCGCCTCTCGCGCGGCACGTTGACCGACCCCGGCAAGAACTCGCCGTTCCGCGACCGCAGCGTGGAGGAGAACCTCGACCTGTTCCGCCGCATGAAGTCAGGCGAATTCCCCAACGGCGCGCGCGTGCTGCGGGCCAAGATCGACATGTCCTCGGGCAACATCAATCTGCGCGATCCGGTGCTCTACCGCATCCTGCATGCGCATCATCCGCGCACCGGGACCAAATGGTGTATCTATCCGAGCTACGACTATGCCCATGGCCAGTCGGATGCGATTGAAGGCATTACGCACTCGATCTGCACGCTGGAGTTCGAGGATCACCGGCCGCTCTACGACTGGTTCATCGAAAAGCTGCCGGTGCCGTCCAAGCCGCACCAGTACGAAATGGCGCGGCTCAATCTGACCTACACGCTGCTGTCCAAGCGCGTGCTGACCCAGCTCGTCCGCGACGGCCATGTCGCCGGCTGGGACGATCCACGCATGCCGACCATGGCGGGGATGCGCCGCCGCGGCGTGCCGCCGGCGGCCTTGCGCGAATTCGTCAAGCGGATCGGCGTCGCCAAGGCCAACAGCGTGGTCGATGTCGGCATGCTCGAGTTCTGCATCCGCGAGGAGCTGAACCGTACGGCGCAGCGCCGCATGGCGGTCTTGAAGCCGCTCAAGATCGTGATCGAGAACTATCCGGAAGGGCAGACCGAGGAGCTCGAGGCGATCAACCATCCGGATGATTCCTCGGCAGGGACGCGGAAGATCACGTTCGGCCGCGAGCTCTATATCGAGCAGGACGACTTCATGGAGAACCCGCCGAAGAAGTTCTTCCGCCTCTCGCCCGGCAACGAGGTGCGGCTGCGCTACGCCTATTTCGTCAAGTGCACCGGCGTGATCAAGAACGACAAGGGCGAGGTGGTGGAACTGCGCTGCACCTACGATCCCGCGACCAAGGGCGGCAACGCGCCTGACGGCCGCAAGGTCAAGGCGACCATGCACTGGCTGCCGGCGGCCAATTCGGTGCCGGCGGAAATCCGCATCTACAACCAGCTGTTCGCCAATCCGAGCCCGGACGCCCAAAATTTCGCGGCCGATCTCAATCCGAACTCGCTGGAGATCCTCAGCGATGCCCGGGTCGAGGCCTCGGTTGCCGCGAGCAATTCGAGCGAACCGATGCAGTTCGAGCGCCAGGGCTATTTCGTGCGCGACAAGGACTCCACGCCCGGCAAGCCGGTGTTTTCACGCACCATCGGCCTGCGCGATACGTTCGCGAAGGAAGTGGCCAAGGGCTGACAAACGAATGAGCGGTGAGGTCGATGCCATCGTTTCCGCCACCATCGCGAAATGGTGCGCCGGCTTCGCAATGCTCGATGCGGTCGCGCTGTCGTCGCTGTATTCGAAGAATGCCTTTTTCTTCGGCTCCAATCCGAAACTCTATCGGGGCAGGGATGGCGTTGCCGAATACTTCAACGGCCTGCCGCGCTGGCGCGAGCCGAGCGCGGCATTTTCCGACGTGCAGGCGGCGCAGGCCGGTCCTGACCTCATCAACATGGGCGCAACCATCACGTTCAACTTCGCCGGCGAACGCTCTGATCTCGTCGTCAAGATGAGCTGGGTCATCATCCGCGAGGACGGCGACTGGAAGATCGTCAATCACCACGCCTCGGCAAAGGCGCCGTTGATCTGACGCACGGCATCGTCATTCCGGCGATGGAAACGAACGTGCTGTCGCCGCGTTGAGGCGGATCCATCGGAGGATCCCGCCATGCAAAACATCGCAGAGCATATGGAAGTCATCGGCGCCGACGGCGTCCATGTCGGCACGGTCGACAAGGTCGAGGGCAACCGCATCAAGCTGACCAAGAAGGACAGCGGTGAGGGCAGCCACCGGGGTCACCACCATTTCATCGACAAGGGCCTCGTCGCCGGTGTCGAGGGCAACAAGGTCCGGCTGTCGGCAAAGGCGGACGTCGCCGTGACGATGGAAGAGGAAAAGTAGGGGCGCGGCCCTTGCGTTCTCGATCCGTACCGCTATTCGGCGGCCTGCACGTTCCGGTAGCCTCTGCGCCTGTCTGATATCGCAGGGGTTGCCAAGGGAATGGCGGAACCGGGCCGGCCGCAGCGTCTGTCGCAAGGCATTGCCGGGACGCCGATCGCAGGAACTTGGCCGACGGGCCGGACCGCGTCGGCCGGCGGGTTCGTGCCGGCCGGGTCGGGCGTCTGGCCGGCGGTCGTCGGGCAGCTGCGCGAATGGGCCAAGGCCGAGGCTGGTGCGGGTCGGCTGTTTCCCTGGGTGCCCGTCGCCTTCGGCTGCGGCATCGCGCTCTATTTTGCCGCCGACCATGAGCCGATGCTGTGGGTCACGATGGCGATGGCGACCGCGCTCATGGCTGGCGCCGTCCTGTTGCGGCGAAGCCGCCTGTTTGCGCCCGCAATCATGATCGCGGCGGTTGCGGCCGGCTTTGCCGCGGCGACGTGGAAGACGGCACGCATCGCCCATACCGTGCTGGCAAAGCCGCTGTATTCCGTGTCGCTGTCAGGCTTCGTCGAGACCCGTGACATCCGCGAACGCACCGACCGTTTCGTGCTGCGCGTCACGGCGATGGAGGCACAGCGCAGCGACGTGACGCTCGAGCGCGTCCGCCTCTCCGTCCGCAAGTGGACCGCGCCCGATGTCGGCAGCTTCGTGCAGCTGAAGGCGCGGCTGATGCCGCCGCTGTCGCCATTGCGTCCGGGCGCTTACGATTTCTCGCGCGACATGTTCTTCCAGGGCATCGGCGCCTCCGGTTTTGCGATGGGGGCGATCACGACTGTGACGCCGGCCGTGTCGGGCGGATTGCAGCTACGCTATGCCGCGATCATGCAGGGCTTGCGCGATGCGATCGACGCGCGCATCCGCGCCACGCTCGACGGCGATAACCGCGCCATCGCCACCGCGCTCCTCACCGGCCGCCGCGATGCGATTACGACGCCGGTCAACGACGCCATGTTCATCTCGGGGCTCGGTCACGTCCTCTCGATTTCGGGCTATCACATGGCCGTCGTCGCGGGGGTCGTCTTCTTCGCGGTCCGCGCGCTGCTCGCGCTCGTCCCGGGACTGGCAGCGGGCGTTCCCATCAAGAAATGGTCGGCCGCCGCCGCCTTGGTTGCGTCAGCGTTCTATCTGCTGCTCTCGGGCGCCGAAGTCGCGACGCAGAGATCGTTCTTCATGACCGCGGTGGTGCTGATCGCTGTCATCGTCGACCGCCGCGCGATCACGTTTCGCACCCTGGCCGTGGCGGCGCTGATCGTGCTCGCGGTCGCGCCGGAGGCGCTGGTGCATCCAAGCTTTCAAAGAATGAATGCGCTTGGCGCAATCGCAACGCGCGCCGCCTAAATCTGTTGTGATTTCAAGAGTCTGCTGGTTGGGCCAAGGTGCTAGCAGCAGAACGAAAACCGCTCACAACTGGGCAAAAACCCCGTATTGGCGACGCAGAGTCCCGGAAAAAGTCCCGGAGTGACTAGCGGGCGTTCACGTGGTGTTCGGCGCGCGGCTACCAGCCCACGGGTTTCAATTCTGGAACTGACGGTACGTAATGGCCGTTAAGGGATTTGTTGGTTTTGAATTGCTCAGGGAGCGCGCCATGGCAGAACGCCGCAGAGTAAAGCAGACCCTTTCGCTTGAAGATCGCCTTGCCGAAGAGGCGAGGCGCCTCCGCGAGGAGGCCCGAATCGCTCCCTCATGGCCCTGTGCGCGAAGCCGCCCTTCGCAGAGCTCGTCAAGCCGAGACTGGTTCGCACATGAGCGAGTGGCTTAGGTCGCCCGGGCTGCAGGCGCCGAAATAATTATAGGAACGCCAGATTACTTTGGTACTTAGGAACCTCGCCCATTGCGGGGTGATTCGATGCTTGAAATGCTTTTGATAATGTCCGGCGTCGGGACGGCGCTGATTGCCCTCACGATAGTTGCATTTGAGTGGCGCGCGCTGGTCGGTTATTGGCGCGAGCTAGGGCGCAGGCATCCGTAAAGCTCTGGCGCTTCTGAAGGAAGGCCCCTGACGGCGACCCAAGGAACGCCTCTCGGGCAAAGAGGATTGATATCTCGGTCTGTGGCGCGATGCCCTAGATCCCTCTAGCCTCGCGACATCCACCCGGGACGGTCCATCGTTCGAACGCGCGTTTGACGATGGACCGGTTCTCGCAAGCTTGCCGCAGCCTTTTCCCTAGGAACTACCGGCAAGCCTCAAGCTTGGTGCTGCGCTCCGGCTCCATGCCCCCCGTGGCCCGGAGTAGTCCAACGGCCCCAGCCACCGCCAGTAGCTGGGGCCTTTTTTTCGAGCCAGTCCTTTACCGGACCCGCGCTAGTGTCCGATCTCCCATAGATTTTGCGAGCCGCCATTTAGTGGCCGGTCTAAGAAGTCGCACTAATTCACAATGGCGGTGTGTTTACCGGACGCCCCATTTTTCGTGGAACTACGTATTTGTTTGATGATGACACCGCAACCGAACCTCTACAGAGGCAATTCATGACTCTTGAGCAGTTCAGGGATTCACATTGCGAGACTGAGCGCCAGGCGGCGCTTGCCAACGCATTCGATGGCGCAGTTCTTCATACAGTCAAAATGGGCACGTCTATTCGGCTCGCGTCGAAGTTGGCAAACGCGACACTGCAATTTGGCGGCTCCAGAGTCGGGCATAACAGTCTCGCCAAAGCAATCGGTTGCAGCCCGCGCACGGTTGCAAAAGCAATTCGTGAATTGCTTGAAAACGATTTTATCTCTTGCGCAGGGCACACCGTAGACGGCGCGCCGATTTACATCGCAAAAATCCAGGAACACGCTGAGGCGTATCGCACGTGGCACAAGGCCAGGTGCGAGGCGCAAGCCAAGGCGTTGCGGGCGAATACTGAGTTCGTTCCTCCCGCGTATCCGAAGCGGGAGCAGAAGCTTGAACATAGGGCGGCGTAAGCCTGCGGAACTGGCGCTTCGGCGCCTCGGCGATGACGCAGACGGGGACGGTCGTCTCACCGATGCAGCGCGCAAGCTCTACCGGAAAATCATTGCGAGTTATAATTGGGAGAACGGTTACGCCGAGTGCTCGGATAACTTCGTTACTCACAAGATGGACACCTCGCTCCGTTCAGTGAAGCGCGGGCGCAAACTATTGTTGGAAACCGCGCGCGTCTCGATTGTCCGCAAGGGCGGCAGGCGCGGCACCGAGACATGGTCTACCCGCTATGACCTGCCCTTCGGCTATCGCGGCTCTGATGAATTCCGCTTGCTCAACGGCGGCAGGCACACCTTGGACTGGCTCGCAACGCCGGTGACGCTGCCATTCGATAGACCGCTCCGACGCAAGTCCCAAAGTGCCAAAACTGCACTTCCCAAAGTGCCAAATTTTCCAATTTCCCAAAGTGCCACGGTGGCACCCAAACCTATTTCTAAAGAAATAGATATCCCGCCCCCTACGGGGAGCGCGGGGCCTGACGGCCCGCGCGTGGGCGGGAGGGAAGTTGCTACAATTACCAGCGCCTGCGCAGGCCCGCCTCCAAGTTACGCGGTCTGGCGTATTACGCATGCTGGTTACGTCGGCGTGAAGGGGCAATCCGAAGATGACTATGACACGTTGTTGGCACACCTGCGTAGTCAGCGCGGCGGAAAGTTCACGCTTCGCTGCCACATCGATAGTGACGAGTACGACAGCCTTGAATCCGCAATGGGTATCGATGGTGAACCAGAGCGGCTAGTTGGTAGGGAGGTCGCAATGAGCACCAACCGCGAAGGCCGGAAAACATTCTGTCGGCCGCGACCTGAGCCATGGAGGGAGTTTACGGTCGTGTCCGGTGAATCGCTCGATGATGGTGGCGCGGCGCTCCAAGCAGTGTTCCACGACGAGGGCCGCCCAGAGCCACAGCGCTGGGTGCTGAGGGCCAGAGACGCGGCGGCACTCGCTGAGGCATGCGGCGGCGAGGACAGCGCTGTCGGAGCCCGCCTGCGGTTTAGGTTGATGCCAGACGACTCGCTGGAGTTTAGGTTGCTCGTGGCAAGTCAGGCGGAAGCCGCATGACCGGGTAGGGGCTTTCTAGATCCCTCTGACCTTGGCCATCAACTACCGCCGCCACAGTCGCACGCTAAATCCCGCAGGTTTTCAAAAAGTGTGCAGCCGGAACGGCCACACCAAGAGCCAGCAAATGGCCTGACACAGCACGTCATGAGGTTTATTTCACTGTGAACCGCTCCCAACTTATTCCGGCTCTGCACAAGGCCGGCGATACAGTCACGCTGCAAAGCATTAACGCATGGTCGGAACTCACCGGCAAAGAGCTCATTGCCGACAACGATAACCACGCGGAGCCAGCGCGGCCTGTCCATAAGCCTTCACTACCTGACGGCACCATCGTCGAAACCTTGATGGAGACGGCAAGCGCCGAAGAACTGGTTGCGATGTATGAGGAGGATCAGGAAGCCAAGAGGGACCCGACGTTTGAAAAGAAGTTGCCTCCATATTCTGCGGCCCAGCACGTAGAGCGGTTCCGACGTCCTCGCAAAGCCAAAGCCTCGCCAGCCCAAGAGAGGACCCAGACTGTCGAGGACGTCATGGTCCGAAGTATCGACGAAAGCAGGCTTAGGACCAAAATGGGGAAGCACGCAGATGTGCTGGATGCGGTCCTCGATGACAGTACAGCCGCCGAGATTGGCCAACTGATTGCCGGTCCGGGTAGCAGCAAGCGCACATACGAAGGAATCGGCAAGCAGGCGGTAGTTCGCGCCGCGCGGAAATTGTCTGAACTCATGGCCGCCTGACCTGCGCTAATCAAAGGTCCCGCCGCCAGAACTATAGGGCCAGTTAGTTGGCCAACGTGACGTGCAAGAAACTGGCGCCGGTTCGATCCCGGCGCAACTCTTTCCGGCCCTTGTCGCCGTTCTCAATTTCCCATCCAATAACTAGGATCTACAAACCATGCGCAAGCGTCGCGCCTGCCATGTCGTCGCGCGTCGGCTGGGCCTGAATGTGAATCGCGTCGCCGCTCTCGTACAACGTGCGACCGAGGCGGGCTTGCTTCCCGTGGCTACGGGCAGTGCTAGGCCAGACCTCACCAACCTTGAACTGGCGCGGCTATTACTCGCCGCAGTGTGTGACAATGGACTTGGCAATGTGCCAACCACGGTGCGCGCGTTCGATCGTTTGGAGACGGAAGGCGGATTGCAGTTTTGTGATTGGCTGGAATCGCTGGTTGCCGGCCGCATCGACACCGACGCAATCCGTGGCATCGTTCTTCAGGTCGAGCCGGAGCCGGGCGCGACAGTTATCACCGAAAGTTCGCGGCTACACTTCGGACCAGCTAGTGCGAGCGCGGCTCGTGCCGTCTCGATTACTGGTGACGTGCTTCGTTCAATCACCGAGGATTTTCAGAATGGCTTGGGGTGAGCTTGTTCGCTGGAACGCCGATCGCGGATTTGGATTCGTGAAGTCGGACTTCCCCGTGCAGGAAGATGTCTTCGTGCACAGTGTCATTCTTCGTCGGGCCGGCATCGAGCCGACTGTCGGAACTCATCTCGAATTCGAGACTGAGATGCACAAGGGGCAACCGCGCGTGAAGAGCGTGAGGCGGCTTAAGACCTGGCGCGACCTAGCTGACACCGACGACTGACTAACCACTAACCACACCACTACCGCGCAACGTGCGCACATTTACTATGGAGTTATTGCTTGGCTAAATCTACCAAACCACAGATCGATCGGTCGCGCTACGACGCGTTGATCGAAAAGCAGGCTGCGCTGCTGAAGCGGCAAGACGAAATCAAGGCCGAGGTTGGTCACGGTCGCGTCAGCAATGTCACCACCATTGACGCGGGCGGCAACATTGTCTCGATGCGGCGCGAGGAGGACCTTGCAGCCGAGGCTGGGCGACATCGCACATGGACCAGCGAGGCGCCTCGACCGAAGCCGGCGCCAGTCAAGCGGCATGAAGGCGCGATGTCGCTGCTTGGCGATCTTCTCCCGCCGCAGCCAGAGCACGAAACCAATCCGCCGCCCTTGCCGCCTGAGTGGCCGCGCCAAGAACTGCATCGGCAGCTTTCGAAGGAAAGTGAAGATATCAGCGAAGCGCTGAAATTGATCGGGCCTGAGATTGAGAAGGCGCGCGGCGAATTCAGCAAAGCTGCTGCGCAGGAGCGCCTGCCCGAATACAGCCAGCTGATCACCGATGCGATCGACGCGCTCAAGGCCGCTGGCGATGCGATCCTGAGGTGTCATCAGTTCGTCGACCAGGCGCGTCTCGATGGTCTTGAACGGCGCTATCTGAAACCGCTTATGTTCACGGAACTCGGCGACATCAGCGAGCCGCATTCGCCGCTTCGGTCCATTATTCACCGCGCAATTGAACTGAAGCACGTCGTCGGCGGAGTACCGACCTGGAAAATGCCGGCAAGTCCGGCTCTGATTTATTCGGGAGTCTAAAAATGAAGGTTAGGACAATACGCGAGATCGATGAAGAGCATGAACGGTTGCGGGCTGAGTCTGACGCCCGCTTTGACAGGATATTTGCGAGACTGGCGTCCTTGAAAGCCGAACTTGCGAAGAAGCCGTCGCTTCCGCTCGAATATTAATATTGTGATCTGGATGAATTGATAATGACCAAGAAAGCCAAGAATGACACGCGCGCAGAGATCCGCCGCCTGGTCGCGAAGCTTGACGAGGTGTGCCGCGCCGATGTGCGCAAGCACGCCGCAAGGAACAAGCCAGCCAAGCCTATGAGCCGCAGCGCGCGCTTGCGTCAGGCTGAGGCATCGGTGAAGGCCTCTGAGCCGCGCGACCGCCGCTTAGTGTTCAAGGAAATGGATAAGTAACGTCGCGTCGTGTGTTCCTCTAGACGTGCGCGACAGGCGGGTGTGATTGGGAACGTCGCATCCGCCACCAACATCGCCGGCTATGGGGAGGGGTGTGGTAAATCTCTCACACCTTCAGCGGGAAATACCGGCGGCCCCCATCAACACGCGTGATTGCTGCCCCGGTTCAAACAAAAATTTGGATGACCTACGTATGACCAACCGAAAACCGCCCCAGCACCTGCGACAAACCACCGCAAAGTGGTTCCGCAGCGTGCTTTCCGACTTCGATTTGGATGAGCACCACATCCGGCTGCTCACGCTCGCTGCTGAGGCCTGGGACCGCGGGCAGCAGGCGCGGGAAGTCATCGAGGTCGAGGGGATGACCTTCATCGACCGATTCGGTAGCCCGAAACCGCGCCCCGAAGTCGCCATCGAGCGCGATAGCCGCATCGGTTTCGCCAGACTGCTCCGCGAATTGGCGCTTGATGGCGTGGACGGCCCGGAGGCGCCGCGCGCGCCTCGCACGGCCGACTACGGAAACCGCCGCTGATGCCGGTAAGGAAACGACGGAATAAACGCGTCCAGGCTGCGGGTGCAGACGAATGGTTCTGCGCTTTCGAGTCCGAGTTCGATCTGTTCGGAGATCTCGTCGGCCTGGTTGAATTGGACCAGCACGGCCGACCCGCCAGCGAGGAGGCGCGCAAAGCTTGGCGACTCCACGGACGGGCGTTCCTCGATGACTTCGCTGCGCGCTACCCCAACGGCGCTCACTTCGTGCCTTGGGCGCTTGCTGAATTCGGGGATCCGGGCTGATGCCAGCGCGCCTGAAGCGCAATAAGCGGCGCCGTTCCGCGCATGTAACACATGAAGCAGTCGCGCTGTTTCGGCGGGGCCTCGAATTGCAGGACGGCTCGCATGATCCGTATGAGTCGCGCGATATTAAGAATGCCCTTGCAAAAGCACTTGGTCGATCGAAGTTTCGCGTTCGCTGATCCGATGTGACCGCGAGCCGGTGGAAGCGGTGCTGGAGCTTCGGGCGCAGTTGCAGAGGAGAGGTCGGACGCGACCGACGATCTGATGCGCGCGCAACGAAATGGCCGCAGCGGCGAACCACTGCGGCCTGCCGGGTTAAAATTTGTAAGTGAAATATGGGTTCCAGCCCCGGCAGATCTAGCCTAACGCGACTCTGCCGGGGTGCAATGTCGATAATGTCACACTCTGGAAAGTGTTTCCGTACGTCAGTCTTATTGACGGAAGAGAGGGAGGGCCCGCCGGGGCTGGCTATGACGAGCCCTCAACCTCCGGGCGGGAGGTGTGAAATTCCTCCCGGCACCGAGAGGCGATAGTCTGCGGACGATCGCGTCGGTTTGATGTCAATCGAATCTGGCGGGGCGCTTCTGACGAAGGGTGATCTAGCCAGTCGTCAATCAGCGCTGATGCCCCAGACCAATACCGAGAACGATGGCCTTTTGACGGAGGGCGCCTTCGGTGCGCTTGGTCATCTTGGCAATTTTAGCGACTGGCGTCCGTGCCTTTGAGTGCGCTTTCAGATCCTTGATGTCGGCAGCAGTCCACTCACGGCGAATAGATTTCTTAGTCTTCTTGGCCACTCGGCGCTCCTTCGATGTTGAGGGGCGCCCCTTTAACATACCAGGCGCGACACGAAAACCCTCACGACGTTACGTAGCCCGCATTCAACTATAGGATTCCAATGGCTAACGACCTTGTGGTTCAGCTCGGCGCAAAGCTGGACCAATTCCAAAGCGACATGAACCAGGCTGGCGACATCGCAGATAGTGCGATCGCACGCATTGAGCAATCATTCGCGAACCTAAACCCCACGATGGGTGGGTTCGCGTCGATTGGCACTGCTGCAGCTGGCGTGACCGGATTGGTAGGCGGACTTCTTGCCGCGCTGACAGAAGTTAACGGCCAACTCGCGGCTCTGCAGAAGAATGCGGAATATACGGGACTAACCACAGAGCGCTTCCAGCAGATTCAGTTTGCTGCGGGGCAGGGTGGTGTCTCATCCGAGGAGGCAGTAACAGACCTACGCAAGGTCGCCAGCCTGTTGGCTGATGCTAAGGAGAATGAAAACTCCCTTACACGCCTGCTTGATGCAAACAACATCAAGTACAAGGACCGCAACGGCCAGGTTATCAGTCTCAATCAGCTTCTTACGATAGCTGGCGGTCTGATCAATAAGTTCGACTCAATTCCAGAAAAGACAAAAGCCGCGCAGATGCTTGGCCTGTCTGAGAGCTGGGTTGAAGCGCTCCGCAATGGCAGCAAGTCCTTTGAGGATATCGCACAGGGCGCGAACGCTGCGGGCGCCGTGATTGACGGCGCCACTGTTGCCAAGGCCGCCGAGTTTGATCGCGCGTGGAAGCAGTCATCGGCCCAACTCGCTGCACAGTTTAAATCGACAGCAGCGGACATTGCTGGCTGGCTGGACGGCCTGATCGAAAAAGCCAACGAACTGGTTAAGACCGCGCTTGAGTCGCAGAATATTAAGGCTGGTAGCGGACAGGAGACGTTTAATCGATGGGCTGACGCAGCGGACATCCTGCAGAAAGACTTGCGCGGTCTGCCTCAGGACGTCAACCAGGTTACGCGGGCGATTGAGAATTTGCAGGCCTCAGGCAAGCCAGAGAATATGCAAATCGCAGCTGGCCTGGAACTTATCCGCGCTAAGGCACAGCTCGCTAGGGACATGCTGAAGGCGGCCGCTGAGCAGCAGTCCAAGGTAGAATTCCCCGACGGCGTGCCCACGCCCAGATCGCGCCCTGCAGCTGCTAATAACGCTGACCCGAACGCAGCGAAACTACCTAAGCGCAAGGATGGCGAAGAGGCGGCTGACGCATACGATCGCGCCACTGAGTCTATCGTAAAGTATACGTCGCGCACCGAGGCATTGGCTGAGACCGAGGGTTTAGGTGCAGCTGCTCAGGAGGAAGCCAAGGCGCAGACGCAACTCTTAAATGCTGCCAGACTCGCGGGGATACCTATCACCGATAAGGTGCGGGACCAAATTCAAGACCTCGCGCAGGACGCAGGTCTTGCCGCTGATGCATTGGCAAAGGCCAAAGTTGCGTCTGATATCCAATTCGGCGCCAAGTCTGCATTTCTGACGCCGCAGGATTTGGCGATTGCCCAACAACTGAGAGGCATTTATGGGAATGACATTCCGGCCGCAATGCGCAGTAGCGAGGCTGCCGGCCTGCGATTCAACGCCACCATCAAGGAGTTGGCGAACTTCGGCCAGCAGGTAAACAGCGGCTTCTTAGTAGATTTCGAAACCAAGATCCGCAACGGCGCGTCCGCAATGGATGCGCTCAAGTCTGCCGGGCTTAACGCGCTGGGCAAGATCGCGGATAAACTTGCGCAGATGGCTGCGGATAATCTCTGGTCGTCGGCGTTCGGCGGCTCCGGTGGAGGCGGGCTCCTCGGCCTGCTTGGCCTCGGCGGAGGCGGCGTTAATGCCGACGGATCGATTGCAGGTGCAATTGGGCCAACGTCGGTTGGTGGTGCTCCGCTCGTTGGGAAATTCGCGTCCGGTACTGATTCCGCGCCAGGCGGCCTGTCCCTGGTCGGCGAGAACGGCCCAGAACTTATGAATGTCCCGCGCGGCGCTCAGATCATTCCTAATGATGTTCTTAAGGGCGGAATTGGTGGGGGCGTTTCGGCGCCCGTGACAATCAGCATTGACGCTCGGGGCGCCGACGAGGCTGGCCTGGCACGAGTGCAGGCGCAACTCGCGCAACTGAAAGCGGAGCTGCCTGGACGTGTTGTCGAGACCGTGAAGCGGGCTAGGTCGGGTAGGGTGCTGTAGTGGTGGGGTGGCCATATTGATTCGAGTTGACGCCCGCATGTACACTCGGGCATGCCCTCAAGAATCGACAGTTATACCTCAGTTGCAAAGGCGCTTTCGGCGACCCTCGACCTCCTCAAGGAGGTGTGGCCATACATTGGGGGCTTGGTGATGGCTGCTGTCGTTGCCGCTTGGGCTTATCTCACGCAGTGGGGTTACATACCGGTTCTTCTGTTCGCACTTGTCGCGTTCGTGCTTGGGTTGTTTGGGCTAAAGCTGCTTAGAGGCATGCCGCCAAAGAGAGATGCAACCGTGAGCGATGATTCAACAAAGCCGACCGGAAACGTTTACGTAACATCCCACAACCAGTCAGGCGGCATCACGGCGCAGAACGTCCACGTTAACACTCCAGTTCAACGGGTGATGGGCGATAACCTCAAATCGGGTCTCCTCAAAGCCGTGCCTCGCAATAAGCGAGTGGTTGTTTGGTCGAGCATGGGGAGCCAGGAGGCGCACGTGCTCGCCAACGAGATATTTGCCTTTCTTAGGAGCAGCGGATTTCCAGTGTTCGGCAATTCCGCTCATCAACAGATGTTCGTTACCCCCTTGCACGGAATCCGGCTTCGCGAGGAGGGCGAAAACTTCAACGTCGAGGTCGGCCTCCCCGATGGATCTGAGGTTCGTTGACGCACGCAAAGTTAGTTAAAGCGTGTGGGTGATCCGGAAAGCCATCGGCACGCTGGAAAGATGATGTTCAGAGCCCGACATAAGCAGGAGGCGGTTCACGTTATTATGCTGTACGCCGCCTGACGGGAATGCGGCGGTGATCTGCGTCGATAGCGGCCCATTTACCTTCCTTTCAAGGGCCGTTTGCGCACCGGAATGTAACCTGGAGAATCTTGCGGCGAGGTTGTCTTCCACATTCGGCTTCTGATGGCCGCCGCTGTTCGTCTTAAGTAGATACTTGCAAATGTCGGCGAGCAAAATGGGATAGGTTGCCGTAGTCCCTTCAGCCAATAAATCCACTACTTCCGCGATCGTCGTTGGAACCTTGAATGTGGCGCTGTTGAATTTGGATGAAAGGTTCGGGAGCCGCGCTCTCTTGGTCAAGATAGCGTTTTGGATCTCGCGCCAACGATACGCGCTATCAGTCAAGACACTCGATCCAGTAAGTTGGGCGAGGTAAATTGCTATCTCGAAGTTCGGCGTCATTTTCATCAGGTTGAGCAGACCCGCCTCCGGCCCCTGACCGGGAACAGAGTCGGCGGCCTGCAAGATCGCTAGCGGATCGCTCTCTTTCGAGCGTTGGATGTATGCGATGGTTTGATCGAGCAACGCATCATCCATATCAGGCTTGAATTTGAGTAGTTGGTTGCGCAAGACACGGTCAGGAAATGACAAGATCATCCGTTTAGTGTCTTCCTCCGCTAGTTTTTCAAGCCGCTCATGTTCCATGCGATCGTAAAGGGGGTTCTGCGTGTTTCGAAGCTCGGCCATTCTGAACATCTGGCGCTGCAGGTGAGCGTCGAAGATGCAAGGATCGGGGAATAGGCTGATGTAGCCAAGATCGATTAAGGGAAAGAGCTTGAGGAAAACCAGAATGTCTTTGAGAAATTCTTGACGGTAGGCGCTCGGATTTGCGACCGGGCTAAACTTAGGTTGTACCGTTCCTGCATGCAGAAACGGATGCTGCATCAAGACAGTTCCGAAGTATAGCGCTCCAGCAAAAGCTATCTGCGCGATTGTCGTCGGATGTATAAGGCCGGTGAAGACAGTTCGTGGCTCGCCGTCCGGCTTGGGCAGGAGGTTGGGAAGGTCGGTCTCTAACGGCCAGAGCGCTTGATACAGAAAATAGACATCGCGGATCTTGTCGTCGGTGATACCGCGTCGTACTTCGGTCCAATCCTTGGCATTCTCCAGCCCTAGAATCTTGGTGATGCCGATGTAGAGGCGGATGTTCCGCTCCCGTATGCTTAGCTCATTCCAACTCGGCCGCAACGATGTGGGTTTCTTTTCACAGCATTCGCCGAACGCCCGACCAGAGCCGCAACCACAAAGATGCTTGGAGCTAGCAGGACCTGGCCTTTCCTTAAACAAGAAGTCACGTTCCTTTTCGGTCCGTCCGAATTGATCTTGATAATAGACGCGGCCGTCAGCAAACTTTGCATACATCTCTCCTCCGAAATGCCAAAGCTCCTCCTTGGGAGGCAGTAGGGTTGGCGCGATCTCCTCCCAAGGTTCAGAGCTTTGGTCTTCCGGGAATAACCACTCCCTTCGGCCAGCCGCGACGTATCGCTTCGCTCTGGCTTTGATGATCCGATTTACTCGCAACACTTCGAAGGGGCGAAACTTGCGAGTGCGGATGAATGCGTCAGTGCGCACCATCGACTGCCTGAAATTCCTGGCAAACGTCCTTTTCTCAAGCGGCTTCGTTGAAGGGTTCTGCGCGTATTCGAGATTTGAGAGTATCAAGCAGTAATTTCGCGAAAGTGGGAAAATGGTCTGCGAAGCCTTCAAGGCAATACTTGGGTCGTCGGGATACGCGCAGAGCGGTGTGTCTGGCGGACAAGCATGGTTGTATACTGTCACGGGGTGGTCGCTGAGAATGAATTTCACATCGCTGTCTTCGGCTGACACAATCTCTCGAACGCCTTCAGTCCAGATTGTGCAATGAAGCGCGCGAATCCCCTGCATTTCGAACATGAGTTCGTTTTGTGAAGGGTTCGGATAATGTCGACGCAGCCAATCCAGCCCCTTAGGGGTGCGAATCTTCTGAATGTCTACGTACTGGAAAAGAGTTTGGAAGTGACGATGCCACTCACTCACATCATCGCCGTGGAACGCTCGAACGGCCTGAGAGCCGGCTCGGTCAATGTCGCCAAACATCTTGCGTTCGATCTCATCATTTACTGACGCTCCAAAGAACGTCGAGTAAAGATCGCGCTGCATGAATGAGAGCGATGTCGGCCGGTGCTCGAACGCGTTGAAGGTGATTGTTCGACCGTCTGCGAGTACCTTTTGTTCCGGCGTCAAATCGAGATATGCGAGAACATTTCGGTTCTCTTCAAAAAATTCTTCTTGGTGCCATTGAGGGACGTAGTGATTATTTCGTGTTTTCGACATATTGCTCGAACAGGTGCGATCCGCAATGCGCTCGGTGATGTAGATTCCCGCGGAGAAATCTAAGTGACCGGTTTCCTAGCAGGCTTAGACGAGGGCTTGGGCTCGACGTAGTCGCCATTAAGCTGCGGAAATGGCTGAGTGCCCTGGCAAATCTCCTCGAAACCCACAGTCCCGCCATCGGAGGTATTGAGGAAGGCGCCGCTGGTGGATGAGAAGACGACGATGGTCCTTCGGATTCCCGTATAGCCGCCGTATGAGTTTTTGGCGTTTGCCTCAATGCAGACGCACGATGTCGACGGGGGAAATTGGCCGTTTCGTGTGGGACACGTCGCTGGTTCGCCGACTTTTGCGTCTCGGATCGAATAGGGATCTTTCCACATCGTGGACCTGTTCGCCAAGATGGCTTTGGTCGCGACGTCGGTGGAAATAGTTCGCTGATATGCGACGGAGGGAGGCGGGTCGTCCTGCGTGACACAACCAGCCAGCACGGCGCAAAGCGCCACAATTCCAAAATTACGCATATTGGCCCCAAGCCCAAGACATTATATCCAACCGCAACCGCAGCGAGAGCGCAAGATAGAGTGCAGCGCACATCGAAGACTTTGGACTTAGAGAAAAATACGGGGTGGCGGGTAGCGTGACCCTGTCTTTTTCGACAGGTTCGGCCAGTGTCCAGAATGACGCATGATGGCCTAAATAAACGAGGGTCACCGCGTGCAGCGCTACTATTTTCCGATCATTCACAATGGACAATTTCAGCCGGACGAGGAGGGCGAAATGTTCGGCTCTGCCGATCTCGCGCGTGAATACGGCGCCCGTGTCGCACGCGATATCGCCAGCGATCCGGAATTCGACCGGTGTGCTGGCACGGTCGTTCTGGTGATTGACAGTGCGGGTGCTGAGATCTGGCGGCGCGTGGTTGTTAGATGCAGCGCGGGGGCGTCAGCGCTTCGCTAGTCTCACGCCTGGGCCGCCATCGATCGCTTGGCCGTTGGCGCGTTCACCAAGCATCGCGCGCGCGATCTGTGCTTCGCTGGGGTACAGGGGGCCATTCGTGGACGGGCTGGCGCGTTCTGCGGGGTTTCGTCTCGTCATCTGTGGTCATGGCTTAATCGAGTTCTGCCTCATAAACCGTGCAGCTCGAGCACGCGCTCGCTCCAACATGGCTTCCTTAGCCCTCAGGGCGGCAAGATCCGACTCCAAGCGCTCGAATATCGGCAGATAAACCTCGCCTCCTTGAGGCGCGCGGTGCATCGCGTAGGCCAACCGATCGAGGCACCATTCAAGCGTGGCGACGGTGATTGGGTCACCGTTTCCATGGCGGGCTATGCTTAGTGGATCGCTTGGCCATTTGGTGAGCATGGTGGGCTTGCTGGGGCGGATCAGCCCTTCGGTCTGGTCTTCAGCGCCTGACGCATCAGCGTCCGGATGGCCTCAGGCCGGCTGGGGGCTGTCTCCTGCTTCACTATCCAGTCATCAACTGCAGTGAGGTCATCGGGCTGGAGGCGGACCTGAATCTGCGTGCCCTTGCCGGTTGGGGCGGGTCCTCGCTTTTTCCGTACTTTCACGGCTTTGCGCTTCATGGAATCTGTGGTACCACAGTTTCGGGGCCGGTCAAAACGCACCGGACGACTGAGGACTAAAAATGAACGATATAAATTTTAGCGCCAGCGCGGGTATCGACATCTCCACACCCTTCTGCCCAAAGACGTATTTTCACGGGCTTCGGGAAGCAGGCGTGCGACCTCACGCTCGCTCACATGCTGGCAGAGACTGGAGCGGCCAATGGTGCGACGATCCAGCCGCCAACAGGAACGCCAGCCCGTGGTATGCTTGGGCGCGCGAACAAGATCCCGATCAGGCCAAAATAGGTGCATACGTGGTGGGACTGCTGGATAAGCACCGCCGAACGGACGACGATCTTGTGATGCTCCAGCTCGGCATTTGTGACGACGAAATCGAGCCCGAGGTTCACCGGATGCCTGTGAAGGCGGCGGCTACTGAACCGGCCTGAGAACCATCAAGCCCATGCCAGTGTGGCCCGCCCCATAGCTGGAGCGGGCCTTTTTCGCCATGATTTACGGGTTTTGACTTGGATCCGGGCTTTGTCGCTTTATACTTACGGGTGCGCGCCCTCCGGGCGGCTTGTGCGTCGGCCTTAGCCGGCGAGGTTTGCAGAGCAATCTATTCAAGGGGCATGCTCTTGCCCAATCCCGCCAACGACAACATCCGCTTGCTCACGCCTGAGCAGGCGGCTTTGCGGCTAAGCATCACCGAAGACCATCTCCGCGACCTCGTTAGCGAGGGCGCCATCGAATACATCAACGTGGGACTCGGCAAGAAGCGGCCACGGCGGCGCTTCACCGAGACGGACCTGAACGATTTTATTGAGCGGCGGCGCGGGAGGGATATGCCATGTCAGTCTACAAGGACCCACGGTCGCCCTATTACTCGTTCGATTTTCAGCACGCCGGCAATCGGTTTCATGGCAGCACGAAATGCACGACTCGAAGAGAGGCGGAGAAGTTCGAGGCCTTAGAGCGGGAGAAGGCCAAGGCGCTGGTGAAGGCGACGCGGCGCGCAAAGGCTTCGCTGGCCATCGATGACGTCGCCGACAGGCTCTGGACCCATAGCGCTCGATACGACTCGGAGCCGAAGGCTACTGAGACCAATCTTGCGCGCCTGGTAGAGTATTTCGGGCCGTCAAAACAAGTTACTGACATCGACCACAAGGCCGCCAAGGATCTGGTGGCGTGGCGGCGAGGGCATCGCGTCTCCCGACGAGGCAAGCGAACCAAAGAAGAGGAGAGGGCCCTTCCCCTGGTCTCCAACGCCACCGTCAACCGATCTGCGACCAAGGTGCTGCAACGGCTCTTTACCTTCGCCAAGGCCGAGGGCGCTGTATTCGAGAATGAGCCGAAGTGGGGTGAACTGATCCTGCCAGAGCCCGAGGAGCGTGTGCGCGAACTAAAGATCGAGGAGGCTGACGCGCTCGACGAGGCGATGCGCGCCGACTATGGGCCGTTCTTCGATTTTGTGCGGGCTAGCGGCATGCGGCTGAAGGAGTGCGTGACACTGAGGTGGTCGGAGGTGGACTTTGGCACCCGGCAGATTGTTCGCTTCGGCAAGGGCGCCAGGCGCGTTGTATTCCCGATCACGCCAGCGGTTCGCGAGATACTCTTCCCGCTACAGGGCCAGCATCCGGAGTTCGTATTCACGTACGTTGCCATCTACGGTAACAAGCGCCTGGGTAGGGTGAGGGGGCAACGCTACCCTCTAACCTACACCGGCGCTAAGACAGCCTGGCAGCGCCTCAGGGCCAGTTCTGGGCTGGCCGATTTCCGGTTTCACGACTTCCGGCATGACTTCGGTACCAAGCTCTTGCGCGACAGCGGCAACCTGAAGCTGGTGCAAAAGGCGCTCAACCACCGTGACATTAAAAGTACCCTGCGATACGCGCACGTGCTCGATGAGGACGTTGCCGAAGCAGTCGAGCGGCTCGCAGAGTCCCGGAAAAAGTCCCGGAGCAAGCTACGAGAGGTAGGTTAAGCATTTGATCTAACAAGCGAATCCGGACTCCACATTCCACATTTCAAATGTCGTTCGCGGCAACGCTCGGGCTCGTCGCGATGGTGCAGATCGGCATGCCGAGCCTGCTGGCCTCGCCCGATCATTCGGCGACCGCGCGCATCGCGCTGTGGGGAGGCCGCGAGATCGCGATGTTGTTCATGGCCTCGATGATCGCGGGACTTGCGACCACGCCTTACGCCGCCTTCCATTTCCACCGTGTGACGCCTTATGGCGTGCTCGCCAATCTCGGCGCGATGCCGGTGGTCTCGGCGCTGGTGATGCCGGCCGGGCTGCTCGGATTGCTCGCGGCTCCGTTCGGGCTGGACGGCGTGTTCTGGTGGCTGATGGGGATCGGCATCGACTGGATGATCTTGGTCACGCGCTGGGTGGCGGCATTGCCCGGCGCGGTCGGCCACGTCGGCGCCTTCGGCACGGCGCCGCTGATCGCTGCCAGCCTCGGCCTGATCCTGATGGGGCTTTTGCGCACGCCGCTGCGCTGGTCGGGAGCATTCGTGCTGGTGGCGGCGACCGTCTGGGGTCTTTCTATCAGGCAACCCGATATTCTGATTGCCGGTGACGGTCAGAACGTCGCGGTGCGCGCCAGGGACGGGCAGCTGCACCTGATCAGGGCGAAGAAGGACAATTTCCTGCTGAAGGAGTGGCTTGCAGCGGACGCTGATCCGCGCGATGCGGCGAGCACCTCGGTCGGCGACGGCGTGTCGTGCGACGATGCCGGCTGCGTGACGCCGCTTGCCGACGGCCGCATGGTCGCGCTGGCGCTCCGCATCGACGCGCTGGCTGATGATTGCAGTCGCGCGGTCCTGGTGGTGACGGCAAAGCCTGCGCCGCCGGATTGCACCGGGATGGTGATCGATCGGCCGCGTCTGGCGAGCCAGGGCGCGCTGGCGCTGACACGTCGCGGCGATGGCTTTGCCATTGCGGCGGCGAGGGCGAGAGGCGCAAACCGCCCCTGGTCGCCGGCGGCGGCCGGCGATGGAGATTTCGAAGGGACCCTCATGCCGCGGCCCGCAGCTCCGCGCGCCAAGGACGCAACACCGTCCGAGGCCGATCTTCAGGCCGAGGATTGAGGCATGATCGGGAAAAGCGCGGAGCGGTTCTCCGGCGCGACAAACGCGAAAACGCGTTTGCGCGGAGATCATGCCCAAATTAGGCCGGTTCAACCGATCGGCAGGCCGGGAGGTATCGGCTGTCTGTCGGCGACAACTTGCGGCTTGTGCTCGCGTTCGCCGAGCGGCTGGGTCACCGGCAGTTGCAGCACGGTTGCGCGCTGGCCTTCGACGAGCTGGGTCACCAGCACGTATTTGCCATCGGGGAATTCGATCGCGTCGTGATGACGATCGGGAATGTGCGGATCGACCTTGCCGAACTTGCCGACGCGCGAATTGATGGTGCGCGTCCAGATCCACCTGTTGTCGTAGCGGACGTTGTCGGCGAAGGCGAGCTCCGTTCCCGGCAGCAGGCAGACCGCGACCGACATGTCGGCTTCGGAGGCGAAGCCGCGCGTCGAGGTGCCGCGGAAGGTTGTCGTGACGATCGTCTCGCCGACTTCTGCGGGACGCGTCGCGACGGCATGCAAGCTATAGTCACACATCGGGTGCTCCTCATCAGCGATAGAGCACCCGCGCCTCTTCTGAGGCGCAGGCCTCTATCAGAGTGGAAGCCTGTGATCATATGCCATGTTGGGGGCAAATCTGCGGCTTGAGTCTGCAGGCTGCCATCACAATTTCTTTTTCAGATGTCCGAGGAACAAAGACTGCTTCCGTGCATTCCGAGAGCTTCTTCGTTAGCGCCCAGCCGGTGCCGACCAACCCGAATAAGGCCAGGCCGGCTGCGCCCGTTGCTCGACGGCGTTGCGGGCATTGCGGAATTGTTCGCTCATTGCCTGTGGCGCCCTGCGAACGTGATGCTGCGGCTGCGCAGCGAAGGTTTGCGACGCTGATATTGCGATCAGCGCGATCGCGACGGTGCTCAGAATGATCTTGCGCATGGCGGTCTCCTCGGTCTCGCAAGGCCTGCGAAGCGATGCGTGCTTCGTCATGGCGTGCCGGGGATGTAGCGCGGGAGAGGTGGCCGGATAATCTGTGCAAAGCCAGAAAAACCATCCAGCCGGAGCGGACAATCGTCCGCTCCAATCTTGAGGGCGTGCTTGCCAGGTGGCGACGTGCGCCGCGTTCAGTATTTGCGGTACAGCCCGATCAGCTTGCCCTGGATCTTGACCCGGTTGGGCGGCAGGATCCGGACCTCGTAGGCGGCGTTTGCCGGCTCGAGCGCGATCGAGGCGCCGCGGCGGCGGAAACGCTTGAGCGTGGCTTCCTCGTCGTCGATCAGGGCCACCACGATATCGCCGGTGTCGCAGCTCTCGTTGCGCTGGATCAGCGCCATGTCGCCATCGAGAATGCCGGCATCGACCATGGAATCACCGCGAACTTCGAGCGCGTAGTGCTCGCCCGCGCCGAGCATGTCGGGCGGGACGCTGATGGTGTGGCTGCGCGTCTGCAAGGCCTCGATCGGCGTACCGGCCGCGATCCGGCCCATCACGGGAACTGCGACAGGGCGTTCGCCCTCATCGACGGGCGGGCTCGACATCGTGCGCACCTTGCCGAGATTGCCCTCGATGACGCTCGGCGTGAAGCCGCGACGGCTGCCGGCAGCCGCCTGGAGTTCAGGCAGCTTGATCACTTCGATGGCACGGGCCCGGTTGGGCAGGCGGCGGATGAAGCCGCGCTCCTCAAGCGCGGTGATCAGGCGATGGATGCCCGACTTGGAGCGCAGGTCGAGCGCATCCTTCATCTCGTCGAAGGAGGGCGGCACGCCGCTTTCCTTCAATCGCTCGCTGATGAACCGCAGGAGCTCGTATTGTTTGCGCGTTAACATCTCGACCAAAATCCCCCTGACGATGTCGCTCGATTCACAGACGCTGAATTCAGCAGTAAGCCGCTGCATGCTCGAAACAAATCATGAACGGACACTATATGTTCGATACATGTTCCGCAACTGCTTAATTTACCGTGAACGCGACAAAGTTCGCGGAACGGTTGCGTCGGCGCGCTCACTCCGGCAGTCGCAAGACCTCGCAAGGCGTCCCGGAAGCGGCCTTCGGTGCGAACGGCGCGCGCACGAGAAGTGCCTGTGCGGCAGCGAGATTCGCCAACAGTGAGGAATCCTGGTGGTTGACGGGAAGAGCGACGAGCGTGCCGTCGTCCCGCGTCTCCAGACGCGCACGCAGATAATCCTCGCGCTGGTCATTGGCCCCGAGGTCGCGACCGAGCACGGCGCGTTCGCGGCGATGATGAATCATTGAACGGCCCGACAGCGCGCGAATCAGCGGCACCAGAAACAGGAAGCCGCAGACGTAGGATGACACGGGATTGCCGGGCAGGCCGATGACGCGCATCGGCCCGAGCTGCCCGTTCATCATCGGCTTGCCCGGCCGCATCGCGATCTTCCAGAACGCCATCGAGATACCTTCGTGCCGAAGCGCCTGCTGCACCAGATCGTGGTCACCGACAGACGCTCCGCCGGTCGTGATCAGGATGTCGGCGCCGGATTCGCGGGCGCGGCGGATCCCTGAGGTGGTGGCGGCAAGCGTGTCGGCGGCGACGCCGAGATCGATGGTGTCGGCACCCTCGCTGCGGGCGAGGGCGTGCAGGGCGTAGCCATTGGAATAGACGATCTGGCCGGGGCCGGGTGTCGAGCCCGGCATCACCAGCTCGTCGCCGGTTGCGAGAATCGCGACCTTGGGACGGCGATGAACGCTCAGCTGCGGATGGTTCATGCCCGCGGCGAGCGCAAGGTCCCGATCGGTGAGCCGTACGCCCTTGCGCAGGAGCACGTCGCCCTCGCGGAAGTCGATCCCGGCGGGGCGAATGTGCCGCCCGGTGACGGCGGCTTCCTTGATCGTGATGCGCTTGCCGTCCGAGATGGTGTCCTCCTGGATCACGACCGCATCGGCGCCCGCCGGAACGACGCCGCCGGTGAAGATCCGGACAGCTTCGCCGGCACCGACGGTTCCTGCGAATGGGCGGCCGGCTGCAACCTCGCCGACCACCGTGAGCTGCGCATCAACCTTCGCAGCATCAGCCGCGCGAACGGCATAACCATCCATCGCTGACATCGCCTCGGGCGGCTGCGTCCGCCGCGCCGCGACGTCCCGCGCGAGCACGCGATGGAAGGCCTGATCCAGAGCGATCATTTCCTCAGCCAAAGGCTCCGCACCGGCGAGCACGGCGGCAAGCGCATCGGAAACCGGCATCAGGGCCACGGCGAACTCCCGCAACGAGATCAAGGACTCAGTCGGGCAAGGTTCTAGCCGAGCGGGAGGGCCGACGCAAAAACGGCTATACTGCTGCGAAGCTTACGCTTCGGGCACTAGGGCTCATGTCCAGCATGATCCCGCAGGCCGGCCCGACGGGGCAGAACTGTGGCCAGCATCACGACCGCGTTATGGGATTTCCGCTTGCCGCGTTTTCCACTTCAGCGACGTCGGGCGCCTTGGGGCCCTGATCCCGGTCGGGCATCGGATCTGCCTGAGATTTCAGATCGGCCGCCTTGCTCATCAGCTTGGCAGAAAGCTCGGCGTCCGAAGTGGTCTTGGCGAATTTGACCAGCAGGGAGGCCTGCCTGGTGAGGTATGCTTTGCCCAACACGCGATATGTCCGTCCATGGAAATCCCAGCGGACTCAAGAGTCCGGAAGGGGGCATTCCGTTCCCGGAACTCCGTACAAAAATGCACAGAGAGCTTTGGTTCCTCGTTTTCGGGCGAAATTGTTCCGGAATTGCCCCCCGATCAGATCCCCAGCGCCTTCAGCGCGACGCCGACGTCGTGGTGCGAGGTCACATGGACCGTGGTGAGGCCGCGGGCGCGCGCGCCTTCGATGTTCTCGGCGAGGTCATCGAAGAACACGATCCGGCTCGCCGGCACGCCCATCGCGGCCACGACGTGGTCGAACGCTTCCGCATCCGGTTTACGCAGGCCGATGCTGGAGGACAGGTACAACTCGCGGAAATGGCCGAGCACGTCGGCATATTCCCTGGAAAAATAGTCCACATGCGGGCGGTTGGTGTTGGAGAAGGCGTAGACCGGCATCTGCCTTGCCGCGCGCGGCAGCAGCTCGGCAATGCCAGGCATCTCGCCCGCGAAAATCGCGTTCCATCCCTCGAGGAACTGGACATCCGAAATGGAGATTCCGAGCGAGGAGCGCAGCGAGGAAAAATAGTCTTCATCGCTGATCTTGCCGACCTCGTGCAGGCGGTAGGCCTCGTCGCGCACATAGCGGGCGACGATGGCTTCGGGCTCGCAGCCGGCATGTCCCGCCCAGCAGGCGATCGCCTTGGAGAAATCGATGTCGAGCACGACGCGCCCGAGATCGAACAGAAGCGCATCTGCGCTGCCGGGAGAGAGCGAGGTCATTGCATCCTTTCGGGTCAGTATCGGTAGGGCTCGTGGTCGAATAGCGGGAACGCGCTGAACACGCTCGGCGCATTGGTTGCGGTGGCCGGGTGCAGGCAGGACTTGTCCACCTCGGCGAAGGAGGTGGCACCGAGCAGGCCGAGGCAGCGCAGCACCTCGTCCTCCAGCAGTTCCAGCATCCGCGTTACGCCGGTCTCGCCGGCTGCGGCCAGCGCCCAGCATTGCAGCCGGCCGATGCCGACGAGGTCGGCGCCCGCCGCGATCGCCTTGACGATGTCAGTGCCGCGGCAGAAGCCGCCATCGACCATGATCTTGGCGCGGCCTTTCACGGCGTCGACGATCTCGGGCAGCACATGCATGGCGCCGCGGCCGTGATCGAGCTGGCGGCCGCCATGGTTGGAGACGTAGATCCATTCGACGCCGTGATCGAGCGCGATCAGGGCATCCTCGGCGGTGGCGATGCCCTTGAGGATCAGGGGGATCTTGAATTTGTCCTTGATCATCTTCACGGTCCGCCACTCCAGCCCCTTCTGGTAGTCGCCGCCGGTGGCGCGCAGACGGCTCTCGCGAACATAGCGCTTGGCGATGTCGCGTTCGCGACGGCTGTAATGGGCGGTGTCGACGGTCAGGCAGAAGGCGGCATAATTGGCCTTCTGCGCCCGGCTGACGACGTCCGCGACGAACGCGTCATCGCCGCGGACGTAGAGCTGGTACAGGCGCAGCGCATCGGGCGCGGCCTCGGCGGTCTTTTCCAGACCGGGCTCGGACACGGAGCTGAGCATGTGGGATGCGCCGAAAGTACCGGCGGCGCGCGCGACGCTGGCTGCGCCAAGGGGATCGAAGATCTCCAGCGCGCCGACGGGGGCGAGCACCACAGGCAGTCGCATCTTGCGGCCGAACTGCTCGACCGAGCCGCTGACCTTGCGCACGTCGCGCAGCACGCGGGGGCGGAACGCGATCTCGTCCAGCGCCATGCGGTTGCGGCGCATCGTGGTCTCTGTCTCGGCCGCGCCGACGATGTAGTCCCAGGCGTTCTGGTTGAGATTGGAACGCGCCTTCCGGATGAATTCGTGCAGGTTCTGGAACGGCTCGTTGCTGGCGCCGAGTTCGACGTTCCGTTCCGGCCGGAGTGCTTCGTTCATTGTTATCCTCCCGAGAATTTGAAGCAATTGTGCCATCGCCTATCCCGTCCGGCGCTCCAAAACCATCCTAAAATCGCATAGCTGCGAGGCGCCGTCCGGTCGACTGATTCCCGCTGGAAACGGGGCCGGCTTGCGAACGTTGCCAAATGTTTAGGCTTAGGCGAAGGGATTTTTGCCGCGTACCCGCCGGCGTGGCAGGCCGGCCTTGAAGAAACCAGAATGATATTGTGAGAACCGGGCTGGATCGCCACTTGCATGGCGGCTGCCCAGCCTCAATAGAACCGCTCAGCGAAAAGGCCACCCATTCCATGCGGAAAACCCTGCTCTTCCCCCTGGGCGCGCTCACCGGAGCGTGCCTGACCCTCCTCGTATCAGGTCCGCAGGGCGGACTATGGGCGGCTCGGGCGGCGGCAGGCGCGGATGATGCATATTCCCAGCTCAACCTGTTCGGGGAAGTTTTCGAGCGGGTGAAGGCGAGCTACGTCGAGAAACCCGACAATGCCAAGCTGATCGAAGGCGCCATCACGGGCATGGTGACCTCGCTCGATCCGCATTCCCGCTACATGAACGACAAGGCCTGGACCGAGATGCAGGAGACCACCTCCGGCGAGTTCGGCGGCCTCGGCATCGAGGTCACGATGGAAGAGGGCCTGGTCAAGGTCGTTTCCCCGATCGACGACACGCCGGCGTCCAAGGCCGGCATCATGTCCGGCGACCTCATCAGCAAGATCGACGGCGAAAACGTGCAGGGCATGACGCTCGAGCAGGCCGTCAACAAGATGAAGGGGCCGGTCGACACCAAGACCAAGCTGACCATCGTGCGCAAGGGCGCCGATGCTCCGCTCGATGTCGCGATCACACGCGAGATCATCCATGTCCGCCCGGTCCGCTTCCACGTGGAGAACGGGGACATCGGCTACATCCGCGTCACCTCGTTCAACGAGCAGACCACCGACGGCCTGAAGAAGGCGATCGCCTCGATCTCCAAGGACGTCCCGCAAGACAAGCTCGTTGGCTATGTGATGGATCTGCGCAACAACCCGGGCGGCCTGCTCGACCAGGCCGTGTCGGTATCGAGCGCGTTCCTGCAGCGCGGCGAGGTCGTCTCGACCCGCGGACGCAATCCGGAAGAAACCCAGCGCTTCACTGCGCATGGCGGCGACCTCACCAAGGGCAAGCCGCTCGTGATTCTGGTCAATGGCGGCTCGGCTTCGGCGTCGGAAATCGTGGCGGGCGCGCTGCATGATCACAAGCGTGCTACGATCATCGGCACGCGCTCGTTCGGCAAGGGCTCGGTGCAGACCATCATTCCGCTCGGCACCGGCAATGGCGCGCTGGCATTGACCACGGCGCGCTACTACACGCCGTCGGGCCGCTCGATCCAGGCTCAGGGCATCGCGCCCGATATCGAGATCCTCCAGGACGTCCCGGCCGAGCTGAAGGGCCGCGTCGACACCATCGCCGAATCGCAGATGCGCGGCCATCTGCAGGCCGCCGACGGCACCGAGCAGACGGGCTCGCAGTCCTATGTCCCGCCGGAAGAGAAGGACGACAAGGCGCTGCACGCGGCCTATGACTTCCTGCACGGCGTCACGGTGAATGCGGCTGCCGCGAAACCGGCGCCGAAAACGACGGTGCCGAACTAAGCCCTATCGATCCTTGCGAGCTCAGCACGTCGCCCGGGAGTGGATCGCCACTGCCGGGCGATGTCGTTTTTAGCTCGGATTCATCGCGGCAAAGGCCGAATTGTCGCGGCTTTGTGTGCGATCGCGGCGTCTGCTGTGGAGGGACTAGCCAACCTCGCGCCGACGGCCTTGTTCGGCCTCGCGCTGGGCGAGGCTGCTGCGATGGAGCGCGAACAATTCCACGACCTTGTCGGCCGGCTTTGCGGCGCTGAACAGATAGCCCTGCATCTCGGTACAGCCGAGCGTGCGCAGCAGCCGCTGCTGCTCCTCGGTCTCGACGCCTTCGGCCGTGGTTGCCATGCGACGAGCGCTGGCGAGATTGACCACCGCCTGCACGATGCTGGCGGAACCGTCGGGACCGGCGATGTCGTTGACGAAGCAACGATCGATCTTGATCTTGTCGAACGGGAAGCGGTGCAAATAGCTCAGCGAGGAGTAGCCGGTGCCGAAATCGTCGAGCGCAATGCGCACGCCAATGGCGCGGAGCTGGTGCAGGATGGCCAGCGCGGTGTCGTCGTCGCGGATCAGCACGGCCTCGGTGATCTCGAGTTCGAGCCGGCTCGCCGGCAGGCTGGAGGCGGCCAGCGCTGCCATGATCTTCATCGCCAGCGTGCCGCTCTTGAACTGAACCGGCGAGACGTTGACCGCAAGGCGAATGTCGTCGGGCCAGGTGGCCGCCTCACGGCAGGCGGTCGACAGCACCCATTCGCCGATCTCGTTGATCAGCCCGGTATCCTCGGCGATCGGGATGAACTCGGCCGGCGAAACCATGCCGCGCTCGGGGTGGCGCCAGCGCACCAGCGCTTCGCAGCCGGTGATGCGATCGTCCTTCAGGCTGACGCAGGGTTGGTGATGGACCTCGAGGCCGCCTTCGCACCCGCCTTGGGCGATGGCGTGGCGCAGGTCGATCTCCAGCTGGCGCCGCTCGCGCACCCTGGCGTCCATCTCCGGCTCGAAGAAGCGATAGGTGTGACGCCCGGCAGATTTGGCGGCGTACATCGCCATATCAGCGTTCTTCAGGATCTGGTCGAGCGCGTTGCCGTGTCGCGGCGCCAGCGCGATGCCGATGCTGGCGTCGGTGGTGAGGTGATGGCCCATGCAATCGAACGGTGTGCGGATCGCGGCGAAGATCCGGGCAATGAGCTCGTTGACCTGGTCCTGCGAGGTCACTGCGCCCTGCACGATCGCAAACTCGTCGCCACCGAGCCGGGCAACGAAATCGTTTGGGCCGGCGCAGCGAAGCAGGCTCTCCGCCACGGACTTCAACAGCTCGTCGCCGACGAGATGGCCGAGCGCGTCGTTGACGCCCTTGAACTCGTCGATGTCGATGCAATGCACGGCGAGCTCTTCGTCGCGGCCGATGGCGGCCAGCGCTTTGCGCAGATGTTCGTGGAATTTGGCGCGGTTGGGCAGGTCGGTCAGTGCGTCGTAGTGGGCGAGGTGGGTGATGCGCTCCTCGGTGCGGCGCCGCTCGGTGATGTCCTCATGGGTCGCGACCCAGCCGCCGTCGGCGAGAGGCTCGTTGACGATCTGGATCGAGCGGCCATCGCTGGTGTCGACCACCATGGAATTGCGCACGTGCATGTCGCGCAGCACGCGCGCGGTATACTGGTCGACATCGCCCGTGAACGAGCCCGTCTCCTTGCGGTGCGCGATGATGTCGCGGAAGCTGTAGCCGGGTCTGACGATGTCGGGCGACAAGCCGTACATCTCGATGTAGCGCTGATTGCAGACCACGAGCCGCCGCTCGGCGTCGAACAGCAAAAGGCCCTGGGTCATGTTGTTGACGGCGTGATCGAGACGCTGTTTCTCCAGGGTCAACCGTTCCCGGGACATGCGGTGCTGCGCCACCAGCTTGCGCACGATCGCGGTGAGCACGTCCGCGATCGCAAGCGCGGAGGCGCCGGCGACCGAAATCAGGATTCCGATCTGTTCCCGCCAGTCGGCCAGCGCTGCCGCGCGCGTTGTCGTCGCCATCATCAGGATCGGGAAGTGGGGGAGGGTGCGCGCCGAGGCCAGCCGGTCCTCGCCGTCGATCGGGCTCACCATCCGCCCGGCGAAATGGTCTTGCGTGAAGATCCTTTGCTGCTCGAACGAGCCGTTCCTGAAATTGCGTCCCATCATGTCGCTTGATTGGGGAAAGCGGGCGAGCAGTGTGCCGTCCCGATGCAGCATCGAGATCGTGGCGCTATCGCCGAGCATGAGGGTTTCGAAGAACTTCTCGAAATTAGCCGGCTCGATGCCGCGTCCGACGGCACCCATGAACTCGCCGTGTGGCCCCATGATCCTGCGCAAGATCAGGATGGTCCAGGCGCCGGAGATGCGACTGTGAACCGGTTCGATCAGCACGTCGGGCGCCTGCGGATCGTACCGGAACGTGCGGTAATAGGCGCGGTCGGCAACGTTGACCTTCGGAGCCGGCCATGCCGTCGAGGAATTGATCACATTGCCGTCGGCGTCGATGATGTTGACGCCGCCCATGTACGGCAGCGCCTCGATCTTCGAGCGCAGCATCCGGTGCACGTCCTCGCCGGAGAGGCGCTTGCGGAAGTCGTCCGCGGTCAGGATTCCGCTGAGGCGCACGTGGTCGACGAAATCCTTTTGAATGACCACGAAATCCTGCAATTGCTGATCGACATGATGGGCGAGCAGCAGCGCGGTGTTTTCCAGTTCGCGACTGGAGTTGCGCAGCGCACGCTCGCGGAAATTCTGCGCCATCAGTACCGCGCCGACGGCGATCGCCGCGATCAGCAATGTGCCGCCCACCACGAGCCAGCGGATCGGTCCGCTGCGCACGAAGGCCTGGTCGAAGAGGCGGCTGCCGTATCTTGTCATCGTGTCGATCGCTGCCGTCCACACACGTCAGGGTGGCTACTTGATCCCCATGACATCCGTCGGTTTACGGGATCGATGTGGAGGCGACGTTAGGAATCGCGGTTAACGCGACATAAACGGATGCGCACAAATGCAATCGATACCCACGGCGCCGGTATCGGACTTGCTGTCATCACGGTCGTGGGCGGCCTGGGCAGCAAGCTCAACGCTGACATGGCACCGGATCAGGCGCGGTAATGGCCCGACTTGCCGCCCAGCTTTTCGATCAGATGGATGCCCTCGATGCGCACGCCGCGCTCGACCGCCTTGATCATGTCGTAGATGGTGAGGCAGGCGACCGTCACCGCCGTCAGGGCTTCCATCTCGACGCCGGTCGGGCCAGTCACCTTGACGCTGGCGCGGACCACGCAGCCCGGCAGCTTCGCATCGGGCTCGATGTCGACCGTGACCTTCGACAGCGCCAGCGGATGACAGAGCGGAATCAGCTCCGAGGTCCGTTTCGCGGCCATGATTCCGGCGATGCGTGCGGTGCCGAGCACATCGCCTTTCTTGGCGTTGCCAGACACGATCAGGTCGAGCGTTGCCTTTTCCATGACGACACGGCCTTCGGCAACGGCGAGCCGCTCGGTCGCGGCCTTGTCCGAGACGTCGACCATCCGCGCCTCGCCAGTGGCGCCGATATGGGTGAGGGCAGGGCCCGCCTTCTTCGAAGGCCTGGTCTTCGCAGGCTTGCGCGCCAGAATCTTGCGCACCATGTCAGCGCGCGCCCGTGGCGCGGGCCTTGGTTTCGCGCGCGAGCAGCGTGCGCGTGGCGGCAGTGACGTCGGCCTGCCGCATCAGGCTCTCGCCGACCAGAAAGGTCGACATGCCCACGCGCTCGAGCCGGGCGAGGTCTGCGGGCGTGAAGATGCCGCTTTCGCCGACCATCAGCCGCCCCTCGGGGATCAGAGGCGCCAGCATCTCGCTGGTCGCCAGCGACGTCTCGAAGGTGCGCAGGTTCCGGTTGTTGACGCCGATCATCGGCGAACGCAGCTTCAGCGCCCGATCGAGCTCGGCCCGATCGTGGATCTCGATCAGCACGTCCATGCCGTAGGCGATCGCGGCGTCTTCGAGATCCCTCGCCGTCGCGTCATCCAGCGCGGCCATGATGATGAGGATGCAGTCGGCGCCGTGCGCCCGCGCCTCGACGACCTGATAGGTGTCGAACAGAAAATCCTTGCGCAGCACAGGCAGCGAGGTCGCCGCGCGTGCCGCCACCATGAAGTCGAGATGGCCCTGGAACGAGGGCGCATCGGTCAGCACGGACAGGCAGGCCGCACCGCCCGCTTCATAGGCCTTGGCCAGCAGGGGCGGATCGAAATCTTCGCGGATCAGCCCCTTGGAGGGCGAGGCCTTCTTCACCTCGGCGATCAGCGCGTAATCGCCATCGGCATGCTTGGCCTTGATTGCGCGCACGAAGCCGCGCGTCGCGCCTTGCGCCCTGGCCTGTGCCTCGAGCGCCGAGAGCGGCTGCGCGCGCTTGGCCGCCGCGATCTCCTCGCGCTTGTAGGCCTCGATCTTGGTCAGGATATCGGACATGACGGGTTCAGCTGTTCGAGACCGCGATCAGATGTTTCAGTCGCGCATTCGCAGCGCCGCTGTCGAGCGATTTCGCACCGATCGCGACGCCTTCCTTCAGGTCCCTGGCGCGGCCGGCGACGACCAGCGCCGCGGCGGCGTTCATCAGCGCGACGTCGCGATAGGGGCTCGGTTTGCCCTCGAGCACGTTTTGCAGAGCCATCGCATTGGCGTCGGCGTCGCCGCCCTTGAGGGCGCCGGGCTCGCAGCGCGGCAGGCCGACGTCCTCGGGCGTCACCTCGAAATTCCTGATCTCGCCATTGTGGAGCGCCGAAACGAAGGTCGGGCCGGTGAGGGTGATCTCGTCGAGGCCGTCGGAGCCGTGCACCACCCAGGCGGATTCGGAGCCGAGATTCTTCAGCACCTGCGCCAGCGGCTGCACCCATTGCCTGGAGAACACGCCGACCATCTGCCGTTTCACGCCGGCCGGGTTGGTCAGCGGCCCGAGCAGGTTGAAAATCGTACGGGTGGCGAGCTCCACCCGGGTCGGGCCGACGTTCTTCATGGCGGGGTGATGGGCCGGCGCGAACATGAAGCCGATGCCGCATTCGCGCACGCAGCGCCCGACCTGCTCGGGCTTGAGGTCGAGCTTGACGCCAAGCGAGGCCAGCACGTCGGCGGTGCCCGAACGCGACGACAGTGCGCGGTTGCCGTGCTTGGCGACGGGAAGACCGGTGCCCGAGACGATGAAGGCGGCGCAGGTCGAGACGTTGACCGAGCCGGAGCCGTCGCCGCCGGTGCCCACGATGTCGACCGCGTCGGCGGGGGCGTCGACGGTGAGCATCTTCGAGCGCATCGCCGTCACCGCGCCGGTGATCTCCTCCACGGTCTCGCCGCGCACGCGCAGCGCCATCAAGAGGCCGCCCATCTGCGAGGGTGTGGCCTCGCCGGACATTAGGGCGTCAAAGGCGGATGCGGCTTCCTCACGCGACAGGCTGGCGCCGGTCGCCACTTTTCCAATGATCGATTTCAGGTCGTCCATCGCGTGCTTTCAACTCACTGGTTCGCGCCGGTCACTTGCGCGAAGGCGGCCTGATTAATGGTGGTTCCGATGTCGGTTTCAAGCTTGTTGACGTAGGAGGCGACCAGTTCATCGGTCAGCGACTTGCCGACGCTCTCCTTCAGCTTCTTGACGGCATCGGAGGCGGTGTCGACCGCGGGATCGACGATGTCGGTGACGCGGAAGACGATGACTTCGGTGCCGCCGGTCACGGGCGCCTGCCCGACGCCGTCCTTGGCGGTGCGGAAGGCGGCCGCAACGATGTTGGCGGGCACGCCGGCCGGAGTGTCGTCGCGCTTGAAGCCGCTGGCGCTCTCGACCTTGGCGTTGACCGCTGCGGCCTCGTCGGCGAGCTTGCCGCCCTGTTCGAGCTTCTGCACCATTTCGGTCGCCTTCGCCTTCAGCTTGGTGGCGATCTGGTCCTGGCGCCAGCGCGCCTCGACCTGGTCGCGGACCTCGTCGAGATTGCGGTCGCGCGACGGCGTGATGGCGAGCACGTCGTACCAGACGTAGCCGCCCTTGAACGAGATCGGGTCGTTGTCGACGCCGACATCGCTGTTGAAGGCCTGCGACACCACGTCGAGGCCCGGGGGAATGTTGGCGACCGGCTGGCCGTTCGGCGCGCGGCCGGAGCGGTCGACGGCGTCGATGGTCACGGCCGTGAGCCCGAGCTTCTGCGCGGCATCGGCGACGCTGGTGCCGGCACCGCGTTCGTCCTCCATCTTGTCACGGAGCTCGCCGACCTTGGTGCGCGCGCGCTCGGTCGCGATGGATCGCTTCACGTCGGCGGCAAACTTGGCGTAGTCGGCCTCGGCGCCGGGCTCGATCTTCTCGACCTTGACGATCGAGACGCCAATCGGGCCCTGGATCGGCTGGCTGATCTCGCCAACCGGAAGCGCGAAGGCGGCATTGCCGACGGTGGGTTCGAGCGAGGATTTCGTCACCAGGCCGAGATCGACGTCGGAGGCCGTCAAACCGCGCTCTTTGCCGAGATCTTCAAAAGACATCCCGCCGACCAGACGCTCGCGCGCGGCCTGTGCCTGGGCGGCATCAGGAAACACGATCTGCTTGATCTGGCGCTTCTCCGGTGTGGAGAGTTGGTTCTTGCGCTGATCGAACAGTTTCTTCGCGTCATCGTCGGAGACGTCGCTCCACTTGGCGATCTCCTCAGGCGAGATCATGGCGAAGACGATCTTGCGGTATTCGGGCGCGCGGAACTGGACCTTGTGATCCTCGAAATAGGCGGCGAGTGCCTCGGGCGAGGGGGGATCGATGGTGCCGGCCTGCGCCGTATCGAGCCTGACGAACTCGATCGAGCGCTGCTCGTTCTGGAAGCGCGTCGCCACCTCGAGCATGGTTTTCGGCGGCTCGATGCCGGCACCGATCGTGCCCGTGATCTGCCGGCGCAGCGCTACCTTGCGCTGCTCGGCCACGTAGCGCTGCTCGGTGTAGCCGAAATTACGGATCAGCCCCTGGAAGCGGTTCGCATCGAACTTGCCGTCGACGCCCTTGAAGTTCGGGTCGTTCATGATGAGCTGGCGGACCTGCTCATCGGATTGGCCCAGCCCCATCTGTCGCGCGTTCTCGTCGAGGGCGGCTTCGGCAATCGTCTGCTGCAGCACCTGGCGGTCAAGGCCGAACGCGCGCGCCTGGTCCGGCGTGAGGGGACGGCCGAACTGGCGGCCGATCTGCTGCAGGCGGTCGGTGTAGATCTGGCGGAACTCGTTCAGCGAAATCTCTGTGTGGCCGACCTTGGCCAACGTGGACTGCCCGAAGCCCCGGAAAATGTCGGCGATGCCCCAAATGCCGAAGCTGATGATCAACACGCCCATCACGACGGCCATGATGGTCTTGCCGACCCAGTTTGATGAGGCCTTGCGCATTCCTCGAAGCATTTGGTCCAACTTGTCTTGATAAGGAGGGGAACGGGAGCGCGTCTTAATGCAGATTCCGCAAAAGCGCGTCACCAAATTGATATGCCATCATAAAGTGGCGGCTTTCGCCCCGCAACCTCGCCCCAGGCCGGCCCTCGAAGTTGCGGTCAGATGCGTCTGGTCTCTGGAACTGCCACGGCGCCTCTGCTAGCGCATGCACAAACCTCATTCTGCTGGACATTGACATGACCGAAGCCATCCGCCCCTTGATCGCCGGCAATTGGAAAATGAACGGCCTGAAAGCCCAGGCCGCCGAATTCGACGCCATGCTCAATGGTGCGGCAGAGGTATCAGGCAAGGCCGATCTGCTGGTCTGCCCGCCGGCGACCCTGATCGCGGCCTTTGCCGAGAAGGCGCGGGGCAACAAGGTCGCGGTGGGAGCCCAGGACTGCCATCCCAAGGCCTCCGGCGCCCATACCGGCGATATCGCGGCCGAAATGCTCGCCGACGCTGGCGCGAGCGCCATCATCGTCGGCCATTCCGAGCGTCGCGCCGACCACGGCGAGGGCGATGCGCTTGTCAGGCAGAAGGCGGAAGCCGCCTGGCGAGCCGGGCTGGTCGCGATCGTTTGCGTTGGCGAGACGCAGGCCCAGCGCGATGCCGGCCAGACCCTGGACATCGTCCGCGGCCAGCTCGACGGCTCGCTGCCGGACGGCTCCACGGCCGCCAATCTGGTCGTGGCCTATGAGCCGGTCTGGGCGATCGGCACGGGCCTCACCCCCACGGCCAAGGATGTCGAGCAGATTCATGGGTTTATCCGGGAGTTCCTGAGCTCCAGGTTCAAGGCTGACGGGGCGAAAATGCGGATCCTCTATGGCGGCTCGGTCAAGCCGTCGAATGCAGCCGAGCTGATGGCGGTCAAAAACGTCAACGGCGCGCTGGTTGGCGGCGCCAGCCTGAAGGCGGCCGATTTCCTTGCGATCGCGAAGGGTTGCCCCTAGCTAAGTCAAAGCTTTGATCCGGGGGCGATCGGGGGTGGCAATACCCCCTCCGATCGTGTAACACCGCGCAACTTCAGGAAAACCCGCGAAGCGCGATCGGCCGCCGTCAGGCGCCGCCCGCTTGTGACGGAAGGATAGCATGCAGACCGTTGTCATCGTCATCCACCTCATGATCGTCGCCGTCATGATCGGCGCCGTGCTGCTCCAGAAGTCGGAAGGCGGCGGCCTCGGCATGGGCGGCGGTGCGGGCTTCATGTCGAGCCGTGGAACTGCGAATCTCTTGTCGCGAACCACCGCAATCCTCGCGGCTGGCTTTTTCCTGACCAGCCTGTTCCTGTCCTGGTACGCCGGTTACAACCGCGCGCCGTCCTCGATCATCGGCCAGCCCGCGTCACAGACCCAGCCGGGCGGCGCCAACCCGATCACCGCGCCGACGTCGGGCGGTATTCTGGACACGCTGAAGAAGGCGGACGAGCAGCAGCAGGCTCCGGCGGCGCCGAGCGGCCCGCAGGTGCCGCGCTCGCAATAAAGCAGAGGGGCCATGCAGGACGGTGGCTAGCGTCCTGCATCAACAATCCCCATCAAGGCACTGTCACCATTCTTCGTTTTGGCTCACCCACAGGCCCGCAGATTCTTTGGGGCTGAATACGAATCGCTTTGGCGAATCGGGTTTGAGGGATTAGAGGTTAAGTCCCATGGCGCGGTACATATTCATCACCGGCGGCGTGGTTTCTTCGCTCGGCAAGGGTCTCGCTTCAGCGGCACTCGGTGCCCTGCTGCAGGCCCGGGGCTACAAGGTCCGCCTCCGCAAGCTCGACCCCTATCTCAACCTCGATCCCGGAACGATGTCGCCGTATCAGCACGGCGAAGTGTTCGTGACCGATGACGGCGCGGAGACCGATCTCGATCTCGGTCACTACGAGCGCTTCACCGGACGTCCTGCGACCAAGCAGGACAACATCACGACCGGGCGCATCTACCAGGACATCATCTCGAAGGAGCGCCGCGGCGATTATCTCGGCGCGACCATCCAGGTGGTCCCGCACGTCACGAACGCCATCAAGGAATTCGTGCTGTCAGGCAATGACGAGTACGATTTCGTGCTGGTCGAGATCGGCGGCACCGTCGGCGACATCGAAGGCCTGCCGTTCTTCGAGGCGATCCGCCAGCTCAAGAACGAGCTGCCGCGCGACCACGCCGTCTACATCCACCTGACGCTGCTGCCTTACATCCCGAGCGCCGGCGAACTCAAGACCAAGCCGACGCAGCATTCGGTGAAGGAGCTGCGCTCGATCGGCATCCAGCCGGATATCCTGCTGTGCCGAACCGACCGTGAGATCCCGAAGGAAGAGCGGCGCAAGCTCGGCCTGTTCTGCAACGTGCGCGAAAGCGCTGTGATCGAGGCGCGCGACGTCGACAACATCTACGCCGTCCCCGAGGCCTATCACAACGCCGGCCTCGACGATGAAGTGCTCGCCGCCTTCGGCATCGGCTCGCGGATTCCGCCGGCGCTGCAGAGCTGGCAGAAGATCAACGAGCGCGTCCGCAACCCTGAGGGCAACGTCACCATCGCCATCGTCGGCAAGTACACCGGCATGAAGGATGCGTACAAGTCGCTGATCGAGGCGCTCTCGCATGGTGGCATCGCCAACAAGGTGAAGGTCAATCTCGACTGGATCGAGAGCGAGATCTTCGAGAAGGAAGATCCGGCGCCGTTCCTCGAGCACGTCAACGGCATCCTGGTGCCGGGCGGCTTCGGCCAGCGCGGCGCCGAAGGCAAGATCAAGGCGGCGCAGTTCGCGCGTGAGCGCGACGTGCCGTATTTCGGCATCTGCTTCGGCATGCAGATGGCCGTCATCGAGGCCGCGCGAAATCTCGTCGGCATCGAGGAGGCCAACTCCACTGAATTCGGCCCGACCAAGGAGCCCCTGGTCGGCCTGATGACGGAATGGCTGCGCGGCAACGAACTCGAGAAGCGCTCGCAGGCCGGCGATCTCGGCGGCACGATGCGCCTTGGCGCCTATCCCGCCGCGCTCAGCCGCGGCAGCCGCGTCTCGCAGGTCTATGGCGGCGCAACCGAGATTTCCGAGCGCCACCGCCATCGCTACGAGGTCAACACCGCCTACAAGGACCGCCTCGAGCAGCACGGCCTGAAATTCTCCGGCCTTTCGCCCGACGGCGTGCTGCCCGAGATCGTCGAATACGAGGATCACCCCTGGTTCATCGGCGTCCAGTTCCATCCCGAACTGAAGTCGCGGCCCTTCGAGCCGCACCCGCTGTTCGCCTCGTTCATCGAGG
>NZ_LJYG01000108.1:523913-544504 GCF_001440035.1 Bradyrhizobium manausense | reverse complement strand
TGTAACCGGCTCAGCCGTTTCCGGTGATCCTGGCTCGCGCGGTCGCTTACGCGGCCGCCGTGTCCATCCTGCGACAGAAGCACGATGCCTTGATCGGCACCTCCGCCCGCGCCTGGGCGAGATCGAGTCGCTGCTTGATCAGCGGCGTCTCGACCTTGTCGCCACGCCGCACCAGGCATTCATGCAATCCATGAAGTGACCACAGATTGTCGGGATGCTGACAGGCACGGCTTAGCTTTCCATCGAGGCCGAGATCGGAGCGGTACACCGCCTCGGCTTCCTCGATCCGTCGCTGTTCCAGAAGCAGCGCGCCGAGCGCGTGGCGCGGCGGCTGCATCCATCCCCAGGGCTCGTCATAGGGCAATGCGTCGCTGAGTGCGACCGATCTGCGCAACTCGGCAAAGGCCATGTCGTAGTTGCCCTTGCGGTATTCCAGCTCCCCATTCAGCATGGCTTCGGCCACAGCAAGCAGGTTCACGACCTTGTTGTTGTGCACCAGCCGGCTTTCCGGCACGCGGGTCTTTGCCTGCGCGAACAGCGCCTTTTCGGTTTCGGCCTCAGTGACGTGGCCAAGCGCCGAATGAGCCACCGCCTTGGCGTAGTGGATCATGGCGGTCACCGAGCAGTACAACTCGCGATCCTCCGGCAGCTTTTGCGCGATGATATCGTTCCATTTGCCGAAGCGCACGAGCACGTGCTGCTTCATCGTCAGGTAGCCTTCCAGGAAGTCGGCCATGGGTGGCGACTGAATGCGCAGCACCGGATCGGGCACGGTCGCAATGAGCTCCTCGGCTGCCGCAATGGCGGGAGCATATTGGCCCAGGAACATCGCGCCGTAGATGGCGAAGTGGAAATTATGGATGACATAGACCAGGTAGACACCTGGATCGTCGGAGTAAGCGAGGAACTTTCGATCCGTTGCCAGCGCCTTCTGATTGTACAGCAGGACGTCGTTGTATTGTCCGCACAGCACATCGAGATGGGTCGGCATGTGGATCAGATGTCCGCTGTCGGGCGCGATCGCGCGCAGCCGGTCGCCGGCTCGCATTGCTCGTTGCGGGAACGGCGACATCTCCATGAGATGGACGTAGAGATGCAGCAGCCCCGGGTGATCCCATGCCGCCGGCATCCTGTCGAAGGCCTGTTCGAGAACCGTCCTGCATTCCTCGGTGCCGGCCCCCGCCGTCGGTTTTCCAGAGGTCAGGTCCCACATCAGCCACGGCGTCTCGTTCATGATCGCCTCGGCAAGGATGGCCCGGACATCGAGATCGTCTGAATATGTCGCGAAGACCTTGCGCATCTCCTGCGTGAAAGCCTTGTCCCACGCCGCCATGTCCTCGATGGCCTCGCGCTGGGGATAGCGCGCAGGCAACGCACGGATCAGCGCGCGCTCGACCGGGCCAGTCTTGTCCGCATGCGCGAGAGCGTCCTGCGTCGCATCGTAGGATGCCGCGAGCGCCAGCTGACGGCCGTGGGCGTCATAGCGAACCCAGGGAAGGTTGTAGTTGGGGCCCGATGCGTAGGCGATGCCCCAGTGCGCCATCGCACAGTTTCCGTCGTACGCCAGCGCTTTGCGAAAACACTTGATCGCTTCACCGTGGTTGAACCCGAACACCCAGTTGAGCCCTCGGTCGAACCAGAGCTGGGCCTCGAACGACGAGGTGGTGATTTTGCGGCCGTAAGGGCCGAGATCAAAATAGGTCAATGTCTTGCCTCCCCTGATCGCGTTGGCCGCGGCGCCATCTGCCCTTGAGCGTCACCGGCGGCTCATCCGCAAGATCGAGCCGCGACAATACCAAGAAGAGCGCCCGAGCGCTATTGAGCCCATGCTCGCAATCAGGGAGGCGCTTGGTCTAACAATCCGCTTGCGCTGCGGCGGGTGTTGACGCCTGCTGCGCCAGCGATCCCGCAATCAGCGTCATTTGCGGTCGTCGGGTCAGCTTGTAGACGGCGGCCGGCGGCACGTTCAGGAAGGCCCGGTCCACCAGCGTTGCGCGCAGGCCGAGGCGGTCGAGCACCGGCCGCGGGATCGGACAGCTCATGCCATAGGTGAACTGGTAGAAGGCGCCGCCGGGGCGGACATAGCTGAATGCGCCGCTGACGATCGAGATGACCTTGCGCGTCGACATGTTGAGCAGCGGCAAGCCGCTCACGACCGCACCGACGGGCGCACCGTCATAGAGACGCTCCGTCGCCAGCCGCGCCGCATCCATCCACAGCACGCGCGCGCCGGGAAAGCGCATCTGCAACAGCTTCATGAAATCCGAGCCGTATTCGATCAGCGTGAGATCCTGCTGCCTGACGCCGCGCTTCAGCAGCTTGTAGGTGAATGCGCCGGTGCCGGGACCGAGCTCGAGGATCGGGCCGGTCTTCTCGGTAATCTCGCGCGTGATGAGATCGGCCAGCGCCGCACCCGATGGTGCGATGGCGCCGACCTGGCGCGGTGAGGACATCCAGGACAGGAAGAAGGAGAGAAAATCGTTGGGCATGCGCACTCCGGCATTTCGGCTGCACCTCATGAAAACCAGAGGTGATGCGAATGCACTGTTGCGGCGCTGGATTGCGACAGCATTGCGCTGCGAGGTGCGGATGCAGATTGAATCAATTCTGCCGATGTGGCGGCAGCGTCAGTCTGAAGCAGGTGCCGCCGTCTGCGTCGTCGGTGACCGCGACCTGGCCGCCATGCAGCAGCACGATCTCGCGCACCATGTTGAGACCAAGGCCCGCGCCACGGTCGAGCGGGGTGAGCCGATAGAACGGCTCGAAGATCTGCTCGCGCTGATCTTGTGGAATGCCGGCGCCTTCGTCGGTGACCTCGATGCAAGCGGGCTTGCTGACGCGAATGCCGATCGTGCCGCGGCGCGGGCCGTGCTGGATCGCATTCTGCACGAGATTGGTCAGCGCCCGTTCCAGCGCGACTGCGTCACCAATCGTCTCGATCGGCGTTGAGGGCGCATCGAGCGCAAGCTCGTAGCCGGCGGCAATGGCCAGCGGCGCGAGGTCGGCGGCCGCGCTCTGCGCGACCGCGACGAGATCGACGCGTGCAAAGGGATGGCCGCAGCGGTCGAGCCGCTGGATGTCGAGCAATTGCTCGGCCAGCGTCGCCAGCCGCGCAGTATCCTCCAGCAGCCGGGTCTTGTCTGGACCAGAGGGCAGCGATTCCAGTCGCGTATTGAGGATCGCGATCGGCGTGCGCAACTCGTGCGCGGCGTCCGCAACGAAACGCTTGTGCCTGATATAGCCCTGGTCGAGCCGCGCCAGCGCATCGTTGACTGCGGTGACCAGCGGCACGACCTCCAGCGGAATCCGCTCCACTGACAGCCGCGCCCCCCGCTGATGAATGTCGATGCGGCGCGCCTGGTCCGCGGTTGCATCCAACCCCTGGAAGGCGCGCTGCACGATCATCGGCGTCGCGATGAAGGTCGCGGTAGCCATGATCAGCAGGCCGGGCAGGGCGATGCCGAGAAACGCCAGCGAGGTCATGAAGAGTGCCTTGGCGCCGGTCAGCCGTCCCTGCGTCGCAGTGATGATCTGCACATTGCCGGCATCGGTGTTGACGCGCTTCAGCCGCGCCGCCGGCTTGCGCGGATCATCCTCGAACATCTGCCAGCCGAGCCGCGCCTGGCTGATATGGTCGAGACCGCTGCCGATCGCTGCGAATTCCGCCGGCACGGCGCCTTCGGTCAGCGAATGTCCTTGCCGGTCGCGAACCAGGAACCAGAGGTCCGGTGTCTCGGAACGCAACTGTGTCAAATCGGGCGTCGACCGCAGAATCAGGCCACCAGCTGCGTCGCGTGCAAGCGCGTGCTGCACGACATCGATGACGCGGTCCTCGTCACGCTCCGCCAGCACGAAGCCTGAGGCGCAGAGCGCGCCGACGACCACGCCGACCAGTGCCAGCAGCAGCGCGGCCTGGAGCGCGAGCAGGCGCCAGCTCAATCTCGAGCGCAGGCAATAGGGATCGTCGTGCCTGCTCATGTCAGCTTCTTCAGGAGATAGCCGACGCCCCGGATGCCGTGGATCTCTACGCCGGCGTCGGCCTCGGCAAGCTTGCGGCGCAGCCGCGAGACATGCGTGTCCAGCGCATTGGACTGGATCTCGTCGTCGAAATTGTAGACGGCTTCCTCCAACGCCGCGCGCAGCACCGTGCGGCCCATCCGGCGGATCAGGGCTTCGAGCACCAGCAACTCGCGGCGGGGAAGCTCGAACGGCCGGCCGTCGATGCTGGCCTCGCGATGGTTGAGGTCGAAGGCGATGCGGCCGGCGCGGATGACGTCCGGGGACAGGCCCGCGGGCCGCCGCAGCACCGCCCGCAATCGTGCCAGTAGCTCTTCGACCGCGAACGGCTTGGCGAGATAGTCGTCGGCACCGCTGTCGAGCCCGGCGATGCGGTCGGCGAGCTCGCCCCGCGCGGTCAGGACGATGATCGGCACGCCATCGGCGCGCGCCCGCAACTTTGGGATCAGCGTGAGGCCGTCGCCGTCGGGAAGCTGGCGGTCGAGCAGGACGGCGGCATGGACGTCGGCGGAAATCGCTTCTTCCGCCTCCGCAAGCGTCGGGGCGTGATCCACCACCATGTCGTAGCGTTTCAGTGCCGACGAAAGGGCGCCGGCCATCTCGACTTCATCCTCGACAAGCAAGATCCGCATGTAACAGGTACCCTGACTGAAAACCGAGCCATTCTAGCGGCCCGATCATTGCGGCAGCATTGCGGGAACAGGCGCTGCGCGGTGCCCGGTCCCGTCCAGCCATGCGCGAAACGCTGCGGAGGGTGGCCGGGCAGGGCTCAAGACAGCCCTATGGCCGATCGCTATAACCGCCGCACCCTTCCAGGGAGGAAACGAGAATGATCTACGAAATGCGCCAGTATCGCTGCGTGCCCGGTCGCCTGCCGGCGTTGCTCAAGCGGTTCGAGACTGCCACGCTGAAGATCTGGGAGAAGCACGGCATCAGGCAGGCCGGGTTCTTCACCACGCTGATCGGCGAATCCAACCAGGAGCTGACCTATTTCCTCGCCTGGGAGTCGCTGGCCGAGCGCGAGAAGAAATGGGGGGCATTTATGACCGATCCAGAATGGGTGGAGGCGCGCGCCAAGTCCGAAGCAGATGGCCAGATCGTTGCCAATATCGTCAGCCAGATTCTGGCTCCGACTGCTTTCTCTTCAGTCAAGTAGCTGTCGTTCCGGACAGGTGGCCGCGGCGCAACCCTGATATTCAAAGGTCAGGGCCGAATGGGGTTGATCCCGCCCATTCGGCCGCTATGGTCGCGCCGAAACAGGGATTTTGTGTCTTGAGCACCAGTCAATCTGCAGCGCCGGTCGTCAGCGTCGGGTCGGTCAAATTCGGCAATGATCTGCCGATCTCGATCATTGCAGGTCCCTGCCAGCTCGAAAGCCGTCAGCATGCGCTCGAGGTGGCCTCCGCGCTGAAGGAGATCGCCGCACGGCTCAATATCGGCCTCGTCTACAAGACCTCCTTCGACAAGGCCAACCGCACCAGCGCCTCGGCGGCGCGCGGCCTTGGCCTCGCGCAGTCGCTGCCGATCTTCGCCGAGATCCGTTCCTCCCTTGGCCTGCCCGTGCTAACCGACGTGCACGATACCGCGCAATGCGCGGAGGTGGCGCAAGCCGTCGACGTCCTGCAGATCCCGGCTTTTCTCTGCCGGCAGACCGATCTGCTGCTGGCCGCAGCCGCAACCGGCAAGGTCGTCAACGTCAAGAAGGGGCAGTTTCTTGCGCCCTGGGACATGGCGAATGTCGCTGCGAAGATCACCAGCGCCGGCAATCGCAACGTGCTCGTCACCGAACGCGGCGCCTCCTTCGGCTACAACACGCTGGTCTCTGACATGCGTTCGCTGCCGATCATGGCGCGCACCACCGGTGCGCCCGTGATCTTCGATGCCACCCATTCGGTGCAGCAGCCGGGCGGGAAGGGCGCGTCCTCCGGCGGCGAGCGCGAGTTCGTGCCGGTGCTGGCGCGCGCGGCCGTCGCCGTCGGCGTTGCCGGCCTGTTTATCGAGACGCATCCCGATCCAGACAGCGCGCCGTCGGACGGACCCAACATGGTGCCGCTGCGCGACTTCGAAGGGCTGATCGCCAGGCTGATGGCATTCGACGCGGTGGCCAAGGGCCAAGCGCATTGATGCACGAGCCCTTGGCAAGGCCGCCGACCGACCAGAAGTTTCCGCCTGCGATCAACATCATCGCGCTCGCAAGCTTCTCCGCCGCGTTGTCGACGCGCGCACTCGATCCGGTGCTGCCGCATGTTGCCGAGGAGTTTTCGATCAGCATCACGACGGCGGCAAGCATCGCGGCCGGCTATGCGCTGATCTACGCGCTGATCCAGCCGATCGTCGGTGCGGCAGCCGATCTGTTCGGCAAGGCTCGGCTGATGACGTTGTGCCTGGCGCTGCTCGGTGCCGCCTGCATTCTGGGCGCGCTCTCGACCACCTTCTCGGGCCTGTTCGCCAGCCGCATGCTCGCCGGTATCGCCTCGGGCGGCGTGTTCCCGGTTGCGCTCGGCCTCACCGCCGACCTGGTCGCGCCGGCGAAGCGGCAGGTGGCGATCGGCCGCACGCTGGCGGGCTCGATGACGGGCAACCTGCTAGGTGCGACCGCATCGGGCATCATCGGCGACCTCGTCGGCTGGCGCGGCGTGCTGGTGATCATCGGTGCGCTCGGGCTGATCGCGGCCGTCGCGGTCGCGGCGGGCTTTCGCGGTGCCGCGCTCACGGCGCGGCCGAAGAGCGATCTGAGGACCTTGCGGCAGGGTTATCGCACCATCCTCGCCAATCCGAACGCGCGCTATTGCTATTCGGCCGTGTTCGTCGAGGGCTGCTGCGTGTTCGGCCTGTTTCCCTTCATCGCCGCGCTGCTGTTCGATCTCGGCGAAACCTCGCTGTCGATCGCGGGCATCGTCATCGCGGGCTTCGCGGTCGGCGGGCTGTTCTATACTTTCACGGTCTCGCGCTTCCTGCCGCGACTGGGCGTCAAAGGGATGATGATCGCAGGCGGGAGCCTCGTCGCGCTTCAGCTCGCAGCGCTCGCCCTTGGCCCCGGCTGGAAGGTCCAGTTCGCCATCATGCTGCTGATGGGCTGGGGCTTCTACATGATCCATGGCTGCCTGCAGGTGTTCGCCAGCGAGCTGTCGGTCGAGGCGCGCGCAACAGCGATGTCGCTGCACTCGTTCTTTTTCTTCATGGGCCAGACCGTCGGTCCGCTCGCCTACGGGTTCGGCCTGGCGCATGCCGGCAAGGCGCCGACCCTGGCCGCAAGCGCTGTGCTCATGGTGCTGCTGGGCCTTGCCTGCGCCGCGCTGCTGAGGCCGCGGGCGCCGTCCGACGCGCGAGCCTGATCCAGGGCCGCGACCGGCGTGTGAAGTGGCGTAAAAGCGGGGATATCGAGATTAAAACAAAAGCGATTGGACCGGCGGCGAGGATCGCATCATATTCGCCGGGGCATCATTGCGAGGGCATGCGGGGCGCGCAACAGGAGCCGCCGAATGTACGCCAATCTTCTCTTGAGCACCGATGGTTCGGACGTCGCCACAAAAGGCCTCACGCATGGAATTGCGCTGGCGAAAGCGTTGAGTGCCAAAGCGACGATCATCACCGTGACCGAACCGCTGCCGATCGATTATGGCGGAGGATTTGACTCGGGATGGGTGCCGTCGCAGGAAGAGGTCGACAATTTTGACGCGGCCTGCAGGGAACGCGCCGGCAGGGTGCTCGATCGGGCACGAGGCATAGCTGAGCAGCGTGGGATGCCGGTCGAACTCCTGCACGTTCCGAATTCGCACCCGGCCACGGCGATTGTCGAAACCGCAAGATCCAGAGGCTGCGATTTGATCGTCATGGCCTCTCATGGGCGCCGCGGCCTCAGAAAGCTGTTTTTGGGAAGTCAAACCTCCGAGGTCCTCGGGAACGGAAGCGTGCCAGTCTTGGTCGTGCCGCCCGACGCAACGGTGTGACTATGTCGCGCCGGCGTCGTCGTCATGGGTCTCCAGCTAGCCGCGCCCGCGATACGGCGCGACGCCCTGCTCGGGCACCCACAGGCCCTTCGGCACGCGGCCGGTCTGCCAGAACACGTCGATCGGAATGCCGCCGCGCGGATACCAATAGCCGCCGATGCGCAGCCATTTCGGCTTGATCTCGCGCGCGATGCGCTTGCCGATCATCACGGTGCAATCCTCGTGGAAGGCGCCGTGATTGCGGAAGCTCGCGACGTAAAGCTTGAGCGATTTCGACTCCAGCAGCCACTGGCCGGGCGCGTAGTCGATCATCAGATGGGCGAAATCGGGCTGTCCCGTGACTGGGCAGAGCGAGGTGAATTCCGGCACGGTGAAACGGACCAGGTAGTCGGTCCCTCCTTGCGGATTGGGCACGCGATCGAGCTGAGCTTTCTCAGGTGCATCTGGCCATTCCACCGCGCGACCGAGTTGCAGGCTGGGTGAGGTGTTCGATTTGCTGGGTTTTTTCGACATGCGGCCCTCATAGCCAATCATTCGGCGGCCGTCACCCGGCCTTTTCCGCCTCGATGCATTGCGGTAGAAGCAGCCGCGAACTGCCCCCTTTGTTCCCGGAAAAGAGGCCCTCATGACCGCCATCATCGACATCATCGGACGCGAAATCCTCGATAGCCGCGGCAATCCCACCGTCGAGGTCGACGTTGTGCTGGAGGATGGCGCGCTTGGCCGCGCCGCGGTGCCGTCCGGCGCCTCCACCGGTGCCCATGAGGCGGTCGAGCTGCGCGACGGCGACAAGGCCCGCTATCTCGGCAAGGGCGTTACCAAGGCGGTCGGCGCCGTCAACGGCGAGATCTTCGAGGCGCTGAGCGGCCTCGATGTCGAGCAGCAGCCCCAGATCGACCAGATCATGATCGATCTCGACGGCACGCCGAACAAGAGCCGGCTGGGCGCCAACGCCATTCTCGGCGTCTCGCTCGCCTGCGCCAAGGCCGCGGCGAATTCGCTCGACATGCCGCTCTATCGTTACGTCGGCGGCACCTCGGCGCGACTGCTGCCGGTGCCGATGATGAACATCATCAATGGCGGCGTGCACGCCGACAACCCGATCGACTTCCAGGAATTCATGATCCTGCCGGTCGGCGCGCCTTCCTTTGCCGAAGCCCTGCGCTACGGCGCGGAAGTGTTCCACACGCTGAAGTCGGAGTTGAAGAAGGCCGGCCACAACACCAATGTCGGCGACGAGGGCGGCTTCGCCCCGAACCTGCCGTCGGCCGACGCCGCGCTGGAGTTCGTGATGAACGCGATCGGCAAGGCCGGCTTCAAGGCAGGGGCCGACATCGTCCTCGGGCTCGACTGCGCCTCGACCGAGTTCTTCAAGGACGGCAAGTACGTCTACGAAGGCGAGGGCAAGACCCGTTCGGTCTCCGAGCAGGCCAAGTATCTCGCCGACCTCGTCGGACGCTATCCGATCGTCACCATCGAGGACGGCATGGCGGAAGACGACATGGACGGCTGGAAGGAGCTCACCGACCTCGTCGGCAAGAAGTGCCAGCTGGTCGGCGACGATCTCTTCGTCACCAATGTCAAGCGCCTCGCCGAAGGCATCAAGGCTGGCCGCGCCAATTCCATCCTTATCAAGGTCAACCAGATCGGCACGCTGACCGAGACGCTTGCTGCCGTCGAGATGGCGCACAAGGCCGGCTACACCTCGGTGATGTCGCATCGCTCCGGCGAGACCGAGGATTCCACCATCGCCGACCTTGCGGTCGCCACCAATTGCGGTCAGATCAAGACTGGTTCCCTTGCGCGTTCCGATCGCACCGCCAAATACAACCAGCTGCTACGCATCGAGCAGCAGCTCGGCAAGCAGGCGCTGTACGGTGGCAAGGCGGCACTGAAGGCGCTGGCATAAGCGGCGTCACCGGGCGAAAGCGCGAAACGAGGACAGGGGAGGATCGACATGAGCGACGGCAAGACCGGACTGCAACTGCGTTCGCTGATCAAGAGCAGCGGTGAGCTGGAAATCTCGCTTCTGGAGGTGCCGACCCCCGAGCCCGCGGACGACGAGGTCGTCGTCCGCATCGAGGCGGCGCCGATCAACCCGTCCGACCTCGGCCTGCTCGTTGGCGCTGCCGACATGAGCACGGCCAAGGCGTCCGGCACGAAAGAAGCGCCCGTCGTCACCGCGAAGGTGCCTGACGGAGCGATGCGGGCGATGGGGGCGCGGATCGATCAGTCGCTGCCTGTCGGCAATGAGGGCGCCGGCGTCGTCATCAAGACCGGCTCGTCGGAGGCCGCGAAGGCGCTGATGGGCAAGACCGTCGCGATGATCGGCGGGGCCATGTACGCGCAGTACCGCACCTTGAAGGCGAGAGACTGCCAGGTGCTGCCCGAGGGCACCAGTGCGGCGGAGGGCGCCTCCTGGTTCGTCAACCCGCTCACCGCGCTCGGCATGACCGAGACGATGCGCCGCGAGGGCCACAAGGCGCTGGTGCACACCGCGGCCGCCTCCAATCTCGGGCAGATGCTGAACAAGATCTGCATCAAGGACGGCATTCCGCTGGTCAACATCGTGCGCAGCAAGGAGCAGGCGGAGATCCTGCACAAGTTCGGCGCCAAATATGTGGTCGATTCCAGCGTGCCAAGCTTCCTCGACGACCTCACCAATGCACTGGTCGAGACCGGCGCCACCATCGCCTTCGATGCCATCGGCGGCGGCAGGCTTGCCGGCGACATTCTCAACTGCATGGAAATCGCGATCAACAAGACCGCGAAGGAATACAGCCGCTATGGCTCCAGCGTGCACAAGCAGGTCTATGTCTACGGCGGGCTCGACGTTCGTCCGATCGAACTGCCGCGCGGGTTCGGCATGGCCTGGGGCGTCGGCGGCTGGCTGCTCACCCCGTTCCTGCAGAAGATCGGACCTGCCGATGTGGGACGGCTGCGCCAGCGCGTCGTGAGTGAATTGAAGACGACCTTTGCCAGCCACTACACCAAGGTGGTGTCGCTGCAGGAGACGCTCGATCCCGCCAACATCGCGGTCTACGCCAAACGTGCCACCGGCGAAAAATTCCTCATCAACCCAAACAAGTAATCGCGATTTGGGACGGCAGATCACCATCTGATCCCATTTTGCAGATTTGCACGAAAGATCGGGCCGCCGCTTCGCGGCCCGGTTGTTTTCGGCGACGATCGATGCCGGGGTCGTAGCCCGGATGGAGCGCAGCGAAATCCGGGACCGCAGTTGCTTGGGGACGTCCCCGGATTGCGCTGCGCTCCATCCGGGCTACAGGCTGCTTCTAGGAAACCCAGCGTTTCCAAACCGGCCCGGTTCATGCACTTGCATCCTTTGCTCCGGATCGCTTAAGTGCCGCCGGCACTTCCCCTTCAAGGTTTCAAAGACAAACCAAGGACAATCTGATGGCCTACAACATCGTCGTGATCGCCGGCAGCCTGCGCAAGGACAGCTTCTCGCTCAAGATCGCCAACGCGCTCGCCAAGCTCGCGCCTGGCTCCCTCAAGCTCGAGGTGATCACCCCCGCTGGCATTTCGTTCTTCAACCAGGACCTCGAAGGCGCGCCGCCGGCCGACTGGCTGGCCTTCCGCGAGAAGCTGCAGAAGTCCGACGGTGTCATCTTCGTCACGCCGGAATACAACCGCGCCATCCCGGGCGTGCTGAAGAACGCCATCGACGTCGCCTCGCGCCCCTACGGCAAGAGCTCGTTCAACGGCAAGCCGGTCGGCATCATCTCGAACTCGCCGGGCCCGCTGGGTGGCGTCAGCGCCGCCAAGACGCTACAGAACATCCTGCCGGGCATCGCCGGCCCGATCATGCAGCAGCCCGAGACCTATCTGAACGGGGTCGGCGACGCCTTCGATGCCGAGGGCAACCTGACCAAGGACTCGCTGAAGGGCGTGCTCCAGGCTTACCTCGACGCGTTTGCCGCGCACGTCGCCAAGCATCACGGGTAAGCCGCTCATTCCGTCATTCCGGGGCGATGCGAAGCATCGAGCCCGGAATCCATGTCCCGCCGGAGGTTGTGGCCTGATGGATTCCGGGTTCGCGCGACGCGCGCCCCGGAATGACAACGACCGGGACGGAGCGTCAAGACTCCCTTAACCAAGCTGGCCCATCTTGCCATCATGGTCTCCCGTGCCCGCCTCAAATCGATCCTGACCGGCCTTGCCCTCTATGCGATGGCGGCGGCCATCGTCGGCTATTTCGGCGTCAACGCCTATACCGGCAAATACGGCCTCAACGCCCGCCAGGAGCTCGACCAGGAGATCATCGCGCTGACCAGCGAGCTGGCCCAGCTCAAGCGCGAGCGTGCCCGCAGCGAGCAGCGCGTGTCGCTGCTGCGCACCGAGAAGATCGACCCTGACATGCTGGACGAGCGGGCCCGATTCCAGCTTGACTATGTCAATCCGCACGACCTGGTTCGGATGATCCCGCAGAACTAGCGCATTCCGCCCTATCCGAAACTGACGCGAAAGCCGCCGCCGACTATTCCGAAGGTCGTAGGACCGCCGCCTTGACGCCGCCGCGGCGAGAGCGGCATTGCTTGTCCGCGCGCGATGCCGCCACGGATTGACGGAGATCAATCGGGCTCGCGAGGCGCCGCCTAGACTGCTTTCCGGAGGAAACGGTGATGGATGGGTCAATGCCCCGGCATCACGCGGCTCGTGTCGAAGCCGCCATTGCATCAGGCCAGGCGGCTAGGTCCGCGCTCGTGGCCTCGTGGCGCCGCTCGTCCCGTCTGCATCATCTCGACCCTTCCGGCAGCAGCGCGCCGCTGCGGCTGAGCGACGTCGAGCTGAGACAGGCGCGCGAGCGCATCGCGCCGCTGCTCGCCGCCGCGCAATGCGCCATGGACCGGCTCTATCAGGCAGTTGGTGCGGCCGGCTGTTGCGTGCTGCTTGCCGATGGCGACGGTGTCCCGGTCGACCGCCGTGGCACGCCGGCGGATGATGCAACATTCCAATCCTGGGGCCTGTGGACCGGCGCGCTCTGGAGCGAGGAGCACGAGGGCACCAATGGTATCGGCACCTGTGTCGTCGAGCAGCGGCCGCTGACGATCGATCGCGACCAGCACTTCTTCACCCGCAACACGCTGCTCAGTTGCACCGCCGTTCCGATCTACGATCACGAGGCGGCCTTTGCCGGCGTGCTCGACGTCTCCTCCTGCCGTGCCGACCGCACCGACGCGTTCTCCAGCCTGATCGCGCTGGCCGCGGCCGAGGCGGCAAGGCGCATCGAGGCCGATTTGTTTCGCCGCGCCTTCGCCCATGCCCGCATCGTGCTGACACAAGGACCGGACGGCCAGTCGATCGGACTCGTCGCGGTTGATGCGGACGATCTCGTGATCGGCGCGACCCGCACCGCCCGGGCCGGACTCGGGATCGCGCCGGGCAGGGCGCTGCGGCCGGTTCCCGCGGCAGACCTGCTCGGCGGCGAGCCCGCACAGGACCATCTCGCCGGCGGCCAGCGCGCGGTGCTGCAGCGGGCGCTGCTCCGCGCCGGCGGCAACGTGTCGGCCGCCGCCAAGGCCCTCGGCGTCAGCCGCGCCACGCTGCACCGGAAGCTGAAGCGGTTCGAGCTGAAGCACTGACTGTCGCAGTTCTGCGACAGGTCCGCTCCACCTTCGCATCGACCCGGGCTGACAGAGAGCACCTCCCGCGAGATCGTTGGCGCAAGTCGTGAACACACGACGATGAGCGCAAACATCAACATCGGGAGTGATCAATGAACAAGGTTGAATTCCTCGGCGTCACCCAAAATCCGTTCGCCGAACGCTACGACAATTTCATCGGCGGCAAGTTCGTGGCGCCGATCTCGGGCAAATATTTCGACAACGCCTCGCCGGTGACCGGCAAGGTCGTCTGCAAGATCGCGCGCTCCGACGCGCAGGACGTCGAAGCGGCCCTCGATGCGGCCCATGCCGCCAAGGCTGCCTGGGGACGCACCAGCGTCGCCGAGCGCGCTGCGATCCTCAACAAGATCGCCGACCGCATGGAGGAGAATCTCGAGCGCCTCGCGGTCGCCGAGACCTGGGACAACGGCAAGCCGATCCGCGAGACCCGCGCCGCCGACCTGCCGCTCGCCATCGATCATTTCCGCTATTTCGCAGGCGTCGTCCGCGCCCAGGAAGGCTCGATCGGGGAGATCGACCACGACACGATCGCCTATCATTTCCACGAGCCGCTCGGGGTCGTCGGCCAGATCATCCCCTGGAACTTCCCCCTCCTGATGGCGTGCTGGAAGCTCGCGCCGGCGCTGGCCGCCGGCAATTGCGTGGTGCTCAAGCCCGCCGAGCAGACGCCGGCCTCGATCATGGTGTGGGCCGAGATCATCGGCGACCTCCTGCCGCCGGGTGTCCTCAACATCGTCAACGGCTTTGGCCTGGAGGCCGGCAAGCCGCTCGCCTCCAGCCCGCGGATCGCAAAAATCGCCTTCACCGGCGAGACCACGACCGGCCGGCTGATCATGCAATATGCCAGCCAGAATCTGATCCCCGTGACGCTGGAGCTCGGCGGCAAATCGCCGAACATCTTCTTCAAGGACGTCACCGCTGAAGACGACGATTTCTTCGACAAGGCGATCGAAGGCTTTGTCATGTTCGCGCTGAACCAGGGCGAGGTCTGCACCTGTCCGAGCCGGGCGCTGGTCCACGCCGACATCTACGATCGCTTCATGGAGCGGGCGCTGAAGCGCGTCGCCGCCATCAAGCAGGGCGATCCGCGTGCGGCCGACACCATGATCGGCGCGCAGGCCTCCAGCGAGCAGCTCACAAAAATCCTGTCCTATATCGACATCGGCAAGCAGGAGGGCGCGAAGGTCCTGGCCGGCGGCGGACGCGCCGATCTCGGCGGCGACCTCTCGGGTGGCTTCTACGTCCAGCCGACGGTGTTCGAAGGCCACAACAAGATGCGGATCTTCCAGGAGGAGATTTTTGGCCCCGTGGTCTCGGTCACGACCTTCAAGACCGACGACGAGGCACTCGCGATCGCCAACGACACGCTCTATGGCCTCGGGGCCGGCGTCTGGAGCCGCGACGCCAACCGCTGCTACCGCTTCGGCCGGGCGATCCAGGCCGGCCGGGTCTGGACCAATTGCTACCATGCCTATCCCGCCCATGCCGCCTTCGGCGGCTACAAGCAGTCGGGCGTCGGCCGTGAGACCCACAAGATGATGCTCGATCACTACCAGCAGACCAAGAACCTCCTGGTCAGCTACAGCCCGAAGAAGCTCGGCTTCTTCTGATCGAACCAGCGCAGGCGGCGTCATGTCGACGCCGCCTGTGCACATTCCGTGACCGCCCGACCCGCCGTCATCCGTCTGTCAGATTGTTGAGACAAGACGAGCCCTATCGCGAAGACGCGATGCCAGGCACAGAGGGAGGCGCGGCCATGACGAACAATCTCTTGCGGCGGAAGATGCATGTCAGAACAATGCTGCTCGGCGCGGCCCTGGCGTTGCTGGTGCCGTCGATGGCCGTGGCCCAGTCTGCGCCATCAGGTGCCAAGCCGTTTCTGACCGTCGACGGAAAGGCGCCGCTGATCCTCGGACATCGCGGCGTGCCGGGGCTGGTGCCCGAAGAGACCGAGGCATCCTACGAGCTCGCGGCCGCGCTCGGAACCGATGCGCTCGAAGAGGATCTGCACCTCACCAAGGACTGCGTCCTGGTCGCGCGTCACAACCCCTGGCTGGCCGACAACACCAATGTGGCCGAAGTGGCGAAGACCAACGCAGCGGTCGCAGCCCGCAAGCGCACCGTATCCGGTGTGCGCGTCAAGGCGCCGGCCGCAGCCGGCACGCCCGCCGACTATCTCACGGATCTCACCGATCCCTCCGATCCCAAATCGGTGCTGAAGTCATTGATCGTCGACGGTGAGGATCACACCAACGATTGGTCGCTCACCGACTTCACGATGGCCGAGCTGAAGCAGTGGATCGGCGGCACCACCTATGATGCGGCGAACGAGCGGCCGAAGATGTTCAACGGCAAATTCCCCGTCATCAGCTTCCAGGACATCCTCGATATCGCCAAGGCCAAGAGCAAGGAGACGGGGCGTCCCATCCTGGTCTATCCGGAAACCAAGAATCCGACCTGGAACAATGCCCAGGCGATCGCAAACGGCTGCGGCGCGCCGGGCAGCCATCCGTTGGAAGACGCCTTGATCAAAATCATCAACGACAATGGCCTCAACACCAGGGACGCGCCCATCCTGGTTCAGAGCTTCGAGCCCGGCAGCCTGAAATATATGCGCAGCCATGGCCTTCAGACCCGGCAGGTGCAGCTCATCGACGGCAACGGCATCGATTTCAAGACCGGCAAGGTGCTGCTCGACAACATCACCAATTCACGTCCGTTCGACTGGACGGTGGCGGGCGATGCGCGCTTGTATGATGCGATGCTGACGCCTGAGGGCCTCGCCGAAATCAAGACCTATGCCGACGGCATCGGTCCGTGGAAGCCCTATATCGTTCCGCTGAAGATCGCCTTGTGGAAGGACACCAATGCCGACGGCACGCCCTACAAGGGATCGACGCCGGAGGCTGCGACCCAGGAGGCGACCAGCCTGATTGCCGATGCGCACAAGCTCGGCCTGTTCGTCCACGTCTTCACGTTCCGTAACGAGAAGAAATATCTTGCGGCCGACTATCACGCCGATCCAGCCCAGGAATATCTCAAATTTTTCCGGCTTGGCGTCGACGGCGTCTTCACCGACTTCACGCACACTGGCGTTGCCGCCCGCGCTGCGTATTTGCGCGAGCTGGGCTGGTAGGTCCGGCGGTTCGAATCGGACACGCAGCGGGGCTCGGCACCCGAGATATGCGTGTCCGATGTCGTCGCCGCGCTTGCGTGCAGAGCTCTCGCAGGCGCGGAGCTAATGTTGCCTGATCCAGCGCCAAAAGTTTTGCAAAATTTCGGCCACGTTGCAGTGCGGCATAATGAAAGTCGTCCTATGCCGCTGCGGTGCTTTCACACGCGATTGAGTTAGGTTAGAGAGGACCTAGATTTCTCTGACCCGGAATTCCCATGGCCGCACCCAAGAAAGCCGCCGCAAGCGCTGAGCACGACAAAACCAACGGCGGTTCGCCCCCGGAATTCACCAGGGAGCAGGAGCTGAAGGCGCTCCGCGACATGCTCCTGATCCGGCGGTTCGAGGAAAAGGCCGGCCAGCTCTACGGCATGGGTGCGATCGGCGGCTTCTGCCATCTCTATATCGGCCAGGAGGCCGTGGTAGTTGGTATGCAGATGGCCCTGAAGGAGGGCGATCAGGTCATCACCGGCTATCGCGACCATGGTCATATGCTTGCCACCGGCATGGATGCCAACGGCGTGATGGCCGAGCTCACGGGACGCCGCGGCGGCTATTCCAAGGGCAAGGGCGGCTCCATGCACATGTTCAGCAAGGAGAAGCACTTCTATGGCGGCCACGGCATCGTCGGTGCGCAGGTTTCGCTCGGCACCGGTCTTGCCTTCGCCAACAATTACCGCAGCAACGGCAATGTCAGCGTCACCTATTTCGGCGACGGTGCGGCCAACCAGGGCCAGGTCTATGAGAGCTTCAACATGGCGGAGCTCTGGAAATTGCCGGTGATCTACGTCATCGAGAACAACCGCTACGCCATGGGCACTTCGGTCTCGCGCGCCTCGGCGCAGCAGGATTTTTCCAAGCGCGGCGTGTCCTTCAACATCCCCGGCAAGCAGGTCGACGGCATGGACGTCCGCGCCGTCAAGGCCGCGGGCGAGGAGGCGGCGGCCTGGTGCCGCGCCGGCAAGGGCCCCTACATCCTTGAGATGCAGACCTACCGCTATCGCGGCCACTCGATGTCCGACCCGGCGAAATACCGCACGCGCGAGGAGGTCGAGAAGGTCCGTCACGACCAGGATCCGATCGAGCAGGTGCGCAACCGCCTGCTGGCGGCCAAGGTCAGCGAGGCCGATCTCAAGGCGATCGATGCCGAGGTGCGTGACATCGTCAACGCCTCCGCCGACTTTGCCCAGCATGATCCCGAGCCGGATGCCGCCGAGCTCTGGACCGACGTTTACCGCTAAGGGCGCGCAAGCTTTCTTTGGAGTCGATATGCCAATTCAAGTGCTGATGCCCGCGTTGTCGCCCACGATGGAAAAGGGCAACCTCGCCAAATGGCTGAAAAAAGAGGGCGAGACGATCAAGTCCGGCGACGTCATCGCCGAGATCGAGACCGACAAGGCCACCATGGAGGTCGAGGCGACCGATGAGGGTACGCTCGGCAAGATCCTGATTCCGGAAGGGACAGCCGACGTTGCCGTGAACACGCCGATCGCGACCATTCTCGCCGATGGCGAGAGCGCCGCCGATCTGGCGAAGGCGCCTGCACCGGCGGCGAAGGCCGCGGAGTCCGCGCCGCCCGCCGCTGCCAAGGCTGAAGCGCCTGCGCCGAAGGCTGCACCTGCGCCGCAGGCCGTCGCCGAACCCGATCCGGAAGTGCCCGCGGGCACCGAGATGATCACCCAGACCATCCGCGAAGCGCTGCGCGACGCCATGGCTGAAGAGATGCGCCGCGATCCTGATGTCTTCGTGATGGGCGAAGAGGTCGCCGAATATCAGGGTGCCTACAAGGTCACGCAGGGTCTGCTGCAGGAGTTCGGCGCGCGGCGCGTGATCGACACCCCGATCACCGAGCACGGTTTTGCCGGCGTCGGCGTCGGCGCTGCCATGACCGGGTTGAAGCCGGTCGTCGAGTTCATGACCTTCAACTTCGCCATGCAGGCGATCGACCAGATCATCAACTCCGCGGCCAAGACGCTCTACATGTCCGGCGGCCAGATGGGCTGCTCGATCGTGTTCCGCGGACCCAACGGCGCCGCCGCGCGCGTCGCCGCCCAGCACAGCCAGGATTATTCGGCCTGGTACTCGAACGTTCCGGGTCTCAAGGTCATCGCGCCGTACTCGGCCGCCGACTACAAGGGCCTGCTCAAGGCCGCGATCCGCGATCCCAATCCGGTGATCTTCCTCGAGAATGAGGTGCTCTACGGCCACACCGGCGAAGTGCCGAAGCTCGACGACTTCATCGTGCCGATCGGCAAGGCGCGCATCGTGCGCTCGGGCAGCCATGTGAGCATCATCTCCTGGTCGAACGGCATGACCTATGCGCTGAAGGCCGCCGACGAACTCGCCAAGGAGGGCATCGAGGCCGAGGTGATCGACCTGCGCACGCTGCGTCCGATGGACACCGAGACCATCATCAACTCGGTCAAGAAGACCGGTCGCGCCGTCACGGTGGAAGAGGGCTGGGCCCAGAGCGGCGTCGGCGCCGAGATCGCCGCGCGCATCATGGAGAACGCCTTCGACTATCTCGACGCGCCGGTCGCGCGCGTCGCCGGCAAGGACGTGCCGATGCCCTATGCCGCGAATCTGGAGAAGCTCGCGCTGCCGTCGGCGGCTGAGGTCGTCGAGGCCGCCAAAGCCGTCTGCTACAGGTAGACCATGGCGGGCCCGAAGGAGCAGCCACTGCCGCCGGACGTCATGACCCGCGACGACGCGGTCGAGATTCTGCGCGTGTTCGTGCTGGATGGCGGGCTGTCGATGGCGTTCCAGCGCGCCTTCGAGGAGCCCGACATGTGGGGCCTGCTGCTGGTCGATCTCGCCCGCCNGCGCGCGCTTATGCGCGCGAGAGCGAATATACCGAGGAGGACGCGCTGAACCGGATCCTCGACATGTTCCAGGCCGAGATCGAGCGTCCGACCGACACTGGCACGACGACGCCGCGGGGAAAGGGACACTGACCGTGACGATCGAATCCTATCATTACGATTTCATGCTGGAGGCGATCCGCGAAGCGGAAGCCTCGATCGCGCAAGGCGGTCTGCCGATCGGCGCCGTGCTGACGCGCGACAACAAGATCATCGCCCGCGGCCACAACAACCGCGTGCAGGAGAACAATCCGATCCTGCATGGCGAGATGAGCTGCCTGCGCGAGGCCGGCGCGATCTCGTTCCACGACACGGTCATGTACACCACGCTGTCGCCATGCTCGATGTGTGCCGGGGCGCTCGGTCTGTTCAAGGTCAAGCTCGTGGTGATCGGGGAATCCGTCACCTTCGAGGGCTCCAAGGACATTCTCGACAAGTTCGGGATTCCCTGGATCGACCTGGCCGACGACCGCTCCATCACCATGATGAAGAATTGGCGCTCCATCCCTGCCAATGAGCGCCTCTGGCAAGGCGACATCGGCAACTAAACCTGGTCTGTTCGTCTTCACTTTCGGAGGCGACGTTTTGAGAAGTTCTTCGTGAGGTCAGCATGCCCATCAACATCCTGATGCCAGCTCTTTCGCCGACGATGGAGAAGGGCAACCTCGCCAAGTGGCTGAAGAAGGAAGGCGACAAGGTCAAGTCAGGCGACGTCATCGCCGAGATCGAGACCGACAAGGCGACCATGGAGGTCGAAGCCATCGACGAGGGCACGATCGCCAAGATCCTGGTGCCCGAGGGCACCCAGGACGTGCCGGTCAACGACGTGATCGCGGTGCTCGCCGGCGAAGGCGAGGACGTGAAGGCCGCGGGCGCTGCAAAGCCCAGCGCGTCGGCCACCCCGCCCAAGGCGGCTGAGGCTCCTGCCGCTGCGCCGGCTCCC
>NZ_LJYG01000108.1:504055-523896 GCF_001440035.1 Bradyrhizobium manausense | reverse complement strand
CCGCCGCAGCACCGGCGCCGCAGGCTGCCGCACCGGCTGCGCAGGGCAATGGCCATGCCGGGCGCGTGTTCTCGTCGCCGCTGGCGCGGCGTCTCGCCAAGGAAGCCGGCATCGATGTCTCGATGGTCACGGGCACCGGCCCGCACGGCCGCGTGGTTGCGCGCGACGTTGAGCAAGCCAAATCAGGCAAGGGCCTCAAGGCGCCCGCTGCAGCTCCGTCCGCCGGCGCGCCGTCGATCGCACCGACCATGTCGGACAAGCAGATCCTGTCGCTGTTCGAGCCGGGCTCCTACGACATCGTCCCGCATGACGGCATGCGCCGCACCATCGCCCAGCGCCTGACCGCGTCGATCCAGAACGTCCCGCACTTCTATCTCACCATCGACTGCGATATCGGCAAGCTGCTCGCCGCGCGCGAGGAGATCAACGCCGCCGCTCCGAAGGACAAGGAGAAGAAGCCGCTCTACAAGATCTCGGTCAACGACTTCGTCATCAAGGCGATGGCGGTGGCGCTGCAGAAGATCCCGAACTGCAACGTCAGCTGGACCGAGTCAGGCATGGTCAAGCACCATCATTCCGACGTCGGCGTTGCCGTGGCGATGCCGGGCGGCCTGATCACCCCGATCATCCGCAAGGCCGAGACCAAGACGCTTTCGACCATCTCCAACGAGATGAAGGATTTTGCCGCGCGCGCGCGGTCCCGCAAATTGAAGCCCGAGGAGTACCAGGGCGGCACCACGGCCGTCTCCAACCTCGGCATGTTCGGCATCAAGGACTTCACGGCGGTGATAAATCCGCCGCATGCGACGATCCTTGCGGTGGGCACCAGCGAGGAGCGGCCGGTGGTGCGGAGCGGCAAGATCGAGATCGCAACAATGATGAGCGTGACGCTGTCCTGCGATCACCGTGCCATCGACGGCGCGCTCGGCGCCGAGCTGATCGGCGCCTTCAAGCAACTGATCGAAAACCCCGTCATGATGATGGTGTGAAGAAATTCGCGTCGTCATTGCGAGCGAAGCGAAGCAATCCAGGACGTGACCGGCAGACTGGATTGCTTCGTCGCAAGAGCTCCTCGCAATGACGGTCTCGAACGTTAAGGCCGGTTGGAGCGAGAACGAGCGTACAGCATGGCCGACACGTCTTTCGACATCATCATCATCGGCTCCGGTCCCGGCGGCTATGTCACCGCGATCCGCGCCGCCCAGCTGGGCTTCAAGACCGCGATCGTCGAGAAATCCTATCTCGGCGGCATCTGCCTGAACTGGGGCTGCATCCCGACCAAAGCGCTGCTGCGTTCGGCCGAGATCTATCACTACATGCAGCACGCCAAGGACTATGGCCTGTCGGCAGAGAAGGTCTCGTTCGATCCGAAGGCCGTGGTGCAGCGCTCGCGCGGCGTCTCCAAGCGGCTGAACGACGGTGTCGGCTTCCTGATGAAGAAGAACAAGGTCAGCGTGATCTGGGGCGCCGCCTCGATCGACGCGCCCGGCAAGATCACCGTGAAGAAGTCCGACGTCGAGGGTCCCAAGGGTTCGCTGGGCGAGGGGACCTACCAGGCCAAGCACATCATTGTCGCGACCGGCGCGAGGCCGCGCGTGCTGCCGGGCCTCGAGCCCGACAAGAAGCTGGTCTGGACCTATTTCGAGGCGATGGTGCCGGAGCGGATGCCGAAGTCGCTGCTGGTGGTCGGCTCCGGCGCGATCGGCATCGAGTTCGCCTCGTTCTTCCACACCATGGGTTCTGACGTCACCGTCGTCGAGGTGCTGCCGCAGATCCTCCCGGTCGAGGACGCGGAGATCGCGGGCCTTGCGCGCAAGCGGCTGGAGAAACAGGGCATCAAGATCATGTCCTCGACCAAGGTGACGAAGCTCGAGAAGAAAGCCGACAGCGTCGTCGCCACCATCGACGACGGCAAGGGCAAGCCCATCACATCGGAGTTCGAGCGCGTGATCTCGGCGGTCGGCGTCGTCGGCAATATCGAGAATCTCGGTCTCGAAAAGCTCGGCGTGAAGACCGAGCGCGGCTGCATCGTCATCGACGGCTACGGCAAGACCAACGTGCCCGGCATCTACGCCATCGGCGACGTCGCGGGCCCCCCGATGCTCGCCCACAAGGCCGAGCATGAGGGCGTGATCTGCATCGAGGCGATCAAGGGCCTGCATCCGCATCCCATGGACAAGAACATGATCCCGGGCTGCACCTACTGCCATCCGCAGGTCGCGTCCGTCGGTCTGACCGAAGCCAAGGCCAAGGAGAGCGGCCGCGAGATCCGCGTCGGCCGTTTCCCCTTCGTCGGCAACGGCAAGGCGATCGCGCTCGGCGAGGACCAGGGCCTGGTCAAGGTCATCTTCGACAAGAAGACCGGCCAGCTGTTAGGGGCCCACATGGTCGGCGCCGAGGTCACCGAATTGATCCAGGGCTATGTCGTCGCCATGAACCTGGAGACGACGGAAGAAGAGCTGATGCACACGGTGTTCCCGCATCCGACCCTGTCGGAGATGATGAAGGAAGCCGTGCTGGATGCTTATGGACGGGTGTTGAATATCTAGAACACACGTCATTCCGGGGCGCCTCGAAGAGGCGAACCCGGAATCTCGAGATTCCGGGTTCGATGCTTCGCATCGCCCCGGAATGACAGACGATAGAGATCACTGGCATAAGCAAGAAGAAAGAAGCCATGCACGACAACGACAACCTCACCATCGAACGCCCGACCTTCGTCACGCATCTCGAATGCGCCATGGAAGGCGATCATTACGCCGCCGATCAGGTCCACAATCTCTCCAAGGCCGGCAAACCGCTGCTGGTGCGCTACGACCTTGCCGGCGTGAAGAAGGCGCTGACCAAGGATGCGCTGAGCCAGCGTCCCGGAGACATGTGGCGCTACCGCGAGCTTCTTCCCGTGCGCAAATGCCAGGACATCGTCTCGCTCGGTGAAGTCACGACGCCGCTGATCCGGCTGCCCAAGCTCGGCAAGAAGCTCGGCGGCGCCGAAATCATCGTCAAGGACGAGGGACGGCTGCCGACCGGCTCGTTCAAGGCGCGCGGCCTGGTCATGGCGGTGTCGATGGGCAAGGCGCTCGGCATCAAGCACATGGCGATGCCGACCAACGGCAATGCCGGCGCGGCGCTCGCAGCTTACGCGACGTCCTGCGGCATCAAGACCACGATCTTCTGCCCGGCCGACACCCCCGAGGTGAATGTCAGCGAGATCGAGCTGCAGGGCGCCACCGTCTACCGCGTCAACGGCTATATCGACGATTGCGGCAAGATCGTCGGCGAGGGCAAGGCGAAAGTCGGCTGGTTCGACACCTCCACCTTGAAGGAGCCGTACCGCATTGAAGGCAAGAAGACGATGGGCCTGGAGCTCGCCGAGCAGCTCGGCTGGGACGTGCCCGACGTGATCTTCTATCCGACCGGCGGCGGCACCGGCCTGATCGGCATGTGGAAGGCGTTCGACGAGCTGGAGAAGATCGGCTTTATTGGTTCAAAGCGCCCGCGCATGGTCGCGGTGCAGGCCTCCGGCTGCGCGCCGATGGTGCGGGCCTATGAGGCCGGCACGGAGCACGCCACGCGCTGGGAGGACGCCCACACCATCGCTTCAGGCATTCGCGTGCCGCAGGCGATCGGCGACTTTCTGATTCTGCGCGCCGTGCGCGAGAGCAAGGGTTTTGCCATTGCGGTCGACGACGACAAGATCTCGTCGGCGCTGAACGAGGTCGCGCGCGAGGAGGGGCTCTTGCTCTGCCCGGAGGGCGCTGCAACCTACGCCGCCTACAAGGAGAGCCTTGCCGACGGGCGCGTTTCGAAGGGCGACCGCGTCATGCTGTTCAACTGCGCCACCGGCCTGAAATATCCGCTGCCGCCGGTCACCCGCACGCTCGATCGCCACAAGCCGATCGACTATTCGCAGTTCTGAGGCGTCATTTCGTCTCTTCACGAACGATCGCTCTTCCCGTACGCGGGAAGAGACGGAAACAAGAACGATATCGTCGAGGAGACCACAATGAACAAGGCCGTCTGGGCCGGGCTGATCGGTATCCTTGCTCTCGCCGGCATCGCGCGCGCCGACGAATATCCCTCGCATCCCATCACCATCATCGTTCCCTTTGCCGCCGGCGGCCCGTCGGATGCGATGGCGCGGGTGCTCGCCGAGCGGATGCGCCAGTCGCTCGGCCAGCCGCTGGTGATCGAGAACGTCACCGGCGCCGGCGGCTCGATCGGGGTGGGGCGCGCCGTGCATTCGCCGCCTGACGGCTACACCATCTCGTTCGGCCATCTCGGCACCCACGTCGCCAACGGTGCCGTCTATAAGCTCAACTACGACCTCGTCGCCGATCTCGAGCCGGTGGTGCTCTTGCCGAGCAACCCGATGATCGTGGTCAGCAAGAACGCCGTGCCCGCGAAATCGCTGAAGGAGCTCTTGGACTGGCTGAAGTCGCGGCCGACGCCGCCGACCGCCGGGACGGCCGGCGCCGGCTCCGGCAGTCATATCGCCGGCGTCTATTTCGAAAGCGTCTCCGGTATCAAGCTGCAATACGTGCCGTATCGCGGCACCGCGCCGGCGTTGAACGATCTGATCGCCGGCCAGATCGACATCATCGTCGACCAGACCTCCAATTCCATCAACCAGGTCCGCGCCGGTACCATCCGCGCCTACGCCGTCACCGACGACAAGCGCCTCGCCTCGGCGCCCGAGATCCCGACCGCGGATGAAGCGGGATTGAAAGGCTTCAACATGACGCTGTGGTCCGGCATGTGGGTGCCGAAGGGCACGCCGAAGGAGATCGTCGCCAAGCTCAATGCCGCCGCCGTTGACGCGTTGAACGATCCCGCCGTGAAGAAGCAGCTGGAAAGCCAGGGCCTCGAGATGACGCCCAAGGATCAGCTCGCCCCGGAGGCACTCGGCATCAGGCAGAAGGCCGAGATCGCGAAATGGTGGCCGATCATCAAGGCGGCGAAGATCTCGGTGGAGTGAGGCGGAACATCACTCCGTGACGTCGTCAGCTGCTGCCAGCGCCCACTGCAGGCATTTCATCAGGTCCGCGGGCACGAACGGCTTACGGAGACAACAGATTGCTCCGGCTTCGAGCGCCCGGATGTGAAGGGTCTCATCCGGGAAACCTGTGATCAAGATGAACGGGGTGGCCGAACCCTGCGCGCGCATCTGCGTCAACAAATCGATTCCGGTCTTGGACGGCATATGCATGTCGGCGACGATGCAGGAGGTGCGCTTGGAATCGCTCGAGCTCAAGAATTCTTCGGCCGAGGCGAATGTGTGGACCATATACCCGCGCGACCGCAAGAGATTGTTGATCGCCTCCCGCACGTAGGGGTCATCATCAAGGACCGAAATGACCGAAGCCGCTGACAAGACGTCCGCTCCTCGCCCGGGATCACGCTTGCCGTCGCGACGGCCCAATCCAAACACGCAGGGTGGACCTGCCGCTCGCCATTGCAAACTCATACTTAGGTTTGTACGTCGGGCCGGCCGGGCCGAATGTCGAGCGCCTCACTCATTCTCACGAGGTCGGCCAGGGACTTCGCCCCCATTTTGCGCATAATCTGGCCGCGATAGATCTTCACAGTAATTTCGGCCAATCCGAGTTGGGCGGCCACTTGCTTGTTCATCAGGCCGGACGTCACCAGAGCCAATACGTCCCGCTCGCGCGAGGTGAGTGACTCGAAGCGTGATCTCACGTTCGAGACCGTCTTGTTGAGATCGCGCCGCTTGCGGTCTCGCTCGATCGCGGCCTGGACTGCGTCCAGGATATCCTGGTCGCGGACCGGCTTGGTCAGGAAATCGATCGCACCGCCTTTCATGGCCCGAACGGTCATGGGAATGTCAGCGTGACCGGTAATGAAGATGATCGGCGTGTGGATGTTGGCCTTGGCCAGATCGGACTGCAGCTCAAGGCCGCTGACTCCGGGCAGGCGGATGTCAAGCACGAGGCAGCTCGGTACCTGCGGTGGCTTGGCCTGGAGGAGCTGCGGCGCCGAGCCAAACGCTTCGACCTTGAGGCCAACCGATTCGAAGAGGTTGGTCAGCGCACGGCGCATGGAGGCGTCGTCGTCGACAACGTAGACAATCGGCTGATCACCGTTCTCCTGGGGCGGCGAAGGCGCCATGCGATCGCTCACGATGCTTGCTCTCGATAGAGGGGCAGGGTGATCTGAAACGTCGCGCCGCCAGACTGGTTCGACGCGGCGGAAAGTCGTCCGCCGTGGATCTCGATGATGGAGCGGCAGATCGGCAGCCCCATCCCTATGCCGCCGGATTTCGTGGTGAAGAACGGGGTGAACAGGCGGTCTATCGCCTGTTCGTCGATGCCGACGCCGCAGTCGGCGACGCTCACCAGCATCGCGTCGTCGCCATCCGCCGCCGAGCGGATCGTCAGCTTGCGCGGACGGTCACGGACGTCTTCCATGGCCTCGATCCCGTTCATGATCAGATTGATCAGGACCTGCTGCAGTTGGATCCGATCGCCAAAGATCTTGGGCAGGGCCGACGACAGCTCCATCCGCACCGACACGGCATGACGGGCCATCTCGCGCTGAACGAGTGCGACGGCCTCGCGCACGATCGAGTTTGGGTCGAGCGGACCCATTTCGATTTCGGTTCGTTTGGCGAGCGCCCGAATGTGACGGATCACGTCGCTGGCACGCTTGCAATCCTCGGTGATCCACTCCACGGAGCGCCGCGCCGCCTTGAGATCGGGCGGATTGCGCTGCAGCCACGCCACACAGGCGTCGGCGTTTGCAATCACGGCAGCGAGCGGCTGGTTGATTTCATGGGCGATCGAAGCAGTCAGTTCGCCCAGTGTCGTGATGCGCGTGACATGAGCCAGCTCGGCTTGGGCCTTGCGCAGCGCCTCTTCGGCCTGGTCGGCGCGGATGGCCGCAGTCACGTCGGTGCAGACGCCACGATAGCCGAGAAAGTTTCCGTCGGCATCGAAGAACGGCTTGCCACTGGTCCGGACGTAGATGGTCTGCCCGTTGCGGTCCCTGCTGCGATACACCAGGTCGCGGAACGGGATGTGGGCGTCGAGTGCCGCGCGATGTTGTCGCCATTTTTCCGGCTCGAGATCGGCGTCCGGCGCAATGTCCCAACGGGTAAGCCCAATCACGCCCGGCGGGGTGGTGGTATCGGAGTGTTCCGATATCAGGGTCACGCGGTGGTCTGGCCCTGTCTCCCAGAACCAGTCGGATGCGGTTTCGGCATAATCGCGAAAGCGCTGTTCGCTCTCGCGCAGCTTGCGCTCTGCCTCTTTGGTCGCCGTAATGTCGCTCACCGATCCCACGAACTCGACGTGGCCGGCAGAATCTCGTGTAGCCCGGGCCACCGCTCGGACGTACTTGATGGAGCCGTCGGGCATCACGAGGCGGTATTCGTGGTCGTAGTCCTTTCCCTCGCGCGCTGCCTGACCTGTGGTCCGCTGCACGGCGAGCCGGTCCTCCGGATGGATCCGCTGGAGCATGACCGGGATCTGCGGCTTGGAACCCTCGTCGCACTGGAAGATGCGATACGTCTCCCTGGACCATGTGATCTCGCGGGTTGCGGCCTTCCAGCCGAAACTGCCGGTGTGGCTCAATTCCTGCGCCTGGGCGAGATAGGCTTCGCTCTGCCGCAGAGCATTCTCCGCTTCCTTGCGCTCGGTGATGTTCTCGCAGGCGACCAACACGACTGGCGAGCCATCGGCCCGCAGCATGGTCTTGGCGTTCTCGCGCACCCAGAGTACCGAGCCGTCCCTGCGAACCTTCCGGATCTCCCAGGTGTGGGACTGATCGACGGTCTCGAGGCACAGTGCAACACAGGCGCGGACAAAATCGCGATCTTCGGCGAAGAAGACATCCAGTACCGATCGGCCGATCAACTCTGCGGCCGTGTAGCCCAGTTGCGCGGCGCCGAACGTGTTCACGTTGATGACGGTTCCGGCCGGATCGACCATGAAGTACATGACCGGATTGTGCTCGAAGACCTGCTGCCATTGTTTGACCGCTTCGAGCTGGCCATCATCGAGCTCGGCACGCGGCTTAGCGGCGACAGTTTGCCTGACGCAGCCGACGAGGAATTGCGCGGCTGACTTCCCGAACGTGGCTGCCTGGCCAGGTTTCATCGCAGACGCTCCCGGCTCTCTCTGCGTGAACACGAGTAGAGCACGTTGGCGCAAGAGGAGCAATTCCGGCCAAAGCCGGATGGCCGTGATGATGTTCGTCGATGAATTGACCTGTCGCCGCTTCGGCTATCCAGGCAGATCAGGTAGCCGCGCCAGCGGGGTCTTCACCGTGACCGTGCAGCCGGAGCATCGTGCGCCGTCTCGTTGAATAAGAATGAGCGCGGAAGCCCCGGGCAAACACGGACAAACCTAGGTATAGCTCTTCCAACCCTAGTCATGTCGGTCATTTACCTCCGTACAGTTGAGCACTTCGTGCCCCGCTGACTACCCTCACGGCCAATCGGGAGTGTCGACCAGCCAGTCGCGGCGAGCGCAACCGCAAGCAACAAAGGGAGACAACAATGTGTCATGCATCCGTACTTCCCGAGGTTGACCAGCCCGACTCCAGACCGTGCTCTTCTGCCAACGGCTGTGCGGTGTGTGGCGGTAAATTTGGCTTGATCCGCTACTACGCGTGGCGCACTGCGCTCTGCTCAAAGACGTGTGTCGATCGCTTCCGCTCACGCCGCGAACGCGACCGCCGGTGGTTGTTTCGGGCTCAGTTCGCGCGGGGCTGAACTAGAGAGCTGACATCATTCCGCAGGCCTGATCCGGGAGCCCATGTCTTGAACCGCTCGTGCAAGCTCTTGTGCTCAATCGTTCTCTTCTGCTCCACCGCGACAATCCAGGCGCAGGAGACCGGAAACGGTGCCGTCCATCGCCAGCATCCGCCCCAGGACCAGGCGCTGCACGAGAAATTCTACTCGACCTGGCGCATGCCGGATAACCCGAGCCTCAGTTGCTGCAACAGCGCTGATTGCTATCCAACCGATATCAAGTACGTCGACGGCCAGATCTATGCGCGGCGGAGGGAGGACGGAAGATACATCCGGGTCCCGCCGCAGAAGGTGGAGCAAAACAGGGATAATCCGGACGGCCGAAGCCATCTTTGCGCTCCACCGCCCGCACTGTCTCCGTTGGACAGCGTTTACTGCTTCGCTTTGGGAGGTGCCACGTGAGATTCGCCTTCGTGCTGGTGAACGACCGGACGCCGTTCCGGCAGGCGTGGTGCATGCAATGCTGCGAGCCGATCAGCGGCAGCTATCTTCGCGAGATGGCGACCCGTCTGCCGTACTGCGACTATCAATGTTACGCGTTGTTCTGCGAGGCCCTTGCAGAAGATCGCGTGAGGGTGGCCTCATGAACTTCGTGCTGGTCAATCACGAGCCTCCGCCAAGCGCGGCGACGTGCGGCACATGCTCGCGGTCGATCCGATCAGGCTATGTCCGGCATGTACGGACACAGCGCCATTACTGTGACTATGATTGCTATCGCCGAGGCGAGCTAATGACGCTGTGGATGCCATGGTCGATGCCTGGGCGCAGCGCGACGGCCACCGGGAACATGATCGAGATGTTGGTGATGCTGAGCGCCGTCTCGTGCTGGACCTGCACGATGCAGTTCTGGACCATCGCGAGAGCTTTGACCGGCGCATGTCTGGACGGGCGCGACCTGATCACGACGGAAGGAGGTGACACCTAGCTGCGCGACTCGCGCGGAAGCCGCAGCAACGTAACCTCGTCGGCGCCCCTTCAGCCCCGGTGGCGCCGGTCAGGGAGCGGGTGCTGCGGCTGCCACGGGTGCCGTTGCGTTGAGTTCCTGCGTCACCACGCGCTGATCGGTCTTGGCGGCGACAGCGCCGCTGCTTTCGAAGCGGGCGCGATACACCAGCACGTTCTCCATCACCCGCTGGACGTAGTTGCGTGTCTCGGACAGCGGGATGCGCTCGACCCAGTCGACCGGATCGATCTTGGGATCTCTGGGGTCGCCATGCGCCTGCACCCATTCACGCACGCGGCCGCGGCCGGCATTGTAGCCGGCGAAAGTCATGATCTGGTTGCCGCGATATTCCGACAGCAGCGCGCTGAGCTCGGCCGCACCCATCTGCGTGTTGTAGACGGGGTCGGAGACCATCTTGTCCCAGTCATAGGTCACGCCGAAGCGCCTGGCCGTGTCGCGGCCGGCTTCCGGCGTCACCTGCATCAGGCCGACCGCATTGGCGGACGACTTGTCGCGCTGGTTGAACGAGCTCTCGGTGCGCGCCACCGAATAGATCACGCTGGTCTCGATCGCAGGTGCGACCTGCTTGTGCTCGGGGATGCCGATGGTCGGGAAGGCGTAGTGGTCGAGCGCGAGGCCGTGGGCCAACGCCGACTTGCCGACCTCCAGCATCACGCGCGCATCGTTGCGCTGGCCGGCGAGCTCGCCGAGCGCCGCGAGCGCGGCGGCGTCGGTGCTCTCCTGGGCGAAATCCTCGGCGTAGTAGAACACCATATCGCGTTCGCCGATGGCATAGAGCATGTCGGCGGCGCGCACGCGCTCATCTGCCGCCTGCGTGTCGGCGGCGGCCAGCACGGGCGAGGGGGCGCGCAGCTCCAGCCCCTCGAGGCCGAGCCGCGCACGGGCGAGCTGGCCGTAATAGGCGGTCGGATAGCGCGCGGCGGCCTTGTAGCTGGCTTGCGCGTCGGCGACTGCTCCCATGGCTTCAGCCGCACGGCCGCGCCAGTAGTGGCCTCGCGACAGCGCCAGTGGATTGGGCGATCCCTCGTCGATGGAGGCGAAGTGCATCATCGCGGTTTTGGGATCGTCGAGATAGCGCAGCGCGATCCAGCCGCACATGAAGTGATAGTCGACGCGGTAGACCTCCATCGCCGGCACCGTGGCTGCGCGCACCATGTCGTAGGCGGTCTGGAACTTGCCCTGGTCGAGCAGCTTTCGCGCGAGCAGGCGGCGCTCGCGCCACCATGCGTCTGTGTCCTGCGCCGCCATCGTCTCGGGTGCGGCAGCCAGGATCACCTCGGCTGCATCGTCGATGTGATCCTTCTGCAGGTGCCATTGTGCGCGGCACAGCACATAGCCGAGATCGCGGCGCGCGTCTTGAGGCACGTCCTCGAGATAATCCTTGGCCTTGTTCTCCTTGCCGTTGACGGCGGCGCAGGCCTTGACGATCGCGAGGAAATCTTCGCCAAGACGTTTTGCGGCCCGCCTTGCGCCGGCATAGTCCTTGGCGCCGAGGCGCTTGTCCATCCGGGCGCGATGGTCTTCGGGCCGCAACAAATCGTGGAACGCTTCGTAGGAATCTTCCTCGCTGCGCTCGGACAGTTCGTCCGAGCGCCAGGCCTCGCGCACGAGGCGCGTCGCCCCGTCGTTGTCGCCCTCGGCGAACAGAGCGCGCGCGAGCGCGAAATTGCCCTTGGCGCTGATCGGCCGGTCCATCGTGAAGGCGTGGACGGTTGCCGCGTCGCTCTTCTCCTGCCACAGCCGGGCCTCGGCGCGCTTGCGCAGCAGCACGGCGCTCGGCCAGTCCGGATTGGCGGCGAGGAAGGCGGCGTAGCGCTTGAAGGGGGCGGTACTCTCGGAATGGCGCAGCATGAACCAGTCGGCGAGCTTTTGTCCGGCGGGATCGGCAATGCGGTCGCGCGCCGCTGTCGCATCGTCGGTCTTGCCCTTGCGTGCGAGGTCGATCGCATCCTTCAGCGCGGCGAGGTCGCCGGTCAGAGCCGGCGGCGCGGGCTTGTCCGCGGGCTCGTCCCGCTTCTTCGACCTGCGCCTGGCCTCGGCATTTTTGCGGTGCTTGCCGGATGCAGCATGCCGTTGCCTGCCGGTTTTCGCTTCGTGCGTCTTCTTGGACGCAGACGATTTGGACGCGGATGATTTGTGACCGCTCTTCGCCGCCAGCCCGGTGGGAAGGAGGGTCAAAGCGGCCACGGCAACGACACACGCGAGCGAGCGTAGGCACTGGTTCATTCGATGGTCCCCCTGCGAAACCACTACAAACCAAGGTCCGCGACGACATGCGGCTTGAGAATCAAGAACGACATCAAAACGATGCCATGACATCGTTTCGCATTCCGCACGCTCGTTCAACAATGCGGCAAAATACGGATTGGAACTCGCGGAACTCAGAAACGGCGGAAGTGGTGGTTCCTTAACCTTTATTATAACGAAACGGGACTCGCGCGACGGTTGCGCGCAGCCTTGGGCGCCAAACCGGCCCGATTGCGCGTGTTCCCGGCGAAAATCCGGTGTATTGAGGGTTCCATAGATCCTTCTTCAGCCTTTGCCCGCATCTCATGCCGCTTTTCAACCAGTCGATCCGGCGCAAGATCGTCGGCATCGCCCTCGGATTGATCGTCCTGATGCTGATCACCTCGATCCTGTCGATGGTGATGTCGAGCCAGGTCGGCATTCTCCTGGACGAGCTGACCGGCCGCTACATCCCGGCCTATGGCGATCTGGCGCGGGCCAACATCCGCTCGCTGGAGCGGTCGGTGGCGTTGCGGCGGATGGTCATGGCGAAGATGCAGGATTCCTCGGACGAGCAGGCCTATGCGGCCCGCCTGAAGGAGTTCGAGGAAGCCGACCGCAAGATCGAGGAAGAGACGTCGGCCGCGCAAAAGCTCATCAACGCGATCATCGAGGATCCGAGGACGCCGTCGGACAATGCGGCGCTGGCGCGGATCGACACGCGCATCGAGACAGCCGTGACCGAGCTGCGCCAGGGCATGAACGAGGACCACGCCAAACTCCTCAAGCAGATCGACGCCAAGCAGATGCCGGAGGCACGCAGCACGCTCGAGCACATCGATGCGCTGCGCGATCAGTTCAACCAGCGGATCGATGCGGTCCGCACCGACATGCTCAAGCAGGTCTATGCGAGCACCTCGACGGTGGTCGGCCACCAGCGACAGGCGATCATCATCTCCGGCGTCGTAACGCTGCTCGCCGCGGTCGTCGGATTTGCCTTTGCGCTGCTTGTCTCCGGCGGCATCACAAGGCCCGTGCGGCTGCTGCTCGCCGGTGCCCGCGAGGTCGAGGCCGGCCGCTTCGACAAGAGCATCACCGTCTCGACCCAGGACGAGATCGGCGAGCTCGCCGCCGCCTTCAACCGCATGATCGAGCAGCTGCGCCACAACGAGCGGATCCGCGAGACCTTTGGCCGCTACATCGATCCCAAGGTGGTGCAGGGCCTGATCGACCGGCCGGAGGTCGCCGTCGACGGCCAGCGTCGGGTCATGACCATCATGTTCTGCGACATGAGCGGCTTCACCGCAATGAGCGAGGGCATGACCCCGCGCGGCCTCGTCAAGGTCATGAACCACTATTTCACGTTGATGTCCGCTCCGATCCGCAACAACCGCGGCGTCATCGACAAATATATCGGCGATGCCATCATGTCCTATTGGGGCCCGCCCTTCATCGAGGAGGACGAGCAGGCGCTGCTCGCGGGCCTGTCCGCCATCGACATGGCCGACCAGGTGCCCGCGCTGCAGAAGCAGCTGCCGGACCTGCTCGGCATCCGGGCCATGCCGGTGTCCTGCGACCTGCGCATCGGCATCGCCACCGGCGAGGTCCTGACCGGCAGCATCGGCTCCGAGCTGATGATGAGCTTTACGGTGATGGGCGATGCCGTGAACCTTGCCTCGCGCCTCGAGGCCGTGAACAAGATCTACGGTACCCGAATCCTGATCTCGCAGGCGACCGCCGCGGCGATTGGATCCCGGCTCGAATTGCGCGAGATCGACCGCCTCGCGGTGGTCGGCCAGAGCGTGCCGCAGCCGGTGTTCGAGGTGATGGGCCGGGCAGGTGCGCTCACCGCCTCGCAGGAAGGGCTGCGCGCGCACTACGCCGAAGGGCTTGCCGCCTATCGCGCCTGCCGCTTCACTGAGGCCCGCTCGGCATTCAATGCGGCGCTGCAGAGCGTCCCTGGCGACGGCCCGTCTCAGGCGATGCTCGCGCGCATCGTGCAGTTCGAGACCGCGCCGCCGGCGGCCGATTGGGACGGTGCCTGGCGCATGGACAGCAAATAACCGTCCGCGCCGGGAATAATTGATTCTACCTTATAACGATGTTGGCCGTGACCCATTTTCCGGGCTTAGGCTTGTTGTCCCTCAGGCGTTTGACGGGGACACGCCGATGACAGAACTAGAGGACAGGCTGGAGCGCTTCGAGACGCTCACCGCCGAATGCGAGCTGATTGCCAAGCTTGCGACCGACAGCCACAAGCGCGAATTCTACCTGAAGCTTTCGGAGCGGTACCGTCAGCTCGCGGTCGACATGCGCCTGGCGATCGCGACCAAGGCTGCCGCCTGACGCCCGGATGAAGCTTGCGGCCAGGAACGAGGCACGATGTTCCGCATCGGTGTCTTTACGAGAGGTCGTGCAATCGCAATCCGTTCTTAATAATTGAGACCCATCCTTGATGAGGTCCGCGGATTCGCGCGTTGCGGTTCCCGGCGATGGGAATGCCTGGGGCAAGGTTGCCGTGCAATGTTGCCCGCGAACGTCACTCGTCCTATGGTTGGACATCCCATGCGTCTGCTTGCGGTCGCCCTGTTTGCGCTTTTGACGGCAGCCTGTGACCAGGAGCAGGACGTCACTGGCTCGACCCCGCTCTGCCCGATGCGCAGCTACAGCTCCTACAATCCCCGCGACATGAACCAGTGCGTGGCCGCCTGCAAGGCCTGCGACCACGGCAACACCGTCACCTGCACGACCGCCTGCACGCTCCACGGTGCGCGCTGAGGCAAGGGCGCGGCGCCTCGTATGATCGGGCCGCGAGTGGGGAACCCCGGGGCTGACGGTGCCTCCGCACCGGAACGATTCACATGGGCTAATCATTAGAGGAGGACGGCAGGACGCGGAGACCTAAGGAATGGGTATGCTCGATCCCGGTCGGTTTCTGGTGTCGTGCTCGCATTGCGAAGCATGGCCCATGGCGGCCAATGTCAAACGTTCGAGCTGGTCGGCGCAGCCGCACGAAGTCAGCTTTGTCTGCCCGCGCTGTCGCCGCGAGGAAACCGCCATCATCTCCGCCTCCGGTGAGCTCACTCCCATCAAGCGGATCGACGCTCCGCCGCGCGACGTCACCACGGCCTGGGCTCAGGCCCAGCGCCCGAGAGGGCGTGCGTAGCGCGCCCGTCTTCAACCTAACGAGAGGGCGTGCGTAGCGCGCCCGTCTTCAACCCAACGAGAGGGCGAGCATAGCGCGCCCGTGCCACAGCTTGGGGCGGGTTGGCGGAGTTGTCCGACAATGTGGTAGGATCGCCGCCGGGAGATTGTCCATGGCCCTCACCAACCTGCCGCCGCATTCCGACCATGTCAGGCTTTACCCCGTCGCGCCGCATGGTGTCGCTCTGTTCTGCCTTGCGCTGCTGAGTGTGTCCTGCGCGCTGGCAAGCTTTGCGCTTGCCTGTGCGACGCCGTTTGCAGCGTTCGCGGTCGTGGCTGCGGCCGCGCTGTCGCAGCGTCAGGCGCTGCTGGTTGTCACCGCCACGTGGCTGGCGAACCAATGCATCGGCTTCGGCGCGCTGCACTATCCCCTTGATGCCGGCACCATCGGCTGGGGCCTTGTGATCGGCGCCGCGGCGCTTGTTGCGACCGCTGCCGCATCGACGATGCTTCGCATCCTGACCAAGCTTCGCACGCCGCTGGCGCTGGCCATTGCCCTCGTCGCCGCCTATGCGGCCTATGAGCTTGCGCTGTTCGCCGCGACGCCGTTCCTTGGCGGGCAGGGCGCCTTCACGGCGGCCATCGTCTCGCGGATCGGGCTGACCTGCGCTATGTGGCTCGCGGGCCTCGTCGCCGTCTGCGAGGTCGCCCGCCTGATCGGCTCCCTCGGGCGGGGACGCGCAACCGCTTGAGCAGCGAAGCCCGTTGGCGCGACGATATCGCCTCACTGGTCTTTCCCGTGGCCGGACACGGCGCGATCTGCGCCGTGCACCGGGGCGCTTTCCGGACGCTGCTCGGCACCGAGCCAACGCCGGAGGCCTGCCTCGACTATTTCCGGCGATTTGAGGCCGCCTTTCGCACGGCCGCCGACGCCAAGATCGCCCTCAGGGACATTTTGCCCGGGACAAGCCTGCATCTTACCAGTCGCGATATCGCCCGGAAGCTGCTAGAAGAGGCGCAAATCGCCAATGGAGAATAGACCATGAGCCAGTCCCAGCTCGCCAACGCGCAAGTCCCGGCCCGGATCACGCTTCCGGTCGCCGCAGGGCAGGTGGGACGGCTGTCGCAGGCGCTGATGGCCATGGTGCTGGGCGTGTTCGTGATCGGCATGGTCGGCTTCTCCCATATCGACGTCGTCCACAACGCCGCCCACGACGTGCGGCACTCGAACGCGTTCCCCTGTCACTAGCCTTGATGGCATGAGCACGTTTCGCGCGATCGTCTTCGCGTCGGTCATCTCGGGTTTCGTCGTCGGTCTCCTCGTCACCGTCGTCCAGCAGTTCGGCACCGTCCCCCTGATCCTGAAGGCGGAAGTCTTCGAGAAGGCGGCGGGCGCGCACCAGCACGACGCCGCGGCGCAGCCGGTCGCGGCCGGGCATGACCATGCAGCCCACGATCATGGCGACCACGACCATGGCGCCGGCGACCATGACCATGGCGGCGCGTGGGAGCCGCGCGACGGGTTTGAGCGCAACGCCTACACCGCCGCCGCCAACGTGCTGACCGCGATCGGCTTCGCGCTGCTTCTGGCCGGCTTCTTCGCCGTGCGCAGCGGCGCGACCGGGACCAGCGTGTCCTGGCACGAAGGCCTGCTGTGGGGCCTGGCGGGCTTCGCCGTCTTCACCCTCGCCCCTAGCCTCGGCCTGCCGCCGGAGCTGCCCGGCGTGCCCTCAGCGCCGCTGCTGTCGCGGCAGATCTGGTGGCTCGCCGCCGTGCTGGCGACGGCAGGCGGGCTCGCCTTGATCGTCTTCCGCCGCACGGTGCCGGCGGCGATATCAGGCGTGATCCTCTTGACCCTGCCGCACCTGATCGGCGCGCCTGATCTCGCCAATGTCGAGACCAACGTGCCGTCATCGCTGCTGCATCAGTTCGTCACCGCGGTGACGGTGACGAGCCTGGTGTTCTGGACCCTGCTCGGCGGCCTGACCAGCGCAGTGTTTGCGCGTTTCGATCGCGGCGCGACCCTCTAGCGGTCGCAGCCAGCGATGCCCACGCGCGATTTCGTTCCATGACGTCTGCGAAATCTTTTTCCTGGCTCGACTGAATCCACGCGTTGACAGCCTGGACCCACCGGCTTCTAGTCAAGGCATCGGGGATATGCGGTCTCCCCGCGAGGCGACATGCCCAAGCATCGCGTCCTGATCACCAAGGGCGCAGCATGTCCACTTCATCCATCTCGATTGATCAGACAGATCGGCTCATCCGTCTTGCGCGGGATGCGTCTGCGCGCGCCGCTGACGCCTGGGCCGAACACGGCTTCGACCCAGGGGGCAGTGACACCAGGAGGACGATCATGCGACGAGGTACACTCTGTCACTCGGCCATCATGCTGGCTGCCGCCTTGGGAGTCGTCATGGGCGCCGCGCAATTCATCGCGACGGCCCGGGCGGAAGACGTCAATTGGCAGGCGATCGACCAAACGCTCGGCCGCAAGGCCGCCGTCACCGATGATGTCCACCGCTACGGATTTCCGCGCAGCGATCTGTCCGTGACTCTGGACGGGGTCGCGATCAAGCCGGCGCTGGCGCTCGGCGGCTGGGTCGCGTTCAAGCCGGCCCATGGCGGGGCGATGGTCATGGGCGACCTTGTGCTGCTCGAGACCGAGATCAATCCGGTGATGGTGAAGATGATCGCGAGCGGTCTCGAGATCACTGCCGTGCACAACCATCTGCTGCGCGCGAGCCCGGCGACGTTCTACATGCATGTCGCCGGACATGGCGACCCCGTCAAGCTGGCCGCCGCGATCCATGACGCACTCGCCGCCAGCAAGACGCCACTGACCGCTGCCGCACCGGCGAGCCCGCCGCCCGCTGTCGATCTCGACACGGCGAAGCTCGATGAGATCATCGGCACCAAGGGACAGGTCAATGGCGGCGTCTACCAGTTCAACGTCAAGCGCCGTGATCCGATCACGCAACAGGGCATGGCGCTCACGCCCGTCGGGCCAATGGGCGTCGCCATCGGCATCAACTTCCAGCCATCAGGCGGAGGCAAGGCCGCCATCACCGGCGACTTCGTTCTGTCTGACAATGAGGTGAACCCGGTGATCGCTGCGCTGCTGGAGAACGGCATCGAGGTGACGGCGCTGCACAGCCATATGCTGGACGAGCAGCCGCGGCTGTTCTTCATGCACTTCTGGGCCAACGACGACGCGATCAAGCTCGCCAAGGGCCTTCGCGCCGCGCTCGACAAGACGGCGAGGGCAAAAGGCTGACCGGCGAGGCGCTACGTCATCAGATCGTGCAGGCCGGTCCAGCCGGTGTAGAGGCCGACGAAGACGATCAGGGCCGCCGAGACATAGGGCGCGCGGTGGGCATAGCGGCTGAAGCCGCCCCAGTGACGTTCGACGTGGCGCAGGCTGAGCGCAGCCAGAACGCCTGCCGACACCATCGTGATCGCAAGCCCGATGCCGAAGGACAGCACCAGGACGAAGCCGAGGCTGAACTGCTTCAGCTGAAGGCAGAGCAGCAGCACGGTGATCGCGGCGGGGCAGGGGATCAATCCGCCGGTGAGGCCGAACAGGATGATCTGCGCGGTGGTGACGGTGCGCCCGGCAAAGCGCTTGCGGATGTCGGCGGCGTGGGCGCGCGCATGCGCGTCGTCCTCGTCGCCGAGGTCCATATGGTCGTGATCATGCTCCCTAAACAGAAGCTCGGCGGAATCGCCGGCGAGGGTGACGCGCGCCTTGAACGCATGTGGCTCGGGAATTTCATCGACGCTTTCGAGGTACCCGTCGCCTGCAGTGAAGGCGAAGGTCTGCTCCGAGCCGTCCTCGCGGATGGTGGTCACCCTGATGTCGCCATCAGCGGGAAGCGCGGCCGTCTCGCTCCGGATCCGCCAGCGCGGCGGCACGCCGTCTTCGAACACCTCCAGCAGCAGCGCGAAGCCGGCGAGCGAGATCGATTGCGGCCCGTCGTGGTGGTGATGATGGTCATGATCATGTTCGCGGTTCTGGTCCCGCCAGGTGCGCCAGACCATCCAGGTGGCGATGCCGATGATGATCGCGGCGGAGACCAGTTGCAGCCAGGCCTCGCTGCGTTCGCCTGATAATTCCTGGCCGAAATAGAGGCCCGCGAGCGCGACCGCCCAGACAATAGCGGTATGGGAGATGGTCGCCGACAGGCCGAGCAGCACGGCCTGGTGCACGGTGCCTCTGATAGCGATGATGAACGCGGCCATCATGGTCTTGGAATGGCCGGGCTCGAGGCCGTGCAGCGCGCCGAGCAGGATCGCGCTGGGCACGAACAGCCATGCGTGCGCGCTGCTCTGCTGGAGCAGGTGAGACAGGTCGGTCATCTCGTCACTTCAAATAGGTTCGGACGACGTCGATGAGGTCGGCGGCGCCCTTGGCCTTCTCCGGATCCTTCTCGTGCGCGGGATCCACGACATGATGGCGGATGTGGTCTTCCAGCAACTCGGTGGTGAGACCGCTGATCGCACCTTTCACCGACGCCACCAGCATCAGCACGTCGGCGCAGCCGATCTCCGACTCCAGCGCGCGCTCGACGGCTTCAAGTTGACCCTTGATGCGCCGGACGCGGCCGATGAGCTTCGACTTGTGCCTGATGGTGTGCGACATTGGGGTAAGATAGGGGGGTACCCTATAGGAGTCAATGCGTGCTTGTGCCCCGTCATTGCGAGCGCGCAGCGAAGCAATCCAGAATCCCGCCGCGG
>NZ_LJYG01000108.1:483231-504043 GCF_001440035.1 Bradyrhizobium manausense | reverse complement strand
TCGCCACGACGAGATGGAGCAGCTTCCCACAAACTCGGCGAATGCCGACTCAGTTGCGGTCCCACGCACCATCGCCGCAAGTCTGGTCGCGCAGCCCGTGACATGAAATCAGAGATTGTTGACTGTCATCTTCGCGAGGGTATCACTGTAAGCGGACCCGTGTCTTCCCGGTAACGACTGTGCTGCCTGAGCAACACCGCTTGTGGATTTAACCCTCACCACTGGTCGTTCGCAGCGGCGCCGCTTTTTGGCCACACCCGAACATGAATAAAATCACTCGTATGTTTGAGGGGCCGGGCTGGTCCCTTGCTGGGGCAGGAAATCCCAAAGGTCGATTCAAATCTTGGCTCTGATCTTTCCTGAACTGACAAGGGTTGGCCAGGAAACTGGATCGGAGGAAACTGGTCGCGATGGACGCCAAGGCCAACATCAAGCAGAGGCTGCCGAGCCGTCACGTGACGGAAGGTCCTGCGCGCGCGCCCCATCGTTCCTACTTCTACGCCATGGGTCTGACCACCGAGCAGATCCACCAGCCCTTCGTCGGCGTCGCCTCGTGCTGGAATGAAGCTGCGCCCTGCAACATCGCCCTGATGCGCCAGGCGCAGGCGGTGAAGAAGGGCGTCGCATCCGCTGGCGGCACGCCGCGCGAATTCTGCACCATCACCGTGACCGACGGTATCGCCATGGGCCATGACGGCATGCGCTCCTCGCTGCCGTCGCGCGAATGCATCGCCGACTCCGTCGAGCTGACCGTGCGCGGCCATGCCTATGATGCGCTGGTCGGTCTTGCCGGCTGCGACAAGTCGCTGCCGGGCATGATGATGGCGATGGTGCGCCTCAACGTGCCGTCGATCTTCATCTATGGCGGCTCGATCCTTCCCGGCAATTTCCGCGGGCAGCAGGTCACGGTGCAGGACATGTTCGAGGCCGTCGGCAAGCACTCCGTCGGCGCCATGTCGGACGAGGACCTCGATGAGATCGAGCGCGTGGCGTGCCCCTCGGCGGGCGCCTGCGGTGCGCAGTTCACCGCCAACACCATGGCGACGGTGTCGGAGGCCATTGGCCTCGCGCTGCCTTACTCGGCCGGTGCTCCCGCACCATACGAGATCCGCGACGCGTTCTGCATGACCGCGGGCGAGAAGGTGATGGACCTGATCGCGTCCAATATCCGTCCGCGCGACATCGTCACTCGAAAGGCGCTGGAGAATGCGGCCGCGGTGGTTGCTGCGTCTGGCGGCTCGACCAATGCTGCGCTGCACCTGCCGGCCATCGCGCATGAGGCCGGCATAAAGTTTGACTTATTCGACGTCGCCGAAATCTTCAAAAAGACACCTTATGTCGCGGATTTGAAGCCGGGTGGCCGTTATGTCGCCAAAGACATGTTTGAAGTAGGTGGCATACCGCTTCTGATGAAGACGCTGCTCGACAACGGATTTCTCCACGGCGACTGCATTACGGTCACCGGTCGAACGATCGCCGAAAACCTCAAAAGCGTGAAGTGGAATCCGCACCAGGACGTGGTGCACCCGGCAGACAAGCCCATCACCGTGACAGGCGGTGTGGTCGGTCTGAAGGGCAATTTGGCGCCAGAAGGTGCGATCGTGAAAGTCGCGGGAATGTCCAACCTCAAGTTTACCGGTCCGGCCAGGTGCTTCGACCGGGAGGAGGATGCTTTCGAGGCGGTCCAGAAGCGCACCTATCGCGAAGGCGAAGTCATCGTGATCCGCTACGAAGGCCCCAAGGGCGGCCCCGGCATGCGGGAGATGCTCCAGACCACCGCAGCGCTGACCGGCCAGGGCATGGGCGGCAAGATCGCGCTCATCACCGACGGCCGCTTCTCCGGCGCCACGCGCGGCTTCTGCATCGGCCATGTCGGGCCGGAGGCCGCGGTCGGGGGCCCGATCGGGCTGCTTGAGGACGGCGACATCATCGAGATCGATGCGGACGCCGGTACACTTAACGTAAAATTGAGCGACGCTGAGCTGGCTCAGCGCAAGACCAAGTGGAGCGCTCGCGCGACTAATCACACGTCGGGTGCGCTCTGGAAGTATGCCCAGCAGGTTGGACCAGCGGTCGGTGGGGCAGTGACCCATCCGGGCGGCGCGCACGAGAAACAGTGCTATGCGGACATCTAGGCGTGCCATTGTTGCGTTTGTGTTGGGGGCTACCACGCTGGCCGCGCCGGCGCTCGCCTTCGATGGCGCGCCGGTTAACCCCAAGGACGCGGCCATCCCCGTCGTGACCACCTTGCCCGGCGCCGCCGGTGCAGTGCGCAAGTCTGTGCCCCCCGTCGCGCCCCAGGAAAGCTCGCTCACGGCCCTGCAATACGCCGCCGAGGGCGGTCACCCGATTGCGCAGTGGAAGCTCGGCCGCATGTACGCCAGCGGCGACGGCGTGGCCCAGGACGACGTTCGCGCCTTCGACTATTTCACCCGGATCGCCAATGCGCATGCCGAGGACAGCCCGTCGGCGCCGCAGGCGCAGGTCGTCGCCAATGCCTTTGTCGCGCTCGGGCGCTATTATCTGAGCGGCATCCCGAACTCCAAGATCAAGGCCGATCCTGACAGGGCGCGGGAGATGTTCTCCTATGCCGCCTCCTATTTCGGCAACGCCGACGCGCAGTACGATCTCGCCCGGCTCTATCTGAAGACGCCGGACGCCTCCCGGGAGGATTTCCGCTACGGCGCCCGCTGGCTTGGCCTTGCCGCCCAGAAGGGCCAGCACGAGGCCCAGGCGCTGCTCGGGCAGATGCTGTTCAACGGCGATCGCCTGCCGCGGCAGGCCGCGCGCGGCCTGATGTGGCTGACGCTGGCGCGTGACAGCGCCGGCGCCGACGAGACCTGGATCAAGGAAAATTACAACCGCGCCTTCGCCAAGGCCTCCGACGACGACCGCGCCATGTGCCTGCAAATGCTGGAACAGTGGGTGCAGGGCCGCCACGAGTAGCCTCGGCAACGAAGGTGCCGTAGGGCGGGCAAAGCGAAGCGTGCCCACCACCTGTTTCGATCACGACGAGATGGTGGGCACGGCGCGCAAAGGGCGTGCCTTTGCCCACCCTACCGCAGTTGTGATTGCCACTCGCCCCGACCAACTCCGCGCAAGGCCTACGCCGCCTCCAGATCCAGATCCGCCCAAACCGGCACGTGATCCGACGGCTTCTCCCAGGCCCGCACGTAGCTGTCGATGCCGACATTGGCGAGCTTGTCGCTCGCCTGCGGCGAGAGCAGCAGATGGTCGATGCGCAGCCCCTGGTTCTTCTGCCAGGCCCCGGCCTGGTAATCCCAGAACGTGTAGAGACCAGGCTCGTCGGTGACGGCCCTTAAGGCGTCGGTCAGACCGAGGCCGAGCAGGGACTGAAAGCTCTCCCGCGTTTCGGTCTTGAACAGGGCGTCCTCGGTCCAGGCCGCGGGATTGTGGACGTCGCGGGCATGCGGGATGACGTTGAAGTCGCCTGCGAGGATCAGTGGCTCCTCGGTCTTAAGACGCTCCTTCGAATACTCAAGAAGCCGCGACATCCATTTGAGCTTGTAGGGATATTTATCGGTGCCAACAGGATTGCCGTTGGGCAGATAGAGGCAGGCGATGCGCATTACGCCCTGCTTGAGCGTCACCACGCCCTCGAGGAAACGGGCATGCGTGTCCTCGTCATCGCCGGCAAGTCCTGACTTGGTCTCGTCGAATTTGAGCCTGGAGAGCAGGGCAACGCCATTGAACGTCTTCTGCCCGTGGGTCACCACGTTATAGCCGAGCGCTTCGATCTCGAGCCGCGGAAACGCCTCGTCGATGCATTTGATCTCCTGCAGGCAGACGATGTCGGGCTGGCATTCCCTAAGCCAGGTCAGCAGGAGATCGATCCGCTGCCGGACCGAATTGACGTTCCAGGTGGCAACTCTGATGGGCATGGGGCGGGCTCCGGGCAGGGGTCATGGTTAGAACAAACCGCTAACGCCCCCGTCAAGGACGCCGCAAAATCTCCCACAAAATTAACCCGGTTGAAGCCGGTCCCAGGCCATTGATACGGAAAAGGTTCCTCGGAATGGGATGGCGCGACGAATCCCCAGCATTGACTGAGCAGCGCGACGGTTTCGTCGGCGCTTTCCCGTCCTGGCTCGGCGGTTTCGAGATCGAAGACGGGCTGATCGCCGATCTCAGCGAGCGCGAGCTGCGCCGCATCCGCGCCAAGCAAATCGACGCGGTGACGCGGCTGATCCCCGTGACCATGGCCGTCACCATGCTCAACGTCGTTATTGTTCTGATCCTGTTCTGGGGCAGGGGCTGGAACGACTTCCTCGCGATCTGGGGTGCAACCCTCACGGCCGTCGCTTCGGTCGCCGTGCGCGCATGGCAGCGCTCGCATCAGAACCCACCGCAGGAGGCTTCGCCGCGCACGGCACGGCAGATGCTGCGGCAGGCGTTCTTCCTCGCCGCGATCTGGGGCACGCTGCCGCTGGCGCTGTTCAGCCTGATAGGGCCGACCAGCCAGCTCATCCTGGCCTGCCTGATGGTCGGCATGATGTCCGGCGGCGCCTTCACGCTGTCGACCTTCCCGCGCGCCGGCCTCGTCTACCTCGCCACCATGACGGTCGCCTGCGCGGGTTCGCTGCTGCTGTGCGGCACCGGGCCGTATCTGGTGACGGCGGTGTTTCTGCTGCTGTTCGCGTTCTTCATGGCGCGCAACATCGTCTCGCAGGGCAATCTGTTCCTCGGCAATCTCAAGGCCCAGCTCGACCTCGAGCGGCAGACCGAGATCATCTCGCTGCTGCTGAAGGACTTTCAGGAGAACGCCAGCGACTGGCTGTGGCAGACCGACGCTGAAGGCCACCTCGTCGACGTGCCGCAACGCTTCGCCGACGTCGCGCAATTGCCGCTTCCGCTCCTGAAGGGATCGCATTTCGCCGACGTGCTCGACATGCTGTGCCCCGAGGACAAGGCGGCCGCCTACAACATCCTCGGCCTGATGGAGCATACCGAGCCGCTGCACGAGATGAATTTGAAGGTCGTCGCCGGCGGCGAAGCGCGGCTGTGGTCGCTGACCGCAAAGCCCGCCTACGATCGCGACGGTCAGTTCCTGGGCTATCGCGGCTTCGGCCGCGACGTCACCGAGCGCTGGCGCGCGGAGAAGGCCGAAGCCGAGAACCGCGCCAAGTCGGACTTCCTCGCTGTCATGAGCCACGAGATCCGTACGCCCATGAACGGCGTGCTCGGGCTTGCCAGCATGCTGCTCGAAACCAATCTGGATGAGGAGCAGCGCGAGGCCGTCATCACGATCCGTGAATCCGGCGACAATCTGCAGCGCATCCTCAACGACATCCTCGATCTCTCCAAGCTCGAGGCCGGACGCTTCCAGTTCGAGGCAATCGACTTTGCGCCGCAGGCGCTGGTCGAGACGGTTGCGACCGTCGTGCGCGCGAGCGCCAAGGGCAAGGGTATCAGCCTCAAGATCGAGCTCGATCCGAACCTGCCGCCGACGCTGCGCGGCGACGCCGCGCGCATCCGCCAGGTGCTGCTCAATCTTGCCTCCAACGCGGTGAAGTTCACCGACGAGGGCGAGGTGACGATCAAGGCCATGTGCCCGGCGCGGCGCGACCTGCTCGCGACGGTCGAATGGACCGTGACCGACAGCGGCATCGGCATTGCGCCCGACAAGCTCGGGCAGCTGTTCAGCGACTTTGCGCAGGCCGACGCCTCGATCAGCCGCCGGTTCGGCGGCACCGGCCTTGGCCTTGCGATCTCAAGGCGCATCATCGAGCAGATGGGCGGCACCATCGGCGTCACCTCGACGCCGGACGAGGGCTCGACCTTCCGCTTCACGCTGGTGCTGCCGTGGAGCCAGGCGCAGACATCAGATCAGGACGCGGGCCGCGAGGAATCCGACGATCTCAAGGCCCGAATTGCCGGCCTCGACCGGCCGCTGAAGGTGCTGGTCGCCGAGGACGATGCCGTCAACCGCATGGTCGTGAGCAAGATGCTCGCCGCCTTCGATGTCGAATTGCGCGTCGTTAGCGACGGTGTCGAGGCCGTCGCGGCCGTGTCAGAACGCGACTACGACATCGTGCTGATGGACGTGCGCATGCCCGAGATGGACGGGCTCGCCGCGACGCGCGCGATCCGCGCGGGAGGAGGGCGCTTTGCGGCCTTGCCGATCGTCGCGCTAACGGCCAACGCCTTCCCCGAGGACGTCACGATCTGCCGCGAGGCCGGCATGTCGGACTTCCTGGCCAAACCGTTGCGCAAGCCGGCGCTGGTCGCGGCCCTGCTGCGCGCGCTGGACGGCCATGTGATGACCCAGGAGGCGCCGCTCCAGCCGGAGCTGATGCCTGATGAGCTGGTGTGGACGGACGAGGAAAGGCAGATGACGGGCGCGTAAGGCGGCGCCGGTCTTGGTTTTCCATAGACGCGCGCGGCGACTGCCTTCGCGGCCTCCGCCTTCACCCGCGCCGCTCCGGCGCATAGTCGAGCGGCAGCACCGTCGTCGCCTTGATTTCCTGCATGACAAAGGACGATGACACGTCCGCGAGCGTGATCCTCCCGATCAGGCGCTGGTAGAGCCTGTCATAGGCGGCAACGTCAGGGATCACGGCCTGCAGCAGATAATCGACATCGCCGGTCATGCGGTAGACGCCGATGATCTCGGGAATGTCGCGCACGGCGTTCGAAAACTGCTTGAGCCAGCTGGCGCTGTGCTCGGTGGTGCGCAGCGCGATGAACGCGGTCAGGCCGACATTGATGCGGCTGGCATCGAGCAGGGTCACGCGGCCCTTGATGATGCCGTCATCCTCCAGGCGCTTGATGCGGCGCCAGCAGGCGTTGCGGGAAAGTCCCGCCCGCTCGCTAAGCTCGTCCAGCGACAGAGCGGCGTCATGCTGGATCAGGTTGAGGAGTTTGCGATCTGTTTCATCCATTATCCCAACAATACAAGAGATCGTCGTCTAAATTCAACCGGATTAGGGCCGATGGCGTGATATTTGGGACATCTTCTTGATCCGAATCCCCTAGGGATTGCAGGCGAACCGCGTCCCTGGAGCCCAGCATGCAAACCACCCTGCACCGGCTGTTTCTGTCCCATCCTGAGAGCGTCGATGAATCCTACGGCGAGCATTTCCTGTTCGCGCTCGGCTTCGCGGCGCGCCTGTTCGGCGCCGCATTGGCGGCGCTGGTGCACGCCGTCATTCCCTGCCTGTTCGAGACCACCGCCAGCCGCATGATCCGGCAGATGCACGAGCGCATCGCGCGTCGCGGCCACGCGCTGCAGCCCGCCGAGTAGCCAGCGCCGCGACCCGAGAGTCTGGGATCAATATGTGCCGATGGTTGGCCTATCTGGGCGCGCCGGTTTTCCTCGAGGACTTCATCGCAAAACCCTGCCAGAGCCTGATTGCGCAAAGCCGGCATTGCCGCGAGGCCAAGTCCGAGGTCAACGCGGACGGATTCGGGGTCGGCTGGTATGGTGAACGCGAGCGGCCCGGCCTGTTTCGCGACGTGCGGCCGGCCTGGAGCGACGAGAACCTGCTCTCGATCGCGCACCAGATTCGCTCCTCGCTGTTTCTGGCGCATGTGCGTGCGGCGACCGGGACCGCAACCATCCGCACCAATTGTCATCCCTTCGCGGCGGATCGCTACCTGTTCATGCACAATGGCCAGATCGGCGGCTGGCAACGCGTGCGCCGTGCCCTCGAAGCGCATATCCCTGATAACCACTACGCCAGTCGCCAGGGCACGACCGACAGCGAAGCGATCTTCCTTCTCCTGCTGGCGTTCGGGTTTTCGTCCGATGCCGAGGGTGCGTTCGCTGCGGTGATCGACCTGATCGAGCGGCAGATGGCCGCGAGCGCGGTCAATGAACCCCTGCGCTTCACCGCCGCGATGTCCGACGGCGAAAAGCTCTACGCGATCCGCTATGCCAGCGATTTGCGTCCGCCGACGCTCTATCTCAACACGCGCGGATCAGGAGGCGGTGCGCTCATCGTGTCCGAGCCGATCGACGACGCCACTACCTGCTGGGACTCCGTTCCGCCGCAGAGCTTCGTGCGCATCGATCGCGCCGGCATTGTCGTGAGCCCGTTTCGCCGATCATGATGGCTCGCGGGTGGCGATCCCACTGGAGCGATTCGAATGTCCGACCCTCAGTAGGGCGCCGGAATCTTGTGCCCGGCCACGAGCGGATGATCGAGCGTGCTGATGTGTCGCGCATCCGCGCCGCCGGGCGAGCCCCAGCCGGTCACCGAGCTTCCAAAAAATTCGGCGTTGGCGCGCAGGAAATCACGCTCGTGCTCCGGCAATTCATCCTGCGCGTATATCGCCGAGACCGGACAGACCGACAGGCACAAGCCGCAGTCGATGCATTCGTCGGGCTGAATATACATCATACGTCCGCCTTCGTAGATGCTCTCGACCGGGCAGACATCCTGGCAGGCCCCGTCCTTGACGTCGATGCAGGTCGAGCCAATGACGTAGGCCATGACGATCTCCTGATGGTCAGCGGCCGCGCCATTTCGGCGCACGCTTCTCCTGGAAGGCGCGCACGCCTTCGTCCTGGTCGGACGATTGCAGCGCTTCGACAAGCGCGGGCAACCGCAACATCTGCGCGTCCGTCGGCGACAGGCGCTGACCGGCCCGCACCATCTGCTTGATCGCCCGCACCGACAGCGGCGCGCAGGCGAGAATATCCGTTATCCAGCGCGTGACCGCATCGTCGAGCGTTTCGGGGGCGACCACCTCGTTGACGAGCCCGAACCGCAACGCGTCCGCCGCACTGATGCGACGTCCCGTCAGCAGCATTCCCATCGCCCAGACATGAGGAATGCGACGCGCGAGCAGGGCGATGCCGCCGTCGAGCGCAAGCCGGCCGACCCGCGGTTCCGGCAGGCCGAAGGTCGCGTTATCAGAGGCGATGACGATGTCGCAGCCGAGCATCATCTCCATGCCGCCGCCGAGCGCGTGCCCGTTGACACGGGCGATGACGGGGATGTCGAGCGTCTCCCGCAGCGCGATGCCGCCGAAACCGCCCGGACGCGCGGCCGCCCAATAGTCGAGCCCGCTGGAGCCGGATCCGCCCTTCATGTCCGCGCCGGTGCAGAAAGCACGCTCGCCGACGCCGGTGAGCACCACCACGCGAATGTCGCGGTCGCGCTCGATCGTCTCCCAGATCCGGATCAGCTCGGCCTCGGTCGCCTGATCGACTGCGTTGAGGCGATCTGGCCGGTCGAGCGTCACGCGCGCGACATGGTCCTGCACTGTGAATTGCACGCTCATGCGACGATCCCCTGCGCCTTGAGAGCGGCGATGCGCTCTGCGGAGAACCCGGCCTCGGTGAGTACGGCCGTGCCATCGGCGCCCAGTGCGGGCGGCGGGCGGCGAAGCTGGAAGGCATCGGGAGCCATGGTCAGCGGCGTGCCAATCAGCGCCATGGTCGTCGCGCCACCGCTCAGCGTCACCACTGTGCCGTTCAGCTTGGTCTGTTCGTGACCGAGCGCTTCCGCAAGCGTCAGCACGGGCGAGCACAACAAATCCTGCTCGTCGAGCCGCGCCAGCCAATAGGCGGTCGTGTTCGACGCAAAGCGTTCGCGGAATTTGCCCTGCAGCTCGGCCTTGTGCTCGACCTGGCCCTGGAACGTTGCGTAACGCGGATCGGCCGAGAGATCGGGCAGTTCCAGCGCCTTGCAGATATCCTGCAGCGGGTTGGCCTTGAAGGCGCCGACCAGAACGACGGCGCCGTCGGTGGTCGCAAAGCACCCGGTGAGGGGATACGATCCCCAGCTGAGGTCCTTGCCACGGTGCAGCCACATCGCGGCTTCCTGCATTTGCATGGCCAGCATCGACTCGAACAACGAGACCGCAACCTGCTGCCCTCGGCCGGTTTTCTCACGCTGCAGAAGGGCGAGCAGGATCGCCTGCACCAGATGCATGCCGGCGGTGTAGTCGCACAGCGCCGTCGCGTAGACCGTGAGCGGCTCGTCGTCATTGCACTTGCGACGCATCACACCGGACAGCGCCTGTGCGAGAATGTCCTGGCCGCCCTTGTGGGACAACGGCCCGGCCTGGCCGAAGCCGGAGCCGAATGCGCAAATGATCCGCGGGTTGATCTTGGACAGCTGCTCGTAGCCGAAGCCCATGCGTTCCATGACGCCTGCGCGGAAGTTGTTCACCACCACGTCGGCGGTGCGAACGAGATCATAGATGATCTCTCTGCCTTCCGCCTTGCGCAGATCGAGCGCGATCGAGCGCTTGTTGCGATTGAGGCTGCGAAACACCGGATTGTCGAGACCGTCGGGATCGTCAGGAATCGAGGAACGCGACAGGTCGCCGGCTCCCGGCCGTTCGATCTTGATCACGTCGGCGCCGTAGTCGGCAAGTACCTGCGTCGCGCTCGGCCCCAGCATCACCTGGGTGAAATCGATGACACGCACGCCCGACAGCGGCTGCGCGGAAGAGCTATCCATTCCTGATGTTCCTATTCTGCGGCAACGGTCACGAGCGCGTTGGCGGCGGGCTGGTCGCCCGGATCGGCTCCCTGCGCCCGCAATCGCGCCTGAAGCTTCCTGATATCGACACGATCGACCGCAACGTTGGCATCGATGGCGAGCGCGGCGGCAACGCCGGCTGCTTCGCCCATCGCCATGCACGGCGGAATTTCGCGCGAGGTGCGTTGCGCCGACGAGGTCGCGGAATAGTGCCGGCCGGCGACCAGCAACTGGCCGACGTTTCGCGGCAGCAGCGTGCGATACGGATAGTAATAGTCGCGGCCGCGCGCGACGCTGTCGGCGAAATGGCGCCGATGCATCACATCGTCCTTGCTCATCACGTAGACGCCGTCGAGCAATCGGGTCTGGCGCACGCCGATCTGGGGCGCAACGTCGACCACGAAGCACGTCTGGAATCCCGGCAGCTTGGCACGGACAAATTCGACCAGCGCGGCGATGCGCTCGCGGCCCTGGAAATCGGCCCGGGTCAAATCCTCGACCTTGACGCCGTCGAAGCCGGTCATATGCGGGCAGTTGCACCAGACGATATCAGGCAGCGGCGTCTTCAACCACCACTTGGCCCAGGACCCACCCATGATCTTCTTGGCTTCGCGGTCGATGGCGCCGAACGCCTCCGGCTCTTCGTATTCGAAGCGTTCGGCGGCTTCGACATCGACGCCGCCGAGGCGGAACACGGTGGTCATGATGTAGGAGCCGTGGCTGAACGGCGCGCCGGCGGAGGCAGCGACATCGAGATCGCCGCTGGCGTCGATCACGGCGCTTCCCATGATGGCCTGTCGCCCGCTCTTGGTGTCGCAGATGACGCCGGTGATGCGACCGTCTTCGACAATCGCCCGCGAGAACCAGCTGTGCAGCCGCAGGTCGACCTTCGCTTCGCTGATCATCGCGTTCGCCGCCCGCTTGTAGCCGTCCGGATCGAACGCGGCAGCGTAGCAGATCGGCTGCGGCTTGGTATGGGAGTGAAAATCGAACACGCCCCACCGCGACCATTTGCGCCACAGCTCCGCGCTGGAGCGGCGCTCGGCTTCCGGCGGCACCACGCACAGGCCCATATGCTCCATGCGCTCGATCATTTCGCTGCAAATCCCGCGAACACTGATCTCTTCGCCGTTGCACATGTCATCGAGCACCAGCACCATGCCGCCCGAGGCGAGGCCGCCGAGATAGGCATAGCGTTCGATCAATGTCACCGAGAGGCCGTTGCGGGCGCCTGCGACCGCTGCTGCGATGCCCGCAGGCCCGCCGCCAACCACCACGAGATCGGCGCGGCGCACGACGGGAATTTCAGCCGCGGGCTCGATGATCCGGTCAGGATTTGTCATAGGAGGCTCCTCGAAGGGCGCGGGTTCAAGCGGTCTGCGCCACGTTCCATTTCAGGAAGTAGCGCTCCAGCCAGGAGATCACAGCGAAAAACGCCGCGGAAAACGCCGAGCCGACCACGATGGTGGCGTACAGCAGCGGCGAGTCGAAATTGTAGGTCGCCTGAATGATCAGCGCGCCGATGCCCGTCGTCGCGCCGATCCACTCGCCGACGATCGCGCCGATCACCGAGGTTGCGGACGCGATCTTGAGCGCCGAAAACAGATACGGCAAAGAGCTCTTGAGCCGCAGCTTGAAGAAGATCTCGCTGGGCGTGGCCGACAGGATGCGCATCAGCTCCATCTGTTGCGAGCTGACCGAACGCAAGCCGCGTGTCATGTTGACCAATGTCGGAAAGAAGCAGATCAGTGCGGCAATCGCCACCTTGGCTTCGAGCCCGTTGCCGAGCAGCAGCACCAGGATCGGCGCATAAGCCATCACCGGAATGGTGTGGAACATCACCGCGATCGGAAACAGCGCCTCTTCGGCGGTCCGCTGATAGACGAACGTCGTCGCGAGCAGGATCGCGGCGCTATTGCCGATCAAGAAACCGGCGACCGCCTCGATCGCCGTCGGCAAGAGATTGCCGAGCAGCATGCCGAGCTTGCCATAGAGCGTCATCGCCACCGCGGTCGGCGCGGGCGCGATAAACGGCCGGATCTTGAAAATCATCACGCCGAGCTCCCACAGGACGAGCAGGGCAATGACTGCTGCCAGCGGGAGCAGGCGGCGTCGCCAGGCGGCGAGGCGGGCTGCGGCGGCGAAGCCGGCCTGTGCTTCGGCATCGGCGGAGGTGATTTCGCTGGCGTCGTGAGACGACAATGCCGGCATGCTCATCAGCAAGCCTCCAGAACGGTTCGCAGGTGTGCAGCAAGCGCGATGAACTGCGGCGTCTCGCGCAAGGCGACGCGGCGCGGGCTCGGCAGATCGACGGGGACGATCTCGCGAACCCGCCCGGGACGCGCGGCCATCAGCATCACCTGCTGGCCTAGAAAGGCGGCCTCGTAGATCGAATGGGTGACGAACAGGATGGTCGCGCCGGTTTCCTCCCAGACCCGCAGCAATTCCTCGTTCAGCCGGTCGCGCTTGATTTCGTCGAGCGCACCGAACGGCTCGTCCATCAAAAGCAGCTTGGGATCGTTGATCAGGGCCCGCGCGATCGCGACACGCTGACGCATGCCGCCGGACAGTTCGTGTGGATAGGCATTCTCCCAGCCCGTGAGGCCGACCAGCGCCAGCAATTCGCGCGCATCGCGCGCGCCGCCTCGCTTGCTCCGACCGCCGACTTCCAGCGGCAACTGCACATTCTCGAGCGCCGTACGCCAGGCCAGCAGCGAAGCGTCCTGGAAAACGAAGCCGATGTCGCGCCGCGCCCGCGCGGCGGCGGCCGTGGTGCCAAGCACCTCGACCTGGCCCGAGGTCGCCGGGATCAGATCGGAGACGACCCGGAGCAGCGTCGACTTCCCGCAGCCCGACGGGCCGAGCAGCGTCAGGAAGCCGCCGCTCGGAATGGTCAAACTCACCCGCTCCAGCGCCGTGACAACGCCGCGCTCGGTCGGGAAACGCACCGTGACATCTTGAAGGCGGACAGCCAGGCTCTCATCCCGAACCGGTGTACGGTCCAGGACAGTCGTTTGCGACATGATGCTCATGGTTTCAGCCGATCTTGTTTCAGCCGATCTTGGGGCGGTCGTTGGCGGTCATATCCAGAATCCTGGTGGTCATGACTTGCTCGAGCTTGGGCTTGCCGGCAGCAAACTGCTTGAGCTCGTCGTGCAAATCGATTTGCTCCTGCCAGACGGCGGGATCGAAGCTGCCCCAAGCGAAAGTCTTGGTCCGCTCCGTGAACTCAGCGTTCAACATGATCGGGAGAGCTTCCAGTTCGTCCGCCCTCACGAGATTCGGATACTCCTGAACGAGAAGATCGACCGCCTTTTCGGGATTGGCCTTGGCGTAGGCCCAGCCACGGCCAGCGGCACGCAAGAAGCCGGCAAGCAAATCGGGCTTCGTCTTCAGGAAGTCCGTCGTCGTGTAGTAAGGCAGCGCATAGAGCCTGACGCCGTTGTCCCACAGTCGCATCGTGATAATTTCGGGCCCCAGCACCTTGAGCGCCGTCGTATTGGTACGCCATCCGGTTATGGCGTCGACCTGCCCGGTGAGCAGCGGCGTCATGTCGGAGCCGACGATCACTTTCTGCACCTTGTCTTCAGGGATGCCGTTCCGGCGCAGCAGCGCCGTGAGTAGAACTTGCCCCGTCGCCTGCACGCCGACCTTGCGGCCGATCATGTCCTGCGGCTTGCGGATTGGCGTCTTGGGCAGCGAGAAGAAGGCGTAGGGATGCTCCTGGGCGCCGACAGCAAAGCAGGTGACCGGAATGCCCTGCGAGGCGGCCAGCATCAGCGAAGGACTCGACGAAAGCTGACCAATCTCGTACCGCCCCGAAGCCACGATCGCGACGCCGTCGATATTGGGGCCGCCGGGCTGGATCGCGAAGTTGATGTTTTCCTGCTCGAAATAGCCGAGGCGTTTGGCGACCACCTCGCCGATCTGATTGCCGCCGGTGATCCAGCCGAGTTGCATGTTGACGGTCTGCAGGCTCGCAGCCCGGCTGCGCCGGCTGGTGATGGGGGACAATGCCGCGCCGACCGCGAGTGCGGCTCCGCCCTGGAGCAAGCTTCGCCGCGTCCCAATGAGCCTGTTCGCCATGATCGTGCCTCCCTTTGCCAGGCGCCGAAAAGCTGCTCACCATTCCGGCACCGGGTCCCGCCCGCCGCTGGGCGCGAACGAAAGGCTAGTGGAGGCCGGGCGCTGTTGGGAAGGATAGAGTTTCGTGATAGGTGATGCCTTTTCGGCAGCACTCTAACAGGGGCTTGAATTGCGCCATGCACGCCGTTGTTCTGCGCTATCTGGACCAGGTCGCCAAGGTCGGCTCGATAAGGCGCGCGGCCGAACAGCTCAATGTCGCCTCGTCCGCGGTCAACCGCCAGATTCTCAAGCTCGAGGCCGAAATCGGCGTCGCGATTTTCGAGCGCCGGGGCAACGGGGTACGGCTGACACCGGCTGGAGAACAGTTGCTGCGCCACACGCGCAGCACCCTCGCCGAATGGCGTCGCACCCGGCTGGAGATCGCCTCAATTGCCGGCGATATCAGGGGCGAGGTCCGGATCACGGCGATCCCCTCACTTCTGGTGCGGGTCGTGCCCAGGGCGATCAGGACGATCGCTGCCCGCCACCCCAATATCTCGTTTCGCGTCATCGACGCCGATCCCGCCGAGCACGGCGAGGAGATGCGTGCCGCGAGGCCCGATATCGCGCTGCATTTCATCGACAAGCGCTATCGCCACTACGACATCGCGGCCCGCCTGCACACCGTGCTCGGAGCCCTCATGTGCGCCGACCACCCGCTGGCGGACCGCAAGCATGTGACTCTCACCGAGTGCGCCGCCTATCCGGTCGTCATGCTCGCCGATGCGTGGCAGCTCGACGCCGCATCGGAGGCCGAATTCATTCACAGCGGCGCCCAGTTTTCCCCGCGCATCACCTCCAACTCGCTCATCGTCATGAAAGAGACGATGAAGGCGGGCCTCGGCATCGGCTTCTTCACTCCGGCCGGCTTTGTCGACGAGATTGCCCGCGGCGAGCTGGTTCATGTGCCCCTCTCGGAAGCGGGCCTTGCGGCGAGCGAAATCGGCTTGTTCGTGCACCGGATCCGCGCCGGCGCTCATCACATCAGCGTCGTCGCCGACGAACTGAAGCGGGAATTCAATCTGCTGGAGCAGGATTTTCGCGCAATTCCGCGCCGGTAGCGATTCCAATGTTTCGTATTCCCATTCCAGCCAGCTCATCATCAGTCCTTCGATCAGGAGATCGCTTTGACTCACGAGTCCCCATCTCGCCATCGCCCGGTGCCCCTGGGCGCCTACATGCCGTCGGCGCTTCGTGCCGCAACCGATAGCCCCAACCGCATACGCAAGGTCGGCGCCGTGCTGGTCGCGCAGGACGGTACCGAAATCGCGAGCTGCAACACGTTTCCACCGGGGGTGCGCGATCTCGACGAGCGCCATGAGGGCGACGGCCGCTTTGTGTGGATGGAGCACGCCGAGCGCCACGCCATCTTCAACGCCGCCAGGGCAGGAGTGGCGACGGCCGGTGCTCATATCACGTCGACGTTTTTTCCGTGCATCGATTGCGCGCGCGCCATCGTCGATGCGGGCATCGTCTGCCTCGACACGCCGGCCCCCGCCTTCGGCGATCCGGTCTGGGGCGCTTCGTTCGAGCGCTCGCAGATCATCCTCGAGGAGGGCGGCGTGGAAATTCGTGTGGTCGACGCCGGCAGCGGCGCATGAGAGGCAGCGTCATCAAGCCCGCTGTGATGGGCATGATTGATCCTGTCGCTGCTGAATATGGCTCGTAATATTGTGCGTTTGGCGAGCGTTGGAGAGATTGTCGCCATGAATGCGAGGATGTCGTGGAGAATGGGGGATCTTAGCGGAGTCCCGTAGAGCTTCCCTTTTGGGGACCTCGCGACGATGACATCCTACCCCTGTTTTGCCCGACGCCGCAAGCGATTTTCGTAAAAGCCGAATCATGCCGTGCCGGCGTCCGGCTACTGTGCATGGGGTTGTTTTCGAGATTTGCGGTCGGGCTAGATCGAGAAGCTGGTGCCGCAGCCGCAGGACGCCGTCGCGTTGGGATTGTTGACGCGGAAGGAGGCGCCGATCAAATCGTCGACGAAGTCGACCTGCGAGCCCGCCAGGAACGGCTGGGAGGCGGAATCGACCAGCACCACCGCGTTGTCCTGCTCGATGACGAGATCGTCCTCGGTGCGGTCGCGGTCGATGTCGAACTTGTACTGGAAGCCGGAGCAGCCGCCGCCTTCGACCGAGATACGCAGCATCGCGCCTGACCCTTCGCCCTTGAGGATCTCCCCGATCCGCCGGGCGGCGCGGTCACTGATGGTCACGGCAGTCGTCATTGCAGGTCTCCGATAGGCCCGCGGTCATACCAGGTTCACTTGCCCAATTCATTTGGTATCCCGCGTCCGACATAGTTAAGTGCCACCATACGCAGAATCAAATGGATAGGGACTAAATTCGCCGTGTCCGTCGGAATGGCAGCCCCCCGCGCGCCCTATGCCTGCGACCCTGATCGCAGCCGCGGCCGGCTGGTCGCCGAGCCGCCGAGCCGGACCCGCAGCCCGTTCCGGCGGGATTGCGACCGGGTGATCCATTCGACCGCGTTCCGGCGCCTGAAGTACAAGACCCAGGTGTTCGTGTTCCATGAGGGCGACCATTACCGAACCCGGCTGACCCATTCGCTGGAGGTGGCCCAGATCGCCCGTGCGCTGGCCCGGCAGCTAGGCTTGGACGAAGACCTCACCGAAACCCTGGCGCTCGCCCATGATCTCGGCCATCCGCCGTTCGGCCATGCCGGCGAGCGGGCGCTGGATGCCTGCCTGAAGGATTTCGGCGGCTTCGACCATAACGCCCAGGCGCTCCGCGTCGTCGGATCGCTGGAGCACCGCTACCCTGAATTCGACGGGCTGAACCTGACCTGGGAATCGCTCGAGGGCATCGTCAAGCACAACGGCCCGCTGACCGATCGCGGCGGCGCGCCCGTCGGCCGCTATCGCGAACATGGCATTCCCGTCGGCATCGCCGACTACGTCAGGACCTACGACCTCGAGCTCTGGAGCTTTGCTTCGCTCGAAGCCCAGGTCGCCGCGATCGCCGATGACATCGCCTACGACGCCCACGACATCGACGACGGCCTGCGCGCCGGCCTGTTCCATCTCGACGATCTCAAGGTTATGCCGCTCACGGCCGAGATCATCGCCGAGACCTCGGCGCATTACCCCGATCTCGAAGAGGTCAGGCGCGGGGCCGAACTGGTGCGCGAACTGATCTCGCACCTGATCGGCGCGGTGTTCGCGGAGGCGCAAAAGAACATTGCCGCCGTCCGCCCCCAGTCGGCCCAGGACGTCCGCCAGCAGAGCCGGGCGCTGATCACGTTCCCGCCTGACGTGGCCGAGGAGGAGGCTGCCATCAAGAGTTTCCTCTATGGGCACATGTACCGCCACAACCGGGTGGTGCGGGTGATGGGGGAGGCCGAGCAGATCCTGTTCGACCTGTTCGCGAAGTATCTGAAATCGCCTGATGACCTGCCGCCGGAATGGCTGGTCGGGGCAGACGCGGACGACGAGGGCGACCGGGCCCGGCGGATCGGCAATTTCATTGCCGGAATGACCGACCGTTTCGCCCTGACCGAGCACCAGCGGCTCTTTGACTCGACCCCGGATTTGCGTTAGGCGGCGGCCATGCCCGACACATCCTCAAGCCCGCATCTGTTCGCCGACGTGCTCGCACGCGTGCACGCCGCCTGCCGCGCGCTCGCGGCCGAAGCCAACTGGCCCGAGGGCGTCGATTTTTCCCGCGTGGTGGTCGAGCCGCCGCGCGATGCCTCCCACGGCGATATGGCGACCAACGCCGCGATGGTGCTTGCGAAAGAGGCAAAGACGAAGCCGCGCGACCTCGCCGAGCAGATCGCCGAGAAGATCCGCGCTGACGCGCTGATCGCCAAGGTCGATGTCGCCGGTCCCGGCTTCATCAATCTGACGCTCAAGCCCTCTGCCTGGGCCGAGGCGCTGCGGACAGTGCTGCGCGAGGGGGCTGACTACGGCCGCGTCCGCGGCGGCTCCAAGGTCAATGTCGAATATGTCTCGGCCAATCCGACCGGACCGATGCATGTCGGCCATTGCCGCGGTGCCGTGTTCGGCGACGCGCTGGCGAGCCTGCTCCAGTTCGGCGGCCACGACGTCACCCGCGAATATTACATCAACGACGCCGGCGCCCAGGTCGACGTGCTCGCACGCTCCGCGTTTCTCCGGTACCGCGAGGCGCTCGGCGAGGACATCGGGGCGATCCCGGAAGGGCTCTATCCCGGCGACTATCTAAAGCCTGTGGGCGCAGCGCTCGCGAAGGAACACGGCGATAAGCTGCTCGCGATGAGCGAAACCGAGTGGCTGCCGACGGTGCGGGCCAAGGCGATCGCGATGATGATGGACGAGATCAAGGACGATCTCGCCGCCCTCAACATCCGCCACGATGTCTTCTTCTCGGAGCGCTCGCTGATCGAGACCGGCAACAACAAGGTTGCCGAGACCATCGATTTCCTGAAGGCCAAGGGCGACATCTATGAGGGCCGCCTGCCGCCGCCGAAGGGCGCGCCGGTCGAGGATTGGGAAGACCGCGAGCAGTTGCTGTTCAAGGCGACCGCCTATGGCGACGATGTCGATCGGCCGCTGATCAAGTCGGACAATTCCTACACCTACTTCGCCTCCGACATCGCCTACCACAAGAACAAGTTCGACCGTGGTTTTGCGGAGATGATCGACGTCTGGGGCGCCGATCACGGCGGCTACATCAAGCGCATGCAGGCGGCGGTGAGGGCGACGACGTCGGGCAAGGGATCGCTTGACGTCAAGATCGTCCAGCTCGTGAAGTTGCTGCGCAACGGCGAGCCCGTGAAAATGTCCAAGCGGAGCGGGGACTTCGTCACCTTGCGTGAGGTGGTGGATGAAGTCGGCCAGGACGCCGTCCGCTTCATGATGCTCTACCGCAAGAACGACGCGGTGCTCGACTTCGACCTCGCCAAGGTCATGGAACAGTCGCGCGACAACCCGGTGTTCTACGTGCAGTACGGCCACGCCCGCGGCCACTCGATCTTCCGCAACGCTCGGGCGGAGCTGTTCCCGGACCTGCCAGAGGATACCGGCAAGCGCATTGCCTGGCTCAGTGAGTCGGCCGTGGAACGGCTGTCCGACCCCGTCGAGCTCGATCTTCTTAAGCGCCTCGCAATTTATCCGCGGATGCTGGAAGCTGCCGCCGCGGCCCATGAGCCGCACCGTATTGCCTTTTATCTCTATGACTTAGCGAGCGAATTTCACGCACTTTGGACGAAAGGGCGGGATTTGCCCTATTTACGCTTCATTATCAATAATGATGCAGATCTTACAAAGGCGCGACTGGCCATGGTCCAGGGCGTCGTCTCTGTCCTGGCATCGGGCCTCGCCATCCTCGGCGTCCATGCTCCGGACGAGATGCGGTAGTTTGGGGCGAACTACTTAAGGGGAATATTGGGGGTACCGGCAGAAGCCGGATCGCTTAGACTTGGTTGAAAGCCTTGTGGGTCGAAAGCTGCGCCTTGGTCGAGGGGCGCGCAGCTTTCCCGAAGGGACGCATCATCACGATGGCCGATCGATATCACGACAGACCGTTTCCTTCCGATGACTATGGTCGCGGCGCCGACCAGCATGGGAGAGCGGACAGCGATCCCTTGGCCGAGCTTGCGCGCCTGATCGGGCAGACCGATCCGTTCGCAGCGCAGGGCCGTCCGGGTGCGCGGCCGGCAGCGGCACCTGCGCCGACGCAGAGCTATCAGGACGACGATTACCAGCAGGAGGATTATCAGCAGGATCATGCCGAGCCCGCGGCGCCGGCTCAGCCCGGGCCGCCCTCATGGATGCGCCGCGCCAACGTGCAGCCGCAGCCGGCGCCCGAGCCCGACCATCCTGTTACCGTGAATCCAATTCATCCGCTGCATCGCTATTCGGCCCAGCCAGCCGCGCCCGAGCCGCAGTTTCATCAGCCGCAGCAGTCCTATCAGGATCAGGCTTACCATGAGCAAGCCTACCGTCAGGAGCCGGCCCAGCATCAAGCCTATGAAGCGCCCTACGAGCAGCCTGATCCGGCGCGCTACGACGACGCTCTCTACGGGCGGCTCGAAGCGGGCGAGCAGGATTTTCAGCGCGAGCCGGCCTATCCTGATGATCCCTACGCATTCCAGAGCGACTATCCCGAGGCTGATCTCGATGAGCCCAGGAAATCGCGCGGCGGCATGATGACCGTTGCGGCGATCCTCGCGCTTGCCGTGGTCGGAACTGGCGCTGCTTTCGCCTACAAGACCTATATCGGCTC
>NZ_LJYG01000108.1:478449-483216 GCF_001440035.1 Bradyrhizobium manausense | reverse complement strand
CCGCCGATCATCAAGGCCGATAACACGCCGACCAAGATCGTGCCGGCACCGTCGGACTCCTCGGCCAAGGTGCCGGATCGCATGGTGAGCGGCGACGGCAGCGAGAAGATCGTGCCGCGCGAGGAAGCGCCTGTCGACGTCAATGCCAAGGCGGCCGGTCCCCGCGTGGTGTTTCCGGCGCTGAACCAGAATTCCAACCCGCCGTCGGTCGCGAGCGTGTCGCCATCGACCGTTCCGCCACCGGGCGCCGGGGTGGTCCCGAGCAACGGGACGATGCCGAACGGCGCGCCCCGCTCGGTCAAGGTCGTCGTTGTGAAGGGTGATCAAACCGACGCCACCGCGGCGCAGGCCGCTGCACCGTCGCCCGCCAAGTCGGCGGCTGCGCCGAAGCCGGTCGCCGCGCCGGCCGCCCCGCGCACCCCTCCGACGTCAGCCAATGCCAGCGCCAATCAGCCGCTGTCGCTGGCTCCGCAAGCCGCCCCGGCCGAGCCACCGCAGCGCGTGGCTGCGACCAACCCTACGCAGATCGCGCCCGCGCCCAGCGGCGGCGGCTATGTCGTGCAGGTCTCTTCGCAACAGAGCGAGGAGAGCGCCGCCGCGTCCTACCGGGTGCTCCAGAGCAAATACGGCAGCGTGCTGGGCTCCCGCTCTCCGGTCATCAAGCGGGTCGACCTGACCGACAAAGGCAAGGGCATCGTCTACCGTGCCTTCGCCGGACCGTACGCCTCGGCTGATGAGGCGGTGCAGGCCTGCAACAATCTGAAATCGGCTGGCCTGCCGTCCTGCTTCGTCCAGAGGAATTAACGGCCGTTTCCTTGACCCCCTCCGGGGGCAGGGTTAATCGGCCCTATGAGCACGCGGGCTTTCATTACCGGCGTATCCGGACCGGAACTGACCGCCGCTGAGCGGGCATTTGTCCGTGCCGAAGGCTCGTGGGACTTGATTCCCTTCAGGCATAGCTTTGAGATTTCGACTCAAGCCGCGGGCCGCATTAGGGAATTGAACGCGGGACAGCTGGTCTCGGCCGGACCCGCCGGTCACAGCATTCCCGTGGATGGCGCCGCCAAGCCGGTCCATCCAATGCCGAGTTCTGCGACAATGATTGCTCAGGTGATTCGCAGCGCAATCGGGTTCCAGGGTTTGTTAATGAGTAATGACGTGCCGATGAAGACGCTGGCGGGACGCATTGGCGACGCAGGTCGCGCCATGCAGGCGGCTGGCGCGCCGCGTCACAGCAACGACAATGCGCAACTGGACGCATTGACCGCAAACACGGCATCCGCATGACCGCAGAAATTCTATCGTTTGAAACCGGCCGGCCCGCAGAGCTCGCCGAGGGCGAGCCGGCGTTGGTGGTGGACGTCGAGGGCTATGAAGGCCCGCTCGATCTGCTGCTCGCGCTGGCACGGCAGCAGAAGGTCGACCTCGCCAAGATCTCGATCCTGGCGCTGGCGGACCAGTACCTCCACTTCATCGAAGCCGCGCGAAAGATCCGCCTCGAGCTGGCCGCAGACTATCTGGTGATGGCGGCCTGGCTCGCCTTCCTGAAGTCGCGCCTGCTGCTGCCGGAACCGCCGAGCGCGGAAGGTCCGAGCGCCGAGCAAATGGCAACCGCGCTTGCCAACCGTCTGCGCCGTCTCGAAGCCATTCGCGAAGCCGCCAACCGGCTGATGAACCGGGCGCAATTGCTGCGTGACGTTTTCCCGCGCGGCGAGCCCGAGCAGATCGCCGAAATCAAGCATCCGAAATACACGGCGACGCTGTACGATTTGCTCACAGCCTACGCCTCGCAGCGTCAGTCGCGCGTGCTGGCGAGCGTGCATCTGGCCAAGCGCACGGTGTGGTCGCTCGCCGAGGCGCGGGCCACGCTGGAGCGGCTGGTCGGCAGCATCACCGAGCAGGACGATTGGGGCGTGCTCGACGATTTCCTGATCCGTCATGTCGCCGATCCGACGCAGCGCGCGACGGTGTTCGCCTCGAGCTTCGCCGCCGCGCTCGAGCTGGTGCGTGAGGGGCAGCTTGAGCTGAACCAGAAAGAGGCGTTTGCGCCCATCTATTTCCGAAAGGGGCGCGGGAAACCGATCGTGGACGCAACGTCTGCGCCCGATGCCCCGGTCGGTTAAGTGCAAGAAGGAGAAGCTGCCATGGCAAGCCTGGCTGAAGTGCGGGTAGAAGAGGCCGAGCCGATGGAGAATGAGCCCCAGGCACGCCCCGAAGAATTGAGGCTGCTGGAAGCGCTGCTGTTCGCCTCGAGTGAACCACTGGACACCGCGACCCTGGCCAAGCGGATGCCCGAGGGCGTCGACGTCAAGGCTGCGCTGGAGCAGCTCCAGGCGGACTATGCCTCGCGCGGCGTCAACCTCGTGCGGGTCGCCAACAAATGGACCTTCCGTACCGCCGGCGATCTCGCCTGGTTGATGACGCGCGAGAGCACCGAGACCAAGCGCCTGTCGCGTGCCGCGATCGAGGTGTTGGCGATCATCGCCTATCACCAACCGGTGACGCGCGCCGAGATCGAAGAGATCCGCGGAGTGGTCACTTCTAAGGGAACGCTCGACGTGCTGCTGGAGACCGGCTGGATCAAGCCGCGCGGCCGCCGCAAGACGCCCGGCCGTCCGCTGACCTTCGGAACCACCGAGGACTTCCTGTCGCAGTTCACCCTGGAACAGCTCGGCGACCTGCCGGGTCTGGAGGAGCTGAAGGGCACAGGCCTCTTGGATTCGCGCCTGCCGACCGGATTCAGCGTGCCGACGCCGTCGGATGATCCGGCGCTGCGTGAGGACGAGGATCCCTTGGAACCGGGCGAGGAACTCGATCTGTCCCTGGCGCCGGCGGTCGAGCCGGAGACGCCACCGGAAGGTGGCAATGAGGGCGATGAGGGGGGTGGCGAGGAGTGATACTCCGGCCTTCTACGGGCTCCTGCGACAGGTTAACACTAGCAAGATTACGTAGCGCCAACAGCGAATTGGCGCTGCCTTGGTCCTTGTTTTTGGCCCTTGCGAAGCCTACGTTCCGGTCAAGATCGGCCGGGTCCCGGCCATGCGCGTTTGGAGGGTTGCAGGATGGGTTCACTTAGCATTTGGCACTGGATCTTGGTGATCGCAGTGGTCCTGCTGCTGTTTGGCCGTGGCAAGATTTCGGATCTGATGGGCGACGTGGCGCAGGGCATCAAGGCCTTCAAGAAGGGCATGCAGGACGACGACAAGCCCGCCGAGAAGCAGGAGCCCTCGAAGTCCATCGAGCACAATGCCGCTCCGACCGCGGCGCGATCCGACGTTGGCAGCAAGGCCGTCTGAGCCAGGAGCACGCGAGACGCGGGAAGCGGACCCGATCCTGCGCGTGAGGGATTGGGCCGATCGTGATTTCGCGTGAACGGAAGACGTCATGTTCGACATCGGCTGGAGTGAGCTGGTTCTGATCGGGGTCGTGGCCCTGGTCGCCATTGGCCCGAAAGAGCTGCCGGGCGTTTTGCGCATGGTCGGCCAATGGATGGGCAAGGCGCGCAAGATGGCCGCCGAATTCCAGGGCCAGTTCCAGGAGGCGATGCGCGAGGCCGAGATGGCCGACCTCAAGAAGAGCTTTGACGAGGTCAAGGAAGCCGCCTCCGGCTTCACCGGCGGCGGTCTGATGACCTCGCTGCAGAAGGACGTCAGCGACGCGCTGCGCGTCGATGCGCTCGACAAGCCGGCTGAGACGCCGACGACCGCTGCTGTCGAACCACCAGCGGCTTCAAGTGAAGCGCCGGCGACGCCGACGACGCCGGAAGCTCCAACGCCTGAAACCTTCGTGGAAGCGGAAGCACATTCCGCTGCGAATGAGCCGCTCGCCGTCACCCAGGAGGTCGAGCAGAGACCGGTTGCGCAGGACACCGCACCCGAAGCAATCAAGGACGTCAAAGCGTCATGAGCGACGCCGATATCGAGGCCAGCAAAGCTCCGCTGATGGACCACCTGATCGAGCTGCGGTCGCGGCTGATCAAGGCGCTGCTCGGCTTCGGCGTGGCCTTCATTTTCTGTTTCTTCTTCGCCAAGCAGATCTACAACGTGCTGGTCTGGCCGTTCGTTTGGGTCGCGGGCGCGGAGAACTCGAAGTTCATCTATACGGCGCTGCTGGAATATTTCATCACCCAGCTCAAGCTCGCGCTGTTCGGCGCCGGCTTCATCTCGTTCCCGATAGTTGCGACGCAGATCTACAAGTTCGTCGCGCCGGGCCTCTACAAGCACGAGAAGCAGGCCTTCCTGCCTTATCTGGTCGCGACCCCGTTCTTCTTCGTGCTGGGCGCGATGCTGGTCTATTTCGTCGTGCTGCCGATGCTGGTGCGCTTCTCGCTCGGCATGCAGCAGATGGGGGGCGCCGAGACCGCGCAGATCCAGCTGTTGCCCAAGGTCGGCGAATATCTGTCGCTGATGATGTCGCTGATCTTCGCCTTCGGCATTGCCTTCCAGCTTCCGGTGATCCTGACGCTGCTCGGACGGATCGGCATCATCACCTCGAAAATGCTGCGCGAGAAGCGGCGCTATTTCATCGTGCTGGCTTTCATCATCGCGGCGGTGCTGACGCCGCCTGATATCCTCAGCCAGTGCTCGCTGGCGATTCCGCTGCTCGCGCTCTACGAGGGCTCGATCATCTCGGTGTCGATGGTGGAGAAGAAGGCGGCCGCCTCGCAGGCGACCACGGGCACTAACGCGTCGTCGGACGCGAATCCGGCGGAGTAGGGGGCCACACCCTCCGCCGTCAGGCCCCGCCTAGTGCGCAATTGCGCACGGG
>NZ_LJYG01000108.1:427504-478433 GCF_001440035.1 Bradyrhizobium manausense | reverse complement strand
CATCCACTACGCCGCGGCCTATCGAGGAATCCTCGCCCTCTCTGGAATACTGGATCGCCCGCTTTCGCGGGCGATGACAGCTGTGCTAGGGGAGGCGCGCTGACGTACAGCGTTTGCCGTTGTAGGTTTACGCGCTGATACAGGACCGCCGCCATGCACGACATCAAATCGATCCGCGATAATCCGCAAGCCTTCGACGCCGGCCTCGCCCGGCGGGGTCTGAAGCCGTTGTCGGCGTCGCTGCTTGCGATCGACGAGAGGCGGCGGGCGGCGATCCTGGCCTCGGAGCAGGCGCAGGCGCGGCGCAATGCAGCGTCCAAGGAAATCGGCGACGCCAAGAAAGCCAAGGACGAGGCGCGCGCGGCCAAGCTGATGGCCGAGGTTGCAGAGCTCAAGACCACGATGCCGGAGCTCGAGGCCGCCGCGAAGGCTCTCGACGAGGAGCTCACCAAAGAGCTGTCCGCGATTCCGAACATTCCATTCGACGAAGTGCCCGATGGCATGGATGAGCACGGCAACGTCCAACACCACGTGTTCGGCGCCAAGCGCAACTACGGCTTCGCGCCGAAGCTGCATGACGATCTCGGCACCGCGCTCGGCTACATGGATTTCGAGGCGGCGGCAAAACTCTCCGGCGCGCGCTTCGTCGTGCTGAAGAAGGGGCTCGCGCGTCTCGAACGCGCGATCGGCCAGTTCATGCTCGACCTGCACACCACCGAGCATGGTTACACCGAGATCAATCCACCGTTGCTCGTGCGCAACGAGGTGATGTTCGGTACCGGGCAGTTGCCGAAATTCGAGGACGATCAGTTCTGGGCGATCAAGGGCGAGCTGCTGGCAGAACCCGATCATGAACGGCTGAAGACCGAGCGCCTTGGCCTCATCCCGACCGCCGAGGTCTCGCTCACCAACCTCGCGCGCGAGTCCATTCTCGACGAGAAGCAGCTGCCGATGCGCCTCACCGCGCTGACGCCGTGCTTCCGCGCCGAGGCGGGCGCGGCCGGGCGCGACACCCGCGGTATGATCCGCCAGCATCAGTTCACCAAGGTCGAACTGGTCTCGATCACCACGCCCGAGACCAGCAAGGACGAGCTGGAGCGGATGCTGTCCTGCGCCGAGCAGGTGCTGCAGAAGCTCGACCTGCATTATCGCGTGATGACGCTCTGTGCAGGAGACATGGGTTTTTCGTCGCAAAAAACCTATGACATCGAAGTGTGGATGCCCGGGCAGGGCGAGGGCGGCATGTTCCGCGAAATCTCCAGCTGCTCGGTCTGCGGTGATTTCCAGGCGCGCCGCATGGATGCGCGCTCGCGCGGTCCGGACGGCAAGCCGCGCTTCGTGCACACGCTGAACGGCTCCGGCACCGCTGTTGGCCGCGCGCTGATTGCCGTGATGGAGACCTATCAGCAGGAGGACGGTTCAATCGCGGTCCCCAGCGTACTCCAGCCCTATATGGGCGGGTTGAAGGTGGTTGCGCGCGAGTAAAGTGTGATTGCCCGCACGCAATGGCAGAAACGTTTGGTTGCGAAGTTCGGGCCGCCGGCTATCCTGCCGATGACCTGCGAATGCGAAACCACCGTCCATGGCCTTGCACCGCGATATCTTCTGGATCGGCCGACAATGGGCGGTGACGGGTGCCGGCATCCAGGCCGTCGACCAGCGCTTGCGTGGCGTGCTGGACATCGACATCGCGCGGCTTTGGGACGACGCGCTCATTCAGGATCGCAGAGCGAAGGCCGGCGTCAATGTCGTGGATTTTGACAAGGCGCTGACGGTGGCGCGGGGGCGCTATCCGCAGATGCCGGTGGCGGAGCCGCTCGTCGCGCAACTCAAGGCGCTTGGCGTCATTGAAACAACGCCCGCCGCGAGTCCGGCCCTGCCGGCAATGCAACTGCGTGCGGAGGGCAGGCTGGCGCGCTTCCTGCCGCAATGGCGGGTCCGCCGTTAGAACGGACCGGGCAATTGCTGCGCTGCGGCGATGAGCATGAATCACGGGTCAGGACTGCGCCGAAGCCGGTTTGCCTGACGTGTGATAGCCGGATAAGACGGCCTGACCCCAGCTCAGGAATCGACCCCCGGCATGCGCATTCTCTGCACCAATGACGACGGCATCCACGCTCCCGGCCTCAAGGTCGTGGAGGAGATCGCACGCGCGCTGTCCGACGATGTCTGGGTGGTGGCGCCCGAGCTCGACCAGTCCGGCGTGTCGCATTCGCTGTCGCTGAACGATCCCCTGCGCCTGCGCGAGGTCGGCGAGCGGCACTTTGCCGTGCGCGGCACCCCGACCGACTGCGTCATCATGGGCGCGCGCCATATCCTCGGCGCCAAGCTGCCCGACGTCGTGCTCTCCGGCGTCAACAAGGGGCGCAACGTTGCCGAGGACGTGGTCTATTCCGGCACCATCGCCGGCGCGCTCGAAGGCACTATTCTGGGTATCCCGTCGTTCGCGCTGTCGCAGGAATTCAGCGTCGAGACGCGCGAGCGGCCGCCGTGGGACACCGCGCGCAAATTCGGGCCCGACATCCTGCGCAAGGTGATCAAGGCCGGAATCCCCAAGGACACCGTCATCAACGTCAACTTCCCGTCATGCGCGCCGGAAGAGGTGCTCGGCATTCGCGTGACGCGGCAGGGCAAGCGCAATCTCGGCTTTCTCAGGATCGACGAGCGCAGGGACGGGCGCAACAATCCCTATTTCTGGATTGGCTTCGAACGTACAGCGATGATGGATACGCCGGCCGAAGGGACCGATCTCGCGGCGCTGCGGGAACGATGCGTTTCGGTCACCCCGCTCAGGCTCGACCGCACCAATGAAGCGTTTTCCGAAGAGCTGAGCGCGACGTTGAAGTAGGGTTAGCCGGCGCGAAGCGCGGCTTCGATGGTCTTGCCGAGCGCATCGAGCTGAAACGGCTTCTGAAGCGCGGGCCGGTCGCGATATTGCTCCGGCAGGCCGGATGAGCCGTAGCCGGTCGCGAAGATGAACGGGCAGCCCTTGGCCTTGATGACGTCGGCGACCGGCGAGATCACCTTGCCGTTGACGTTGACGTCGAGGATGGCGATGTCGAACTCGGTCGCCTGGGCGAGCCGCATCGCCTCGGCGATGTCGCCTGCTTCGGCCGCGATCTTGTAGCCGAGCTCTTCCAGCATATCCGCAACCATCATTCGGATCATGACCTCGTCCTCGACGAGAAATACAGAGCGGCCCGAGAGCCCTGTCGCGGTCATTGTCGTTGAGTCCTTGCCCATTCCCGAAAACGTTCGCAGATAACACGAATCGACGCAATGCGCGTTTCGCCTAACCGGCACTTGAAAATGGCCGTGGTGGCTATCGGCTCCAGGCCAATTTATGGCCAAATCCTAAGCGCAAAGGGTTATCATGGGTTCCCCAGCAGGAACAAGATTCTGGCTCTGGACATTGGGGCGGAAACCATCGATCCGGGACCGGATGAGACGACACGAGCAGCGATGACCTCCAATCAGCCCCCGCCGGAAAAAATGATGTTTCAGCTCACGCTGAGACGTCGCGGCATCAGCGATCAGACCGTATTGCGGACCATGGAGGAGGTGCCGCGCGAGCTCTTCGTCGAGGCCTCCGATCGCGACGGCGCCTACCGTGACAGCGCGCTGCCGATTGCCTGCGGGCAGACCATCAGCCAGCCCTTTGTCGTCGCCTACATGACCGAGCAGCTTCAGCTCCAGAAGAGCCATCGCGTGCTCGAGATCGGCGCCGGCTCCGGCTACCAGGCCGCGGTGCTGTCGAAGCTGGCGCGTGAGGTCCTCACCGTTGAGCGATATCGAAAGCTCGCGGACGCCGCACGCGCCAGGCTCGAAAAGCTCGGCTGTCACAATGTCGAGGTGATGCTCGGCGACGGCTTGAACCTTCCGCCGAACATCGGTCCGTTCGACCGCATCATCGTCACCGCCGCGGTGGAGCAGATTCCGGAGAACCTGGTCGAGCGGCTCGAGGTCGGCGGCATCCTGATCGCGCCGGTCGGCCCGCATCAGGGCGTGCAGACGCTGACGCGGCTCACCCGCAGCGAGGCCGGGATCGAACGCAGGGAACTCGTTGAGGTGCGTTTCGTGCCGGCGCTGCCTGGCGTGGCGCGGGAGCTGTAAAACTCCGGATCGGCAGTGCATCCAAGATCTTATTGGGAGGGTTAAGCCGTTATTTACTCGGCGCGTGTTTACTTAAAAAACCAGTTCTGTTGCGTACGAGTGAGTAACCATGTCTGTTGTCGCCGAGTTGCTTTACTCGCGCCGCGTACCGCAGGTCGCGGTGCTGGCGCTGATTTCCTTGAGTTTCGCAGGGTGCAGTGCCGACATGTCGTCGCGGCTGTCCCAGTCGAACTTCTCAAATCCCTTCTCGTCCGAGCAGACCGGTTCGGTGCAGCAGGCGCCGCCGGCGCAGCGCGAGCTGCCGCAATATGCGCGGCCGCAGACCCAGCCGGGCTCTTATCAGTCCCAGGCGCTGCCGCCGCCGGCAGTCGCTGCGCCGCAATCCTATCCGGTTGCGGCGGGTGGGGGCGTCTCTGGAGGCGGGCGGGGGCTCGGCTCCTACACGCCGCCGGCTCAGCCGCGTCTCGAAGCCACCGGCACGGTGCCGCAACGCTCCGTCGCGGCCGCACAGCCGGCTGGCGGGACCAAGATCATCGTCGGCACCAGCGACACGCTCGATGTGCTCGCCAAACGATATCACGTGACGCCGCAGGCGATTCTTGCCGCCAACGGCTACAAGGGGCCGCGCGCACTTTCGCCAGGCCAGCAGCTCGTTATCCCGCATCCGGGTGCTGTGGCGGCTGCGCCGGCGCCCGTTACGACTCCGGTTGCCGCGGCGCCCGCGATGGCGTCGAAGCCGGTTGCGGCCGTCGCCGCGCCGCCCAGCTTACACTTCGTCAATCACGGCGACACGCTCGCCAGCATCGCGCGCAAGAATCATATCTCCGCGGCCGAGCTTGCTCGCGCCAATGGTCTCGAGCCGTCGGCGAAGCTCAAGCTCGGCACCAAGCTGACCGTGCCGGGCGCCAAGACCGCGGCCGTTACCGCTCCGCTTGCTCCGGCGCCGGTTGCTGCGGCTCCCGTGGCGGCCGCGTTGCAGCCGGTTGCGGCCGCACCAGTGCCTGCCACCAAGATGGCCGCTGTCGCCCAACCGGTGCAGAGCGCGCGTCTGGCGCAGGCCACCACCAATATCGAAGAGAAGCCGGCAGCCGAGGCGCCCGCAAAGGCGGCCGAGACCACCAGCTCGCTGCCGACCTTCCGCTGGCCGGTGCGCGGCAAGGTGATCACGAGCTACGGCGCCAAGACCAACGGCAAGTCCAATGACGGCATCAATGTCGCGGTGCCCGAGGGTACGCCGGTCAAGGCGGCTGAAGACGGCGTCGTCGCCTATTCCGGCAACGAGCTGAAAGGTTACGGCAATCTGGTCCTGGTTCGGCACTCCAACGGCTACGTGACCGCCTATGCCCATGCGAGCGAGCTGCTGGTGAAGCGTGGCGATACCATCAAGCGCGGCCAGGTCATTGCCAAGTCGGGTCAATCAGGGGAGGTGGCGTCGCCGCAACTCCACTTCGAGATCCGCAAGGGATCGAGCCCGGTTGACCCGCTTCAGTTCCTCAACGGGGCATAAGGCTAGGGCTCCAGTTCGGGGCACTCCATCACCACAAAGCACGCCGTCATCGCCCGGCTTCGACCGGGCGATCCAGTATTCCAGAGACAGGTGTTATTGAGCCGATAAGGCGCGGCGTACTGGATTCCCCGCTTTCGCGGGGAATGACAGTTGCGGTTTGGGTTATAGCTTCGGCTACAGCTATTTCGCCGCCAGCTTGACACCGAGCCGGCCCGCCAGCTCCTGCACGAACTGCCAGGCGACGCGGCCCGAGCGCGAGCCGCGCGTGGTCGACCATTCCAGCGCTTCGCGCTCCAGCGCCTCGTCGTCGACCTTGATGCCGAAATGGCTGCAATAGCCGCGCACCATGGCAAGGTATTCGTCCTGGCTGCAGCGGTGGAAGCCGAGCCAGAGGCCGAAGCGATCCGACAGCGAAACCTTTTCCTCGACCGCTTCGCCGGGATTGATCGCGGTCGAACGCTCGTTCTCGATCATGTCGCGCGCCAGCAGATGGCGGCGGTTCGAGGTGGCGTAGAGGATGACGTTCTCGGGCCGCCCCTCGATGCCGCCTTCGAGCACGGCCTTGAGCGATTTGTAGGACGCATCATTGCCGTCGAAGGAGAGGTCGTCGATGAATACGATGAAGTTGAAGTCAGCGTCGCGAAGCTTCTCCATCAGCGTCGGCAGCGTTTCGATATCCTCGCGATGGATCTCGATCAGCTTGAGTCTGTCGGCGGGCTTGCGGTCCGCGTTGATGCTGGCATGGGCCGCCTTCACCAGCGACGACTTGCCCATGCCGCGCGCGCCCCAGAGCAGGGCGTTGTTGGCAGGCAGGCCGTTGGCGAAGCGCTCGGTGTTCTCCATCAGGATGTCGCGCATCCGGTCGACGCCCTTGAGCAGGAACAGCTCGACCCGGCTGACCCGCGGCACCGCCGCCAGGCGGCCGTCGGGGTGCCAGACATAGGCGTCCGCCTTCTCGAACGACTCGCGCTCGATCGCCGGCTTGCCCTGGGCGGCGAGGTGGGTCGCAATGGTCTCCAGCGCGCGCGCGATGCGTTCCTGGGAGAGCTCAGGGGAGGCCTGAGGGGCAGCCTTTGAGACCGCATTGGGGCGTTTTGCCGCGACCAGGGCGGGCTTCAAAGCAGGGGCACGGGGGCCTTTGCCGGCCGGGCTTTTACTTGGTTTTTTGGGCATGTCCGAAGTTCCTGAGAATGCAGCCTTATCGGGCCTGACGGCGCGCCGCAAGGTGGCCAAATCGCCGGTCTGGCAGCGTTGCAATTGGGGCGGTGGTCGCTATAGTCCGCGCGAATTTGACCGAGCCGGTCGCCGTCAAGGCCTGACCGGCTTCCCCCGTTTCCACGAGGATCGTCCGAATGCTGATTACCCCTGCGTATGCCCAGGCCGCGGGCGCTGGCGACACCAACAGCATGTTGATGTCGCTGCTGCCGTTCGCCCTGATCTTCGTGATCATGTACTTCCTGATTCTGCGTCCGCAGCAGAAGAAGGTGAAGGACCACGCCGAGCTCGTGAAGAACATCCGCCGCGGCGACACCGTCGTGACCTCGGGCGGCCTGGTCGGCAAGGTCACCAAGGTGGTCGACGACGACCAGATCGAGTTCGAAATTTCCGACGGTGTGCGCGTGCGCCAGATGCGCTCGATGATCTCGGGCGTGCGCGCCAAGGGCGAGCCGGCCAAGGACAGCGCGAAGGAAAGCGCCAAGGACGACGCCGGGGCGAAGTGAGCGCTTTCCTGCGGGCATCTCAATTCTCCTGATCTGACAGGTCCAGTCGATGTTGTATTTCACGCGGTGGAAGGCGCTCGGGATCATCCTGACAGCGCTGATCGTGTGCCTCTTTGCGGTCCCGAACTTCTTCCCCGAAGCGCGGGTCAAGACCTGGCCCGCCTGGGCGCAGCGGCGCCTGGTGCTGGGTCTCGACTTGCAGGGCGGCTCGTCCCTGCAGCTCGAGGTCGATTCCAACTATGTGAAGAAGGAAAAGCTCGACCAGATTCGCGACGACGTCCGTCGCGTTCTGCGCGAGGCCAAGATCGTTTACACCGGTCTCGTCACGAAGGGCGATGCCGTCGAGGTGCGCGTCAAGGACGCGGATGTCCAGACGACACTCGCCAAGTTGCGCGACCTTGCGCAGCCGATCGGCGGCCTCATGGGGTCGAGTGGCCAGCGCGACATTGAAGTCGCCGACGCCGGTGGCGGTTTGATCCGCCTCAGCATTCCGGAGCCGGCGATGATCGACCGTTTGCGCAAGACCATCGAGCAGTCGATCCAGATCGTCGAGAAGCGCGTCAACGAGCTCGGCACCGTCGAGCCCATCATCCAGCGTCAGGGTAACGACCGCATCCTGGTGCAGGTGCCGGGTTTGCAGGATCCCACCCATTTGAAGGAACTGCTGGGCAAGACCGCGAAGATGGAATTCCGCATGGTCGATCCGTCGGTGCCGCTGGACCAGGCCCAGCAGGGCGGGTTGCCGCCGGACACCGAGTTCCTGCCCGCCGCCACGCCGCCGCCGCCCGGCTACGTGGTCAAGAAGCAGGTGCTGGTTGCGGGCGGCGATTTGACCGACGCCCAGGCGACCTTTGACCAGCGCACCAATGAGCCGGTCGTCAGCTTCAAGTTCAATACCTCGGGCGCGCGCAAGTTCGCGCAGGCGACTCAGGAGAATGTCGGACTGCCTTTCGCGATCATCCTCGACAACAAGGTGATCTCTGCGCCGGTCATTCGCGAGCCGATCACCGGCGGGCAGGGCCAGATCTCCGGCAGCTTCACCGTGCAGTCGGCGAATGATCTCGCGATCCTCTTGCGCGCGGGCGCGCTACCGGCGCCGCTGACCGTCGTGGAAGAGCGCACGGTCGGTCCGGGCCTCGGCCAGGACTCGATCGAGAAGGGCGAGCTTGCGGCCTATGTCGGATCGATCATGGTCGTCGTGTTCATGCTGTTGACGTACCGGCTGTTCGGCGTGTTCGCCAACATCGCCGTCTGTATCAACGTCGCGATGATCTTCGGCCTGTTGTCGCTGCTGAGCGCCACGCTGACCCTGCCCGGCATTGCCGGCATCGTGCTCACCGTCGGCATCGCGGTCGACTCCAACGTGCTGATCTATGAGCGCATCCGCGAGGAGCTGCGCGGCGGGAGGAGCCCGATCTCGGCGATCGACGCAGGCTTCAAGCGGGCGCTCGCGACCATTCTCGATTCCAACATCACGACCTTCATTGCCGCAGCCGTGCTGTTCATGATCGGCACCGGACCGGTGCGCGGCTTCGCTGTAACGCTCGGCATCGGCATCATCACCACTGTGTTCACCGCCTTCACCATGACCCGCCTGATCGTGGCATGGTGGGTGCAGTGGAAGCGGCCGAAGACCGTGCCGATTTGATCATTCGAGGCCGGCTGTGACCACTACTCAACTCGTTCTCATCTCTCTCGGCGTCCTGATTGCCGTGCTTACCGTGGTCAGCGTGCTCGGCCTCCTGCCGTCGCTGCGCATCGTGCCAGACGATACGCATTTCGACTTCACCCAGTTCCGCCGCATCTCGTTCCCGATCTCGGCGACGCTCTCGATCATCGCCATTGTGCTGTTCTTCACCCATGGGCTGAACTTCGGCATCGACTTCAGGGGCGGCACCTTGATGGAAGTGCGGGCCAAGTCGGGCACCGCAGACCTTGCGCAGATGCGCACGACCCTTGGCAGCCTGGGCCTTGGCGAAGTCCAGCTGCAGCAATTCGGCGGCGCCGCCGACGTGCTGCTTCGCGTTGCCGAGCAGCCGGGCGGCGACAAGGCGCAGCAGGAAGCCGTGGACAAGGTTCGCGCCGCCCTCGGCGACTCCGTGGAATATCGCCGCGTCGAGGTGGTGGGTCCGCGCGTCTCCGGTGAGCTGCTGGGTTGGGGCATGGCCGGCCTGATGCTGGCGATCATTGCCATCCTGGTCTATCTCTGGTTCCGGTTCGAATGGCAGTTCGCGCTCGGCGCCATGATCGCCAACGTGCACGATATCGTGCTGACGATCGGCTTCATGTCGATCAGCCAGGTCGATTTCGACCTGACCAGCATCGCGGCGCTTCTGACCATTCTGGGCTATTCGCTCAACGACACCGTCGTCATCTATGACCGCATCCGTGAAATGCTGCGGCGTTACAAGAAGATGCCGATGCCGCAGCTGCTGAACGAGTCCATCAATTCGACGCTGTCGCGCTCGATCATCACCCACTTGACGGTAACGCTGGCATTGCTGGCGCTGCTGCTGTTCGGCGGTCACGCCATCCACAGCTTCACGGCCGTGATGATGTTCGGCGTGGTGCTGGTCGGCACCTACACCTCGATCTTCATCGCCGCGCCGATCCTGATCTATCTCGGCGTCGGCGAGCACCGCGAAGATGCGAGAGAAGAGGCTGCGCCGGCGAAGAAAAACAAGGCATGATCCGAACCGCATGCCCTCGCATGGGTTTGCGAGGGTAGTCAGCTCATTCGGACGAAGCTCATGGCCGGCGATCCCAACGCTCCCCATTTCCCGCGCTCGGCGCCGATCGAGGCCTATGGCAAGGGCGGCTTCGCCTTTGGCGGCATGTCGCACCGAGGCTCGCTGCTGTGCCTGCCCGATGCGATCTGGGCCTGGGACGTGACCGATCCCACCAAGATCGACCGCTATTCGCTGGATCGGGTTTTTGCGGCCGCCAACGGCATCGACACGCTGCTGGTTGGTACGGGAACCGGGCTCTGGCTGCCGCCGCCGGAGCTGCGCCAGGCGCTGAAGGCGGTGAGGGTTGTCCTGGACACCATGCAGACCGGCCCCGCCGTGCGCACCTACAACATCATGATCGGCGAACGGCGCCGCGTCGCGGCCGCGCTGATAGCGGTGCCATGAGCAGCGCCGCGACGCCGCCCGACACCGCGACCTACTGCGCCGACCTCGTGCGCGGCCACGACTTTCCCCGCTACGTCGCGGCGCTGTTCGCACCGGCCGCCGAGCGCCGCGCGCTGCTTGCCCTCTACGCCTTCAATGTCGAGATCGTCCGCGTTCGCGACCAAGTGAGCCAGCCTTTGCCCGGCGAGATCCGCTTCCAATGGTGGACCGATCTGTTCTCCGGCCTGGTCCACGGCAGCGCCGAGGGCAATCCGGTGGCGGCCGAGCTGCTCCGCGCCATCCGCGATTTCGACCTGCCGGTCGGGCCGCTGTCATTGCTGGTCGACGAGCATCAGTTCGATCTCTACAACGATCCGATGCCGACCATCACGGCGCTCGAAGGCTATCTGGCTGCGACCTCTTCGGCCCTTTTCACGCTTGCGGCGCGGATCATGGGCGACGCTTCGGACGCGGCCGAGCATGTGGCCCGGCACGCCGGACTGGCACAGGGCATCGCCCAGGTGATCGCGAACCTGCCCCGGGACGCCTCCCATCGGCAATTGTTCCTGCCGCAGCAACTCCTGACCAGCCATGCCTGCTCCACCGAGGATGTGTTCGCGGGCAGGCAGACGCCCAATCTCCAAGCCGCGCTGGACCAGCTTATCGGCGATGCGCGGCAGCATCTGGGGACAGTGTCGTCCCTGCTGGCGCAGCTGCCGCCCTCGACGCGGGCCGCCTTCCTGCCGCTGAGCCAGGCGCGGTCAGATCTCGATCGCCTGGCGCGGCCAGGGCGTAATCCCTTCGCTCCGCAGCCGGTCTCGCGGTTGCGCACGCTATGGACGCTGTGGCGGGCTTCACGATCCCGGGAATTTACCAAATAGCGGGTGGCTTATCGCCGCAGCCGGCCAAATGCACTATGCTGTCCCATGGCCGAATTGTCCCAATCCGCATCTCCCGATCTGAGCGGCTTTCCGGTTTCGCCGGCTGACATTCACGCCGCTGCCGAGATCATCCGCGGCGCCGTCGTCGAGACGCCCTGCAGCTACAGCCGAACGCTGAGCAATATCTGCGGCTGTGACCTCTGGCTCAAATTCGAGAACCTCCAGTTCACGTCGTCGTTCAAGGAGCGTGGTGCGCTGAACCGGCTCAACGCGCTGACGCCGGACGAGCGTGTGCGGGGGGTCATTGCCATGTCCGCGGGCAATCACGCGCAGGGCGTTGCCTATCACGCCAGGCGGCTCGGCATTCCCGCCACCATCGTGATGCCGGTGGGCACGCCGATGGTGAAGGTCGAAAACACCAGGCATCACGGCGCCGAGGTCGTCGTGACGGGCGCGACGCTGGAAGAGGCGGCTGCGTTTGCGCGCAGCCATGGCGAAGCCCGCGGCATGATCTTCGTTCACCCCTACGATGATCCGCTGGTGATTGCGGGGCAGGGCACGGTCGGGCTGGAAATACTCAAGGCGGTGCCGGAACTCGACACGCTGGTCGTGCCGATCGGCGGTGGCGGCCTGATCAGCGGCATCGCCATAGCGGCGAAATCGCTAAAGCCGTCGCTGCGGATTCTCGGCGTCGAGGCCTGGCTCTATCCCTCGATGTACAACGCCATCCATGGCGGCAATCTGCCGGCGCGCGGCGATACGCTCGCCGAAGGCATCGCGGTCAAATCGCCGGGCAAGATCACCACCGAGATCGTCCGCGGCCTCGTCGACGACATCGCGCTCGTCAACGAAGCCGAGCTCGAGCGCGCGGTCGCAACCTTGATCTCAATCGAGAAGACGGTCGTCGAGGGTGCGGGCGCTGCCGGCCTCGCGGCGATCATGTCGGATCCTACGCGCTTTGCCGGTGAGAAGGTTGGCCTGGTCCTGAGTGGCGGCAACATCGACACCAGGCTGATCGCTTCCGTGCTGACGCGCGAGCTTGCCCGCGAGGGGCGGCTGACGCAGCTTTCGCTCGACATTCCCGACAGACCCGGCCAGCTGGCCGCGGTCGCGGCGCTGCTGGCTGAGGCCGGTGCCAACATCATCGAGGTCTCGCATCAGCGGACCTTCTCGGACCTCCCCGCCAAGGCAACGCTGTTGCAGCTCGTCATCGAGACACGCGACAGCGCCCATCTCGACGAGGTCATGGCCAAGCTCGGCGCATCCGGATTGAGCGCCCGCTGCACCTGAAGCGGGTTTGACAATTACTCCGGCAGCCCGGCGGCCCGCAGGGCCTCACCAAGCGATGCCGCCGGGGCCGGTGCGCAATTGACGCCCTGGAATTGGCGGCCATAGCGGAAGGTCGGGTGCAATTCCAACACCCGGGCCGCGGCGGCTCTCGCTTCCTGCAATCGCCCGAGCTTTGCAAGCGCCGCCGCCAGTTGCACATGGGTAATGCTGTGACGCGGGTTAGCCTGAACCGCGCGGTAGGCCGCGCGACAGGCCTCTTCATACCGACCGCGATGGAAATGCCCCATCGCCTGTGCGTCAAAGGCTGCGAAGGCCCAGGAATCAAACGGGCTGAGCCGCATGCCGCGCTCGCTCCATTCGATCGCGCGGTCGGAATCACCACCCCAGCCGAGCATCACGCTACCGAGGATGTAAGTCAGCGCCGATGACGGGCTGATCGCGAGCGCGGCATCGAGTGCGGTGAATGCCGCCGCGCGATCGTGCCCGTCCATGCCGATTGAAAAGCCTGCCAGCGTAAGGGCAAGGGCGTCATCCTGCCCGTGGGCGATGGCCGATCGCGCATGCTTGATCGAGGCGGCGCGGCTTCCCTCCTGCAAACCAGCGCGGAGGAACAGGCAATGGTGGCACATCGCAGCGTTACCGTGCGCCAGCGCATAGGAGGGCTGGAGCGTGATTGCGCGCTCGAGCAGGACGAGCGCCTGCGTGACTTGCTCCGGCATGCCGGAATCGACATCCGGCTGAGCCCGCAGGACGAGATCATAGGCATCGAGACTGTCGGGCCGTTTGCGTTTGACCCGGTTGATTTCGGCGCGGCGAAGGCTCGGCGCGATGGCGCCGACGACGGACATGGCGATGTCGTCCTGAAGCGCGAAAATATCATCGGAGTGGCGGTCATAGCGTTCGGCCCACACATGCATGCCGGTCGACGCATCGATCAGCTGTCCAGTGATACGCACATTGCCCCCGGTTTTCCGGATGCTGCCTTCCAGCACGTAGCGCACGCCAAGCTCGCGACCGACCTGTTTCACATCGACCGCTCGGCCCTTGTATGTGAACGTGGAATTTCGCGCGATCACGAACAGCCAGTTGATGCGGGACAGGCCGGTGATGATGTCGTCGACCATTCCGTCGGCAAAATAGTCCTGCTCCGTATCGCCGCTCAGGTCCGCAAACGGCAATACCGCGATCGATGGCCTCTCAGGCAAGGTCAGCGATGGTGCGGTTGTTCGGTCCGAGGCCGACGACGTCACCGCCGGACCGATATAGCGATAGCCGCCCCGTGGCAGGGTCTCGATCCATTGCGATTCTCCGCAGCCGTCTGCCAGCGTGCGCCGGACCGCCGCCATCTGGACGGTCAGGTTGCTGTCTTCAATGGCCTGGCCGGGCCATGCCGCCTCGATCAAAGCGTCCTTCGATACCGGCATGCCGGCTCGCTGCACCAGCAAGGCCAAAAGCTGCACTGCGCGCTGGCCGAGCGGGGTTGGCTCGGCCCCGCGGAACAGTATCCCTGCTTCGGCGTCGAGGCGGAAGGGACCAAATTCATGTATCGCGGCCATCGCCAAAGAAGGGCACATTTCGCAGGTTTTTTGCAACGATTTCCGCGCTGCTTCGCTACTTCCCGGAACTGGCGGACCATGATGGCGCCGTTATCGCGCAATTGGCGCCCAGCCATGGAGGAGCACATGAACGCAAAGCCACTCGTCCGCCGGCCCGGCGAAACGACGGGAGTAATGCTGCGCGGTCAGCCGATGGCCTTTCTGGTGACGGGAGAGGACAGCCGCCACACCAGCATGTTCGATTGGACGATACCGGCCGGGTTCGCCACGGGCCGGCACGTTCATCGCGTGCAGGAAGAGACCTTCTACATGCTTGAAGGCGAGTGCGAATGGCACGTCGCCGACGAGGTCGTCCGGGCCACGCCGGGAACGTACCTGTTCATTCCTCCAGGCGTTCCCCACAACATTACCAATGTCAGCGACAAGCCCGCGCGCGTGCTCATGACCGTGTCTCCGCCGGGGCATGAGCATTACTTCGAGGAATTGGCCAAGCTCACCGCCAGCGGAACGCCGGACGCGAAGGCCATCAGCGAGTTGCGCGCTCGCTTCGACACCGACCAGTTGTCGGCACTGACGACGAGAGCCTAGGTCTGCGCCGCTGGTCTGGTGTCACACTAGCGTGGTGCTAGACCCGCCATGTGAGCGACCAACCGATCGATCTCGGCTTCCGTGTTGTAGTAATGCGGAGAAGCGCGCACGACGACCGGCAGCGCGCGGACTTCCGCGTCGATCCGGGTGCTCCACGGATCTGAGGCACCGATGGTGATACCGGCTGCGGCGGCGCTGCTGACGATCGCGTCCGCCTCGCAGCCCTCCATCGTGAAGCTGACGATGGCGCCCGGTGCGCGGCCGAGATCGCGAATGGTGATACCGTCGATGGCGGCGAGGCCGCTGCGAAGGCGGTCTGCCAGCAAGCGGCAGCGTCGCTCGATCGGGCCGATGCCGATCGCAAGGGCGTAGTCGACGGCCGCACCAAGCCCGAGCCGCGCTGCGTAATTGTTCTCCCAGGTCTCGAACCGGCGCGCATCGTCGCGGAGCTGATAGCGGTTTCGGGAGACCCAGGGCGCCGCAAAATGGTCGATCATCGGCGGCTCAAGCTGCTGCAGCAGCTCGCGGCGAACATAGAGAAAGCCTGTGCCGCGCGGGCCGCGCAGGAATTTGCGGCCTGTGGCTGACAGCATGTCGCAGCCGATCGCTGCGACGTCGACCTGCATCTGGCCCACCGCCTGACAGGCGTCGAGCAGATAGGGAATGCCATGTGTCCGCGCGATTCTGCCGATCGCTGCGGCCGGATTGATCAGCCCGCCATTGGTCGGAACCCAGGTGATGGCGATGAGTTTTACGCGGCCGTCGATCATGCGTTCGAGCGCGTGAACATCGAGCTCGCCATTGGCATCGCTCGGCACGATGTCGATGACCGCGCCGGTGCGTTTGGCGACCTGGAGAAAGGCGACATAGTTGGCGGCGTATTCGGCCTCGGCGGTCAGGATCCGGTCGCCGGCGCGAAATTGCAGCGCATAGAACGCCATCTGCCAGGCGACGGTCGCGTTCTCCATCAGCGCGATCTCGTCCCGTGCCGCGTTCAGCAAGCGTGCCACGGAACCGTAGACCGCATCGAGCCGGCCAGACTCGCGGTCGGCGGCGGCGTAACCTCCGATCTCGCTCTCGAGGTCGATATGCTGCTTCATCGCCGCGACGACGGTGGTGGGCATGAGAGCCGCGCCGGCGTTGTGCAGATAGGTGAGCCGGGAGGCGGCCGGAGTGTCGGCCCGGATTCGGTCGATGTCGATCAACGCGCTTCTCTCTCTCGCAGGTCCCGTGGGATGGATTAGACGCCCCTGGCAAGGCAAGCAAGACTGCGTGCCGGCGAACGGCCGGGCCGGCTTCCTCTCAGATGCAGAGGCCGAGCAGCTTGACGTGGCAGTTGGCGACTTTGGGCTTGCTGGTGGGGGTGACCTCGCGCTTCACGGCCACAAGCGGCTCGCTATCCTTCTTGCCTTTGCCCTTGCTCGGCTTCGGCTCGTAATCGCCGGCGATCACCATGGCCCAATAAGTGCGCTTGCCGCTGGCATTTTTTGCGCTCGCGATGCCGACGCGGGTGGCGTTGTGGAGCAGCAGGTTCTTGCGGTGGCCGGAGGAATCGATCCACTGTCCCAGCGTCTTCTCGAAGGTGTCGTAGCCATAGGCGATGTTCTCGGCGGCGCGTCCTGCGCCCGACGGCGCGACGCGCTTGTTGAACGGGCCGAGGGCGTCATGGCTGAGATCGTCCTTCGCCGCCATCGCGCGCGCCTGATCCATCGCAATGCGGTCGAGCGTTGCGTCGCGCACGACGCGGCCCTCTCCGTGCTTCGCCCGGAAGCCGGAGATCTGTTCGGCCGGGGATTCGGCTGCCGTCACCGGCGTGGCGGCCAGCAGCATCAGACCTGCAAGCAGCAGGGCAGCGCGGCGCCTTATCGTCCCCCAGCGAGTCATTGGTCCCCAAATCGGTGCAATCCCCGGCTTCTCCACCGGCATTGTGGACGCTTCAAGGCGCCCCGCCTCGCGCAGTCTAACCGGTCGGCAGGTCCGCCTCGAAGTTGAAGCGATCGCGCAGGTTCTTGCGCTGCTCCAGGATGTCCTTGAGGAAGGCGCGATCCTGGTCGTTCCTCATCATCGGCTCGATCAGGTCGAGCTGGTTCATCGCGACCAGTTGCAGGATCTCGGTGCGTGGCCTGCCACCGGCATCGCGCGGCAATGCATGCACGACCTGGATATGCTCAGGGGGCTTTGGGCCCCTGGCAGCCGTGAGCTCGTTGCGGAGCTGGCCCTCGAGCGCGGCCTGATCGGCTTCGACGAAGGCATAAAGCCCGACGCCGGAACGGCGGTCGGCAAAAGCGACGATGGCGGTGTCGCGCACGGCGGGGTTCTTGCGGATCAGCTCTGCGATGACAGGCGCATCGTTGACGAGCCGGCGGCCGCCACCCTCACGATCGGTGAAGTTGAACAGGCCGCGGGTGATGGCGCGATAGACCTTCTTGCCGGTTGCAAGCCAGAGGCTCGCGGCGAACGATTTCTTCGCCAGCACCTTCCGCTCGCGCGGCGTCAGCGCCTCCGGCGCATAGGAACGCTTATGCTTGAGCAGATGACGGAGGTCTTCGTAGGCGAGGATGCGGTAGAGCCGGCCGCGTCGCTTGAAGCACGCCGCAAGCTGGAAGTCGGTCACATAGGCGCGGCCATCGCGGCCGACCAGCCAGTTCTGTTCCTTGGCGAGATCATTGTGGCAGATGCCGGCACGGCGCAATCGGCGCAGCACGTCCTTCGCCGAGCGGAAATAGGCGAGATCGCCATGAGGCTTTGCCAGATGCAGCGCGACGCCGTCAACGAAGCCGCGCACCAGCGCACGACGTCCCGCCCACAGCAGCTCGGGTCCGACATGAAGGCCCTTTGCGAGCGCCAGCGCGTGCTTCTCGCGTGCGAACAGATGGCGTGCCAGCGGAAACGACCACCAGGGCACCTCATCGAGCCGGCGCAGCACGGCGTCGACCTCGCCACTGTCGCTGCGGAAACGGCCGCGCTCGACTGTCGAGAACACGTCGCGCTTGAGCAGCACGCCCTCGGTCCAGCGCGCCGACAGCACCGCGGCGTCGTCTTTCGGAAGACTCATCGAAAACTCACGCGGCTGCGGCAATGCGCAAATGATCGGCGATCCAGCGATCGAGATCGGCAAGCGCCAACGCGCTCATGGCCTGCTTCTTGGCCACGGTCTTCTCGTTGCCTCGCAGACGCGTGCCGTCGGGCTTCTTCGTGGGCGGGCTGGCGAGTGGCGGGAACAGGCCGAAATTGACGTTCATCGGTTGGAACGAGCGCGTGCCCGGCTCGATGGTCTCGATATGACCGCCAGTGATATGGCCGAGAAGCGACCCGAGCGCCGTGGTGGCCGGCGGGCTCGCAAGCTGCGCGCCGCGCGCGTCGGCTGCCGCATAGAGGCCGGCGATCAGGCCGACGCTGGCGGACTCCACATAACCTTCGCAGCCCGTCATCTGGCCGGCAAAGCGCAGTCGCGGCTGCGCGCGTAGGCGCAGCTGGCTGTCGAGCAGTTTTGGCGAGTTGAGGAAGGTGTTGCGATGCAGGCCGCCGAGGCGGGCGAACTCGGCTTTCTCCAGCCCGGGAATGGTGCGGAAGATGCGCTGCTGCTCGCCGTATTTCAGCTTCGTCTGGAATCCGACGATGTTGTAGAGCGTGCCGAGCTTGTTGTCCTGGCGCAGTTGCACGACCGCGTAGGGCTTCGTCGTGGGATCGTGCGGATTGGTGAGGCCGACCGGCTTCATCGGACCGTGGCGCAGTGTCTCGGGACCGCGCTCCGCCATCACCTCGATCGGCAGGCAACCGTCGAAATAGGGCGTATTGGTCTCCCACTCCTTGAACTCGGTCTTCTCGCCCGAGATCAGCGCGGCGACGAAGCCATCATATTGCTCCTTGGTCATGGGGCAGTTGATGTAGTCGGCGCCGTTGCCGCCGGGACCGACCTTGTCGTAGCGCGACTGGAACCAGGCCACCGACATGTCGATGGATTCGCGGTGCACGATCGGCGCGATGGCGTCGAAGAAGGCGAGCGCGTTCTCGTCAGTCAATTCGCGGATGGCATCGGCCAGCGGCGCGGAGGTGAGGGGGCCCGTCGCAACGATCACGTTGCTCCAGTCCGCCGGCGGCAGGCCTTTAATTTCGCCGCGGGCGATCTCGACAAGGGGATGCTCGTTCAGCGCCTTTGTTACGGCCGCGGAGAAGCCATCGCGGTCGACGGCCAGCGCGCCGCCGGCCGGCACTTGATTGGCATCGGCTGCGCGCATGATCAGCGAATCAAGGCGGCGCATCTCCGCATGGAGAAGGCCGACCGCGTTGTTGGCGGCATCGTCCGAGCGGAACGAATTGGAGCAGACGAGCTCGGCGAGCCCGTCGGTGCGGTGCGCCTCGGTCATGCGATCGGGCCGCATCTCATGCAGCACCACGGGCAGGCCAGCTTTCGCGACCTGCCAGGCGGCTTCGGAACCGGCGAGGCCGGCACCGATGACGTGCACGGGTTTGGATAGGGGTCCTGTCATGGGGCGGACAGGTAGCGCTTTTCGGCGGCCAGTGGAATCGCCGAGATCGAGTTTTCTGCCGCTGAAAACGACAACGCCCGCACGAGGCGGGCGTTATCGGTTCGTCCAGTGAAGGGCTGAACGATATCAGCCCTGATACTGACCGGCGGCAACGCGCGGGATGTCCGAGCGATCGAGGCCGATATCGGCCAGTTCGCGATCGCTGAGCTGGGACAGCTCGGCAACATTGCGCTGATAGTCCCGGAAAGCCTGGATCATGCGGATGAGCGAGAGCAGCATTGGTAGTCTCCTGTAGTTCGATTCAGCCCTTGCCCGGGCGTCATCGTTGAAATGAATATAGGTGAGAGTGATGCAATGCGAAAGTTCCTATGTTGCGATGCAGCTAGGCGTTTGGCGCATGGCCTAGGTAAGAGACGCTTAACCTCTGGGCGCTCCCGCCCAACGGTTAGGCGAAATCCCCAAGCGGAGCTGATAAACGCCCGTGAAATAACGGATTTAGCCGGCGGCTGGCAGTTCCGATACTTGCGAAATAAGTGACGTTCCCGTCCTCAGCAAGGTGTTGCTCCAGCTTGTAGGCCCAAGTCCGGCATGCATGATTCGCATGCACCCTGATTTATAAGTCTGAATATAAAATCATATTTTGAGTGCCGGGCGAACGGCGGTTGCAGGCGGAAGATCGCGGGCCGGGCCGCCCCACGGTCATGTTCGCCGTTCGAGGCGAGCGGTAATCGGGCGCCAAATTCGTGGCTGAACGCCAGCCTGATGGTGCAGCGCACACGCCGAGCGTGTAGAGCCTTATTACAGAGTTGTAATGAAAATCAGAAATTTCGCATGCGGCTCTGCGCCGCGCGCAACATCACGCAATTCTCGCGGGGAATTTATTGCGGCAAGTTGCCGCGTCGGCAGCAAAGTCATGTTGCGGATTCCGGCAATGTCGCCGGGTCTGTCCCAAGAAAAAGAGAAGGAAAGTAACATCATGACGAAGTTACTCGGGGTTATCGCAATTGCCGCCGTTGCATTCGCCGTCGCACCGGCTCAGGCCGCCAAGCACAGCATGGGTGGTTGCAGCGGGGCCAATCTGGAAAAGACTGAGACCGCGATCGAGGCCATGCCTGACGGCGATAGCAAGTTCGTCGCCGAGAAGGAGATCACGGCGGCCCAGGACGCGCTGCTCAACGGCAAGATGGGTGTGTGCGGCATGCACCTGAACAAGGCGATGCAAGCCACCATGGGCAAGTAGACGGGTAGGCAGGCGCAATCCAAGAGAGGGCCGGTCGCCTTACCGATCGGCCCTACGGGTTTTGATTTCGAGGTATCTTTTCGAGGTATCTTAAGGAGCGTGCGCGAGTTGGGTGGCAAAATAGGCCACCGTCTTGCAGTAGACTTCGCTCTTGTTCCACTGCTGCAGCACCGCGAAGTTCGGACTGCCCGGCTGCCAGTCCTTGCCCTTCTGCCATCCGTATCCGGCGAGATAGTTGGCCGTGGAGGCAAGCACGTCGGGAGCGTTGTGCAGGAGGTCACGCTTGCCGTTCCCGTCGAAATCGACCGCATATTTCAGCCAGGACGACGGCATGAACTGGGTTTGGCCAAGCTCGCCGGCCCAGGCGCCCTTCATTTCGGCAGGCGTGAGATCGCCACGCTGAACGATGCGCAGCGCATCCATCAGCTCGCCGCGAAACTGCTCGGCACGGCGACAATCATAGGCCAGTGTCGCCAGTGAGCGGATGGTCGAGAACTTGCCGGTGTTGACCCCGAAATCGGTCTCCAGGCCCCAGATCGCGACCAGGATCTCGCCTGGCACGCCATAGGCCTGCTCGATCCGCGACAGCACCGATCCGTATTGCTTCATCATGTTGGAGCCGCGCGTCATCCGCGGCGGCACCATGCGGCCGGAAAACTCCTCAAAGGTCTGGGTGAAGACCTTTTGCGACTTGTCGCGGTTGAGCACGCTCTGGTCCAGCGTGACACCGGCAAGTCCGGCGGTGATGGCCTGTTGCGAGATGCCCTTGGCCGCAGCCTCGGCTTTGAAATCCGCAAGCCAGGCGTCGAAATTGCCCGAGCCGCAGGCAACCGCGGCCAGCGCGGGTTCGACGGACAGGATTGAGGCTGAAAGGGCGAGGGCTGCAAGAGCGAGACGAGAAATCGTCAGGGTCATCAGAGGTAATTGATTCCGTGATGGGGCACGACCGACGGCGGCAATCTCTGATGTAACCGCGGCCAAAGCAAGGCCTGACAGCAGCGCTCCCGCCGGGGTGACCCGGGCAGGAGCGCTCAGATGAGATCGCCTGGCTTCAGTCCTATTCCCTGTTCCGCCACGGGAAGAGATTGGCGGGGAAATCGGCCGCAGGCTTGCGCGGGCGCTGTGGTGGGGGCGGCACTGGCCGGGCACCGGGCTCGGAGACGATGACCTTGCGATAGAGATGCCAGGTGGCGTGACCGAGCAGGGGAATGACGACCGCGAGCCCGAGGAACGCGGGGATCGTGCCGAGCGCGAGCAACACCGCCACGATGAGGCCCCAGGCCGCCATCGGCACCGGGTTCTTGGCGACGACGCGCAGCGAGGTGACCATTGCCTCCAGGGCGCCGGCATGGCGGTCGAGCATCAGCGGGAATGATACCGCGCTGATGCAGAGCGCTGCGAGCGCGAACAGGAAGCCCGTGCCGCAGCCCACCACGATCAGCCACCAGCCTTGAGAGGTTGTCAGCACCCGCCTCAGGAAGTCCGAAATTCCGGTGACGCCTTCATAGCCGAACGCTGCGACATAGATCGCCTGCGCGGTCGCGACCCAGGTCACAAACAGTGCGAGCAGCAAGGTGCCGAGGCCGAGCATGGCGCCGAAGGAGGGCGAGCGCAGGACTTCCATGGCATCCCAGGCGCTTGCTTCCTCATAGCGTTCGCGGCGGCTGGAGAGCTCGTAGAGGCCGAGTGCTGCGAACGGGCCGATCAGCGCGAAGCCCGCGGCGAGCGGAAACAACAGCGGTATCACGGAATAGCCCATCGCGACGCGCGCGATCACGAGGCCGAGCACCGGATAGATCACGCAGAGGATGATGGCGTGGCTTGGGACTGCCTTGAAGTCTTCCCAGCCGCGCTTGAGCGCATCGTGCAGGTCGGAGAGTTCTATGGTTCGGATCACCGGTCCAGCCGCGTCTGCGGTCTGGCCCATCCTGGGGACATTGCCCTGATAGAGTGTGGCCATGGTCGGCTTGCTCCCTTGCCATGCAGCCGAACTCGGCGCCGACTACGGCGCAAGCGGCCGCTTTTTTGGGTTTCGCGAGTCCAACCAGCAGCGAATTCCGGGTGGCATCGCGAGCTGAGCGGGAAGCGTACCCCTATTTCCGAGTCCTGTCCCTCACGCCTGGGTGAGATTCGTTGCCGCAGTGCAACCGCGCTGACGTTGTCGGGTCGTCATTTCGCCGCAGATAAGCTCATGCTGTTTGTGGCTCGCGGAACTTCGCGGGCGCACCAGCGTAACATCGTCTATAAGTGCCCACTCAGGGCCTTCCAACGGGATCTTTTTCGGGGAGCAGACATGAGCATTTTCGGGAAAATCATGGGCGCAATCTTCGGCAGCCATACGGCTTCCGCTGCGCCCGCAGGCGGCGCATCCGCGGGCAGCGCGCCTGCAGGAGCCGCGCCGAGCGGATCGGCGCCAGGGTCTGCACCCGCCGCCGCGCCGGCCCAAACGGTGGACGTCGCCGCGATCGTCGATGCGGCCGCCGCCGCGCATAAGGGCGAAAAGCTGGAGTGGCGCACCTCGATCGTCGACCTGATGAAGGCACTCGACGTCGATTCGAGCTTGGCTGCGCGCAAGGATCTCGCCAAGGAGCTCGGCTATAGCGGCGACATGAACGACTCCGCCAGCATGAACGTCTGGCTGCACAAGCAGGTGATGTCCAAGCTCGCCGCCAATGGCGGCAAGCTGCCGCCCGAAATCAAGCACTGACCGACGCGCATCGGTCGACGCCAAGCAACCAAAAAGGGCCCGCGACCTCGCGGGCTCTTTCTCGTTCAGGCCACCAGATCCGCATCCTCCGGATGCCGTTCAAGATAGTCGACGACGAAGCCGCAGCCCGCGATGACCTTCTTGCCGTCGCGGCGGATGATCTCGAGCGCGCCCCTGATCAACTCGGACGCAATGCCGCGGCCGCGCAGGGCACGCGGCGTCTCAGTGTGGGTGATGATGACTGCCGACGGCGTCAGCCGGTAATTGGCGAAGGCGAGTTCGCTGCCGACATCGAGCTCGAAGCGGCTCCTGACCTTGTTGTCGCGTACCGATGCCGCCATGCCTGATCCTTCCGAAGCGTGCTCATTCCCTGATCTAGGCACCTGAACCCACCCTTGCCAAGCCGCGACCAAGGGAGGTTGCCGCAGGGGAGATATCTGCAAAATGCGTGTCCTGCTCAGTCTGATGGCCTTGCTCGCCATGCTGGCCTTGACGGCGACGGTGCCGGCCGCTGCCGAGGGCGGCCCGGCCTGGGAAGCCTGTGTGGGGTTGAGCAGCACGCCGGACGAGCGGGTGAAGGCCTGCTCGACGGTGATCGACAGCAACGGCGAGACCGGCCGCAGGCTCGCCGGCGCCTATTGCAACCGCGGTCATGGTCTGACCGAGAAGCGCGAGCTCGATGCGGCGCTGTCCGACCTCGATGAAGCCGTGCGCCTGGATCCCACCTATGCCTGCGCCTATAACAATCGCGGCCGGGTCTACAGCTTCAAGCACAACTATGATCGTGCCATCGCCGAGTACGATGAGGCTATCAAGCTCGATCCGTCGATGGCGTCGGCCTACAGCAATCGTGGCGAGTCCCGCTACAACAAGGGCGATCTCGACGGAGCGATCGCCGATTTCGACGCTGCGATCAAGCGCAATCCCAACTATGCCACCGCCTACGCCAATCGGGGCTACGTCTACGCCCGCAAGCACGACACGGCTCATGCGCTGGCCGACTTCAGCATGCGGATCAAGCTCGCACCCGATCTGCTCGCCTATATCGACCGCGGCAACGTCTACCGAGACAGCGAGCAACTCGACCGCGCGGCCGCCGATTATGGCGAGGCGATCCGCGTTGCGCCGACCGATGCGCGCGGCTGGCGCAATCGCGGCATGATCCGGCTCTATCTCGGCGACAACAAGGGCGGTCTTGCCGACTACGACAAGGCGCTGCAGTATGATCCGGCCGATGTATTTTCCTGGAATAATCGTGGCCAGGCCAAGATGAGGCTTGGCGACGTCAAGGGAGCGATCGCCGACTTCCGCAAGGCGCTGGAATTGAAGCCCGGGTTGCAGACAGCGCAGGACTCGCTGAGGAAGCTTGGGGCGCTGTGACGCCCCGGTTCGGCGCTAGACCTTCACCAGGTCCTGATAGTCCGGATGCTTCTCGATCCACGCCTTCACGAACGGGCATTGCGGGACTAGCTTCAGCCCGGCAGCGCGGACCTGGTCGAGCGCCCCTTGCACCAGCCTCGAGCCGACGCCCTTGCCGCCGAGCTCCTTCGGCACGTCGGTATGTTCGAACGTGATGACGTTGCCGTCGAGCTTGTAATGCTCCGTCGCGAGATAGCCTTCGACCTCAAGCTCGTAGCGGTGACGGGCTTTGTTGTTGATCACGTCGCTCATCGCGTCTCCAATCAGCTCTTCAGCGAGTCCGTCAGCATCTTGCGGATCGGCCAGGGCTCGCCGTCGGAGGAACCCTTGATGTCGTCGATCTTCCAGCTGCCGGCCTCGCGCACGAAATAGGCGGAGTCGCAGTTGGGTTCAATCCGTCGCCTTGGCGAGCCGCGCATCTTCTTGCTGGGGTTTTGCGGGAAGACAGCCCTGGCAGATGACCAGCGAGCGATTGACCTTGGCGTCCTGGTCGGCGTCGGTTCCGTCGTGCGCGGGCTTGGCGGCGATGCGTGTTGCCCGCTCGGTGGCGCGTTGCTGATTGGGATTCTCGCCTGCGCCGTCCCAGGCATAGCGCGCGGGCTGGAATACGGGATCTGAGGCGAGGTGGGCTTGCGGGGCCACCGCGCATCCGGCAAGCGCCAACGACAGCAGGAGGAAGACGGGCGCTTTGACCATGGTGCGGCACTCTGTACGCGAGAACTGAGCGAGGTTGCGCTGATCATGTTTAAAATTCCCTGAACGATGGGGCCGCGCCTGCGACCAAGACGTATGCGATATCTGTTCGTCCTGCTCACGATGCTCATGGCCGCGGCGCGCGCCGATGATGCCAAGCCGTTCGACCCATCCGGCTATCCGCCTGCTGTGCAGAAGGCGCTGCGTTATGCCCATGAGGAATGCGAAAGTCAGGGCGGCGGCGCGGTGAGCTTCGCGCCCGATACTGTGCGCAAGATCGACCTGACCGGCGATGGCCGCGACGATTACATCGTCGATTTCCGCGATACCAAATGCGGCGAACGCGAGGGCATCTATTGCGGAACCGGCGGTTGCCTGCTGGATATCCTGGTGGCGCGACCCGACGGCAGCGTGCGCGCCGTGTTCGACGGCTATGTCCGCAGCTATAGCATTGTGGCGCCGCCGATGAAGCGAGGTGCGGCGCGCACCGTCCGCTTCGACCTGCACGGCAGCTATTGCGGCGGTTTCGGTTCGCAGGCCTGCGTCAAGGAAAGGGTGATCACGGCGACGCCGTTCGAGTTCAAAAAGCCGTAACGCAGGTGCGCGGCCGGCGGCCTTGCTACACCGCGGCGGATCGCGATAAATGAGCTGCAATGAGCGGACGGCCTCCGTGCCGTTCGCCGTCGAAGAGGAAGCCCGATGCAACCGCTCCGCATGTCTCGCCGCGTCATGAATCTCGCTTACATGCTGACGCAGAACGCGCGGCGGCATGGATCGCGGCCCGGGTTCGTCTGGGGAGACAAATCGTGGACCTGGCGCGAGATCGATGCGCGGGTCTCGGCTCTCGCTGCTGCGCTCGCCGCGCGTGGCATCGCCAAGGGCGATCGCATCCTCGTCCATTCCAAGAATGGCGAGGAGATGTTTGTCTCGATGTTCGCCGCGTTCCGGCTCGGCGCGGTCTGGGTGCCCACCAATTTCCGCCTGATGCCGGATGAGGTCGCCTATCTCGCGCAGGCCTCCGGCGCGAAGGCATTCCTGTGTCATGTCGATTTCCCCGGGCATGCCGCGGCGGTGAGGGGCGGCGCGTTGGAGTTCACCTGGAGCGTCGACGGCAAGGCCTCGTTCGGCGAGGGGTCCGTGGCTGAGGCCATCGCGTCGCAGGCCGGCACCGTGGTCGAGAACGTCGCGGTCGAGCATGACGATCCCTGCTGGTTCTTCTTCACTTCAGGTACCACCGGTCGCTCCAAGGCCGCGGTGCTAACCCACGGCCAGATGGGCTTTGTGGTCACCAATCATCTCGCTGATCTCACTCCCGGCGTGACGGAAGCCGATGCGTCGCTGGTGGTGGCGCCGCTGTCGCATGGCGCCGGCGTGCATCAGTTGGTGCAGACCGCGCGCGGCGTCTGCACGGTGCTGTTGCCGACCGAGAAATTCGACATCGACGAGGCGTTCCGCCTGATCGAAAAGCACCGCATCGCCAATCTGTTCACGGTGCCGACGATTTTGAAGATGATGGTCGAGCATCCCGCCGCCGACAAATACGATCATTCCTCGCTGCGCCACGTGATCTATGCCGGCGCACCGATGTATCGCGAGGACCAGAAGGCCGCGCTCAAAAAGCTCGGCAAGGTCATCGTGCAGTATTTCGGCCTCGGCGAGGTTACCGGCAACATCACGGTGCTGCCGGCGGCGTTGCACGATCCCGAGGACGGCCCGCATGCGAAGATCGGCACCTGCGGCTTCGAGCGCACCGGCATGCAGGTCTCGATCCAAGACGACGAGGGCCGCGAGCTCGGCGCGAACCAGAGTGGCGAGATCTGCGTGCTCGGGCCTGCGGTGCTCGCAGGCTATTACGACAATCCCGAAGCCAATGCGAAGGCGTTCCGCAACGGCTGGTTCCGTACCGGCGATCTCGGCCACATGGACGAGGAGGGCTTCGTCTATATCACCGGACGAGCGTCGGACATGTACATCTCCGGCGGCTCCAACATCTATCCGCGCGAGATCGAGGAAAAGATCCTGACGCATCCCGCGGTCGGCGAGGTCGCTGTCCTCGGTGTGCCCGATGCGACCTGGGGTGAGGTCGGTATCGCCGTCTGCGTTGCGCGCGAGGGTGCGAAGCCGGTCAGCGAGGCCGAGATGGCCGCGTTCCTGTCGCCGAAGCTGCCGCGCTACAAGATGCCGAAGCGCTTCTTTTTCTGGGAGGCGCTGCCGAAATCCGGCTATGGCAAGGTGCCGAAACGCATGGTGCGCAATGAGCTCGAGGCGCGCGGGCTGCTCGATCTCGACAAGACGAAGACGGGCTGAGCGCTGATCATGCGGAGCATCAAGCAGCCGGGTGTGCCCGTCACTGAACGTATCCAATGGGTGGAGGCGAGGGGACGCGCCTTCTCGTTCAGGCTTGAGGCGGGCCTGCCGCTGCTCGAAGCCGCGCGCCGCGGTTTTGCTGCCGAAGGATTTGCCGGCGGCGTGCTGAATTTCGGCTCCGGCGCACTCGGACCGTTCGGCTATGTCATGCCGGCGCTGTCGAAGACGGGCGAGAATGCTGCGTTCTACAGCGATACCTATCGGCCCGCGGGCGTGACACGGACCAAGCTCGGCAGCATGACGTTGGGATCGCGCGACGGGGCGCCGTTCTTTCACTGCCACGGGCTCTGGACCGAGGCGGACGGCAAGGCGAGCGGCGGCCACATGCTGCCGGATGAGACTGTCATCGCCGAGCCGTTCGAGGTGCAGGCCTTCGGCGTGGATGGCGCAATGTTCATCGTCGAGCCAGACCCCGAGACCAATTTCAAGCTGTTCGGGCCTGTCGCAGCCGCAAGCATAGGCGCGCGTACGAGCGGCCGCGCCTTTGCCCTGCGGCTGCGCCCTAACCAGGATTTTGCTTTCTGTCTCGAAGCCTTCTGCCGCGCACAGGGCATCGCGCGCGCCAAAATCCACGGCGGCGTCGGTTCGACCGTCGGCGCGCGCTTTACCCATGGCGGTGTGACCGAGCCGTTTGCCACGGAGCTCGCGATCACAGACGGGACGATCGCGCCTGGCGCGTCCGGCGCGCTGGAAGCCGCGCTCGACGTCGCCCTGATCGACTACACCGGCGGCATCGCCGAGGGGCGTCTGGTTCGTGGCGACAATCCCGTGCTGATGACCATGGAGCTGGTGCTCGAAGTGCTGGACTAGCCGCGGCAGCGTCATGCTGCCGGAGGCGCCGCGGCCTAGTCGACCCTCTCTCTCCGCCGTCATTGCGAGCGCAGCGAAGCAATCCAGAATCCTCAGCGGAGACAGGCTGGATTGCTTCGCTACGCTCGCAATGACGGCTTGTAGTTGCCTGCTTGGTTCTTCAAGCAGCGTCTGAGATCGCGGATGCATCCATAATCACCACGGGTTGGCGCGCATCTTCGCCATGGCGAGATATGTCGATTCACTGATGCCTGACGTCCCCGGGCTCGATCCCTGGAAGAGGTCGAGCACCGGCGAATAGGTTTGGCTGGCGTTCTTCGCGTCGTACATGGCCGAGAAGCGGCTGAGCAGTTTTGCAACTCTCGTGGGATCTCCGAGGTCTTTGAGATTGAGGTACTTCTCCACGATCTTGGCCTGCTGATCGATCTGCATCGAGGCCATCTGATCGGGCAGGTCGAAGGTGGTCCGGAACACCTCCGAGAGCGCCTTGTCGGCGAGAATGTCGTAGGCGGATGTGATGTGTCCCGCCATGCGCTGGAAGTACAGTGCGAGGCGCACGCCCGGATTGGCATCGCCCTGCTGCTGCTCCAGGCTTTGCTCGAGATAGTTCTTCTGCGTTGCCAGGAATTGATCGCGCTTTTGCGGACCCTCCATCGCAAGGCGCGCGACGTTGCCGTCCTTGTCGAAATTGAACGATGCTGCGATCTCGGCAAAGCGAGCATCGCTTTCCGTGTTTGCGAAGCTCTTGGGGTCATTCAGATCGGAAGCCAAGATTTTCTTCAGATAGGTAGTGCTCACCTTTCCGGGCTCCAAACCCTTGGCGACCAGGATGAAGTCGACCAGCTTCCTGTTCGCGAGCAGATCGGCAACGCTCTTGATGCCGCCGATCGCCTGTTGATAGCTGGATGCGTCTTTCTGGGCCTGCGCCTTGATCTTCGGCTGGGCCTGCGGGCTTGCAAATTTCAGTTTCGCAATGACGTAGTTCTTCGCGATATCGAGGATTTCGGCTGGATCCTGGGCCGCCAGCGGCGTCGTCAGATTGCCTTTGGCGTCGAAATTGAAGGCACGCGCGAGCTTGAGGTAACGATCGTCATTGAGCGTATAGACATAGCTCTTGGGATCGCTGAGGTCGCTTTCGAGGACAGCCTTCACGATCGATTGCGGCACTTGTGCGGGATCGAGGCCGACGGCAGCCAACGCAAAACCATACGCGCCCGGTATGGAGACCAGCGCCTGAAGTGAAGTCACGCTCGGGATGGCTTTTCTGAATTGCCCGATCAGCACAGCTTCCTGTAGCGGGCTGGCCGCCGCATAGACCGCCGACTTGCTGTCGTCGAATCTCTTGTCGGTGCTGGCAAGGTTTGCAGCGGTCTGTGCCGGCGTCCCCGGCGGAAGCGAGCCGTCGGCTGAAAAATCGAACGCGGCGGCGAGATCCATGAACCCCCTGGTCGTCGCGATCGCGTCGTTGGTGCTAGATATGCTGCTCACGGCCGACTGCAGGCGATATCTTTCGACCAGGATCTGGACCTTCAATTGATTGACGTCGGCGCCGGGCTGCGACAGTTGCGTCGTGTAGTCAGCGATCTTCGTGCTGGCGTCCGTTGCATTCGATTTGGCCTGGGCAAGCTGCGCGTTCAGGCCATCCAGCTTGGACGAGAAGTTGACATTGACGTAGCTGTTCGGATCTGACGGGTCGCTGGTCAGGACCTGCTTGATCGCGTCGCGCGACCATTTGCTCTGGTCGATGCCGAACGCCGAGGCGACATAGTTGCGGAGACGATCGTCGTTCAGAAGCTCGTCGACGCTGGTCACGGTGCCAATTTTGGCATTGTAGTATTTCGCGTCGGCGGCAATTGCATCGACGTTGCTCTTCATGGCTGCGGTGTACAGCCCGATCATGTCGTCGGTCTGGCTTTCCGATTGCGCGACTTTCGTTGTGCCGCCGCCGAAGGAGAATGCCGCGGCGAATTCCCGGTAACGCTTGTCGATCAGCGTGTTGGCGAAGCTCCTGGGGTCCGAGAGATCGCTCTGCAGCACCTTCTTCATGAAGGCCTTGGCGTAGGCCATGTCTTCCAGACCATAGGCTTTCGTGACGTAGTGATACAGACGATAGTCCTTCATCAGGTCGTCGACGCTGTGCACCTTGCCGATGTTGGCTTTGTAGTAAGCCGCTTCGCGCGAGACGTCCGACTGCTGCGCCACTCGCGTGAGGGACTGCGTGAGATTGCGCGCGATATAGCTGTAGCTGGAATAGGTGGACACCATGGGCAATTCCTGACGGCTCGGCGAGTCTTGTCGAGGAGGCCTGGACGTCCGTCAGTCATTGCCGGGTCGCGAGGCAGGGACTGGCCTCATGCCAGCACGCAGAAACATTGTTTCGGTTCATTACTGCGATTCTGGACGACAACCTTAGGTATTTCTTGCGTCGAAGGGCCGCATCGTCAGAGCGCTTCCGCAAGCCTCCCGCAAGCAAGCGCGCGTAAGCTCATCCCTTGGTATTGCAATCGCGCATGTCTTCGCCGTCTCGCGGCACGTCGTGCCGAGCTTTGCGGTGGTAAAGCGAATTATTTGCACGGCAAGCATTGACCGAGCGGTGGCGTGTTTTGCCCGTCGGGCAACGCCACGGATGGTGGGAGAGCGTAGTGCGTAGGGCGGATTAGCGAAGCGCAATCCACCGCCTTTGGCCCTGCGGATGCCAACAGAGGTGGATTACGCTTCGCTAATCCACCCTACGTTCCCGCATAAGGCGTCCGCAACCTCATCCATCTGCGCGAACATGTAGTCGGGCGCAAGCGCCTGCAACGCGGCCGGCGCGGCATAGCCCCAGCTGACCGCGCCGCAGGCAATGCCCACCGCGCGCGCCGCCTCGATGTCGCGGACCTCGTCGCCGATGGAAATGACGTTTTTCGGAACGGCTCCCGCGCGCCGGATCACACGGCGGAATTTCGCGGCCTTGCCGAACAACGACGCGGCGCAGTCGAAATGCTGGAAGAGCGCGGCCGACGCACCGAGCTTTTGCCGCGCGTTGACCTCGCTGTCCGACGTCACCAGCGCAAGTTGCACGCCGTTCTCCGCGAGCGTCCGCAGCATCGCATCAGTGCCTGCAAACAGCGGAATCTCTGCGGCCGCTTCCCCCTTCAGCCGCCGGGCATAGCGCGCGATCGCGGGCAGCTTCCACACGGGCACTTCGAGCCGGGAGAGGATCTCCCGCGTCGAGGCATGCCTGAGCTCCTCGATATCCTCATCCCGCACGCGGCGAAAGCCGAAGCGGTCGGCGACGTCATTGATGGTGCGCAGGAACCAGGGGAAGCTGTCGACCAGCGTGCCGTCGAGGTCGAAGATGGCGAGGGCGTAGGGCATGAAGGGAGGCTACTAGCTGCTAGCCGGGCTTGCGGATGATTTGGCCGAGGAAGCGGCGCCTCCCACGTGCTCATTGGCCCACTCTGCAAATGCAATACGCGAGGCCGAGTCAGCGAAAACCCTGGCTGGAATAAAAAAGCCAATCCGTGCGTCGTACCAGAGCGCGACCAGCGTATCAGTATCCTTCACCGCTGCAATCGCATTCCAGAGCACCCGGCTTTCGATAACCGGAGTCCTAACGATTATCGAGACATCATCAAAAATAACTTGCCACGTCTTCTGCGCGGCTTCACGCATCTCGAACAATTTGTCGAACATTCGGCGATTGCACCAGCCCATCACGAAGAATGCGAAGAAATACCCCAGCATGAACCATAGTAACGATCCGAATGCCGCGCCCGACGTCGTCCGACCTCGATCCACGGCTGTGCAGGCCCAAACGATGATCAGGAAGATCGCGACGAGTGGCGCACCAGCGCTGATGCGCTTGTCAATGAGAGCCCCGAGCTGTTTACCAGTAAGATTTGCAAAAGCGCGGTCTTCGGCTCTGGTGACTTGAAATTCGAAATGAAAGCCGCTTGCTTCAGTTGCGTTGCTCAAATCTGATCTCCCGACGGCGAAATCAGAGCAGTACAGCAAGGATCAGCAACTAACCAGAGGTTGCTGATGGACGAACTAAGTATTGTGGCACGGACGATGCTCAGAACATGGTGAGAGATTAGGGCCCTAGGATTTCCAAACCGTCTGCTCGCTCCAGCCGAGTTCGGCGAACTCGGCTGCCCGCAGCGGGGCCTCCCCTTCTGCGAAGAATTCATCGAGCTGTGGCGGCGCGACTGACGTTGCCGACAGCATGGCGTGCGCCTGCCCGCGATGGTGGATCTGATGCTGGAACAGATGCATCAGCAGCCGGTCACGGCGTTCGGTCTGGACGCGCGTGTCGCGGTTGATCCGGACAATGCCGTCGAGAAGCTCTGGAGTCAGCGCATCGCAGATGGCGATCAAGCGCTGGTCCATGGCGGCCTGGGCAGGCTTCAGTTCGGCAAGCGAGGGGTACGGCACCTCGTTTGTCCAGGCGCGTGGTCCGAGCCAGCCGCCCTCCAGCGCATCGATGTAGAAGAGATCGATGACGTAGATGTGGTTCAGCGTGCGTTGAATGCTCGGGAAGAAACCGGTTCGCGGGGCTTCGAACTCGGCCTGGCTGAGACCGGCGCAGGCGGTGAGCAGGCGATGGTTCGCCCAGGCATTGTTGTGGGCGAAGGCGCGATAGGTTTGAACGAGGCCAGCGGACATGCGGCTTCCCGGATCTCGCTTCTCAGAAGAAGAGCAGCGGCGGATTACGCTTCGCTGATCCGCCCTACAGCTCCAACATTTACTCCGCCGCCTCGCTCGTGCTCCTTCGCTTCGGCTTGCGCGCCTTCTTCAGCACCGGCTCCAGGAACTTGCCGGTGTAGCTGCGTTGCGCTTTCACGATGTCTTCCGGCGGGCCCCAGGCGACGATCTCGCCGCCGCCGTCGCCGCCTTCGGGGCCGAGGTCGATGACCCAGTCTGCCGTCTTGATGACTTCGAGATTGTGCTCGATGACCACGACGGTGTTTCCTTGCGCGACCAGCTCGTGCAGCACCTCCAAGAGCTTCTTGACGTCGTGGAAGTGCAGGCCGGTGGTCGGCTCGTCCAGGATGTAGAGCGTGCGGCCGGTGGCGCGCTTTGACAGTTCTTTTGCCAGCTTGACGCGCTGGGCTTCGCCGCCTGAAAGAGTCGTCGCCTGCTGGCCGACATGGATGTAGTCGAGGCCGACGCGGTGCAGCGTCTGGAAAGTCTCGCGCACGCGCGGCACCGCCTTGAAGAACTCGGCGGCTTCCTCGACGGTCATGTCGAGCACGTCGGCGATGGACTTGCCCTTGAACAGCACCTCCAGCGTCTCGCGGTTGTAGCGCTTGCCCTTGCAGACGTCGCAGGTGACGTAGACGTCGGGCAGGAAGTGCATCTCGATCTTGATGACGCCGTCGCCCTGGCAGGCCTCGCAGCGGCCGCCCTTGACGTTGAAGGAGAAGCGGCCCGGCTCGTAGCCACGGGCCTTGGCTTCCGGGAGCCCAGCAAACCATTCCCGGATCGGCGTGAAGGCGCCGGTATAGGTCGCCGGGTTCGAGCGCGGGGTGCGGCCGATCGGCGACTGGTCGATGTCGATGATCTTGTCGATATGCTCGAGGCCCTCGATGCGGTCGTGCGGGGCGGCGCCTTCGCTGGCGTTGTTCAGCTTGCGCGCGATCGCCTTGTAGAGCGTATCGATGAGAAGCGTCGACTTGCCGCCGCCGGAGACGCCTGTCACGGCGGTGAACAGGCCGAGCGGAATCTCCGCCGTGACGTTCTTGAGATTATTGCCGCGCGCGTTCACCACCTTGATGGTGCGGCGATGGTTCGGCGGACGCCGTTCCGGCACCTCGACCTCGAGCTCGCCGGTCAGGTACTTGCCGGTGAGCGATTTCGGGTTGCGCATGATCTGTTCGGGCGTGCCTTCGGCGACGATGTTGCCACCATGCATGCCGGCGCCGGGGCCGATGTCGAGCACGTAGTCGGCGAGGCGAATGGCGTCCTCGTCATGCTCGACCACGACCACGGTATTGCCGAGGTCGCGAAGCCGCTTGAGCGTGTCGAGCAGGCGCGCGTTGTCGCGCTGGTGCAGGCCGATCGACGGCTCGTCCAGCACGTAGAGCACGCCCGTCAGGCCCGAGCCGATCTGCGAGGCGAGGCGAATGCGCTGGCTCTCGCCGCCGGACAGCGTGCCGGAAGAGCGGGAGAGGGTGAGGTAGTTGAGGCCGACATCGAGCAGGAAGGTCAGGCGCTCGCGGATTTCCTTCAGGATGCGCCCGGCGATCTCGTTCTGCTGCGCGTTCAGCGCATCAGGCACGGTCTCGAACCAGGCGCCGGCGCCCTTCACCGACAGCTCCGAGATCTCGCCGATATGCTTGCCGCCGACCTTGACGCAGAGCGCCTCGGGCTTCAGCCGGAAGCCATTGCAGGCGCCGCAGGGCACGTCGTGGAAATACTTGGCCAGTTCCTCGCGCGCCCACTCGCTCTCGGTTTCGCGGTAGCGGCGGTTGATGTTGGTGATGACGCCTTCGAACGGCTTCTTGGTGTCGTAGGAGCGCACCCCGTCCTCGTAAGAGAACTTGATCTCGTCCTCGCCGGAGCCATGCAGGATGGCGTTCTGCGTTTTCTTCGGCAGATCCTTCCATTTTGTGGTGAGCGTGAACTTGTAGTGCTTGCCGAGCGCGGTCAGCGTCTGCACGTAATAGGGCGACGACGATTTGGCCCAGGGCGCGATCGCGCCCTTGCCGATGGCGAGCTCCTTGTCGGGGATGACCAGGTCCTCGTCGACATGCTGCTCGACGCCGAGGCCACCGCAGGCCGGGCAGGCGCCATAGGGATTGTTGAACGAGAACAGGCGCGGCTCGATCTCGGGGATGGTGAAGCCGGAGACCGGGCAGGCGAATTTTTCCGAGAACAGGATGCGCTCGGGCCCGCTCTTGTCGTGGATCTTGGCCGTCTTCTTTTTCTCTTCGACCGGCGCGGTGGCCGGCGCGTCGGCGAACTCGACGACGGCGAGGCCCTCGGCGAGCTTCAGCGCCGTCTCGAAGCTTTCAGCAAGGCGCTGGCCGATATCGGCGCGCACCACGATGCGGTCGACCACGACGTCGATGTCATGCGGGAATTTCTTGTCCAGAACAGGCGCTTCCGCGAGCTCATAGAAGCTGCCGTCGATCTTGACGCGCTGAAAGCCCTTCTTGAGCCATTCGGCGAGCTCCTTGCGGTACTCGCCCTTGCGGCCGCGCACGACGGGGGCCAGCAGATAAAGGCGAGTGCCCTCAGGCAGCGCCAGCACGCGGTCGACCATTTGCGAGACGGTCTGGCTCTCGATCGGCAGACCGGTGGCCGGCGAATAGGGCACGCCGACGCGCGCCCAGAGCAGGCGCATGTAGTCGTAGATCTCGGTGACAGTGCCGACAGTGGAGCGCGGATTCTTCGACGTCGTCTTTTGCTCGATCGAGATCGCCGGCGACAGGCCATCGATCTGGTCGACGTCGGGCTTCTGCATCATCTCCAGGAACTGGCGGGCATAGGCCGAGAGCGATTCGACGTAGCGGCGCTGGCCCTCCGCGTAGATGGTGTCGAAGGCGAGCGAGGATTTGCCGGAGCCGGAGAGGCCGGTGAACACCACGAGCTTGTCGCGGGGAATCTCGACGTCGATGTTCTTGAGGTTGTGCTCGCGCGCGCCACGAATCGTAATTGCGCGCAGGCTGGAGCCCGCGTTCTGCTGTTGGCGCTTCGCCTTGATCACTTCATCCATCCGGTTTGCCCTCGAGGAATCCCAAAGCTACGCGATCGCGCCAACGTTTAAGGCGCGCTTCGCCCGGAACCGGGATCGGCGCCAATGGGGTTCTGAGCGAACGTAGGAAGAACGAAGACGGATTTCCAGTGGGACTTGCGAATCGTCAACGGATTGTTGGCGCACTGGCGGGACTTGGCAGCAGCTACTTGGCAGCAGCTGATGGCAATGGCCTGGAACAACAAAAAGGCCGGCGCGAGGCCGGCCTTTCGTGACGATGTGACGTCGGTTGCGAAGATCAGTACTTCGCGACCACCGGGCCGCCGAAGTGATAGTTCACGCCGACCTGCACGGTGTGCAGGTTGAGCGTACCGGTCGGCAGGGCGCCCGAGAAGTAGGTCTCGCCGCCGAGGCTGCGATAGAGGTACTCGCCCTTGACCGACCACTGCGGCGCGAAGAACGCTTCGACGCCTGCGCCGACGGTCCAGCCCGAGTGGAACTTGCTGTCGGAGACCGACGCAGCACCCAAGGTGGCGGTGAGCTTGTTGTCGATCCAAGCGTAACCGCCGGTGCCGTAGAACAGAACGTTGTTGACGGCATAGCCGATGCGGCCGCGAACGGTGCCCAGCGCGTCAGTCTTCGAGGTCAGCGAGGCCGGAACGCCACCGACGCCGGGAACGAAAACCGTACCCGTGGCCGTAGCGCTGACGTCAGCCCAGGCGCCATCGGCCTCGACACCGAACACGACGTTGCCGGTCTGCCAATTGTAGCCGGCGGTGCCGCCGACGAAGCCACCCTTCATCTTCGGGTCGCCAGAAGCAGCTTCCCAGGCGCCGCCACCGACGATACCGAGATAGAAGCCGGTCCAGTCGTAGACCGAGGCCACGGCCACAGGAGCCTTGGTGTAGGGGCGCGCCGCCAGATCGGCAGCCGAAGCGGCGCCGGTGAGGGCGATCAGAGCGGCCGAAGCCAACAAAACCTTCTTCATTTTCAACTTATCCCAGTCCCAGTTTCTGTTGTTGCCTTCCGCAAGATCGGAAGGGCATCGGACGCTGTGGTCCAACTGGTGCCGTGCTTACACCACCAAAGCTGCAAGTTGCGTCTCTCAAAAGCCACAACAAATACAAAATGTAAGACTGGCTGACCCATGGTTCCCGTCGGGACGGAAAAAGCGAAAGGCCGGCGCGAGGCCGGCCTTTGTTCTCAAACGATTTCAGGTGGATCAGTATTTCGCGATGACCGGGCCGCCCCAGCGATAATTGACGCGGACAAGACCCATGTCGACATTCTGGCTGATGCGATCGGTCTGGAATGCGGTGCCACCGGGCGCGTTGAGCGTCAGAGTCCTGCTGCCCAGGAAGATGTGGTCGTACTCAACGCCCACCGACCAGTTCGGCGCGAAGCCGAACTCGAGGCCGGCGCCAACCGTGCCGCCCCAGCGGTTGTCGCTGGCCGAGGCGAGCAGGGTGCCGGCTCCGGCGAATCCGGGCGCGGTGTAGATATTGAACTTGTCGGCGACCACGGCACCGCCGCCCTTCACGTAGAACAGCACGTTGTTCCAGGCGTAGCCAACCTGGCCCGTGATCAGGCCGAAGGCGTCGATCTTCGAGCGGTTGCGCTGGGTCGGGATGAGGGTGCTGACATTGTCGCCGGAGAAGTCGGCCCAGTTGCCCTGGCCTTCGAGGCCGAACACCCAGTTGGCCGATTGCCAGCGGTAACCGATCTGGCCGCCAACCGTGCCGCCGGTGGCATTGTGGCAACCCTCGCCGAACAGCGTGCCGGTGGTCGGCGCGACGAAGTCCCAGCATTTGTGGCTCGATCCGCCGCCGCCGTTGATGCCGATGTAGAAGCCGCTCCAGTCGTAGATGGTGGCGACCATCGGCGCCGGCGCCTTGGTGTAGGGACGTGCCGCAAGGTCGGCAGCACTCGCCGGTGCTGACAAGCCCAAGGCAACAATACCAATTGCACCAAACAGAATTTTCTTCATTGCAGTCTCCCCAGTGTCGTCCGCTCCGATAGTCCCCTGAAGCGGTCAATCAGGCGCGACGCCCATCATTGAACCAATTGCGACTCAACCGTAGTCCAACCGGGCGGCCGAGTCCGTCTCTGGAATGCAACAGTCGCCAGGCAATTGATCCGGGCGTAACCTAATGAATGTTAATCATTTTTCTGCCTGCACCGGTTCCAATTCATGGCGGCGTGCATAGCGGCATGAGTCGCTGTTTGCACGCTTGGGTCGCGCTATTTCGAGAGGAACAAATCTGGAACGAATGTTCGATCGATGCTATATGTGGGGATAACCAAGGGTGTGCCGGGCCGATCGGCCCCTGTAAGCGTATAGGGTCGGCTTAACAGGCGGCGGCGCGGGCGCGCCTTCGAAATTCAGTGGCATTTGGAGTGGAGAGCGGCGATGGCGGGAAGCGTCAACAAGGTCATTCTGGTCGGAAATCTCGGCAAGGATCCGGAAATCCGCCGCACCCAGGACGGGCGGCCGATCGCAAATCTGAGCATCGCGACCTCCGAGACCTGGCGCGACAAGAACACCGGCGAGCGCAAGGAAAAGACCGAGTGGCATCGCGTCGTGATTTTCTCCGAGCCGCTTTGCAAGATCGTCGAACAGTATCTGAAGAAGGGCGCCAAGGTTTACATCGAGGGCGCGCTACAGACCCGCAAGTACACCGACCAGAGCGGCGTCGAGAAGTATTCGACCGAGGTCGTGCTTCAGGGCTTCAACTCGACCCTGACGATGCTCGACGGCCGCGGCGGTGGCGGAGGAGGCGGCAGCTTCGGCGATGAGGGCGGCGGCGATTTCGGCTCGTCCGGCCCGGTCAGCAGCGCACCGCGTCGCCCCGTGGCCGCCGGCGGCGGTGGCCGCAACAACGACATGGACGACGATATCCCGTTCTAGGGCCAAGCGGGGTTTTTGCGCCGCCTTTGCCTCCCTCGCCTGAAGAGGCGGATTTTCTTACCAATTGGCGGGCCAAGCTCGGCTTTCCGGGCCGGCCTGACGTGTTGCCTCAAATTCACATCGTGCCCGCTCTGCCGCTGGCGGTCTGGCGGGCGCGTACCCACCGCGTGACCGATCACCGGCGGATCATGATCCTGATGTTTGCAGGCGCGCTGGTGGAGGCGGGACTGTTCACGCTGCTGCCCGGGCCCATCATGCACCATGTGATTTTCGGGGACTTGAGCGCTGGTTCCCGGCGGCTCGCCGAGACCACGCCCTGATGGTGCCGAGCTGGGCGTAAGCCTCTGGAAAAACAGTCGGAAAAAGCGCTGTCCGGCCTCCTGCAAGGGTGGTTATCGGGGCCTCGATGCGCTATATGATTCCCAGATAAACCTCACCGGATTCCCCCTTGGCTGACGACGACAACAAGCCCGGCGACCAGCCGGCGCAACCCTCGGACATTCGCCCCGTCTCGATCTACGAGGAGATGAAAAAGTCCTACCTCGATTACGCCATGAGCGTGATCGTTTCGCGCGCGCTGCCTGATGCGCGCGACGGGTTGAAGCCCGTGCACCGCCGCATCCTCTACGCGATGAACAATCGCGGCGACACGCCGGACAAGAAGCACAAGAAGTCCGCCGGTGCCGTCGGTGAAGTCATGGGTAAGTACCATCCCCATGGCGACCAGGCGATCTACGACGCATTGGTGCGCATGGCGCAGGACTTCTCCATGCGCGCGCCCCTGATCGATGGACAGGGCAATTTCGGCTCGGTCGACGGCGATCCGCCCGCGGCGATGCGCTACACCGAATCCCGCCTGACCAAGATCGCGCTCAAGCTCCTCGAGGACATCGACGACGACACGGTCGATTTCCAGGACAATTACGACGGCTCCGAGCGCGAGCCTGTGGTTCTGCCGGCGCGGTTCCCGAACCTCCTGGTCAACGGCGCCGGCGGCATCGCCGTCGGCATGGCGACCAACATCCCGCCGCACAATCTGGGCGAAGTCATCGACGCCTGCGTGGCGTTGATCGACAATCCGTCGCTGACCATCGACGAGCTCATTAACATCATCCCGGGCCCGGACTTCCCGACCGGCGGCATCATCCTCGGACGCCAGGGCATCCGCAGCGCCTATCATCTCGGTCGCGGCTCCATCGTGATGCGCGGCAAGGTCACCTTCGAGACCATCCGCAAGGAGCGCGAGGCGATCGTCATCACCGAGATCCCGTATCAGGTGAACAAGGCGACGATGGTCGAGCGCATCGCCGAGCTCTACAAGGAAAAGAAGATCGAGGGCATCTCGGACCTGCGCGACGAATCCGACCGCGATGGCTACCGCGTTGTCGTCGAGCTCAAGCGAGATGCCGTGCCCGACGTGGTGTTGAACCAGCTCTACAAGTTCACGCCGCTGCAAACCTCCTTTGGCGTCAACGCCGTTGCGCTCGACTCGGGTCGTCCGCAGACGATGAACCTGAAGGACATGCTGACGATCTTCGTCGGCTTCCGCGAGCAGGTCGTCACCCGCCGCACCAAGTACAAGCTGCGCAAGGCGCGCGAGCGCGCGCACGAGCAGGTCGGCCTCGCCATCGCGGTCGCCAATATCGACGAGATCATCAAGGTCATCAGGCACTCGCCGACGCCGGCGGCGGCGCGCGAGACCCTGATGACGCGCGACTGGCCCGCGCGCGAGGTCGAGGACATCATCACGCTGATCGATGATCCCCGCCATCGCATCAACGAAAACGGCACCATCCGCCTGTCGCTGGAGCAGGCGAGGGCGATCCTGGAACTCCGTCTGGCCCGCCTCACCGCGCTCGGCCGCGATGAGATCGGCGAGGAGCTGGCCAAGCTCGCCGGCGAGATCGGCGACTATCTCGAGATCCTGCGCTCGCGGGCCCGCATCCTCGATATCATCAAGACCGAGCTTGCCCAGGTGAAGGCCGAGTTCGCCACCCCGCGCAAGACCGTGATCATGGAGCAGGAAGGCGAGGTCGAGGACGAGGACCTGATCCAGCGCGAGGACATGGTGGTCACCGTCTCGCACGCCGGCTATGTCAAGCGCGTGCCGCTGTCGGCCTATCGCGCCCAGCGCCGCGGCGGCAAGGGCCGCTCCGGCATGCAGACCCGCGACGAGGACTTTGTCAGCCGGCTCTTTGTCGCGTCGACTCATACGCCGGTGCTGTTCTTCTCGTCGCGCGGCCAGGTCTACAAGGAGAAGGTCTGGCGGCTGCCGATGGCAGCTCCCAACGCGCGCGGCAAGGCGCTGATCAACATCCTGCCGCTGGAGCAGGGCGAGCGCATCACCACCATCATGCCGCTGCCCGAGGATGAATCCACCTGGGGCCAGTTGGACGTGATGTTCGCCACCACTGGCGGCAACGTTCGCCGCAACAAGCTGTCCGACTTCGTCGACGTTCGCCGCTCCGGCATCATCGCAATGAAGCTCGACGACGGCGAAGCGATCGTCGACGTGCAGATCTGCACCGAGCATGACGACGTGCTGCTGACCGCGGCCGGCGGCCAGTGCATCCGTTTCCCGGTCCCCGACGTGCGCGTGTTCACCGGTCGCACCTCGATGGGCGTGCGGGGCATTGCGCTGGGCGAGGGCGACAAGGTGATCTCCCTGGCGATCCTGCGCCATGTCGAAACCACTTCGGACGAGCGTTCGGCCTATTTGAAGATGCGCCGCGCAGTCGCCGGCGAAGCTGCTGCCGAGGAGCCGGCAGCGGACGCCGACGGCGAGGAGACCTCCGGCAGCTTCCAGCTCGCGCAGGAGCGCTATGCCGAGATGTCGGCGGCCGAGCAGGTCGTACTGACCGTCTCCGTCAACGGCTATGGCAAGCGGACCTCGTCCTACGAGTACCGCACCACGGGCCGCGGCGGCAAAGGCATCGTCGCCATGAGCGTCAACAACCGCAACGGCAACCTCGTCGCGTCCTTCCCCGTCGAGGACGCGGATCAGATCATGCTGGTCACCGACAAGGGCCAGCTGATCCGCTGCCCGGTCGAAGGCATCCGCATCGCCGGCCGCTCAACGCAGGGCGTGATCGTGTTCGACACCGCCGAGGACGAGCATGTCGTCTCGGTGGAGCACATCACGGAAGAGGCGGAGAGCGGCAATGGCGAGAACGGCAACGGGGCCTAACGTATGCAGCGCGCCATTGGTTACCTGTTTGCCGTCCTTCTGGCCGTTACTTTTGCGACCAGCGCGTCTGCCGCTGAGGTCAGGGTGATGATCTCAGCCGGGTTCTTCGCCGTGTATGAAGAGCTCGGTCCAGCCTTCGAGAAGTCGACGGGGCACAAGCTCATCACGACACGCGGCCCTTCAGTTGGCGATTCACCGGAAGCCATTCCGACGCGCCTGTCGCGCGGCGAGGAGGCCGACGTCGTGATCATGGACGGCATTGGCGTCGATCTGCTGGACCAGAAGGGACTGACGCGCGCGGGCAGCCGGGTGCCCCTGGCGGAATCGTTCATCGGCATGGTGGTCCGGGCCGGGCAACCCAAGCCCGACATCAGCACGATGGATGCACTTCGCAAGACGCTGCTTGCGGCGAAGTCCATCGCCTATTCGGACAGTTCCAGCGGCACTTATCTGTCGACGATCGGATTCAAGAAGCTCGGCGTCGCCGATGAGATCTCCGGCAAAACCCGCAAGGTGCGCGGGCCGCCATCAGGTGAACCGGTCGCTGCCGTGGTCGCCCGCGGTGAGGCGGAGATCGGCTTCCAGCAAGTCCCGGAGCTGATCCACGTGCCAGGAATCGATTTCGTGGGCACCGTGCCGTCCGAGGTTCAGCCACCGACGCTGTATGTCGGTGCCTTGCCCAGGAATTCACAACAGTCCGACGCCGCGATGGCCTTGCTGCGCTTCCTGTCTTCGGCGGATGCCGCCACGGTGATCACCAAGTCCGGAATGAGGCCTTTGCCGCACTGAGCAGACTGTGAGGCGGTCGCAAGCTCTCTCGTGAGATTGGCGAGCGCCTCGCGCTTGCCGATCTGTGCCATCCAGCACCAGAGCTCCAGTGTGCCATAGAGGTGGATCGTCTCCGGTCCTCATGGCTTGAAGGTCGGGCCCGTAGCCCGGATGGAGCGCAAGCGTAATCCGGGACTCTCGATGCGCGGCAAGAAACCCGGATTGCGCTTCGCTCCATCCGGGCTACGTACTTGCCCTAGATCTCCAGCTCCGTGCCGAATTCGACGACCTGCTTGGTCGGCACGCCGAAGAACGCCGCCGAGCGCTCGGCGTTGCGCTGCAGGAAGGCAAACAGGCCTTCGCGCCAGACCCACATGCCAGGGACGTCCTCGCGCGGGATGATGGTCTCGCGGCCGACGTAATAGGTGATGTCGGCGAGGTCGATGCCGGGCAGCTTGCCTTGGCGGCACGTGAGGGTCAGGCCTTCGTAGATGGTGGGATTCTGCATGAAGCCGTAATGCAGGATCACGCGGGTGATGCCGGGAATGATCTCGATCACCTCGGCCCGATCCTCGTCGGGAACATGCGGGGATTCCTCGATCAGCACGGTGACCAGCAGCACGCGTTCATGCAGCACGCGGTTGTGCTTGACGAACTGCGTGAGCGCCAGCGGCACGCCTTTCGGGGCCGAGGCCAGGAACACCGCTGTGCCGGGCAGGCGCGCGCTGCACTTGTTGACCGCGGTCTCGATCAGGTCCTCCTCGGGCTGTCGCAGCCTTGCCCGCGCGGCCTCGACCAGTTTCACGCCGGCCCGCCAGGTCAGCATGACGAAGGCAACGAGGCCGGCGAGCAGCAGCGGAAACCAGCCGCCCTCGAACAGCTTGATCGAGTTGGCCGCGAAGAAGATCATGTCGATGACGAAGAAGAAGCCGTTGACGGCCACCACCAGCCACGGCGAAAAACCCCACTGGATCGCGACCAGGGCCGCAAGCAGCGTGGTGATCGCCATCAGCAGCGACACCGCGATGCCATAGGCGCCGGCGAGTGCGTCCGAGGTGCCGAAGCTCAGCACAGCGCCGAGCGTTGCGGCGGCGAGCAGCCAGTTCACCAGCGGCACGTAGATCTGGCCGATCGCGTCGCTCTGCGTGTGGCGGATCTGCATGCGCGGCAGGAAGCCGAGCTGGATCGCCTGCTGGGTCAGCGAGAACACACCGGAGATGATCGCCTGCGAGGCGATCACGGTCGCAACGGCGGAGAACGCGACCAGACCGTAATGCAGGAAGTCAGGGCAAAGCTGGAAGAACGGATTCTCGATCATCGAGGAATCGGTGATCAGCAGCGCAGCCTGGCCGAAATAGTTCAGCACCAGCGCCGGCAAGCAGATCGCGAACCAGGCGAGCCGGATCGGCAGACGGCCGAAATGTCCCATATCGGCATACATCGCCTCGCCGCCTGTCACCGCGAGGAAGGCCGCGCCGAGGATCGCGAAGGAGACCTGGAAGTCCTGATGGATCAGGAAGTCGAAGGCATAGAACGGGCTGAGCGCCGCCAGCACGGCCGGCGCCTTGAAGATGCCGTGGATGCCGAGCGCGGCCAGCACGATGAACCAGGCCAGCATGACCGGGCCGAAGATGCGGCCGATGAAGCCGGTGCCCTGCTTTTGCATCACGAACAGGCCGACCAGGATGGCGATGGTAACGGGCACGACCACGGGGGAGAGCGAGGGCGCGTCGACCTTGAGGCCTTCAATGGCCGATAGCACCGAGATAGCCGGCGTAATCGCGCCGTCGCCATAGAGCAACGCCGCACCGACCAGGCCGACGACGAGCAGGTGCGCGCGCCAGGTCCCGGGCTGGGCGTGGCGGGCATGCAGCAGCGCCAGCAGCGCAACGATGCCGCCTTCGCCGCGGTTGTCCGCGCGCAGGATCAATAGCGCATATTTCAGCGAGATGATGAGCAGCAGGGCCCACAGGATCAGCGAGGCGACGCCGAGCACAGCATCCTGTGTCACTGTGCCGCCATGGGCGGCCGCCTTGGCAGCTTCCTTCAGGGCATAGAGGGGGCTGGTGCCGATATCGCCATAGACCACGCCGAGGGCGCCCATGGTCATGGCAAGCGGAAGCGGATTGGGATGATGGCCGGAAGCGACCGCGGGCGTACTGGACAATTGCAAACCCCTCGATGGGAATCGCACCCGTCGGGTCATTCCGGCGGGTGCGCGCGTCAACCACTCTGCGACGAGACGCCGCAAATTGCCATGGGGTTTCTATTGGGGGTTCTATCGGAGCTTGTGCCGGCGTTTATGACGCCAGCCTGACAAGTCGCCTAAGGGGTGCGGTCTGCCGTGACCAGGCGCGCAACGCGGACGTCGGACTTGGTGCCGGCGCGGCGCAGGCAGGACGCCTCGAAGTTCGGCCACGCCTGCTGCGAGCAATCCCTGCCGATGGCCTTGATGTCGAGCCGGTCGGCCTTGGCCAGCGGTTGCGGCACGCTCGCTTCAACGGTGGGAGCAAAACCGGGCAGCAGGGTGAGGGCTGCAGCAACACACGCAGCAACAGCGATCGCTGAAAGAGCCTTGATCATTGACGGTCCCCTGTGATGCGGCCGCTACGCCCAGTATGCGGCCCGTCATTCGTTGGCTGGATTAGTAACCATGCCCAGTTTCCGGACGTCTTCGCCGATGCCGGAAATGGTTTCGTGCGCATCCGGTTGTGTGTCGTGGACGCCCCCAGGACGAAACAAACCGGCCCGTTCCGACTCGGAATGCCGGAAAAATCGGCAGGATAGGCGCAGGGAACCGGCCCGGCTTGCCGGGCAGGGCCGGGCGAGGTAGGACGGGGCCATGCCGCGCATTGCCTTTTACCCAGGTTCCTTCGACCCCATCACCAACGGCCATCTGGACGTGGTCCGGCATGCCGTCCCCCTGTGCGACAGGCTTGTTGTCGCTATCGGCGCTCATCCCGGCAAGAAGCCGCTGTTCTCGACCGAGGAGCGGCTGAAAATGCTGCATGATGTCTGTGGGCCGGTGGCGGCCCAGGCGGGTTGTACGCTGGAGACCACCACCTTTGACGATCTCTCGGTGACTGCCGCCCGCAAGCATGGTGCCACCATCATGATCAGAGGTTTGCGCGACGGTACCGACCTCGACTACGAAATGCAGCTCGCAGGCATGAATGAGGCCATGGCGCCGGAGGTGCATACGGTCTTCCTGCCGGCATCCCCCATGGTCCGCCCGATCACCGCCACACTGGTGCGACAGATCGCGGGTATGGGTGGTGACGTGTCGGCCTTCGTGCCGCCGCTCGTTGCATCCTTGCTCAAGGCCAAATTCGCCTGATAACGGCGCACTTCTTCATCTCATCTGATCCGGAGCTTTCATGAACCGTCGTTTCGCAATCCTTGCCACGATGTTTGTCGCGCTTATTGGCGCGGCCCCGGCCGTGGCGCAGCAGCTGCCGGCCAATCTCGACAAGGCCAATGCGCTCGTCATCGACACCACAAAGGGCCGCATCGTCATCAAGCTCAGGACCGACCTGGCGCCGCAGCACGCCGAGCGCCTCAAGCAGCTGGCGCGCGAGGGCTTCTACAACAACGTGCCGTTCCACCGCGTGATGGACGGCTTCATGGCCCAGACCGGCGACGGCCAGAACGGCAACGGCACCGGTGGCTCGAAATATCCGAATCTGAAGCAGGAATTCTCCAAGGTTCACTTCGCGCGCGGCATCGTCGGCATGGCACGGCGCGGCGACAGCGTCGATACCGCCAACTCGCAGTTCTTCATCATGTTCGCCGACGGCGGCAGCCTCGACGGCCAGTACACCGTCATCGGCGAGGTCGTGCAGGGCATGGACGTGGTCGACAAGCTGAAGAAGGCACCGGCCGGCTCGCCGAGCGGCACCGTCACCGATCCCGACAAGATGGTGAAGGTGCAGGTCGCCTCCGACATCAAGTAGGAGGGCTCATGGCGCGCCGCGGCGACAGGCTTCTGCTCGCTGCCGCAGCGCTCCTGCTCGCCACCATCGGTGCCGCTGCCGACGACGCGAAGGTGGACACCATCGCGGACATTTCCAGGTACCTGCAAACCTGCTGGAAACCGCCACCCGCCAGCAAGGCTCACCCCATCGACATCACCGTCATCGTGAGCTTTAACCGGAGTGGAAACATTTTGGGCCATCCGCGAATTTCCTATGAATCCGCGGATGCCACCGACGAAGACCGGCTGCAGTACCGCATCGCGGTGATGGAGACATTGCAACGCTGCACGCCGTTGCCATTTACCGATGCAATGGCCGGCGCGGCCGCGGGACGTCCCTTCGCGATCCCGATCCGTCGCCGGAAGACTTCACCTCCAACACAAGAGAGACGAGCATGAGCGTCACCGAAAACACATTGATCCTCGAGACCACGCAGGGCCCCGTCACCATCGAGATGCGTCCGGACCTCGCGCCCGGCCATGTCGCCCGCATCAAGGAGCTGGTCCGCGAGGGCTTCTACGACGGCATCGTGTTCCATCGCGTGATCGAGGGCTTCATGGCCCAGACCGGCTGCCCGCACGGCACCGGCACCGGCGGCTCCGGCAAGAAGCTGAAGGCCGAGTTCAACAAGGAGCCGCACGTGCGCGGCACCGCCTCGATGGCGCGCGCGGCGAGCCCGGATTCCGGCGACAGCCAGTTCTTCATCTGCTTCGACGATGCCCGTTTCCTCGACAACCAATACACGGTGTGGGGCAAGGTCACCGAGGGCATGGAGAACGTCGACAAGATCAAGCGCGGCGAGCCGGTCCAGAACCCGGACAAGATCGTCAAGGCGCGGATGGCGGTGGATAAGGAATAGGCATCTGTCGTCGTTCCGGGGCGGCTCGCAGAGCCGAACCCGGAACCTCGAGATTCCGGGTTCGCGCCTTGCGCGCCCCGGAATGACGTCATAGCGGACCATGCGCACCGACCTCTTCGATTTCGACCTGCCGCCGGAGCGCATCGCCTTGCGCCCGGCCAGTCCCCGCGACTCCGCGAAGATGCTGGTCGTGGAGAACGGCGCGCTGCGCGACCAGACCATTGCGGATCTGCCGCACTGGCTGAAGCCGGGCGACCAGCTCGTCGTCAACGACACCAAGGTGATCGCGGCGCAATTGAAGGGCCGCCGCATCGGCCGCGAGACCGAGCCGAAGATCGAGGCGACCTTGATCAAGCGGCTCGACGGCTCGCGCTGGCAGGCGCTGGTGAAGCCCGCGAAGAAGCTCACACCCGGCGACCGCATCCGCTTCGGCAATGAGGGCAAGGTCTGCCTGCTCGGCCATCTCGATGCCGAGGTCGAGGCCAAGGGGATGGAAGGCGAGGTGACGCTTGGCTTCTCGTTCCATGGGCCCGCGTTGGACCAGGCGATCGCCGATCTCGGCAGCCCGCCGCTGCCGCCTTACATCGCCTCAAAACGTACGCCTGACGATCAGGACCTCGCGGACTACCAGACCATGTTCGCGACCAACGAAGGCGCGGTGGCTGCGCCGACCGCGGGCCTGCATTTCACCCCGGCGCTGGAGCAAGCGCTGCGCGAACGCGGCGTCGGCATCGTCAGGGTCACGCTGCATGTCGGGGCAGGGACGTTCCTGCCGGTGAAGGTCGATGACACCGACGCTCACAAGATGCATGCCGAGTGGGGGACGATCTCCGCCGAGATTGCGGAGCGGCTCAACAGCGCGCGCAAGAACGGCGGCCGCATCATCGCCGTCGGCACCACGTCATTGCGGCTGCTGGAAAGCGCCACCACCGAGGACGGCACCATCCAGCCGTTCGCGGCCGAGACCTCGATCTTCATCACGCCCGGCTATCGTTTTCGCGCGGTCGATATTCTGATGACGAATTTCCATCTGCCGAAGTCGACGCTGTTCATGCTGGTGTCGGCGTTCGCGGGGCTGGGTACGATGAAGCAGGCCTATGCGCATGCGATCGCGAACGGGTACCGGTTCTATTCGTATGGGGACGCGTGTCTTCTGTTTCGGGCAGTGCCGTAGTGCCGTAGGGTGGGCAAAGCGAAGCGTGCCCACGTCTTTTCTTGAATCCGGATAAGAACGGTGGGCACGGCGCTTCGCGCCTTTGCCCACCCTACGAGGCCTGTTCTTACAGCTCCGGTTACGCCATCACCCGCTGCGGCAGCAGCTCCGCGATCTGCACGGCGTTCAGCGCGGCGCCCTTGAGCAGCTGATCGGCCGCCACGAACATCGAGATCGAATGGCCGGAGGGGTCGCTGAGGTCCTTGCGGATGCGGCCGACCAGGACATCGTCCTGGCCCGAGGCGTCGATCGGCATCGGGAAGTAGTTCTTGAGGCGGTCGTCGACGACCTTCACGCCTGGCGCCTGCGCCATGAGGCTGCGGACCTGGTCCTCGGTGATCGGCTTCTCGCATTCGAACGTGATGGCCTCGCAATGCGCGCGCAGCACCGGCACGCGGACGCAGGTGACGCCGATCGCGATATTCTCGTCCTCGAAGATCTTGCGGGTTTCCTTGATGACCTTGATCTCTTCGTCGTTGTAGCCGGTCTCGGGGTCGACAGCCGTGTTGTGGTTGAAGAGATTGAACGCGTAGGGGTGCGGCATCACCTTGGGCGTGTAGACCTGCCCGTTGAGATTGGCGCGGGTCGACTCGACGAGCTCGTCCATTGCGGCGGCGCCGGCGCCGGAGGCGGCCTGATAGGTCGAGATGATGACGCGCTTGATGCGGTTCTTCTGATGGATCGGCCAGAGCGGCACCAGCGCGGTGATCGCGGCGCAGTTCGGGTTGGCGATGATGCCCTTGTGGTCGCGGATACGGCCAGCGTTCACTTCGGGGATGACCAGCGGCACGTTCGGATCCATGCGGAAGGCTGAGGAGTTGTCGACGACGACCGCGCCGGCCTTGACCGCGATGGGCGCGAACCTCTTCGAGATGCCGCTGCCGGCGGAGAACAGCGCGATGTCGACGCCCTCGAAGGCGCGCTCGGTCAATTCCTCGATGATGATGTTCTGGCCGCGGAACGATACCGTCTTGCCGGCGGAGCGGGCGCTGGCAAGCGCCTTGAGCTTGCCGACGCGAAAGCCGCGCTTGTCCATGGTGGCGATGAATTCGGCGCCCACCGCACCGGTGACGCCGACAATCGCGACGACGGGATCGTTACTCACTTTGTCCTCCATTGCATTCGGTTGAGCTGGGATTCAGGCAACAAAAAAGCCCCGGACCATCATGGGCGGGGCTTCGGCAGAGCTTGATGCGTTTTAGTCGACGACTATGCGCGCACGCCTCCCCGGGCCCCGAAGGCCGTGGTGGTTTTGGTCGTGCGTTTGGTGGTCGTGAACATGGCGGGACTTATGCGGGAGAGTTTTGCGTCCGTCAATGGCTTTTGGGCGGGATTTTGGCCTCGTTACTTGCCCCGCACGCCCGGTGGCTCGAGCAGGACCTCCTTGAGATCGTCGCCGCTGATGACGACGATCGCGAAATTGAGCCGGCCGCCCTCGCGCACCAGCCCGCCGCTGATGGCCTTGCCTGATGCCGCCTCCTCGGCGACGCGCACGGCGTCAGCCAGGCGGTGCTTGATGATGCCGAGTGCGGCGAGGTTGCTGCGATCCTCATTGTCGAGTTCGGTGAGGGGCAGGGCGGCCTCGCCGCCGATGACCTCGCCGGTCGCCGCGTTGATGGTGTACCGCCAGACCCGGTCGTTGTGCAGGGTCTTGACCCGGTAGACCGGCACGCCCGAGCCGCCGTCGAAACTGATATCCGCGGTGGTCGCGCCGGCATGACGGGCTTCCGCGATCGCCATCGCCTGGCTGATCGAGATCGACGAAGAGCGGAAGCGCTCGATTTCGCGGCTGACGGCCTGGCGATCGGTGGCGGTGTCCCCATCTGTCTCGCTGTGGAGGG
>NZ_LJYG01000108.1:424211-427499 GCF_001440035.1 Bradyrhizobium manausense | reverse complement strand
CCGAGATGGTCGCGCGAACAGGCGCTGCGATGAGCAACCCTGACAGGGCGATCACCAGCAATCCGCATATCCCCGGTCTTGTCGCGCTCATGGTCCAAACCTTCGGCCGGCAGGTCTCGCACCAGCAAGTCTGCCGAATGTTCGTAAAGAAATCGCGGCCGGCCTTGGGCACCGGCCGGCCGCGGAGCGTCGCTAGCGGGCTGTACCCGTCGCGGCGATCTAAGCGGTTCGGTCCTCTTTTGGGGCTGGTGAAAAAAGTGGCCCGCACCGCTCTACAAACAAAACCATACCGTATCGTTTTATTTTGGTCAACGAAGCGACCATCCTCTGCAGGGGACAAATCGCCGGTCTCACGGAAATGTCAGCGGGAGGGGCGGCGCCGTTGCGCGGGCTTCGGTGCGCCCTGGATGCGGTCCGCAGGACCGATCGCGCCGGCCAGGAACAGCTTGATCGCCGCGCGCATGCGCTTCTCGGCGGCCTTGAACTCCATCGGCGTGCCGAACGTCGCCATGCGGTGGGTGTGGCCGACCACAACGTCGAGGAACACTTCGGCCGCGATCGTGGTGTCGTCGACATCGAGCGCGCCTTGCGCCACCAGATGGTCGAAGAAGCGGGCGGTGGTCGCGACGGCCTTCAACCAGCCCTCTTCCTTGCCGAGCTTGGCGACGTCAGGGAAGTTGATGGCCTGCGACGTCATCATGCGGCTGAAGGCCATGGCGTCGGGACCGCAGGTGAAATTGAGCATCTCGCGCCCGATTTCCACGAGCCGCTGTTCGACCGGGATATCGGAGGCGCTGCTGAGCTGCGTTTCCGCCGCGGCCGACAGCGGCGCCAGCCAGCGCGCGATCTCGCGGCGGAGCACGGCGGCAAACAGGCCGCGCTTGTCGCCGTAACGGGAATAGACGGTGGGCTTGCTGACCCGCGCGGCCTCGGCCACCGCATCGAGCGAGGTTGCGTCAAAGCCGCGATCGAGGAACAGGCGGGTGGCGACCTCGATCAGCCGCTGATCGCGCTCGATCGCGGCGCTCTTGGTCGGCCGGCCGCCGCGCGATTTCGAAACCTCGCGTCGCGCCGTTGCTGTTTTTACCTTGGTCGCAGCCAATCCCATGCCCGGTGGTTCCTGCGCGTTCCCGACAGTGATCATTGCTCTATAACGCGCAGCAACCAAGGCGTCATGGCGAATCTGGCCGAATTGGCCGTGTCGTCAACGGTCTTCCGCCACCACCGTTCCGCGATGCGGATATCACGGCATCTGCGAGGTCCAGGCCTGGCCGCCGGCCGCTTTCTCGTAGCCGTACTGGTAGAGCGCCCGCATATAGCCGGTGTCGAAGCCTTCCGACGGCGGCGCCGGGTAGTCTCGCTCGATATAGGAGAGATGGAAGCCGAGGCGGTTGCGCTCTGCGAAATCGTAGGTCGACAGGATGATCGCGCGCGTCTGCGATTGCGTGATGGCGGACAGGCTGCGCGAGGCGACGTCGATCGTGCTGTTGGCGACCAGCTCGAAATTGCGCTCGATCTTCTTGTTGACGAGGATGTAGATGTCCATCTTCGCCTTGCCGGGCAGGCGTCCCTGCAACAGCAAGGCCTCGGGCAGCGTCAGCACCGGCGCCGTCACGCCGCCGTCGACGTGCATCTCCTGAAACTTGCGACCCTGGCCTTCGGCCTCGATCAGGATGGGCGGAAACACCAGGGGAATGCTGGCGGAGGCCGCCATCACGTCACGAAACAGTTTCAGCGCCTCGGGCGTGCCGACCGCGGCGATCTTGCCCATGTCCCAGATCGCGGTGCGCTGGGTGTCGAGATCGGTGGTGACCACCAAGAGCCGCCGGCCCTTGGCGCTCTCGCGCGCGACCTGCGCCATGAGCTCGGGTCCGACATAGCGCGCGACCAGCTCGCGCAGCCGCGTATTGCCGAACAGGCCGGAGCCGAACAGCACGCGGATGATGCTGGGATCGTTCAAGAGGCTCTCGGCGATGCCGCTGGTGTAAAGCTCGCGCAGCGTGTCGTCATATTGCGATCCGAGGAAGGCAAAGGGGGCAATCAGGCCGCCGGTGCTCACCCCTGATACGACGGAGAAGGTCGGACGGTTGCGTGCTGCGCTCCAGCCATTGAGCACACCGACGCCGTAGGCGCCGTCGGCGCCGCCGCCGGAGAGCGCCAGATAGGTTCGGCTTCCGGTCGCCCTGTCCTGCGCGAAGCTGAACTTGGTGATGGGCTCGTCGGCGTAGCGCCTGAGGCCCTCGATATCGAGCACGCGCGAATTGCTGGCATCGGCCGCCGTGTAGGGCGTGCGGGGAATCGAGGTGCAGGCGGCGAGTGTCAGGCTGCATGCCAGGACCAGGGCCCCGATCACGCGCTTGGTCCACCCGTCAGAGGCGGCGGACATGTCCGTCGAACATGTGGGGAGGGGCATCGGTCGGTGGCTGGCGATCACGCATCTGCGGCCGCAGGCCATGTGCCGCGGCGTCTCGTCCAACCCCGGCAGTAAAACTACACTGTATCGTTTTGTTCATCAAGCAGCCGGTGTCATCACGTCTGCGTCAACGCCGTGCCAGTCTGGGGCATCGTGCGGGTTGATCGGGCTCGCCCGACACGCAATAAGCACCGCCATGAATCTTCCCGATACCGGTCTACCCAATCATTTCGAGCTGCTGGCCACCGATGGCGCTGCGCGCACCGGCCGCCTGACCACGCCCCATGGCGTGGTGCGGACGCCTGCTTTCATGCCTGTCGGCACCGCCGGTGCCATGAAGGGCATGCACTGGCGCGAGGTGCGCGATGCCGGCGCCGATATCGTGCTCGGCAACACCTATCATCTGATGCTGCGTCCCGGCGCGGAGCGCATCCACGCGCTCGGCGGATTGCAGCGGTTCACCGGCTGGAACGGGCCGATGCTGACGGATTCCGGCGGCTTCCAGGTGATGTCGCTGGCGGACCTGCGCAAGGTCAGCGAGCACGCCGTCACGTTCCGCTCTCATATCGACGGCGCCAAGGTCGAACTGTCGCCGGAGCGCTCGATCGAGGTGCAGCGCTACCTCGGCTCCGACATTGCGATGCAGATGGACGAATGCGTGCGGCTGCCGGCCGAGCGCGACGACGTCGAGCGCGCGATGCGGCTGTCGCTGCGCTGGGCCGAACGCAGCAAGCGTGCCTTCGAGAGCGCGCCAGACGGCTACATGCTGTTCGGCATCGTCCAGGGCGGCGACGTGCCGGAACTGCGCCATGCGAGCGCGCAAGGCCTGGTCGAGATCGGCTTCCATGGCTATGCGATCGGCGGTCTTGCCGTGG
>NZ_LJYG01000108.1:421349-424197 GCF_001440035.1 Bradyrhizobium manausense | reverse complement strand
GGCGAGCCGCAGGCCGTGATGCTGGCGATGATCGACGAGACGGCGCCGGCGCTGCCGGCCGACCGGCCGCGGTACCTCATGGGCGTCGGCACGCCCGACGACATTCTCGAGGCGGTGAAACGCGGTGTCGACATGTTCGATTGCGTGATGCCGACGCGGAATGGCCGCCACGGCGTCGCCTTCACCCGCTTCGGCCAGGTCAATTTGCGCAACGCCCGCCACGCCGACGATCCGCGTCCGCTCGACGAGGAGAGTGCGTGGCCATCAACGCGCAATTGCGCACGCGCCTATCTGCACCATCTCGTCAAGGCGGGCGAGACGCTGGGGGCGATGCTGCTGTCCGAAATCAATATCGCCTACTACCAGTCCCTGATGCAGGGCATCAGGGACGCGATCGCACGCGGTACATTCGACGAGTTCTATCGGCGTACACGCGAGGACTGGGCGAGGGGCGACATCGCCCCGCGCTAGTTGCACACGATCCGCTGCTTGACGGCATGCTTGGTCACGAAACCGTAGCCGCAATTGTCACAGGTCCAGAGATACGAGATCATGTGATCCGAGACGTAGGCGGACGCTTCAGCGGCGACCATGGAATCGGCGCAGACGGGACAGGTGGGCAACTCGCTACAACGCGGATCACGCCTTGCCGCGACGGTCGACAACACTTCAGCGACTGCTGACATCGTGGTGACCTCCCTGCTTTGAGACCTAAGTCTAACATAAACAGAATCAGTTGACGAGGTCGCAACACGAATGCGTTGATTTTCTGCTAATTAGTGCTCACGCGATTTTGCGATGCAGCGTATTTAACATGTGCCGCATTGTCGCTTGCGTGTCGTCACCAGCTGTCCGTAACTGCGCAAACGCTGCGCGAGAAGCGTAATTGCTGCCACAGGGAGTTCAACATGGACGCATCGTCCGAGAAGGTTGCAAAGATGGGTGCAGCGCACCAACCCGGTCGCGGCCGGATCTACGACTCGATCGTCGAGGCTTTCGGCGACACGCCGATCGTTCGCCTGCGCCGGTTGCCGGGCATGCGCGGCGTCAACGCGACGGTTCTGGCAAAGCTCGAATATTTCAATCCGGCCGCCAGCGTGAAGGACCGTATCGGTGCCGCCATGATCATCGCCATGGAGAAGGCGGGCATCGTCAAGCCCGACACGGTGCTGATCGAGCCGACGTCAGGCAATACCGGCATCGCGCTCGCCTTCGTCGCGGCGTCACGCGGTTACCGTCTGAAGCTGGTGATGCCGGAATCCATGTCGATCGAGCGGCGCAAGATGCTGGCGTTCCTCGGCGCCGAGCTGGTGCTGACGCCGGCGGCGCAGGGCATGAAGGGCGCGATCGCGACCGCCGAAGAGCTGTTGAAGACGACGCCGAACTCGGTGATGCCGCAGCAGTTCAAGAACCTCGCCAATCCGGAGGTGCATCGCCGCACCACGGCGGAAGAGATCTGGAACGACACATCAGGCAATATCGACTACTTCGTCGCCGGCGTCGGCACCGGCGGCACCATCACCGGCGTCGGTCAGGTTCTGAAGCCGCGAAAGCCGTCCTTGCGGGTGGTCGCAGTCGAGCCCGAGGAGAGCCCGGTGCTATCGGGGGGCACCCACACCCCGCACAAGATCCAGGGTATCGGCGCGGGCTTCGTACCCGACATTCTCGACCGCTCCGTGATCGACGAGATCGTGAAGATCAACTCGACGACCGCGATCGAAACGTCGCGCGCGCTGGCGCGGCATGAGGGCATTCCGGGCGGCATTTCCTCCGGTGCCGCGATCGCCGCCGCGCTCGAGATCGGCAAGCGGCCGGAAGCTGCGGGAAAAACCATTTTGGCGGTCGTGCCGTCCTTCTCCGAGCGCTATCTTTCGACGGCTCTGTTTGAAGGAATCTGAGGGATGGCGGATCAACCGAGGCGACCGCGGACATTGGGCGACGCGCGCACTGAAGCCGAGGCGGCGTTCAAGAAGGTGACGGCTAAAGTGGCGGAGCCGCCGCCGAAGAAAAACGTGGCACCCGGGATCAAGGAGCAGGTGACGCTGCGGATCGATCAGGACGTGCTCGAGCATTTCCAGGAAGGCGGCCCCGGCTGGCAGGACCGCATCAACGAGGCGCTGCGCAAGGCGGCGGGGAAGTAAATCTCCGCGGCCCCATACGTCCGTGTAAGGCACGCCTCTTTCCTCGTCATTGCGAGGAGCTCTTGCGACGAAGCAATCCAGACTATTGCCGCGGAGGGATTCAGGATTGCTTCGCTCGCAATGGCGAAGCCTGCGGCAGCATTTTCCTTCTGCCTTGACCGAGGAGAGCAAAGAAAAAGCCCGGCGTGAGCCGGGCTTTTGTATTTGCGATCGGGCTTTGCGGTTCAGCGGCGGAACATGCCGCCCATCATGCCGCCGACCACGCCGCCCACGAAGGCCGCACCCGCGTCGCCGCCACCGCTGTTGCGATGCTGAACCGGTGCGCTCTGCGCCTGTGCTGGCGCTGGCGCCGCGCGCCGGGCCGGCTTCGCGCTGTCATCGCTCACGGTCGTCGTCGCGACGATCTCGGACAACAGGGCCTTGTGCTGGAGCTTGTTGAGGAAGCCCGTCGACGGATAGCCGCGGGCGGCCTGCCAGCGCTTGAGCACCGAGCGGGTCTCGTCGCTGAACACACCGGTGACCTTGGTGTCGAAGCCGAGGCCGGTGAGGCGGCGCTGCACGTCTCGGCGCTGACCCTTGTCGAGGCCGATCTGGTCCTCGGTGAGCTGGGTGGCGTCGTCGGTGAAAGTTGCGGGATCGACGCCGGCATTGAGGTTGCGGGTCGTGGTCGACGGACCGTTCTGGATCGCCGCGAGCCGCGCCATTGC
>NZ_LJYG01000108.1:419640-421212 GCF_001440035.1 Bradyrhizobium manausense | reverse complement strand
TGGCGCGGCGGTTGCCGTCGGCGCCGCGTTGGCAACCTGGGTCGTCGGCGCCTGGTTGAGATAGACCGCGCCGATCAAATTGGTGTGGCCCCACGGCAGCTGGCCCTTGTGGGTCTCTTCATTGACCTGCGCGCGCACGGAGGTCATCGCCTGCTGGATCTCGACGCCGGGCTTGGTGATGTTGTCGATCAGCGCGCGGGTGAACGGGCTGTTGTTGCCCTCCTGGCCGTCGAGCGCGGTCTGGCCCGGGCCGGTGGCGAACGCGATCAGCGTGCCTTCGCCCGACTTCATCTCGGCCAGGCCGCTGCCGACATTGACGCTGCGGGTGGCCGAGTTCGACTTGATCTTGGCGGCGAACGGGTTGTCGCGGCAGGCGTCGAGGAACACCAGCTTGACCTTGGCATCGCCCATGGTCTGGTCGAGCGTCAGGTCGACGTTGATGGCGGCGCCAAGCTTGACGTCCATCTCCGACTTGATGTCGGCATCGATGGGCAGGAGATAGTTGGTGCCGCTGACGGCGATGCCGTGGCCGGCATAATAGAACACTGCGATATCGGAGCCCTGGGCCTTGCGGCCGAAATCGAGCAGCTTCTCGGTCATCTGGTCGCGGGTGAGGTTGGAGCCTTCGATCACCTCGAAGCCGACATTGCGCAGCGTCGATGCCATCGCCTTGGCGTCGATCGGCGGGTTCGGCAATTGCGCGACGTTCTTGTAGGCGCCGTTGCCGACGACAAAGGCGACGCGGCGGTCGGCCTTGGCGGCGCTGACCGACAGCGCCATGCACATCAGCGAAACGATGATGGTGAGAGTGCGCATCTGAAATCCCCAACAGAATCGAATGACAGGCAGCAACAGATTGGTGTCGAACCTACACGAAAGCGCTCGGCCTCGCGCTAGCAAAACGACTGACCCAACCCGCAGCTCTGTGATCGAATGTGCACGATGGAATGCCCCTCCAACGTGATCCAAATCACGCTCGACCACCTGGATTTGTCGCCTCAAGCCGCGCGGTGGTTCACTGGGCGCGGGCGCGAATCGGGGCAGGGCGTTCGTGCCGGGCCCATAAAAAAATCGACCCGGCGAGGTCGCCGGGTCGATGGTCGTATCGCCGTGCCGTCGTCCTATTTCGACAGCGAGATATTGGCGCCGCGGAACTGGCTGTCGGCGCGCATCGTGACGCTCTGCTTGTTGCCGCTCGTTCTCAACGCGATGTTGGCGTTGAATCCGGCGGCAGAGGCGACCACTTCGAAGTTCCCGCCGCCGCCGCGCCCCTGAAGCGAGCCGCTGATATTGCGGCTGGCCTCGGACCAGCTGCCGGTGATGGCACTCCCCTCGGCCTTGACGCTGGCAGCCAGGTTGAACTTGTAGGCGTCGCTGGCACAGGTCAGGGACATCTCCATGGTCGGTCCGATCGGGGCGTATTTGGCCCGGCAGCGGATCCGCTCGGTCGAGCCGTCATCCAGCGTCACCGTGCCGCCGCCGCTCCAGCTGCCCGCCAGCGGTGCGAAGGGACCGGCCTGGGCCTTGCTCTCCGAGCTGGTGGCAACAGCTGTCACTAACAAAACGGCGGCC
>NZ_LJYG01000108.1:416610-419633 GCF_001440035.1 Bradyrhizobium manausense | reverse complement strand
CCGCCATGAGCAGCCGCCGATTGAGGACACCAGTTCCGAATTGCTTATTGGCGCGATGCTTCCCACCGCCCGCTGCACGGTATACCTGCAGATGCTCCATTCCACTTCCCCGATCCGGCATTGCCGCTGAGTTGACCGTTGGCATATGCACCATTGATCGAAACTTTCACAAGACCCCCACTGCCGATGGTGCCGGAAACGTTAGCGCCGGGCGCGGTGATCTTGCCGTCGGCGACCGTCAGCATGGAGCTTGCGGTCGGCTCGCAGGAACCGGTCTTGGTCACGATGGTGACGTGCCAATTGCCGTCATAGGGAGTCTGGGCGAAAGCGGGAGCGGCGAGGCTGGCAGTAACAATTGAAGCGGCACAGAACGCCGCAATGCGACCAAAACGCATGAATTCCGTCCTTGAATGTGTCTGATATGCTGACTGTTATTCGGGCCAAATGTGACGGAAATTTGGTGCGATGCAATTGCGAAAATTGTTCCAGTGGAAACAATGGTTTATTTGCGATCTTGGCTCCGATTTTTGAAGCAGAATCAATGCGGCCTCACGTTCATCCTTAACGCGAGAAGCGACTCAGGAAAGACCTCCTAGGAAAGACTTGGCGCTGAGGTCGCGAACTGCTCGTCCTGAGTCTTGGCCGGCAACGCCTTGTGGACCTTGGCGTAGTCGATCACGTCGGCGAGCAGCTTGAGCCCCAGCGGGGCCAGCGCACGCTCCCAGAGCTCGCGAGCGGTCTCGCCCTTCTTCACGAAGCACCAGTCCTGAGCGGCGATGGCGCCGGCGTCCATGCGGTCGGCGAGGTGATAGATGGTGCCGCCGGCGATCGGGTCGCCTTCCTTGATGGTCCATTCCACCGCGGCCTTGCCGCGATGGCGCGGCAGCAGCGAGGGGTGGTAGCCGATCCCGCCGAGCTTGCTGGCTGCGAGCGCGTCCTTGCCAACCCGGGCATGACTGTGGGCGGTGATGATCAGATCGGTGTCGGGGGCAATCTCGGAGGCCACCACCAGCTTGGGATTGGCCTGCACCACCACCTCGATGCCGGCGGCCTTGGCCGTCGCGGCAAGGCGGTCGTCCGCGTCAGCCACCACGACCCGCACGACCCCGACGCCGTGTTCGCGAAGCATGTTCAGGGTGGTCACGCCGAAATGGCGGGAGCCGACGAGGGTAATGCGCATGGGTGTCTGATCCGTCTCGCAACTGCGTCATCCCCCGATAACACGTCCGGGTGCCCTGTCACCACCCGCCCGGCGTTTGCGGGGGTTATCAACAATGCAGGGCAGGACTGATGAACGCGGCGATCGCACCATTGGCCGTTCCGGAGCTTCCATAAGCGCACTGTGACCTTGGGCCGAGCAGCGGCCTTGTCGTTGTCCGCCGCACCGGATCATCAAACGGTAACACGTTCTCAACCCAGTTGTCGTATCGACGAATCCGTCGCGGATTTGTATTGCGTACCGCGACACCAAAAATGTCCCGCCGGCGTGGGTGCGCCGCGCGGGCATTTTTGCCGGGACCGATGTCATGTCGAACGCAATTGCGCAGATCGTGGACGCCTATGTGCGGCTGAAGAACCGCCGTGGCCTCGACGAGCTGATGATGCACAGGCAGCGGCTCGCCGTTGACCTGAAGGGCAGGTCAGGCGCGTACGATTTGAGCCTGCCGATCAGCAAGATCAACGAGGAGATCGCGATCATCGAGGAAGGTCTCAGCCGGCTGAAGGCTGAATCCAACGACATCTGACGCTTTAGTCGCGCCGTCCGCCATCGATCACGGTGAACAGCGGCCGCGCCGGGGTCGGCTCGACCAGCAATTCCTCCACCAGCGCCGTTGCCGCGTCGACATATTTGCGCGTGGGCTTGTCGAGCTCGCGTTTGGCCTCGTCATCGAGCGCGACCTTGGCGGCCTCGACCAGCTTGCGCATCCGCGCCGCGTGGTCGTCGCCTGCCGTCAACGTCGCGCGCGCCAGCGAGCGCAGCACGAACAGCTCGCCTTCGAGGCGAAGCAGGCGGTCGTTGAGCCGGGTGAGGACAGCGTTGAGGTCGGCCATAGTGTGCTGTTCGGGCGTGCTGCTCGTTGCAGGGATCCTGACCCGTCTAGCTGTCATCGGTGAACGGAGTGCAAATGCCGAAGGTGCAATTGGTCCGATCAGCCCGGGATCAGGCCGCGGTTCGGGCCAGATAGTCCCGGGCAAACGCAAGATACCAATCAAGGCAGGCCGGATTGGCCATCGCTTCCTTGTTGATGACCTTCTCGACGGGCTGGCCGAGCAGCAGCTTCTTGATCGGCAGCTCCTGCTTCTTGCCCGACAGCGTGCGCGGGATCTCGGCGACGGCAAAGATCTCATTCGGCAGGAAGCGGCGTGAGAGGCGGGCCTCGATCGCCTTGTTGATCTTCGCCTGCATTGCGCCATCCAAGGCGACACCCTCGCGCAGCACGACGAACAGCGGCATGTAGCTGTCGCGGCCGAGATATTCGAGGTCGACGACGAGGCTGTCGAGCACCTCCGGCAGCGCCTCGATGGCGGAATAGAGCTCGCTGGTGCCCATGCGCAGCCCGTGCCGGTTGATCGTCGCATCGCTGCGGCCGTAGATCACGCAGGAGCCATCCGGATTGATCTTGAGCCAGTCGCCGTGCCGCCACACCGGGCCGCGGCCGCTGCCGTCGAAATTGTCGGGATAGGTCTCGAAATAGCTGGCGAGATAGCGCGCGTTGCCCTTGTCGTTCCAGAAATAGAGCGGCATCGACGGCATCGGCTCGGTGCAGACGAGCTCGCCGACCTCGCCCGTCACGGCGCGGCCCTGTTCGCTGAACGCTTCCACGGCCGCGCCGAGCAGGCGGCATTGCATCGCGCCCGGCGTCTGCGGCAATTCCCTGTTGCCGCCGATGAAGGCGCCGGCGAAATCGGTGCCGCCGGAGATGTTCGCCCACCAGATGTCGGCCTGCGCCTTGCTGCCGTTGAGCTGCGACAGCGCAGTGAAGCGCGCGTTGAACCAGGCCTGGGTGTCGGCGCTGAGCGGC
>NZ_LJYG01000108.1:330639-416591 GCF_001440035.1 Bradyrhizobium manausense | reverse complement strand
GAGCCGGTCGAGCCGAGGCAGCGCAGGCGGGAGAGATCGCCCGCGGCCGTAAGGTCGATCTCCGCCTTGGCACAGTTGGCGAAGAACGCCGCGCCCGCGCCGAAGAAGGTCGCTTTCGATTGCGCCACGAAGCGCCACAACGTGGACCAGTCGGGCTTGTCCCTGGGGCCGCCGGGGCTGCCGTCGAAGATGCAGCAGGTGGTGCCGCTGAGCAGGCCGCCGACCTGCGAATTCCACATGATCCAGCCGGTCGACGAGTACCAGTGATAGCGCTCGCCGAACGAGTTCTCGTGATAGGAACAGCCGATGTCGTTGTGCAAGCCCAGGAGCGCCAGCACCACGATGACGATGCCGCCATGGCCGTGCACGATCGGCTTCGGCAGGCCGGTGGTGCCGCTGGAATAGACGATCCAGAGCGGATGATCGAATGGCAGCCATATCGGCTCGAAGGCGTCGACCGCCGTGTCCGTCCTTGCGGTGATGTCGGAGAGCAGGGCGTCCGGTGCGGCGGACGCTTCGCTGTGCAGGATCACATGCTCGACCGTCGGCAGCGAGCGGCGCAACTCGGCGACGACGTCCTTGCGGTCATGCCTGCGCCCGGCATAGGTGACGGCGTCACAGGCGATCAGCACTCTTGGCTCGATCTGCTTGAAGCGGTCGATCACGGCGGGCGCCGCCATGTCGGGCGCGCAGAGGCTCCAGACCGCGCCGATGCTGGCACTCGCGAGAAACGCGATGATGGTCTCGGCAATGTTGGGAAGGTAAGCCGCGATGCGGTCGCCGGGCTTGATCCCCTTGTCCTTCAGATGCAGCGCCAGTGCGGCCGCTTTGCGCTTGAGCTCCGGCCAGCTGGTTTCCGTGAGCTTGCCGTCCTCGCCGCTGGAGACGATCGCGGGCTGGCCGGCGCCATGCGCGGCGTCCACATGCCGGAACACCTGCCGCGCATAGTTCACCTGCGCGCCGGGAAACCACACCGCACCGGGCATCTTGCGCTCGGTGATGACGGCCGCGAACGGCGTAGGCGATTGCAGATCGTAATAGTCCCAGATGCTGCGCCAGAACGCATCGAGATCCCGCACCGACCATTGCCGCATCGCCTCGTAGTCAGCGAAGGTGAGGCCACGCTGCTTGGCAAGCCAGTTGCGATAAAGGGCGATCTGCGGGACGAAAGGAGCGGTCATTGCATATCGGCTTCGGTTGCGGGAGAGGGCGAACTTATCCGGTGTCGCCCTTCAGCAAAAGCCGCGCATCGTCCGCCGAATGGCAGGCATGACTCGACCGCGCCCTTTCGGTCAGCTCCGATACCGCACCCAGCGTTGATCTACGTCAACGATGCCCATGCACCACGACGCAACTTGCGTCCAGCTGGGCTGGGGCGGCAGACATCACCATCCACGTGTGCAATGAGGGAGGATCACGATGCACCGGAGCAAGCGTCGTTCGATGAAGTCAGTAGCGGTCGCAGCGCTTGCGGCTGCCGGTCTGCTGGTTACGGCGGGGGTGACCCTCAGTCCGACACCAGCGAAGGCCGTGGTCTATTGCCAGTACATCGATTATCCGCCGTCCTGCGTCGCACGCGCCGGCGTGGTGCTGCGGCCACTCCGGTCGCGCGTGCCGCGGTTCGGGCCGGCACCGTGAGCCGGACCAATCTGAATGGCGGCGTCAACCGCGTCGGCGTGCGCCGGTAAGCGATCTGCCGACGCTACCACTGCACGCCGGCCCAGCGCCGGCCGAACACGGCCGGCTTGGACTTCACGGCCTGCCAGCCGAAGAAATGGTGCTTGCCGGACCAGGCGTGTACCACGCCGCTGCAGATGCTGCATTTGAACTGGCCAGCGTGTGGCTCGGCATGCTCCTCCCGGGTCGCGGTGTAGTTCATGCCGCAACCGGGGCAGGTGAATTCTTCGATCGTCCAGATTGTATTGGCCATTGCACCGCGAGTGTTTTTGGGACCTTGCGGCGAGGATAGGCGCGAGCCTTTGCATCGGCGTAAATTGGTCGGCTGAAATCCGGTTAAATGCCGTTAGGCAATGCGGGCACACGTGGCGGATCTTGCCGGATTTCCCGGATCTGGCGGACCCCGGCGGCTCGAGCCCGTCTCCGGCCGGCTTGACGCCCGGCCCGGGGCTCGCAATAACCCGGGGCCGCGCAAGCGCCGGAGCTGCGTTGATGCCGCAAGGAAAGCCGTGCCTGTGAAAAGTCTGCGTCAGCTCCTGACGGGCGAGGACGTCATCCAGCTGGTGATCCGGCTCGGCCTGTTGGCGCTGTTGATCGTCTGGACATTCCTGATCATCCGGCCGTTCGTGCCGATCCTGGCCTGGAGCGGCGTGCTCGCGGTCGCATTCTATCCGGCCTTCAACTGGCTGGCCAAAGTGCTTGGCGGCCGGCCCAAGACCGCAGCCGCCATCCTCACCTTGGTGACGCTCGGCATCGTCCTTGGCCCGGCGACTTGGCTCGGCGTGAGTGCCGTCGACGGGGGCAGGGAGCTGGCGCATCAGCTCGGCACCGGTGACCTCGCGCTGCAATCCGCTCCGGAACAGATCAAGTCATGGCCGCTGATCGGCCCGACATTGTTCGAGCTGTGGGACCAGGCCTACACCAACCTTCGCGCGGTGCTGCGCGAGGTCGCGCCCTATCTCCAGCCGCTGGCAGGACCGCTGCTGACGCTCGCTGGCGATGCCAGCCTTGGCACGCTCCAATTCCTGGTCTCGGTGTTCGTGGCCGGCTTCCTGTTTCCGCACGGGCCGCGGCTGGTTGCCGCCGGGCGCGGCTTCCTGTCGCGCATCGTGCCCGAGCAGAGCGAGCATTTCCTCACGCTAGGCGGCGCCACCATCCGTGCGGTGGCGCAAGGCGTGATCGGCGTTGCCATCGTGCAGGCGCTGCTGGCCGGCATCGGCTTCAAGCTCGCGGCCGTGCCGAGTGCGGGCTTGCTGGCCTTTCTCGTGCTGCTGTTGTCGATCGTGCAGATCGGCGCCTTCCTCGTGCTGCTGCCTGTCATCATCTGGATATGGACAGCCAAGGACGTGACCACGGCGCTGGTGCTCACCGTGTTCTTCGTCGTCGTCGGCTTCATCGACACCATGCTGAAGCCGCTCGTCATGGGACGCGGCCTCAACACGCCGACCATCGTCATCTTCGTCGGCGTGATCGGCGGCACACTGGCCCATGGCATTGTCGGCCTGTTCATCGGGCCGATCATCCTGTCGGTGGCGTGGGAGATGGCGGCGGCGTGGATCGGGAGCGAGACGGGGGAGCGGACGGCTGCATCACCCGCTTCCGACGAGATCCGATAGCGCCTTAGGCGCTGACCAACGCCTTTCGCAGAGTGTGGACAATTGGGGACGGCGGTGGTCTTCAGGGCGGCCGTGTAACTTGTCTAATGAATTAGACAAGTTACGATGGCCGCAGATTCTTTTTCGGTTTGCGACAGGAATGGCGAAGTCTTCCAAGCTGGTCGCCGCCAAGCGCGGCAAGGTCTTGTTGGTCAGGAGACGGTCGGACGGCCTCTGGATGTTCCCGGGCGGCCGCAAGCGTGCGCGCGAAACCGAGAAGGCCTGCCTGCGGCGCGAGATCAAGGAAGAGCTGCCGAAGCTGAAACTCGGCCGGATCAGCCTCTGGAAAGAGGTGAAAGCCAAGAACAAGCGTTCGGGCCGCAAGATGAGCGACGCGATCTTCATCGCCAAGAGCGCCAAGGGTCGCCTTGCGATCGGCGACAAGAAGGAGATCGACCGTGCCGCCTGGCAGAAGCCGCGCGGCATCCGCCTGACCGCGACCTCGCGCTACATCAGGGATCGCCTGTTTCCGCGGAAGTCGCGCCGGAGCTAGCCGCGAGGGGGGCGACAACCGTGGGCGTGGCAGCCAGGCGTGTGACAAAGAGTCCGACCGGGCGCGCATCGGGTGTGAACCAGTTCACAAGCCGCCACGGAGAGGGCTGCTATAGAGGTGTCATTGCCTTACTTATTTATAGTCTCTGAAATTTATAGTCTTTGAAACACCCCAGTGTCCCCAAGCACTGGGGTTTTTCGCATCCAGCCCACTGTTGCTGCTGCCGCAGCGCCGGGATCTGGATCGAGGCAACGTCGGCGGCCGAGCAGGCGCTACTCCGATCTTCCCAGCACCCGAGACCGTCCCGTTGATGACGACCTCGACCGCGGAGCCACACGCGGTTCTGCCGGCGCCGCGATCCTGATCGCCTCGGCTTCGCGCTGCTCTCTGCGCGCCTGCCTTGCGCTTTGCATCGCGCGCTTGATGAACGGATGTTGAGCGTCGTCAGCGAAGAACAGCACGACCTCGCAACAGGGACATTGCCTTGAATAGCCGTCCTGCAGCCGTCCCGCGCGATCGCGAAACATCGTCTTGCAACGCGTGCACTGGATCTGGACGAAACTCATGCGCCGGCGACAATGATGATGGAAATCGGCAGCCACGGTGAGCCGAACATCTGAAGAAACCATCAACGCCGGCTGCCGCTTTGTCTCGCCAGCGTGCAATCCCGTGCGAGGCGCTATTGCTTCGCCACCTGCCCATCCAGGCAGTGAATGAGAAAGTCGGTCCGGTCTCGCGGCAACACCTTCACCAGATCCGCCTTCTGCGCGCATTCGCGCTGGCGGATCTGCTCGGCGCGGCGCTTTTCGGCCGCCTCACGGTATTCCGGCGCCACCTTGCTGGGATCGACGAGGGCTTGTGAGTGGGCAGACGACGTGGAGAGCAGCGCTAGGACTGCGACAGCACTAATGACCTGTTTCAAATGGGCCTCCGCAAAGGCTCATCCTAGCGGCCGTTGTCCGGCCGCTCAACGTGCATGCGTTGGGGAGGGAGGGAGAGGCGGCTTAGGCGGCCTGCTCCTCGAAGGAGGTGTGGACCCGCCCATCGGGATCGACGATCCGAACGTCGCGGCACCCGTCCTGGATCAGCTCCCTGGCCTTCTTCAGGGCGGCGGCGAGGGACTCCCGCTTGAGGCTGACGACGCCTGCCGTGTCGAAACCGGTGATTTCAAACATTCCGTTCCCTCCAGTTTTGTCGAATCCTACACTTTTCGGGTCTGATGTCTCCTGGCTTTTTTGGATCAGGCGGATGGAACGGAATTGAACCTCTGCCACCGCAAGTCCATCTCAGCGCCCACGTAATCGGCCGGGGTCACAGGACATGCCCCGGCGGCCACGTCGCTAACGTGGAATTAATCCGAAAAGCTCACAATTTTAGACAGTTGTGTAAGGGAGTGCTGCGTAAAGGAGACGTCGAGAGGACGTTCCGGCGACGGCCTCCTTTTTTGCTCGCTCATGAGGTCAATGCGCATGACCACGACATCCGAAACGCTCGGCTTCGCCGAACACCTCGACGCCGCAGCACTTGCGGCCGCCGCATCTGAATCCCAGCCTGAGCGCGAGACCCAGGACGCTCCAGTACCGCTGAAGCGCTCCAGCCGGAAGTCGGTCCTGGCCTTCGCGGTGTGTGCCTTGGCGATCAACGGCGCCGCGGCCATCTACACCTTGCCCTTTGATCTGCCTTCGCCGGACATCAGCAACCTGGCCGCGCTGTTTCCGCGCCAGCAAGAGTCCGCGCCGAAACCCGATGCTGTTGCCGTCGCCCTGAAGGAAATCCAGTCGGCCCAGCAGCAGCAGGCCGCCGCGCTGCAGGAGATCAGTTCCTCCCTGCAGCAGAACACGGCGCTGCGTCAGGAGGATTCGACGACCCTGATGTCCCTCCGCCAGAGCATCACCGACGAGCGCGGCGATTTGAAGAAGATATCGCCGCAATTGTCGACGCTGATCGCAAAGATCGACACGCTGCAAAACACGATGATGTCTGACGTCACGGCCTCCATCCCGCGCTTGCGCGCGCGCGATCGGCTGNTGCGCAAGCGGATGGTTCGGCAGCCGAAGCCGATCGGGCCGGTTTCGATCGGGCCGGTGTCTGTCGGTGGCGCTCCGCTCAACGCGCCGGCGACGGTTGCGGGGCCGGAGAGCTGAGCCGGCTCGGCTGATCACCCGGGGGCGATGTTGCGTGAACCGGCGGGTTCTCGCTGAAGCTCGACTTGAATTCGTGGTTGAGAGAGATTTGGCAGCGCCGGGTCGGCGGCGTGACGCTGCCGCCGAAGATGCGACGAAAGTCGTCGAGCGGCGGACTCCTACATGGAGGAACTACTGAGGGATCCGCAAGGCTGACGAGTTAGCACATGCTCGTGCAAGTCTTCGAGCACGCGCCCATTCCAGCATTGATGGTGCTTTTGGGAGTAGGCAAGAAAGACCATAAAACCCACAGCGACCACAACGCATCCGGTGACAAAGTTCTGCATCATGCACTCCAGAGCAAACTGTGAGTGGCTACCCGGGGACATCTTACCGCAGCCAACGGAAACACAAAATCCACCACGTGAAGGCTTCACAGGTGATCGCGACATGGCGCGGCCTCAGCACGACATCGACGAACTCGCGCGCATGGAGCGCAGCACCATCCTCGACGCGCAGGCCCGCAATCGGTTTGCAGACACGGAGCAGACACCGCAGACATCAGGGTCTTTCCGGCCGATCGCAACTTTGCCGTAAGTCATTGATATGGCTTGGTGACGCGGCACCGCCGCCGATCCGGATGGCGCGAACTGAAGCCGCCTTGCCGCGACCGGGTTGATTTGCTTAAAACGCACGCAACTCCCTTCCCGACCGGCACGGGGCCGGCCTTGGATTACCATGACATTCTTTTGGGGCGCGGTCGGCTACATCTTCGGGGCCTTTGCTCCCGGCTATCTGATCGTCCGCGCGTTTCGCATCGAGCGGCTGCTGCCGCCGCTGGCCGGCCCGTTTGCCCTGAGCGTGATCGCGAGCGGCGTCATGGTCGAAACCGCGGTCTGGTTCGGCGTCTACACGACGGCCGTCGCCCGCGTGGTTGCCGGCGCCGTGGTGGCCGCGGCATTGGCAACCCTGATCCAGGACAGCAGGCTCGCCTTCGATAGGGTTGCCGCGGGGGCACGCGCGTCCTGGCGCGGGCTTTGCAATGCCGTGAAGCCGCCCGGCGGCCGCCTGCAGCCGTTGCCGCTTGTGAGCTGTCTGGCCGCCGTTCTGGTTTTCCTCTACACGCTAAGCCTGTTGACGGCCTCGTTCGGATCGATCCTGGTCGGCTACGATCCGGTCGCACAGTGGAATTTGTGGGCGCTGGACTGGGCGGCCAACCGGCTGCCGAACCGGATTTACCACTACCCCCAGCTCATCCCACAGCTGTGGTCGGTTCCTTATGTCTTGATGGGCGACTCGACCGTCGAGTTCTTCTCTTCCTCGTTCAAGTTCGTGTTCTGGCTGCTGACGTTCGAGACGCTGGCTTTCGTCGCGGTCCGCTCGCGCGATTTCGTTCTGCTGCTGAGCATTCCGATCGCGTTCGTCCTGATGCGGTGGGGCATCGGCGGCACATCCGTGCAGGATTTCATCGATGTCCCGGTCGCGTTCTTTGCTCTGCTCAGCACGGTCACTATTCTTCTGTTCGCTTCGTCGTACGAGCGGCCGCGCGCGATTGCGCTGGCCTTGCTGCTGGCCAGCGGCGCGGCCATGACCAAGCAGGTCGGCCTCTACATGATCGGCGCCGTGCCGCTGCTGTGCCTGTGCTGGACCTATGAGGAAAAGCGGCGACTGGCGCCCGTGTTCATGGAAGGTCTCGCCCTGACCTGGCGAACGGCGCTGGCCATCGCGCTGTGCGCCCCGATCTACGTCTATGCCTTCGTGACCATCCGCAATGGCAGCAACAGCTCGGAACTCGGCTACCTGTTCGAGGGCATCTATGAGAACCGCAGCCAGCTGACGCGCGCCATCGACGCCATTACCTTTGTTTACTCGTTGCTCGGCTTTAGCAAGTTCGCGGTGATCGGGATTGGATTGGCGGGCTTCATTGCCCTCAATGTCGCAGTGTTGTTCAATGCGCGCTATCGCTGGATCCTGCTCGCCGTCAATATTCCGTTCAGCACTTTATGGGCGGTGTATTTCAGCTATGACCGGCGCAATCTCGCGCTGGCGCTGCCGCTGTACGCGCTGACGTCCAGCGCCGGCGCGGGCGTGTTACTGCGGCGCTTCGCGAGCGCGCGGGAGCGCCCCCTGTCTTGTCTTGCATCAGAACCACAGTCCCCGGCGGCAAAGCGCGGTTACGCAAGTCGACACGGTCTGGCTGCAAGTCTTGTCGCGGTCGCGTTGGCCCTGGTCATTGGCGCCAGCATGAGCTTCACCGCCGAACGGATGCGCCAGCGGCAAAACGCGATCGAGCTGCGAATGCTGGCGGCGGAAGAACCCGGGCCGGTCGAGCCGATGCTGTCTTTCATGCAGCAGCTTGGTCCGCGCCTGATGATCTTCTCCGAATGGCGCTGGGCCTGCGCCTTTCATTTCAACCGCGGCTCCGAGAAATGTCTGAGGATCACTCCGGATGATTTTTTCCGTGCGTCGCCGGCCCCGTTGGCCGCACACCCAGACCGGCCGATTCTGCTGATCCTGTATCCGGCCACGGTCACGACAGATCGGGAACGCTGGATGCGTGACGCGGGCTTTGTCGAAAAGCCTGTCGGCGCCGCTGCCGGTGTCCGGTGCTTCGTTCGCTCAGGCCAAACTTGAAGCACGGTACAGATGTCTGACACTTCCTCTTTCCCGGACGTGCGCATTCGCCAGTCGACCAGAACTCTACTCATCCTTATCTTGCCGTCGCTTTACCTGGCGGCGACGCTGCTCTATTCGTCGTGGCAGGCCGTGTGGGGTCTTCCGGTCGATCCGGAATCGGCCTACACGATGAACGGCCTCGTGGCGGCCGCCGGATACGGCTCGATGAAGTTCGACCATCCGGGAACGACGACGACCCTGCTGGTCGAGCTGATCATCAGGGTGTGGGGCCTGATGTCGCGGGCCGGGGACATCGTCGCGTTCGGGCTCAAGCATTACGATGCGATCACATGGGCAGCGCGAACCAGCGAGGCGCTGGTGCTTGCCGGCGCGCTGCTTGCAGGCGGGCTCATTGTCGGACGGACGACGCAGAGCGCGATCGCTGCGATGCTGTTTCAGGCCGGCGCGTTCGTGCATCCCGAAGTGTTTCACCTCCAGACGATGCTCGCTCCGGAAAGCCTGTTGGCGGCGATCGCGCTGTTCGGGATCGCGATCGTGATCAAGACTGCGCTCGACGACAAGCCGCCGGCAACCGGCCTCGGTGTCGTCGCGGGGGTGATCTTCGCGTTGGGGTTCTCGACCAAATATCTTTATCTCCCGCAGGCCCTTTTCGCCGTGTGCCTGCTCGGAAACCGGCGCGCGTTCGTTGCCGCCGCCATTTCCGGTGCCGTCGGCTTTATCGGCTTCAATCTGATCTTCAATCCGGGAACGATCACGCGCGGCTTCGGATGGCTGGCGCAGATCGCCACGCATAAGGGACAGTATGGCGAGGGCGAGCGCGGGTTCATCGACTTCGCATCGTTCTGGTCGAACATGGCCGAGATCATCAAAGCCGCGCCGCTTGTGTTCGGGGTCTACATGGCGGCCGCGGGCACGGCGCTGGCCTGGTGCGTCAGGACCCGGAGCTGGCGCGATCCGCTCAGCCTGACGCTCGGCGCCGCCGCATTGATCTATGCTGCGCACCTTGTGGCGACGTCGAAGCATTTTGCGCTTCACTACATGCTGGTCCCGTGGGTCCAGGCCGGGGGTGTGCTGGTGCTGATCCTGGTGCAACTCAGGCGGCTGGTGCCGACGCTGCGGTCGATCGCGCCGAGCCTGCTGGCGGGCTGCCTGTGCGCCGTCACAATCGTGATGACGCTGATCGAGGTCAGCTCTCTTGCGCGGCAATGGTCGGCCCTGAACGCGGTCGGGGCGAGGCTCTCGAAGGCCGTCCTCGCGGCCGGACCCGCCTGCGCCAATGTTTCCGGCATGTTCGTGCGCGCGCCGGAGAACGACATGAACCACGGCTGGGACATGACCTTGCAGCTCTGGGGCGACCAGGCGATGCGAGAGAGGTTTTCAGCGGCCTACGCCAGCGCCTTCACAGTGCCGCTGCTGGATCACAACACCTATACGCACGTCCTCAAGAACAACTTCCGTCCTGAGAGCTACGCGAAGCTCGCGGCGAACTATCCCTGTATCGTCGTCCGCTCGGCCGCGGCACTCGACGACGAGAATGCGATCGGGCTCCTGTCGCTCCATCCCGACCATTGCGTGATCGAGGGGATCCACGTCTACACGGTCGGGCTCGCCTGCGCGAAGGTGCGCGGCAGCTTTGAAGCGCAGCGGTAAGGGGGGCGAGGCCTGCCACAATCGAGCCCCGCTGTGACGCTCGGAGTCAAATTATCAATAGCGATTTCAGCTTGGTGAGCGCGCTGGGGCTCGAACCCAGGACCCCGTGATTAAAAGAAAAGTATTCTGGGAAAATCGCCAGCAATATCAATGATGGCGGGTACAAACTCAGCGGCCGCAACGTGCGATAATGAGCGTAAAACAGGGGCCTTTGTACCCCGAAAAAGGCTGCCTATATTTCGGCTATGAGCGAAAGCAGCAAATGGACGGTGTGCCCCGGTCAAGCCGGCAAATTTTGGGTTTGCCCACGCCTGGAGAACGGAAGGGCAGGCGATGGCTTCAAGCAGTTCGATAGCCTCGAAGAAGCCCAGCGTGCCATCGATTCCGGCGATGTTGATCGCGACGCCGCCGTGATTGGCGACATGGTCCGACGACAGCGTAAACGACGCTGAAGGGCGCTTGACCAGGGAGATCAATGTGAGCGCGGAGTTAGCCGAGGTTGCGTATTACGTCGGTGTCACGAACGGCACCGACCTTCAAGTTTTTGCTGTCGGGAGCACCCCGGAGAACTGCGAGAAGGTTCTTAAGGGCTATCCTGGCCTGCTTGCGAATCCAACATTCAAGGTCGGAACTGAGGTCTCTCGCCGCTTGATTGAAGAGGTCGGGCTCAAGCCAGACGACTTTCGGAAGGTCGTCTAGACGCTGCCGGAGCAGTTGGGATCATCAACCGGACTGGCCGACCGCATTTTCCGGTAGGCCGTCGTCAGCTTCGTCCTGGCGCGCTTGCGCTCCTTAAGACGCGCCGCGATCTCGCCAGCATCGTTCACCGCGATAGCCGCCATGATCTGGTTATAGACGGTGTTCCGCACGGACGTTTTGAACGTACCCGGCGTGGCCGCGATGGCTGCCGGATACATGATTTCGATGTGGCTCACGACCTCCTTGCCGATGTCCATCGCGATCTCCTTGACGAGCTCGCGACTCCACGGACCTTGGGTTTCGGGCAGGTTTTCAGAAGACATTTGGGTTACTCCTTACCAACAATTTTAACGGTGCCGAGGACGCTGGGGCGGAGCTTCGCCCAACCTTCCTCGAACTGCTCCATGGCGGCTCGCGCCAGACGGAACTGGGATACCTTCTTGCTGTAGTGGTGGACCATCGCCGGGCTCATGTTGACGATGGCGGCGACGCGAGCCTCTGAGCACCCCACCTCCAGCAGGTTGTTGACCGCGTTCTTGCGGGTGCCGTGAAAAACCCAGCGGTTCTTCCTGAAAATCTCAAACTCTGGCCGGTTCATCTCGCGCTGCCAGGCGGTCTTGAATCCATAGTACGTCCAGGGCTCGCCATCCTCCCGGAGATGCAGCATCACGTGGTCCGAGTTCTGAGCCTGGATGATGGCGCGGTACTCGGAGTGGATCTGCACCGGCACCAACTCACCCGTTTTTTGGGCGATGAGGGGCATCTCTGTGACGCCTTCTCGCGGCCGGCGCATATCGATCACGTCGCTGAGGCGCTGACCCGTGAAGAGGCCGCTATAGACAGGCAGATGCAGCCCGATCCGAGCATGCTGAAAAAAGTGCTCGAAAGCGGCCGGCGTCCATGGGTCATACGTGCCGGCGTTCTCGCTGGTCTCGGTGTGCTCGACCGGGTTGGAGGTGCCGTACCCGCGCGGTATTCCCCATGAACAAAGGCGGCTGAGTACGGAGCGGAAAACTCGACCCGCCGACGGCGTGTCGCGGAAGGCGTCGATCGCCTTCTGCACATCCACCGGGGTGAGGTCGGCGACGGGATCCGATCCCCATGCCTCCTCGATATCATCGAGGTTCCGTTCGTACTGGTCACGCGTGGAATCGGCGAGCCCAGGGCGCGAGTTCCCGTTCTCGTCGATGTTCAGTTGATAGGCTGCGCTGGCCTTAAACTCGGCGATCAGGGCCGAGAAAGTCTTCCTGACGCCTGCCGACAGCTCGAGGCCAACGGCGTCGGCGCGCTCGACGGCCTTCCAAAACGCCTCAGGATCCGGCTGAGGGGCGGGGAGGTCGTGGCGCCGGTCCATTATGTCGACGAACTGCCAAGACCAATCCTCGCCTTTCTTGTTCGCCTCGAGGCGAGCGCAGAGGGAGACCTTCCGCACGAACTCCTGCGACAATGGATTGCCAGGGAGCTTCACCCGCGGCCAAGCGTTCGCCGTACCGCGAAACTTTTGGAACGACAGCTCCAGGCCGCCACGGCGGCGCTTGGCGTGCACATATCGCGGTAGCTCAACCATTCCTGCCCCGCTTCGTGGCCGCAAACCGGTCTCCCATGCCGCTCGATGACGTCGCCGCAGATTGCTCGGTGGCGGGGGGCGGGGTCAACCCGAACAAGGCTGCCGACCGGAGGCGGCGCCACTGGTCGATCGCTTCCAGGTCGTACATACCCGTGTCCAGATCGGCCGGCGGAAATCCTCTGGCCAGCAGGCGGGGGAGGACCGCGTTGAACTCCACCAAGGTGAGGTGAAGCCGGCGAGCAGCCTTCTCCGGCGGGACGTCGCCCGGCTCGACCTTGAAGCGCACTGTGGACGGGATCGGGGCGGTCATGATGACCTCCCAACGGGCCTGCACTGAGCCTGAATTTGCAGGTTACGGCTATGGGTGGCGAGCGCGGAATCCTCACCTGCGATTTCCACGCAGACGCCGCCACACCACACCCCCACACCCCATAGCTGGGTGTGGTGGGGGTGAAGGTTGTGGACCCGACTCCTCACCGGCCACACCTCACCTACGGCGGTGGTGGGGAAACTAGTCATTGGCCAGAACCCCGACCTGGACGAAGTAGCGCGGATTGCCCTTGGCGTCGTTGTCTTCGACCTTCTTCAGAGCGCCGGACTTCAGCCAGACCTTGAGAAGAGCCATGATCTTCCGCTTGTTCTTGGGCTGGTCGAGATCGATTCCCAAAGCCTCGGCAACGGCCTTGCCGACCCAGTCCTGAGCCTGGTGGTTCTCCCGGTAGGGGCGCTTGGAGACTAGGGCCTGGACCTGACGAAGATCCGAGACGGTGACGTCCGACATGAGGTCCGGCCAGACCCACGGGACCACGACGCCGACCGAGTCGCCGTAGCCGCCGGACGGGTTGTTGCCGAGGTCGATGCTCTTCAGGTGGAACCAGTCTGAATTTTCGGCGGGAGGCGCCAGATTGGCCTTGTCCACATAGACGCGGAAATAGGAGCGCGGGTTATCGACGCCGGCCTTTTCAGCCTCATCTGCGGTCATGCGGTTGAGAACGCGCACCGATCGGCAACCGTCAGTCAGTGCCTTACCGCCGCGGGCGGACTCGGCCGTGGTCTCGGTCTCGCCCGCCGCCGATTTGCGGCTGTGGTGGACGAGCTCGATGCTGCAATTCGCCCGCTGCGCCACGCGTCCCCAAGCCTTAACGATGCGGTCCATGGCCGAGTTGTCGTTCTCCGAGGCGTCATGGGACGAGACGAACGGATCTACGACGAGATGATCGATCTGGCGAACGAGGAGTTCGGCGACCAAGGCATCGACAACCGGCTCCAAGATCGTGGTGCCGGCGCGATCGGTGATCGTGATTACCAGTCGTTGGTCGCGGCCGCTATCGACGAAAAGATGACCTTCGATGTCGCTGGCGCTCAATTCGAAGTGCTGCGCCGTGGCCTGGACGTGGCGGGCGATCTCTTCCTGCGGGTCCTCAAGATTCCAGAGCCAGACGCGGAGGCGGGACGTCGGCTGGACCCCGAGCAGGGCCTTCCCCGACACCATCGACAGCGTTTCCGAAACGATCAGGCTCGATTTGCCGACACCACCGGGAGCGATCGTGGCGCTCACGAATTTTCGGATCAGATGCCGGCCGTACACGAAGTCTCGGCGCGGGATGGTGGTCGGATCCATCCAGGTGTAGGGCGTTGCCTTTAGAACGGAGGCTTTCGTGAGCGCCTCTGCGGAGGCCGGCGAGCTGACGTCGGGCGCGACACGCGGCTTGTACGTTTCCTCCATCTTGGAGATCTGCAGCAACGCGCCGATCGTGTTGCCCATCTGAAAATAGTCCGACACGTCGCCTTTGTGCGGGACCTCGGAGAAGTGCACGACGCGGACCGAGGCGGCGACGGGGTAGGCGAGGGCCGCCTTCTTAGCGGCGTGGTCACGGCCGGGGGCATCGTTGTCCGCCAGGATCACGATATGCCGGCCGCGAACATACTGTTCGCATCCAGCGGGAAGGCCGTCGCCAACGCCGCCGAAAGTCACGGCGAGTTCGCCGCGGGCGGTAACACTCTCGACATCCTTCTCACCCTCCGGCCAGAAGAGAAAATCGTCCTGCCGCTCGGGGTTACTCCAATCCAAGCTGCCGAAGTAGACGACTTCGTTGAAACCTTTCGGCTTCTGAAGTTGCCAGCCAGAAACGGCGCCATCGGAAACGCGATACCAGATTAGCGCATCGCCTTCCTTCCGCATCACCTTGATCTTGATGGGCACCGTGCCGCACTTGTAGACATGTCGCCGCTTCTCATCGCCGTAGACCCGCGGCCCCTCGGCGCCGGCGGCCACGAACCGGGGCTTCCCTTCGGCGTTTGGTGGCGTCCTGGGCGGGAAGTTAGACGGATCACGGAGGCTTTGACCAGGCGCCAACACGCCCGCGGCCGGCGCGGTCACCGCCGGCACGACGCTGGCGCGCGGACCGAGATGCAGACGCGCGATGTTCGACGTGCGGGGCACGCCGAGCAGATCGCCAACTTCCCTTGCGGCGTCGAGCGGATCGCCACCGAAAAGGTAGCTCCAGAGGTCCATCATGTCGCCGCCGGATTCTCCCGTAGCGAAATCGGACCAGACGCCAGAAACGACGTTGACCTTGAACGAGCCCGGCCGCCCGTCACTGCGCGTCGGGTTGGTGGCGACCCATTCGTTGCCAAGGCGCTTGCCGTGAGGCAACCACCTGCTGGCCAACTTCTCGATCGAGCCGAGGGAAGCGGCTTTGACGGCGGCGAAATCCACGTGCCCGTCAAAGCTATTGAGGACAGCTCCCATCAGCGGAACCTCTCGATGAAGAAGGGCTCATAGAGGGCGCCGGCCGCGCGGGCGCGATTTTCAGCGGCGAACTCAGCTTCTACGCGGGTGAGAAACCCCTTCTGAAATGTCAGCCGCTTCCCGTCGGCGCCGAGATGCACCCACATGTGACGATTGACGTCGCTCGGGCTAATGTCCGCGCTGTCGGAAATGATCGACGCGTCGCTGACGAACACGATCCCACAATCAGGCACGGCCCATCCGCCACTCCAACCGCCTTGAAGCTCGATGGTGTGGACTCCCGTGAAAAAAGGAAGCTGGTTGAGAATGGCCAAACGGCGATAGGGCGTTGAGGGCGATGGCGTCATGCCGCCCTCCCGCGATCCGGCCCGATGGTGTCGGGCGACATCGTCCGCTCAACGACAGTTTCTGACGCATCGCTGAGAGCGCGCCCAATCTCCATCAACTCATGGCGGTGAAGCTGGGAGGTGGGCGAGTCGACGAAGCGAGAGATTGCCTGGATCTGACCGATAATCGCGAGCGCGGTAGGCTGCATCGACTTCAAGACTGCCCCTCCGAAGTTGGGAGGGGAGGGCTCACGACCCAGATGCTTGCCGTCATGCCGGACGCGTTCGTGCCGCGGTTCAGGGCCGGCCGGATCTCGCCCTGACGGTGGAGTTCCGCAACCCGCGGACGGACGCTGAGGATCGACTTGCTCAGCTTGGCCGCGACCTCGTCGGCGGTGAGACCTGACGGCGAAGCCGCGATAGTGGCGCGCACACGCTCGCGCAAAGTCTTGGCGGTCGCGGCCATCATGGTCGCGGCCTGCTCGGAGGGTCCCTGAGCTTTGAAGCCCGGCGCGTCGGGGTAGCCGATGTCTGACGACGAGTCCTTCATTCGCGCGGCCCCATTTTCAAGTCGGAGCAATGGGGGACGTACACCGCGTTCAGTCGGCGCGCTTCTGCCTGAGCTTGGGCCTGCGCATCAGCCAAGCTATTCACGTACGCGCCATTAATGCTGACACCGGGGAGCCAGTGAACCCACATCCAGCCAACGGGCTTGATGTGCACGCTTCCACCGAGCTGGATCTCGTCGTAGGTTTCCGAGACCGTGCAGTAGCCGTTCTTCTCGTCGGGACAGTAGGTCATGCCGACGCCCTCCGCGCAGCCGACGCGTCGTTGATCTCTTTCTGATGCTCCTCGACGAGGCGCTGCAGATCGGCGACAAGGCGGACGAGACCGGCGAGCCGGTGGCATCCGACCTCGAGCGCCGGACCGGCACGGCGGCGGGTGCCGTCCGCCGCCACCTTCCAGCGGCCGATGCTCACGACCTGCACACCAGCACCGCGCTCGGTGATCTCGGCCCGGAACAGTTCATGCCTGTTCAAGGGATACTCGGTTGCGGGGGTCATGACGGCCTCCGCGTGTAGGCCATCCGAGCGACGGTCAGCGCCATGTCGAGCGACATCGGATAGTGGCGACGCAGCAGCATCGCTTGCCGGAGCGCCAGCGCTTCGGTATCGTCGTCGAACTTGGTAACGAGAACTTTGCGACCCGCCCGCGTACTGGCTGCAACAGTGCGCGGGCTTCGTGCGTCAGCGGTCCTCACGCAGCGATCGCCGCCAGCTTGTGCTCGATCGCCGAGAAGGCGCCGACGCCGATGGTCTTCTTGGCCCAGGCATTGAGGTCGTCGGGCGCATAGAGCACGTCGCGGCCGGCCTTGTGGAAGGCCGGGCCCGTGCCCTGGGAGGCCATCTTGGCGAGGGTTTTCGGCGAGCGCTTAAGGCCGTGCACCTTCAGCAGGTAGGCCGCCGCGTCGGTGCGGCTGAGAAAGCGAGTGGTGGTCATTGGTCACCCATGGTGAAGCCGGGTAAAGCCCGGTTTACGAGGGTGAATCTTCGATGTTTCGCGCCTTGACCTCAAAGGCTGCGAAAAACGGATTGGCCAATCTGTGGCCGCCGCGTCAAACGAATAGGCCTATTTGTGTGCGCCCCTCTGCGCCAAATAGTCCCTGATGATCTCTGGCATCTTGTTCGTCAGCGTGCCGAGCGCAATTTCCTTAAATTCGTGAGGAGGTTCAACAAAAGCCTTGTTCACGGTCTCAATGATGGCCGAGGCCGCGTGTTTTGCGCTGTTTCGCTTCACTTCATTAGGTTCGCCGCTCGCAAAATCGGCATAGGCGCGTGCAATGATCCCGAATTTTAAGGCACCTTGATCCTTCCGGGCTTGCCGGCCGGCCTCCAGGCTGTGCAACGCCTCATTGCCCTTAGCCGCGAGTTCGTGCTCGCCGTGAAGCTCCATATGAAACCAATGCCATGCCTCGGCGTAGGCATGTGCAGCGGCTTGCATTTCCTGATTTTCATTCAGGATCATCATAAGGTGATCGGCGCACTGGATGAATCGCGCGGCGGCAGTCTCAATTGAGAACGAACCCGTCGTCGCCCTCATCTTGTCGGCCCACAAAGCGAAATGACGGGATGTTGTTTCCTGCGTATCTTTTCCCTCAGCTTCTGCAATTTCGGCGGCCGTTTCCACTACTTGGAAAAAATCCATGTGGCCTTTAGCTCGCAGATGTCGATTGGCAGCTCTGAATAGCTCCCAGTAAGTGTCTGTCGGAGTATCGGGAAATATGTGCTGCTGCGCGTAGTTCTCGAGCGGATCGTTATAAACACGCCGGATCGCCCCGCGAATCCCGCGGCGCTCAAGAACAGTCTTCAGCAAAGGCCCTCCCGGTGGGGCAGGGATTTCCTTGATCAGATTTTTCAAGGAGGATTCAATTTCCCCAGAGCCGATCTCATCCGGCCCGTCGTGGTCGTCAGCCATGGCACCTCCGCACGGTGCATCCGCAAGGTGACGGTACGGCAGGCTGGTGCGGACCAGCTTTTCGGGAGCTACCCTAGCCGTACCGAGCTGTTAGGCCTCGTCGTCGTTGGCGCCGACGATGCTGCGCTTCTTTCCGTTCTTGGCCATGAGATCGTTCAGGGCCTCAACAATAAGGCTTTGCAGCGACTCGCCTTTTTCGATGCGCAAAGTCTGAAGTTCGCGCCATGAATCCTGGGTGAGGCGGGTCTGAACGTATTTCATGCCGCTGCTGCTCTTGCCGCTCGATTTCGCGTTGGTCTTTTTCGCCATGGATGGCCCCATGCCGGACCAGCCGGCTCAGTAAAGCACGAAACGGGTGCTTGCGTAAATGCACCCTTGCACCCATTCTGTGATTCGTCTATATTTCAAGCTTACGATAATGGTATTTATTGAAAGCTAGGTCATGACCGACGGTCACCAGCTTCCCGTTCCTGTCACCCCGACCGGAACACTGGTCAATCCCTCCGAGATTGCTCAGAAGGCGGCCTCCTATGCCGAGGCCAGCCAGAGCGACAACACCAGGAAAGCCTACGCCTCCGACTGGTTGGTATTCACGGACTGGTGCCGGGTGCAGCAGGTGGAAGCCCTCCCGGCATCGCCCGCGACGGTCACGGCGTGGATCATCGATACCGCCGGCAAGGTAGCGGTGACGACGCAGAGACGTCGTATCAGCGCCATCCAGGACATGCACAAGCAGGCAGGCCATCACCTGGATCTCAGCGGCGGCGCATTCCGTAAAGTATGGGCTGGCGTCAGGCGCACCCACGGCCGGCCGCCAGTAAAAAAGGCCGCGTTTCTCACGCCTGCGCTGCGGAATGCCGTCAATGCGTTGCCGGACAGCTTGACCGGCATCCGGGACCGTGCGCTGCTACTGGTCGGATTTGCTGGAGCGATGCGGCGGACCGAACTGGCTGCGGTGGAAGTTTCGCCGCGTGATGGCGCAAACTGGATCGAGGAAGGTGCCGACGGCCTGACTGTTCACCTCGCCCGATCGAAAGGGGATCAGGAAGGCGCGGGGCAGAGGATCGGTATCCCATTCGGCTCGAACCCAAGCACCTGCCCTGTGCGGGCTTACCGGGCTTGGCTGCAAGCGGCTGGGATCACGGAAGGCCCGGCGTTTCGCTCAATCAACCGCCATGGAACCCTCGGCGGTGACGCTCTCTGCGATCATTCGGTGGCGCTCGTCATCAAGCGCGCCATCGTGGCCGGAGAAATCGCTAACGGTGCGGCCAAATCCGAGGCAGCCGCCACAGCAAGGCGCTTCGCCGGCCACTCGTTGCGCAGCGGCCTCGCCACATCGGCAGCGGTGCACGAAGTCGCAGGCCACTTGATACAGCGCCAGCTACGGCACAAAAAATATGAGACGACGAGCGGCTACATCCAGGACGCGGAGCTGCTGCGCAAGAACGCCGCCGGAATGGTCGGGCTGTAGCTACACGGACCAACTGGTACAAGTTGCCATCATATCGATCATGCGTTGGTCGTAAGTGATTGTTGTGTCATCAAACTCTCTGCGCGCTGCGTGGCGATCAGGTCGCAACTTCGTCTGGAATTTCGATGAGTGACGCGCAAACCTTGTTGACAAACCCTTGTGCAGCGAGCCTTCGAAAATCGCAAAATTCCCCGCTTTCAAAGCTGTTTCGTGAAACTCCGACCTGAGCCAGCATGAGGCTACAGAAAGGAGAAGTTGAGGACATCAAGGCATGGCGTTTGTGACCACAAGGGCCACACGCCAACAGCCGGGCGGTGCAAGAACACCCCCGAACCCCCTCAGCTAACAAGCAAGTAATGATCAAGTCCGAACTGATCCGCTTGCGCGCTGATCCGCGCCAAGTTGCTGCTTGGCATCGCCGTGCCCGCAAGAACGGCATGACGCTCTCCGAATACATCCGCTTGGCCGCAGGTGCGGCTGCCGCGGACATCCTGTTCGGCACGGCCCTGAAGGATGAGTTGCTCAAGGTGCGCTCGGCCCTCAACCTCGCGACGCACGTGCGCACGGCGGACATGAAGAACCTCCGCATCGAGGACGCGCTGGACATCATCAACGATCTCCTGGAGTCCATGTAGATGTTCGTGCACGCCCGCATGACGGAAGGCGACCTCATCGAGGATTGCTATGACACGTCCGCGTTCATATCTACGACCGCACTGCCCATGATCATCTCCAATCGGCTGGCCGCGACTGTGAGCGGCGCCAACCATGCCGTGCAGCACCTCCTGAATGCCGACGACAACGAGATCGCAGAATGCATCCAGGGCAGCCCGCGTGATCTGATCGATATGGTCAATCAGGCGCGCGGAGGCGGCAAAAAGTATTCGATGATGCAGTTCATCGTGGCGCCGAACTGGGACATGTCCCGCGCTGATTTCTTCACCTTCCTGCTACCCCTGATAGCGATGGTGTTCGGCTTCGCACAGCTCCGCTGCGTCGTTTTTGAACACGTTAAGCGTCCCGAAGACCGGAAAAACGGGGGGAGCCTGCGTCACTGGCATATTTGCGTGTCATACGTAGATCCCATTACGGGCAAGGTGAGCCCCGGATGGCGGATGAGCCACGCCAAGTGCGAGCGCGTTTCGCGGGAAGCCGAGGCACGCGGCTGGGATGGTCCGCATATTCTTAAGGGGCGTTTCACGCCTGCGGTCATCGCTCAACTCCGCAGCGAGGGTAAGCACGACGTTGCCGACAAGATCGAGGCGGCGCACGCTCCGGACGCACAGCCCGAAGGTCGCACTTCTCCCTTGGAGATCGAACAGCCGGCACGTGCTGCTGGGATCGATTTGCGCGCGATCAGCAAAGCCGTGAAGCAGGCCTTTTACGCCTCCGATGATCATCCGACCTTTACCGCGAAGCTCGCTGATATCGGCCTCGAGCTGCGCGTCACTAATCGTGGAAAGTCGCCCGCGTGGGCGGTTTTCAACGGTCCCGATGACAGCGACTTCGTCAATCTGTTGACGCGCTGCCTCCCGGGCGTACCGCGTCATTCCATCATCAATATTGTGGAGAAGAACTATGACGGACGAGGAAATGCGCGCGCGGTCGATGAACGCGGTGCAGAAGCTGCAGAGCACGTTGGACTCGATCAACCGCGGGGTGCTGTTGATGCAGAAGGGACTGCGCTTGTCCCTGATGCTGCAGCTCAACCCGGTGGATCCCGCGAACCCGGACGCCCCGGAGATGGCCGAGCTGAACAGCTTTTTGTCGAAGCTCTCGGCATCGTAGATGCCGAAACCGGCGCGTTGGATCGGCTCCTGGCCGATGCCCAAGCGCTCTGTTTTGGTACCGCGGCGGTATTCGCCAAGTTTTTCCGCAACGTCGAGCTGGCGGCACGCCGCTGGCTCGACGGTCGCGTTACGAAATATGCCAATCAGCGCCCCGCTGTCAGCATGATGCTCGAAGGCATCCGCGCTGAAGGCGATGAGCTCAGGTCCCAGCTCGGCAAGTGCAACGTTGCTGTGTTGGAGGCAAGCAGCCAGATCAGCAGAATGCTGGGGGCGCCGGGGGCGCCAACGGTCGGCGCTAAGGTTCACAAGCAGCGCATGGCGGAGGCGCAGAAGGAGTACGACGAGGCGGTTACGGCTCAGAAGGCCGCCGCTGACGCTTACAAGGTGCATCAGGATCAGGCGCGCATCTACGAAGACGACCTGGCTGCACGTCAGGGCCGCTGGGATGCGAAGATGGATGAGCTTGCCCGCAAGTGGCTGGCGGTCGCGGCGTCCGCGCTGGCTACCGTGAAGCGCTTCCCGCGCCTCGTTCAGTATGGCCCCGAAGCCATCCTCGCGTTGGGCATGTCGCGCCACGGCGCCCCCCAGCCCAGGCCAGCAGAAGATGAAGACTACTCCTCGAACGGGCCGCGCGGACCGAAATAGCCGGCGCGAGCGCTGATCGATTCGCTGGAATGCAATAGGAAAATCGCGTTCTTAACGTGCTTTAGGTGTAAAAATTTTGGCCGCAACTTCCTTGCCAAGTTGCGGCCAGCCACCAAGTCAAATGATTGCGAAATGGATCATTCGAGCGAAAGCATTCGCTTGAGCCGCAGAGCCGCTTCTTCCGAGGTGACGCGGGCAAGAATCTGAACCTCGCTGGGTTCTGCACCGCCTTTCGTCTCGAAGAGAAAGTAGCCGCTCTTGTCGTCGATGGTCTCTCCGGAAAGCTCAAGCCGCCGATCAGTTATCGGGGCGATGCAGAGGATGGTGTCGTTTCCGATGTCTGCGCTGAAATAGAAATCCGACATGCTTATTCTCCACGGAGGGGATCGTGACCAAAAAGACTCACGTTGAGGTCAAGGCACCGGAAATTGACGTCCGGAATCTTGCCGACTACATGGCTGCTTCCGAGAGGAAGCGCCGTTCGATCATTGAGGGTTGCAAGTTTCGGCCCATCGCCAGGTTGCTCCAGCACCGGGAGGCTCGGATCACCGTTGCAAGCGCTCTGCGCAAGCATGAGACAGACCCGCAAGTCCTTAAGGACAAAGCTGAATCGATCCGAAACAAGATCGCCACGGACGACTTTGACGCGTTGACGAATGAGACAAACGCCGACTACGTGAAGCAGTTCAGTTCTGTTTTGGCGAAGGTCGAATTGCCGGAGGCGGAGATTTTGCCGGGCAAAAGTTTCCCGGTGATCCCCGTGAATGGCGTCAATATCAGATTCTCGCCGGACCTGTTGCTGCGCCGCAAAACCAAGACCAACAAGCTGAAGCGCGGTGCAGTGATGCTCCGGTACGCAAAGGGGAAAGGGCTCAGCGAGGCGACCGCGGGATGGCAATCGGCGGCCATTCTCGGCATGCTTGGTGAGCACGCGGACGAAGATGGGGCTGAGCCTGAAAAGGCGCTCTGCGTCACGATCGATTGCCACACCGGCGAGACTTACCCTGCGTTGGGCGCCGCGGTGAGCATGTTCGCGAACATGAAGGCGGCCTGCCAGTCCATCGCGGAGCGGTGGCCCAATATTCCGCCGCCGGACGGTGCCGTTCTCTAGCCAGTAGCACTGTCGTGTGGGGCTGGACATTAGACTCGGACGTCGGTCGCTATTGTCAACTGCTGACCTGAGAGGCACAAAAATCCATCATCGGCCTCGGCGGCGCCCGAGGCCAGCATGACAGCGATCTGGCGTGATCCGTCATCCTGGCTCGCGACCTTGAGGATATGGACTCGCCGGCGGTTGTCTTTTCGCTGGCGCTCGATCGCAATGAGGCGGCGCCTAATGGCGGATCTCATGGCCGGCTCTCCGATCTGCTCTCAACAACTCATACCAAAGGTCGGCGTCGCTCCATTCTGACAATCGCTTGTATTCAAGTTGATCGGTCGCTTGTCCGGCGGCCTCTTGAAGTAGCTTGCCGAGCGCGGTCCGCTCTCGTTCTGAGATTCCTATGGGGAAATTGCCATACCAAGCAGGTGCTGGCGGCTCGTCGACCGCGGGCCAGGGCGCGATACCCACACGATCGAACGGATCGAAGAGGTGGCGATGTTTTTCGAGAACCGCCTCGGCTCTTTCATTTGGTCTGCTCCAAATCAGCAGCATCTCGCCCGCGTGCCTCGCGCGGCCTTCTAGCTTAATGATCCGGGATTCGAGATTACGGGCTTTCATTGCAGGATCTCCGGCCGGCCGTAGATCGCGATCCACTCTTCGACCGTCGCGCAGGGCCACGGGCCAACCATGAAGCAATGTCCGGCTGATTTGGCTGCCTCGATAGCTGCCAATTCGTCCGCCGTTGCAGGTTCACTCACGTGATAGACGTAGGGCAGGCGGTTCGTAGCTTTTCGGCGATCTTCAAGTTTGGTGACCCGTGTTTTGAGATTTCGTCCAATCATTGACTGGTCATCCTTTCCAGCCGCTCGAGCCGCTCCGTCAGTTCAGCGGTCTCATAGGCCTTCACCCAAGTGTCGATGAGTTTACTGATCTCTCCGGCCTCCGAAGGGGTGAGTTCGCCCGCGGCCACTGCTGACAGCACCGCTGAAGACACCTTCGCCGCATCGTGCGCCGTGTTGATAGGCGGCAGCGCGAAGGTCACGGGCCGATCCTTCCGAGGCGGCATGATGCGATCGAGGCAGATGCGGAGGGCAGGAATGTCGCCCGCCAGTGCAAGATCGATGGCCTTTTGCGTCAATGCCTTCGCCTGACCATCGAGCAGCGCCTCTAGCGCGATGGTAGTCGTGTTGCGGGTGCCGCGCGGCTTGCCTGCCGGGTTTCCGCTTTGGCCGGGTTTAAACCTAGTCGAACGGCCCTGCTGTCTGGAACTCTTGCCCGTCAATTCAACGACCCCACGTAAGCGAGCGACGATAGTTTGTGAAAGAAACCGAGCTCAATCGGCCCAATAGCGAGCTTTCCGCTGGCGGCCTTGGACGTGATCGTGCTGACAATCAGCTCCAGCACCAGGGGGTCGTTTCGAGCCCGGGCGTGCATTACGGCCATCTCGGCGTACGATTCACCCAGTGCGACATTCGCCGCGTAGCTGCCTTCTGGCTTCGGAGGGGTCCAGAAGTCGGTCCAGCCGCTCTCCAGCGCTCTCATGAACGGCGGCGGCAATTCTTCGCTCTGTTCCGGAGTCCGGGCTTCGGCTAGGGTGTGCGACATCTGATCCTGCTCGGCTGTGAAAATTGACCGAAAATGCGACGCTTGCAGTTGGAATTGCCTTCACGGTCGTATTCTGGGCGATCGTGATCTGGCTTTTCGCCTCAAGGAAGGGCGGCACGATTTTGCGCGTTGCCGGCCTGCTATTCTTGGCGGCCTGCCTCGCAGGCGGCCTCTATCTGCACTGGGATCCATACTTGGTGATGATTTGCCTTCCAGCAGGGTTCATCGCCGGTCTGTTCTATGCCGAGTGGTACTATGGCGTTCATCGGCTCACTGCGCCCCAATCAGATCAAGAGCGGCCGCACCCACAGGCCGATCATACGGAGCGCTTCCAGACAGAGCCGCGCCCGATGCTAGGTTACGAACCTGCCGGGCAAGCGTACCGGAGCGATCGCGCTGCTGGGCCGCGCGGATAACGGCATCAATCGCCCGCTGCCTATCCGGACCTTGTAGGGTGAGGATGTCTGCCATTGCACCTTCGATTGCTCGCTGACGGCCGGTCTGCACGGCCTCAATCGCGCGATCCATGAGCTTGAGCCCGACACCGCGGGCTGCTCCCATCATACCGCCGGCTGCGAAACTATCCCTGATACCCAGGCCGGAGCTGCCCGGCGTGAGATCCTCCCGACCGGCGACGCGGGCAGCGGTCTCGCTGTTACCAATCACGCGATGCGAGGTATTTGCCGCGGTCGTTTCAAAGCCAACCTGTCGCATGAGATCGTTGGCGGCCTGCGGTCCCAGCACCATCTCGAGCTTTTCCTGGTTAAACCCCTTCTGTAGAAGCTGACGCACCCGCGAAGAATCGTTCCGAGCGGTGCCCATGATCGTCTGTATCTGCGCCCGCGCGCCCTGCAGGAATGCATCTCGCTCGCCGGCTGTCATACCAACGAGCTGATCCCCAATTTGCTGAGGCGAAAGACTGTCACTGAAGAGGTTGCGACCCGCCTGCAGCGCGTCGCGTATTGCGCTTTCGCCGGCATAGGCATCGCGGGCCATGGCGTATTCGGGGACCTGATTATCAACTGCACTGACGAGCCGATCCCGCAAGTTTGCAATGATCCGAGCCTCGTTGTTGCGGCCGGTCCGCTGGCCCATTGAAACGACGTCATCCAGCGTGCGCTTGATAAGATCGACGCCGCGCACGGAGTTGGGATCAAACGGGATTCCTTCGTCCCTGGACAGGCGCGCGGCCCGTGCCGCTGCGGCTCGGCCGGTGGGTGTATTCAGAACCTCCTGAACCTCCGGGATCGGGGGCAGGGGTATCTGATAGGCTTGGTCGTAGAGAGGCCGAGCTGCGTTGCTACGCCGCTGAATGATGGAGCTCTCGATCTGCCCGTAATTGACCGGCCCGCCCATGACCCCGTTGACGGCATTTGTCACACGTCCCGACGCACCAGCATTACGTGCTTCAATTGCCGCGCGGATAGTTTGCTGACCAGCGCCGGGAGATGCTGCGATCACGGCAGCCTGCTGCATCGCGTTTGGACCGACGTCTGCAATCATTGCCTGGGGGCCGATCGCATCAAGCCGACTTTGCAGATTTGCTGGTGTCACGCCGTCACGCTCCAGTGCGTTCAGCACCTTTCCGGCCGCGGTGCCGGCCGTGCCCTCGCGGTTCATCACAGCGCTGATGCCTTTGCCGACAGCATGCCCGACGACGGGAGCGGCACCGCCAAGTACAACACCGACGGGCGCGCCCTCGGCGGCGCCAATCGCCCGGTCGGTGAGATCGCCGTTGGCGTCGCCGGCGCCTGTTATCCCGCCGATGATGCCGCCGGCTGCGGCGGAACGAACGACCGCCCCAGCAAGGGTGGCGCCCGTCCCGACGCCTTTCACGATCTTGCTTGCCGGCAGGAACGAGCCGCCGATCTGCGAGGCGTTGTACGCAATCGGATGATCTTCCGCGGCGTTCCTTTGACGCTCGCGGATTCTGGCCACGGCTTCGTCGTAGGTTTTCGTAGCTTCGCCGGGCTCTCGGCTGAAATGTTCCGCGGCAAGCCTGGCGGCACCAAACGGTGCGCGGAATCCTCCCATCCATTCCGGCAGCCCCGATGCTTTCGAGGCGCCATAAACCTCGTCTCGCCAGCCTGCACCGGCGCCCGTCAGCGCGCCTTCCAGGACTGCTTCGCTGGTGCTGGTCTTGGGCGTCCGCGGATCCTGAGGCGCTGACCAGTCCATCTCCCAAGGTGGCGTTTCCGCAGACGAGGAGGGGGCTTCCGAGGATGCCGGCGCCCAGTTCATCTCCCAGGGATTAGCCATCAGATGCGCCCCCACGACCGTTGGTCCTTCGGGTCTCCGCCGAGATATTTGAAGCCGTTGAAGACAGCCCCGGCCCGCGGGGCGGGCATAGCCTGCTGGCGCGGCTGGTACTGGCCGGGCTGCTCGACACGATAGACCGTCCCGTAGTCCTTAAGAGCATCGGACGAGTTCAACGTGCGCTCAGCAAGATTGTTGTGCTGATCAATTCGAGCTCGAGCGGCCCGCTCGCCGATATCGAGAATGCGGCGGATCGACTTTTCGTCCAACTTGATGTTGCCGCCTGCCATCGCCGCGGCAAAGTCGCGGTCAGCGTTGGAAATTCCGGCGCCGGCACCAAGGCCCTTCACCAGTGAAAGCGTCCGAGAGCCGATGGCGCTACCGAAAGCTTCAGTGTTCGCGATCTTGTCCGCGTTCGGGACGCCCATGAACTCTGCAACCTTCGCCAGCTTCAGGCGTGTATCTGCTGCCGTCCCGGAAAAGATGCCACCAGGCGCGTCGAGCTGTTCTCGCGAACGGTGGATGGCCAGGATTTCATCGCGAGCTGCCGACGCGGTGTCTTGGGACTTGTCGAGCTTCGGCAGAATGCTGCCGCTCAGAATTGCACGCTCTGTGTTCGCGTTGTCATTGCGGTCGATGTATTCGCGCACGGACATGCCGGCCGCCCGGGCATTCTTCATGTCTGGTGTCGGCTCCAACGCTTTGTGGATGGCCTCGATGCGTCCCTGCAAAACCTTGAGCTGGTCGGGCAGGACGCGACCGCTGCCTGCGACGGCTTCCAGCCGCTGCACGTAGGCAGCGGGGTCTGGATAGCCGGCGGGGATCAGGCCGCCCAGCGTCGGGTCAGCCGGCGCTGCGGAGGAGGCGGGCGGCATCGCCATCGGCGGCCGGGCGACCGCTGGCGCCGGACCAGGCAGCGACGGTGCGGTGATCGGGGGCTGAGCGGTCGGGGCGGATACCGACGGCCCCGCAGCCGTCTGCACCAGCGGTCCGCGGCCATTGCTGCGCACGAAATTCCCCAGCACTTGCCGAACCTGGGGATTGTTCATGTCCAGCGGAGCATTCGGGTCGATCCGCCGACCAGTGACCGCTGCAAGTTGACCTCCGAGTATGTTCGCCGCGGCACCCTGATCTTGTTCGGGCACGCCGTTGGCCGACAAAAACCCGATCAACGATCCCTTGGCATCACCGCCCCGCCAAGATCCGTCGGGTGCCGCAGCAACCGGTCCAGATGGTGCAACGGCAGGAGCGGGCGCGCCTTGTGGTGCGCCAGACGAGGGTACAATTCCCCCTCGCGCGAGCGGCGGCGCCACAACGGCCGGCGCGTTGCGCGATGCAGATGGCGGTAAATTCTGCGTTGGCTGCGATGGGGGCTGCAGAATCGATTGAACCGAGGGGGCGTTCCGATAGCGGTCCTGTTGGAAGCCAGTTTCGGCGAGCTTCGCAGCCTGGTCGATGGCTCCAACCCCGCCGATTTGCACAAGGCGTTCGTATGCCTTGCCCCAATCAACATCTCCCGTTTTGGGATCGCGAGGGATACCGCCGTTCTCATCGCTGAAGGCGCCGCGCAATTTCTGCTGATACGCGAAGTCCTTTCCCTCGCGGTACGACTTCAAGATGCTGTCGGCGCCGGATAAGAAATTGGCGTCCGTCTTACCGCTATTCGCGATCAAGTACGGCATATAGTCGGATTCAGCCATTGGCACTCTCCGGTGCCGGGGTAGCCTCAATGGCCAGGCGAAAATTCTCGTCCAAGCCGTACCGCTGAGACTGCCCGACTTCGGTGGTGACATCGCTGTCGGCCCATACGATCGAACCGTCAGCATTGACGCCTGTCTTGCTCTGAAAGCGGACCACGAACCGCTCGCCGCTCCCAGATGTGATGGTCAAGGTGATCATGTGTCCTCACATCTTGATGTAGGTTGTGGCGAGAATGGTCGGCTGAACGATGGGATGAGCGCCTCCGCCGCCGGTGCTGTACGTCGTGTCCAGGCCGTTGGAGCTGTTAACGCGCACGCCTGTCACTGCAGAGCTGGTAACCGTAGTCCCGGGAATGTTGCCGAATGCACCGCCGCCGCCCGTGTTCCCTGAATTGGTCGGATAAGTATATCCGTGTACGTGGCCCGGGTCGTAGATGCTCGCGGAGTGAAAGTGCGAAGGCATCTGGGCGATGGTCAACGTCTGATTTTCGGCGCCGCCTACAGCGCCGAGCACCGTTCCACTTGCACCGAAATAGGACGGCGTCAGCCGTCCTGCCGTGCTGTTGCCCATGTCGTCGAGATTGGCAACGACGCGACCGCGACAATCCGGCAATGTCAGTTGCTTTCCGGCTACCCAATCGGCGTTTGCAGATGCGCCACGGCCCCCGACAACCGCCAGATTCGTATCGGCGAACCACAGGTATTGAAAGAGAGCCTGGATATCGTTGTTCGCGCGCTCCGTCGCTCCAGAAGTTGCATTGCCGATAGTTCGGCCATTGCAGCGAACCCAGCCGGTTAAGATCCCGGTGCCGTAAAACTGCATGAAGGCGCCGGTCTGGAAAATGGTCGTCGGGTCGATCGTGCCACCGCCACCGCCACCGCCACCGCTCGGACCGACAACCAAAAGATTGTCGCCAGTGAAGATCTGAGCGCCGTTTTTGTCCGTCAGGCGAAGCTTGATGAGCCCATCGGATACGAACCATTGGGGCAAGCGAGCCGCGGCATCGCACGTCAACGGGTTCGGCAGGACCTGCGTCAGGCCGGAGTCCGAATAAGCATTCTGGGGCGTCGCCGTCGTACCAGCTTGAATAACAAATAGCCGGCATCCTGGCGCGGCCTTACCGGTCAAGTCGAATTGTGGTGTGAGATTGAAGCCCGGGACTGTGCCGGCAGCGATGGCCGGCGAGAGCAGCCACGTGCCGGCACAGAGCGCCAGGCACGCAGCGGTCAACAAGAGCTTGAGGGTTTTGATGGCACCCGCCATGGGACCGATCCGTGCTGTCGTACCTGCGGAGCCCAAGCCGCATCAGGGGTAAGACTGCACGACGAAGTGGACCATCACGGCCCGACCAAATCGGCGAGTGATCAGAATCTAATTCGAAAGAGTTCGGCTTTCAATGGGCGCGGTGGCTGCGCCAACAGAAGTCGTAGGGGCTCGGCGAGGGGGCAAGAAGGCCCTCAAAGTAAGGGGGGCTCGGCGTCTTCGACATTCAGCAAGGCAGGACTACTTGGCTTTTAATCTCACGCCTGGCTGGCCGTGATTCAAAAACTCGATACCGGCTTGTTCTAGAGCCTTCTGCACAGCGACGACCGTCTGATTGTTCGCTTTGATCGTCTCGTCCTTGGAAGCTTCCATATTGCGGATGGTGTTGACGTTGACTCCCGCCGCTTCAGCCAGCGTGCCCTGATCCATGTCCGCTAAGGCGCGCGCGGCACGTAGCTGATTTCCAGTCGACAGCATCAGATTTCCCTGTGGGCTGAACTCACAAAAATAGGTTTTATACCCAATAAACTGGTTGACATCACCATTGGAACCAATTAGTGTTTATACCTATCGGGATGGGTATTAACCACATGGAGGCGGCGATGGCAACTAGCAATGCAATCCTCACGGTGGCGAACCTCACCGACCCGGCCACTGGCAAGCTCAACCGCGAGGTCTATGAGGCGCTGGTTCGCCGCGAGGCGATGCGGACTTTCGGCTCCTGCGCTCCCCGCTACATCCGTCAGGCCTCCAAACTCTATCGCGATCACGTGGCGATGCAGGTGACAGCTTGGCGCCAGCGCAGCGGTCTGACCGTCGAAACCACATTCGTGTCGGCCTTTGGCATCCATGCCGATGGCGTGCGCCGTTCGGCCTTCTGAGGAGCTACCAACATGCTCGCCCCCTCCAACCAAAACTCACTCGTCAAGGTCCCGGCGCGCCACCTTCTGCGTGGTGACGTGACTGGCTCGGGAGAAGTCGTATTGAGTGTCAGCGTTGGCGCCAAAACACCGCGCGGCATGGTCGATGTTCTCTTGCAGAAGGGTGAACGTAAGCGCGCGGCTATCTGGAATGCGCGGACAATTATTGGCGTCCGCCGTGGCGGTGCGGCTCCTGAAGAGCTTGCCGCAGCCGAGCCGGAAATTTCTCTTTCGGATCGGTTGCCCACGTTTCATGAGCTGGCTTCGTTTGATGCCGTCAAGGCGTGGGAGCGTCTAACACCAGAGCAGCAACGCGAGATCGGCGTGCTCGCCCTCCGCTTTGGCACTATCGGACAGTGCGAGGGCTATTTCCACGAAACGATCGAAGGCGTGAGACAGGGCTTCTCGTCAAGCCATTGGACGCCCCAAGTCCAGGCGACAGCGGTTTGGCCGCGCCTTCATATCGAGTTGATCGAAAGTGCAGCGCAGGCGGCATTTGAGGCGCTCTGTGAGCACTTCGATCCTCTTTGGCCCCAACTGTTTGGTTGGCATGCGCGAAAGGAGGTGAAGCAACCGTAGGCTTCCCGTCTGTCACAGACCGAGCACGGGCGGTGCTCAGTTAACCCATCAACCCCGCAATCTCGAGAAACAGCATGAGCAACGCGGTAGTTAAGGGCGCCACCGGCGCCGGACAATTTTCAACGCCTTTCTTACATCTGGAAAGCCGGCTGGACGCATGTCAGCCCGGACAAGCAAAGTCAGAACTAACCCCTTGCTCAAACATTCCTGAGCGCGGGGCACAGATCAGCAGGAGGTCAGTCATGAACATGTTGGTTAGCGCCGCGGTCACCGGCACAGCAATCCCGCAGGCGGGTGTCAGTGCTGCGGGGGCGGATCCTATCCTCGCTGCGATAGAGACCCATAGGCAAGTTTGCGAGCAGCTCAGCAAGGAAGTTGGTCGCCACTCTGCGCTGGAGTCAGAGATTCCACTGGAGAAGCGCCAGTCGGAGGTTAACCCTTGGGAGGACGAGTTCATTGTCGATACCGATGATCCCCGCTGGATCGCGAGTGAACGCGCGCTGCTCTCGGCTTTTGATGCAGAGACGGATGCAGCGTGCGCACTGTGCGACATTCGCCCCACCACGCGGCAAGGGCTGCTCGCACTCCTCAACTATGCGCTCACACACGACAAGGATGGGCACAGCTGGCCCAGGGCTCTGGAGAGCGGCGACGCCCGAAATATTACAAGGAGCTGGCACCACTTCCTGCTCGAAAACGTCACGGTTGCCCTGACGATGGGCCTCGATGAGCCTTCTTTATCGTGAGACCGGAGGAGGCACCGGTTCACGCCGGCCGTCGAATGGTTACGCCTCGCTGGTGATTGCCAGGAAACCTCAATGAGAGAGAATCCAACCATGAACATGATGACTGCTATTTCAACTGCCATCGCCTCGCCGACCGCTGCCCCCACTTTGGCGGCGTCCAGAGTGCCGGAAATTGACGTTGTAGACCGCTATCGATGCGCTAAGGCAGCGTTACAGCAGGTGTCCATCGAGCTTGACGATGCGCATGAGAAGGTATCCGACATTCATGGTCATAGGCCTGCTGCGTTGATCGCTTGGCGCAACTATTCGGCGATAGGCGGCAGCGAGATCGAGGCAATGCGCGAGCGGCTTCTCGCAGCCGGCGAGGATCCCCAAATGGTGGAGGAGGAATACAACGCGGCGCGCAAGCGATATCGCGCCGCCATCCAAGCAGGCAAGGCGTGGGATAAGCGAGCCGACCTAGAGGTGCTTACTCGGCGAGCAGAGGCTTCCCGCAAAGAGTTTGCAGCCTGTCAAGATGCACTTAAGGCGCTGTCACCTTCTACCTCGGAAGGCGCGCTGTCGTTGTTGGATGTCATCCGGGAAAACGTCGAAGGATTCGAGAGCATCGAACCGTGGGAAATCTCCCTATTGGCGAAGGCCAATAGATTTCTTCAGTCCGCCGTTCCGCTGTCCGCCAAGCAGTCAATCGACCGCGATCAAATGGAGCTTCTGAAAGCACGGGAAGGGGAAGGGCTTGCGCAAGCGTTCCGAGGACTTGAATCCGACATTTGCGACCTAACGAGGATGGCGCGACTAGCTGAGCTTCAATTGCAAAAAGCCATCGGTGATTTGAGGTACGAGAATGGGATTTGCGTCGAAGCACCGGATACAGAGGACGCCGAACTCGCGACGTTTGCGGTCTCACTTCTGACCGAAAAAGTCCGAGAGCTGGAAGGGGAGTGGTACCGGCTGTTCAACGAAGGGGTAGCGGCTGCACGGAATGGCGGNCCGCCGGTGGCGGGCCGCCTGCGTGAACTCGTCGAACGTTGGCTCATGCATCAGGAGCTTTGCGGTTTGATCATAGAGAAGAAGGCCGCGGCTCCGTTCCGTGTTGCATCCAGGTCGTTCGCGACTTGGTCGGCCCATGCGAGCCACTCCGCAACGGACTTGCCTGACACATCCTGATTTTGAACACCTTCATTCGACCTTAACACTGCGACGAGGTCGCGGACGATAGTTGCAGTCTGCCAATCCGTTGCCAGTTCAATCAGCTTCTGACGATATTTCCCCTCAATCTCGGCCTGGCGCTGTCTTTCTACCCGTTCGGCTGCGGCTTTTCTGCGCTGTTCTTCCTCGGTTTGGCGTTGCAAATGCCAAGCCTTCAGGGCCTTCGCACCTTCGAATATGCGAGCCACCATCTCTGGTAGCCTGGAATCCAAGACGACTGAGTTTGTCTCGCGCCATTCGGTGCTGTGGTGCCCCGGCCAATAGGTGAGAACCAGAAACGCCAGCTTGCCGGTCCCAACTAGTTCCACTTTGGAGAACGAGCGACCCGCGAAGCTGGTAGTCACTCTCGATTGTCGCTGTTTTTCTCTGATCTGAAACTCTACAGTCTCACCCTCTATGCGAGCCTCCAGATTGCCTTTCGGCGAGGTGGAAATCCGGCCGCCCTTTGCTTCGATCTCATTCAAGAGAACGCTCAATAGAGAATATCGCCGCCTGTCGACTTCCGTAATAGGACCCGGCGCATTCTTAATAGCCCATTCGTTGCGACTTGCCGACGCCTCCCTGCGCTGCCTCTCGCGTTCGGCAATCCAATTATTGATGATCGGATGGTCTTTGACGTGACGTGCCGTTCTGGTGAGGGGCTCGTTTCGATCCACGGCGCTCTGCCGCTCCTCGACGATACGCTTATTTGACCGGCTTTTTCGCGGCTTCGCCGGCTCGATGGTGATTTGGGAAGTCGGTTCACCTGAGGCAGCCGGCAGCGGCTGAACCTCGACAGGACGCCCCATCGCCTTCATCGTCCAGTACAGAGATCCTGGATATGGGATGTTGTGTGTTCTGCATATCGCGGCCAAGGATGTCGCAGATATGCCGAATTGGGGTGCCGTCTTGCTGAGCGGCGACTTCCAGACAAGGTCGTAAAGGGCAGCGCGGGAGATCTGCATGTACGTCACGGTGTAAGGCGCGCTCGGCGGCTCAAGTTTCTAACCTTCAATAACCCTGATTATCGAAAGTCAGAGCAGTTAGCTCGCGTCGGCTACATCACTCCGGCTTTTGACTAGGTATAGAACGCCAACTGATCGAGAGTAAGTAGCGCCTGTAGTGCGCGCACAAGAGTATAGCTTTCAGCGACTGCGGCGCCATGACCCACGGCATGCCTGGACGTCGCCTTTCCGACACCGGCCTCGGGGTCGAAGTTCGCGAATGTTTGTGACTTCAAATAATGTGCAAAGGCAGCGGGAAACAATAGCGTGTCCGGTTGACCTGCCTTCTGTTCGGCGGAAGCAATTGCAAAATCCAAGAGGATCTGGACCTTGGCTCCTTTTCCGTGGACGGCACGATAAGCGTCTGCGAGGATACCCTCGATCTCAGTCAAAACGATCTTGATGACTGGGACTGCCTCTCCAGCCAGGAAAGCCCTAAGGGCCGATCTCAGAAGCGGCTCTTTCCCCGCAAAATGGGGTTTTGCCATCCAGCGTTTAAACATGTGCTCTAATCGCTCAGAGTCGAATTTTGAGATGAGTTGCGCTTCCTCATCCTTCAGGTCAAAACCGGCCTCGGAACAATCGGCAAAGAGGCGAAATTCAGGTCCTATGATCTCCACAAACGGGAACCATCCGGTGTCGAAAAGCCGCGAGAATATCGCGGTGTCGGCGAGGGCGTCGTAAAGATCGCGGTACCTAAGACGGCGGTGCATCGTGCCCAGATCGCGCTGCATATCTTGGACGGAAAAATCGCCGGCTGGATTGAAATCAAAAAATAAGCCGAACCGCCATCCCTCGCGAAAGATGCAAACAGCGCGATCTTCCTTTCCAATCGGGACGAGCGGAAAAGCCATCTCAGTCACATCAGCGATGTCACTTTCGAACACGATGCCACCGGCAACCAAATCGCGCTTTGGCATAATCCGCAGAGCGACCGCCGCCGTATCGACCCACAAATCTCCCGTGTTGTCTGGATGAATGACAAGCAATACAGTGTGCGCGTGCTTAAGGTTCACGGCTTTGCCAGCCCGTCGAGCCACGTGTTCAATATGGCCGTTCAACCCGTCTGCAACCCGATGGAAGAGCCGATCATCCGACGTCAGGCAGAGGCGGGTCCAAACTTTAACCGTATCCCCGTTGCGCGCAGCTTCTGCGGACACGCCATTCAATTGTAGTCCTGAAAGCTTTATCGGCTGTCCGCTGTTGTCAATGAGCACACTGGGACGGCTCTCGTCTGCCTGATCCGATGCACTCATCGGTATACCGGAACCTTGTGTGTCCGGCAGTCGTAAGGACCGTCTTTGCCGGTGCCTTTGATGTTAGCATTATAATAGCTGCCAAGAGAATCGGCCGAGAGAAGCGCATCGACCGTTGATTTGGGTATCTCGCAGTAGTGGTAATAAGTGTCCTTGAGCAAGATCACCATGTACTGTTCGGTTGCATCGTAGCAGACACGGTTTATGAAGCTGCTCTTGGTGATAGCTTGGCAGGCAAATGGCTTTAGATCGACCGAGCCTCTATACTTTACCTCCACGGTCTCAGCATGGGCGCCGCTCGCGGTGAGGAAAAGTAGCGCAGCTAGTCTCTTCATATTTTCACCTTCGCCAGTTTTGGCCTAACTCGTCGTCAAACCACATCTCGGCGTCGTAATCGGCACTAATGCGGGATCTAAAGTTCAGATAGTGACCGTAGTTGTTAGCCGATAGCCAGTCCTTGAACGCATACCAACTCGGATGCTCGCGCTTTCCGGCGGGCAGTGTGTCGAACCATGTGGTGGCAAGAGACCTTATGGCCGGCTCGGCTTCGCTCTTCTTCATTTCGTCTTTTTAGGCTTCTGCCCCTTGGTCTCGTCCTGGCTTAAAACAGATGCTGCGAGCTTTTTCGCGTCTGTGAGGGTCGGCTTCTTCTCTCCTGAGAGGATTTTCGACGCGAGCGTGGACAGCTTGGGACTCGATTGCTTTGCCATGGCTTCCCCCTGGGTTTTATCAACGCCTAGTAGTACCTTAAAAATGGCTCGCTGTGGAGGGCTTTGCCTGAAAGGAGCTGGCCTGGGGACTACGACCAAAGTCAAATTTAGGGCCAGTCTCCGCTGGGGCTCGGCCAGCACCCCCCAGAACGTTCACACCGCTGACCATCTCTGCCTAGGGATGGTTTGATGTTTGGTTGCCCACTGATCAAGTCTTGCTAGTTGAGGGAAAATGAGCATCACCGACCTAGGACATGTTGTGAGGGGCGATAGTCCACTCGAAATGCTTGAGCATGACGAGTTCGGTCTCCGCGAAATGGTCGCGGGTCTTTCTTCGATACTCGCAAATCGGATCCCGTCTGGCGGCTATACGATGGGCATTGAGGGCGCTTGGGGTAGTGGGAAATCGACATTCTCAAATTTCGTCGCTGAAAATCTACGCAATTGTGAGGATCATGTTGTGATCCGATTCGAACCTTGGCTGGTCGGAGAAAGGAGTGCGTTGATCGCATCCTTTCTTGGTCAATTTGCTTCGGAAGTGGATAGAGTTTCACCGAACCAATGGAGGTGGTGGCACTATCAAAGATGGTTTGCATGGTGGCGCGGCAGCCGACTTCCAAAGATGATCCGGAAGTATGGCGGTTACCTCGGTTCGCTGGCTGCGCCGGTTGCCGGCGCCGCGTCCATCGATCCTACCGGTAGCACGGCTCTTGCCGCGACCGGCCTCAAGACGGCGGGCTGGTTCTCAGCTCTTTTTGGTCGCGCAGAGACGCTTGATGCCCTCAAAGCAAGGATCGTCGCCGAATTGCACGCGCTTCAGAAGCAGCGCCCAAAGCTTCGGTTCACAGTTATCATCGACGATACCGATCGTCTCGACGTTGCCGAAGCCGTTGAAGTATTGCGTCTCGCGCGGAAGGCCGCGGACTTCCCGTTGGTGTCGTATGTGGTGTGTTTCGACGGCCGAATCTTGTCGAAGCAAGTTGAGACCGCTCTCAGCATAAGCAATGGGAGAGAGTACCTGGAAAGGATTTTCCAGGATGTGGTTCATATCCCACCGCAAGAACCATTCGCGCTACGGCGCTACTTGAAGCGGCTTCTGCGCAACTCTTTTCAGACCGAGATGAACGCGCAAGATAACGAGGCGCAATATCGTCTTGAGGTCGTTTTCGACCGATGGGGTGGGGCGCTTTTGAACACCCCCCGAGACGTAGTTCGACTTCACCAAGCAGTGCAGCTTGCTTGGCCGGAAGTACCGAAAGGGTCCGACTTCTGCGACTTCGTTTGGCTACAGCTAGTTAAGTTGAAGTGGCCCGATTTCTATGCCTGGGTTCAGAATTATGTTCAAAATGTTGGAAGTTATCGGGATCGAGGCCGCCCGGGTGATGCCGAGTCCGCAACGGCAGGCAAGGGGCTTCTTACCCTTCTCGAACGTTTCGGTTGGCATGAGCGGCTGTTTTTGTCGGGGCTGGACGAAATTCTTCCTGGTCTGAAGCAGCTTCGATACTCGCGGGAGGGTGCCGATTTTGATGTCTTCAAATTCGAACAAGGTGAACTTGAGTATTTCGAACGCGGAAGGCGGCTGGGTAGTCCGTCACATTGGCGAGGATACTTCGCATTCGCATTGCCCACTTATGCTGTGAAAGACAGCGAGCTGTTTGAACTTCGAGCGGCCTGCAAGAGTAACCCAGACGCCGCAGCGAGCTTGATCCGCAGTATGCTCGCGCGCCCACATGAGCGCCCCGGTCACTTTCTTGGAGTTCTGTTGGACCGCCTAATGGATGAACCCGTTGGCTACGATAAAGAGGAATCCGCCGGACTATTTTACGCATTCACTGAAACGATGGACGATGTTGAGCGGACGACAGGCTTCAACGACACCGAAGGACGCAACGCAATCTGGGAAACATCTAGATTTCTTTTGCGCAAAAACTCCCCTTCGAATCTGATCCAGGTGCTCAAGGATGGCGCAAGTCTTAGCTGGCTCTCGTTCATAATGCGCGATCAAGGCTTCGCACTTGGGAAGCCAGAAGGACACCGCAGCAATCCCGAGAATGCATGGGTGACGGAGAACGATTTCCAGGAGGCGATTGCTGTAACGATTGGGCGCTTCGAACATATTGGCATGAAAGAGATCTTCGAGTTGCCCGCGCCGCTGAATCCGCTTTTCTGCTGGGCTCAGCTAGGCGATCAGGCGGACGTAAAAGCGCGTTTCCTGGAAGCAACAAAAACCCACGCCGAGTTTTTGAAGGCCGTCGGAACATTCAAGGGGTGGGCAAATAGTTCAAACACTGGCGTGCATCACCCGATCCACGCGCAGTATATAGCTTATTTTGCTGATCCAGATGATGTTTATGCCAGACTGAATCGGCTTGCATTTAATGGAAAGCCCAAGCATCGCGAGGTCGCAAAAGCCCTGCTTGCGGAATGGGTACCTCTCAAGCCCGAGACGTAGCTTTCAATAATACCCATATCGTAAGTCAGACCGCGGGAAGGGCGACCAGCTTCCCGGCCTGGGTGCGAAGATGTCCTGGTGGGACAGTCTCGGCCTCCAGATCGCGGTGACACGACGTCACAACATCATCGAGCCAAGGCGAGAAGATCAATGGTCGCCCCGGCTTGAAATCAACCATCCTCAAAGTGGCACTCTCGACGAAATGGCGTGCGGCCATCTCGTCTGCCGCTTCGACCCAGACTGCTTCCTTGAGGTTGGAGGCTGCCCATTTCTCGTCGTTTGCTCTGATGTTGATGGGCGCCAGCCGGTACACGGACATCGGACTCAGTACCGCGGCGTGCGCGTGCCGAACGTTCCGTTGTTTGGATTGTAGTTGCCCGACGTGCCGTAATTATCCCTCTGGGTGCCGTTGGGGTTCGTAGCGGTGTAGGGCTGCACGTAGGTGCCGTTGCTCCTGGTGTAGCCCGAAGTGGTGTGGCTATTCGGATTGGAGCCGGTGCCGCTGGTGTATTGCGCCTGAGCTGCGGTCGCGACGAGTGCAAGCGCGAAGGCGAGTGCGATAATTCTCATTTGGTCCCCCCCCCATGGTTTTATGAAACGTGGGATGCAACCATGGGCCGCCCCACGGTGTCGAGTCCGACCAATGGATGAGGACGCGCCAGCTCACGCGCTAGAACTTGGGAAATTTACGGGTTGTCAGCCTCCGAGAAGGCTCCCGGGCGTCAATAGCCGCACGTAAGTCCCGCTCTCATGAAGCTCGAGCCAGCCCTGATTGATCGCATGCTTGATGCCGGCACCGAACTCTGGGCCTGATGCCTTGAGCTTCGAGAGGAACGGCGCGTTGATCTTTTCGATATGAATGCGGCCGTCCTGAACCGCCTCGATGCCCATGGCGAGCTCGATCAGCTTGCGCGCCGCGGCCTCTGGATCGGAGTAGGGACGCTCGCTTATCAATTTCATGGATCTATCCTCAGCCGCAATTGCCGCCGAGCTATAGGCGATTCTCAATTCAGCGGATCACCGTATAGACCCTGGCCTTCTTCAGCCAGGCTCGATTTCGATGATGGCGATACCCTGACGGCGCAGAACATCGGCAAGCCAACTCGCCTCAGGTTCGATGCTGCGGACAGCAATGCTCAATGACGTTCCCGGAAACGATTTCGAGTAGCGCTTTAGCTGTCCTGCCGCTTCACCGAGGGCCGCGCTCGACCCTCGGAACTTGCACTCGATCAGTTCATCCGCCGTCAGATCGAAGATATCGACAATTCCACCTGCACACCGGTGCTGGCGACGTATTTCATGTCCAAGTGCCCGCCGTGCACGCGCCAACGGCTCTTCAACCTTAAGTGCTTCGTTGGTGGGACCTAACTTCGATCGCAACGAATCGACGCCATTTTTGAGCGCTTCCTCAAGACCTGCCTTGAGATCGACCGCCGACCTGAGCATACCGTCGTCCCCCTGATCGCGGGCGACGGCGATATGCCGCTCGACCAGCGCAATCGCTTGCTCAACCATCACGTCCGTGGCGTGTCCACTCCGCGCAAACCTTAGGATCGTGATCACAAGGCTGGTTTCGTGGTGAAGGTCGACGAGTTGCTTCGCCTTTCGCGCAATGTCGTCTTTGGTTGCACTTGCGCTCGCTGGCATCGCAGTCAGGTCCGAATCGGGGATAGGGTATGCTGCCGCTTGCCGAGATTGGTTGACAGCGCCGACTTTTCTTATCCACCGAGCTATCCCGTTCCCATCCGAGGCGGTGGATCATCACTCCGGACGATGGCGCCTCGCCTGCCGCAGACCCCACAGACGAATCGAGGCTCCAGATCGGAGATGCGGAGTTCATCCGGCCATTGATCGACCACGTCCGGCGCCAGCTTCACGTTATGGCTACAGCGGTAGTCCTCGCAGAACACGATGACGCCGCGCGCGCCGGTCTCGCGCATCTGGCCAAGGGTAATCTTGACCGGGCGGCCATCTGGCAGGGCGGGGGTGATGCGTCCGGTCGGGCGAGGCATCCCGCCAAGAATGGCCTGACCAGAGCTGAGTCAAATTGACGATTCCCAGTAGGTCGGAATGGCGCCGGGCTACTGCCGGTCGTGGGTGTGGAAATCTCGCCTACAGCACAACTCCTCCCGGTGGGGTGCGCGGCTTCAGCTTGCGCTTCTTGCCGGTCTTGCGGCGAGGGGGGGCGGCGCGACTAGCGCGCATTTCCTCGAGGACCCTCCGCCGCCGCACTTCTCGAACCTCTTCCAGCTCCCGAAGACCGCGGTGAAACTCGCTATCGCCTGCACTCTCCTGCGTCTTCTGTCCAATCATGCGCGACGCGATAATCTGCAACGCACCGCAGAAGGTGATGTACTCGGCCGACATTTCATCAAACGTCCCGTCGGCGCGCCAGCGGTCGATGGCTGCCTGACTTAAGTCGCCAGCACGGCACCGTTCAAGGATCTTTTGCCTCTCGTCGTCTAGATGCAATTCCCCGGCGATCACATCATCTGGCCAGTAGCCGTGCACTTCCTGAAATTTGACGGCACTATCGATGACCTTCTTCATCTGGAGCAGCAGCTCATGAGGCTTGCCTGCTCCACGGATGATTCTGAGCATGTTGGCCGCGCACTCCCGGACGGCCCATGAGAGGTCGCCCTTTGCCCACTCGCGCCTGCGTGCCTGGTCCTCTTGCGCCTGAGCTTTGTCGCGTTCTTCCTTGCTCGGTCCACCGCCGTCGATGACTTTGAAGGACATGCCCGTCTCCCTGTTTGGGCAAGGCTGCCTTCGCTCGCGGCGGTTGTCCAGCCACCGGCGCACTGTTTCCATTCCCCTCTGGGGATTGAAAATTCGCGTGACGATCCCGGCCTTAGTCCCGTAAAAAGAATAGGGGGCAAATTACATGAGCGTTACACCGGTTGCAGTTCACAGGGCTTGGGCCGTGGGAGCCTTCCGTTGGACTGTATTTTTCTTTGTGGCCATCGCTGCGTTTGCCCAGCGAGACGAAAAAACAGGGACAATCCTGGCAACGCTCGTCTTTCTGATTGACGTAGTGTCGTGGAACCTGGGCGAGGTAATCGTGACGATCAATGCCGCATCTTCGAACCAGCAATGGCACAGTACGCTTACCGATCGACTGATCTTTGAAAAGCTGCTCGATCGCTTCCGCGATCGTAAGCACATCGATTTTCAGCAGATCATGCAGGAAGGCACGCGAGCTGCCACCGAGGACGTTAACAAATATATGCGCGATACCACTTTCTGGTCGGAGTGGGGCGGCTTTCGAAAAACACTGCTCGGGATTGGGTATTATCTCTGGTTCTGGATCAGTTATGGGATGTTCTACGGAGCCGCCGGATTTATTGGTTCAAGCATGCGAGGGACGTACGGCTACTGAGTGGTGGCGACGCCCCTCCCAGGGCATATGGTAGCTTCATCACCCGAGCCGCCTGCCAAACCGGGCCCAGAGGCCAAGCCACACATCGATTGTGGGGATCAGGACGATCATGACGGCGGAGGTCATACCGCATAAGGGGTCGAACATCCCATCGCGCTCATAGCGGGGATGATCATGACCGAGATGTTTGTTGTGGGCCTACAGAGGCCAGCTTGTCTGGATTCCGGCAATCCGTTTCTGGAACGTCTGCCGGCGGTTGCCGAACGCTGAGACAGCTTCAACAAAGGCCTGCGCATCGGCTGGGCCCGTCATCTTTTCCGCGGTCTTTTGTAAGGCAAACAGCGCGTCTGCATATCCGTCAATGTCGGTCTTTAGGCTGGGTATTCGATCCTTCAGAGCCGAGGCAACCAAGTAGGATTTGGCGATATTCGCCTGGAGGGTCTTTAGATCATCAGGCGTCGTCGTTTCTTTACCCAACGCCTTGTTTGAAAATTTCCGCAAGATATCGATCAGATCTTGATCTGCCTTCAGGCTTGCTTCCGTCTGAGCCTTCAGAAAGTCGCGGTTGGCGTTTCGCCAACTTGTGAAATCGTTAATGACAGCCCCGCCAGCAGCTCCCACCAGCCCAGTGGCGGTAAGCGCGGCTAGAAGGTGGACTCGCAGCCATTCCACAAGCTTTTTCATGATCACTGCCTCTTCTCGACCCGCGCGGGGCTCTTCAGCCCAGTCTTCTTGGCGACCTCTTGCGCGCGCTGGCAGGCCTCAGGCCAATCATCCAAGTTAAGCAATTTAAGTATCTGCATCGAACTTTCAAAGACCTTCGCGGTGCAGGGATCGTTCTCAGCAGCCTTACTGTTCCGTAAAACCAGGGTCCCTTGTTCGGCCTCGGCCTTGGCCGACGGTCCGACGTCTACGGCTAGAAGGAATAGCACAGACGCAACAAGCGGGGTAATCACCTTGCTGACCAGGGAAATGTCACCCGGCGAGTTCACATTGGTCTGCAGCTTGGGGATGAAATCCCCGGAATCTTTGAAAGCGGCAGCCCCGAACCCTAGAACATGCTGACCGGGCTCCTGGACTGCCCTGGTGTTAGCCGCAACGAAGTTGAAGAAGGCCTGCAACAAGACGTCATCGACGGTGTCGAAGTCCGCTTCCGTGACCTCGAATTTGGCGGAATAGAAATCACTGATCGAGTAGTTGCCATAAGCAACCTTGTAAAACCTGCTGCGTAGGGATCGCTCAACGAGAAAGGCCGCACTAGGCTTTTGCAGTGCGTCAAGGATTTCGTAGGGAAGGTCCCGCTTCGGAATCCGGGTGATCCAACGGACGGCTCGACCCGATAAGATCTCGTCACCATACAGACGGGCAACTTTGACCGGCTCGACGACGTAGCTCTCACTAGCGATCTCGCCAATCCAAGCATCCTCCATGTAGGATTTGGGTGGTACAACGACCAGGTCGCCAGGTTTCATCCGCTCAAAGAAGGTACGGACCAGTGCCGCGAGCTGGGCGGTACTCGGGCCTCCTTCCGTGGCCGAATAGGTCGCTAGATCGAGGTTGGGCTTTAGGTTCTCGTCGAGGGTGCCGCCGTACCAGGCGCGCAGGGCGCGCGACCGGTTTACGCGCCGTCGGAGGTCATCGTCGTCGGGGCGCGTTCCGCTTTCAAACCCGAGCGCTGGGAGCTCTAACAGCAGGACATTTTGCTGTGTGATCTCTGCAAACAGCCCATAGCTATTGCCTGGGCGCACGACGAAAACGTTATGCTCTTCGGGCAACACGCGCGCGTTCAAATCAATTTCGATCATGATCTTGCAGGAAAAGGACGTGAGACTCAGGAGGGAAGCGCGCCACAGTTGCACTCAGCAGGGTAACCAGCAAGCTGTCGAGAACGAGTTGAGAACCGAGTTTGTACCCAGCGGCAAGCAGTTTGTACCCACCTCTACTTCCTGACACGCCCGCGAACTCGGAGATTTGTTTATTGACAATGACTTAAGTGGTGAGCGCGCTGGGGCTCGAACCCAGGACCCCGTGATTAAAAGTCACGTGCTCTACCGGCTGAGCTACGCGCTCCCATGGCCGCTGATGGCTGCGAGATCGCCATCGTCTTCGGACATTCGAGAAGCATGTCTTGCCGCTGCGCTTCAGTTTGCGTCGCGGGGAAAACCGGCTGTTTCCGGATCATGCCTTCGGCCCGCGCTGTGTAGGGGGATGAGGCGCTGAGGTCAATAGCGGGAGTGGCTGCCGAAACTCGCGGCAGAAGCGGGGTTTTTGTTGCCGCTTCCAGCGCTTAGGCCGGGGTTTTGAACCTGTTTGGCGGGTGTCATTTCCGCTGCGTCGCACCAGGCCTGCTCCGGTGGAGCGGCAATGTCATTGAACATGGCCTGCTGCTGCTCGAACTGTCCGCCGGCGTTGACCCTGGACGCGGCCCTGCCTTCACCAGCCTTGATCTCGAACGATCAGTTGCGGCATTCCATCTTCTCGATGCTTGACCCCGGCTTGGCGACGTTGCTGGCGCGCTTACCGGATCACCTCGTCCCGCGCGGCGCGGCAGGACCGGGAAATGGCATACCTAGACGGTTTGGTCATTTTGACTTATTGAACAAATCAAAGTCGGAACGCTGCTGCCAGATGGCCAATATCGACCCAATCCGTCGTGCCGAAATCGGCCGCGAGAAACGAGCAAGAACTCGGGCGCAGCTCATTGCTGCCGCGAACGCGCTCTTCGCCCGGCAGGCTGTGGAGTCGATCACGGTTGACGATGTCGTGCGGGAAGCGGACGTTGCAAAGGGAACGTTCTACGTTCACTTCAAGGACCTGAGCGAGTTGACCGCAGCGGTCGCCGACGAGTTGGTCTCCGCCATAGACGACCTGCTGCAGCCAGTCCGGCTTTCCATCGACGAGCCGACGCTGCGCATCGCCTACGGCTGTAGCTGCTTCCTCGATCGGGCACTTGCCGATGCCCGCTGGGCTGCCGTGACGGCTCGAATGGCCATAGCCGCGACGAATGTCGGCGAGGTCGCCCGTCGGCGCCTGCTCGAAGACATCAAGCAGCATGTGAAACGCCTGCCTGGGACCAGCTCCATCAGCTCCGAACTCGGTCTGGAAGTCGTGGTCGGCATCCTGCTCCAGGTGCTCGGTGCAATCGCCGAAGGCCGCTTGACTTCGCGTCACCGCGAAGGCGCGATTGCGGCAATTCTGCGTGCGATCGATGCCGACGCACGCCAGATCGAATTCGCGCTGGCGCACCTGCCGAAGCTGTCGCAAGGCACGGAGAAGCTCAAGGGGAGGGCGAAGGGCCGGGTTCGCCGTGCGTCAACGGCCTAGAATTGCGAGTTGCTCAAGGCCCGACGATTTCGGTGAGCTGCTCTCCGAGATTGATCCTGCCGTCGCGGCTGAGAATGCGTGCGCTGATCCGATCCCCCGGCTTGAGGTACTGCGGCCTTCGCGCCTGGGCGGCGAGAAATAGCTTCCAGAACTTCCGGTCGGGCAGCAACTGAACCAGCTTGCGAATCGGCGGAGGCGGGATACGAAGCGCGCAGCCGCTCGGTGTGCCGGTCAACAACACATCGCCGGGAGCGATATTGGCGAAGGTGGAGAGCTCGGAAATGGTCTCGGCCGGTTTGAACACCAGGTTGGCGGTGGTGTCGCGCTGCCGTGGAGCCCCATTGACGTCCAGCTCGAGGGCGAGCTGGTCGATCACGGGAAACTCCTCTCTTTCCAGAACGGTCAACCACGGTCCGATCGGGCAGAACCCACGGTAGCTCTTGCCTTTGAAAAATTGCGTTTGCGGCAACTGCACGTCACGTGCGCTGAGGTCGTTGGCGATGGTGATCGCGAACACATAGTCGGCAAGCGTCTCGCGCGTGACCGTGATGGCAGACGTGATCGAGCGGCGGAAGACCAGCGCGAGCTCGATCTCGTAGTCCAAGAGCTTGACGTGCGCGGGCCGGAGCACCGCATCGCCGGCGGAGCAAACCGAGGCGTCGGCCTTGGTGAAGAACATGTTGAACGGTTTGGAATCGGGATCCATGCCGGACTCGATCATGTGCTGACGGTAGTTCGCACCCTGGCAATAGAGCCGGGCCGGTGTGGTCACCGGCGATAGAATCTCAACCGACGCAAGGGCGATCCGCGTGGTCCGGCCAGAGGCTTCGCGCCAGTCCGCTTCGCCTCGCTCGATCAGAGCGGCAGTGTTCGGATAGTCGCCCGACAGTGGCGCGATCTGCGTCCCCGTCACCACGCCCCAGCGGGGACCAGCACCTGTTTCGAAACGTACCAGATTGGTTGCCATGGCTTCCTCCGTCTCACGGGCTGTCGCAGAGCTTGCCGAATTCCGGTGCCGGTACAGACGGTTGTCGGATCTCGTCCGGCGACGACAATCTCATATTGACGATTTAGTCGTTTTGACTATCATGTCTAACAATAATTGTCGATCCTGTCGACGCGGTGGCGAGGGAGCTCATGGTTGTGGAAAGCATGGCGGCGCGGGTGCCGCTGCGGGATGTCGAAGTTGCGATCGTCGGCGCAGGGCCGGTCGGGCTGATGGTCGCCAATCTGCTCGGGGCTGCCGGGATACAGCTTGCTGTCCTCGAGGCCAATCGAGGCCTGCTCGGATTGCCGCGAGCCATCGCCTATGACGCGGAGACGCTTCGGCTGTTCGCGCTGATCGGGCTGCTCGGAGACATTGAGCCGGGGCTTATCAAGAACCCTCATGTCCGCCATCTCAATTCCCGAGGTCGCATCTTGCTGCAGGCGGACATGCCGGCCCAAGGACCTTACGGCCAGTCGTCGCTCGGCACGTTCTACCAGCCAGATTTCGAGCGGGTCCTGCTCAGGGGGCTGGAACGGTTCGAGACAGTGAGGGTGCTGTTCGGCCATCAAGTCACCAGCCTGTTGCAGGGGGATGAGGATGCCGTGCTGTCGATCACGACACGCAGTGGACCGGCCAGCTTGCGCGCGAAGTTCGTGGTCGGCTGCGATGGCGGCACGAGCCGGATGCGCGATCTGCTCGGGGCCAAGCTGGTCGGCTCGACCTACGCGCAGCGGTGGTTGGTCGTTGATGCCATCGTCAGGGGACATCAGGTCAACCAGATCAGCTTCTACTGCGATCCAAGCCGCCCGCGCGTCGAACTGCCGGCCGTTGGCGAGCGTGTCCGGTGGGAATTCATGCAGCTACCGGGCGAGACCGAGGAAGAGCTGAAGAACGATGACCTGATCACCAAGCTGATCGTGGAGAGCACGCGATATCGCGAGGTCGAGATCGAGCGCAAGGCCGTGTATACCTTTCACGCGCGCGTTGCCGACCGTTGGCGCAACGGCCGCGGTTTTCTCGCCGGTGACGCAGCCCATCTGATGCCGCCCTTCGCCGGACAAGGCATGAACGGGGGCATGAAAGATGCCGTCAACCTCGCGTGGAAGCTCTCTTCCGTTCTCAAGGGATTTGCAAAGGAGGCGATCCTCGACAGCTATCAGCAGGAACGCGCGCCAGTTGTGCGCAAGATGGTGGAGGTGTCGCGCAGGCTCGGCGCCATCATCATGCCGACCAACCGTGTAGCAGCCGCCTTCCGCGACGCAGTATTGGCCTGCCTGAATATGTCGCGTGCGTTCCGCGCCTTCATCGGCCGCGGTGGTGTAGTGCCGCCGCCGGCGATCGGCCGCAGCCTGCTGACCGCAACCGGGAGCGATGGCTTGGTCGGGCAGATGATGCTGCAACCCACCGTCGCGACGCTGGAAGGCTCGTTCCCGCTGGATACCTTCCAGGCTTGTCATCAATGGATGGTGCTCGGCGTCGGCGTTGACCCGATCACGATGCTCTCGGCGCGGGATCGTAGCATTCTTGGTGTGCTGGGCGTCCGCTCAGTCTGCATCAATGGTCGCAGAGAGTGGCCGCAGACGCTCGAATTGCAATGCAATGACGCCGCGTTCGACACGTGGCTCAAGCGCCATGCAGTGCGCGCTGTTCTCGTTCGGCCTGATCGCTTCATCGCGAGCCGGCTCAATATGAAGGCAAGCGATCTGCAGGTTCTCACCGCGTTCGAGCAGTCGCTCGATGTCGCCGCGCCAATCGCGGCCTGAGCCAAGGAGGCAAATATGTCTAACGGTGTGCTCAAGAGCGGTCCCGGCGCCATCGCGTTGCCACGAAGTGCGTCGCCTCTCGTCAAGGCCAAGCAGCTTCTCTACGCACATTTCGAGCGCCCCGATCTCGATATGACCGAGCGATACCTCGTCGACTTCGGCCTGGTTCAAGCGATGAGGAGCGAGAACGAGCTGTTCATGCGGGGAACGGGGACGGCGCCCTACATCTACCGCGTCACGCGCGGACGCAATGCGCGCTTCCTTGGCATGGGCCTGTCGGTGCCGAACGCCGAGGACCTCGAGCTGTTGGCCCGCAGATTCGGCAGCCGTGTCGAACGGGCGCCAGGGCCGGGCGGCGGCGCGGTCGTCCACCTGCGCGATCCCGACGGCGTCGCGGTCCACGTTCACCACGGCTTTGTGGAGAGCGAGCCGCTGGTGGTCCGTGCCCAGATCCTGCACAACGCGCCGAGCCTGACCGTTCGCGTCAATGACACGCAGCGACCGAAGTTGGAGCCGCCACAGGTGACCAAGCTCGGGCACCTCGTCCTGGAGACCCCTGATTTCAACCGCAGCGTACGTTGGTACATGGACACATTCGGTTTCATTCCGTCGGATGTGATGTGCCTTGCCGACGGTACGCCGGTGGGATCGTTCACCCGCCTCGACCGAGGAAGCGAGCCGACCGACCATCATACGGTCTTCATTGCCATGGGAATGGAATCCAAGGTCGATCACGTCGCATTTGAGGTCGTCGATCTGGACGCCGTAGAAATGGGCCAGCAAGTGCTGATGGCAAAGCCCTACCGTCACGCCTGGGGCGTGGGCCGCCACCTGCTGGGGAGCCAGATTTTCGACTATTGGCGCGATCCCTGGGGGCAGAAGCACGAGCATTATGCCGACGGGGATCTGTTCGACGCCGCGCAGCCGGCGGGATACCACCTGATGGACCGCGGCGGTCTCTATCAATGGGGACCGGATCTGCCCGATGACTTCATCGATGCCCGCATGACGCCGGCGCGGCTCTGGCGGGTCCTGAAGTTGTCCATCAAGGACAAGGCGCGGGTGAAGCTGCTGTTGGCACTTAAGAACAGCATGGCGCGCCCGGGCCGTCAGTGGCAACGCTGAGCCGCCATCGGCTCCCTCCTCACGACTGCAACGAAGGTGTCCCATGCCGGTGCGAGATCTTGCTGACATTCAGAGAATAGAGGCCGAGCACCTCGCGACGCGGCGCTTGCCACAGACGACCTATGAGGTCTTCAGGGCCGGCGCTCAGCGGTGGCCCGACCGCAAGGCGCTGACCTTCTTTCTGTCCGCAGACGACTATCAGCGCGCCTCGACATGGAGCTATGCAGAGCTGCTGGCGGAAATCACCCGGGCCGCGAACGCGTTTCAGGCTTTTGGCGTCGACACTGACCACCCGGTCGCGTATGTGCTGCCGAACCTGCCGGAAACGCATTTCACGATCTGGGGCGGCGAGGCCGCGGGCGTGGTGCTTGCGGTCAATCCTCTGCTTGAGCCGGACCTGGTCGTCGAGATCCTTCGCGCCGCCAAGGTGCGGGTGCTGGTGACGCTCGCGCCGGCGGCGGGCGCCGAGCTATGGAGCAAGCTTTCGCCTCGTCTTTCGACGCTGTCCGAGCTGCGAGTGGTCGCGCTGGTCGACGCGATGACCTATCGCGAAGGAGGCGTCGGTGCGTCGACGGCCGCCGCCGCCCCGGGCTTGCCGAATGCCGACTTCAAGGTCGTGGATTTCCGCGCGGCGATGCTGGCGCAACCTGCCGATCACCTGGTCGTGCCGCGGACGATCACGGACCATTCGGTCTCGTCCTATTTCTGCACCGGTGGCACGACGGGCGCGCCAAAGATTGCGGTGCGCACGCACGGCAATGAAGTCTTCGATGCCTGGGCCGCGGCGCAAGTGTTCGGCGCGTTCGAAGAGCCGCGGACATATTTTTGCGGCCTGCCGCTGTTTCACGTCAACGCTCAGCTCGTGACCGGTCTGTTGCCATGGATGCAGGGTCAGCATGTGCTCCTTGCAACGCCCGAGGGCTACCGCAGCAAGAACCTGATCGCGCGCTTCTGGGAGATTGCCGCCCATCACCGTATCGCGACGTGTTCCGGCGTGCCGACCGTCTACGCCGCCCTGCTGGAGGTGCCGGTCGGCGACAACGACGTGTCCAGCCTCGAATATGCGATCTGCGGCGCCGCGCCGATGCCGGCCAAGCTGATCGAGTCGTTCGAGGCCAAGACCGGTCTCAAGATCGTTGAGGGCTATGGGCTGACAGAGGGGACTTGCATCTCCTGCCTCAACCCACCGGAGGGCAAGCGCCTCGCCGGATCGATAGGCCTTCGCCTGCCATACCAGCAGATGCGCGTCGTCATCCTCGACGATGTCGGACGCTTTGTCCGAATGGCGGACGTCGACGAGATCGGAACGATCGCCATCAGCGGTCCCAACGTGTTTGTGGGCTATCTCGATCCGCAGCAGAACAAGGACCTTTGGATCGATATCGAGGGAAGGCGCTGGCTCAACACCGGCGACCTCGGACGTCAGGATGACCGGGGATATTTCTGGCTTGCTGGCCGGCGCAAGGAGCTGATCATCCGAGGAGGGCACAACATCGATCCGAAGCTGATCGAGGATGCGCTGTCCAAACACCCCGCGGTCGCGATGGCTGCCGCTGTCGGCAGCCCCGACCCGTATGCGGGCGAGGTCCCAGTCGCCTATGTACAGCTCAAGCCGGGCGTTGTCGTCGAGGACAACGAACTGATGGATTTTGCGGCGGCTCACGTTCCCGAGCGGGCGGCGATCCCCAAGCACGTGAAGATCGTGCCGTCGCTGCCGGTGACCGGGATCGGCAAGGTCTTCAAGCCGGCCCTTCAGCAACGTGAGATCGAGGCTGCTGTTCGCGGCGAGGCACAGAACGTCGGGTCAACCATCATCGGGATGGCTCTCGAAAGTAGCCCCCGAGTGGGAAGGGTGATGCGCGTCCGCGCCGGTGTGGGGGCCGCGGCCCTTCGTGCAAGGCTGGAGCTCTATGCCTTCAAGTTCGAAGTGGTCGATTGGTAAATGGTCGCAACAACTCAAATCATCCCAAGCTGCGAGCCGGCGCCAGCGAGTTCCCGCGCAGTCCTGCTGTGTCTGGGGCCATCGGCGCAGGGCCGCCTGCAAATCCAGCGAGTTCTCCGCCGAAAGCCGAGATCTGATGAGGTCGAGGTCGCGGTGACGGCTGCGTCGGTCAATCCGATCGACGTGCGACGCGCGCAGGGATACGGCCGGCGGCTGCTATCGCTGCTCGGTGCCGGCAAGTTTCCCATGGTGCTCGGTAACGATTTAGCGGGCGTCGTCACGGCCGTTGGAAGCGGGGTCAGCGCCTTCAGGCTTGGCGATCGCGTGTACGGCACGAAACCACCGTCGACTGATGGCACCCATGCGAGCCATGTGCTGGTCAAGGCTGCGCATCTCCTGCCGGCTCCGCCGGAGGGTGACCTTCAGGCGCTCGCAGCGCTTCCCTACAGCTTCGTCACCATGTGGCTTGCCGTCCGTGGTGCCGGACTGACGCCGCAGAACGCTCGCGGAAAAAGCGTGCTCGTCCTCGGGGCCGCCGGCGGCCTTGGGACGCTGGCGCTGCAGATGTTGTCCACCTGGGGAGCCACGGTTGCGGCCATCGCACGGCCGCAGGATTTCCCGGCCTGCCGGGAAGCGGGCGCCCGTGTCGTGATCGACAGCACGGGCAAGCCGTTCGCATCACTCTCGCGAACTTTCGATGCGACGCTTAATTTCGCGTCTTGGGAACTCGATCGGCTGCTGCTCGGCTGCCTTCACGACGGTGCGTTCGGCCATGCCACAACGGTGCATCCGCTCCTCGGCAATTTCGATGAACTCGGCTGGGTACGCGGCGCGCTCAAGACGATGTCCGACAAGCGGAGCCACCGCGCCGCCTTGCCGAAGCGCGTGCAAAACTACCACTGGACAATCTTCAAGCCCGAAGCGGCTGCGTTGAGCGAGCTGGGAAAACTGGTCGAGCGGCGGCGCATCTTTCTCCCGATGGGCCCGCGAGTGCTCCTGACGGACGCTGCACAAGGGTTCGATCACGTTAAGACCGGCAGGCGAGGACGGGTGCTGATCCTGCCGGACTCGTGACGCCCCCCTGGCATGTCTCTTAAGCGTCGGGCCACCGGCCCGATCCGCCCCTCAGTTCGCCTCCCGTCGCACTTCGCTCGGCACGGCCTGCGCGTTGCCGGGCCCCGGCAGGGCGACGGGGCGGAGGCCGATCAGCTCGGCGGTGCGGATCGCGCTGTCGCGCCAGAACTGGAACGAGTTGATGCGGCTGAGCTCGAGGATCGCGATGGCAACCGCGGCCAGGAACGGCAGGCTCTGCAGCACCAGGACTCCGGCGAAGATATAGATTTCGGTGATCTGCCGGAAAGAGTTGGAGGCGATCAGCACGCCGGCGCCGACCAGAAGCAGGACGCCGATCACGGCCTCCCAGAACGCCTGGAACTCGATCGACATCCTGGAGAGGCCACCCTTGGAGGTGCGCGCGAACGCAATGTGTTCGGTGATCAGGCCCTGCGCGACTGCGCGCGACACCGTCCATTGCACGCTCATCGCGGCGATCATGGCGCCCAGCATCTGGCCGGGCTTGATCGCGACGCGGGCGCGATACATCGACAGGAAGTGCGCGAGCGAGACGATGAAGGCGCCGATGATCGGCAGCGTCAGGATCTTGTCGGGAATGGCGATATCGGCGAAGGCGACGATCGGCACCCAGACGAGGTTGAGCAGCGCCACGACCACGCCGAGGCTTTCGGCTCCCAGCCAGTTGAGCCAGCCAAGGCCGTATTCGCGCTTCTGGTCGGGCGTCAGCCGGCTCCGTCCGGGCAGGAACTGCCGCCAGTGCTTCTTCACGATCTGCAGGCCGCCATAGGCCCAGCGGTGACGCTGCTTCTTGAAGGCCTCGTAGGTGTCGGGCAGCAGCCCCTTGCCGTAGCGATAATTGGTGTAGTGGGTGGTCCAGCCGAGCTCCTGGATCGCCAGGCCGAGATCGGAGTCCTCGCAGATCGTGTCGGATGACCAGCCGCCGGCCATGTCCATCGCGGCGCGGCGAATCAGGCACATCGTGCCGTGCACGATGACGGCGTTGAGCTCGTTGCGCTGGACCATGCCGATGTCGAAGAAGCCGGCATATTCGCCGTTCATGATGTAGTGCATGATCGAGAGGTCGCCGTCGCGATGCTCCTGCGGCGCCTGCACCAGGCCCACGCGCGGATCGGCGAAGGCGGGCACGAGGTCCTTGAGCCAGTCGGGCTCGACGACATAGTCGGCATCGAGGATGCCGATGATCTCGGCGTCAACGGCGGTGCGGTCCATGGCGATGCGCAGCGCGCCGGCCTTGAAGCCCTGCACCTTCTCGGCGTTGATGAACTTGAAGCGCTCACCGAGCGCGCGGCAATGATCCTGGATCGGCTGCCAGAACGCCGGGTCCGGCGTGTTGTTGATGATCACGACGCATTCGTAGTTCGGATAGTCGAGCCGCGACAGCGCATCGAGCGTCTGCTTGAGCATCTCGACCGGCTCGTAATACGCAGGGATATGGATCGAGACCTTCGGATAGTAATTCTCCGGCACGTTCTCGATCGCCTTGCCCTTGGTGAGCAGCCGCTGCGGCGCCCGTCCGAAGGCGACGGCCGCGATCTCGTCGATGCGGGCCATCGCGATGAGGACGAGAGGAACGAGGAGAATCATGCCGAGCGTCAGCGCGAAGGCCGAGCCGAAGATGAAATAATGGCCGTTCCAGAATGCGAACACGGTCGCGGCCCAGGCGCCGACGCCGTTGGCCGTGGCCGACAGCAGGAAGGCCTGTTTTGCGGTCGGCTGCTCCAGCCGCAGGATCGGCAACGACATCAGGATGCCGACCAGCAGCGCGATCGTCATCAGCTTCCAATAATCAGGGTTTTCGACCGGGCCGGTCCAGGCGAATTTCGGCTCGCGGCTGGCGTTGAGGATGCCCCAGTACGGACCGACGCCGCCTTCAAAATATTTCCAGGGCTGATCGATCGCTTCGACGATGTTGTATTCCATGCCCATGGCTTCGGCACGGCTGACGAAGTTGCGCAGCGTCAGCGCCTGCTGGAACGGGCCCGGGTCGGCGTTGCGCAAATTGTAGCCCGCGCTCGGCCAGCCGAACTCGGCGATCACGATGCGTTTGCCCGGGAACAAATTGCGTAAAAGGTTGTAGCGGTCGACGGCCTGATCGACCGCCTGGTCCGAACGGAAGTTCTCCCAATAGGGCAGCACGTGCGCGGCTATGAAATCGACGTTGGAGGCAAGGTCGGGATTGTCGCGCCAGATGTTCCAGATCTCGCCGGTGGTGACGGGCACGCGCACCGCGCTCTTCACCTTCTTGATCATCTCGATGAGGTCTTCGACCTTCTGCTCACCGCGGTAGATCACCTCGTTGCCGACGACGACGCCGTTGACGTTGCTGTTCTTGCGCGCGAGCTCGATCGCGGCCTTGATCTCGCGCTCGTTACGGTCAGGGTCCTTGTCGATCCAGGCGCCGACGGTGACCTTGAGGCCGAACTCGGCGGCAATCGGCGGCACCAGCTCCACACCGCCCGTCGACGAATAGAGGCGGATTGCGCGCGTCATCGTCGACAGCGTCTTCAGGTCTGAGCGGATTTTCTCGATGGTCGGAATGTTGTCGATATCAGGATGGGCCGAGCCCTCGAACGGCGCGTAGGAGACGCTCGGCAACAGGCCCTTGAAATCAGGCGCGGGTTCCCGGTCGCGCAGGACTCCCCAGATGCCGGCGTGAAGGACGGACACGAGCAACAGAACGGCGGCGACAACGCGCATCGCGGCTAAACCAATAGGGGCTGAAATGGCAGGGCTGCGGATCCGACCCCGAGATCCGACCGAGTCCGCGGCAAAGGGAGCATACCTCTGCCGCGCGGTTTCTCAACTGTCATGGCCTCATGTCCTTATGAGGGCATGGCCTTTTGGGAGCGGCAGTGCCAACCCCAGCTATCGCCGATCGTTCCTGAACGACAGGTGAAACGATCGCGGCTATTTCTGGGGCGCGGGCGAGGGGCTTGCCGCAGGTGCCGGGCTGGCGGGCGGCTGGGGTGGCTGCGAATTGCCGGTCGTGGGCACCGGAGGCTGGGAGGCTGCAGCCGCCGCCTGCTGCGGCTGGGCGGCTGGATTGATCCAGCAGGCATGGACGCGGCTGTCCAGGGTCTCGGCGACCTTGGGATCGATCTGGGCGCCGAAGCGGGTCAGGCAGCGGAACGCAGCCTGGATGTGGCCGCCGGGGCAGCCGAAGCGATCATAAAGGTCGAGATGGCGGAACGCGGTATCGAGGTCATCCCGCCACATCAGCCGCACCACACGCCGGCCGAGCCAGACGCATTCGGGATTGCCGGCCGGCCCGTTGATGGCCTGGGCGGCCTCGGCGAATTCGTCGGTGCGGCGCTGGTTCTGGGCGGTGGCGTCCTTGGCGGCGTCGGCAGGCTGGGCAGCGGCCTTGCCCTGGTCGGGGGCGGGCGTCCCGCTCTGGGCGGAGGCACCGTCGAGGCCGGCCAGAAGGACAAGGGAGGAAACGGCCAACGAGGCGGCGAACTGCCGCAGGACCGCATTTCGTAACTCGAACACCCGTCGCCGCATGAATTCCCCAATGTCTCAGCCGTCCGCCCGCGGGAGGACCTCGCGGACGCCGGTCGTGATGGCGTCCAAATGGGTCTCCAATGCGGCGGAAAAGTCCCGCGAAATCCATTGGCCTGTATTTGGATTTTTGTCCAGCAAAGTCACGATCCTAGGGAATGGTCGAACCGCCGCAGCCTAATTCGTCGGGGAGAGGGCGCGTGCGGCCCCGGTCCCCCCTTGGCAGACGGCGTGCGAGCGGGTAATCGACGGGCCCTTCGCGGAGGACGGAACAAATTTCACTTCGTACGCCACTGGCGCTCCTGCTCGTCTCACTGGGTGCGATTGCTGCCGTGTGGTGGTGGCTTGCCACGCCGATCACGCTCGCGCGCGCCCCCATCGATCCCAATGACAAGGTCCAATGCGTCTCCTATGCGCCGTTCCGCGGCGAGCAGACGCCGTTGAACGCGTGGACTCAGATCGAGGCCGACCAGATCGAGCAGGATCTGCGCCAGCTCAAGGAGATCACCGACTGCGTCCGCACCTACTCCATTGAAAACGGGCTCGACCAGGTGCCGGCGGTTGCGACCAAGGTCGGCGGGCTGAAGGTGATCCAGGGCATCTGGCTCGGCAGCAACCGTGCCAAGAACTTTGCGCAGGTGGCGACCGCGGTCCGCCTCACCAAGGAATTCCCCGACACCATCTCCGCGCTCGTCGTCGGCAACGAGGTGTTGCTGCGCGGCGAGATGACGACGCAGGATCTCATCGCGATCATCCGCTCGGTGAAGGCCCAGGTCACCGTGCCCGTGACCTATGCCGACGTCTGGGAATACTGGCTGAAGAACCGCGAGGTCTATGACGCCGTCGACTTCGTCACCATTCACATCCTGCCTTACTGGGAGGACATGCCGGTGAAGGCGAAATTCGCCTCGTCTCATGTCGAGGCGATCCGCGAGCGGATGGCGGTGGCGTTCCCTGACAAGGAAATCCTGATCGGTGAAACCGGCTGGCCGAGCGAGGGCCGCATGCGCGAAGGCGCGCTGCCGTCGCGCACCAACCAGGCGCGCGTCGTCTCGGAGATTCTGGCGCTTGCGAAGACGCTGAAGTTTCGCGTCAATCTCATCGAGGCTTATGACCAGCCATGGAAGCGGCGGCTGGAAGGCACCGTCGGCGGCTATTGGGGTCTGCTCGATTCCGTGCGGCGCCAGCTGAAATATCCGCCGGGCGAGCCGATCAGCAATTTCCCCCTCTGGAAATGGTACATGGGGTCAGGCATGGGCCTCAGCGTGCTGGTGTTCGCGGTCGCCCTCATCACGCTGCGGCGCCGGCCCTGGACGCCGCGCTTCTCGGCCTGGCTCGCCGTCGGCATCTCGGCGACATCGGCGGGCATCCTCCTCGGGATCGCCGCTGACAAGATGTATTACGAGAGCTATGGCTGGGGTGGCTGGCTGCAATGGGGCGCGCTGCTGCTCGCCGGCATCCTCTCGCCGATCTTCTGCGCGCAGGCGCTTGTGATCGGTCGCAATCTGCCGAGCTTCCTCGACCTGCTCGGGCCGCGCGAGGGACGCAAATGGTCGAAGCTTTCGGCCGTGCTCGGCCTGACCCTGGCGGTGACGGCGGTGATCGCGGCCGAGACCGCGCTCGGCTTCGTGTTCGATCCGCGCTACCGCGACTTCCCCTATGCCTCGCTGACGATGGCGGTGGTGCCGTTCGCGCTCTTGATGTTGAACCGGCCGCAGATCGGCGCGCGGCCGATCGCGGAAGCGGTGTTCGCGGGGCTATTGGCGGTGTCGGCGGTCTACGTGCTTCTGAACGAAGGCCGCGACAATTGGCAGGCGATGTGGACCTGCGCGATCTATCTCTTGTTCGCGCTCACGCTGTGGCGGGCGCGGGCCGAGCAAAGCCAAGGATGAGCAGGCCGATTGCAAGGCCCGACAGCACGATGTTGTAGAGCACGATGCCGAGGCCGGCTGCGACGACGCCGAGCGTGAGCAGCACGATCGAAGGCCGCATCAGGTTCAGCGTGGCGATCACAAGCGCGACGATGCCGAACACCGAGTTCTTGAACAGCGACGTCGACACCGAGCGCGCCTTGCAGATCATGGTCTGCAGGCCGGCGTCGCATGCGAGCGCGACTTGAGAGAACTCGATCGCGAGATAGCGCACATAGAGCGCCCAGCCGACGGTGACGAACCCGACGACGATGAGAAACTGGACCTGATACGGCGTGAGGCGAAACGGCTTCTTTGTCATGCCGGCAATATGGTCGGGATGGCGGGAGGGAGCAACAGGGGGCGGGCGATTTTTACACCGGGGGCATCCCTCGGGTCGCTGGCTTTTTGCTGCACTCCGCGCCTCGGAACCGTAGCGATACGGATTTGCGAAAGTTTCGACCCGGCCTAACGTTCGTCGTGAACGCGCCGAGCGTGTCTGCTGATTCGATCAGGAGCGGATCACCTCGTTCCAGAGCGCGCTGAGGAGGACGCGAGAGGATTGGTAATGACTGAAGCGTTGCAGATCAATTTTGCGCTGTGGGGCATGATCATCTGTGCGGTGATCAAGATCAGCCAGCTGACGGCCTTTTAGCCGAACGCATCGCTCACGCGACGCTGAGCTCCGGCTCATCAATCAAGCGTCCTGATAGCCCTATCGCCTGAAGAAGGATGATATCGTCGATCCCGCCGACGCCGTCTCCGGTGGCTTGGCTGCGGCCGGCGCTGGTTGCGGCGCGGGCGCCGGCTCCTCGCGCTTTGAGCGTTTGGAGGAGTAGCTGCGGCGATGCTTGTCGGGCTTGGCGGTCGGCGCGGCCGCGGGGGCCGTCTCGGCTTGCGGCACGGAGTCTTGCGCCTTCTCGGAGCTCTTCTCCGATCCCTTGTCCTGGGATTTCTCTTGGGATTTCTCTTGGGATTTGTCTTGGGATTTCTCTTGGGACTTTTCTTGGGATTTGTCCGAGCCTCCGCGCATTGACAGGCGCTGGCCGTCGAACACCGTGGTCTCGCAATGGCGGTCGCTTTCGGCAAGGCCCGCACAGAGCTTTGCCGCGGCGGCGGCGTTGATCAGGGGACCTGCACCGAGGCGGAGCTGCATGCCGAGGCCGTTCGTGCCTTCCTTGATCATGATGATGGGCCGGAGTGCGGCGATCTCGGGGTTGGACTTGCTCAGCCCGCGCCAGAGCCTGCGCAAGCCGTCGACCGAATTCGCACCGCCGAGCTCGATGGCAAAGCGCGTCTGCTGAACTGCGATGGCGGGGACCTCGGCTTCTGTCGCTTCAGCTGGCTTGGCTGCTGCGACTTCGGTCGGAGCTGGCGCCGGCTCGGGCTTCTTGTCGGCGGCCTTCTCGGTTGGCTCCGGCTGGATCAGTTTCGACGCGGCAGGATCCGGCGGTGCCATGATCGACTTCGATGGCAGCAGCGGAAGCATCGGCGCTGCCGATGGCGTTACCGGCGCCTGCTGAACCAGCGAGGCGGCAGCCGCTGTCTGTGGCGACGGGCTCGGCTGATCCTTCGCAGCCTCTTTCGAGCTGTCCTTGCTCGAACTGTCCTTGCTCGCGACGTCCTTGGGCTCCTTGGCGGACGTGACGCGCGGCCTGTCGACCAGCGAGGCGGCCGTCGAGGCAACCGGTGCGACCTCCGGCGCCGGGGCCGGGGGCTGTGCAGGGGCGACGGGAACGTCCTGCGGCTTCGAGGCTGGCGCTGGCTGCGATGTCGCGTTCTGTTTGGCGATGGCGCCTGTGACGGAATCGAGCCCCTGCTCGAGCACCGTGACGCGCGAATAGAGCCGGTCGCGATCGGTGTTCAGCGTCTCGATCGCGGAGGCGAAGCGGCGGGCTTCGAGCTGGATTTGCTTGGTCAGCACCTGAATCTGGTCGGACTGGCGGGCGAGGTCGGCGGAGGCGACCTGGTCGCGCCGCCAGCCGAGCTGGGCCTGGTTGGCCATCACGGCGACCACGACGGCGCCGACCGCGGCGACGCCCCACGAGCCCAGCCGCCACAGCAAACGACGATCGAACGCGCCTTCCTCGGCCAAAAGTCCGGAGAACAGCCCGCCGGTCTCCTTGTCGCCGAAGGCATCCGCCAGTGGGTCGGAATCCCTTGCCATGAACGTTAAGTGCCCAGCCCTGTCTGGCTTCCCCGAATCAATCAAGGAACATTAACAGGAAAACCCACGCGCACTTGAATTCCGGGCGTTTGCGGGGGTAGCAAGGCTGAAAGCCCAGGCGGCTTCGGCGTGCCGCCCGCCGATGTGATGATCGATTCGGCCGTATTTGACAGGATTGCGATGACCATCCGCTCAAGCCTCACGATCGTGCTCGCCGCCGGCGAGGGCACGCGCATGCGATCGAACCTGCCGAAAGTGCTGCATTCCGTCGCTCACCAGTCGTTACTCGCCCATGTGCTTGGCGCCGCTCCGCAGGGAACCGGCACAGCGCTTGCGGTCGTGATCGGCCCCGATCATCAGGCGGTCGCGGACGAGGCCAAGCGTATCCGCCCCGATGCGCTCATCTTCGTGCAGGCCGAGCGGCTCGGCACGGCGCATGCGGTGCTGGCGGCGCGAAAGGCGATTGCGCGCGGCGTGGATGACGTCCTGATCGCCTTCGGTGATACGCCACTGATCTCGGCCGAGACCTTTGCGCGGCTGCGCGCGCCGCTTGCCGGCGGGGCCGCGATCGCCGCGCTCGGCTTCCGCGCCAAGGATCCAACAGGCTACGGACGCTTCATCGTCGAGGGCAATCGCCTGGTGGCGATCCGCGAGCATGCCGATGCCAGCAATGATGAGCGCAAGATCGATCTGTGCAATGCCGGGGTGATGGCGATCGACGGCCGCCGCGCGCTCGCGATCCTCGACAGAATAGGCAATGCGAATTCCAAGGGCGAGTATTATCTACCCGATGCGGTCGGCGTGGCCAACGACAATGGATGGGAGTCCGTCGTGATCGAAACCAGCGAGGACGAAGTGCGCGGCATCAACACCAAGGCCCAGCTTGCGGAAGCGGAGGGCGTGATGCAGACGCGGCTGCGCAAGGCCGCGATGGATGCGGGCGTGACCCTGATCGCCCCCGAAACTGTGTTTCTCGCCGCCGACACCGTGTTCGGCAAGGACGTCACCATCGAGCCGTTCGTGGTGATCGGCCCCGGCGTCTCGATCGCCGACGGCACCGTGATCCATTCCTTCTCGCATATCGTCGAGACCACGCTCGGCAAGAAGGTTTCGGTCGGGCCCTATGCGCGGCTCAGGCCCGGCACGTCGCTCGGCGACGGCGCGCGGATCGGCAATTTCGTGGAGACCAAGGCGGCGACGCTCGAGGCCGGCGTCAAGGTCAACCATCTCTCCTACATTGGCGATGCCACCGTCGGCGCGAATTCCAACATCGGCGCCGGCACCATCACCTGCAACTATGATGGCTTCAAGAAGCACAAGACGGTGATCGGACAGGGCGCCTTCGTCGGCACCAATTCCTCGCTGGTCGCCCCGGTCAAGATCGGCAACGGCGCCTATATCGGCTCGGGTTCTGTGATCACAAAAGATGTGCCTGACGATGCGATGGCGCTCGAGCGCAGCCAGCAGACCATCAGGGAAGGCGGCGCGGCGCGCTATCGCGAGATGAAGAGCGGCGGGAAGAAGGCTGAAAAATAAGATGCGTTATTCGTCGTCTGCGAATTCGGAGAAGATCGCGCGCGTCAGGCGCCAGCCGCGCGGCTTGGCGCGCTTGATCGGCTCGCCTTCAGGATGCTTGATGAAGACAGGCTTGCTTTCCTTGCCGCGCTGGGGCGGCGGCCAATGCGCTAGGTGCGTGCCGGAGGTCTCACTGGCACGAATATACAGCGATGACCGACCTTTGCGGTCGGACGTGGTGGCTTTCATGGCCTGATCTCCTGGGCGGGAATCGTTGGCCAAACTTGTTGACGTCGGGTTAATGCGCGAGGTTAAAAGCTGGTCACATCGATACGGGACCCGGGATTGCCGTCAGCGACGCTTGTCGCAATCGGTCATAATTATTGAGTATCTGGTTCCTTAGGAACTTGGCTAAAAATCGGACGCGTCGTTTAGGCGATTTTTCGACGATTTGGGGGATATTGATCCGCATGTGCGGGATTGTCGGCATTCTCGGGCGCGAGCCGGTTGCGGAGCAATTGGTGGATTCGCTCAAACGTCTCGAATATCGCGGCTACGATTCCGCGGGCGTCGCCACGCTCGAAGGCAAGCACCTCGCGCGCCGCCGCGCCGAGGGCAAGCTGAAGAACCTGGAGAAGCGGCTGGAAGCTGAGCCGCTTCTGGGCACCACCGGCATCGGTCACACCCGCTGGGCCACCCACGGCAAGCCGACCGTCAACAACGCCCATCCGCATGCGACCGATCGCGTCGCGGTCGTGCATAACGGCATCATCGAGAATTTCCGCGAGCTGCGCGAGGAACTCGAGACGAAGGGCACGGTGTTCCACACCGAGACCGACACCGAGATCGTGCTGCACCTCGTCGACGATCTCCTGACGCGCGGCAGCACGCCGGTGGAAGCAGTCAAGCTGACCCTGGCGCGCTTGCGCGGCGCCTTCGCGCTCGGCTTCATCTTCGCCGGCGACGACGACCTCATGATCGGCGCCCGCAACGGGCCGCCGCTGGCGATCGGCTATGGCGACGGCGAGATGTATCTTGGCTCGGATGCGATCGCGCTCGGCCCGTTCACCGACACGATCAGCTATCTCGAGGATGGCGACTGGGTGGTGCTGACCCGCAAGAGCGCCACGATCTTCGACAAGGACGGCAAGGCCGTCGAACGCGACAAGATCAAGCACGCCGCCTCGACCTCGCTGGTCGACAAGGCCAACTACCGCCATTTCATGGCGAAGGAGATCCACGAGCAGCCGGAAGTGGTCGGCCACACGCTGGCGCGCTATGTCGACATGGCGACCGAGCGCGTCTCGCTGCCGGTCAAGCTGCCGTTCGACTTCAAGGATATCCAGCGCATCAACATCACGGCCTGCGGCACCGCGAGCTATGCCGGCATCGTCGCCAAATACTGGTTCGAGCGCTTTGCGCGCCTGCCGGTCGAGGTCGATGTCGCCTCCGAGTTCCGCTACCGCGAAGCGCCGCTGCGCAAGGGCGATCTAGCGATCTTCATCTCGCAATCCGGCGAGACCGCCGACACGTTGGCGGCGCTGCGCTACGCCAAGGCAGAGGGCGCGCACACCATCGGCGTCGTCAACGTGCCGACCTCGACCATCGCGCGCGAGAGCGAGACCGTGCTGCAGACGCTGGCCGGCCCCGAGATCGGCGTCGCCTCGACCAAGGCCTTCACCTGCCAGCTCATGGTGCTGGCAAACCTCGCCATTGCCGCGGGCAAAGCGCGCGGCGTATTGTCCGATGAGGACGAAACCAAGCTCGTTCACGGTCTCGTCGAGATCCCGCGTCTGATGTCGGATGCGCTCACCAATGAGGTTCAGATCGAGAAGCTCGCGCACCGGATCGCAAAATCCCGGGACGTGCTCTATCTCGGTCGGGGCACCAGCTTCCCGCTGGCGCTCGAAGGCGCGCTGAAACTGAAGGAAATCTCCTACATCCACGCCGAAGGCTATGCCGCCGGTGAGCTCAAGCACGGCCCGATCGCGCTGATCGACGAGACCATGCCTGTTGTCGTCATCGCGCCCTACGATCGCGTGTTCGAGAAGACCGTCTCCAACATGCAGGAGGTCGCCGCCCGCGGCGGCAACATCATCCTGATGACGGACGCCAAGGGGGCGGCGGAAGCGACGGTGAATTCGCTCGTCACCATCGTCTTGCCCGACATGGCCGCGGCCTTCACCCCGATGGTCTACGCCGTTCCGGTCCAGCTGCTGGCCTATCATACGGCTGTGGTGATGGGCACCGACGTCGATCAGCCGCGCAACCTCGCGAAATCGGTGACCGTGGAATAGGCAGAAGGGATCACGTCGCACTCTTCCAAAACCTGCTAGAAGCCCCTAGCTTGGACGAAGCGACCGACCTGGAACCCGAATGACCACCCGCGACGACGCGCCTGCGCCACTTGATCCCATTCCGGAACCGCATACCGGCCTGATGGGCCGTTTTCGCAATTATTTCCTGACCGGGCTGATCGTCACCGGTCCGATTGCAATCACGCTGTATCTGGTCTGGTGGTTCGTCACCTGGGTCGACGGCGTGGTGCGACCCTTCGTGCCGCAGGCCTACCGGCCGGAAACCTATCTTCCTTACGGCGTTCCCGGCTGGGGACTGATTGTCGCATTCTTCACGCTGACGCTGGTCGGCTTCCTCGCGGCGAACCTGATCGGCCGCACGCTGGTCGATGTCGGCGAGACTTTCCTCGGCCGGATCCCTGCGGTTCGTGCCATCTATCGCGGCCTGAAGCAGGTGTTCGAGACGCTGTTCTCGGGCAAGGGTTCGAGCTTCCGCAAAGTGGGCCTGGTCGAGTTTCCTTCGCCCGGCATGTGGTCGATCGTGCTGATCTCGCAATCGCCGAACGAAGAGATCTCGCGCAGCCTGCCGGGGCAGGACGAACATGTCTCGGTATTTCTGCCGTGCTCGCCGAACCCGACCACCGGATTCTTCTTCTACGTGCCCAAGAGCAAGATCATCGAGGTCGACCTCACCGCCGAGGATGCCGCAACGCTGATCATGTCCGCCGGCGTGGTGCAGCCCGGCTCGGCAGCGGACCCGAAGAAGGCCGCCGCGCTCGCGGGCATGGCCAATGCCGCGCGCATTGCCAATGCCTCTACGCTCCAGCCTGAGCCTGCGAAGGCGGAGTAGGGCTATTCCCCGGCGGGATGGCCTGCGGTCACGCTGGCGTTCGCGTCCTCTGCTATTGTTCCGGTCGGACCGAGCGCAGCGCTCGGACGTCGAACTGGAGTGCGCCCGATGCCAACGACCATTGCGATCCTCGCCCCCGGTGCCATGGGCAGCGCGGTGGCCCGTCGCCTCAGCGAGAACGGCGCGCGCGTGCTGACGTCTTTGAAGGGACGCAGCGAGGCGACGCTGAAACGCGCGGCGGATGCCGGCATGATCGGCGCCGAGGACGATGCGATCGCGGATGCCGATATCATTCTCTCGATCGTGCCGCCGGGCGAGGCGGAGGCGCTGGCGGAGCGGCTGGCCGCATTGATTGTGAAGCGCCACAAGAAGCCGGTCGTGGTCGACTGCAACGCCGTCAATGTCGACACGGTGAAGCGGATCGAGGAGATCATCGGCTCGGCGCAGGCGCCCTTCGTCGATGGCGGCATCATCGGCTTCCCGCCGCAGCCGGGCGGCAAGAGCCCGGCCTTCTACATGTCCGGCGAACACGCCAGGAATCTCGCCCTGCTCAAGGATTTGGGGCTCGACATCCGCATCGTCGAAGGTCCGGTGGGTGCTGCCTCAGCGCTAAAAATGTCCTATGCTGGCATCGTCAAGGGCCTCGCCGGCATCGGCTCGGCCATGGTGATCGCGGCGACCAAGGCGGGGGCCGCCGATGCACTGCGCGATGAGCTCGCGCTCAGCCAGCCCGCGATCCTGGCCCGGCTCGAGGTCGCACTGCCCGACATGATCCCGAAGGCCTATCGCTGGGTCGCGGAGATGCATGAGATATCGGGGTTCCTCGGGCCCGATCATCCGGCGAGCCAGATCTACGAAGGCTTTGCCAGATGGTTCGAGCATCTGGCCGCCGATGCCAAAGGCGAGGCAGTCGATGCGTCGCTCCTGAAGGCGTTCGCGACCGGTGCTGCAAAGAAGGCCTGATCTTCACTTGTTCGGCGGCCAAAGCTTTGGCCTGCCGGGAACATGGCACAGGAGTTCAGATGAGAGTGCTGGTGATCGGCGCAGGAGCGCTCGGAGGCTATTACGGAGCTTGCCTGGTCCGAGCGGGCGCCGACGTGACCTTTCTGGTGCGGGCCGGGCGCGCCGAGCAATTGCGGCGGGATGGATTGCGGATCAAAAGCCCGCACGGCGACTTTGCCGTGCAGCCGAAGATCCTGATGGCGAACGAGCTCAGCGAGCCCTTCGACGTCGTGCTCCTCGGCGTGAAGGCCTATTCGCTCGACGACGCCATGAGCCAGTTTGCCCCGGCCGTTGGCCCGAGCACGATGATACTGCCGATCCTGAACGGGCTGAAACACATCGACGCCCTGACGGCGCGGTTCGGTGGCGAGCGCGTTCTCGGTGGGCTCGCCAATGTCAGCGCCGGGCTCGATGTGGATGGCCGTGTCGTTCAGTTCATGGCCAATCAGACCATCGTCTTCGGTGAAACCGGGGGTTCGCTGAGTGAGCGCACCCTTGCCCTGGAGAAGCTGTTCCAGGTCCCCGGGATCGACGTACGCGCCAGCGAAGCGATCATGCAGGACATGTGGGAGAAGTTCGTCCAGCTCTCGACGCTCGCCGGCATTACCTGCCTGATGCGCGCCAGCATCGGCGACATCCTGGCTGTCCCGAACGGCGAGCAATCGATCTTCCGCCTGTTCGCGGAATGCTGCACTGTTGCGACCGCCTCGGGTTTCGAGCCGCGCGCCCCGTTCATCGAGTTTGACCGAAAACTGTTCACGACCCTGGACTCGCCGCTCAAGGCTTCGATGCTGCGCGACATCGAGCGCGGCTCGATCACCGAGTCCGAGCATATCCTGGGCGATATGGCCAACCGGGCCCGCAAGCTGAATGTCGACACGCCGCTGCTGGATCTGGCGCGAGCGCACGTGGCGGCCTATGAAGTCGGACGGCGGCGAGCGGTGAGCTAACCCGCCCCGATCAACGGGATCGCCTCGTCCCGTTCATAGAGATACAGCAGGCAGCGCAGCGCTTCGCCGCGCTCGCCCTTCAGTTTCGGATCGGCCTTCATGATGCGCAGCGCCTCGTCTCTGGCCTGCGTGATGAGCTGGCCGTGCACCTCCGAGCGCGCGATGCGGTAGCCGGGCAGGCCGCTCTGGCGGACGCCCAGCACGTCGCCTTCGCCGCGGAGTTTCAGGTCTTCCTCGGCGATGCGAAAGCCGTCGGTGGTCTCACGGATCACTTTCAGCCGCGCCTTCGACATTTCGCCGAGCGGCTCGCTGTAAAGCAAAATGCAGGTCGAGGCCTCCGAGCCGCGGCCGATGCGGCCGCGCAGCTGGTGCAGCTGGGCGAGGCCAAAGCGCTCGGCATTCTCGATCACCATGATGGTGGCGGCCGGCACGTCGACACCAACCTCGACGACGGTGGTCGCGACCAGAAGGCCGATCTCGTGGGCTGCGAACTGGCCCATGACACGATCCTTCTCGGTGCCCTTCATCTGGCCATGAACCAGACCGACACGATCGCCGAAACGCTTTTGCAGGCTGTCGAAACGTTTCGTTGCGTTGGTGAGATGCTCGGTGCCCTCGGCCTCGGATTCCTCGACGAGCGGGCAGATCCAGTAGACCAGCTTACCGGAGTCGAGCGCGCGGCCGACGCCATCCATGACCTCACCGAGCCGGCTCATGGCGACCGCGCGGGTGTCGATCGGCTGGCGGCCGGCGGGTTTTTCGCGGAGCTCGCTGATGTCCATGTCGCCGAAATAGGTGAGGACCAGCGTGCGCGGGATCGGCGTTGCGCTCAGCACGAGAACGTCGACGGCTTCGCCCTTTGACGTCAGCGCCAACCGCTCGCGGACGCCAAAGCGGTGCTGCTCATCGACGATGGCGAGGGCCAGACCATGGAAGACGACGTCGTCCTGGATCAGCGCATGGGTGCCGACGAGCAGGTCGATCTCGCCGTCGGCGAGCTGGGTCATGATCTCGCGCCGCTCCTTGCCTTTTTCGCGGCCGGTGAGGATCGCCACCCGCATGCCGGCGCGCTCGGCCAGCGGCGCAATGGTCTTGATGTGCTGGCGCGCGAGAATTTCCGTCGGGGCCATCAACGCGGCCTGCTTGCCGACCTCGGCAACGGCCGCGGCGGCCAGCAGGGCCACCACCGTCTTGCCCGAGCCGACGTCGCCCTGGAGCAGACGCAGCATGCGCACGGGCTGCTTCAGGTCGTCGGCGATGGCCGCGGCGGCATTGCGCTGGGAAGGTGTCAACGCGTAGGGCAGGGCGTCGATGATCTTGTGGCGCAGATGCCCATCGCCGGCGTTGCGCACGCCGGCAGGCCGCCGCAGCTGCGCGCGGATCAGAGCGAGCGCGAGCTGGCCGGCCAGCAACTCGTCGAAGGCCAGGCGCGACCAGAAGCGCTGATCGGGCAGGATGTCCGTCAACTCGACCGGCTGGTGCACGCGATGGAGCGCTTCGGTCACGGGCGGGAAATTGCAGCGGCGCAGCACATCCGGGCTGATCCATTCCGGCAAGGCCGGAAGCTTCTGCAAGGCCTGCGCAATGGCGCGGCGGAGCGAGCCGAGCGCGAGACCCTCGGTGAGCGGATAGACGGGATCGATCCCGGAGAGTTTTGCGATCGCTTCCTCGTCCAGCACGCGGTCGGGATGGACGATCTGCGGGATGCCGTCATACATCTGCAGCGTGCCGGAGACGTAGCGCTTTTCGCCCACGGGCAGCAGCTTTTCGACATAGCCGGGCTTGGCACGGAAGAACGTCAGCACGACGTCGCCGGTGTCGTCGCTGGCGTAGACGAGATACGGCGCGCGCGCATTGCGCGGCGGAGGCGGGCGGTGACGGTCGACGGTGACCTCCAGCGTCACCATGGTTCCAACGCTGGCGTCGCGGATCTTCGGCCGCGCCCGGCGGTCGATGACCTGGCTCGGCAGATGCAGGAGCAGGTCGACCAGCCGCGGCGTCTCGCTCCGGCTGAGCAGATATTGCAGCAGCTTGTCCTGCTTCGGACCGACGCCGGGCAGGCTGGTCACGGGAGCAAACAGCGGATTGAGCAGGCTGGGGCGCATTCTCGCAACATTCGTCATGCGCGGGCTTGCCGTCTTCGCTAGGGCTTCGCCGGCCCAAGATCGAAAGCCCGGCGAAGCCTTTGGCGGAGCAGCGACCCGCGCATCCATCTTTCAATGACGATGGATTGCCGGGTCAAGCCCGGCAATGACGGTCTCCAAACAATTGCAATAACAAAGGGCTGACACGGCCAGTTCCAATGGCTATATCACCCCGGCCCGGCACGTCCGGGCTTTCGGCGTTTGACTGGATTTGAGACATGACGGGAACGACACGATCGAGCGACGGGCTGGACGATCGCCGCAAGCGGCTTCTGTTCCGCTGCTGGCACCGCGGCACGCGCGAGATGGACCTGATCCTCGGCCGCTTCGCGGATGCCGAGATCGGCAACCTCACGGACGCGGAGCTGACCGAGCTCGAGACCCTGCTCGAGGTCAACGATCCCGATCTCTATGCCGCCATCACCGGTGACAAGCTGCTGCCAGAAGATGTCACCGGCGCGCTGTTCGCCCGCATCAAGGCCTATCCGATCGCGGACGGCAACGTATGAAGCAAGGAATGAAATCACCGGCCGAGCTGCTTACGCCCGGCCGCGCGCTGACGCTTGCCAATGTCGCCGAGGGGGCCGAAGGCCTCATCGTCTCGGATCTGGCGCGCGCCATCGCGGCACGGCCGAAGCAGCCGGCTGTCAGCCTCGCGGTGGTCTGCCGCGACGGCGGGCGGATGCAGCAGCTCGAACGCGCGCTGCAATTCTTCGCGCCCGACCTGCCGGTGCTGACCTTTCCGGCCTGGGACTGCCAGCCTTATGACCGCGTCTCGCCGCACGGCGGCATTCTGGCGCAGCGCCTGACCACGCTGGCCCGGCTCGCCGCGCTCACCGGCAGCGACAAGCCGCTGATCGTGCTGACAACGGTGAACGCCGTCGTGCAGCGCGTGCCTGCGCGCGAGCTGGTTGCGGCGCAGGCGCTGTCGGTTGCGCCCGGCAATGTCGTGCCGATGGACACCATCGTCGCCTGGCTCGAGCACAATGGCTACGTCAGGTCGTCGACCGTGCGTGAGCCCGGCGAATATGCCGTGCGCGGCGGCATCCTCGATCTGTTTCCGGCCGGCCTCGATCAGCCTGTTCGCTTCGACTTTTTCGGCGACAGCCTGGAATCGATCCGGTCCTTCGACGCCGAGACCCAGCGTACGCTGCTCGACATGCGCTCGCTCGATCTGGTGCCGATCTCGGAATTCCAGCTCGTCACCGACACAATTCGTAGATTCCGCATGGGCTATGTCGCCGAATTCGGCGCGCCCGAGCGCGATGATGCGCTGTATGAAGCGGTCAGCGAAGGCCGCCGCCATCCCGGCATGGAGCACTGGCTGCCGCTGTTCCAGGACCGGATGGACACGCTGTTCGACTATCTGCAAGGTGCCGCCGTCGCAATCGAGCCGCAGGCCGAGGACGCCGTCCGCGAGCGCTTCAAGCAGATCCAGGACTATTACGAGGCGCGCCGCGATGCGATGGAGCATCCCGGCGGGGGCGCCATCTACAAGCCGCTGCCACCTGATAGGCTCTATCTGACCGAGGAGGAATGGGGCAAGCGCGAACGCGACATGCCGCTGATCCGGCTGACGGCATTCTCGGTGCCTGCCGACGGCACCAGCGTCGTCGATGCAGGCGCGCGCAAGGGCCGCGATTTTGCACCAGAACGTAACGACTCCAAGGTCAACGTTTTCGAGTCAGTCGTCGCTCATGTCATGGCCTTGCAGGCCCAGCGCAAGAAGGTCGTGATCGCGCTGTGGAGCGAAGGCTCGCGCGACCGCATGACCTCGATGCTGCGCGACCACAAGCTGACCCACACCACCAGCGTCAATTCCTGGCGCACGGTGCAGGCGACGCCGCGCAACGAGACCATGCTCGCCGTGCTTGGCCTGGAGAGCGGCTTCGAGACCGACGAGATCGCCGTCATCAGCGAGCAGGACATTCTGGGCGACCGCCTGGTGCGGCCGCGCAAGGCCAGTCGCAAGCTCGACAATTTCATCTCGGAAGTCACGAGCCTCACCGCCGGCGACATCGTCGTCCACGTCGACCACGGCATTGGCCGCTTCATCGGCCTGCAGACGCTGGATGTCGCCGGCGCGCCGCATGATTGTCTCGAGCTGCATTATGCCGCCGAGACAAAGCTGTTCCTGCCGGTCGAGAACATCGAGCTCTTGTCACGCTACGGCTCCGACCAGACCGATGTCGAGCTCGATCGCCTCGGCGGTTCCGGCTGGCAGACCCGCAAGGCGAAGCTCAAGAACCGCATCCGCGAGATCGCGGGCGAGCTGATCAAGATCGCCGCCGCGCGCCATCTGCACGAGGCGCCGAAGCTGCCGGTGCAGCAGGGCCTCTATGACGAGTTCTGCGCGCGCTTCCCCTATGACGAGACCGAGGACCAGCTTGGCGCCATCGAATCCACCCTCAAGGATCTCGAGCTCGGCCGCCCGATGGACCGGTTGATCTGCGGCGACGTCGGCTTCGGCAAGACCGAGGTCGCCTTGCGCGCGGCGTTCGCCGTCGCGCTCGAAGGCAAGCAGGTCGCGGTCGTGGTGCCGACCACGCTTCTGGCGCGCCAGCACGCAAAAACCTTCACCGAGCGCTTCAAGGGCTTTCCGGTCAACGTGGCGCAGGCCTCGCGCCTGATCCCGACCAAGGAGCTGAACCAGGTCAAGAAGGGCATCGCCGACGGCTCCGTCGACATCGTCGTCGGCACCCATGCGCTGCTCGGCAAGGCGATCAAGTTCCGCGATCTCGGCCTCGTCATCGTCGACGAGGAGCAGCATTTCGGCGTCACCCACAAGGAGCGGCTGAAGGCGCTGCGTTCCGAGGTGCACGTGCTGACGCTGTCGGCAACCCCGATTCCGCGCACGCTGCAGCTGGCGCTCACCGGCGTGCGCGAGCTCTCGATCATCGCTTCGCCGCCGGTCGATCGCCTTGCGGTCCGCACCTTCGTTGCCCCGCACGATCCACTGATGATCCGCGAGGCGCTGCTGCGCGAGCGTTATCGCGGCGGCCAGGCGTTCTACGTGGTGCCGCGCATCGACGATCTCGCCGAGGTGAAGGATTTCCTCGACAAGAACGTGCCGGAGATGAAGGTCGCGGTCGCGCACGGCCAGATGCCGCCCGCCGTGATCGAGGACATCATGACCGCGTTCTACGACGGCAAGTTCGACATCCTGCTCTCGACCACGATCGTCGAATCCGGCCTCGACATTCCCAACGCGAACACGCTGATCGTGCATCGCGCGGACATGTTCGGCCTTGCCCAGCTCTATCAGCTGCGCGGCCGCGTCGGCCGCTCCAAGCTGCGGGCCTATGCGCTGTTCACGCTGCCGTCGCAGCAGAAGATCACCGCGCAGGCCGAGCGCCGCCTCACCGTGCTGCAGTCGCTGGAGACATTGGGCGCCGGCTTCCAGCTCGCTTCGCACGACCTTGATATCCGCGGCGCCGGCAACCTGCTCGGTGAAGAGCAGTCCGGCCACATCAAGGAGGTCGGCTTCGAGCTCTATCAATCGATGCTGGAGGAGGCGATCGTCAACCTCAAGGCCGGCGTGTCCGAGCCCGCCGCCGATCGCTGGTCGCCGACCATCACCATCGGCATGCCCGTGCTCATTCCGGAGGACTATGTCGGCGATCTCTCGGTGCGCCTGTCGCTGTATCGGCGCCTCGCCGATCTCGACAGCGAGGAGGAGATCGAGAACTTTGGCGCTGAAATGCGCGATCGTTTCGGCGTGCTGCCGGACGAGGTGCGCTATCTCTTCAAGGTTGCCGCGATCAAGGCGTTCTGCCGAAACGCCAATGTCGAGAAGATCGATGCCGGCCCGAAGGGCGCCGTCATCACCTTCCGCGACAATTCCTTCGCCTATCCCGATCGCCTGGTGACGTTCATCAAGAGCCACGGCCAGGCCGCCAAGGTACGGCCCGACATGAAGGTGGTGTTCCTGCAGGATTGGGAGACGCCGGAAGAGCGGCTTGCCGGCACGACGGAAATCATGCGGCAATTGGCGCAGCTCGCGACGAGCAAGAAGGCGGCGTAGCGTCCGTATTATTGCGGAGGCGGCGCACCATGATACAGGCTGCGCCGCGCCAAGGCTGAAAACAGTGACATTGGGCCACTTGCGGAATGACGAAGCAGCCGCCAGATTCCGAATTCGCTAACTGAGTCCTGCGTACCGTATCCGTCGATCCGCGACTGGTTTACCGGCCGCGGTTTTTTTACACCGGTTTGCGGGTTGGCCCGCACGTCGAAACAGTCGAGGTCGCGCGCGTGTCTATCAATGCCGGTTCGAACCGGGAATCAGAGCAGGAAACGGAGCACGGCCACGACGATGTCATGTATCCGCAGGTGCTGCCGTTCGTCTTGATTCACGCGGGATGCGTTGCTGCGATCTGGTCCGGCATCACGTGGCAGGCGATTGCAATGTGCGCCGCTTTGTATTGGGTGCGCATGTTCGGGATCACCGGCGGATATCACCGGTACTTCTCGCATCGATCCTACGCAACGAGCCGGGGGTTCCAGTTCATCCTGGCCTTCCTTGCCCAGAGCAGCGCCCAGAAGAGCGTGCTGTGGTGGGCCGCCAAGCACCGCCATCATCATCTGCATTCGGACACAGTGCAGGATGTACATTCACCCCGGCACAAGGGGTTTGTGTTCAGCCATGTCGGCTGGATCTTTTACCGGCAGCATGATGCGACCGACCTGGTGAAGGTCGCAGATCTGGCCTCGTATCCGGAGTTGATGTGGCTGCACCGGATCGAGCTGTTGCCTTCCGTCGTGCTCGCCGCGTTGTGCTTCCTTGTTGCCGGATGGTCGGGGCTCGTGGTCGGATTCCTCTGGAGCACGGTGCTGCTCTATCACGCCACGTTCTGCATCAACTCGCTCGCGCATGTTCACGGGCGCAAGCGATATGTGACCGGCGATGACTCCCGCAACAATTGGCTGCTTGCTTTGCTGACGATGGGCGAGGGATGGCACAACAACCATCACGCCTATCAGGCCAGCGCGCGGCAGGGTTTCCACTGGTATGAGATCGATCTCACTTATTATGTGCTGGTGGCGTTGTCCTGGCTCGGCATTGTCAGGGACATGAAAATGCCGCCCAGTCAGGTTCTGCGCAATGAGCATCGGCTGGGATCACGGGCGGTCAAGCAGGCGGCCGAGCAGCTCGCCGCCCGCTTCAACCCCGAGCACATCGCGCATGCGATCAGAACGTCCATCCACGAGACTGAATTGTCGGTCCGGGACACGCTCAGCCAGTTGCAGCATCAGGCCGATTTGCGCCTGTCCAGCATGCCGACCCGCGATCAGTTGCTGGCCGAAGCACAGCGCATGTTCGCCAAGACGATCTCCCTGGACGACATCGTCGACCGCGCCTACGAGCTCCTCAACGACTCCGTCGGGTTTCTCCTGGCCGCGCCCGCTCCAGTTTTGGCGACCAACGCTAAGTCCAGGGGGCGCGTTTAGCGCGGAGCGACCTTCCTCGACCATATGGTGAGCAGGGCAAATAAAAGGCGGCTTAGGCCTCCGCTCTCACCGCGTCATTGCGAGGAGCTCTTGCGACGAAGCAATCCAGAAATCCTCCGCGGAAAGATTCTGGATTGCTTCGCTGCGCTCGCAATGACGGTGATGGTTGGGGCAGCGCACCGCGAAGGGCGCTGCGCCCGGGGCACGAGACCTTACGACGCCGCCCTTGATGCATCCGCCGACAGCCGTGCCAGCAGCGACCTTGCCGTATCCGACGGCGACAGCGAATCCACCGATACCACGGGATCGCTGCGCATTTCGTGCTTGCCGTTCGACGTGTGCTTCATCACCGCCGACAGCCGGCGGGCGATCATGTGCGCCGTGCGGAAGTCGGTCTCGGCGAACACCACGATCACAGAGCCGTCCTTCTGCGCCGTGCCAAAGTCCATCTGCCGCATCAGCCGGCTGAGGATCCGAGCAGCATCGAGCTGCGCGCGCGGATTACCGGGATCGAAGGCGAAGCGCGCGACCGACAGGCCGCCGCCGCGGGCGAGCGTCTGCTCCACCGCCTTGGCGAAATCGCGCGCGAAGGCTTCTACCGTCAACAGGCCGCTGCGCGGATCGAGCCAGCCGCCGGCATCGATCGAGCGCAGCGTGCGGCTCAGTTGCGCCGCCATGGCGTGCTGGCGGATCAGGGGCAGCGCGTTGGCGGCGATCTTGGCGGGCTCGCCCGGGATCAGCTCGAGATTGGGCAGGTCGTAGCTCTGCGTGAGCTGGTGCGCGGTGACGACCACCGGCAGGTTGCGGAAGCGCGTATCCTCCGCGAGCACCGTGAGGAAGGCGTCGGTGACGCGCGGGGTGAAACCGTCAGACAGAACGACACCGTCGATCTCGCGCGTATTCAGATGCTTGGCGGCAGCCTCGATCGAGAGCGCGCCGACGACGCCGGTGCGTTCGCCGAGCGCAACCGATAGCGCGGGGTAGGCGGCGCCGCGACCTATCAGGAGCACGATGGCATCGCGCACCGGATCGGCCTCGGGCATCGCGACCCTCACTTCCGGCAGGCGGCGCAGCACGGTGGCGTGCAGCGTGCGGACGCGGATGGCGGCGCGCAGGCGCGCGATCAGGCGCTCGGCGGCATTGCTGCGTGTGGCGAAAGGCAGCGCATTGTGGGGCAGCGCGCCTGGCGCATCCAGCGCGACCATCGGCAGATAGAGCGGCTGATCGGCGATTTTCTTCGCGAGCAGGGGCATGTACGGCTCGTGCCCGCCGGACATCGCCGCAAGGACGGCGGCCGGCTGCACCTCCTCGACCGCGCGCGAGGCGCTCGCCCAATCGCTGTCGACAACAGGAAACAGACGCGCCTCGTCCAGCGCCGCAACGAAGGCCGGGCGCTCGGAATTGGACACAAAGAGGATCGGGCCCGCCTGGGGCATCAGGAAACTCGGATCACGCAATCGATGCTGCGCAATCTAGTCCGGCCGCCTTAATGCGGCGTCAATGTTCCCGGCAAAACTGCTCTCAAACCGGGCCGGAGCGATCGCGAAAAGCCTCAACCATCAGAGGGTTAAGCGAACGGCGTTCCCTGTGCATGGTACCCCAAAGAAACACCGAAACTACAGCAGCTTGGCGCAAATCGCGTTCCCGCCGGTTCCCGCAAATTCTTGCACTTTCCCGCCTTGTGAGGTACCCCGGCTTTACCTGAACCAAAGGCCTCAACCATTTTAAGGACGCAGGACCGCCCCATGCCCGTCGTCAAGCTGACCAAGACCGTTGCCGATAAAGCGGCCCCCAAACGCGATGTGGATGGCTGCGAGAGCGACCAATTCTTTTGGGACGTGGAAGTGCGGGGCTTCGGCTTACGCGTCAAACCGGCTCCCGCGCGATCTGAGCGGCCACCGACGAAAAGCTTCCTGATCCGCTACACGCTGCCGGACGGGACCGCTCGCCGGCATACCTTAGGCCAGTTCGGTCAACTCACGGTCGATCAAGCCCGCGAACTGGCGAAGTCCAAGCTTGCCGCGCTGCTGATTGACGGCGTTGATCCTGCGGCGGAGCGAAAGGCGGCACGCAAGAGCGCGACCGTGGCGGAGATCGGCGACGCATTCCACGCCATGGTCAAGGCGGAGAGCAAGGCCGTGAGCGAGACCCCGAACCGCAAGAGCGACTATGCACGGAAGCCCAAGACGCTAACCGCAGACGAATACCGGCTGGCGGTCTTGAAGCGGTCCACGATTGCCGACGAACGCGCTGCAACGATCACGACGGAGGCGCTTCAGCGTGCCACGTATCCCGGGATCAAGCGGAACCGCGATAGCGCGCCCACCCGCGCTTTTGACCGCCGCATGATGGGCTGGATATCGACCATGTTTGTTTGGGCCGTAGGCGAGGGGCTTCGCGCAGACAACCCGGCCGCTGGGCTGACCGCCGGCAAGGACCGCAAGCGTAAGTTCAGATTAGACGCGGACGGCTACCAGTGGCTTGGACGCGCCCTTGCAGTGGCCGAACGCGACGGGCTGGGCGACACCAGCCACAACGGCAACCGCGCGCCGTGGCAAGCCGTCCTAGCGGTGCGCGCCCTTGCGCTGTCGGGCTGCCGGCGCGACGAAATCCTGACCTTGAGAAAGCACGACATCGGGTTCAATAGCGGCGTGCTCCGGCTTCGCGACACCAAGTCAATCGGCGTCGCAGCCGCGCGAGACGGCGAGACCGACGACCGCCATGTTGGGACGGAAGTGCTGGCGATCTTGCGGCACGCCTTGGCACTGGCGGAGCAGACAGCCGGGGTCGACCGAAACGACCCGTACGTATTTCCGGACGCGCGCGGCGCCGGCAAGCACTACAGCGCCAATGCCTTGGGCAAATGGTTTCGCGCCGCGCTGAGGGACCGGCCGGCAGCACTAAAGGGCCTCAGCATCCATGGCTTCCGGCACTCGTTCATCTCGACAGCGGACGACATTGAGTTGTCGGATGTGACGAAGGGGCTTCTCGTCGGTCACGCAAAGAAGACGCAGACGGAAGACTATTCGCACAAGACCGCGGCTCAACTCCGCAACGCTGCCGACAAGGTATCCGGGGCCATTGCGGCGTGGTTGATGTATACGGGGGACCCCGCGGGCACTTGACGGCATCAGCGGGAATTCGTAGGAACAAGTCACAGGCACACGCCGGCCTGACGTTTGAAGTATTCGAAGTCTGAAGTCTTTCGGTTGACCCGGCGGCAACCGCGCACATTGCGCGCCACCGAAAGACGTCTCCCTTGCCCCGTGATCTCACGCGCGCTGAAGCCGCCGCCTACCTCACTACCAATCACTTCGCCGTTGCGTCAAAGACGCTCGCCAACCTCGCAACTGCCGGTGACGGTCCAGCGTTCTCCTATGCTGGCCGATATCCGATGTACGCCACGGCCGATCTGGACGCGTGGGCGCTTTCCAAACGTGGACCGAAGGTAACGAGCACGACCGGAGCGCAGCACGCGACCGGGGTTCGTCGTGGCTAAGCGAACGCAGTTCTACGTTGCTCAGCAACCCTGTCGGCAGTGCGGCGCCCCGTTGCGCTACGTCTCAAACCGCAAATGTCCGACTTGCACGAAGGCGCGGAGCCGCGAGCGCCGCGAGGATGACCCTGAAAAGACACGCGCAACCGGTCGAGCGCACTACGCGGCTAACCGGGCAACCGTGCTCAAGAAAGTCGGCGCTTACCAGAAAGCCAATCGCAAAGCCATCAACGCGCAAAGGCGCAAAAAGCAGAAGGAACTGAACCATGACTGACGAGCCTACCAACCTCGCCGCATTTCGCGACCGCAAGGAAGCCGAAGCCGTGCAAGCCGAAATCGCCGATCTGGACTGCGATCCGGGCGTTGTCGTCGCGGAAGCGATAATCGAAACGCTCAGCGCCGGCACCGCAAGACCGCTGGTTACGTCGTATCTCGCCGGCAAGAACGCACGCGACGGCATGGGCGAGCGAGCGAACGGGATGTCAGATGCTGACGTGCTCGTCATTGTGCTGGAGCAACTTGGCATCGGCGGGCGTTCGTTGGTGCCCGGCATCTCGCGGAGCGACAGGTGAACGCGGATAGCGCCATACACACCGCGCTCCACGAAGCCGGGCACATTCTAGCTTGCTTCGTGCTGAGCATCCCGCTGGCGTCAGCGACAGTCGTTCCCGATACCACCGGAGCGTTAGGCAGCGTCACCCCGGTCAACACGGACGCCATCCCGCTGCCGCACGCGGTCGCCGCGTTGGCCGCTGGGGCTGTGATCGAAAAAGACTGGCTGCGCAACGCAGACGTCGCCGATACCTGCCTTGGCGACTTCAAGTCGGTCCGCGGGCTGCTGGAAGCCCGCTTCGGTACCGTGTCGGCAGACGAGGCCTCGCAGTGCTTCTTCGCCGGGATGGCTCTTGCGAAGTCGCTGCTGACCGGTCGCGACCGCGAGTTGACAGAAATTGCGGTAGCGCTGTGCGAGAACCATACGCTAGACTCTGAGCAACTGAGTGATCTCAAGAGGAGGCTTTTGCAATGAGCAGTACCGAGACTGAACGGCTAGCCGGCAGGATCAACGCGGCCATTGACTGGCTGAAGTCGAATTGGCGGATGCTGGCGGCCGCAGCGGTCACCGCCATCGCCGTTCCTGTACTCGGCTTGCCTTGGTGGACGCTTCTCGCGTTGAGCGCGCTTTTTTGGGTAGGCTTTACCATCTGGGCACTGGCTCGCGACCTCGCCGCTCCGGCGTTGTTTGTCCTCGCTGTCATCGGTGGTGGGGCGTACTTGGTTTGGGTCTACGACGTGAGTGCAAGCACCGTTTGGAGCGCCGTACACAGTCCTGCAGCGCTCTACTCGGCCGGCTTAGCAGCGGTCTTGGTCGCCGGTTGCGTGCTATACGGGGTGGCGGCTGCCTTCATGACCACTGTCGCGGATAGGCTATCGCCGCTGACCATCGCGCTGGCTGCCATCGGACTGGTTGCCGCAATCGTGACCGTCTCGGAGATGACGCAGGCCACGCCAGCGGTCCATGACTACAGGCAGTCGCAACATGCGGTGCGCTAACGTCATGCTCCGTGCAACCGTCCTCGCGACCGTCGCTCTGCTATCGACACTGTCGACCGTCAGCGCTGGCATGAGCGGCAAGTCCGATTACGCGAAGTGCTCAGCCACCGCGAAGGCGAGGGACCCGCGAGCAGCGCGCGGCTTGGGCGTCATAGGCATTATCGTAGGCTGTACCAAGCGCGTTTACGACAGCGACGGCCACGGCGCGTTGCCCGAACCGCAAGCAGCGTCGTGGCCCGCAACGGAACCGGTCAACTACGTCTCGTGCTACCACCCCGCAGACAGGACGCTTGACTTGCACCCCTGCCGCTAGCCCCCGAACCCGTGCGCCATGAGGCTTTCGCCGTACAGGTCGCTCGTGAGACTGGAGAAGTCCGTTGGTTGCTGGGGGACCGCCTGCGGTTGAAGCCCAAACAGTTTTGCGATGTCGCTGCCGCCGAAGCCGCCCGTGCCGAAGCCATCGAACCCGCTGCTGTTGCTGAAACTGCCGAAGTCACCGGTTCCGACGCTTGCCTGACCGGTTCCTGGCGCGCCTCCGGTCCCGGGAGTGCCGCCCGTACCGTCACCCGCTCCGATGCTATCGCCCGTGCCGAAGCCGAACCCGCTGCTGTTGCTGGCAACCGCACCGGTCCCAACGCTTGCGCTCGCCTGACCGGGAGCGGCTGTTGCGTCTGATCCGATACCGAAGCTGCTGGCGACGTCCGCTTGCGATGGTGCTGCCGTGGGGGCTGGGTTCGCTGGGGCCTGCGGTGCAGCGGTGCCTACGTCGTTGAGCCCGAGTGCAACGCCCATGCTGTTGTCAAACCCCATGGTGGCAGGACCGATGCCAGCGGTCCCGGGCGTGCCGATGTTCGGACCGACGCCAAAGGCACCCATCTCGCCCAACGCGGACGTGGCCGTACCAGCGATGTTGCCGAAATCCGTATCAGCCGGCGTGCCGATGCTACTCAAACTGCCGGGGCTTGACGCGATACCCAAGCCAAGATTGCCGAACGCACCGACGCCCATCAGGCCGGTCATCTGTGCGGCCGTCAGCGCTGCGGGGTTTGTGTTAGTCGCTTGCGACGGCGGTGCAACCGCCGTTGACGGCGGGGCGAGTGTCGGAGCCGGATTTGCAGGCGCGGGCGGAGGTGGGGCCGGCGGAGGGCTGAACGGAGCAATTGCCATCGCTTGGGAGATGACCGCCTGCGTAATCGAGTTTGGTGCGCCCCGCTGTGCCGCAACGGCCTTCGCCTGCGCTATAGCCTGATTGTACTCTGCCTGCGTCTTAGCTTGCGTTAGCTGGGCTGTCAGAGACGTGAAACCATGTTCCGCTTCGGCAATCTGGGCGTTCGTGGCGAACGAAGCAAAGCCGCCCAACGCATTGGCGATTGCAGTGTGGGCCTGCCCTTTCGTAGCGGTCTTGGCTTCCGCCGGGCCGATGCCAAACAGCGACATGGCGATGTTGCCGATTGCATCGCCGATGGAGCCAGCAAGTGCCCCGAAGCCGGTAGTGGACGCGCCAGTATCCGGGCCGGTGTCGTCGTCGCTGCTGACCGAGCTTGCGTGCCCCGGTGCGCCTGTCGGGCCCGGAACAGCAACACCTATTGCGTCGGGTGCCGTGATGCTGATGGCCGGTAGTGAGGTCGGGTCCGTTTGTGCTTCCGCGTCGTCGTCGGTAGCGGTTGCCGTGCCGGTGTCCGCCGCTGGTGCGTTGTCGCTCTCGCTCGCTGCGGATGCGCCGGGACCGTTGTCGCTGGACGCGGAGCCGCTATCTGACGCGCTCGCGCTGCCGTCGCCTCCGCCGCCGTCGCCTCCACCCCCACCTCCGCCGCCGTCGCCACCGCCACCCCCGCCGTCGCCACCGCCGCAAGTGAGGAGGAAGCGAGCGGCATAGTCGCGGCCGATCAGCGTGAGAAGGTCGTCAAGCGTTTGCGTGGTACCGAACATTGGTCTCAACCTTGAATTCCGAACTGCGAAGCGATGTCCTGCGGTCCGGCGGTCTTGCGGACTCCGTGGCCGGCGAGAAAATCCTGCATCATGACCGGACGGCCGGAGCCCCGGACCGCGATATAGCGGCGAAGGATTTGCTGCGCAGCCTTTGGCGACAGATTGCCGTCGTATGCCGGCAGGGCCTTCGCGAGCTTGTCCTTCGCGCCCTTGCTCTTGTGGTGGCGACCTTCTGCGATCGCGTTCGTGTTCGCATTGAGGACCCTACGGGCTAGCGGGTCGTTGTAGGCCAACGCCTCAAACGCGGCCTTCGCTTCCTTGCCCCTGTCGCCCCCGGCGTTGACCACGTCAAGCAAACCGGTCTTGCCCGTGGCCTTCACCAAGCGGCGGTGGCGCGCGTCCAGCATGGTTAGCTGACGGTCCATAGCCTCGCCGACTTCGCCCGGAAAGTATTTCTTCGCCGCGGCCTTGGCGACCTTCAGCGCGGCGTCTGCGTTCTTCCGGTGCGCGGCTGCGGCTTTGGTGTCGCCGCGCGCCAGTGCATCGCGTTGCTGCAGGAGGCTGTGGGCCGCAAGTATGTGCAGCTTATCGAGTTGCGCGGCGACCTGTTGCATGATCAGCCTTCCTGTTGCGGTGCGGTGTCAGGACCGAACTGGCTCATGCCGGTCGGCATCGCACCCGACACGGTCGGGCCGACGTCGTTCGGGTCGATATTCGACGCCAAGCCACCGCCGCCGGCAGCCGACAGCGCGGATTGATTGGCGCGACGCCGCTCGACTTGCGCCGCACCCTTCGTCATCCGATGGCCCTTCGGCCGGGAGGTGCGGGTAGTAGAGTGACCGGCTCCGGTCTTTGCGGCACCCCAGCCGCGACGTGCGTTGACGTATGACATGGTACGAGTTCCTTTTCTCTACAGCACGCGACGATTTGCGTACGACCAAAACCCGGGAACGTTGATCGGTACCGCGCCCATGCCCGTGTCATCCCAGTTGATGGTAATTCGATCGTTCGCATCGTCCCGCGATACGACCGTGCCGGCGGTCATCTTCCCTAGGTTCAGGTAGAACACCCGATCCCCCTTCGCGAGTGCCGCCTTCTCTGCGTCTGTCATCCTACTTCCCGCTGGAGCGCTTCGCCGGCTTGGCACCGAAGGCCTTTGCGGATTTCGCGAGCCCCGGAGCCTTGGCGGTTGCAGCCGGCTTCAGGGCGCTTTTCTTCGGCTTGTTGCTGGCAACCACCACAGCCAGCGCCGGGACCGGAATGTCAACATAGCGAGTGCTCTCTTTGCCTTCCCGCTTCTCCTGCAAGTCCGCTTTCGCGTGGTGTAGCGCGGCACGTGCACGAAGCAATTCAGCCTTCGCGTTCAGTGCGTGCGCTTGCTGGCGATGCATCAGGACCTCGCCTTTCGGCATCACCGGTTTGCGGTCCTTCTCGCCGAACGTCATATTCTTAGCCATGTTCCAGTTCCTTTCCTTCGGTAGAAGCGCTAAGCGAAGATCCAAGCGATCTTGTCGCCGGGATTAACGAAGATGTCTTCGCGACCGAACGACGGGTCGTAGTATCGGCGCGGCCGCGCTGAGAGACATCAACATAAGCGCCGGGTTGACGTCAGTGGTTGCCGGCGGACATGAGACCGTTGATGTACCCGCCGCGGCCATCGTTTGGCTGGCAAGAGTCTTGTAGGGCAGGGCCGTATCACCGTTGCGATAGGTGCCGCCCCCAGCGGTTGCGTAGCTGAACGCGACGTGTACGCCAGAGAGCGTCGCGGGTGTCCACGCGATACTATCGCCGATGTCAGCAAAGATGTCTTCGCGGCCAAGGCTCGGATCATAGTAGCGCCGCGGACCGTTGACGGCATCCGGCGACGGTCCGACCGCGTAGAAGACTGTCGACGACGCGTTGACGCTGGTGAGCACCGGAGACGCGAGATCGTACGATCCGGGCGCCGTAATGGACAAAGTCCCCGCGCTGGCCGTGTTCTGTGACGCGGTCGCGGCGTACGGCAACGGCGTCGGACCGGTGCTGTACGTACCGCCGCCCGTTCGCGCGTGACCTACGGTGACGTGAATTCCTGAGAGTGCCATGACGTCTATCGATCCTGCATCAGCGTTAAGAGCGAACGAACCTCAGCCACTGTGCCCCAAGGCACCATTCGCGCCAGCGCTTGTCGACTTGCTGCGCACGTGCGAGGACCGCGCTGACGCTAGCGGGGTTGCGGCCGTAGCTGCTCATGACGGTCATGCCAAGCAGAAGTGCCGCGTCATGCGCGCCTTCCGGGGGTAGCGCAACGATATCGCTGCCATCGGTCGCGGTCAGTGGCGAGATGCGACCGCCAACGTCCAAGAGGATAGCGGTTGCCTTGCGCGGCGGCTGCCACAACGTGACCGTGACCGAACCGTCTACCTGCCGCTCCTGATGCCATTTCGTCGGAAGTCCGAGAAACGTGGTGCGCACGACGTCAGCAATCGGCGCCTGTTGCGTTTCGCGGTTCACTGTCGGGCTGACATCGTTGCACCAGATGTCCTTGATGCCCACGATGTCGGACTGCACGAGATAGCTGCTGGACGCCGTACCGATCGAAAACGAGTAGATGCTACCCTGCACCCCCGCGGGGACTGTGGCCGTTATTCTCCGCATAAGGTACTGCGCCGCGCCGTGCATGTGCTCGTTGCGCAGCAAGTCGTTCAGAATGGCGACGTTGTTTGCGATGTCGGCAGGGCCGGGCTGTTCTGTTTGGTCCAGTACGCCATACAAGCGGAGCGCGGTCGTGACGATGGATGCTGCTGTTGTGGACATGGGTTACGCTGCCTGCGGTGCGGGGAACTGGAAGGCTTGCGGTTGTGCTGGTGGCATCAGCATCGGCGCGCCACCCGGCCCACCCATCGGTGGAGGAACTTGCGGACCGCCCGGCGCTTGCGTTGGTGGCAGTAGCCCCATCTGACCGGCGGTCTGCATGAGACCCAGCAACTGCTGCTGCGTGTCTGTCCTGACCGCGCCGGCCCTCGCGACGTCCAAGTACGCAGCCGCCAACGCCTCGACCATGCTGACCTGAAGCTGAGCCTTCGCAATCTCGTGCTTGTTCTGGATTTCCTGCATCTTGATTTGCAGCTCCGGCGGCATCGGAGCCGGTCCCTGCGGCGGAGGTGCGATCAACGCTTCCGGGTTGCGCGTGTACGACAGTTCGAGAAACCGCTTCAGCGCCTCTTGCTGGTTGGCGTGCGGGTTCGCCATGAGTTGAGCCATGACCGCAATTTGCCGGTTGCGGTCCTGCTGCGTCGCCATGTTCGGGTCAGCTGTCAACTCGAAAACCGAAGCCGGGTCGACACCTTCCGGCAGTTTGTCGAGCGCCCAGGCCATGTAGGCAAAGGCTTTTAACTCCGCCGTGACCGCGTTAAGCACGCGACGGTACACAGCCGATTGAGACGCCGCACCGGTCTGCGTCAACGCATTCGCGAGCGTGGCTGTCATGCTTGCCGGCGAATTCTCCGCGGCGTTGAGACCGCCGGACTTACGGTCAGCAACGGTCATCATGTACTGAAGCGCTTGGACCGCAGCCGGCGAAACTTGCCGCACGGGGAACATCTGCAGGACTTCGTTGATGTTGCGACCGTCCGCGCCCGGGATGGTCGTGATGCGGTTGCCCTTCAGTTCGATCTTGCTCGGCAACGCAGCGCCACCGAACGCGACGCCGCCGTTTTCCGAAGCGCTTTCCGCAGCGTCAATGATGGCCGCGTACAGCCGGTTTATGGCGCTTTCGTCGTTCACAAGCAGCGAGTAGTAGCCCGGCGTGAAGAACTTTCCGTCGAGCGACTGCCGCGTGCGATACGGCGTATAACGCAGGAAGGGGCGGAAGACCGGGTCACCGTCGATCATGACGACGGTCTTTTTCGTCCAGCGCGGTTCGATCTTGACGACGCATGGAGTCTTGCCGACACCCGCGACCGTGACCATGTACGGTTCGCCGATATCGTCGCCGTCAAGGTCCAGCGACATGTCGACTTCAAGCGTCTCCTGCGCCTCTTGGCCAGCCATCTCGTCGTCGTCAAAGTTCGGTTCGAAATCAACCCAATGACCGGTTGCGATCTTGCGCATGATGTCGTTAGGGTACTGCCAATCGCGATGTGCAACGCGTGGGGTCTTGTCGAGCCGCTTCGTCTTGGCGTTGACGATGACGCTCGTTCCGGTCAGCCACTCGCTTTCGAAGCCTCCCGTGATCGTCGAGAACGAACGCTTGCGCCAAGCCAAGCCGGTCAGCGTGGCATGACCCATCAAGTCGTCAGTGTCTTGGGCCCACATGGGATCGACCGCGCGCACCTGATCGGAAACCCACTTAGCTAAAGCTTCGCCGCCGCTGTTGCTGGCGCGAGCGATGTCGGGCGTAGAGAACAGTTGACCGACCGTGTGTGCCGACGTCTGCGCGACTGCCGTGCTGATTAGGCCTGTCGACGGTGGTTGCTTCTCGCCGCTGCCGCGCTGTTCGTCATCGGCGGAGCTTGCCGACGTGTTGCGCTCGTGCGCCGTGGACTCCATCGCAGCTTCCGCCTGCGACAGGAACTCGCTCATGCTGTCTTCGTCGGTCTTGACGAGTCGAATAATGTCCTCCGCCAAGGACCGCAACACGCCAAGGTCGCCGCCCTCAGTCACGTCGCCGGACTTGTTCCGCTTGATGCCCGCAAGTTGCTCAGCAACGTTGCCAAGGTCTTCCGGCTTCGTCAGGTCGATTTTGATCGGGTCGAGGTCAAACACGACTAGGTGCTCCGTTCCTTTGGGCTTACAGGTTCTTCACGTCAGCCCATGACCGGGCGCGTTTTGATTGCGCCGCTGCGGCGGG
>NZ_LJYG01000108.1:290681-330628 GCF_001440035.1 Bradyrhizobium manausense | reverse complement strand
CCCGCCGCAGCACCGATCACACTTCCGGCGCGTGCCGCAGTAAGACCTTTGATGGCGCTGACGGCCTCGCGGTCCTTCATGAGCGCTTGCGCGAACGTGTCCGTACCGCCTGATGCGCGGTATGCGAGGAACTTGGGGATGAACTTTTTTGCGACGATAAGTCCGCCGGCACCCGCGAGCGCGGCAGCCGCGGCCGTGGGCTCTAGCTGTGCGGCCTTCCACACCGCAGTGCCTACACCGCCCAGCGCGCCGGCCCACGTGGAATACGTAGCCGCGTTGCTACCCGCAACCTTGCCTATCTTCTCCGCCTTACCCAGTTGGTCAAACGCAAGCATCGCTGCCTTGTTTTGTTTCTCGCCACCCACGGCCGCGGCGTAGTCCAGACGCAGTTGTTTGGCCTTCTCGCCACCCGCCGCCATCGTGCTTGCCATGTCGTCAACGGACATGTTCTTGACGCGCGCATAGCGAACGTCCAGAGCCTCCAATTCCTTGATGCGCTTCGGGCCTTCCGTTTTGCCGAACACGTGGTTGGCGACCTTCACCTGTTGTTCGCGGATGTTGTCGGCAAGCGCATCAAGAGCGCCGGCCGCGTGCGGATCAGGGTTCGCACCGCCGCGGGCCGCACGAGCTTCGGTGAGCAACCGCGAGCGTTCGTCCTTGAGGTGGTCCCACTTCTCGCTCCAGTCCTTGGCCGGGCGCGTGATGTTGGCTTCAGCCTCCGCAGCACGCTCGGCATACGCCTGCGGCACGTTGCTCCCGGGCTTACCTACGAGCGACGCAGGACCGTCCGGGAGCTTCTGCTGCGCTTTTGGTGCGCCAACGCCCTTTTCCGCAATGTCGCTCTTGAGCTTTTCATAGCCCGCGCCGACGTCGGCTTTTTCCTTGGCGAGCGCATCTTGTACGGCCACCTGATTGCGCGAGGCCTGAGTGTCCTCATAGGCTTTCTGCACCTTCGCGGGCTCGTGACCGGCATCGCTGGCGGTCTTTTGCGCGGCGGCGTACGCATCCGGGTCGTGGTTCGGGTTGGTGATCTGCTTGCCCGACCGGTCGGTGATCGTCGGACCGTTCTCCGACAGCGTCTTGCCGGCGGTAGCCAGTTCCTTGTTCGTGCCGCGTTGCATGACCGTTTCAAGCGCAGAACCTGCGGCGCTGACTGTCTTACCGGCCGCGGTACCGACCGCGTGACCGGCCGCACCGCCAACAGCACCGCCGACAGCGCCACCAACGGCACCATGACCCGCTGCATTGGTTGCCGCCGCGAGGTCTCCGGTCTTGCCGTACTCCTCAGCGCCGGCCTCAATGCCGCCCTCGACGGCACCCCCAGCAGCGTTGGCGGCCGTGTTGATGCCGGTGCGCGCCGCGAAACCTGCCACGCCAGACCTTGCGGCAGCGGGCAGTGCAGCTTCCGCGGCTCCGGCCACGCCGCCGGTAGCCGCCATAAGCGAAAGCTCCGCGGCGTTGCGGATACCGCGCCGTTCGGCTTCGTTCTTGGCCGCTTCCTCCGCGTAGTAGCCCGGGTTGATGGGAGCGGCATTCGGATTGACTTCGGCCTGCGAGATCGGGACCGAAGGCGCGCCGGGTTCGCCAGCACGGGGAGCCGCGGGAGCCGTCGGCGTCAAATGTGCAGCTGCGTAGATTTCCGGCGGGATGGGCAGCCCTTGCTTGGTGTACGTCTCTGCAATGGCGGCAGCTGCTTCCGGGCTCATGGACGCGTTCTGCACGGGCAGGGCTGCCGCTGTGGCCGGGGCTTGGGGCTGAGGCTGCACGGGCTCCGAAGCAGCCGGCATCGCGAAGACTGGAGCGCGAGGTCTGCCGGCAGGCGCGGATTGCGTCGGAGCCGCCGGTTGCTGATAGCCGCCGGGAACCGCCGTGGGCGTGCTGACGACCGCAGCACCGCCGGAGCGCGGACCGGGGCTGATACCGGGACCGCCGGCAGGTGCCGAAGGCGTGGGGCCGGTCGGTGTGGGTTCGGGCTCCACCGGGCCGCCGGTAACGCGCGCCAGTTCGCGGTTATAGCGAGCGGTCCACCAATCGGTGAAGTTCTTGGACGTGACGTTCTCGACGCTGCCAAACTGCTGCTTGGCGCTGGCGGGGAGGTTGCCCCAAATCGCTTGCTTGGCCACCGCGTCGCTGCCGTAGAACCGCCGCACGGCCTGCCACGCCGGAACGTCGGGGTTGGCCAACAGTGCGGGAGCGCCTGCCTCGCCTTGCTGATGGACTAGGTAGCGATTGGCCGGCGTGTTCGGAACGCCGTGCTTCGTCAGTACCGCGCCGTCGTCCTGCGCCTTTAGCGTCAGCGCCATCTCGACTTGCTGACGGTTGTTCGGATCAGTCACGCCGTACTTGCGCATTTCCTGCGCCGACATCTGCGCAAGACCGTGGTACTTCGAACCCGGGCTGTCCGGCACTGTGCCGTTGCCGCTCTCGATATGCATCGTAGCGAGATTGACCTGCGCTTGCGTAACGGGGCCGCGCGGTCCGGCAGTCTGTGCAGCAGACGCGTTACCGCTTTGCGTGGTACCCGGCGTGGCGGCCTGCGGTGCAGCGGTGGGTTGTGCGGCCGCAACACCGGTCCTGCGGCGAACGATGTCCTCGGCCTTGTCAACGTTCGCCTGCGTCAGTTCCGCACCCGATGCGAGAACCGCGGCCCTAGCGACGTCGCGCACGTTCGGGTTAGGGTTGTCGAGAGCCTTGCGCACCTCTTCATGCTGCATGGCGGTCGTGCCGAACTTATATGCGCTCGTGCCATTGCCGAGTGCCTTGCCGGCGTCGAAGCCGTTCAGCTCGGCAGCCGCGACCGCAGCCATGCTGATGTTGCGCTGCATGTTCGGGGTCGCACCAAGCTTCGCGCTGGCACTTCCGGCATCGGTCACGACGTCAGTTGCGTACCTGCTCTGCTCCGGCGATGCGGGCTTGCTGCCGTCGCCGACATAAGCGCGCATGTTGTAGCTTTTGCCCGTGGGAGTGTCGGGCCGGGGAGCCGCGGCAGCGCCGGTTTCGACCGTGGGCGCGGTCGTGGTGTCTGCTTTGGGCTTGTAGTCGTCACGGCGAGCGCCTTCGTAATTGCTGTCTTTCGGCAGCATCACGCGTTCGTCGCCGTGCATGACGTACGGGTGCGACGCAATGGACGACAGCGTATCGTTCATGCCCTCGCGGTACTTGTCGCGGAGCTTGTCCTTTACCGCGTCACTGACGGGCAGGTTATTGAGACCGTACAGGCTGCGACCTGCGACAGTGGCGAAGTCACCGCCGCGCTGGTCAAACTGCTCCAGCGCAACTTTCTGTTTGAAAGCCGCAATCTTCTGAATACCCTCGATAGTGCTGTCAGAAAGATACTTCCGCGTGTCGGGTGCCGGTCCTCTCTTGTCGCCCTTGATCCAATCGTCATAGGCGTTCTGCAGGCTCGTCAGTTCCGTAGCCGCCTTGTTCGACCACCCCTCAACGCCGCCCATGGACTTGAACCACTGCTGCGTGAGGCCCACGCTGCCGGCAGCTGCCGACTTCTCAGCGACGTCTCGACCGATGCCGCCAAGTTCGTCCTTGACCATGGCGACGCCGGCCGACGACGTGAAGTTGTCGATATTCATGGCGGTCTTGTAGAAGTCTTCCGCCATCTTCGCTTTGTTGAGCATGCCGGAGATTTCGGGCTGCTTCAGTATCTCGTCCACCGCCTTGCGGCCTTCCGTGGACGCAAGCGCGCTGTTCTCGGTGACCGAGTTGAGATCGCGGAAGCCGCTGCCGAGCTTGGCGCCGGTCTGACCGTGCGGGAGTTGCACGGCGCGCGTTCCGTTGATCGCGTCGCCGGTCGAATTCGTGTAGCTGCCCGTGACCGCTACGGCCTGATCCTTGTCCTTGATGTCGGCGACTTGCCCGTAGGTCCGATTGTACGCGTCAGCGCTGTCCCGCAGCATGTTCAACTTGCCGCGGTCGAGACCTTGCAGGAACTTGCGCGCCTGATCCGGGTCCTTCGGGATGCTGTGCGGGTCGACGTTGAACAACTTGAACACGCCCTGCATTGAAGGGTCGTTAATGACGCGGTCGCGCTCGTTCAGCCATTTCGTTTGACCGTTGCTCTCCGGAATGTTGGCAACGCCCTGCGAAGCCGCCTTACTCAGGTCGTCAACGGCGTTTTTCGTTTTATCATAGACGGTCGCAGCTGCCGCAGACATCGGACCGGCGAAGTCCTTCTGGACCTGCTTGAACTGCTCTCCGGGCAAGTACGCTGACGCCTGCCAGACCGAATAGGCTGTGGCATAGTCGCCTTTGTCGAGCGCGTTGTGAATTGTATTCGATACGATCGAAGCAGACTGCTCTGGGGTTGCACCATCCGGGATGTCAACGCCAGCGGTCTTGAGCGTGGAGCGCACGAGACCGTCATTCGCGCGTGCGGCATATGATTTCTGAAGGTTGCCGTTGGCTGCGTCCAGTTGCGCCTGCGCATCCTTGACGCCTTGCTGGACTTGCGCGCGAGTGAACCACTTGCCGTTAATCATCTTGCCGCCACCCGTGAGCAGGTTGGTCAGCATGTCGCCGCTACCGCCCGCGTCGGCACCGTGTTCTTGAATGAACTTCTGTGCTTCCGCCTTCTTTGCTTCGGCGCGCGCAATGTCCGCGTCACGTTGCTGCCGCGCCTGCTCGAAACGCTTGTTCGTCTCTGCATCGAGACCGAGGCTGTTGTCGGCGACACCGGTCGCGGGCTGCGCGTTCGGAGTGACCTGACCGTTCGGAAGCGTGCCTTCGGTCGGTTGCGCATTCGCCGGCAGCGCCGTGGCGTCCGGGTTCACGGACACCGGGACCTGCTTCGGCGCGGCCGTGTCGTTCTGGACAGCAAGCGACGGCGTCGGGTCGTTGGCCGGCGCCGGGTTCATGCTCCAGCCGCTTACGGGCGAGCTGCCGCCGTCGTTGCTGCCACCGCCGAACATGCCGCTCCAGTCCGCAGCGCCGCCGGTCCCGCCGTTGTCCGTGCTGCCATAGTCGGCGACGTCGTTATCCCAAGCCATGATTGCCGTACTTTCCCGCTTAACCGACCGAAGAGGTGAACGCGCTGCCGCCGGAGCCGGAGCCGCCAAGATTGAGGTTGCCAAAGCCCTTGAACATGTTCGCGTAGTCGGCCGCCGCAGCATTCGCACCGCTGCTGATGGCAGACGCCTGCGAGGCGCCCGAAGATGAGGCGCCGCTCATGACCGCGTTCGACGCGTTCGCGCCCATGGCCTCTTGCGACTGCAAGAGCCCCATAGAAGCGAGGCGTTGGCTGTAATCCTGTTGCTGCCCCTGAAGCTCCGCGCCGTACTGCTTGAACATGTCTTGGCTGACGATGCCCTGATTGGTGGTCATGAGGTTGCGGAGGTCGGCCGACGAAAGCAGACCGCCCTTGGCCGCGGCGCTGTTGTTCACGGCCGCGTCGCCGATGCCCATTTGGTATTGCGCAGCCGGCGACATCTGGTAGCTGGCCGCGAACGAATTGAAGTCGAGCGGGTTGAAGCCGAGATTGACCCGGCCGAGACCGACCGTGCCGTAGCCCGCGCCGCCCGACGTCGAGGCGAATGACGGCGCTGCACTGGTGGTGACGTTGATGGGGTTCGCCATCGTGTACGCGGTACCTTGCACAGCACTGCCGCTAGGCGCGGTCGTGGTCGCGGTCGCGTCAGCGGGCGTAGTAGTTGCGGCGGGCTGGAAACTAAGGCTGTCCTGCCAACCGCCGGGGAGCGGGGTACCGGGTGACATTCCGGCCGGGGTACCGGCGTTAGCCTGCGGCATGAACGGGTTTGACGCGCCCTGCATGAAGCCGGAGGCCTGCGGGTTTATGGTCCAGTTGCCCGGCGACATTGTCGTGACGCCACCGCCCGCGTAAGTGCCGGAGCCGGTCGTGCCACCCAAGAGCACGTCGTTAATCGGTGCGCGGTACCCGGCGCCCTGCGCTATCCACGGAGCCTCGAAACCAACGCCCGTGTTGAACATCTCTTTCGAGGCAGCGGCGGCCTGTGCAGCGCCTTGCTGCGCGGTGTCGGCCCCTTTTTTGCCGCCCGCCAGCCCGCCAACGCCGCTGATAATTCCACCGATTGAGTCCACGGTATGCAGTCCTTTCCGCGAAAACGAAAACGCGTAAATCCGAATTTCGGGGAAAGCGTAGATTTAGTTCAGTGAACTGCGCCATGAACGAACAAAATAAATCTTTTGTTCATAGCCATGAACTGTATACCGCGTACACAACGTATACGTGAAAATATTTTTAAAACTACCTATGCATACCATTCGGGTTTTCGTATTTGTGCAGGCATGAACGAAATCGACGCTATGCACAAAATGACCGGGGGCCGGCATGCCGTGGCGCTGCAGTTCGGCGTCACGTCCCGCGGCAGGCCAGCAAAGCTCGACAAGACGCGTCGGGAGGAGATCGCTGCGGCGATGGCGCGCCGTGAAGTGACCGGGGAGAGCGCCGAAGCCATCGCAGAGCGCTTCGGAGTGTCAGCCCGTTACGTCTTCAAGCTCGCCAAGCCGAAGCGCCCCGCGGCGCCGCCGGTCACGGTCTCCAGCCCCGAAACCTCGCTTAGGCAGCGCATCAAACAACTCCGCCCACGCAAGGGGCCGGGGGCGGAGATCGTAACCGACGAAGGCGAGCGCATCACGGTCACGCAACGCGCCAAGGATGTGCTGAACGCGAAGTACGCAGCACTGGCAGACGGCTGGCGGACGCTACATGCGGACCGGGAGGCAGCCAAAGCGGAGATTACTGCCGAACGCGCCGCACTTCATGCGGAGATTACCGCCGGCCGTGAAGCTAACGCCAAGCGCGAGGCCGAACTGAACGACGCCGCGAAGTCACTGGCGGCCGAACTGAACGCGCGTGAAGCCGCCATTCAGGAATTCATCAGCCGCCATCGCGTGCGCATCGCCAAGGCGAATGGTCCCTTTCTGCCGGTGTCGTGGAGTATGCCGACGCCACGGCTGGCGTACTCGATTGCGTGTGGTCCGCGGCAGCCCAAGCCCGTGAAGCCGCAGCGCCTGCCTTGGGAAGCGCCGACAGCGTCAGAAGCCGGTGCTGAACTGTTCCGCGCCATGCTCCGCGGTCAGGCGCTACCAGCGGACGCTGTGGCGACCGTGCGTGCTGCCGTGGCGCAGCTGAGCGAGTTCGCCGCCGTGCTGCAGCCCGCGAATAGCGCCACAGGACCGCCGCCGGCTGAGCCGTTGCCGCCACTACTCCCCGATTTGAACTTCTGAAAGGACCGATACCGACATGACCACCCCGACGATGGCGCAATTCCGCCAACAACAGCTGAACGACCTGAACAACAAGCTCGACGCTGCAGTTACCAACGGCGACACCGCCGAAGCGCGGAAGATTTCGGGCGAGATTGCCAACATCGCCAGCGCGCCGGTTGCAAAATTTTCCGCCGACGACGTGCGGGCAGCAATTATCAAGCTCGCGCCCGAAGCGGCGACCAGCATCAAGCTGCGCACGAAGCTCAATACCGTAATGTCGACCGTGTCGCAGGACCTGACGCTCGTTCAGGCTCACGAGACCGCAGACAGTCTCGCGCGCGAAATCCTGAGCGCTGCTGACTACGCATTGCCGGATGATGGTGACGCGGACGATGCGGGCGACGAACCGGCACCGCGGCCCACATCGCGGCGAGCGCATCGCGAGGAACCGCAACTCGGCGCTGGTGACCCACGTCCGACCGGTGGGCGCGGTCTCGAAAAGGCATCGAAAGTTTCCGACCTGCCGTCAGCCTCGCGCGAGGCATGGGCACGGCAAATCAAGGGGCCCATGAGCGAAGTCGCAAAGGCTGCGGAACGCGGCGACGCTGCGTCGAAGGCGTTGCTGGCGAAGGCCGAAGCGTCATTCGTTCAAGTCGAAAAGACCCGGCTGCGTCAGCAACGCGGCAACCGCTAACGCCACACGGCGCAACGTTCAACTGAGACATGGAAAGGATACGAAATACCATGACTTACCCTAAAGACCCGTTTTCTGGCCTTAGCCCCAATTTAATCCCGACCCCGCCGGCCGCGATGCCGGAACCCCCGGGCCCCGGCGACGCCATGGCGCATCTGTCGCCGTTTTCGAAGGCGCAGGACATCGACAGCATCATCAGCGGACTTACGCTGAACAGGGAACTCAAGCTGTTCATTCCGCAGGACATCAAGGACCGGTTTTCGTCATTCGAATTCCGGGTCGTCAACGATACGCCAACTGAAATCGCGGCGGCCAAGCGCCAGTATTTCGAAGTCGTCGACGACCCGGAGGCGGTGGGGCTGTTCTCCGGTCTCGTGTCCGGCACCGATAAATCGGGACGCGTCACCAAACCTATTTTGATGGCGCGTGACAAGCGCGTGGGCAAGAAAATCGCGCAACTGAAGGCCCGTGCGTTACAAGATCACTACGCAGCGATGGACCCCGCCAAGCGCAACTTCAATTCGAAGCACGCGGACACGCAGTCGGTCATCAATGCGGGTATCACGAAAGGCCAGTTCGGTGGCGCCTTCATGAATATCCGCGTACCTCGCGCCGATTGACCGGCACCGTCGACAACGCATCGGACCGTCAGGAGCGCGGTCCGGTGTCTCACGAAGGGAAAGACATGGACGCGCTGACCGGAAAGACGCTGGAAGAACTCACGCATCCCGATATTTGGCTCGACGGTTTCACGGCGGTCGAGATCGCCGAAATCACGCAACGCGCCATCCGCGACGTGAACGAAGAACTGCGGCTGCTTTGCATCCGTGGTCTTATGTGCGTCGAAGTGCCGTCTGGCCGGATCATGAAGCGCAGCGGCGGTGCCGGGATAGTAGCGACCCGCGGCGAGTACGAACACACGCCAAGCGCAATGAGCGCGGCATCCCATGGCAAGCTTGTTTGATCTCCGCGTAGGCGGTATGCGCCTTCGGCCTCTGTCGGTCGCCGATGCGCCGCAACTGTTCAAAGAATATTTCGGCGACGCGGAGGTGTCGCGCCATCTTTCGTTCAAGACGCATGTTGACGAGTCCGAAACGCGCCAGCACATCGCGAAGCTTCAAGGCAACGCAGGCGGACCGAACTCGCACACGTTCGCGCTGATCCGCGACGACGAACCGGAACGCGTGCTGGGGATCGTTGGTGTCGCCGTGTCCGCGATCGAGCCCGACAAGTATGACGCGGTCGAAATCGGCTTCGGCATGGTGCGCGACCGGGCTGCACGGCGCGGTGCCAAGGACTTCCTTCGTGCGCTGTTGGCGTACCTTTGGACACTCCCGACCGTGTGCCGGGTCTGGGGGTTCACCGACATTCAAAACGAACTGGTGCTGCGCCTGAACAACCGCCTCGGTTTTCGGACTGAAGGTCTGATCCGTGGCCACATCGTGCGGCCACAACTTGGCGACGCGCCCCGCGATAGCTGGGTGTACTCAATGACAAGGAGCGACTGGAATGCGCAGCACTGAACTCAGCTACACCGACCGTAAGATTTTCGAAGCCATCGCCGCGAAGCGCATAGCCGACGGCAAACCTGTCTACGGTTACTTTTCACCGGTCGCGATCTGCAAGGACCCTTTCGTTCGCGATACGCTAGGCAACTTCGGCAACATCGAAGATTGGCTTCGCGATCAGTCAGCGCGCGGTCGCATGACGTGTAGCGTCGGTGGGGAGCCGCCGCGCGAGCGCTTCCGTATAACGCCATCAACTGCGTTCGACGTCGGATTGTTAGAGATAGACGACCGCGCTGCATTCGCCGCGATAGAGGACGTCTTGCATTCGCTGGACAGCTGGTTCGGCGTCGGCCTTTTGATCAAACAACCTGCCCTGCGCGAGCTTTTCGGCGGAGGCGAGACGCTGAAGCTTTGGCTAGCCCGGCAGGTTGGCGCAGGCAAGCTGAGCTACGACGCCGGCAAGGAACGGTGGTGCGTCGTATGCTGACGAAACAAGAGGCCGCGTCGTATCTGTCCTTGAGGCATTTCGCCATGACCGCGCACGCATTGGCCGAGCACGCAAAGCGCGGCAACGGTCCCGCGCACAGCGTCGTGAACGGCTATCTCTATTACTCGCGGGACGACCTCGACGAATGGGCGCAGATGCGGCGGAAGTGCGTGGAGCGGCGTTAGCAACATGCGCTACGAGATACTGCTTAGCAGCGGCGAGACCGTGCACCCTGACGCGCTGGACGACGCCGTTCTGGAGCGCGCAGTAAGCGTCACCGACCACGCGACCGGACGCCGTGTTGTGCTGTGGCCGCCGGCACCGGTTGCGAAGCTTTCGGAGAGACAGGAACCGACAGAAGACGACATCGCCGCGGCAATTGAGCGTCTGCAGTTGACAGTTCGAGAAGCCACGTCCGGGAGCTTCTGGGTGATTTTTGCACGGAAGTATCCCCGAACGTCCCATGCTACGCGCGAAGACGCGGAGGCGCATATTCGAACCAAAGCGCTGCGGAGTCTCACCGGTGGTGTGTGACATCTGGATCAAAGGCACGGCCGTCTATCGCGGGGCCTCGCTGGTGTCGAAACACGGCTCGCGCGAGGCGGCTGAAGCGAAGGCGCGGTTACTGCTTGCGCGGCAAATCGAGGCTGGTGTTGTCGCAGAGGCGCGGCGGTACGAGGCCGACATCGCGGCGCGGCTGGAAGCCCGCAAGGCCGCGCTGATGGCTCGCTATGACATCCGCATTGTCGAAATGCTGCTCGGCCGCGGCTTTCGCGTCATGCGCGGCGGTCGCGCCATCGCTAGATACAAGGACCGCGCTAGTGCCGAGCGGGCTGCCGGCAGGCTGATACTGGCGCAGATTGGCGACTGATGTCGATACCAACTGAGGCTGAAATCGACGAAGCAATAACCGCGAGCGGTCTCTACGTCCGCCGACGCTACGTCGTGCGCGGTTTGGAAGTGCTGCACAAATGCAGGACCGAACGCAAGGCGCAAGCCGCAATGCGTGTCTTCGCAGAGTGCTGGGTGCAGAGGTACGGCGATGTCCAGCGATCTCGATAAATTGCTCGCTGCGGCTCGGCGCCAAGGCCTGACCGTGCGCGGCGTTGCTGTCGCGCCGAAGCTGAAGATCATCAAAGAAGCGTCCTGCTATCGTGTCGTCTGCCATGGCGAAACGTTGCGCCGCTGTGAGACGCGCGCGGAAGCGAACCGACTGACGCGCGAACTGGCTATGCAAATTTCATGCAAATCGGTGCAATAATCGCATGACCTCCCGTGTCGTAGATTTCGCCGCACTCGTCGGTAAACCCGCACATCCGTTCGGTTCGCCTGTCAGACCCGAACTCGTGCTGGCGTGGCTGGAGCAGGACGCGCCTAACGCCGCGCCCGCATTGGGTGGTCTGTTGGGGCCGGCAGCCGCCCGGCGTCGCAGGGATGTGTTTCTAGCGGCGTTGCGCGAGGGCTTCCCGCTGGACGAAGCCGCGGCAGAGGTCGAACTGGAGCCCGCCGAGATCGGCAGCGCGATTGATGCAGACGCGGGGCTTGCGCGTGCGGTCCGCATTGCGCAGACGGCGGGGCGGAAACGGACCGTTGGGGACCTCACGCCATCGCAGCGCTGGAGGTTGCTAACATCGGGTCAAATCGACAAGTCCGAAAACAAGTCCGACGCTGGGCAGGATTACAGGGACATGCGAGAGAAGCTGGCGGCGGTGCTGGCGGAGGAGGGGGCGATGTCCGATGGCGTTGACGACCTTCTGAGGCCCTCGGACGCTCGCGCATGACGTCGCTGCCCGCCATTGTCAAGAACTGCACGCTCGCCCCTCTCGAAACAGTCGCGCACAGGCTCGTTAGGCTCGCGCATGACGGCCGTGTGGGCGATCTGAAACCCGCTGGGGTCGCGGAGATGCCTATCACGTCCGCCACGCTCCGGGCCGCCGGCATCCCCGACGATTGGGCCGAAGCGGTCGCCGACGCCTGCAAGCTGTTGTTCGCCGCTTCGCTCCGCATCGAGAAGCACACCACCGCCGCCCGGCGCCGCAAGAAAGACTTTGACGCGCTCGCCGCGCTAGATCGCATGCGCGCCGCCATGGCAGAGGAGGTTGCCCGCGAGCTGATGGCCGGGGACACCGGGCGTTTGCTCGTGCTCGCGTCGCTGGCCTGTCCAATCGGGTGGGCGGGGCTGGCGGCTATGGCGCCACGTCTACAGGCCGCTCGCGTCATCGCCACCGCAGCCGCGTCCTACGCACGCCCGCAGCCCTACGGGGCGACCCTGACAAGTGACGGGCCCGCGACCGTGCCGGGCTTGCTGGTCCTAACCGACTAGACCCGCGTTTGGCACATACCGCTGTGAACCCAGGATGTGAATGGTGAACCGTGCGTGAATGCACGTCACCTTCACGGATTTCGTAATGAAACCAGGCAGTTGGGACCGATGTGAGCCCTGTGAACCCTGCTCGGACCTACTTTCCCCACTCTCTATTTGGTAGATACTAAGGCACAAATAGTAACCATATTATTACCCGGGTATTATTCCTATTCTCCTCTAGTAGTCCATTTCAGGGTTCACAGGGTTCACAGAGCGGCGGAAAGCCTGCAAAACAAAGCATTTAGGGCGTGAACCCTGCCGGTCCTCCCCACCCTTCACCAAGGGCTCACAAAGGCCGGCAGGGTTCACGCCGCGAGCTACCTACCCAAACTAACAAACCGGACCCCGAAAAACGCGGTATGCCGGAAGCGCATGACTGCTGTTGTTTGAATGTCACACTAATTAGGGTTCACAGGGTTCACAGGCCCGCCGGCAGCGCCGGGACCGCGATCCGGGGGTTGCCTGTCGCTGCTCAGCGTTCTGCACAGCGGCGTGAGGGGGATAAAATACCAAAGATCGTTGTTTGGCAGGACAAAACTACTGCGTTTTACTGTATCGCGCAAAGTTACACCGTTATCCGTCAACGACTTACACAGCGATAGCCGCCCCTAAGTCCGTGTACCGTATACACTATTTCTCGTTGCGAACGGAAAATGCGGGCTTAGTATCGCTCGTGTTGGGGCCGGGCCCTAGTCGTAAAACGACGAAAGGCCCCCGGGACGGCAATCCCGAAGGCCTTAATCACCAAAGCAGCCGTCGCAGGGCTGCTAGGCGAGGGGTCGCGCACCCAGAGGTGCGAACGCCCCATTCCTAGCACGATTGCGCGGCGGCCTCAACCGAGAGCCAAACGCAGTGCACCAAGCCAATACCGCCTTCGTCTTCCCGGCAGCCAACTCCGCCCCAGCGGAACCACCGGCCGCGACCGGCAACGTCATTGCGTTCCCTGGGGCCGCAAGCGTCGTGCCGGTCGTGCCGAAGCCGGAAGGCCTGCAATGGGCGGAGCACTACGCCGGCAAGGGCTATGACCCCGTCTGCATCTCGCACCGTGAAGAAACCGCCGCCTATGGTGACGGCGCCGGCAAGCGCCCTGCGAACAACGGTGGCGGGACGTTTCCGAGCTGGCGGACTTCCACGCTCGCCGAGGAGACGCCCTTCTGGCTGACCGGCACCAACCGCGGCACCGGCTTGCGCATGTCGCAACGCAAGTCGCTGGCAATCGACGTCGACGCGACCGACCCGGCCGCCGTGTCTGCGCTCGAAAAGCTTGTTCGCGAAGCGCTCGCCGGAACGCCGTTCCGTTACGGCAAGAAAGGCTTCGTTGCGCTCTCCCGCCTCGCGATGACCGCCGGGAATATCGAGTTGCCGACGAAGGGCACCGACCTTGTTTTCCGCAGTCAGCTGGACCCAGCGAGGCCGGAATTCAAAGTCCAGCTGATTATGAACGGGCAGATTGTTGCGCAGGGCATCCACCCGCAAACCGGGCAGCCGTATCGCTGGGATGGCGAGCTGCCGCCCGTGTCGCAGCTGCCCGTGATCGATTGGGATACGCTCGTTACCAAAATCATCGAAGCACTCGCGTTGGTTGGCTACGTGTTGAAGCCGCGCGAGGAAGACGCCAACGACTACGCGCCGTTGCCGCCGGCTGCCGAGTTGATGGGTACCGAGAAAATGCTTCTCGTGGAAAAGGGCCGCAAGCTCGCCAAGGCGAAGGCGCGCAAGATCATGGAGCCGGGCGCCACGGGCCGCGATACGCACGTATTCGCCGCTGCCGGCTATTGGCGCGCACTGATTGAAAGCGGCATCGTGACCGACGTGGAAGCGCTCAAAGAGCTGGACAGCGTCACCGAGCTGAAAGGCGCGCCGCACTACGAGCAGCAAGTCACCCACGGCCTGAACAAGGGCAACGGCATCGCTGCGATGTATCTCCGCGAGATGCGCGGCGCCGGCAGCAACACGTCCGCGAACCCCGCCGGCTACGGTTCTTCAGTCCCCACGGTCGCCGCAGTACCGACCGCCCATGACTTCGCAGGTGCCGCACCGCCGCGGTCCCCGATGGCACAAGCTGCGCAGTCCGTGGCCACCTCCATTCCCGCCGTTGCTGTATTGCCGTGGGCCGCGCCGCACGTTCCCAACGCCGCGACCACGCAAACCGAAGCGCAGCCAATCGCGGACTTCGTGTTCCCGGCTGCCGGGCCCGCCGCGCCGAACTTCTCTACGCCCATCACCGTGGCCGGCGCCGTACCCACCGCAGCGTACCCCACAGGTCTGCACGTCCCTGCCGACATGAAAGCCGAGTACCGCAGCCGCTTGCTTTTGCGCCTTGCCGAGTTGGCGCGGGGCGTGCGCGTTGACGCGGGCAAGATCGAAATTGCATCGCGCTTCCTGCCGGCCGTTCGGTCGGGCCATCTGCAAATGAACGACGTGCTAGCCCCGCTGGGCAAGGTAAACGATGACGCTTTCCGCGCCGCGCTGGAAACCATCAACCCGGTTCTGTTGCCCAACAGTGAGGCGCGCTGGATTGCGTGGGGTTTGGTGTTCCCGCTCGCGGTCGAGATCGAACGCCAGATTAGCGCCATCGGAGAGAAGGGGCGCGGCGCCGCCGTCAAGCGCGCAGAGCTGGCGACGAAAATTGCGCTGTTCCGTCCCGCAACAGATCTGTTGCCGGTGGAAGCAACCACCGCCGCGCTCGACTGGTTGCGCGAGCCGGCGCCGAAGGCGTTGGGCGGTTTCTGGACCGACTTCCCCGAAATGGTGCGCAAGCAATTGCAGGCGGACCCGGGCAATCCTGCACAGGGTTGGGCAACCGCGGTCGCGCAAGTGCACCAGGCCGTCAAGGCGTCGGGCCATCAAGCCGATTGGATCGTGAACAATTCAGGCAAGATCGCCGCGAGCAACACAAACAACATCCTCATGCTCGCCAACAGCGCCGGCATCCACAACACCTACCACGATGCGTTCTTTGACCGCCCCGTCATCACCTACGCAGACGGCAATTTCCGCGTCGATTGGAGCTATAACCGCGTCGCGACCGAGCTTGCAGTGCTTGCGCGTTCTGAGCTTGCCAACCGCGAGCACTTTGACCCGAACGTGCAGAAGATCGAAGATGTTCTGTTCACTAACGCGATGCGTAACGCAGTCGATAGCGCCGTGACCCGCTTGGGTGACTTCACCGTCAACCCGCTGAAGTCGAACCGCTTGGACGTGTGGTTGCCTGAGTATCTTGGATACCCGGTAACGCATCCGCTCTATGGATACGTGTCGCGCTGCGGCCGTGTGATGCTGCAAGGGCTGGCGTCGCGCATCCTCTACCCGGGCTGCACCCTTGATGAAGTTGTTATCTTGATCGGCACGCAGGGCAACCGCAAAACGTCGCTGTTCCGCGCGCTCGCCGACACGTTCTTCGCCGACGCGTTCACGAGCGATGTTGCGCCCGACGCTGACCCGAAAGTGCTGATTGAGCAGACGCAGGGCAAGCTTGTGGCCGAACTTGCCGAACTGTTGGGCCTTGGCAAGCGTGACGTAAACAAGGTCAAGAACACGCTATCAAAGCGCTCCGACACCGCGCGCAAGGCCTACGGTCGCGAAAGCGTCACCATCAAGCGCCGCTTTATCTTCGTCGGCACGTCCAACTTGCAGAACCCGCCGGAGTTTGACGGCGACTACGAGAAGTTCGCCGACGCGATCGATGCAGCACACGTCAACTTGCTCGCCGACGATACCGGCAACCGCCGCTTTCTGCCCATCAAGGTTCGCGTGCCTCTGATCAATCTGGACGAGCTGACCTATGAGTTTCCGTCACTGATCGCCGAAGCGCGCGAGGCTGCGAAGGAAGACGGGCCGCAATGTCGCGGGCTCATGAACCTTCGTCGCGAGACCGCAGCGATGGCAGAGCAGGCGGACCACCAAGCTCAGTATCTGCGCAAGCCCGCGTGCTTTGATGAACTGTCGGACAAGGTTGCGCCGCTGATGGAAGAGGGTGGGCGCCTTACGACGGTGGCAATCCGCGAATTGCTCGGCAATCGCGCGCCGCATGATGGCAAAGAGCTAGGTCGCGCTCTCCGCGATACCGGGGCAACGCCGGAGCACACCCGCAAAGGCAACGTGTGGAAATGGCCCGGACCGAACGCAGAACATTTCTACATGGTGGACAAGGGCAAGCTGATGGGTATGCCCGCCGCGACCTTCGCCGCCAACACTTCGGGCTTCACCGCCCCGCCGGCCGCACACTGAGGACGCCCGCAATGATCAATCACACGACCACCGAGAACGCCGTGCCCCTCGTGACGCCGATGAAATTCAAAACTGAAGCTGAGTTGCTTGCGCTGTTTGATCCATGGGAACGCGGCGTCAATGGCAATATCGTGCCCGACAGCGAGGCCAACGCGTTGACTGCGCTGCGGCTATTCGGCGCCACGGTCCACAAGTACGGTGCTGGCGGCGCGTTGTTCGTGCTCCGCACCCGCGACGGCAAGCAAACCGTGCCGAAGACCAAGACCGACGCCGCGTCACTGTGCTGCGCAATCACGTTCAAGCACTTCGGGTTTTATCCGCGCATTCGCGAGATGAAGCGCGCGCTCGTGACCGCGAGCAACAGCGCGGTTTCCGATTTTGTGAAGGACTAAGACAATGCTTCGCAAACCCAAAACGGCGCGCGAGCTGATGGCGATGCCCGTGGAGCCACACGGAATTTTGCCGTGGGACGCCCCGATACTGCGATTGCTCGTACCCATTTCTAAGGGATGCGACACCTTCGACGCTGGCGACGCATGGCGCAAGCTCAGCAGCATCCGCGACATGTTCGGGCGCTTCGGCAATTTCGAGAAGTGGCTCAACAGCATGCGCCCCCGCAACGTCAAGCGGTACAGAACGTACCGCGGACTGCGTTGGTCGGTCACGCCAAAAGCCGTGAAGATGCTGACCGATAATGTCGGCGTCGAGCCCAGAGGCTTCGGGTAAAAATAAATCGTGTCGCCGGACTTGCGAGTGTTTCGCGACGTGGTACCAACAACGGCAAGGAAACGACAGCGAGAGCGCGCTGCACGTTCCGCAACTTGACTGAGGCACGAGACCCGGCACTGTTGACGTCGGCTCGCGGCTTCGTCTTCGCGGAGTACAGCGCTATGGACGACCTTTCACGACTGCCTTGGGCTACAGCACCCGCGCCTTCGGGCTTCTCCCCATCCGGTTTCGCACCACCACCACCTCCTCTTCCGCCGCTAGTGCTCTCGCCCGACCAAGAGCACGTCGTCAGCAACGCTGCCTATTGGTGGCACTCACGCTCCGACATGCTGCGGCTGTCAATTGGCGGGCTCGCGGGCACCGGCAAGACCTCAATCATCATGCCGCTCGTGGCTCGCTTGGGTCTGACAATGGATGACGTGGCTGTGGTGGCTCCGACGTGGAAGGCCGCGCTCGTGCTGCGCAAGAAAGGATTCCCTGACGCGTCGTCCATCCACGGCATCATTTACGGCGTCCCGAAGGTCGTCGCCCGCGATGACGACGGCGAAACGCTGGAGTGGGTGTTGAAGGACGCGGACCTTGCGAATAAGCGCCTTATCGTCGTGGATGAAAGCAGCATGGTCGGTGCGCGCATCGGCTCTGACTTGGAGAAGACCGCTCGACTGTACCATCTGCGCATCGTCACGTTCGGCGACCCGGGGCAACTTCAACCGGTCGAAGACAGCCCGTGGGTTATACAGCCGGATTTGTTGCTCACGCAGGTTCACCGGCAAGCCGCCGGCAGCGCGATCGTGCAGGCCGCATACTACGTGCGCAATGGCGGGACCTTACAACACTGCCGCCTGACCACGGAGGCCGTGCAGTATTGGGACGGCGTGACGAAGTACCGTCCTCAGCGCAGTGACGTGTTCCTGTGCGACACCCGCGCGCTCTGTGACGCGATAAACGACTTCCTGAAGCCGCGCGCCGTGCCGCTGGGGCTGCCTGACGAGCTGGTAACCGCCCGCGACAACGTGCGGGCTGCCGGCATCATCAACGGCACCGACATTCCGTCCAGCACCAAGGGACTGCGGCTGCTTACCGCCGTGCAGAACCCCGACCGCAACGCGATCAAGGCGCATTGGGAGCGGGTGAAGCGCGCGAACCGCGGCGACCCTACTGCCGAGATTGAGCTGCTGAAAGAACCGCACGGCCCGGTGTTCGCGTCGTGGGGTTGGGCTCGCACAATTCACAAAGCGCAAGGCAGTGAGTGGCCGCGTGTCGTGGTTGTATGCAGCGAAGGCGGCCCGCCGGACTACGCGAGGGCCGTCTACACAGCACTAACCCGTGCGAAACAGGAGCTCATTTTTCTGCCGGCTAGGGCGCTGGACCTGACCCGCTAAACGACGACCCCCGGCAACGATGGCGCTGCCGGGGTTCTTTCTTGGCGCAGGGTTGCCGCAGTGCTGACAGCGTCAGGCTGCGAACTTCTTAGGCTCTGCTGGCGCCGGGAACAGCTTTGCGACTTCGCCGGGCGTGAACCACTCTTGACCAGGTGGTAGGGCAGGTGCAGGCGTCGCGGGGAGGAAAGGGGACCCAGCGTTGTCGGGGGGGCTCGCGGTTGTGCGCTTCATGCATCTTGCTCCATGCTGTCGGCAGGAAGGGCAACCTACCGACATTGTCGCCCGCCGGTCAAGTATACGCTGTACACGAAATCACAAATCCCCCTGTTTTTATAGGCTTTTTCGCGGGTACCGTGCAAAACAGGGATGTTGATTTAACAGGCGGGCCGGGAGAGACTAGGGCGCTATGATTTGAAAGAAACCCATGACCGCGTACGCGGAAGCTGCCGTCAAGTTTGCCCAGTATCGCCGCGAGAAGTCCGCGCCGCTCACCAAGCGCCGGCCGCTGACCACCGAGCAGTTTGCGTATCGTGACGCGCTCGCCGAAGCGGCGCGGGCTGACTTGCAACAGCGCGAAGCCGCAGCCGCTCAACGCGAAGCGGCGAGGGACCAACGCGGTGACGCGCTGCCGGTTGCGATCGTCGAGGACCGCAGCACCGTCGTGCGCGAGCTGCCGCCGGTCTCCGATTTCGTGCTTGAAGTGTTCGGGTGCATTCCCGCTTGGGAACACGCGCCGACGTTCTGTCACGCGCGCTATGTTCAGGCCCTCCGCGCGAGCGCCAAACTTGCGGAAGACCCGCACGCATCCGCGCTCTACGCCGCCGACGCGCTTGCGCTCGCGCTGTCGCCAGTTGCGCGGATGCATTCGGAATGGAACGTGCTGCATACGGCGGCGTGCCGGTTGGTCGTGCGGCTTCAGGGCGATTTCGGAGATGGCGAGGACGACTTTGGTTCGTTGCAACGCCTTCAGCGCAAGCTGCTTCAGATTTCCGCAGTGATTATCAGCGCGGAAATTATCGAACAACGCGGCCTTTTTTCCTCAGCCCACTCGCCCGCGCTTGTGTCGTTGCCAGCGTCCAAGCCCGCGTCGCCGGCACAGCGTCACGCTGACAGGCTGCGAGCTGCCGTTGAGCGTGGCGAAGTGAAATGGATCGGAGAGCCGCCGCCGGAGTGCGTTAGGCCGCCGCGCGACGCCGCACCGGGCGCACCCAGGCTATTGAGCCCGCGAGCTGCGCGTATGACCATTGACCGGCTGACGGAGGCGGGCGTTCCCATCCCGCCGGAGTTGGCTGCGATGGCGCGGGGAGGGGCGGAGGATTGAAAAAGGCCGCTCCGCGGGGACATCCGGTGGAAAGGGCCGTAGTGCAGGCCGCCGGAAAGCAGAACGGCGGCGACCGTACATCCGGGCCACCGCCGTCCTGTTTCCAACCAACCAACCTGAAGCCGCCACGCTCAAAAGGCAGTGCGAACTTTCCCGGGTACTCGGCAATAAGTCAACCGCCGCGCAACCTTGCGTATACGGCGAAGGGTACTGTCCGTATTTGACGCCCAGTGTCCTAAGTTGATCTGGGAAGTGTCCTGATTATCGCTTGTGTGCGTTTTTGCACAAAGTCTCGGAACGGAGTCGGCTGTTCCAGAATCTTACCTGCGCAAATTTAGTGCGTAGGGAATGCCGTGGTTACAAAGAACACCCGAGAGGTAGCAGCGACGCTACTAAAGCTCGCCAAGACGAGTTCCGATCCGGCCGTGGCGGCGCGCTTCGTTGAGAAGGCCGCCGACCTCAAGGAGCGGATGGACGACGAAGGTTTGTCCAATTCTGATGGCAACCTTTCGCCCGCCTCACCAACGGCTTCTCAAAGAAGCTCACCAACCACGCCGCGGCGGTCAGCCTGTACGTTGCCCACTACAATCTCTGCCGCGTCCATGATACCTTGCGGACCACGCCAGCGGTCGCGATTGGCGTTGCGGACCGGGTCTGGACAATTGGGGATCTGATTGACGCGGTGCTGCCGCTGGAGCCGAATAAGCCGGCGCGCGTCGCTCGTAATTTCCGCGTAATCGATGGTGGAAAAGTTTGAACTGCCACCTACATCACAGACACCAACGGGCAGCGTCAGTACACCGTACTGGCGTGAGCCTTCTGTGCAACACCAAGATTTTTTGAAACTTTATTACTTGAGTCGCATTGACTCGCGAGGATGGTCGCAAGCATAGATTGCATGGTTACGGTTTTTGATTCTGCTGTCAAAACAACGGGATTACAGATTCGTAAGCTGTCAAGACCTTTTTTGTTGACCACCCGGCAAATGTCTGTATCCTGTTCGCAACAGGATGACGCGGAGGAAGCCCCTTTCGCGTCATATTCCTTTGCGAATCAAGTGTTAAGACTTTTTTGCGAAGGTAGAGGATGAGGATTCGGAGCGTGAACATGGCCAAGACATCGGAAAAGACACCGGCGCCGACCCCCGCGGGCGACGACTTCGTCCGCATGTATCCGTGTAACTATCTGAATGACCAGATCCGGGACCCTCTTGAGGCCCCAAGCGCATTCAAGGTGGTCAAGGACGCATTTTTCGACAAGAAATAGTCCTTCCATCAAGCACTAAGTTCGGAGAAGGCCTTGCATTCTGCAGGGCCTTTTTTTATGGCAGAAATCTTGGTCGCGGGAATCCCTGCGACCGATTCGCCGCAGGGTTGCGATATGAATGGTGTTTTCAAGAGTTTAGAAGACGAAAGCTTCTTTGTGGATTACGTGACGGCGCACTTTGAAAAGGCGCCCGCTGCGGCAATTCAGGATTTTCCTTGTAAGCACACCATCGACAAGGCCCGCGTGATTTTCGCGCACGGCGAATTTAGCCAGAATATCCGGCAATACGCCGTTCTGTTGGATTCAGAGAACCCCGACCACTACAAGCGGGCTGGGGCGATGCTTCACGCCCTCTATAAGAGCGACATCGTGACGGACGTTGAATTTGAAGCCAGCCAGTGGGGGACCTTGGAGCAAGTCGAGACGGGCGAGGTTCTCGGCTTGAGCTATGGTGATAGCCAGCAGATGATCCGGTTTCCGATCTTCTACGAATCGTTCCACAATCAGATGCTGGCTTTCGACCTGTCATATCGGCTGTGCTGGGCATATGAGCCGAAGCCGCGCGATTACGACTTCGGCTACCTCTACAACGTGTGCCACTACCTGAAAAAGAATCGGGACCTGACGGTCGACTCCCTTTCGATGCTTTTCCGCTCCCTGATGCATTAGGGAGCGGAGTGTCCTAATCCCCCTCTGCGGGTGTCCTAATTAGGACAGTACCAGATTTGGCGGGGGCTGCCCGTATTAGGACAGCGCCCAGGCTAGATTCGCCATTGCTATTCTTGGACCTCCATAAAGTCCGCAAGGCGATTGAGAAGTCAAAGCCACCATCCGGTCCGGAAGATCCGCAAGTGTCCTGATCTGCCAGATCGGCTGTCCTAATTAGGACAGCACCCACAATGCAGAGCCGGGCAGCGCGAAGCTCGCTATTTGCGTGCGGCCTTTTTGAGAAGCGGCAGGCCGGCGCGGAAAGCGTCCCGTGCAAGCTGGGACTTCGACGGCTGCCCCGGGGTTTGCGCGCTGATGGCGTCAAGCTCGGCAATCTCGGCTGCCGTGACCCGCAAAGACAGCGGGACAAGCGCATCGTCCCCTTTGTCCGGGCGTCCGCGAGCCTTCTTTTTCTCCGCCACCGTTAAAGCCCCTATTTCTCGAATACAACAAAGCTCGTTTGCACGCTAATTCTCGCGTGTCAACCCCCGGGCCGCCCAAATTCTTTTCGAGAATTGTTGCATACGGATATTGACGCCTTCCGTGTTTTTCGTAATTGATGCATACGAAAAATACGGAGCCCCCCACATGACCAGCCGCCCGAACTTCACAGCCCCGGTCGAGTTCGCCGCCGTCGCGATGACGTTCGATGCCGCTGCGGCCCTGTCGCTGCCGAATAGCAACCTGCTTTGGCTCAGCAAGGACGGCGCGTACGTGGTCGCCAAGGTCCGCCGCCCTTGGGCCGTCAAGCGCAATCTGGTCGTGACCGAGCTTGGCAGGCTGCCGCTGGCGTGGGGTGGCGAGGTATCGGCCGAGTGCGCGCGTCAGGCTTCCGCGGCGGATATGGCGATTGTTCGCCGCGCTCGCGGTTTCGCTTCCCGCGGTCCCCGTTCTGGCGACGGCGTCATTGCAGCATACGGAGCGTGAGCACGATGTTCCCGAAGGACCCCAGCAACGAACCGCCGACAGCGTCGGGTTGCAAGCAACGAGTTCAAGCGCAGCACCTCAGGCAGGGCGACTACCTGCCGGCGACCCGCAACACGGTCGTGAGCGTCAGCCGCGGCATCCGGACCCCCAGCGGAAAAGTCGAAGTCACGTTGGCCACCTCGCTCGGCATGCGCGTGAGCGTCTGGGGCGCCCGAACCGAAATCTCAATCGAACGCGAAGCAAACCGAAAGGACTGAACCATGAAACGCGCCGCAACGATCTTCGGCACGCTCGTGTTTAACGCTGGCGCGCTGGCGTTCATAGGCCTCAAAGCCGGGTACCCCGAAATCGCCCTCACGCTAGCCCCGATCGCACTAGCAGTCACTGTCACGGATCTGCTCGGCAGCGGCACGGTGCACACGTGACTGACGCGTTGAAGTCGCTCATCCGCGATGTCGGCTTAGGCGCGACTTACGTTGCTGAACACGTGCTCGACTACGGTCCGCACAACCGCATCAACACGGTCGACGAACTGCTGACCCTCATTGAGGGCATGTCCGAACAGGACCGGGACCGGCTTGGGGCCGCACTGTTGCGCGTGAAGGAAGCCCGACAGCGTCTGCAGTTCGTGCTCGCCGAAGAGACCGGCGGGCGGTTGTAGCCTCGCTAGCGGCATCCCCGGCAGCCGCACCACCCCTCCCGAAAATAGGAGTGCACATGCGTCACCCCGAACTAGCAAGTCTGACTGTGCATCAGTTGCACGCGTTAGCCGGCGCCGTGTCCGAAGAGATCAGCTTTCACCAAACGGTGCGGAGCGATCTCGTCGACAGCGCTTACTTCGACCGCTTGCGACAGGAGGCGATACGCACATGCCCGCCCCAACGTTGATCAGCCTGATCCATCTCAGCAGCATCGCGGTGTTGCTGGCCGGCATCGCCGGTTACGCCGTGCTCGGCCGCAAGGCGCGTAAGGCGGTCGCGGAGTTCGAAGCGCGCGAGGCGAAGCGCAACGCGGAGGACCGGTCATGGTGAGCGATTTCAATCACGCCTCAGACGAACAGCTTCGAACGTGGCTCGCTATCGCGGTACTCCGCAAGGAAGGTGCTCGCGTGAAGGCTCTGAAGGCCGCACTTCGGCGCAAGCGCATGCTTCGGGACCGGGCGGCCAAGTTCGAAGCGCTGCGGCAGGCGACGCGCGTTGAAGCGGAAGCCGGTCTTGCCGATCTCGCGAAGCGGGCAGGCGACACGGACGCGCACGTGCGCAGTGGCTTCTGGTGGGAACGTGAATAACCGCAGGCGCGTCCCCATCCTGCGCACGGCGGCCGAAGTGCTCACGGACCCGCTTGCCGACGAGATCGCCGCGCGAATCGAGAAGGCCGCGCGGCGTGCAAACTTCATCCACGACAGCGCCGTGAGACGTGAAATTTGCGTCGCTGCCGCGCTCGATATTTTGGCAATGATTAACAGCGAGAGGAACTGATGTCTGACGACAGGAAGATTGTTCGGTTAGAACCGCGACCGCTGCGACCGGCGCCGACAGTGTCGATATGGGCCGGGCTCGACGCTGCCCGCCGCGTTGCTGATGCGCTTGACGTCACCGTGCAGCACGCCGCGCAATCCGCCAGTGCTGCGGCCCATGCGCTGGATTTTCACGAGGCCGACGTTCCGGACGCGTTGCGCTTGGTGGCCGAGACCAAGGCCCACCTGACCGAAGCGCTTCGGCAGTGCATAGCTGCGGAAACGATCTGCCGGGCCGTGCAGGCTGCTGGCAGTAGCGGCTGACGCGCCAGCACGGCGGGGGGCTGAAGGAGAGAGACGATGTATCACTTCGATCATATCCGCCGCTTCTACTGGGAGCGCTGCACGACCGATCCTGACCGGACCGTGCAAGATCGCCTTTTCGCGATCTACTGGCGTTACATGCTCCGATGCTGACGCCCCGGCAGGACCGCGGAAGTCCGAGATCACGCCCCCTGTCGTCGTCAGCTAACGAAGGAAAGGACGAAACTACCATGCTGCACTTCCTACTCATCCTAGCCGCGCTCTCCGGTCTCGTAACTCTCGCGTTCGGCCTGACCGCTGCACGTGTACTTGTCGGTACCGTGCTTGTCGCAACCGTCGTCGCGGTGGCCGCGTTCGTCGGCTACGGCATCTACAGCGCTGAGCATCCGGCGTCGCGCGCCCGGTCGTGGGCTGACGTGAAGAACCTGTAGGTCCGAAGGAACGGCAGGACCGCGCTGCTGCTGCTGCTGACCACTGACGTGCCCACCCGTTGTTTGACATCGTTGAAAGCGGACGGAGCCGGCGCCGTCGAAAAACAAACCGGAGAGGCCGGGTCCCGCGCTTTAACCCCGGCTTTACCCGCGGTGGCGATCTTGCGCTAACATGCTCTAATTATTGGTTATTTCCCGAAAAGCCTCAACCATCAGAGGGTTAAGCCCGAGTTCACTGAGCGCCTCGCGGGCCCTCGCATTGTCCTGGGCCCGGCCCGCCAGCCGGTGACCCGAGAACCGGTCGGGCAGGGCTGTCAGCAGCGCGCCCTGGCCGAGCCGGCGCGCCCATTCCTGCAGGTCGTTGGACAGGAAGCGATAGCCGCCGACCGCCATGATGCCCGATGGCGGCGCGGTGATGCAGATCGCACCGCAGGCGCGGTCGATCCGGGCGGCGTAGCCGGTGTCGACATAGTCGCGCGGCGGCTGTGCCGTCAGCGTCTCGCCGACCTGATGCGGCGGCGCATAGGCCGCGATCGGCACCATCGGGCCGCGCAGGCCGAGCGTGCCCTTCGGCGTCAGCAGGATCTCGCCCGCGATCGAGGAGCCGGACTGTTCGCGCGGGGCGCCGTGCGGGCCGGGCATCACCGCGACGGGCACGCCATCCTCGCCGCGCCTGGCGCCGAACAGCCCTGCCTCGCCGAACAGATAGACATCCGTGAGCGGCGCATGCGGCGCGATCCAGGCCTCGCTCGCCGCCACCTGCTCCGGCGCGCGCCAGAGACCGATGACGTTGCGCAAGGTCGGCATCCGCGCCGCCAGACCGGAATCGCCGAGGCGCAGGGCGAGCTGGGCCGGCGCGATCAGCACGTCGCAGGCGTGCTCGTTGACCTGCTGCTCCAGCACCTCGCTCTCGAACGGATGGTGCAGCGCCAGCGTGCCGCCGCAGAGCAGCCACACCGCGAGCGAGGAGGCGAGACCCGCGAACGACATCGGCATAAAGGCCGACATCACGGTCGCGCCCTGCTTGATGTCGGCTTCCAGCGACATCGCGAGCCCGCCCGCGATCAGGCTGAAATGTGGCCGCGGCACCGGGCGGAAGCCTTCCGCCGTGACATCGAAGGAAATCATTGCCGCCTTGCGGCCGTCCTGGATCACGGCGCGGGTGGTGCCGGGCGGCCGCGCCAGCACCGCGTCGAGCGAGGCCATGCCTTCGGGCAAATCAGTGCCGAAGCCGTACACGTGGCGAATCGAGAACGCCTCGGCGGCTGCGTGCATCGCGAGATCGGCATAGCTGACGCTGTCGACCTTGCTCATGGTGACGATGGCGCGCGCCGCCGTGCGGTTGAGCGCGGCCGCCAGTTCCGCCTGTCGCCACAGCAATGGCAGCACGGCCACGACGAGGCCGGCGCGATGAGCGGCGAGCACCGTCAGCACGAACTCGACGGTCGAGGGCAACTGGATTGCGACCACCGAATTGGCCGGCAGGCCCGATTCGACGAAATGCGCCGACAGCGCCTCGATGGCGGTGTCGGCCTCGGCGTAGGTCATCCGCCGCGGCTGGTGACCGGTGATGCGGGACTTGTTGAGGGGGTCGAGCAACGCGGGCGCGTGCGGCTGCCGCATCAGCGTCCGCTGGAACAGCGTGTCGAGCGTCGGTGATACGGCTGGCTGGTTCACGGCGTCACTTCGCTGGACTGGCTTGAGGCTCACCCTTGGACCACCAGCTCTCCGGCAAATAGCCTGAGAGCGCGGTGGCCTGTGGCCGTTCTATCCGATTCCAGCGCGCGATCCATTGCTCGGATACGTTAAAGAGGGGGATTGTGTAGAAGCCCGCCATCAAGGCGCGGTCGAGCGCCCGCACCGCATCGACGAAATCCGTATGATCACGGGCCTCGAGCAGGGCCTTGATCATGGCATCGACCGCAGGATTCCTCGCGCCCATGTAGTTGCGGGTCCCCGGATTGTCGGCGGCGGCGCTGCCCCAATAGAAATACTGCTCGTTGCCGGGCGACAGCGACTGGTCCCAGCGGTTCTGGATCATGTCGAACTCGTAGGACAATCGGCGCTGGTCGAATTGCACCGGGTCGACCGCGCGGACGCTCACATCGATGCCGGCACGCTTGAGGTCGCGCTGGAACGCGAGCGCGATGCGCTCCTGGTCGCGGGTCGTCACCAGCATCTCGAAGGTGAAGTGCGCTTTTGTCTGGCGGTTGCGGAGCACGGTGCCATCGAGATCGTAGCCGGCGTCCGACAGCAGCTTCAGCGCCGCACGCAGCGTCGTGCGGTCGCGGCCCGAGCCGTCGGTGACGGGCAGACGATAGCTGCCATCCATGATGTCTTGGGGGATCTGCGCGGCGAAGGGCTTCAGCAGCGCGCGCTCGTGCGCATCCGCGGGCCGCGCATAGGCCGAGAGCTCGGAGCCGGCAAAATAGCCGGCGACGCGCGAATAGAGCGAGAAGAAATAGTTGCGGTTGACCAGCTCGAAATCGAACAACAGCGTCAGCGCCTGGCGCACACGGATGTCGGCGAAGACAGGGCGCCGCGTGTTGAACACCAGGAATTCAGAGGGCTGCGGTACGCCCGGCTTGAAGGTATCGCGGATCACCTCGCCGCTTTTGGCAGCGGGAAAATCATAGCCGTCGTGCCAGCGCAACGGTTCGTTCTCGACGCGGAAATCATAGAGGCCGCGCTTGAAGGCTTCGAACTGGCCGTTGGCTTCGCGATAATAGTCGAGCCGGATCTCGTCGAAATTGAACAGCCCGCGATTAACAGGGAGATCGCGGCCCCAATAATCGGGATTGCGTGTGAGGGTCACGCTGGCGCCGGGTTTCACCGCCGTGACGCGGTAGGGGCCGGAGGCGATCGGCCCTGACAGCGTCGTCTCCTCGAAGGTCGCGACGTCGACTGCGTGCTTCGGCAGGATTGGCATCAGCCCGAGGATCAGCGGTATCTCGCGGTCGTTGGCCCCGGTGAGATCGAAGCGGACGGTGAGGGGATCGGGTGCCTCCGCCTTGGCGACCTTGGAATAGTACTGCCGGAGGTTGGGACGGCCGTGGTCGCGCAGCAGCTGCCAGGAGAACAGCACGTCCACGGCGGTGACCGGCTTGCCGTCGGAGAAGCGGGCACGGGGATCGATGTGGAATGTGACGTAGCTCCGCTCGTCATCGGTCTCGACCGATTTGGCGAGCAGGCCGTAGAGCGTGAACGGCTCGTCCTGGCCGCGCGCCAGCAGGCTTTCGACCACGTAGGCGCGGATCGGCTGCACCGCCAATCCCTTCACGATGAACGGATTGAGACTGTCGAACGTGCCGAGAATGCCCCAGGTCAGCCGGCCGCCCTTGGGGGCGTCGGGATTGGCGTAGGGCATGTGGGTGAAATCAGCCGGCAGCGCCGGCTTGCCGTGCATGGCGATCGCGTGCGCCTCCTCGGCGTGGCCAGCGCTTGCAATCAGGCCGACGCTGAGGATCACGGCGAGGCTTGAAAGACGGAGACCGGGCCCCTCGAGCAGGCGCTGGAACATGAACATTCGGACACGTTGATTCGAGGGGTGGTGTGGGCGAATCCTATCACAGGGATTTCACTGGGCGCCCAGTCGGATGTGGCCAAAGACGCTTGTCGGCATTGATCTTTCCGTCGACCACGTTAAGAAGGCACGCAATCGCGCAAGAGCGCCGAACCCGTCACTTATCCGCCTCAATTGACGGGGAGAGAGCCGCGCCCAAGGCGGCTTGGTTCGGTGCTTCGGAGCGGTTCGGGCACTTCCCGTTCAGAAAGGGTTTTCTGCAATGAATTTCCGTTATTTGGCCGCGTCCGTCCGGCCGCGCGGGCGAGTTCTCGCTCTGTTGACGGCGACGGCATTGGCCATGCCGTTTGCCGCCGAAGCCCAGACCCCCGCACCGGCCCCGGGCGCGCCCAAGGCTGCCCCGAAAGCCGCTCCGAAGGCTGCCCCCAAGGCTGCTCCGGCCCCGGCGCCCGCGCCGGCTCCCCAGGCCCAGCAGGCTCCGGCCCAGCAGGGCGCCCCGGCAGCGCAGGGTGGCCAGCCCGCCGATCAGCAGATCCAGCTGATCTACGCGCCCTGGACCAAGTTCTGTCTCAAGGGCCAGGATGCCAACGCCAAGCAGGTCTGCTTCACCGGCAAGGACGGTCGCATCGAATCAGGCCAGCCGGTCATCGCTGCTGTGATCATCGAGCCGGAAGGCGAGCCGAAGAAGATCCTGCGCGTGACGCTGCCGCTCGGCATGCAGCTCGTGCACGGGACCCGCATCATCGTCGACAACAACCCGCCGCTGCAGAGCCCGTATGTGATCTGCTTCCAGAACGGCTGTATGTCGGACTACGAGGCAACGCCCGACCTGATTGCCAACCTGAAGAAGGGCCAGAACCTCGTGGTGCAGGCGATCAACGCCAACGGCGCGCCGCTGACCCTGCCGCTGCCGCTCACCGGTGAATTCCAGAAGGCCTATGACGGTCCGCCGACCGATCCGAAGGTGTTCGAGGAAACCCAGAAGAAGCTGCAGGAAGAGCTTCAGAAGAAGGCCGAAGAGCAGCGCAAGAAGCTTGAGCAGCAGGGTGGCGCACCCGGCGCAGCTCCGGCCGCTCAGAAGTAATCGGGGATCGAATCCCGGACATGAAAAAGGCGCCCGATCGGGCGCCTTTTTTGCTGGCCGCTTGCCGGCCGAATTCGGGTCAGGAAAAGGGAAGGTCAGTTCAGCGACGGATTGCGCGGGCGGTAACCGCCATCCTTGTTCTTGATGAAGATCTCGGCCACCTGGGAATGCCGGATCGGCTCGCCGGAGTCGTCGGGCAGGAGGTTCTGCTCGGAGACATAGGCGACGTACTCGGACTCCGCGTTCTCCGCGAGCAGATGGTAGAACGGCTGATCCTTGTGGGGCCGAACCTCTTCGGGGATCGACAGCCACCACTCCTGGGTGTTGTTGAATTCCGGATCGATATCGAAGATCACCCCCCGGAACGAGAAGATCCGGTGGCGCACGACCTGTCCGATCTGGAATTTGGCTGTCCGCGCTTTAATCATCCTCCGTCGATAGACCAGGATTGTGGCCGATGCTAGTGGCCTAAAGGTGGAATTAACCTACCGTTAAGGGGCGGATAGCCCCCAAGCCTTCAGAAAACACTTCATCAATGGCCGATATCCTCAATCTGGCGCTACCTTATTTCGGCCTGATCTTCGTTGGTTTTGCCTGCGGCAAGGTCAAGTCGCTGCCGGAATCGGGGCTCGCATGGATGAACTTCTTCCTGCTCTACGTCTCATTGCCCGCGCTGCTGTTCGCGATCATGTCGAAGACCCCGTTCTCGGAGTTGAACAACCCGCCGTTCCTGGTGGCGACCACGCTGTCGACGGTGGCGGCGTTCACCATCGCGCTGGTGGTCGGCAAGGTGCTCGGGAAGCTGACGCTGCGTGAGGCGACGCTCGCCGGCCTCTCCGGCGGTTACGGCAATATCGGCTATATGGGGCCGGGGCTTGCGCTCGCCGTGCTCGGGTCAAAGGCGGCGGCGCCGACCGCGCTGATCTTCTGCTGCGACAGCATCTTCCTGTTCACGATCGTGCCGCTTCTGATCGAGCTGTCAGACCGCGACCATCCCTCGATCATCCACGCCTTCGGCGTGGTGCTGAAACAGATCGTGCTCAACCCGCTGATCATGTCGGCGTGTTTTGGCGCCGCTGTCGCCGCGTTGCATATCGAGTTGCCGGTCGCGCTCGACCGCACCATTACCTTCCTTCAGAACGCGGCGGCGCCGACCGCGCTGTTCGTGCTCGGCGTGACGGTAGCGCTCCGGCCGTTCGATCGCGTGCCCTGGGAGGTGCCGGGTGTGATCGCGGTCAAGCTCCTGATCCATCCGCTCGCCGCGTTCGGCCTGATGCTGGCGTTCGGCCCGTTCGCGCAGCCCTGGGCCGCCACCGCCGTCCTGATGGCCTCGCTGCCGCCGGCGCTGAACGTGTTCGTGATCGCCAGGCAAAACGATGCCTGGATCGAATCCGCCTCCGTCGCCGTGCTGCTCGGCACGTTCGCGTCGGTGGTCACGCTGACCAGCGTGATGTGGCTGCTGCAGACGGGACGGTTGATGTTTCCGTAGTCAGCTATCGCCGCCAAGTCATTTGCGCCACGTCGGCGTCAGCCCTTCGCGCATGGCGAACCGGCGGAGCGGCCCGATGGCACCCAGCAAATGCATGCCGACGGCGCGGATGGGCTGGAGCGGCAGGAAGTCGTTGAGCAGCGAGCGATTGGCGATGTCGATCGCAAAGGTCCGGCTCAGAATGTCAGGCCGCCGCGCCCGGTCGTAACGCCTGAGCACCTCATTCGCGCCCGGGTCCTGTCCTGATGCGATGGCCTCGCCGGCGAGCCTGGCGATGTCGGCCGCATCGCGCAGGCCGAGATTGAGGCCCTGGGCGCCGATCGGAGGAACCACATGGGCGGCTTCGCCGACCAGCGCGATACGGTCGCGGGCGAAGGATTGCGGCCGCTCGATCGCCAGTGGAAACAGATTGCGGCCCGGCTCGACCGTCATGCGGCCGAGGATGGAATGCGACTGCTTCTCGATCGCGGCGGAGAGATCATCGTCGCCGAGGGCGCGAAGCCGCTCGGCCTCGGCGGGGGCGGAGACCCAGACCACGCTGGAGCGGTTGCCGGGCAGGGGCACGAACACGCAGGGGCCGTGCGGTGTGTGGAACTCGGTCGACACGTTGCGGTGTGGCCTGATATGACCGACGTTGAAGGTCAGGGCGGTTTGCGTGAGCTCGCGCCTCGTCATCGCAATGCCGGCGGCCTCCCGGCACAGCGAATGCCGGCCGTCAGCGCCGACCACGAGCCGGGCGCCCAGAAACTGTCCGCCAGCCGTGCGGATCGCGACGTCGTCGGCTTCGATGACGACGCTCTCGGCTTCGTCATCGAAACGAACGAGATTGGAGAGCCCGGCCGCGCGCGCTTCGAGCGCCAGCATCAGTGAGCGGTTGTCGATGTTGTAGCCGAAGGCGTCGAGCCCGATCTCGTGACAGGAGAATCGGACCTCCGGCGCGCGGAACAGGCGGCCAGTGTCGTCGACGAGGCGCATGACCTCGAGCGCCGCGGCCTTGTCACTACAGCGGGGCCAGACGTCGAGGCTCTCCAGCAGGTCGACGGAGGCACCGAGCAGCGCGGTGGTCCTGTTGTCGGCATAGGGCAGGCGCCGGGCGACCAGCGCGGTGCGCGCTCCTCGCTGCGCGAGCGCAATTGCCGCGGCAAGGCCGGCCGGCCCACCGCCGATGACGCTTGCGTCAAAAAGTGTCGATGCGTCTGTCATGGAACGACATTTGACACGCCCTGCGGCAAATTCAAGCCCACCTATTTTGCCGCGTTTTATGACTGGTTGCGCGGCGCAATGCCGCGCTGGCGGATGTGCAAACCGGTCCCGTTCTGGTAGCAGAAGTCATGGAAACCCAGATGGACAGCCAAGAGGATTCGCTGAAGCCGACGCCGGTGGTCCGTGCCGCGGCGTTTTCGGTGCACATCTTCACCGCCTTCGGCGCGGCGATCGCGCTGCTCGCGATGCTCGAGGCCGTGCGCGAGCATTGGGCCGCGATGTTCGGTTGGCTTGGCGTTGCCCTGATCATCGACGCCATCGACGGGCCGATCGCGCGCCTGCTCGACGTCAAGACCGTGCAGCCGAACTGGTCCGGAGACGTGCTCGACCTCGTGGTCGATTTCGTCACCTATGTCTTCGTGCCGGCCTATGCGATCGTTGCGAGCGGCATGCTGCTGCCGGTTGCGGCGCCCTTGCTCGGGATCGCCATCATCGTCACCAGCGCGCTCTATTTCGCCGATCTGCGCATGAAGGCGGACGACAATCATTTCCGCGGCTTTCCGGCACTGTGGAATGCAGCGGCGTTCTATTTGTTCCTGCTGCACTGGCCGCCACTGTCGTCGACGCTGCTGGTCGCGGCGCTGGTGGTGCTGACCTTCGTGCCTTTCCATGTGCTGCATCCGGTTCGCGTCGTGCGACTGCGCTGGCTGACGATGTCGCTGATCGTGCTGTGGGGCGTGCTCGCCTTCTACGTGCTGGAGATGGATTTCCGTGTCGGCACCGGCGTGACGGTGGCGCTCTGCGCGATCGCGTTCTGGATCGCATTCAGCGACGCCTTGATCCGCCTTGTGAGATCGTTCGAATGATGCATCTGTTAACCAGCCCCGAGGCCTGGGCAGCGCTGCTCACCCTGACCTCGCTCGAGATCGTGCTCGGCATCGATAACGTCATCTTCCTGTCGGTGATCGTCTCGCGCATCCCCGAACCGCAGGCCCGTCGCGCCCGCCAGATCGGGCTGGCGCTGGCGCTGGTCTTCCGCATCATCCTGCTCAGCGTGCTGGTCTGGCTGATCGGCCTGACCGCGCCGGTGTTCTCGGTTCAAGGCTACGACTTCTCCTGGCGCGACCTCATCCTGATCGGCGGCGGCCTGTTCCTGATCGCGAAGGCGACGCACGAGATCCATGCTGAAGTCGACGCCGACGAGGAGGAGGGCGAGGGCAAGTCCGCTGGCAGCGCCTTCTTCTGGGTGATCGTCCAGATCGTCATCATCGACATCGTGTTCTCGCTTGACTCGATCATCACCGCGATCGGCATGGCCCAGGACCTCGAGATCATGATTGCGGCCGTCGTGATCGCCTGCCTGATCATGTACATTTCCTCAGGACCCGTGGCGCGATTCGTCGCCGAACATCCGACCACCAAAATGCTGGCCCTGGCATTTCTGGTGCTGATCGGCGTCGCCCTGGTTGCGGACGGATTCAAATTCCACATTCCGCGCGGCTACATCTATTTCGCAATTGCGTTCTCGGCGGCGGTGGAATTCTTCAACGTGCTGGCCAAGCGCAACCGCAGGAAGGCCGGCAAGCCGTAACCGTTCCACTCTGGGGCGAGTTGACAAGGCGGGCGTGATGTCTTTCGCTGGCCGATGCGAAGAGGAGGTCAGGTGATGACCAAAGCGGTCCGTGTGCACAAGGTCGGAGGCCCCGAAGCGCTGGTCTATGAGAGCGTCGAGCTGCCGGCGCCCGGACCCGGCGAGGTGCGCATCCGCCAGCACGCGGTCGGCCTGAACTTCATCGACGTCTACTATCGCACCGGCCTCTACAAGGCGCCGGCACTGCCCTTCATCCCGGGCAACGAGGCCTCGGGCGAGGTCGTCGCCGTCGGGCCGGGCGTGACCAATTTTCATCCCGGCGATCGCGTCGCCTACTACCATAATCTCGGCGCATACACGAGCGAGCGCAACATCCCCTGGGAAAGGCTGGTCAAGCTGCCCGATCACATCACCCACGAGCAGGGCGCCGTGCTGATGCTGAAGGGCCTGACCGTCTGGTATCTGCTGCACAAGACCTTCAAGGTCGAGCCGCATCACCGCGTGCTGATCCATGCCGCTGCCGGCGGCATCGGCCTCTTGGCCTGCCAATGGGCGAGGGCGCTCGGCGCGCATGTCATCGGCACGGTGGGCTCGCGCGAAAAGGCCGAGCTCGCGGAGGCCAATGGCTGCGATCACGTCATCCTCTATAACGAGGAAGACTTCGTCGCGCGCGTCAAGCAGATCAGCCGCAACGAGGGCTGCGACGTCGTCTATGACGGCGTCGGCAAATCGACCTTCCCGGGCTCGTTGTCGTGCCTGAAGCCGCGCGGCATGTTCGTCTCGTTCGGCAACGCCTCAGGCCCGGTGCCGCCGTTCTCGATCGCGGAGCTGAACAATCACGGCTCGCTATTTGCGACCCGGCCGAAGCTCAACGACTATATCGGCACGCGCAAGGAGCTGCTGGAAGGCGCCGATACGCTGTTCTCCGCCGTCATCAACGGCAAGCTGCACGTGCCGATCAACCACGCCTATGCGCTGAAGGACGCGGCGAAGGCGCATATCGATCTGGAAAGCCGCAAGACGACGGGCGCGTCGATCCTGAAGCCGTGAGCTCGTCGTTCCGGGGCGATGCGAAGCATCGAACCCGGAACCTCGGGATTCCGGGCTCGGTCCTGCGGACCGCCCGGGAATGACGATCTGTCTCACGCCACCCGTCGCGCCGCACCGGCCTTGGTCAGGATCTCGTCGAGACAACCGATCATCTCGGCGATCTCAGCTTTCGTGACGTTCAGCGCCGGCATGAAGCGCAACGTGTCGAGCTGCGGTGCGTTGAGCAGCACGCCGGCCTCGAACGCCTGCGCAACGATGCCGGGTGCGATCGGCAGCTTGAGGTCGAGCGCGAGCAACAGGCCGCGGCCGCGCACGCCGCCGAGGCCGTGCCGCACCGAGACTTTTTGCAGCTCGCTTTCGAGCAGCAAGCCGGTCTCGGTCACCTGCTTCAGGAAGTCCGGCTTGCTGACCTGTTCCAGCACCGCGAGCCCGGCCGCGCACATCACCGGATTGCCGTTGAAGGTGCCGCCCTGGTCGCCGTGCTCGAAGCAGGAGGCGCGTTCGGTCGCAAGCAGCGCCGCGAGCGGCACCCCGCCGCCGATGCCCTTGCCGAGCGTCATGATGTCAGGCGCGATGCCCGTGTGCTCGTAATGGAAGAGCTTTCCGGTCCGGCCCATGCCGGTCTGGATCTCGTCAAGGATGAGCAGCAGGCCGTGCGCTTCGGTCAGCGCGCGCAGCTCCCGCAGGAACTGATCGGTCGCCGGCCACACGCCTGACTCGCCCTGGATCGGCTCCAGCATCACGGCCACGGTGTTGCCGTTAATCAGCGTCTCGACCGAGGCGATATCGTTCAGCTTCGCCTTCTTGAAGCCTGATACTTTCGGCTCGAACAGCGGCTCGAACGCCTTCTTGCCGGAAGCCGACATCGTCGCCAGCGTGCGGCCGTGGAAGCCGCCTTCGAAGCTGATGATCTCGAACGCGCCGCCTTTGTAGAGGCTGCCATATTTGCGCGCGAGCTTGATCGCGCCCTCATTGGCCTCGGCGCCGGAATTGGCAAAGAACACCTGGTCGAATGCGCTGGTCTCGACCAGCGCCTGCGCGAGTTTGAGGCTCGGCTCGTTGTAGAAGGCCGGGCTCGGCGTCAGCAGCCGCTTGGCCTGCGAGGCGAGCGCATCCGCAACCGCCGGCGGGGAGTGGCCGAGGCAGTTGACGGCCCAGCCCTGCACGAAATCGAGATAGCGCTTGCGGCTGTCGTCCCAGAGGTATGAGCCGGCGCCGCGCACGAACACCGCCTTGGGCCGTGCAGTGATGTCCATCAGCGCGTCATACGGATGGGTGGCGGTGGTCATGTCGAGCTCCTCTGGAAGCGGGTTGAAAACGGGACGCAAAAAGCAGGAAGGCCGCACTTTGCGGGTGCGGCCTTCTCGAAAACTGAAGCTGAATGACTGGTTCAGCAGCGTCGTCGGACATGGCGCAACCCATCATCGTCGCTGGAGCGACGACGGAAAGCTGCGCGGCGGTGGGTCCGAGACTTGATCATGGGGCGCGTCCGTACAGCCGAAGGACAGGTCTGTCAAGCCGGTCGTTTTGGCTGGCCTGCATCGCTCAGGTCGGATGCGCGGCTTCCTCGGGTGCCTCGTCGCCCCAGTTCGCATCGGCAATCGCACTGTCGATCAGCTCGCCGCGCATCAGCTTGAGCGGCGAATTCCAGTACAGCGCGACGTTGTGGAAGGGATCGGTCAGCACCTTGAAGCCCCACACCAGTCCCGTCGCGACGCCGCGCGCTACGAACAGCTGCAGCATGCGCGCCAGGGCGCCACTGACGCCGATCGCGAGCCAGAGCACGCCGACATGGCGGATGAAGTCGAGGCGATCGACCGGTGCAGCAAACAGGCCGAACAGCCTCGGGTATGCATACAGCGCAATCGGCGCGCTGCCCCAGACCAGCAAGAGGATGATCTTGCGGGTCTGGTTGTAGCCGACCTTCACGGCCTCCTTGTATTCATTGCTGACCTCGTTGACCGCGTCATAGCCGTTCGGCTCGAAGAAGAAATGCCCGGTCTGCCGCGTCAGCATCGCGAGCCAGCCGACCAAACCGGCGAGCGCGGGATCCCTGAACAGCAGCGCATAGCAAGCCAGGAAGATGATCGCGCTGAACAGGTGCAGCGTCTGATTGACGGTGCTCTGGTGGTAGAAGCGGTAATCGTCGAAGCGCTGCGTGCGCAGCATGTCCGGGAGGCGGCTCATCAAAATCCTCGCTCGCGTTGAAAGCGCGCGAGGATTAGGACGAGTCCGTGACCTCTGCGTGAATGCACTATAGTGTCACATTCGCACGCGAAGACGGCAGTGAGGGCTACTCGACACCGTAATGCGAAAACATTTCGGCGATCCCGGCGTTGATCGCTTTCGCCGCCGCGATGTCGCGTTCGGCGCCTGCGGTGTCGCCCTGCTTTCGCTTCGCAAGCCCGCGTCCGTACAGCGATGAGTCGAGCTTCGGCTTTGCGCGCAGCGCGGCGTCGTAGTCGGCAATCGCCGCGTCGAGATTGCCGAGCTTGAGATAGGTGAGGGCGCGGCTGTCCAGCGTGTCAGGATCGTTCGGGGCCATCCGCAGCGACTGCTCGCAATCGGCCAGCGCCTCCTGCAATCGGCCGAGGATCGCACGCGTCATGCAGCGCGAATTGAATACGCCGGCATGACTTGCATTGGCCTTGAGCGCACGATCGTAATCCGCGAGCGCCAGCGCATAATCATGCGTGCCGAAATACATGTTCGCGCGCGCATAGAAATCGCGGTCGTTGTCCGGGTTGAGCTCGATCGACTTGGCGAAATCGGCGAGCGCGCGATCGCGATCGCCGCGATCGCGAAAGATGCGCGCGCGGTTGCCATAGGCCGGGCCATAGGCCGGATCGAGCTTGATCGACATGTCGAGATCGGCCAGCGCACGATCGGCCTCGCCATGTTCGCGATAGGCGCTGCCCCGGTTGTAGAAGGCGAGCGCGAATTTCGGATCGAGCTTGATCGCCTTGTTGTAGTCGGCGAGCGCATGCTCGTAGTCGCCTTTGCCGATGTAGGAATTGCCGCGGTTGTTGTAGTACCAGGCGTCATCGGGAATGAGGCGGATGGCGCGGGTGTAGTCCATGATGGCGTGGTCGCGGTCGCCGAGATCGTCGTGGACGATGCCGCGATTGAACCACGCGATGGCATCGGTCTCGTCGAGATCGACCGCGCGGTTGAGATCGGCCAGCGCGCGCTCGGTCTCGCGCTTGCGCCGATAGATCTCGCCACGGTTGGCGAGCGCGCGCTGATTCGACGGATTTGCCTGCAGCACGGCCGAGCAACCCGCCAGCCGCTGCTCGTCATTGACCTCTTTGGAACCGAAGCACCATTGCCGCCCCTGCGCGGCCGATGGGGATTGCGCTGCGGCCGGAAACGCGAGCAGGGTCAAGGCAGTTGCCAGTGCGCGCAGCGCTGGCCGGATATCGATCTTGTGATTGCATGTCATCTGATCGCTGCGCAGAAACCTATGACCCTCTAGCGCGTTTGTGATCTCGGGATACGAATCGGTTCGAACCGGACTTGGGCCGGGGCAGACCAAAGGGGACGGGACCACCAAGATAGTTTTCAGCCTTGTCCGACACGCCTTACCCGATCGACCTCGACAGCATTCGCGGCGCGTTCCCGCCGGGCATCGAGGCGCCGCCTCTGCTGCTGGATTTTGCCGGCTGGCTGAACGGTCGCCCCTGGGGCAGCGTCGGCTGCTTCTCCCTGCAAGGCCAATTCTCCGATCAGGCCCCGATCTTCGATGGCAGTCCTTTGCGCGACCGTTTCGCGCTGTTCATGCGCCTGCCTGACGGCTCAGCCGTCGGCGGCTGGTATGGCGCCGGCCTCGACCGCGACGATCCCCCGATCGTGGGGCTGGGCTCGGAGGGCGATTACGAGCTGCTCGCGCCGTCGCTCGACGCGCTGCTTGCGAAACTGACCTCGCAGCAATTCGACAAGGCCTGGCACGATTTGCGGCCGCATGACGAGGTCAAGCCGCAGACGGTTGAGCTTGCGCAATGGCTAGCCCGGCGCCCGGCCGGCGAACCTGTTGCTTGCGAGGACGGGGAGCTGCCCGACTTCCGCGGTTTCGTCGAGAAGTGGAGCCGGGACCGCGAGGAATACTGGGCCAATCACCGGATGATGGCCGAGCTCGGCTGGCGGCTCGCCGCGCATCTGCCCAAGGGCAGGAATGCGTGGGACAAGACCCATTTCGAGGTCGCGATCGTTGGTCAGCAATACGAGGCGCGCGTGCTATCGCGCGGCCCGCAGCCTTTCGAGGAAGCCGCCTCGATCGAATCCCTGCTGCGCGACCTGCGCGAGGAGATGCGCCGCGTCCAGCCCGAGCTCGGCCTGTGGTACGCGATGAAATTCGGCCTCTACGCCGACGGCCGCGTCATGCCGAATTTCGAATACGATTTGCGGCCAACCATCGGCGGTGAGCCGGCGCTGCTCGCTGAGGCCAAGGCCGATCTCGCCCGCGCCCCGCGGCCGGAGCGCTGGGTGCCGAAATGGCTGGTGGAAACCTGACTGCCTCCACATCGTCATTGCAAGCGCAGCGAAGCAACCCAGGCTGTCTCCACGGAGGGACTCTGGATTGCTTCGCGGAGCCTGTCATCGGACCGCCCTTCGCGCGGCGCTCGCCCGTCAGCCGGGCTGAGACGGGCTGAGGACCTCAAAACCCCGCGACGCTGCCGTGCAGATCGTATTCGTCCGCGCGTTCGATCTTCGCGGTGACGATCTCGCCGACGCGCAAGGGGCGGCGGCTCGACAGATACACCGCGCCGTCGATATCAGGCGCATCGGCCTTGGAGCGACCCTTCGCCACCGTCGGCCCGACCTCGTCGATGATGATCTGCTGGCGCGTGCCGACCTTGCGCTTGAGGCGTCGCGCGGAGATCTTCTGCTGCCGCGCCATCAGCGCGTTGTAGCGCTCCTGCTTGACCTCTTCGGGCACCGGATTGGCGATCGCGTTCGAGGTCGCGCCCGCGACCGGCTCG
>NZ_LJYG01000108.1:188799-290673 GCF_001440035.1 Bradyrhizobium manausense | reverse complement strand
GGCTTCATCGAGCCAGTCGAGCAGATAGGCGAAATCGGCATCGGTCTCGCCGGGGAAGCCGACGATGAAGGTCGAGCGCAGCGCCAGATCAGGACATTCCTCGCGCCAGCGCTTGATGCGCGCCAGCGTCTTGTCCTGCGCGGCCGGGCGCTTCATCGCCTTCAGCACCTCGGGGCTCGCATGCTGGAACGGGATGTCGAGATAGGGCAGCACCTTGCCCTCGTTCATCAGCGCGATGACCTCGTCGACATGCGGGTAGGGGTAGACATATTGCAGCCGGACCCAGGCCCCGAACTCGCCGAGCTCGCGCGCGAGATCGAAGAACTTGGCGCGGACCTGGCGGTCCTTCCAAGGGCTCTCGGCATATTTGAGATCGACGCCATAGGCCGAAGTGTCCTGCGAGATCACCAGCAGCTCCTTGACGCCGGCGCCAACCAGGCGCTCGGCCTCGCGCAGCACGTCATTGGCCGGACGCGAGATCAGGTCGCCGCGCAGCTTCGGGATGATGCAGAAGGTGCAGCGGTTGTTGCAGCCCTCGGAGATCTTCAAGTAAGCGTAGTGGCGCGGCGTCAGCTTGATGCCCTGCGGCGGCACCAAATCGAGATGCGGATTGTGCGCCGGCGGCAGCGCGCGGTGCACGGCATTGAGCACGCTCTCATATTGCTGCGGACCCGTGATCGAGAGCACGCCGGGATAGGCCTGCTCGATCGCTTCCGGTTCCGCGCCCATGCAGCCCGTGACGATGACCTTGCCGTTCTCGGCCATGGCCTCGCCGATCGCCGAGAGCGATTCCTGCTTGGCGCTGTCGAGGAAGCCGCAGGTGTTGACGATGACGATATCGGCCCCGTCATGCTTGCGGGCGAGCTCGTAGCCCTCGGCGCGCAGGCGCGTGATGATGCGCTCGGAATCCACCAATGCCTTGGGACATCCGAGTGACACGAAGCTGACCTTGGGCGCAGCCGTCTGATCCATATCCAAATCTGCCTGATTGACAGGCCTGAGCTAGTCCCAATTGCTCATAATTACAACCCTTTGCATGGCGCTCCGGCATGCTATGGATGAATCGCCTGCCGTGAGTGAGCCATGAGCGCCGAACAGTCGCCCAAGATCGTGATCGTCGACGAAAGCCCGGTCAGGGCCGCGATCCTCGAGGAGGGCTTGCGGGAGGCCGGATTCACGCAAGTGGTCCATATCCGCGAGATGCAGAGCCTGCTCGCCCGTATTTATGCGGTGGACCCCGATATCATCCTGATCGATCTGGAAAACCCCAGCCGCGACGTGCTGGAGGCGATGTTCCAGGTCAGCCGTGCCGTGAAGCGGCCGATTGCCATGTTCGTCGACCAGAGCGACTCCGCCTCGATCCAGGCGTCCGTGGAGGCGGGGGTGTCCGCCTACATCGTCGACGGGCTGAAGAAGGAACGCATCAAGCCGATCCTCGACCTCTGCGTGTCGCGCTTCAACGCCTTCGCAAAACTCCAGCAGGAGCTGGAGCGGACCAAGTCGCAGCTCGAGGACCGCAAGGTCATCGAGAAGGCCAAGGGCATCCTGATGAAGGTCAAGGGCCTCACCGAGGACGAGGCCTATGTGCTGCTGCGCTCCACTGCCATGCGCGAGAAGAAGAAAATCGGCGAGATCGCGCAGTCGATCATCACCGCGTCGGAGATGCTGAAATGACCGCACCCCTTCGCATCGGGTTCATTCCGCTGGTGGATGCCGCCGCCCTGATCGTCGCCGTCGACAAGGGATTTGCCGCGGCCGAAGGGCTGGAGGTCGAGCTGGTGCGCGAGGTGTCGTGGTCCAACGTCCGCGACAAGCTCAATATCGGCCTGTTCGATGCCTCGCATCTGCTCGCGCCGGTCGCGATCGCGTCCTCGCTCGGGCTCGGTCACGTCAAGGTGCCGATCGCGGCGCCGTTCAATCTCGGCATCAATGGCAATGCGATCACGGTCTCGCCGGCGCTGCACGCCGCGCTGATGGAGGAGATCGCCGGCGACCGCGTCGATCCGATGGCCACAGCAAAGGCGCTGGCGAAGGTGGTGGCAAAGCGCCGCAAGGCTGGCGCCGAACCATTGACCTTCGGCATGACCTTTCCGTTCTCGACCCACAATTACCAGCTGCGGTTCTGGATGGCGGCGGCCGGCGTCGATCCCGACGAGGACGTCCGCCTGGTCGTGCTGCCGCCGCCTTTCATGGTCGACAGCCTCAAGAGCGGCCATGTCGATGCCTTCTGCGTCGGGGCGCCCTGGAATTCCGTCGCCGTCGATCTCGGCATTGGCCACATCCTGCACTTCGTCTCCGACTTTCTTGCGCGCGCGGCAGAGAAGGTTTTGGCCGTGCGTCAAAACTGGGCGGACAAGAATCCGGATGTGGTGGCAGCGCTTGTGCGTGCGGCCGTAAAATCCGCCGAGTTCATCGAGCATCCGGACAACCGGACCGAGGCCGCGCGTATCCTGGCGCAGCCGGAGCGGATCGGCGTCGATGCCGAAGTCATCCAGCGCACACTCGATGGGCGACTGAAGATCTCGCCGGATGGCACAATGCGCGAGAGCGACCGTTATCTCCTGGTCGGACGTGAAGGGGCAGGACGGCCGGACCCGGTCCAGGCCGCCTGGCTCTACGCGCAGATGGTGCGCTGGGGGCAGACGGCGCTGACGGCTGAGGGCGTCAACACGGCCATGGCCGTGTTCAGGCCCGATCTCTACGACGCGGCCCTCAGTATTCCGCGGCCTACCGATCCCCCCGCGCCGTTCAGCGCCTTTGTCGGCCCGGCCTTCGACCCCGACAACATCAGAGGGCACCTTGAAGCCTTCGAGGTTGGCCGCTGGAAGGCTTGATTCGGGCTCTGCACCCTTTTAAGGCGCTCGGGACCATCGGCTAAATTTTAAGCCCGCTGCTCGAATTTCGTGAAGGGCGGTCCCCGGGAAGTTCCCGGACCGCTCAATAACTTATTGAAATCGCGTATCTTTCTATTTCAATGCGGCTGGCACGCAACTTGTATGGTGCAGTGCGGCCAGCTTGTCGCAGACGCCTGCTGAGCCAAGTCCCACAGCAACGAAGCTGACTGGACCGTGGAGTAGCGAAGCAGGCTTCGAGCCAGCTGAGTTCCTCGCGGGTCATTCTCAATTCCGTCGATGCCGCCGCTGGTGGCCGCAGGAGCTTCGTTACCGACCATGAAAATCGAAACGCTCGCAGTCGACTTCACCGACGAGCAGAAACGCTATCTCGAAGGTTTCACGACCGGCCTGCAGATCAGCAAGGTTGGTCGTGGTTTGGGCGGCGGCGGCAAGGCGAATGCCGAGCCTGTTGGTCCCGATGCCGCGCATATCAAGGCGCAGGACAAGGTCATCGCCGCAGGCAAGAAACTCGCCGACCAGGAGAAGTTCAAGCGCGACGAGCATCCGTTCGATGCCTATCCGCGGCTGCGCCAGCAGGCGCTCGACAACGCGCCGCCAAGCCCGGCGGACAATTTCCGCTGGCGCTATTACGGCATCTTCTACGTCGCGCCGACGCAGGATTCCTACATGTGCCGCCTGCGCATCCCGAACGGGATCATGAAGCACTGGCAGCTCACGGGTCTTGCCGATCTCGCCGAGGACCTGTGCGGGCCCTACAGCCACGTCACCACCCGCGCCAACCTGCAGCTTCGCGAGCTTCCGCCGAAGAACGCGACCAGGTTGATCGAAGGCATCCAGGATCTCGGCCTGTGCTCGCGCGGCTCCGGCGCCGACAACATCCGCAACGTCACGGGGACGCCCACGGCCGGCATCGATCCGCAGGAGCTGATCGACACGCGGCCCTTCGCGCGCGAGTGGCACTACCACATCCTCAATGACCGCTCGCTCTACGGCCTGCCGCGCAAGTTCAACGTCGCCTTCGATGGTGCCGGCAAGATCGCGGTGCTGGAGGAGACCAATGACATCGCCTTCACGGCCTATGAGGTGAAGGACGGGTTCGGCGTCGAGCCCGGGGTCTGGTTCCGCCTCGGCCTCGGCGGCATCACCGGCCACAAGGATTTTGCAAAGTACTCGGGCATCATCGTCAAGCCCGAGCAGGCGACATCAGTTGCGGATGCCATCGTGCGCGTCTTCATCGATCATGGCGATCGCACCAACCGCAACAAGGCGCGGCTGAAATACGTGCTCGACGCGATGGGCCATGACGGCTTCCTCAAGCTTGTCGAGGAGCGGCTGAAGACCCCGTTCACGCGGGTGCCGGAAGAAGCGTTTGTCGCGCGGCCCGGGGCGGACCGCATGGCCCATATCGGCGTGCACAAGCAGAAGCAGGACGGCCTGAACTGGATCGGCGTGTCGCTCACTCTCGGCAAGATGAGCTGCGAGCAGATGCGGGGCCTCGCCAGGGTCGCGCGCGATCTCGGCGATGGCGAGGTTCGGCTGACGGTCTGGCAGAACCTGCTGATATCAGGCGTGCGTGACGAGAACGTCGCGCTTGCGGTTGCCGCGATCAAGGACATCGGGCTCGCGGTCGAGGCCTCCCATATCCGCGCCGGACTGGTCGCCTGCACCGGCAACGCCGGCTGCCGTTTTGCCGCTTCGAACACCAAGCGCAATGCGGCCGCGATTGGCGACTGGTGCGAGCCGCGTGTCGCCATGGACAAGCCTGTCAACATCCACGTCACCGGCTGCCACCATTCCTGCGCGCAGCACTACATCAGCGACATCGGGCTGATCGGCGCACGCGTGCCTGTCGGCGAAGAGGACACGGTCGAGGGCTATCACCTGTTCACCGGCGGCGGGTTCGGCCCTGACGCTGACGTCGGGCAGGAGGTCTACCACGACCTCAAGGCCGAGGACGCGCCGAAGACGGTCGAGGCGCTGCTCAAGGCCTATCTCGCTCACCGTTCGTCGCCCGACGAAACCTTCCTGTCCTTTGCGCGCCGCCATGACGGCGAAACGCTGCGCAAGCTTGCCGATGCACAGGTGTCCGCATGAACCAGATCACGCCTGCGCCGAAGCTCGATATCATTCCCGCCAGCGCGCCGTTCTCCGACGCGCAGCGTTCCTGGCTGAACGGCTTCTTTGCCGGCCTGTTGTCGCCCGATGTGGCGACGCCGCTGTCCGCGGAGCAGGGCGACGCTGTCATGCCAAGTGGCGATGGCGACGATGGCGAAGCGCCCTGGCACGACCAGACCATGCCGATCGCCGATCGCATGAAGCTTGCGGAAGGGCGCCCCGTCCGCCGCAAGATGATGGCGGCGATGGCGCAGCAGGATTGCGGCCAGTGCGGCTACAATTGCCACGACTATTCGGAGGCGATTGCCAGCCACAGCGAAGCCCGGCTCAATCTCTGCGTCCCCGGCGGCAAGGAAACCGCGCGGATGCTGAAATCGCTCTACGAGGAGCTGGACAAGGCACCGGCGGCCAAGGTGGCTGACAAGGCGGATGTTGCGGCGGCACCTGCCGTGACCGTGACCATCGCCGAGCCGGGCCGCTCACGCGACAATCCGGTGACCGCGACCTTCCTGTCGCGCCGCCTGCTCAACAAGGGCAAGTCGGAGAAGGAGACCTACCACGTCGAGTTCGATCTCGCCGAGAGCAAGCTCGACTACGTGGTCGGCGACAGCTTTGGTGTCTTCCCGCGCAACGATGTCGGCCTTGTCGACCAGATCATCGCGCTGCTCGGCGCATCGCACACCACAGAGGTCAACGGCAAGACGTTGCGCGAAGCCTTGATTGACGACGTCTCGCTGTCGCCGGCGCCCGACACGCTGTTCGAGCTGATCTCCTTCATCACCGGCGGGGCGCAGCGCGAGAAGGCAAGGGCGCTGGCGCAGGGCGAGGATCCCGATGGCGATGCCGCTACGCTCGACGTGATGGCGGCGCTCCAGAAATTCTCCGGCACGCGGCCGCATCCGGAAGCCTTTGTCGAAGCGCTGGAGTCGCTGCAGCCGCGGCTCTATTCGATCTCGTCCTCGCACAATGCGACGCCCGGAAAACTGTCGCTGACAGTCGATTCCGTTCGCTATATCGTCGGCAAGCGCAAACGCCTCGGCGTCGCCTCGACCTTCCTCGGCGAGCGCATCGCCGAGGGCGACAAGCTCAAGGTCTATGTGCAGAAGGCCCACGGCTTCGGCCTGCCGCAGGACCCGAAGACGCCGATCATCATGATCGGTCCCGGCACCGGCATTGCGCCGTTCCGTGCCTTCCTGCTCGACCGCAAGGCGACCGGTGCGCCGGGCAAGAACTGGCTGTTCTTCGGCCATCAGCGCAGCGATTGCGATTTCTTCTATCAGGACGAGCTCAACGCGATGAAGACCTCCGGTCTGCTGACGCGCCTGTCGCTGGCCTGGTCGCGCGACGGCGAGAAGAAGTTTTACGTGCAGGACCGCATGCGCGAGGTCGGCCGCGAGCTGTGGACGTGGCTCGCCGAGGGCGCGCATCTCTACATCTGCGGCGATGCCAAGCGCATGGCCAAGGATGTCGAGCGCGCGCTGGTCGACATCGTCGCCCAGTTCGGTGCGCGCTCGACCGATGAGGCCGTCAGCTTTGTCGCCGATCTCAAGAAGAAGGGCCGTTTCCAGGCTGACGTCTACTAAGGCGCGACGAGATCAGCGTGAATCGCCGCCGCCGCGCAATCGATCCGGCGGCGGCGTTCTACTGTGCATGGGGTTGTTTTCGAGCGTTTGATCTGGGGGGCACCGGAACCGGTTCCATTTGGCTCGGACTTTAACGAATAGGATTCCTGGAACCCGCGGGTTCCGAGAATTTTCGCCTGCAAAGCACGCTAGGGAAACACGTCTATCGCTATTTGCACGACCGTCTTACAGCCGTCGTGGTGAATCGTTCATACTGGCGAGATGGTGCGCTGGAAATCGACCATCCGGGAATTGTCGGCGGAAGCCAGGCTTCATCTCTATGCGCGATCGGTCTCGCGCAGGACCAAGGCGAGCGCGCGGCACATCGGCATCTTCGGCGCGTGCGCGCTCATCGCGGTGCTTCTCTTCGGCACGCTCTCGGCGCACCCGTTCTGAGTTGTCGTTCCGGGGCGGCGCAGCCGAACCCGGAACCTCGAGATTCCGGGTCCGATGCTTCGCATCATCCCGGAATGACGGCGTCCCTCACCCGCGCTTGAATGGCGCGACCTCGATCCCCGCATCCTTCAAGGCCTGGCGCAGCGTGCGCGCGATCTCGACCGCGCCGTGCGTATCGCCGTGGATGCACACCGTGTCGGTGCGCATCTTGATCACCTTGCCTGTGACCGACACCACCGCGCCGTCCTGCACCATGCGCACCACGCGTTCCGCGATCGCCTTGGCATCGTGCAGCACCGCGCCGGGCTTCTTGCGCGAGACGAGGTTGCCGTCGTCCTCATAGGCACGGTCGGCAAACACCTCGTGCACCATCGGCAGGTTGGCCGCTTCGCCGGCCTTCACCAGTTTCGAATTGGCGAGCACGACGAAGATAAGGCTGGGGTCGACCGCCTTGATGCCGGCGGCGATCGCTTTCGCCGTCATGTCGTCCTCGCAGGCGACATTGGAGAGCGCGCCATGCGCCTTCACATGCGTCACCTTGTGACCGGCCGCGGTCGCGATCGCCTGCAGCGCACCGATCTGGTAGGCGACGAGGTTCTCGATTTCGGAGGCCTTGAGGCCCGCGATCGGATGCCGGCCGAAGCCGTGCAGGTCGCGATAGCCAGGATGGGCGCCGACCGAGACGCCGCGCGCCTTCGCCAGCTCCACCGTCCGCCGCATGATGTCGGGGTCGCCGGCATGGAAGCCGCAGGCGACGTTGACCGAGCTTGCGAGTTCGATCATGGCGGCGTCGTTGCCCATCTCCCACGCGCCAAAACCTTCGCCGAGGTCGCAATTGAGATCGATCGTCTTCATGGTTGCTCTCCGCCTTTGGCCTTGTTGTCGCTTACGGCTCCGCCACGACCTGCCAGGTCCCGGCATCCATGGCACTCACCGCATAGCCCGCAACATTGGCATCGCTGAGTGCTTCGATGTTGAGCTCGACGGTGTCGGACGAGCGCAGGCGATCGGGCAGGGTGCGGATCAGCTGCTGAAACTTGCGCGCCTCGTCCTGCGCCTCGGCCATGCTGACCGCCTTGAAGCGGAACGCCGTCCCCGCCGAGGTCTGGGCGAGGCGGCCGACATCGGCCGTGATCACCGTCGCGATCTTGGGGTAGCCGCCCGAGGTGCCGCGGTCCATCATCAGCGCGATCGGCGCGCCGTTGCCGGGCACCTGGATGCTGCCGTTGACGGTGCCGTCCGAGACGATGTTGTGACCGTGCAAATGCTTGATCGCGGGGCCTTCGAGCCGATAACCCATACGGTCCGAGGTCGCCGAGATCTTCCACTCGCTATCCAGGAACAGCGCCTTGTTGGCGTCGTCGAACTCGTCGTCCTGCGGTCCCAGCACGACGCGGATCGGACCGCTCACCGGCTTCGGCAATTCGATCCGCAGCTCCGGCGCGCCGCTCGCGGCATCGACAGTGAATTCGTCGCCGGCCTGCAGCGGCCGCGGGTAGGGGCTGCCGAGCCCGGCGCGGGCGTTGACCGCGAGGCTGCCGAACACCTCTTCGCCCTTGATGGCGCCTTCGATCGCGAGATAGGTGAACGCGCCGCCGCGGGCAAAGCCCAGCGTCAACGTCTCGCCGTCCCTCAGTGTGACGGACGTGTCCATCGCCACCGGTTTGCCGGCGATATCGGCATTGCGCGGTGCGCCTGACATGGCGATGCGCACCGCGCCGTCACGGGCCGTGAGGGTGGCGCCGAACGGACCGATCTCGACGGCGGCTGCGAACGGCGCGTTGCCGACGAGCGTATTCGCCGCGGCCAGCGCCAGCCGGTCCATCGCGCCGCTGACGGTGAGGCCATAGCGCTGCGCGCCGAAGCGGCCGCCGTCCTGGACGGAGCTTGCGGGACCGATGCTGGCGACAATGAGCCGGCTCATGCGTCGACCCGCTCGGCGATGATCTCGCCGGCTTCCGCGGCGCGGTCCAGCTCCTCGAACGTCTTGTGGTCGATCGCAAAGAACGTCACGCGATCGCCGGGCTCGGTGAGGAAGGTCGGATTGCGGTGGAGCTGATAGGTCCTGACCGGCGTGCGGCCGAGCAGGTGCCAGCCGCTCGGCGCGGCCAGGCACTGGATGCCCGCTTGAATGCCGCCGATCGAGATCGTGCCGGCCGGCGTGAACAGCCGCGGGCTCTCTCGCCGCGACATATGCAGCGATTTGTCGAGGCCGCTGAGATAGGACCAGCCCGGCGTGAAACCGATCATGGCGACGCGATAATCGCCGCCGGCGTGGCGGGCGACGATGTCGTCGGGCGTGGTGTTCAGTGCCTTTGCGACATCCTCGAGATCGATGCCGTGCTCGCCGCCATAGGCGACGGGAATGCGCCAGCGCCGCGCCTTGGTGGTCGGCGGCAGCGGTCGGCTGGCGATCGCAAGCAGCTTTTCGCCGAGCGCGTCAAAGCCGATCTTGCCGGGGTCGTAATGCACCAGCAGCGAGCGATAGGTCGGGATCGTCTCGGAGATGCCCTCGATGGGGTGAGCTGCGAGCGCCTTGTCGAGCGCGAGCACGCGCTCATTGGCGGCGTCGTCGATGGTGCGGCTGAACTCGACCGTGACGGCGCTGTCGCCACTGGGCAGAAGGCGGGGCGGGGGAAGCGTCGCGGCCATGAGCGGTCGAATTCGGGCCTTGAGAAAATGCGGGCTCGACCTTGAGCTCCGCCTCAACCCTGCTTCGCGTAAATGCGCCCGCAAGTCCAATAAATTAATGCCGGGTGCGGCGATAAGGCGTTGTTATCGTGTCGCGTAACCAGCCCGGCTGGGCCGCATTCTTGTCAGGGCTTTGGCCCTTGACGGGAAGCCCCCGGCTCGCAAGATGCGCGCGTTCTTTCCTGCACCTCGGAGCTCGTTCTCATCCATGTCGCTGTCCCCCGAAGCCCGCAAGACCCTCGCCGGCATCACCACCGCCACCATCACCACGGTCCTGCTGAAGAAGGGCCTGCGCAATGTGTGGATGCGCGGCGCGCGTCCGCTGCGCCCTGGACTGCCGCGCCTGGTTGGACCGGCCTTCACGCTGCGCTTCGTGCCGGCGCGCGAGGATCTGGCGACGCCGGAATCCTGGTCGTCGCCGATCTCGACCCGCACCGCGATCGAGGCGATGCCCGAGGGCTGCATCGCCGTGGTCGATGCCATGGGCATCACGGATGCCGGCATCTTCGGCGACATCCTCTGTGCCCGCATGGTCAAGCGCGGCGTCACCGCGCTCGTCACCGACGGCGTCGTGCGTGACGTCGAGGGCGTGCTCGGTACCAATCTGCCGGTGTGGTGCGACGGCTATGCCGCGCCGCCGTCCGTGGCAGGCCTCACCTTTGTCGGCTGGGGCGAGCCGATCGGCTGCGGCGGCGTCGCCGTATTCCCGAACGACATCGTCGTCGCCGATCAGGATGGCTGTGTGCTGATTCCGGCGGCGATGCTCGAGCACGTTCTCGCCGAGGGCGGCGAGCAGGAGCGGATGGAAGCCTGGATCGTCAACGAGGTGAATAACGGCGCGGTGCTGCCGGGCCTCTATCCCATGAACGCCGAGACCAAGGCGCGCTACGCCGCCAGCAAGAAGTAACAGGAAACGAGGAACCCCATGGACATCACGCTCGCAGGTGCGCGGCCGACCCGCCGCGCGCCCAAGGAACACTTCACCGGCACCGTGTTGCAGGACCCCATCAACATGGCGCCTGCGCCGGCGCGGCTGAATGTCTCGCGCGTCTCGTTCGAGCCCGGCGCCCGCACCAACTGGCACCATCATCCGCTCGGCCAAACGCTCTATGTGATTTCGGGCGTCGGCCGCGTCCAGACCAAGGGCGGCCCTGTCAAGGAGATCCGTCCGGGCGACACCGTCTGGATCCCGCCAGGAGAAGTGCATTGGCACGGCGCCTCGCCTGATAACAGCATGTGCCATATCGCCATGCAGGAAGCCCTCGACGGCGTCTATTCGACCTGGCTCGAGCCGGTGACGGACTCCGAATACGGCGCGCCGCTGGGCTAGAGCGCGCCGCTTACATCCGCTCCGCGGTCCACGTGCCCGAGCACATAGTGCCACGCCATGTGCCGGAGCCGGAGGTACCGCTGAGCCGGCCGGAGCCGACGGCGTGCTTGACGCCGGTGCTCAAGGTGACGTTGATGCTGCCGGCATCGGCGACGCGGCCTGACGCCGTCACCGCCGCGCTGCTCGAGGCGATCTGGCCGTTGTTGATGCCGATCGCGACCGTAGCGCCATTGCCGCAGGTTTCACTGGACGACGAGATGCGAACATTCCATGTCCCGTCGAAGGTTGAGCCCGCGGCATCCGCCTGCGCGATCGGCAATGCGATCGCGATAATGATGGCGAAGAGACCCTTGCGAAATCCGTTCATGACACGCCCCTTTGGTTGACTATGCTGGGATCGTGTCACCGCCGCGGAATCCGCGATGTGAGGACTGTCACGCGCGCCAGATCCTCTGTGAGCTGACGCACATCACGGGCACCGTCGCAAAGCGAGGGGACCCGGATCACGGACCCCCAGTCTTTCTCGAAATTGTCGAACGCGATCTAGTTCACGCGCGTCCAGGTCTGGCCGCCGCAGAACATGCCGCCAAAGGCGCAGCCTTGCACGCGCAGGCGGTCCGTGCCCCGCAACGTGATGATCGAATCGTAGGTCGAGCCGCTGTTGGGATCGAGGATGCGGCCTGACCATTTCTGGTCCTTGCCGGGCTTCATGTTGATCAAAACCTGCTCGCCATTCTGGTTCGACTTGCTGTCGACCGAATAGCCGCACAGATTATTGCCGCACTGTTCGATGCGGACCTTGCCTTCCTTCTCCTCGGTGAGCCAGACGCCGAGCGGCGAATTGAGATCGCGTGCGGGGGCGGCTGCGGGGGGCGGCGGTGCGACGGCGGCGGCCTGAACAGGAGGAGGAGCCGGCGCGGGCGCTGGTTGCTGGACCGGTGCCGGAGGCGCGGCGGCGACGGTCGGCGCCGGTGGCGGGGGTGGTGCGGGCGGCACCGCAGCCACCGCTGGGGCTGCGCTCGGAGCCGGTTGCGGCGGCGGGACCATGTCTTCGGCCGGAGCCGTGCTGGCGGTTGCTGCCGCAGGTGGAACTGCCGGCGGGGGCGGCGCAGGCGGGGGTGCTGCGGCTGCCGGGGCGGGCGGCGCGGGAGCCTGTTCCGCGGCCGGAGGCGCGGCAAGCGGAGCCGGGGCCGGCGCGGGAGCAGCCGGCGCTTGCGGATCGACCTTGGCCTGCTGCGGCGCCTGCAGGTCCTGCTTGGTATCGTTCTTCCTGGCTTTCTTGGCCTTGCCCTGGCCGGTGTTGTCATACACGCCGGGGATCTGCACCGTGCCGCGGTCCGGATCGATGCGGATGGTGCGCCCGCCATACTCGAACGTGTACTGCGCCTGCGCTGCGGTGCTCGCCAAAAGGAATGCGGCCGTGGCCAACAGCTTCCTCATATTCCATCTCCCGAAAAGCTGGTCCCGCACCGACGCTTACGCCCCGGTTCACCTGCAAAAAGTGATCTAGATCACTGTCTCCGTGTGAGTCGTCTGCCGGGTGTCCCGGGTTCAATAACGCCGAACCCGGTCGAGAGTTGGACGGGTGGCCCAGCTAGTTTTCCGGGCAGCGCGAATCGGCGGCCTGCTCGGCACGGGCGAGGGCCACCGCGTTGGCCTTGTCGGCGTGGATCTCGACTGCGCCGAAGAGGCAGGCCTTGTCGCCGTTGATCGCAAACACCGAAAGCTCCTGGACTTGACGCTCGTCGTCACCGACCCGGCTCCAGGTCCGGATCACCGCGGCCTTGGGAACGCCGGCGCGCATGATCCACTGCATCTTGTCGCCAAAAGCCTTGCCGGCGCCGCGCCATTGCGCCGTCGGTCCCTGCACCTTCTCGATCGCACGCCTCGGCGCAATCGTGAGCGAGACGATGTTGCCCTCGTCGGCGAAGCGCACGACGTAGCCGGCCGGTCCCGGGCAGGTCCACAGACCGAACCCTTCCTTGGATTGGTCCTTGCAGGCGGGGCCCGTCGTGGGCGTGAAGGGCGTCTGCCCGAATGCGCTGCCGGCTCCCGCCAGCGCGAGTGCGGTCGCCCACGCGATCGTCAGCCGCATGCTAGTCGAACCAGGCCGCGTAGATCTTCCTGTAGCTGCCGTCCTCCATGGAGATGTGCAGCCACTGGTCGACGAAGGCTTTCAGCGCCATGTCGCGCTGCAGCCAGTAGGCCTTCTCCGAGAAGTCGAACGGCTTATCCGGATGCACCGCGCAGAGCACGCCTGAGTTCTGCTTCTGCTGGTAGCGGGTCTCGGAGGCATCCGTCATCATCAGGTCCGCGTTGCCCTTGGCGATCTCATGGAAGATCTCGGTGTTGTCAGGGAAGACCGTGATATCGGCGTCCTTGATGTTGGCGCGCGCGAACCGCTCATTGGTCCCGCCGGGATTGACGATAATTCGGGTGCCTTTCTTGTCGATGTCGGCAATGGACTGGTATTTGCCGACGTCGGCGCAGCGCGCGATCGGCGTCTTGCCCTCGCGCATGATCGGGATCGAGAAGTAGCCCTTCTTCTGGCGATCGAGCGTGACGGACACGCCTCCCATCGCGATGTCGAACTGGTCGGCCTCGAAATCCTTCATCAGCTTCGGCCAGGCTGTCGGCACGAACTCGACCTTGACGCCGAGCGCCTTGCCCAAAGCCTCCGCCATGTCGACGTCGAAGCCGGAGAACTGCTGCGTCGTCTTGTCCAGATAGGTGAAGGGCTTGTAGTCGCCGGTCATGCCGACGCGCAACGTGCCGCGCTTGATGATCTCGTCGAGCCGTGAGGGAGCCGGCTGCTCCGCTTGAGCTGCGAGGTTTGCCAGCACCATCACGGCCAAAGCCGCCAAGATTCGAACGGATATTCGAAGCGATATTCGAACAGTCATCTCTTTCCCACCCATGCCCAAGCTGTCATTGTGCAGCTCGTGGACGTGGATTTAGACCAGATGCCAGTTTCTGGCGAGACGGAATTGAAGGGAATCCCGGCGTGACGATCTCGATATACGAGGCCTCGGTCGGCCTCTTCGTACCGTATCTGCGCAACCTGTCCGCGCTGCTGGACAAAGGCGTGGTCTATGCCGAGGCTCGCAAGTTCGATCCGGCTGTGCTGCTCGGCATGCGGATGGCGCCGAACATGTACGATCTGGCGCAGCAGGTTGGTGAAGCCTGCCGCCATGCCACCGTCGCGCCGGCCTTGCTGGCGCAGTGCGAGCCGGTCGCGCTGCCGCCGCTGGAGCACGACATGGCCGGGCTTCAGGCGCGGATCGCTACCTCAATCGAGTTCATTGAGAGCCTGCCGCGCGCCGACATCGATGCGGCGGCGGAGCTGAGGGTCTTCTTCAAGCTGAAGAACGGGACCGAACTGCCCTTTACCGGGCGGACGCTGCTGCTCACCAACAGCATCCCGCAATTCTTCTTTCATGTCACGACTGCCTACGACCTGTTGCGGCACGCGGGCGTCGAGCTGGTGAAGAAGGATTTCCTCGGGCGTAAGTAGTTACGCCTCGCCCTTGCGCTCGTAATCGGCAAGTGAGCTGCGGCCGGAAATCTCGCTGCGCAGGAGTTCGAAGCGCCGGTGCGCCTCGCTCTCGTGTTCGTCGACGAAATGCACGGCGGCCTCGCTGGTCATCGGGCCGCTGACCACAGGAGCGGACTGCTCGCCGATGGTCTCGTGCACATAATATTGGCCGTCGTCGCCGCGATGGACCGTCCATTTCAGGCGGATCGCCACCATCGGCCCGGGACCGACCTTGCTGTAGCCGTCGGCGTCGGTGTGATCGGGCACCAGCGGCTGCTCCTCGACCACCGGATGCTCGTCATGCTCGTCGACGACGTGATGCTCCTCAACAGCCGAGTGCTCACCGACAGCGACTATCTCGGTCTCGCGAATGATCTCGGTTTCACGGACAACAAGGGTCTGCTCGGGGTGCTCGAAAATGCTGGCGATGGTCGCCAGCGCTTGGTCGGTCGGGTCGATCTCTGACAAGGGTCCATCCTCCAGCGCGACGCGGCCGGCAAGTCTGTCCCACTGCCGCCGCTGCCGGATACATTACGCGGGTTCGATTAAGGCTGAGTTGGGGCCCGATCTGCACCAAAATGGGACGCATTTTGGCCTTCCGAAGGCGGTCGGACAGGTCGACCGCCTTCGGATTTGCCTCAGCCGAGCACGTCCTGATTGATGATGTTCTGCCTGATCGGATCGCCGTCCAGCACACTCAGGATGTTGCGCGCGGTCTGCTCGCTCATGCGCTGGACCGCCTCGACGGTCACGCCGGCGACGTGCGGAGCCATGATGACGTTGGGCAGTGCGAACAGCGCATTGCTGACCGGTGGCGGCTCGACCTCGAACACGTCGATACCCGCGCCGGCGAGCTTGCCGGACACCAGCGCGTCGTAGAGTGCGGCCTCCTTGACGATGCCGCCGCGCGCAGTGTTGATCAGATAGGATCTCGGCTTCATCCGACCGATCCGCGCGGTGTCGAACAGGCCGACGGTCTCGGGCGTCTTCGGGCAGTGGATGGTGACGAAATCGGTGAGAGGCAGCGCGGCGTCGAGGTCGGTGACCGGATCGCATCCGGCCGCTTTGATATCGGCGGCGGGCTTATAGGGATCGTAGACCTGTACCTTCATCTCGAAGGCCAAACAGCGCTTTGCGGTGCGGCTGCCGATGCGGCCGAAGCCAATGATGAGCACGGTCTTGCCGTAGAGATCGAACGGCAGCATGCTGAGCCGCTCGGCCCATTTGCCGTCCTTGACGCAGGCATGCATCTCATTGGCGCGCTTGGCCAGCGTCAGCATCATGAACAGCGCCGCTTCCGCAACCGAAGGCGAGTTGGCGCTGCCCGCGACCATCAGCGGCACCTTGCGGCGGGAGAGCGCGGGCACATCGACAGCGTCGTAGCCGACGCCGATGCGGGTCACGACTTTCATGTCGCGGGCGGCCTCGAGCTCGGTCTCGCCAAAGGCGGTGGCGCCAAGCGCCACGCCGTGGACCGGCGCGTGGCTCTTGAGCAGGGCCTCAAAATCCTTGGCGGAGATCAGGTTCGCAAACTCGACGAGCTCGATATCGTCCCGCTGGGTGAGGAGAGCGCGTGCCCCTTGCGACAAGGTTTGTGTAACGAAAATCTTCTTCTTGTTGGTCGCCATCGCTCCCCGCCTGCTTCGAGCTTCCTAGACCGGCATCACAGCACGACGCCGGTCTCCTCGTTTAGCAGGTGCATATTGTTGAGGTCCATCGCCAAACGCATGGGAGCCCCGTCCTTGGCGCCGGCATTGGGATTGACGCGGCCGCACACCGGTGTGCCGTCGAGGCCGAAATAGACCAGCGTCTCCATCCCCATCGGTTCGGTGACGTCGAGCACGGTGTCGAAGGTCTCCACGCCCGGCTCCAGATGCGGATGCGACTCCGAAAGATGTTCGGGCCGGATGCCGAGCAGCAGTCTGTCGCTGCGCGGCAAAGCGTTGTAGCGCGCGGCGCGGGCCGGCGGCAGCGCGAAGGCGATGCGGTCGGTGAGGCGGATCCGGAGCGTGCCGCCGGCATCCTCCAGACGGCACGGAATGAAGTTCATCGCGGGCGAGCCGATGAAACCTGCGACAAAGCGCGTCGCCGGCTTGTGGTAGAGTTCGTTCGGCGTACCGATCTGCTCGATCCGCCCCTTGTTCATCACCACGACGCGGTCGGCCAGCGTCATCGCCTCGACCTGGTCGTGGGTGACGTAGACGGTCGTGGTGCGCACCTTCTGGTGCACCTTCTTGATCTCGATCCGCATCTGAACGCGGAGCTTGGCGTCCAGATTGGACAACGGCTCGTCGAACAGGAAGACCTTTGGGTTGCGCACGATGGCACGTCCCATGGCGACGCGCTGGCGCTGGCCGCCAGAGAGTTGCTTCGGCTTGCGGTCGATCAGGTCGGTGATGTCGAGCAAGCGGGCGGCTTCCGTCACCCGCGCCTTGATCTCGGCCTTGGGATAGTGCTTCAGCCGCAGCCCGAACGACATGTTCTCGGCGACCGTCATGTGCGGGTAGAGCGCGTAGTTCTGGAACACCATGGCGATGTCGCGGTCCTTCGGCGGCACGTCGTTGACGACGTCGCCGCCGATCATGATGTCGCCGTCGCTGATGTCCTCGAGGCCGGCGATCATGCGCAGCGTCGTCGACTTGCCGCAACCCGACGGCCCGACCAGCACGATGAACTCGTGGTCGGCGATATCAAGATCGATGCCGCGTACCGCTTCGACATCGTCGTAACGCTTGATCACCTTACGCAGGGAAACGTCGGCCATTGCACTTCAACCCCTCGATTTCAACCCTTCGTCGCGCCGGCGGTCAGGCCGGCAATGTAGTAGTCCATCAGGAAGGCGTAGATGATCAGCGGCGGCGCCGCGCCGAGCAGCGCGCCGGTCATGATCTGCCCCCAGTTGAAGACGTCACCCTTGATCAGCGTCGTGGTGATGCCGACCGGCAGCACCAGCTGGTCAACCGACGTCGTGAACACCAGAGGATAGAGGAATTGGGCCCATGACACCGTGAAGGCGAAGATCGTCGCCGCGATCAGCCCGGGCAGTGCCACCGGAATGAAGATCCGCAGCAGGGTCTGGAGCCAGGAGGCGCCGTCGATGATCGCGGCCTCATCCAGTTCTTTCGGAATCGAGGCGAAATAGCCGATCATGATCCAGGTGCAGAACGGCACGGTCAGCGTCGGATAGATGAATACCAGCACATACCAGCGATTCAGCAGCGTAATGCCGGTCAGGTCCTGGATGACTCCGAGCATCTTGAACAGCGGAATGAACAACAGGCTGTCCGGGATCAGATAGGTGAGGAAGACGCCGGTAGCCAGCGTTGCCGAACCCCAGAACTTCATTCGTGCCAGCGCAAACGCGGCGGGAATGCTGATCAGCATGGTCACGATCACGACCACGATCGAGATGATCGACGAGTTCCAGAAAAAGCGCAAAAACTGGTTCGAGGTCAGCAGCTCGACATAGTTCGACAGGGTGGGATGAAACACCCACCATGGATTGGTAGCCGCCGAAATCTCCGCGCTGCTCTTGAGCGAGGTGATCAGCATGTAAACTGGCGGCGTCAGGAAGAAGATCGCAAACAGCACCAGGAAGAAATAGGACCAGCGCAGGGCCCAGGCGCGATCCCGGCTCATGCTGCCGTATTTGACCTTGCGGCTCGGTCCGGCTTTGTCGATTGCCATCGTGCTCATCAGGCTTCATTCCCGCGTTTGGAGACGTCGCGCAGGATGAAGATCGCCGCGACCGCGAGGATCGGCACCATGAACAGCGAGACGCAGGCGCCGAGCGGAATGTCGCTGCTCTGGATGCCGACCTGGAATGCCCAGGTGGCGAACAGATGCGTCGTGTCCAGCGGTCCGCCCGAGGTCAGGATGCGCACGATATCGAAATTGGCGAAGGTGACGATCAGCGAGAACAGCGTGGTGATGGCGATGATGTTGCGCATCATCGGCAGCGTGACGTACCAGATCTTCTGCCACCAATTGGCGCCGTCGATCGCTGCCGCCTCATAGAGCTGGTCGGGAACCGATTTGAGCGCGGCCAGATACATGATCAGGAAGAACGGCGCGCCGTACCAGACGTTGACGAGGATGACGGAGAAGCGGGCCCAGAAAGTCTCGCCAAGCCAGGGGATCGGGCCGACGCCAAAGTAGGAGAGGGTGTAATTGAAGGCGCTGTAAGAGGGGTCGAACAGCCAGAGCCAGGCCAGCGTGCTCATCGCCGGCGGAATAACCCAGGGCACCAGCAGCATGCCGCGCCATTTGCGCTGCTTCTTGCCGGGAATGTTGTGGACGAAATGGGCGACGATGAAGCCGATCAGTGCCTTGAAGATCACGGCGGTGATCGCGAAGATGCAGGACTGCTTCACCACCATCCAAAACGTCTCGCGCTTGAACAGGAAGGTGAAGTTGCCGAGGCCCACGAACTTCGTCATCGCCTTGTTCAGCGTCGCCAGATAGAGCGAAAAGAAGGCGGGATAGAGCACGAGTAGCGCGATCAGGAGGATCAGCGGCAGCGTCAGGAGGAATGCAACCGTCGATTTGCGCCCGAGCGTATTGCGCAGGCTCGATCCCTTCCGCGCGCCTGTCGCACGAGCGATGCGACCTTGCTCAACGACGACATCGGCCATATCAGGTTCCTTGGATCAGCTTCCTTGTGAACAAACGGTCGAACGGCGAAGTCGGTCGTGGGATCGGCTTCGCTCTCATGCGGGCAGCAATGTCGGCGGCACGGATAGCTTGCGCAGGGTCGCGCAAGCTATCCGCATTGGCCGTCTAGCTCCGCATGAAGCCTTCGCACTCGCCCTCAGCCCAGGCGAGCGACTGCTCCAGCGTTTCGCCGCGGGCAAAGCGCAACGCCATCTTGGTCAACGTCGCCTGGAAGTAGATCTGCTGCGCGATTTTCGGCGGCGCCGGTGAGGCCGCGATCGAGAGCGTCTGTTGCCGGTAGGGGTCCGGATAGTGAAACAGCGTCCCCTTCGGCGGACCTTCCTCGGCCCAGGTCTTGAGCTTCGTCAGGTTCGCATAGGCCGGCAGGTCATAGCCGCCGCTCACCGCGACGAATTTCTCGATCGCCGCGGGCGAGGACAGGTGAACGAGCAGGCTCTTGGCCGCTTCCTTGTTCTTGCCAAAGCTCCAGACGCCCCAGAAGTAAGGCAGGAAGGGTGCAAAACGTCCCTTCGGGCCCGCCGGGAAGCCGTGAGTCCAGCACTGCTCGGCAACCTGGGGCGCATCGCGCTTGGCAACCGCCCAGGCGCTGGGTGGATTCATGATCAGCGCGCCGCGTCCGGAGATCAGCCATTTGTTGTTCGATGCGTCGTCCCAGGACGGCGCGTCCGGGGGCAGGAACGCGATCAGCTTCTTGTAATACTCCATGGCCTGGCGAACCTGGTCTGTCTTGATCGTGATATCGCCCTTGGCGTTGACGAGTTCGGCGCCGAACGACTGGAAGATTGCGCCGGCGGTGTCGACGCTGTCGGTGGTTTCGCCGAGGCCGATGCCGAACGGGAAGCCGCCCTTCTGGCAGGCCTCCGCGGCCTTCAGGAACGTATCCATGGTCCAGTTGTCCGCCTTGGGCGGGCTGCCGGCCGGATACATTTCCTGGACGTCGATGTTGGCAAACTTCTTCATCAGGTCGATGCGCGTGCAGGGGCCTTTGATCTGGCTGCCGGGCGTCGCCGGCACCGCGAGCCATTTGCCGCCCGACTGCGCAAGATATTTGACCGTGCCGTTCACCTCGCCGTTCTGCTTGATGAGCGGCTCCATCACGTCGTTGAGCGGCTCGAGATTCTCGGAATAGGCGTGCGGCCACCAGCTCGGCATCTGAAGAATGTCGTGACCCGATTTGGCCTGTGCTTCGGCCGCCGCGGTCAGCTCAATCTTCTTGTTGTTGCTGGTGATGTAGTCGATCGAAACCTCGACCTTTTCCTTCGCGGCCCATTCGTTGACCAGATCGGTCGAGGCCTGGTTGGCGCCGGGCACCCAATGGTCCCAGAAGCCGATCGAAAGTTTACCGGCAGCGTAAGCGCCCCGGACATACGGCGCCGTGATCAGCGCCGCGGAGGACATTGCAGTGGCAGCTACAAATTGACGTCGTGTCAGCTTTTTGCGTGACATCTCGTTTCCTCGTCTTGGTGTTGTTTATTGTTCTGTCGTTTCCTCTGAATTTCCCAAGTTTGTTCTTTGATTTTATTGTTGGACGTTTCTTGTTGGCCTCGTTGTCTCCAGCGCTAAGTCACGCAGGGGACGCGGCAAATTGGTAGCGCGATCAGATCATGATTGATCGCATCTGTCGAGAAAGCCTGATGCACCGCTCTCTAGAACTAACGTTGTGTATGGGACGCGACAGCGGCTGCGTCGCGGCGTGAGCCGCGGCAGCCCTTATTGCGACGCACACGTCGGGCGAAGCCGCCAATTGCTCCGTGCGCAATTACGCCGCAGTTCCAAATGAGCTTGCATTGCCGCCGAAGGTCTTTCCAACGGGACAGTGATGGTCCGTAGCTAGACCTCGGCTCGGCGAAAACTGTAGAGTTGCAACCGGCAGGCCGCCTGCCGTTTCCTTAAGAAGGCAAGCAGATCGAAATGGAAACCCAAATGATCAACCCGGCGCCGCCCGTGCGGCTTGGCCTGCGACGATGGCTTGCGCTCGGGTCCGTGCTGACACTCCTCGTCGGCGCGACCGCAGTCGCGAATGCACAAGGTTTGGTCAAGGGCGTCCAGGACGGCGCCGCAGCCGGTAACAAGGCGGCCGGTCCTGTCGGAGGCGTCCTCGGCGGCGCCATCGGCGGCGTGGTCGGCGTCTTCACCGGCGTGCTCGGCGTCGGGAACAACAACAGCGGCCAGGCGCCGGCCGCCAAGGACGCCAGCAAGGATTCAGGCAAGGACGCCAAGCAGCCGGGCGCTGCCAAGGACAAGGATGCCAAAGGCGCCAAGGAGGCGGCAAAAGGCGCCAAGGGGGCCAAGCCGACCAAGGAAGCCAAGAACGCCCCCCAGGACAGCAAGGACAGCAAGGACAACAAGGACGTCACGGTCCTGACCCAGCCCGGCGCGCCGCAACTGACCGCCGAACAGATCGTCGCCAACAGCGATTCCTATATCGAGCGGATCAAGACCGAGCTGAATCTCACGCCCGATCAGGAGAAGCACTGGTTCGGCTTCTCCAGTGCCATGCATTATCTCGGGCACAATGGCGCTGAGCGACTCAACCTGCGGATGGAGCGGGCCAAGCGCGATCCGCCCGACGACATCATCGAGCAGATGCGCAACGAGGCGCAGTTCCTGATCGACCGCGCTGCCGACCAGCGCAATGTCGCCGATGCGGCCGAGCCGCTGTATTCGAGCCTCGATGACAAGCAGAAGCAGGTGTTCATTCAGGAGATGGTTCGCCTCAGCCATGAGCGCGGGCTGGATTGACCAGACTGGATTGATCGAGCCTGAATCGGATTGCATGCATTCGTGGAAATTGAAGGCCACGAATTCGTGTATCCTTTTCGCAAATCGGGTATGCTTAGCTTTGCAGCGAGGCTTGCGGGGTTGATATGGCGGACGGACTCTCCGTTTTCCTGGTCGAAGACGAGGCGTTGATCCGGATGATGATGGCTGACATGGTGGAAGAGCTTGGCCACCATGTCGTCGCAGAAGCGGACAATGTCCGCGATGCGAGCGCCTTTGCGATGACCGCGCAGTACGATTTCGCGATCCTCGACATCAATCTGATGGGTGTTTATGTCGATCCGGTCGCCGATCTGATCGAGCGGCGCGGCAAGCCGTTTCTGTTTGCCACCGGCTACGGGCCGGAATTGCTGCCGTCCTTGCTCCGGCGCCGACCCATTCTCCGCAAGCCGATCGCGCTCGATCAGCTCAAGAGCATCATCGACGCGCTGTTTCCGGACATGCCTGCCAAAGTCCCGCACTGACTCTGTCGACGGTGCAGGCATCGGGCACGAAAATGGCCGCCCGGAAGGGGCGGCCATGTCCCGACGGACAATCCGTCAGGGATTCACATCAGGCCGGCGCTGAGGTCGACGCCGTGGGCCATCAGGCTGAAGGAGGCAATGAGGCCCAGGCAGCAGAAGATGGCAATCGCTTTAAAAGAATAATCGTTCGACCGGGTCTGGATGGCAGCCGGCATTTCGGCGAGCGAAATCATGCTCATGGTCATTCCCCCTCTGTTTGATCCTGAATTGCATCAGGTGAGGGAACTTCTAGAGCAGAAAGTTTGATACAGGATTGCCAGGGATCCTTAACGGAATCGCAATCGATCGCGGACTTCTCGCAGCAGGCAGCAGGCAGCAGGCAGCAGGCAGCAGGCAGCAGGCAGCAGGCAGCAGGCAGCAGGCAGCAGGCAGCAGGCCTTGCAAGCCTTAGTTGCGGCCGCCCCGCAGCACCGTCGCGATGGTGTGGGCCGTCATCGCCGCGCGGTCCGAGGCGCGCTGTGCAGCCAGGCGGTCCCGCGCTTTTTCCTCGATCAACAGCTCGATCAGCGCCATCCGCTTGGTTTCATCGTCTGCCTCGGTCAGCAGCCGGTGATAGCGGTGATAGTCGAATCCAACATCCTGCTTACGCATGTCACGCCCCCGGCACGTTACGCCACACACGCCAGGATTGTTTCCTATCGGACGCCTGAGGGCAAGCACGATCAGCGTGGAACTGCGAATTGAAGCGCTGGAGAGCGCCGATGCGAGGCGGCCGCCCTCAATCGAGATTGTGGTCGGCGAACATCTTCAGGCCGACGAAGCTTGCATCAGGCTTCATGACGAGGCGCGTCGGGATGTTGCGCAAGTAATCCTGGAAGCGCCCCTTGGCCTCGAAACGCGCGCGGAACGCTGAAGCCGAAAGGAATCCCGGAAAGCGCGGCACGATTCCACCGGCAATGTAGACGCCGCCCCTGGAGCCGAAGGTCACCGCGAGATTGCCGGCGACGGAGCCGAGGATGGCGCAAAACATCTCCAGCGTCGCGCGGCTGAGCTCGCAAGAACCGTCCAGCGCGGCCTTGGTGATGCCAGCCGCGTCGCGTTGCGGCACCTGGGCTTCATCGACCTCGGCTATCGCCTCGTAGAGGGATTGCAGCCCAGAACCGGACAGGGCGCCGCGCTCGATCGAGACATGGCCGAAGCGCCGGCGCATCGCGGCGATCACCCGTTCTTCGCGCTCGTTCTCCGCCGGCAAGGTGGCATGCCCAGCCTCGGTGACGACAGCGAGCCGGGAGCCGTGGCGCTCGACCAGGCAGGAGACGCCAAAACCGGTCCCGGGCCCGACCACCAGCAGTGGCTCTCCAGGCATGCCGTCCTGCCCGCCGAGCGGAATCAGGTCGGCCGGCTGCAGGGCGGGCAGGGACCAGGCCACCACCTCGAAATCGTTGAGCACATGGACGCTGTCGAAGCCGAGCGCCGGCCGGAGCTCGTTGCCGTCGATCACCCAGGGACTGTTGGTCATGACGCAGCGATTATTGGTGACGGGGCCGGCGACGGCGAGGACGGCCCTGACAGGCTTCTCGCTGTCGGCCCGCCGCAGCACGTCGGTGATGGCCTCGCGGACCGTTGGATGGTCGGCGACCTTCACATAGTCGATCGGTCCGATCTGCTCGCCATTGCTCAGCGCGAAGCGCGCATTGGTGCCGCCGATATCGGCGAGAAGAATGTTTCCTGTCTTGCCGATACTCATGGCCTTGTGGCTGNGCCGTGGCCTTTGGCCACAGGAACCCATCTCCTCTGCTTCGTTGCTCCGATCCGTATTGCGGCGGATATCAGAGATTCCGCGGTCAGGTACAGCTAGTCAACACGGTCGTCCGCAAAGCGTTGCATTCAAGGCGGTGGTTGCGAAGCCGCCCGGGAAGGTCGACATTGGCGAGAGCGGCCGGCGCCCGATGCGCCGGGCGGATGGCATTAGACTTGCGATTGGGACCCTCTCGATGAAGATATCCGACCGCGACGTGCTGCTGGTGATCGATGTGCAGAACGATTTTTGCACCGGAGGGGCGCTCGCCGTTCCCGGCGGTGAGAAGGTCGTGCCCGCCATCAACCGGATCGCCCAAAAATTCGCCAATGTGGTGCTGACGCAGGACTGGCATCCGGGCGACCACGTCTCCTTCGCGGCGAACCATCCGGGCAAGCAGCCGTTTCAGACCATCGAGCTCGACTATGGCACCCAGGTGCTGTGGCCGACCCATTGCGTCCAGGGCACGGCTGGCGCCGAATTTCATCGGGATCTGGACCTGACGCGGGCAAGCCTGGTGGTGCGCAAGGGCTTTCGCCGCGGGATCGATTCCTATTCGGCGCTGTTTGAGAACGACAAGAAGACGCCGACCGGCCTCCTTGGCTATTTGCGCGAGCGCGAGCTGAAGACCGTCTTCGTGGCTGGACTCGCGCTCGATTTTTGCGTCCGCTTTTCCGCGGAGGATGCCCGCAAGGCTGGCTTCGAAGTTGTGGTCATTGAGGACGCTTGCCGCGGCATCGACCTCAACGGCTCGGTCGCGGCGACCCATCGCAGCTTTAAGGAGGTCGGCATTTCCACCATCAGCTTGGAGGCGTTCCTGTGAGGATCATCAGGTAATGGCGGCGGAGAAGAGCGGAGAGCGGCCCGGCGAGGCGCGGCGTGGCCCTGATGACCCCATGCTGTGGCCGTTTGCGGCGGCAAAGCTCGCGATGGACGCCTGCTTCTGGTGGCTGGAACGCCGTCCGGCCGAGCAGAGTGGGAGCGAGCTGCCCTGGACCACATCAGGCACCGTGGCGCTGGAGCTTGCCACCATGCGGCTGCGCGATTGCGCGCGGACGCGATCCGGCCAGCCGGCGCTGGTGTGTGCGCCCTATGCGCTGCACCGGGCCCTGATTGCCGATTTCGCATCCGGTCACAGCGTGGTGCAGTCGCTGCAACAGGGCGGTATCGATCGGGTCTATCTCACCGACTGGCGCTCGGCCACGCCTGAGATGCGCCACTTCTCGATCGATAGCTATCTGTCCGATCTCAACGTCGCCGTCGACGAGATCGGCGCGCCGGTCGATCTGGTCGGCCTGTGCCAGGGCGGCTGGCTGTCGCTGCTCTACGCAGCGCGTTTCCCGGCCAAGGTGCGGCGGCTGGTGCTGGTTGGTGCGCCGGTCGACCTCTCGGTCGAGTCCAGGCTGGCGCAGCTTGCCCGCAATGCACCCGAGATGGTCTACGATCAGCTCGTCGCCCGCGGTGGCGGTAATGTCAGTGGCGAGGAGATGCTCCATGTCTGGTCGAAGGCGCCCGGCCCCGACGACGTCGCAGCGGCGTTGCAGCGAGACCTCTCGGACGAGGAGGGGGCGGCCCTGCTGGCGCGCTTCGATCGCTGGAACAGCGAAACGCTCAATTTGCCCGGCGTCTATTATCTTCAGATCGTGAATTGGATCTTTCGCGAGAACCGGATCGCATCAGGCCAGTTCATCGCGCTCGGCCGCGCGATCGACCTGAGGGATGTCAGGGCACCGGTGTTCCTTCTGGCCGGGCTTGACGACGACGTCGTACCGGTCGCGCAGGCTTTTGCCACAGCGAAGCTCCTCGGCACGCCGCCGGCTTTCATTGCAGCACGCTCCGAGCCGAGCGACCATCTCGGCCTGTTCATGGGGGCGCGGACCCATGCCCATGCCTGGCCCCGCATCGCCGAATGGCTGCGCAACGACCTCGCCGGCCTGCTGGCGCGCAGCGCCTGACATCAGGCGTGGCTTGCAGATCCGTTATGCATGATGGCCGATGGCCTGCACGGGGCCGGGTCGATGGGCTACATAGACTCCAGCGTCGGCCGAGGCTGGCTTCTGGCAAGATTTAAGGGTCCTTTGCGCGATGAGCTTCCACTCGATCTACGCCCATGGCTTTGCGCGCGTTGCAGCCTGCGTCACCACCTCCCATGTGGCCGATCCCGCGGCCAACGCGGAGGCGGTGATCGCGGCGGCGAAGACCTGCGACGCGCGGTCGGTCGCGGTTTCAGTGTTTTCCGAGCTGTGCCTGTCCGGCTACGCCATCGAGGACCTCGTCCAACAGGATCCGCTGCTCGATGCGGTCGAGCGCGGGCTGGCCTCGATCGTCGAGGCCTCTGCAGGCCTGATGACCGTGCTGGTCGTCGGCGCCCCGCTGCGCTTCGGCGTCAGCATCTATAATTGCGCCGTCGTCATCCACCGCGGCAGCATTCTCGGCGTCGTGCCCAAGAGCTATCTGCCGACCTATCGCGAATTCTACGAGGGCCGCCATTTCGCTTCGGGCGCCGGCGTCACCGGCGAGGCGATCGCCATCGGCAAGCTCCGGGCGCCATTCGGCACCGACCTGCTGTTCGCGGCCGAGGATGTCCCTGGCCTCACCATCGGCGTCGAGATCTGCGAGGACATGTGGATTCCGGTGACGCCGGCCTCCGAGCTGGCGCTGGCCGGCGCCAGCGTGTTGATCAACCTCTCCGGCAGCCCGATCACGATCGGGCGGGCACGCTCGCGGGCGCTGCTCTGCCAGTCGACCTCGGCGCGCTGCCTTGCGGCCTATGTTTATTCCGCTGCAGGCGCCGGCGAATCCACCACGGATCTCGCCTGGGACGGCCAGACCTCGATCTATGAGAACGGCGTGCTGCTGGCCGAGGGCGAGCGCTTCAGGCAAGACGGCCAGATCACGATGGCCGACGTCGACCTCGACCTGCTCAGGCAGGAGCGCGCCTTGATGGGCACGTTCGACGACAATCGCCGCCAGCGCGAGGCGCTATTCCGGAAAGTGACATTTGCCCTGAAGCCGCCGTCTGCGGATATCGGCTTCCTGCGCAAGGTCGAGCGTTTCCCGTTCGTGCCGAACGATGAGCATTTGCTCGAGCAGGATTGCTACGAGGCCTACAACATCCAGGTCGCGGGCCTTGTGCAGCGCATGCGCGCCACCGGCATCAAGCGTGTCGTGATCGGCGTCTCCGGCGGCCTCGATTCCACCCATGCGCTGATCGTCGCCGCCAAGGCCATCGACCTGCTCGGCCTGCCGCGCGAGAATATCCTCGCCTACACCATGCCGGGCTTCGCGACAGGCAGCGAGAGCAAGACCAACGCGCTGGCCCTGATGAAGGCGTTGCAGACCACCTGGCAGGAACTCGACATCCGCACCACGGCGACGCAGATGCTGAAGGATATCGGCCATCCCTTCGGCAAAGGCGAGAAGGTCTACGACGTCACCTTCGAGAACGTGCAGGCGGGTCTGCGCACAGACTATCTGTTTCGACTCGCCAACCATCATGGCGGCATCGTCATCGGCACCGGTGATCTCTCCGAGCTCGCGCTCGGCTGGTGCACCTATGGCGTCGGCGACCAGATGGCGCATTACAATGTCAACGCCGGTGTGCCGAAGACGCTGATCCAGCATCTGATCCGCTGGGTGATTACATCGAAGCAGTTCAGCGCCGACGTGAATGCAACCCTGGCCTCGATCCTCGCGGCCGAAATCTCGCCGGAGCTGGTTCCAGTGAAACCGGGTGAGAAGCCGCAAAGCACAGAGGCTTCCGTCGGGCCCTACGAATTGCAGGATTTCAACCTGTTCTACACGCTACGCTTCGGCATGCGGCCGTCCAAGATCGCCTTCATGGCACTCCAGGCGTGGAAGGATGTCGCCGCGGGCGAATGGCCCCCGGCATTCCCGGCCGACAAGCGCAGAGCCTATGACCTTGCGGAGATCCGCCGCTGGCTCGAGGTGTTCCTGCGCCGCTTCTTCGCCTTCAGCCAGTTCAAGCGCTCGGCGATGCCAAACGGGCCAAAAGTTTCAGCCGGCGGCTCGCTCTCGCCGCGCGGCGACTGGCGTGCACCGTCGGATTCGAGCGCGGCGGCATGGCTTGAGGATCTCGAGCGGAACATGCCCAACCCCTCGACGTCAGTGCCTACCGAAACCCAATAGCGACGTTCCCGCTCAGGAACATTCGCACCGACAGAGCGTTCGCGTCTGTCATTGCGATTTGTCCAGGAGAGGGACCATGCGTAAGCACTTGATGTTATCGACCGCGGCGATTGGACTTATGCTCGCATCCGGCGTTGCCTATTCTCAGGCGCCCGAGCGCAAGGACGAGCAGAAACGGACCGAGGAACCGGCCAAGAGCGCTGCGCCGCAGCGCGGTGGCGCCGGCCAGGAACGCGCCCAAGAACGCGCCCAGGAACGCGTGCAGGGTGGGCAGGAGAAGCTTCAAGGCGCAGCCCGCGAGGAGAAAGGCGGCGCTGCCAAGCATGAGGCTAGCGAGGACAAGCGTCAGCCGGCCACCGCTGCCGAGCACAACGCGCCGAATGCCAGGGAGCAGGCGCAAGAATCCCGCGAGCCATCGAAGGATCGCAGCCGGGAGGCTGAAAGCGCGAAATCGGGCCACGACGCCGACAAGAACCGCGCCGAGACCAAGTCGGACAAGTCTGCGCCGCAGAAATCAACCGCCGAGACCGAGAAATCCAGAAGCGGTCCCGCTGCTCAGCAGAACGAGCGCACGGGAGCCGCGGCCAACCAGGGCGAGCGTAACCAGACCCAACCTCCGCGCAACGCCGCGCAGCAGAGCCCTGCGCAACAAGGCAATCGGCCGGCCAGCGCAGCCGACACGAGCCGGACGCCGCCAACCAACAATGCACAGAGCGCACCGGCCGCCACCGGGACGCAAACCAATCAAGCCAGTCAAACCAGCCAGACCAACACGCAGGTCAGCCAGCAGACCCGGGTGAACTCCGAAAAGCAGGTGCAAATCTCGGAACGACTGAGCCGCGAGCGCCTGGCGGAGCCGGAGCGCAACCTGAACATTTCGATCCGCGCCGGCGAGACAATTCCCCCGCACGTGCATCTGTACAGGCTGCCGCCCGAGATCGTCTCGATCGAGCCGGAATATCGCGACTATGAGTATTTCGCGACGGATGATGACGTCGTCATCGTGGATCCGCGGACGCATCGCATCGTCAGCCAGGTGCCTCGCGATCCGTCGCGAGCCCGCGCGGAGATGAGCGGCAGTGCATCAACCAGCATGGCCGCGACCGGCGGCAGCAACGCAAGCAGCAGCGTCAATTGCCGGATCATGCGGCGTGATGCCTCGGGCAACGTGGCCGAAGTCGAACCGTCAACGGTGGGCTCGAGTGCGCGGACCGATTCACTGAGCGTGACGGTTCAGATGCCCGGCGGCGGCTCATCCGCCCCGATTCCGCTCGGCGCCGCCGCTGGCGATATCGTGGTCGCAACGCAGGGGCAGGGCGATTGCACGGTGACCATCGAGCCGCAAACCCGCTGAGCGCGGGACGCTCAACGATTTCGCGCGCCGCGCGGCTCATAAAGCCGGGGGCGCGAAATTGCGTTCGAAGTAAAAAGCTTCGAGGTCCGGAGTGCCTAGGAGTCCGGACCTCGTCACCTTGCCCCAGCCTTCAATCCCCCGCCCCATGCGGTCCCCCAACCCCATAGTGCGCGATCAGAGGATGATGCCCTTGGAAGTGGCCGCCGATCGATGAGCGTGATGTACGCGAGGTCCCGATAGGATTCCATTCCGGAGCACTACGGACGAGAATACCGTTGCGCTCTTGGCTCATCATGTGCAGCCGCATCGTGCGTTTGGCGCGAACCGAGGTTGAGGTGTGTAAGGCTGCTCATCACGGCGCTCGCGACGTTCGCCTCCAAGCCCGCGCCGGGAGCAGGGGAGCTCTGTCCGATCCAAGTTCCCGTTGCGCCTGATCACCCCGTGCGCTATCCGGCCGGAAAGGTGCGAGGCGGCTCCATATTTCCCGCCCGCGCCACCCAACCCCGAGGATGGAAACCGCCATGCCAGCCTATCGCTCCCGCACCACCACCCACGGCCGCAACATGGCAGGCGCCCGCGGCCTCTGGCGCGCGACGGGCATGAAGGACGGCGATTTCGGCAAGCCGATCATCGCGGTCGTCAACTCCTTCACCCAGTTCGTGCCCGGCCACGTCCACCTGAAGGACCTCGGCCAGCTGGTTGCCCGCGAGATCGAGCAGGCCGGCGGCGTTGCCAAGGAGTTCAACACCATCGCGGTCGACGACGGCATCGCCATGGGCCATGACGGCATGCTCTATAGCCTGCCGTCGCGCGAGCTGATCGCCGACAGCGTCGAGTATATGGCCAACGCCCATTGCGCCGACGGCCTCGTCTGCATCTCCAATTGCGACAAGATCACGCCCGGCATGCTGATGGCCGCGCTGCGCCTCAACATCCCCGCCGTGTTCGTCTCGGGCGGCCCGATGGAGGCCGGCAAGGTCAAGCTCCAGGGCAAGACCAAGGCGGTCGATCTCATCGACGCCATGGTGGCTGCGGCCGATTCCAAGGTCAGCGACGACGACGTCAAGGTGATCGAGCGCTCGGCCTGCCCGACCTGCGGCTCCTGCTCGGGCATGTTCACCGCCAACTCCATGAACTGCCTGACCGAGGCGCTCGGCCTCGCGCTGCCCGGCAACGGCACGGTTGTCGCCACCCATGCCGACCGCAAGCGCCTCTTTGTCGAGGCCGGACACACCATCGTCGACCTCGTCCGCCGCTATTACGAGCAGGACGATGCCTCCGTGCTCCCGCGCAACATCGCCAACTTCAAGGCGTTCGAGAACGCGATGACGCTCGACATCGCGATGGGCGGCTCGACCAATACCGTGCTGCATCTCCTTGCCGCCGCCCATGAAGGACAGGTCGAATTCACCATGCAGGACATCGACCGCCTGTCGCGCCGCGTGCCCGTGCTCTGCAAGGTCGCACCATCGGTCGCCGACGTCCATGTCGAGGACGTGCATCGCGCCGGCGGCATTTTGGGCATTCTCGGGGAGCTCGACCGTGCCGGTCTGATCGACACGTCAGTGTCGACCGTGCATGCGCCGACCATGAACGAGGCGCTGGAGCGCTGGGACATCAAGCGCTCCAAGAGCGAGGCTGTGCGCACCTTCTATCGCGCCTCGCCCGGCGGCATCCCCACACAGGTCGCCTTCAGCCAGGATCGCCGCTACGACGAGCTCGATGCCGATCGCGAGAAGGGCGTCGTCCGCAACATCGAGCACGCCTTCAGCAAGGACGGCGGCCTCGCGGTGCTCTACGGCAACCTCGCCCAGGACGGCTGCATCGTGAAGACCGCAGGCGTCGATTCTTCGATCCTGAAATTCTCCGGCCCCGCACGTGTGTTCGAGAGCCAGGACGCGGCCGTCGAAGGCATTCTGGGCGGCAAGGTCGTGGCCGGCGAGGTCGTGGTCATCATCTATGAAGGCCCGCGCGGCGGCCCCGGCATGCAGGAAATGCTGTATCCGACCAGCTATCTGAAATCGATGGGCCTCGGCAAAGCCTGCGCGCTCGTCACCGACGGCCGCTTCTCCGGCGGCTCCTCGGGTCTGTCGATCGGCCATCTGTCGCCGGAAGCGGCCGAAGGCGGCAACATCGCTCTGGTGCGCACCGGCGATCGCATCGCCATCGACATCCCGAACCGCAGCATCAATCTCGAGATCTCCGACGAGGAGCTCGCGAGCCGCCGTGCGGCGGAGGAGGCGAAGGGCGATGCCGCCTGGCAGCCCGCGGCGCGCAAGCGCAGCGTCTCGACCGCGCTGCAGGCCTACGCTGCGCTGACCACCAGCGCTGCGCGCGGCGCCGTGCGTGAGGTCAAGCGTCGCACGAAGTAAGCACGTTCTGCATCGGCGTGAGCGTGACTCTCGCGCTCGCGCATGGTCAACAAGTTCTGAACGGTCGGCGAAAGCCGGCCGTTCGCATTAAGGATGCCCCGACGAACTTCGGCAGAGATGCGTTTTGCGGCGTATAGTGCGGCCACCTTCGCACATCCATTTCAGGCAATTGGGGCACCACCATAATGTCTCGTACTCTTGCTGTTGTTTTCGGAACAGTCGTCGCCGCGATTGCGATGACGAGCGCAGCTTCTGCCGGCTGCTATAATTGCTACGCGCCGCCGCAGCCGTGCACGACGTGCTACCAGCAGCAATACGTCGCCCCGCAATACCGCACCGTCGACGAAACCGTGATGGTGTCACCCGGCGCCGTCGTCGCGCATCGCACGCCGGCGCAGTATCGCACCGTGATGGTCCCGCAGACCGTGATGGTGGCGCCGCCCGGTGTTCAGTACGAGCAGATCCCGCCGCAATACGCGACGCGCCAGCGCGTCGAGATGGTCTCGCCGGGTTATTCCTACTACGCGCCGGTGCAGATGGGCTGCGCGTCCTGCGGCTACTGAGCTGAGGCGGGCAACACCAAACTCAGCAACAGACTTCGCGCGGCGTCCTTGGGGGCGCCGCGTTTTCCTTTGCGGCAAGCCAAACGAGGCCCGGACATGGAGACGAATCCGACCGGGCCTCGCGACCAGCGACGCCCTGGGTGGCATCGCCAATGGCGGGGATGGCTGAGGGGAAGCGCTATTGAGTCTCCCCAAGTGTTGCCAGGCTAGAAGATCAGCCTGACGCGCGCCTGACAGCTCGGATTTGGTGGGCCGGCTCGATGCGGACAGCCCTAACTTCGCGTTGCCTTGCGCGGCCGACTACGTTAAGCGACAGCCAGACTTGACAGCCAGTCTTGGAAGGGTGGCCGAGTGGTTTAAGGCACCGGTCTTGAAAACCGGCGTGCCCGCAAGGGTACCGTGGGTTCGAATCCCACCCCTTCCGCCAGTAAGTGCTTGATAGAAAAAGTATTTTTGAAATTTGTTTTCCGTCGCCTTCTGAACAATGAGCGAACTGTACCCAACGACCGTAAGGGGCAAGAAAGCCCTTCGCCAAGGTGTTAGCGTCGTCGCGATTGACGCGTCGGCCTGCTTCGATCGCTTCCGCTTCGAATAGTTTCTCAACAAGACCGCCGGATCATCACCGATGCGCTCGCTCTGCTACTCGATGCACCGGAATGTTGCCATCGAGCAGAGCGGTCGAGTGAATGCCGCGGAAGTCTTGAAAGCGAATGCCGCCGATGAGCTCGGCGCGCCTGGCAAATTCCTTCGAGAAGTTGCGCGGGTTGCGCGGCTTCGAAAGGTCGAGCGGCTCGCCGGGATCGGGCAGGGCAGGAAAAATGAGGGCGTTGGCCGGCAACCTGACCAGACCGAGATCGACGTCGGCGCTGTCGGGGATCCCCGCCAATAGGCGCTGATACTTGGTGCGTTCAGAGACTCCCGCCGGCTCACAGGGTCGGCGGCTTCTTTTGTGCTAGTCGTCTCGACAACGGATGCCGAAATTGTCGCAAGTGAGCGCGAACGTCTCTTTCGCATTCGCGTCTTCAAAGCAAAAGCGTGTACCGGCGTCGCCGCGATCGGTCCACCAGTTAATCTGTTTTCCCTTTGCGATGCGCGAAGCTTCTCCGCGGAGCAGGTCCAATTGTCTTCCAGCAGCATGTACGATCAAGCAATGTTCGTTGGGCATTGGATCTCCGAAAGCGGAATTCGCAGAATACGAAGGCCGCAGCTGGGGGCAGCTGCGGCCCGCGCATTGGTCAAAACTTCCGGGTGAAAAATTTAAGTGAAGTATCAGCCAGCCCCGGTTTACCGAATCTTCCCGGCACCACTAGTTCCCGCCACAACAAATGTGAGTCGCGGGATTTATTTCAGACGAACGGTCCCGAGCATCTCGGGGGCTGGAGACGAGACGCTCCGAGACCGCCCGACGCACCAAACTCAACCCGGCACGCCGGTTCATATCCTTCTGCTCGGGATTCAATCGCTCAGTCCAAAAAGATACAGTGTTCTGAATTTAATCGGCGTTTGGGTGTGGCGTTCTCTGGGGCAATAGATGGTCCTAGGCCCGCCGGTTCGCTGGCGGGCCCCAGCGATCGATCACGCCGCGCATAATTCGGGCGAACATTCTGGCCCAATCGAGTGCCTGTTCGCGGGGCACTTGCCCCGGACGTAGCCGTCGCGACAGTAGGTCGTCGAAGTAGAAACAACGACTTCGGCGCCCATCAGCGAAGCGCACCTTGAAGCTTCCGGTGCGGGCACGGTTTCGTGCTTGATGAGACGGACACTCATCCCGCCATCGAAGCCCGACACCCGCGAGAGTCAAATTATCGATTAGTGGTATCTCGGAACGATTGCGAGCTACTGCGCGTCGTGGGTGTGGAAAGCGTTCTCTTGTTGCTCGGAACGGGGGCCATCACCGGTCTGCTGATCGCGTTCTGGGGCTTGCACAAACAAGTATAAGCTGTCCCGAGAATCGTTTTATCTTCACCTTAGCCAAACCTCACGGGGGAAGCGGGGAATGGTTAGGCCCGGCGCGCGTTCACCGGACAAGAACCGCGCCGGGCCACGAGCGTTTGATTGTCAGAAATACCGCCGGCCTGCCGTCATCGTCGACCGCATCCCCCACCAGCAGAGCATGGCCGATAGCGAGATCCCGTCCAGATCCACAGGGCTGAGCGCAGGCAATGAGCGCGGCCGACAACCCGATCACGAAAAGGCCGAGCGCAAGCGCCGTCCATACGCGTATATTGGCCCGCAGCAGTGCTGCGACGACCGTGCCGAGGATCCCGAGAAGGACGGTTATCGACGTCCTCCTCGGACCCAAGTTTGGCGACACGCGATGGACTGACTGGACTGTCGCCCTGCCAAAACGCGAGGAAATCCGGACTAGTTGGACGTGCCAACACAGGGCGACACTGCGCCGCCCGAACTTGAAAACCGCCGTGCCCACAAGGTGGGTTCGAATCCCACCTTCCGCCATCAGGCTCAATTTCAGCGTCAATAATTCTGTCTAATTGGCTGAATTAACTGGAGTTTGATCCGATCTAGGTCAACTTCAATTCCAGGTGGATGGCATCGGGATCCCAGCCCTTTGCGCGCACGAATCCAAATCTATCGAAGAGGCGGAGCATGGCTGCATTCTCGGGGAGCACCTCTGCCGTCAGTTCGCCCAGCCTGGCGTCGCGCGCCAGCGCGATCAGGTGACGCAGGAGCAGGCCACCGATGCCGCGCCCCTGCCAGGCGTCGATCACCATGAAGGCCATTTCGGCGCGGCCTGGCTCTGCGACGATGTAGCGACCGCCGCCGACGATGCCCGCATCGTCCACGCAAGCGACCAGCGCGACATGGTGCTCGAAATCGATCTGCATGAAGAAGTCGCGCTCCCTGTCCGAAAAATGCTGTTTCGGGACGAAGAACCGACGCCGCCGCGACTGCGCGCTGGTCTGTCCCAGCGCCGCGAGCATCTCGACCTCGTCCTCAGGGTGGAGCGCCCGAATTTCGACGGACGTGCCGTCGCGCAACGTGTCCCGGCGCGTGTAGCTCGCGGCATCGATCATCGGTGTCTCGCTGCGTTCGTGAGGCGGAGACGACGACCGTCGTCCGCATCCGGCGATCAGGCTGGTGACTGCGGCGGAACTGCTTGATCTGGATCAAGCCGGCTGCACGAGCGGAGCCGCTACGCTGAGCAGGCTCCTGAGCACACAGGCACCGCGCTTGAAGACAATTCGACAAGTTCTGACGACCGACGGCGTCATCCAACTCGTGATCCGGCTCGGATTGCTCGGACTGCTGGTGGCGTGGACCTTCCTGATCATCAAGCCGTTCGTGCCGATCCTGACGTGGAGCGCGGTGCTGGCGGTGGCGTTCTATCCGGCCTTCAGCTGGCTCGCCAAAATCCTCGGCGGCAGCCCGCGTATCGCGGCGGCCATTCTCACCGTGATCATGCTCGGTATCGTCATCGGCCCCGCGGCGTGGCTGGGCTTGAGTGCCGTCGACGGGATCAGGGACATCGCAAGCCAGATCAGTGCTGGCGAACTCGCGCTGCGGGCCGCACCTGAGCAGATCAAGAGCTGGCCCTTGATCGGCCAGCAACTCTACGATTTCTGGAATCTGGCCTACACCAATATCCGTGCGGTGCTGCAGGAGGTGACGCCGTATCTGAAGCCGCTTGCTGGCTTCATGCTGTCCTTCGTCGGCAGCGCCGGCATCGGCACGCTTCAGTTCCTGCTGTCGGTGCTGGTCACCGGGCTCCTCTTTCCCTACGGTCCGCAGCTTGCCGGTGCGATCCGCGGTTTCCTGTTCCGGATCGTGCCGGAACAGAGCGAGCATTTTCTGGAGCTTTCCGGCGCCACCATCCGCGCAGTGTCGCAGGGCGTGATCGGCGTCGCGATCATCCAGGCGTTGCTCGCCGGCATCGGCTTCAAGCTCGCCGCCATTCCGAGCGCGGGCTTGCTCGCTATCCTCGTTCTATTGTTGTCGATCGTGCAGATCGGCGCGGTCATCGTTCTTCTCCCCGTGGTCATCTGGATCTGGATGGACAAGGACATGACTGCAGCACTGCCGCTGACGATATTCTTCGTGGTCGTCGGCCTGCTCGACAACATCCTGAAGCCATTGGTGATGGGGCGCGGGCTGACCACGCCGACGCTCGTGATCCTGATCGGGGTGATCGGCGGAACGCTCGCGCATGGGATCATCGGGCTCTTCATCGGGCCGATCATCCTGGCGGTTGCCTGGGAGCTTGCGGCCGCCTGGATCCGCATCGAGCGGGCCGCGCCGGTGCCGGACGTTGTTGCCGACCGTTGACCCAAATCAACGTCGACGATTGCAGCGCCTCTTCGATGGCTGTTCGGCGCCCTTCAGAGGGCGGTCGATGCCGGAGAGGGGCGTCGGCTGTCCGGGACAGCTTGCGCGATTGAGGTCTGGTCGAACCCTATGCTGTTGCAATTGACGGTCGGCGCGCTGATCAGCGCGGTCAACATCGGCATTCACGCACTTGTTACGCTCGTCGCCGTCGCAATTGCCCGCAGCGCAGGCCTTCGCAAGGTCGAGCGGCCAAGATTGCACCTGATGGGCGTGATGGTTGCGACCGCGGCGGTTCTGAATGTCGCGCATGCGCTGGAAGTCCTGATATGGGCATGGACCTATGCCCTCGTCCGGGCCGTGGCCGCGCCCGAGAGCGACCTCGTCTATTTCGCTTTCGTCAACTACACGACGCTTGGCTATGGCGATATCACGCCGGTGCGTGAATGGCGGCTGATCGGGCCGCTGACCGCGATGAACGGCGTGCTGCTGTTCGGCTGGTCGGCCGCAATCCTGTTCGAGGTCTTGCGCAAGACGCTCGACCACGTCGGACTGATCAAGGACGATGTCGTCAGAGGAAAGGAACACGTGCCGTGAACGCGACCGGCAGCGTCCCGTGCGGGCCTGGCTCGTACAAGCACCTTTGGTGGCGCAAGCGGAGCTGAGGCCAGATGCCCAATTTCGTGACATCCCGCTGGGTTGCCGATTTCTTGTTCGGTTTTGGCGCGCTGTTTGCGATCATCAATCCTTACGGACTGGCCTTCATCTTCCTGGACCGGACGAGAGGCCTCTCTGAGGACGAGCGCGCGGATCTTGCGCTGCGCGTTGCCGGATACGCCTTCGCTGTTCTGTTAGCCTCGCTATTTCTCGGCAGCCAGATTCTGAACTTCTTCGGCGTGACCATACCAGCGCTGCGGATTGCCGGGGGCCTCGTGGTCGCCGCAACCGGCTGGTCGATGCTCAACGCCACGTCCGGTGCGGCCGGCCTCCACACGGAGGCGACCGCCGATCTTGCGACCATGAAGCGCATGGCGTTCTTTCCGCTGACGATCCCGCTCACAACAGGACCAGGAACGATAGCAACCGCCATCGCCATCGGAATAAGCCGGACCGACAGCCTGGATGCAATGTTTGGATCGTCGATCGTTTCGCTGGCGGTTGCCCTCGCCGTAACCGCGGCAATATACCACGCCTACCGCAAGTCGAGCGCGATGGCGCGCCTGTTCGGAGAGGAGGGCACCAGCGTGGTTACCAAGCTGTCGGCGTTCCTCCTGCTCTGCATCGGTGTGCAGATCATCATCACGGGGACAACGGACGTGGCGCGGACGATCCTGGATGGTGCTTCGCACACCGTCCATGAGCGACTTCCCGTCAGGTCAAGCCGGTAGATCGAGGCTTGCAAGCTGGTGCCGGTCCAGCAGCACGATCTGACGCTGTGTGTTGCCGATAAAGCCGATGATGCCGAGCTCGTGCAAACGCGACAAGGCGCGTGAGACGGTCTCCAGCGTCAAGCCGAGATAGTCGGCGATATCGCGCCTCGACATGGGCAGCGCCATGACACTTGCCGCGGTCAGCCGCCTGTCCATCTCGAGCAGGAACGCCGCAACGCGCTCCAGCGAGGTCTTGCGCCCGAGCAGCAGCATATGATCTTCCGCATGCTGCAGGTTGTTCGTGGTCATGCTGAGCAGGTTCCTGGCGACCATCGCGTCATTTTCGGCGACCAGTTCGAGGCTCTGCCGCTTGACGAGACGTACTGTGGTATCGACGATCGCCTCGGCCGTGAATCTGTGCTCGCTGCCATTCTCCAGCCCAAAGATATCGCCGGTGAGATGAAAGGCGCCGATCTGCCTGCGACCGTCCGACAGCAGCTTGTAGCTCCGCACAGCCCCGGACTTGACCTGATAGACATATTCGGCGGGTTCTTTCTCGCCGTAGACTTCAGCGCCTTTCTTGTAGGAAAATTCGCTCAGGCTGACCAGCGCAGTTGAAGAGCTGGTCATGCCGAGGTCGCGGAGTGAATTGGGGCGCGGGGCGGAATCAGTGGTGATGCGAACGAACATAGGCCAACTCCTCAGCTCTACGCCGAATTGGTCCGTCGGGCAGAAAATCTCGTCGCAGGAGATGCGGCCGCGCTATCCCATTCCCGCTGAAGTTGATTTACGACTAACGCGGTATTCCCAACCATTGTCCCAAGGTACATGGTACCCCTGGACCGAATGGACTTACTTGCGCGGATTGAGAAGTCCTTTGCCGCCTCCGGAAGGGATCTCGTGAGGAAGCACATATTTTGATTTTCGTTCAATTTGCCGAATATCGCTTCGGTCATTCATTCGTCATCGTTGAACTCCGCGATAGGTGAAGAGTGCCCGGCCTGGTCCACGTAGTTGATGACGACGCATCGTTCCGGACGGCGATAGAACGCCGGCTGAAGCTCGCCGGCTATGATGTCGCGACCTATGCATCGGCGCAGGACCTGCTGGACGCCGCGCCAGGTGACGATCAGCCCGGATGCATTCTGCTCGACGTGCGGATACCGGGACTGAGCGGCCCCGAATTACAGAGCCGGCTGGTAGCATCGGGCTCGACGCTGCCCATCATCTTCCTGACCGGACATGCCGATACGGCAACCACGGTGCGGACGATCAAGGCCGGAGCGGAAGACTTCCTGACCAAGCCGGTCTCGTCAGAGTTGCTGCTTGACGCGATCGAACGCGCGCTGGTGCGGCAGGACGCGGTGCGAAGTCAACGTGGCAAGCTGGAGGTATTTCGCGCGCACCTCGCCAGGCTGACCCAGCGTGAACAACAGGTGTTTGATCTCATCGTCCGCGGCAAGATCAACAAGCAGATCGCTTATGAACTGGGGACGACCGAGCGGACCGTGAAGGCCCACCGCCACCAGGTGATGGAGAAGATGCAAGTTCATTCGCTTGCAGAGCTTGTTTCGATCGCGGAACGGCTTGCATTGCTCGATACGAAGGGCGATTAGCTCTCTGATCGCGCCGGGATCGTGGTTTGCGGCAACGGGACTGCCCCAAGGGACAATATGAAAGTTCGTGGGGCGGTGCTGCCATGCGAGCGTCGCGCTACAATAGTGCCGGCCCGAGAGGTCGCTCCCTTGCCGTCCCGCGCAACAGTTTTCGTCGTCGATGACGATCCTTCGATGCGGACCAGCCTTAGCAGGCTGCTTCGTGCGCACGGGTTCGTTGCGACGCTGTTCGACTCAGCGAACGCCTTGCTCGATCAGGGCAGGTTCGAGGAGGCGATCTGCATCGTGCTCGACATCAATCTTGACGGAAAGTCCGGCATTGAGCTGCGGCTCCGACTGGCAGGGCAGGGGGTTGTCGCGCCGGTCATCTATATCACCGGCAATGACAGCGCGGCAAATCATGCCGCTGCGATCGCATCAGGCTGCGTTGCATACCTGACAAAGCCGTTCTCGGCGGAATCGCTGATCGCCTCGGTGATGCGTGCATCGGCCGCCTGATCTGCCAGACCCTTCATTCGTCGACATATTGCTCCAGCGTTTTCGCCGGTGGGCCCTTGTGAATCGAGGCGAAATTCGCGAGCGGCACCGACGTCGTCATTGCCAGCAGGTTTGAATCGACGACCTCGAGCACCAAGGCCTGTCCCACATCCATCTCTTTGATGATCCTCGGCGGTGCAACGTCGGCCGCGATACATGCGTTGGTCAGACACCAGCTATAGGGCACGCGGACGGCCTTGCCACGATCGACGCTTAGAGTCGCCGGCTGCTGAAGATACATGCCGACGGGAACGAAGATTTGTAGTCGGGCCGCCGAGCTGTCTTCGCGCTCGATCAGGTCGATACGCACGGCCATCTGGCCGGTCGGGAACTTTCCAGTGATCGACGTCCGGCACAGGGTCGGCGCACCGCCGGGCTTGAAGCAGAGCTTCTGCCAGTCGCCATAGGTAATATCCTTGGCCTCCCGCTGGCCGCGGGCGGCGAATTCGGCGGCCGTGTCGCTGTCTGCCTTCTTCGGCGCCGAGTTGGCTGAAGACATCACCGCGCCAGCGACCAGGGCCAGAACGGCAGTCAAGGGAACGTTGGGCATGGCTGTCTCTATTTCTGCGCGTCGAGGAACTTGGCCACCAGTGGCGTCCAGAGCGGAATCGCGTCCGGCGAGCCGATGAAGAAGTGGCCCTCGTGGCCGAATGGCGGCATCAAATGGTACTCGGCCTTGCCGCCGGCGGCCGTGAACGCATCGCGCATCCGCTTTGACAATTCGGGGCCGAAGAACGTGTCGTTCTCGATGTAGATCCAAAGCATCGGCACGCGCGAGGTGCTGCCGAAATCGGCGGTCGCTTCCACCAGCTTGTCAGGCGCACAGTTGTTGTTGGGCTTGCCACCGACACGGCCGCCGCGGCCGGCGGCGAAGGTGATGATCGCCTTCACCGGCGGCGGGTTCAGGCTCGACAGGGCGATCGCCGCCCAGCCGCCGGCGGATTGCCCGACCACGACGACGTCTTTCGGAATGACGCGTTTCTCGGCCGCCATGTAGTCGATGATCCAGAGGTCGACTTGCGCGACTGCGAGCCCGGCATCGTGGAAGTTTGGGTTGATGCAGTTGCCGATCTTGGAGAAGAACGGGCCGTACAGCGCCCGTTCGGGAACATCGATCGCGGCGGCGCCATAGCCGCTTCCGACCGGCGCCACCACCAGATTGCCGCGCTTGGCGAACCATTTGGCGGCGTCGCGGAATTCGACCAGCGGAAAGAAGCTACGATCGGTCTCATTCAGCGAGACGCCATGGTTCATGATCACCAGCGGGAAGGGACCGTCACCAACCGGTCGGACCAAGTAAGCGAACATTGGCAGCGGCAGCGGCAGAGCCCAGATCTCCTCCTGGATCCGTACGTCGTCCTCGGCATGCGCGCGCACCGCAAGGACGAGAAGGACAAGGACGGCAGTCATGAACCGGCGGAGGATTGCAGCCAGGGGACCCATCATGCCCTCCGTCATCCCGAATACGTGGCGGCGACGACGATCGGACCGAGCACCGTCAGCACGACGTTGCCGACCGCATATGGCACTGCAACGCCAAGCACCGGCGTCTTGCTCTCGGCAACATCGCAGGCACCGGTCACGGCGGCATCCACCGTCATGGCGCCGGCCAGCGCGCCGCACGTCACGACCGGGTTCATCCGCAGCACGTAGTAGGCGACCAGCGTTCCAACCGTCATCGGGACGAGGGTGACGACCACGCCCATGCCGACGAGGAGCAGGCCATGGGCCTGGATCGCCGACCAGGCAGCGAGGCCGTTGCCGAGGCCAATCGCCGCAATGAAACCGCCAAGGCCGATATCACTCAAGGTCTGCTGGGCGGCTGGCGGCATCGCGCCCATGGTCGGCCTGCGCGAACGCAGCCAGCCGCAGACCAGGCCCGCAATCAACGCGCCACCTCCGCCGCCGAGCGTCAGCGCCACGCTGCCAACCTTGAGGCTGGCGAGGCCGGCCAGAAGACCGACGGCAATGCCGGCGGCAAGAAAAGCAATATCTGTGCGATCGCTCGTGTTGAGGGCAGAACCAACCTGCGCCGTCGCCCGCGCAATATTGCCGGTGCTGCCGACCAGCGTCATGACGTCGCCGACATAGACGCGCGTATCGGGCCCGAGTGGCACTTCGCGGCCCATCCGGGTCATTGCGCGCAGGAAGACGCCGCGGGCTGCGTCCCCGACGATGTCGACCACCTCGCGGAGCGACCGGCCGTGCAGCTTGCGGTTTTCTATGAGCACGTCGACGACGTTGCCAGGCAGGTTGCGCAGCAATTCGTCGGCGTCGATTTCAGCGCCGATGACCGGCTTGGCCGCGACGATCGCCGCGGTCGGGCCGGTCAGGACGATGTCGTCACCGTTTTCGAGCACGACATCGCGATGCGGTCCGACGTCGGCGCCATGCCGGACGATCCGCTCGACGACGGTACGTCCNCCGCCGATCTCGGCTTCAATGGCTTCGACGGTGCGGCCGGCGGCGGCCGAGACGCGATAGGCCCGTGCCTGGAATTTGCGGTAGGAGAGATTATCCGTCTTCGCGGGGACGCCACCGGCAAGCTCGGTCTCGAGTTTCTTGGCCTCCGCCTTGAGGTCAACCCGCATCAGCCGCGGCGCGACGAATGGGACGAACAGCAGCGTCAGGATGTAGCCGAGCACATAAGTAACAGCATAGCCGGCCGCGATATTGGCTTCCTGTTGCTTCAAGATGTCGGGTGCGAGGCCGAGCTGCGCCAGCGCGCCCGACGCGGTGCCGATCACCGAGGACTGGGTCAGCGCGCCGGCGGTGAGGCCCGCGGCGGTGCCGGTATCGAGCTTGAGCAGGTGTGCAAAGATGAGCACGAGCACGAGGCCCGTTGCGCCGATCACCAGCGACAGCACGACCTGCGCCAGTGTCCGGACGCTCAAGGAGGCAAAGAACTCCGGCCCCGACCGGTAGCCGATCGTGAAGACGAACAGGCTGAACAGGATCGCCCGCAGGATCGGTGGAAAGGAGAAGGAGCCGAGCTGTCCGATCAAGACAGCGACAACAAGGATACAGGCGGTGGTGCCGATCGAGAATCCGCTGATCTTGATCCGCCCCAGGATGGTGCCGATGGCAATCGCCAGCAGCAGGAAGATTTCCGGTGCGGTGACGATGATCGACCTGACGGTTTCCATGGTCGACGTTCCCCGGCGCTTTTGCCGCGATTTGATTTGCTGCGGGAGGAGATTGCTTGATCCAGATCAAGCCCGGGCGAGGACGCGGCGGGGTCTATGAAACGATGAAGGATTTACGCGCCGTATTGTCGACATGAGCACCTTGAACATTGCCGCCGGCGCGGTCCGCCGCGACGAAACGGTCGAGATTGTCCTGCTGCTGGCCTTCGCCGGCGGCTTCATCGATGCTTACACATGGATCATCCACGGCGTGTTGGCGAACGCCCAGACCGCCAACGTGATCTTTCTCTGGGTCAACGCCATGGCCGGCGATTGGACCAAGGCACTGCATTTCGTGCCGCCCATCCTGGCCTTCACCGCAGGCATCGTCATGGCCGCCTGGCTGCGCCGCGTGGCCGGCGAGCGGGCCAGTGCGCTCAGCGTCCTGGTCGAGATAGTCTTCTTGATCGTGATCGGAATCTTGCACAACAGGTTGCCGGATGTTGCCGGAACGCTCGGCATTTCCATGGTCGCGGCCATGCAATCGGCCATATTCATCAAGGTCGAAGGCGCAGCCTGCAGCACGGTCATGATCACCGGCAACATGCGTCAGACCATTGAGAACATCTTCGCGGTCGCCTACGGAGGTGCCCCGCTGGGGACGCTGCGCAAGTCGGCCATCTTCTTCGCGCTATGCGCAGTGTTCGGCTGCGGCGCAGCCGCCGGGGCTTTCGCCACCGAGACCATTCCCAGCCTCGCGCTCGGCATTCCCGTGATCGCACTCCTGATTGTCCTGTTGCGCTGCGAAGCCACACCACGCGAGGTGGTCACATGAATGCGCCATCCGAATCGAAATGGACGCGGTTCTTTCCACCGGCCGGCTGGCTTGCCGCCTATCGTCGCGAATGGCTTCCCTCCGATGCCGTCGCCGGCGTCACACTCGCCGCTTACGCCATTCCGGTCTCGTTGGCCTACGCCGCACTTGCCGGCCTGCAGCCGCAGATCGGTGTCTATGGCTATATGCTCGGCGGCATTGGTTATGCGTTGCTGGGGACTTCGCGGCAGTTGGCGGTTGGCCCGACCTCGGCGATCTCGCTGATGATTGCCGCGACCGTCGGCACGCTCGCCGGTGGCGATGCCGTGAAGTATGCGCAGATCGCAAGTCTCGCGGCTTTCGGCGTTGCAATGCTCTGCTTCATCGCCTGGCTGTTCAAGCTCAGCGTGCTGGTCCGGCTCGTTAGTGACAGCATCCTTGTCGGATTCAAGGCGGGGGCGGGGCTCACCATCATCATGAGTCAGTTGCCGAGCCTTTTCGGCGTCGCCGGCGGCGGACACAATTTCTTTGACCGTGCCTTCAAGCTGGTCGGTCAACTCGGTCATCTCGATCTCCTGGTGCTCGCGATCGGTGCTGTCGCCCTCCTGCTGCTTCTGCTCGGCGAGCGGCTATGGCCTGGCAAGCCGGTCGGTATCACCGTGGTGGCGCTTGCGATCGTGGTGGCGACGTTATCAGGCTTGCCGGGCCTCGGTGTGCCCGTTACCGGGAAGATCCCGGAAGGGCTCCCGGCGCTGGGCATGCCGACGTTCGGCCTGCTTGAGTTCGACGAATTGTTTCCGCTCGCCGCCGGCTGCGTGCTCTTGGCTTACATCGAGGGCGTTTCGGCGGCGCGGAGCTTTGCGGTCAAGCACGGCTATCCGCTCGACGTCCGTCAGGAATTCTTGGGGCTGGGCGCCGCGAACCTCGCGGCCGCCTTCGGCCATGGCTATCCTGTCGCCGGCGGCTTGTCGCAATCGGCGGTCAATGACAGCGCCGGTGCGCGAACACCTCTGGCGCTCCTCATCTGCTCGGTCACGCTTGGGCTCTGTCTTCTGTTCTTCACGGGGCTGCTGACCAACCTGCCCAAGGCGGTGCTCGCGGCCATCGTCTTTGCCGCGGTGTACAAGCTGGTCGATATCCGTGCGCTGGTGCGGATGTGGCAGGTGAGCCGGATCGACTTCTATGCTGCGTCGATCGCCCTGATCGCTGTGCTGTTCCTCGGCATCCTCCAGGGTGTCCTGCTGGCCTCGATCGCGTCGATCTTCCTGCTGCTGGCGCGCGCCTCGCGGCCGAACGTCGCATTTCTCGGCCGCTTGCCGGGCAGTGGCCGCTATTCGGACAGTGCGCGGCATGCGGATGTCGAGCCGCTCGCTGGAATCATCGCGTTTCGCCCCGAGGCGTCGCTGCTCTACATCAACGCGGAAACCATCCTGGATGCAGTCCTGACCGCGCTGCGAAGTTCGCCGGGCATCCATCTGGTTGCCTGCGACCTTTCGGCGTCGCCCACGATCGATCTGGCGGGCGCGCGCATGCTGCACGATCTCTACGACGAGCTTGCCGCACGCCGGGTGGGCCTCTGCATCGTCGGCGCGCATGCGCAGCTTCGTGACCTCCTGCGCGCCGAGGGCCTCAGTGAGAAGACCGACAGCAGTCAGTGGCTGCGCTCGCTCGACAGCGTGCTCGGCGAAAGCACAGGCGGTCCGGCTCAGCGAACGGCTTGACGAGCTTGTTGCAATGCGAACGGCATAGCGCCTGCCGAGAATGCGCGCGACCGTTGACTTGGATCAATGGAGCGACAGGCGCGCAAAGCACGATCCCGCATCACCTTTTGCCTGTCAGGATCGGGAGAGACATATGTCCAAGGACACCAAGGCGGCGCAGAAGCGCATCGACCAGTTCTTCTCCGGTCCCGGCGCGCGGGCGGACGATTGGCGTGATCTGGTCGAGGCTGCCAAAGTCTGGGCGCGCGGCGGCGATCGCGCTGCCTATGACGAGGCGCTGGCCAGTCTGTCGGTGACGGAAGAATTCCACGGCTATCCCGGCCTGCAATTGATGGCGGCCCTGCGCGAAGCAGCATCGTCAGGCGATGCGGCCGCGTCGCGGTCGCTTGCAACCCGGATCACTCAGGCGTTGGCCACGCGATCGTTCCGCCAGCATGCCGGTGATTGGAATGCGAAGGATGACGGCAATGGCGATGCGCCCGAACTGATCTCGCCCACCTTCGCCGGGCATAAGGCGCGCCGACCCTATTTCGAGACTTTGATCGTCACCGGCATATCGTCCAGCCAATGGCCGGCTCTCGCGGCCGAATGGCGCAAGCTGCGCCGTCCGGAGGATGGCTTCATCTACGAACCCGTCATCGTCGGAAGTCTGGAAGACGCGTTCTGCGCGACCATGCTCAACCCGAATCTGGGGGCTGTCGTCATCAACGAGGGCTTTGGCCTTCGTTCGCGGCACGACGCGCCGGTCCTCCGTTCGCTAACGGCCATGGCCGGCCTCGAGGATGAATCCGATGCGTCCGCCTTGCGCCTCGCCCAGATCATCAACCGCGTCAGGCCAGAGCTCGACATCTACATGATCTCGAATCGGGACGTCGAAGAGCTTGCCGGCAATCCTGAAACCAATGTCGTTCGCCGGATTTTCTACTCGGTGGAAGAGCTGTTGGAGCTGCATCTGTCGATTCTCGAAGGCATCCAGGATCGCTACGACACGCCGTTCTTCGACAATCTCAAGAAATACGCGCAGCGCCCCATAGGCACCTTCCACGCGCTGCCGATCGCCCGCGGCAAGTCGATCTTCAAATCCGACTGGATCCGCGACATGGGCGAGTTCTACGGTCCGAACCTGTTCCTGGCCGAGAGCAGCGCAACCACTGGCGGTCTCGACAGCATGCTGGAGCCGACTGGCAACATCAAGAAGGCCCAGGAAAAGGCGGCGAGGGCGCTTGGCGCCGACCGCGTATTCTTCGTCACCAACGGCACCTCGACCTCGAACAAAATGGCGGTGCAGGCGCTGCTCGCGCCGGGCGACATCGCGATCGTCGATCGCAACTGCCACAAGTCGCACCATTACGGCATGGTGCTCGCCGGTGCGCAGCCGCTCTATGTCGAAGCCTTCCCGATGACGGAATATTCGATGTATGGCGCGGTGCCGCTGAAGACGATCAAGCAGGCGCTGCTCAACGCCAGGGCCGAGGGCCGGCTCGATCGCGTCAAGATGCTGGACCTGACCAACTGCACCTTCGACGGCCACATCTACAACACCCGCCGGGTGATGGAGGAATGTCTCGCCATCAAGCCGGATCTGATCTTCCTGTGGGACGAGGCCTGGTTCGGCTTCGCGCGTTTCTCGCCGTTCCTGCGCCGCCGCACCGGCCTCGGCGCCGCCAACGAGATCGAGGCGTGGATGCGCGATCCGAAGTCGGTCGATGCCTATGAGAAGCAAAAGGCGCAGCTCGGCAAGAACCCGACCGATGAGGTGCTGCTCAGCACAAGGCTCGTTCCCGATCCGCGCCAGATTCGCCTGCGGGTCTACCAGACCAACTCGACCCACAAGTCGATGTCGGCGATCCGACAGGGTTCGATGCTGTCGGTCAAGGACGTCGAATTCCACACGGTCGAGCAGCAGTTCAAGGAGGCCGTGTTCACGCATGCCTCCACCAGCCCGAACCAGCAGCTCATCGCCAGCCTCGACATCTCGCGGCGGCAGATGGAGCTGGAGGGCTATGGGCTCGTCGCCAATGCGATCGAGATCGCGCTGGCGATCCGCCAGGCGGTCAACAACAATCCGCTGCTCTCAAAATACTTCCGCATCCTCGGCGCCGACGCCATGGTGCCGGCGCAATACCGCCAGAGCGGCTTCACGGATTTTCTCGCTCCCGGCGTGAACTGGGCGAATACGCTCAAGAGCCTGGATGAGGACGAGTTCTGCCTCGACCCGACCCGCATGACGCTGGTGTGCGGCATGGCCGGCTATGACGGTACCCAGTTCAAGGGCATTCTGGCCAACGAGTACAACATCCAGGTCAACAAGACCTCGCGCAACTCGGTCCTGGTCCAGTCCAACATCAACAACACCCGCAGCGACGTTGCGCATCTCATTCGGGTTCTCGCCGAGATCGCAAGCGAGGTCGACCGCGGGCTGGTGCAGGGCGGCGAAAACGCACGCAAGACCTTCGAGGCGCGCGTCAAGAGCCTGATGAAGGACGTGCCTGACTTGCCGAACTTCTCCCACTTTCATCCGAGCTTCCGCGGCGATTCCGGCACCAAGACCAACGAGGGCGACATTCGCAGCGGCTTCTATGCCGCCTACGACGTCGCGGGCTGCGAGCATATCCGCCTCAACGATCCCGAAATCGACCGTCGGCTGAAGGCCGGCCCCGAGCTGGTCTCGGCGAACTTCGTGATCCCGTATCCCCCGGGCTTCCCGATCATGGTGCCCGGCCAGGTCATCACCCAGGAGACCATCGACTTCATGCGCAAGCTCGATGTGAAGGAAATCCATGGTTACGACGCCAAGGAAGGGCTCAAGCTCGTGCGCACCGAAGCCTTGGCGAAGATCGGCCGGCCCAAGCCCGGCGCGCAGCCGAAGCTCAAGGCGGCTTCATAAGTATCGGAGGGACTGCCATGCAGGGATTTTTCACATTCCTTCAGCAGAACCCGTATCTGCTGCTGTTTTTCACCGTCGGCCTCGCCGTTTGGATCGGTCGGGCCAACGTCAAGGGTTATGGCCTCGGCATGGTCGCCGGCGCCATTGTGGTGGGTGCCGGCCTCTCGGTTTGGGCGTCCACCTACGGCGTGAAGCTCGAGCTCAACAACTTCGCCAAGAGCCTGTTCTACTACCTGTTCATGTATGGCGTCGGCTTGCGTGTCGGCCCGTCCTTCGTCAACAGCCTTGGCGGCGATGGCCTCAAATTCACCGTTCTCGCCGTGGTGTCGAGCGTCATCGGCCTTACTCTCGTCGTGGTCGGCGCAAAGCTCTTCGACCTGCCGGTGGGCGCTGCCGGAGGCATGCTGGCGGGCTCGCAGACCATGTCGGCCGCGATCGGATCGGCCGAACAGGCCGTGACCGCGGGAGTCGTCAAGCTGCCCGCGGGCATGACTCCCGAAGCGGCTTCGGGCATGATCGCGCTCTCCTACGGCATCACCTACATTTGGGGCACCGTGGGCATCATCCTGATCTGCAAATATCTGCCGCGCTGGTGGGGCGTCGACGCCAGGACCGCCGCGAAGCAGTATGAGAAGGAATTCGGGGTCAAGGATCTCGAAGGCGGCGGCCTGACCGGCTATCGCCAGTTTGGCCTGCGCGCCTATCGGCTGGAGAATCCCGCAACAGTCGGACTCAGCATTGCCAAGTTCCGGATGATGAATCCGGAATACCGGATCGTCAATGTCGGGCGCGACGGCGAACCGCAAGGCGCTGATCCCGAGCTCGTGCTGCAAAAAGGCGACATCATTGCTCTGGGCGGCTCGACCGAGCATCTCACCGAGAAGATGGGTTTGATCGGCCCCGAAGTGGCCGATGCCCAGACGCTCGGCATCCCCATGGATCAGGCCGAAATCGTGGTCTTCAACAAGGATGTCGTCGGGCGCACTTTCGAATCCTTCCGCGAGACGGCCATCGCCGGCCAGTTGCAGGTCACCAAGGTCGAGCGCGGGGGCGTGCAAATCCCTGCTGGTCTGAAAACCCAGTTGCAGCGGATGGACATCGTCTCGGTGGTCGGCCTGAAGGGGGCCGTGAACGAGCTCGGTGAGATGTGGGGACGCATCGCGCGTACCAACACCTCGACCGACCTGCTGACGCTCTCGGCGGGCATGATCATCGGATTCCTGATCGGCATGATCGATTTCCCGGCCTTCGGTGCCAAGATCGGCCTCGGCAATGCCGGCGGCCTGTTGCTGTCAGGCGTCCTCGTCTCATCGATCGTGTCGCGGCTGCGCTTCTTCGGCAATACGCCCAATGCGGCACGCAACGTGCTCGAGGATCTCGGGCTCGTGGTCTTCGTCGCCATTGTCGGCATCAATGCAGGCGCCGGATTGCTGTCTCAGCTGACGGGCGCGGTGGCGCTGAAAATCTTCATCGTCGGCTTCATCGCCTGCACGATCCCGCCCTTCATCGTCTGGGCGATCGGGTACCACATCTTCAAGATCAATCCGGCCGTGCTGATGGGCGGTGTGGCCGGCGCGCGGTCGCACTCCGGCCCGTGCCGCGAGGCGGCGGTGGAAATCCAGAGCACCGTACCCTGGATCGGATTCCCGGTCGGCTATGCCGTTTCGGGCATCCTGCTCACGGTGTTCGGCTACTTCGCAATGATCTTGGCTCAGTAACTCAGTGTGACTGCAAAGGGGAAACTACTCATGAGAAAGTCTGCAACGCGCCTCGCTCTCGCCGCTCTGCTCGTCGGTGTGGCCGGCTTCGGCACGCCGTCGCGTGCCGATACCGGCCAGGTCGCCGTGGTCTTCACCAAGGGCGGCTTCATCGTCGGCGTCGGCGGCGGGGAGGGCGTGCTGCTCTACAGGGGCCACAAATATCCCTTCACGGTATCAGGGATGAGCGTCGGCTTCACAGTCGGTGCCTCCACGACCAAACTGGTCGGCCGCGCGCTCAACCTGAAGGGGCCGCAGTCGATCGAAGGCTCCTATGCCGCGGGCGGAGCAGGTGGGGCCGTTGCGGCCGGCGCCGGCGCGGTGCAATTGCAGAACGCCAATGGCGTGATCCTTCAGCTCAGCGGACCGAAGGTCGGAGCCGAAGTGTCGGCCGCGGTCGGCGGCGTCACGATCAAGCTGAAATAGCGGGAGCAAGGCTCGCACCAACAAACGGGCTGCGTCAATGCAGCCCGTTTTCATGTGGCGATCGTGCGCGTCAATATCGCTCTTCGACGAAGTTCCGTCCGCGCAGGCTGGCCTGGTCGTTGTAGCGACCCTTGTGGGAGCGCGGCGTCAGCTTGACCTTCTCGCGCTTGATCTTCTTGTAGGGGATCGTCTGCAGAATATGCGAGATGACGTTGAGCCGGGCGCGCCGCTTGTCGTCGGAGCGGATCAGCCGCCAGGGCGCATGCTTGGTGTCGGTCGCCTCGAACATCATGTCGCGCGCGCGGGAGTAATCATACCAGCGGCCAAATGACTCGGTGTCCATCGGGCTGAGCTTCCACTGCCGCAGCGGATCCTCGATCCGCGCCTTGAAGCGGAGCTCCTGCTCCTCCATCCCGACCTCGAGCCACAGCTTGATCAGGATGATGCCGGCGTCCACGGCGAACTTCTCGACCAGTGGACACAATTCCAGGAAGCGCTTGTGCTCGGCCGGCGAGCAGAAGCCCATGACATATTCGACGCCGGCGCGGTTGTACCAGCTGCGATCGAAGATCACGATCTCGCCGCCGGCGGGATATTGCTCGATGTAGCGTTGCAGGAAGAGCTGGGATTTTTGCCGGTCGGAGGGCGCGGGCAGGGCGCAGACGCGGAAGACGCGCGGGCTGACCTTTTCGGTCAAGGCCTTGATGGTCCCTCCCTTGCCGGCGGCATCGCGGCCCTCGAAGATGATGATCACCTTCAGCTTCTGGGCCTTGACCCATTCCTGGAGGTGGCAGAGCTCGACCTGGAGCTTTTCGAGCTCCTTCTCATAGGCCTTGCGCTTCATCTTCTCGGCGGGCTCGTTTTTGGCCATGCCTGTCCTTTCGCCGCTAGCGTCGTTATCAGTCGTCCCATGAAATGGTCACGCCGATGTCGCCCGGCATGCCGCCCGGGAACTCGATGACCTGGTAGGCGATGCGATAGCCGCGTGGCTGGAGATGGTCCTTCCAGAGCTGGAAGATCTCCTTGGGGATCCCGGTCAGCGTATTCTCCCAACCCTTTTCCATCTGGTTGATGGCGCGCCCCTTGTCGGTGCAGAGCGAGTTGGGAAAGCGATAGACCATCACTTCGGTCAGGCCGTTGCGCACGGCACGCTGGATGATGGTCGCGGCGAGCTTGATCTTCTCCTCCTCGGTCTTGCCGGAGGGCTTGCTTAATCGCTCGATCAGCGCGCGCTTTTCGGCTTCGGCGGCCGCAGCGAGACGGACATATTCTTCCGCCTTCTCGGCCTCCTTCAGCGCGGCCTCCTTGCGGATCTGCGTCGCACTGGGAATGAGATCGTCAAGCCCGGGCATGGCTGCGGCTCCCTGTGATGTTCGAACAGCGTTGACCAACGCTAGGTCCGGCGTGAGGCGTTCCCTTGATTCAAATCAAGCAATCTGGGAGGCTGGCCGAACACAGTGCCGTCCAAGGCGTTTGACCGGGAGAGGCAATTGAACGATCAGCTCCATCCGATGGCTCCGCACCATCTACCGTTCTATCTCGCGCCGGGGAGCGGGACCGACACGCTGATGGTGGTAATGGGCATATTCCTGGTCGGAACCGTGCTGTGGGTCGGCACGCTTTATTGGAGGCTGCATAGCCTTCCCGAGCGGATGGCGCACAAGTCGCAGAAACTGCAATTCGAGTTCGTTGCCGTGCTGGGCCTGATCTCGCTGTTCACCCATATGCACATCTTCTGGATCGCCGGCCTGCTGCTGGCGTTGATCGATATTCCCGACTTTGGAACGCCGCTGCGCAGCATCGCTGACTCGGTCGAGAAAATTGCCGACGCGGCACCGGGAGAAGCGAACGAACCAGCTGAAGCACCGCCGCCGGCCGAAACGCCGGTTCCCGCCAAGGAGAAGGAGCACAGCCATGTTTGAGCTCATGTTCTGCTCGCTCCTCACGATCGTGCCTGATTATCTTTATCGCCGCTATGGCCAGGGCAAGCGCTTCGGCAAGGAGATCACGTTCTTCTCGGTCTGGTATGAGCTGCGCTGGGGCATCACCGGCTGCCTGATGCTGACGATCTCGCTGATCACGATGATCTTCTATTTCCACCCGGCGACGGACTCGGCGACGCTTTACTATCGAACCGTGCCGATCCTGCCTGAGGGATCGGGACGCGTAGAGGACGTGAAAGTCAGTTTCAGCCAGGCCGTGAAGAAGGGCGACGTGCTGTTCACGTTGGACAGCTCCAAGCAGCGGGCTGCGTTCGAAACTGCCAGGCGGAAGGTTGCCGAGGTCGACGCAGCGATGCAGACGGCGCAGGCCGACGTAGTCAAGGCAGAAGCGCAAATTGGCGAGGCGAAAGCCAATCTTCAGCAGGCAAAGGATGAACTCGACGTCAAGAGCGACCTGCAGCGCCGCAATCCCGGCATTGTTCCGCAACGCGACATCGAAAAGCTGCAGGTGCTGGTCGATCAGCGTCAATCCGGCGTTGACGCCGCGACCGCCGCGAAAGAGTCCGCAAGCCTGCAGGTCTCAATTTTGCTGCCGGCGCAGAAGGCCAGTGCCGCAGCCGCGCTTGATCAGGCCCAAGTCGATCTGGACAAGACCACGATCCGGGCAGGCGTCGACGGTCGCGTCGAGCAATTCTTTCTTCGTCCCGGCGACCTCGTCGCGCAGATCATGCGACCGGCCGGCATTCTCGTTCCCGAGGGCGCGGGCAAGACCGCGCTTCAGGCTGGCTTCGGCCAAATCGAGGCGGGCGTCTTGAAGGAAGGCATGGTTGCGGAAGCGAGCTGCATCTCCAAGCCCTGGGTGATCATTCCCATGGTCATCACGTCAGTGCAGGACTATATCGCGGCCGGTCAGTTCGCGGGTGGCCAGCAATTGATTGAAGCCCAGAACGGTCCCAAACCTGGCACGATCCTCGCGTTCCTCGAGCCGCTCTACAAGAATGGTCTCGACGGCGTAACGCCGGGCAGCAGCTGCATTGTCAATGCCTATACCAGCAATCACGAGGAAATTTCCGCGGCGCATACCAGCACCAGCCGGGCCATCGCGCTCCACGTCGTCGATGGCGTCGGCCTCGTGCATGCGCTGCTGCTGCGCATCCAGGCCTTGCTGATGCCGATCAAGACGCTGGTCCTGAGCGGTCATTGAGGGGCGGAACCAGGTCGCTTAGGTCTGTCACGCCGGTGCGTCTCCCGCTAGAATTATGAGTCAGAAGCGGCCGGAAAAGGCCGCCGGCGGAGGCGAGATGAGCGGGCGCAAATCCCGGATGTCGGTCAAGCTGGGGCCGGTTTGGCTCTGGCTCAGTCTGTTGCTGGCCGTTCTCTCCGGCCGCGCCGATGCCGCCGAGCCCAGCGCGCGCGGCGAACTCAAGCGTGTGCTCATACTGCATTCCTTCGGGCGCGAATTCCGCCCCTGGAGCGAGTATGCGCGAAGCATCAAGGCCGGGCTCGAGCAGCGATCGCCCTGGCCGCTCGACATCCAGGAACACACGCTGCTCAGCGCGCGTTTCAACAATCCTGGTCCGGAAGCGCCCTTCGTCGAGTATCTGCATTCGCTCTACGAGGGCGCGCCGCCCGACATCGTGTTGAGCATTGGTGCTCCGGCGGCGCGGTTCGCGCAGCGATATCGCGCGAAGCTGTTTCCCGATACGCCGATGGTGCTGGCCGTGGTCGAGGAGCGGCTGGTGGACCGCCTTGAGCTCACCGACAACGACGCCGTTGTGTCGGCCCGTCTCGATTTCATGGCGGTGTTTGAAAGCATCCTGCACGTCCTGCCGGACACAAAAACCGCGGCCATTGTGATCGGAGCATCGCCGCTTGAGAAATTCTGGACCGACCAGTTGAAGCAGGATTTGAAGCCGCTGGGAAATCGTCTCGAGCTCGTCTGGTATTCTGACCTGCCGTTCGAGGCGATCCTCAAGCGCGCGGCCGGGCTTCCGCCCCATGCCGTGCTGTTCTGGGGACAAATGTCGGTTGATGCCGCCGGCATCGTCCACGAGGGAGACCTCGCCCTGCGCAGCCTGCGCGCGGTCGCCAACGCGCCGATTTTCTCTTATCAGGACCCCTTCTTCGGCGGCAGCACCGTTGGCGGCCCGATGCAGCTCACGGCGGAGATCAGCCGAACGACGGTCGATGCCGTGATACGCGTCCTCGGAGGCGAGAAGCCGTCTGCCATCAGGTACGAGCCGATCCAATTCGGGCGGCCGAAATACGACTGGCGCGAATTGCAGCGCTGGGGCATCAGTGAAAGCAGTCTGCCTCCCGACAGCGAAATTCTGTTTCGCGAGCCGACCGTGTGGGAGCGCTATCGCTGGCAGATGCTGCTGATCGCCGCCATCATCCTGGTGCAGGGCGGCTTGATCAGTGGATTGTTGCATGAGCGTCATCGCCGCCGGGGCGCAGAGATCGAATCGCGCCAGCGGCTTGCCGAGCTTGCCCACGCCAACCGCTATTCGGCCGTCGGCGAATTGACGACCTCGATCGCGCATGAGCTCAATCAGCCGCTGGGCTCGATCCTGACCAACACCGAGACGGCCGAGCTCATGCTCCAGGGCAATTCCCCCGATATCGACGAGATCCGGCTGATCCTCGCCGATATCAGGCGGGACGATCAGCGGGCAAGCGAGGTGATCCGCCGGCTGCGCAGTGTCCTGAAGAAGACGCCGTTCGAGATCAAGGATATCGAGCTCAACGACACGGTCCGGGAAGCGGTTGGCCTGGCCAGGGCCGTTGCCGATGGACGCCGGATCACGCTGACCTACACGCCGGTGTTGATCGATCTGCACGTCAAGGGCGATCCCATCCAGCTTCAGCAGGTCGTTCTCAACCTGATTATCAATGCGATGGACGCGATCTCCGATGCGAACACCGGCAAGCGTGAGGTCCGCGTCTGGACCGCACGCGCCGCTCGGGAGGCCGAGGTCAATGTCGTCGATACCGGGCCGGGGGTGACGGCCCCCGATCTCGCCAATGTGTTCGATCCCTTCTTCACCACCAAGCCTCAAGGCATGGGCATGGGGCTTGCGATCGCGAAAACCATCGTCGAGGCCCACCAGGGCACGATCGGCGCAACGAACCAGCCGGCGGGCGGGGCACGGTTCACCATCCGCCTGCCACTCCTCCGCTGATCACCGGCATCCGGATCCAATTGTCTGTCGCGTCGCAACAGCGCGGAGGCTCCGTTTCGTTGATCTCGATCAACAAACGCCGATGCCCCGGCCCGATGGTCGCGGGCGGAAAGCTTCGTGGAGGTCGTGATGTTTCGCTGCGGCAAGATCCTGATGGCGCTTGCGCTGGTAATGGCGGTTCCTGCCGCGGCAATGGCTCAAGCTACTACGCCGGCTGCACCGGCTGCGCAGACGCAGCCCGCAACGCCACCGGCCGCTGCCGCCGAGCTGTTGAAACCAGAGCAGCTCGAGGCGCTGGTCGCGCCGATCGCGCTCTATCCCGACGAACTGCTGGCCAACGTGCTGGCGGCATCGACCTATCCGCTCGAAGTGGTGCAGGCCGATCGCTGGCTGAAGGATAACAAGAACCTCAAGGGCGACGCGCTGAAGACGCAGGTCGACAAGCAGAGCTGGGACGACAGCGTCAAGGCGCTCGCCAGCACCGCCGATGTTCTTGCCATGATGAGCGACAAGCTGGAATGGACCCAGAAGCTCGGCGACGCCTTTCTCGCCCAGCAGCCCGACGTGATGGATGCAATCCAGCGTCTGCGCAACAAGGCCTACGACAACAAGAAGCTGGTCACCACCAAGCAACAGAAGGTCAGCGTCCAGTCGCAGGAAGGCAAGCAGGTCGTCGTCATCCAGCAGGCGGACCCTGCGACGATGTATGTGCCGTATTACGATCCGGCGACGGTCTACGGCACCTGGCCCTATGCGGAATATCCGCCGTACTATTGGGGCTACCCCTCCTATATCGGTGCGGGCGTGGTCGCAGCCGGCATCGCTTTCGGCACCGCCTGGGCGATCGGGCGCTGGGGCAATTACTGGGGCGGCGGCTGCAATTGGGGTAACCGCAACGTCTACGTCAATCATCGCACCACCAACATCGGCAACGGCTGGCAGCACAATCCGGCGCATCGCGGCGGCGTGCGTTACAACAACGTCAACGTCCAGCAGCGCTTCGGCAACAACAATATCAGGGCCGGCGCGTCGGACCGCATGGATTTTCGCGGCCGCGACGGCAACCAGGTGCTGCGTCCCGGTCAGGGCGGCGCGGGCGACCGTGCAGGCGACCGTGTCGGTGATCGGGCAGGCGATCGGGCTGGTGATCGCGCCGGCGATCGTGGCGGCGCCGGTGATCGCGGCGGTGCCGGCAATCGCGGAGATCGTCCGGGTGCAGGCGATCGTGCCAGCGCAGGGACGCGCGATCGGCCTGGCGGTGGTGATCGTGCCGGCGCCGGTGATCGTGCCAAGGGTGGCAACAAGGGCGGCAACAAAGGCGGTGGCGACCGCGCCAAGGCAGCCAACCGAGCCGGCGGCGGCGTTGGTGGCAATCGCGGCGGCGCCATGAACGTCTCGTCCGGCCGGTCGGCAGCCGCGGCATCGGCACGGGGACGCGCGAGCATGGCGAGCATGCCGCGCGGCGGCGGTGGCGGGCCGAGCATGGCCGGGCGCGGTGGCGGAGGAATGGCCGCGCGCGGTGGAGGCGGCGGCTTCGGAGGCGGAGGAGGTCGTGGAGGCGGCGGCGGTGGCCGGCGTTCCGATCTCGCGCTCAAGCACGACATCGTCCTGCTCGGCCATCTCTCGAACGGGCTCGGCTATTATCGCTTCAGCTATATCGGCAGCGCCAAGGCCTATGTCGGCGTGATGGCGCAGGAGGTCGAGCAGGTGATGCCCGACGCGGTGACCCGCGGCAGCGATGGTTATCTGAGGGTCTACTACGAAAAGCTCGGGCTGACATTCCGCACCTACCGCGACTGGCTCGCCGGCGGCGCGAAAATCCCTGCGGAGGTGATGCCATGAACGGCGCGACATGGTTCCATCGTGCGATCATGCCGGGCGTGGTCGTGCTCGCACTGTTCGCCTCGCCGTCATCAGCGCAGGAATCCTACAAGTCCCCGGAGGACGCTGCCGCAGCACTTGCCGACGCAGTCAAGGTGGGCCCGAAAGACATCCTGAAAGTGCTGGGCCGGGCAGCCGAGGACATCGTCTCGTCAGGCGACGAGGTCGCCGACAAGGACATCCGGGCACGCTTCTCGTCGATGTATGACGCCAAGCATGGCATCAAGACGGAGGGCAACAAGACCGCGACCTTGTTGCTGGGACCGGATGATTTCCCGTTCCCGATTCCCCTGGTCAACACCAGGAACGGCTGGGAATTCGATACGGACGAGGGCCGCATCGAGGTGCTTCGCCGGCGCATCGGCCGCAACGAGCTCGACGCGATCCAGACTGCGCTCGCCTATGTCGATGCGCAGAATGAATACGCGGACAAGGACCGCGGCGAGGGCGTCGGCGTCTACGCCCAGCGCTTCGTCTCGTCGCCCGGCAAGAAGGACGGGCTGTTCTGGCGTGACGACAGCGATCCGAGCCCGCTCGGACCTTTCGCGGCAGCGGCCTCGAAGGAAGGCTATGAGGCAAGCGACGTCGGACCCGCGCCCTATCACGGCTACTACTTCCGCATCCTCAAGGGGCAGGGACGCGATGCGCCGGGTGGTGCGCTCAACTATGTCGTCAAGGGCAAGATGATCGGCGGCTTCGCCCTGATCGCCTGGCCCGCCGAATATGGCAATTCCGGCGTGATGACCTTCCTGGTCAATCATGCCGGCACCGTCTACCAGAAGGATCTCGGCAACCGCACCGAGTTCATCGCCGCGCGCACCACGCTGTTCGATCCCGATCAGACCTGGAAGAAGGTCGATGCCGCAAAACCCTGAATGGCGCAGCGCCGTCCGCCGTCGCGCGTTCCGTCTGATCGCGGTCCTCCTGCTCGCGATCGGGCTGGCAGCGCCGGCGACGCCGTCCTTTGCCCAGGCGGCCGGCCATGTCAGGGTCAAGATCGTCAAGGCCGGCCTGCTGGTCGGTGGCGGCGTCGGCCGCGGTGTGCTGACCTATCGCGGCAAGACCTATCCATTCAAAATCACCGGCCTGAGCCTCGGCATCACGGCCGGCGCCACGGTCGGTCGCTTCGATGGCTGGGCCTCTGATATAAGCGACGTCAGCGACTTCGCCGGCACCTACAGCTCGGTCGGCGGCGGCTTTGCGCTGCTCGGCGGCGTCAATGGCGTTCAGCTCCGCAACGAGAAGGGCGTCACCATCGTGCTGCAGGGCCCAAAGGCCGGGCTCGAGCTTGCGGCCAATATCAGCGAGATCACGATCTCGCTGAGGTGAGCCGCATCGCGCGTGCCATGAGGTTGGCCTCAGGCGATCCTCAACTTGAGCGTCAAAAGCGCCGCTGAACCGAGGGCAACCGCGACGCCGATCGCGCACGCGGTCCATCCCATCAGGTCAAAGATCTGTCCGAGCGCCGCGGTACCGGTCAAACCTCCAAGGAAATAGCAGGCCAGGTAGGTGCCGCTGGCAACGCCGCGGTCTTCGGTCGCGACCTGCCCGACGAAGCTGGTCGCTACGGCTTGAGCGAAGAACGTCCCGACGCCGACCAGGACCATGCCGGTGAGCACCTCGGCAAGATGCGGGCGCAGCATCAAAAGCACGCCAAGCGCCGCGAGGGCGAGCGCGCCCCAGATCGCCGGCCGTGTCCCGATGCGCGTGGCGACCTTGCCGGCCAAAAGAGTGGTGACGATCGAGGGCAGGAAGACGAGATAGACGAGGCCAAGGTCCATCATGCCGAGCGAGAGTGGCGGCCGCACCAGGACGAAATTCACGAAGGTGAAGGTGCCGATGAAGGCGAACAGGATGCAAAAGCCGATGCCGAAGGCCGCGCGCAGCCGTTCATTGCGCCAGTGCGCGAACATGGCGGCAAGCGGCGAGGCGGCCGTGGACATCACATGCATTGGCTGGACGCGATTGATGGTGAAGTAGACCAGAGCAGCGCCGGCCAGATTGAGTGCGGCAAAGAAGTAGAAATTCCAGGACAGCCCAAGGCTGTCGGCGACCGCGGCCGAGATCAGTCGCCCGATCAGATTGCTTGCGACATTTCCCGTGATGTAGGCAGCAAAGGCCCCGCCGGCATCCATCGCGCTGCATTGTTCGCCGAGATGAGCGAGCGTCAGCGCGAACGCCGATGCCATGCACAGGCCTTGCGCGATACGGAGACCCGTGAAGACAGCGAGGTTGGGCGCCACCGCAAGCAGACTGGTCGGGATGGCCAGCAGCGTGAGACTGAGAAGAATGCCAAGCCGCCGGTCGATATGAGGGCTGAAGAAGCCGACGACGAGGCTTGAGATGGCCATGCCAAAGGTGGAGGCGTTGACCGCAAAGCCCATCGCCGCCGGCGTCACCCCGTAATGGCGTGTGAGGGACGGCAGGATCGCCTGCGTCGCAAAGAGATCGACGACCGTCAGGAATGCGGTCAAGCCGATGACGAGCGAGCGGAAGGCGACGCCCGGCGAGGGTCCATGCATCGTCATGGTGGTCGGTCTGATGCGGGCGGACAAATCAGTCATGACACTGCATCTCCTGACGAGAAGGACGATGTGACGCCCGGCACGCGGGGCAGCATGGGGAATTCCGGGCGCCACATCCAGTAACGAGGGCAGGGGCTTGATGCACTCGCTACATATTGTGGTCGTGCTGATCCTTGCGGACGTCGCCGACATAGAGAATGACGGTCTGCTTGCCGAGGTTCTTCCACCAGTGCGAGGTCCCGAAGACTTCAGGCCTGATATCGCCGGCCTTGTGCACGATCGGATCGACGCAGTTGGAGGCGTATTCGACGATCTCGCCCTGCTGCACGAAAATCAATGCCGGACGGTCGTCATGGCTGTGCCAGGGCACGATGCCGCCGGGTTCGATCGTCAGCTTGCGAAAGCGCAGCTCGCGATCCCTGATGTTGGCCGGCTGCTTCTCGAGGTCGATCGAGCCGAGCGTGACGTCGGTGACGCCGACGGGCTTGTAATCGACCATCTGCCGGGCATTCGGCTTCATCTTGTCGGCCGGGCATTCGCCGGCAGAGGCGGGTTGGATCGCGAACATGACCGCGCCGGCCAAAGCGACGGCGGGCAAGAGGGTAAGCGACAGTCTCGAATGCGTGATCATGGATCGTCTCCGTTGTTGGCCGCAACCGCGATGGTCATTGGCAATGGCGTCAGGCTCGCCGAAGACGCGCGCTGAATGAAATGCCGTCTCGCTCTCGACGCGATAGCCCCGCGCTATCGCGGCGCGATAGGCAGCGGCTATCGAACCAATCGTGGAATGGCATTTCTACCGGCCGACGATCTGGCGTCGGATGGCAATGCCCCCTTGCAGGGTGGCCAGAACGCAAAATAATGTCCCTCGCACCACGTGCCGGAGCGGAAGATGACGTCGTTGACCCCCGCCGATGCCGAACGGCTCAAACTTGCCTTTCAACGCTGCCGCGACATGGAGGGCACGCTGAACGAGCAGCTTCGTGCCTATGCGGAGGCCGGCCGCGAGATATTCCCCGCTTACGGGGAGGCGGTCGATCGCCTGGTGGACCGATTGAGCCAGAACGGGGGCGGCGAGAACGCGCCGCGTCCGGGCGAGGTGATGCCGCCCTTCATGTTGCCCGACGATCGGGGGCAACTCGTTGGGCTGCCATCATTGCTTGCGCGCGGGCCTGTGGCCGTGATGTTCTTTCGCGGGCACTGGTGTCCCTACTGCCGGTTGAACGTCCGCGCCGTGATCCAGGCGCAGGATCGGATCCGTGCGATGGGCGCGCAGATCGTCGCGATCATGCCGGAGACGCAGGAATATACCGAAAAGTTCATTGCGGAGTCGGGCGTGCCGTTTCCAGTGCTCACCGACCTCGACAACGGCTATGCGCTGTCGCTCAATCTGGCGATCTGGCTCGGCACCGAAATCCAGCGGTTATTGTCCTACCAGGACATGGCCAGATTCCACGGCAATGACGGCTGGATGCTACCGATCCCGGCTGTCTTCGTGGTCGGTCGAGACGGCCTCGTCAAGGCGCGCTTCGTCGATCCCGATTTTCGCAAGCGCATGGAGATCGACGATTTGCTCGCCGCGCTGGAGAGCGCGAGCCGGGAGAATTAAGGTTTGCCGTCGCAAAGTCCCTTAGCGACAGGAGGGCAAGCTCAGCCCGCAATCGCCCGCCAATCCGCGCCGCGCAGCATCCGCATCACCGCGTTGGCCACAGCCGTCCGCTGACGGCCGGCGACGCCGTAGAGGTTAACGGTGCGGCGTGCGTCGAGGCCGCTCACCGCGGCACGCTTGAGATTTTCGGGCAGCGGTGATGTGCGCGGCACCATTGCGATGCCGATGTCGGCCTCGACGAGCTCGAGAAGGTCGCGCTCGCAGGAGATCTCATGGCCGTGATCGACGTCGATGCCGTGCTCGCGCAAGCTCGACGAGATCCGGCTGGCATGCTCGCAATAGTTTCGGCTCAACATTTGCTCGGCGCGCAGATCGTCGAATTCGATCGTGCTCTGGCTCGCAAGCCGGTGGTCTTTTGCGATCACGAGGTCGAAATTCTCGGTGAATAGCGGCCAGACGTCGAGCCGCTCCCAGGTCCCGTCGATCTCGGCGGCAATGCCGAGCTCGGCTTCACCTTTCTTGAGATAATCCGCGACCTCGCGGCTCGAGCCACGCAAGAAGCGGAATTCGAGCCGGTTGAACTGCCGCCTGATCTGGTTGAGGTGTGGAATCAGCAGGGAAAGATCGATGGCATGGGTCAGCGCAACGCGCAGCGCACCGACTTCGCCGCTCTTGAAAGAGGAAGCGAGCGAGCGTGCGCCGGCGGCGGCCTCGTAGCACTGCTTCAACAGCGGATGCATCCGTTGGCCGAGCTCAGTCAGCTGTGCGGCCGGCCGCTCGCGGCGAAACAGGTCACCACCAAGCTCGGCCTCGAGCTGCTTGATGGCCCGCGTCAGCGAGGGCTGCGTCACGTTGCATTCCTCGGCGGCGCGCGTGAAGTTCAGCAGTTGCGCTACCGCGAGGAAATAGCGGACCTGGTGCATTTCCATGGATCGGCTCCCAGCAGGATCGGGACGGAACTTAGCCGATCGGGACGTAGAATGACATCCCGCGTCCGATAGCGGACGCGTATCGTTTCGGAAGCCATCCGGCATTTCCGCTTCTTGCGGCCATCGCTCACAATTCGCATCAGTCAAGGGTCCGGTCAGGAGGCCGCCCCGTCGTCATTGGAGGATCAGCCATGAATATTCCCCTCAAGCCGCAAGCGTCTCAGACCGCACGAACACTCGCCGGTAAGGTCGCCCTGGTGACGGGTTCGACCAGCGGCATCGGGCTCGGCATCATCAGGGCGCTCGCGGCTGAAGGGGCCGATGTTGTCCTGAACGGGCTCGGCGGCGCCGCGGAGATCGGCAAGGTCCGCGAGCAGATCGCGGCCGAGTTCAGCGTCAAGGCGAGCTTTTCGCCGGCCGACATGACCCGGCCGAATTCGATCGCCGAAATGATCGCGGCGACCGTTGCACAGTCCGGTCGGCTCGACATCCTTGTCAACAATGCCGGCATCCAGCACGTTGCGCCGTTGGAGGCGTTTCCGGTCGAAAAGTGGGACCAGATCCTCGCAATCAACTTGTCGTCCGCCTTCCACACCACGCGGCTCGCACTGCCGGCGATGCGCCGGAACGGGTTCGGTCGCATCATCAACGTCTCCTCGACGCATGGCCTGATCGCGTCCCCCTTCAAGGCGGCTTATGTTGCCGCCAAGCATGGCATCGTCGGGCTGACCAAGGTGACGGCGCTGGAGACCGCCGAGGAAGCCATCACCTGCAACGCGATCTGTCCCGGCTATGTCTATACCCCGCTGGTCGAGGCGCAGATCGATGGGCAGGCCAAGGCGCATGGTATCTCCCGCGACCAGGTGATCCGCGACGTCCTGCTCGCCCAGCAGCCGAACAAGCGCTTCACCACGGTGGAAGAGCTCGGCGCTCTCACGGTGTTTCTCTCGACCGAGGCCGCGGGCTCGATCACCGGCATTGCACTGCCGGTCGATGGCGGCTGGACCGCGCATTGACATGAACAGGCGTAACAAACCGCGACGGCTGACGAATATCCAGCGATTGGAAGCCCCTCAGGAGCGAGACATGAACGGCATGCAAGGCAATTCAAAGGACCTGCCGGGCCAGGTCGTGCTGGTGCTGCAGGGCGGCGGCGCGCTCGGCTCCTACCAGGCCGGCGTCTACCAGGCCCTGCATGAGGCCGGCATCGAGCCGGACTGGATCATCGGCACCTCGATCGGTGCGATCAATGCCAGCCTGATCGCTGGCAATGAGCCGCGGCATCGGCTTGAGCGGCTGAAGGTATTTTGGAAGCGGATGGAGCAGAGCCCGGCCTGGAGCTTCCGCACCGCATTCCCCGGCTTCAACGAAAAGCTCTCCTATTGGTCGACCATCACCAGCGGCATTCCGGGCTTCTTCCGGCCCAATCCGCTGGCGCATGCCGGCGATTCCTATCCGCTGGGTGCTGACCACGCAGGCTTCTATTCGACCGCGCCGCTCGAGAAGACGCTGAACGAGCTCGTCGACTTCAGCCTGGTCAATCGCTGCACGCCGCGGCTCACCGTGGGCGCGGCCCATGTACGCTCGAGCCAGATGCGCTATTTCGACAGCCGCGATGGTGAGCTGACGGTGAAGCACGTGATGGCGTCAGGTGCGCTGCCGCCGGCGTTTCCGGCCGTGCGTATCGATGGCGAGCTCTACTGGGACGGTGGCATCCTCTCCAACACGCCGACGGAAGCGGTGTTCGACGACAACCCGCGCAAGAACTCGCTGATCTTCGCCGTGCACCTCTGGAATCCCGTGGGCGCCGAGCCTAGCACAATGGCCGAGGTGCTGAACCGCCACAAGGACGTCCAGTACTCCAGCCGTATCGCCAGCCAGATCACGCGCCAGCAGCAGGCGCATCGTTTGCGTCATGTCATCAACCAGTTGGCCGCGAGGCTCCCCGAGCACGAACGCGGCAATCCTGTTGCCCGCGAACTGATGAGCTATGGCTGTCCGACCCGGATGCACGTGGTGCGTCTGCTCGCCCCGCAACTCGATCACGAGACGCACACCAAGGATATCGACTTCAGCCCGTCCGGCATCATGAGGCGCTGGGAGGCTGGCTACGCACATACCCAGGCGGCGCTGGCAAGCAGGCCTTGGGAAGGCGAGTTCGACCCTCTGGCGGGCGTGATCCTGCATGACCAGCAGGAGATGATGCCGATGGCAGCCGAATGAGCAAGGCCATCGGATAATTGGCGCTTACCCTGACGAGAGGACGTCCGTGGTGATGTGACCACGGACGTCCTCTCGTTTGGTATGGATGCGTAGGTTGAGGGGCGTCTCCGCGCTATCTGTCGTGACGCATCACGAACCGGCAAAGCAAATGATCGAGCGAGATGCGTCCCGGTCCATAGGCCATGATGCCGAGCGCCATTGCCGCCCAGGTGATGTGGACCGGCCAGCCGTCGGGCACGGTGAGCTCGACAATGATGGTCATGAACAGGAGCCCGAGCGCGGCAAAGCGGGTGCCGAGGCCGAGCACGAGCAGGACCGGAAACATGATCTCGCCGCAGCCGGACAGGAAGGCCATCGTCGCGGGGCTCGGGTAATGATAGGGGCCGCCGGGCAGATGCAGCATGAATTCATCGGTGAAGAGCGTCACCGCAACGTCGCTCAATTTGAAGAAGCCGGTCCATTTGAGGATGCCCGAACGCCAGAACGGGACCGCCAATGCCAGGCGCAGTGCGAGCTGCACCATGGATGGTGTCGCGATCGCCTGGACAAGACCATTGGCCCTGTCGACGAGCACGCCGATGGAGGGCAGGGCAGTTGCAGGCGCGATACGTTGTTCCGAGATCATCTTGCGTCTCCAGACGTCAGCGAGGCGAAGGCGCCCGCCTCGAACAGGCCGGCGATGTTGGTGGCGAGATCGAAGTCGGGTGCCTCCTCCAGCGCCGCAGCGGCGGCTTCTGCCAGCATGCATCCCGACATCAGGCAAGTCAGGAAGACCGCACCGCCGGGCGGGAGCAGTTGCACCACGACGTCGACGTCCGGCCGCGTGATCAGGGCATCTTCTGGTAAGGATGCGTCGATGCTGTCGTCGGCAGACTCGGTGCCACGGTTGGCGGCAAAGATGGTCACCGCCGCGTAAGACGAGCGCACCACGCGCGTCGCCGGATGCAACGTGAAGACGAGGCCGGCAAGACGATCGGGCGCGATGGTGGCCAATGCGGATGGCAAAAGCAGTGCGCTGTCGGCGGCGTGATAGGCGTCGAGCCACGCCCGCTCGATCCGGGCGACATCGGCGAGCCAAGGCAGCGATTGAGCGTGTTCATAGCGTTCGATGAAGGCGGGAAAATCGCGGCCGTAGTCGAACAGCAACGGGGAGTTCGGCGGGGTTTCTCGGACATGGAAACGCGCCATGGCGCGGAAAAACTCTGCACCCGTCAGGCGCTGCACGGCCGGGTAGATCGAGGCGAGCGCGTCGATCAGGCTGACCGTGACGTTGTTGCGATAGACGTTGTAGCACGTGACCGCCGGCTTGCCGCACGGCCCGGTCACGATGCTGGGGACCTCGCGGACAGGATCGAGCAAGGCAGGCGCGAACGCGGCCGCGTAGGAGGCGTGCGGTTCAGGCTGCATGACGAAGCCTCCTGACATGACGATCCAGGATCGTCTGTGCCGCCGCGGCCTCGGCCTTCAGGACCGGCCAATCGGGAATGTTGCTGTCCCATTCGATCAGCGTCGGAACGGGCCCGCAGCGCCCGATCACGACCTCGAACAGCTTCCAGACTGCGTCCGCGACCGGACCGTCATGGCTGTCGATCAGCAACAGCTCGCCTTCGTCGCGCTGCTCGGCGTGGCCGGCAAGGTGAATTTCGCCGACGCGCGCCAAGGGGAAGTCGGCGAGATATTGCAGTGCCGAGAAGCAGTGGTTGGCCGCGGACACGAAGACATTGTTGACGTCGAGCAGCAGGCCGCAGCCGGTACGCTCGGCGACGGAGCGGATGAAGTCGGTTTCGCACATCGTGGAGTTACGAAATGCCACGTATGTCGACGGGTTTTCCAGCAGGATAGGTCGCCGAATTGCCTCCTGCACCTCGTCGATATGGGCACAGACGTGAGTGAGCGTCGCCTTGTTGTAGGGCAACGGCAGGAGATCGTTGAAGAAGCTGGTCTCGTGTGTCGACCATGCCAGATGCTCGGAGACGAGGGCGGGCTGATAGCGCGCGACGAGGCCGCGAAAACGTGCCAGATGGGCGCGGTCGAGCGGCGTAGGTCCGCCGATCGACATGCAGACGCCGTGCAGCGAAAGCGGATGATCGCGCCGCAGCCGCTCCAGCATCCGGTGCGGCGGTCCACCCGCGCCCATGTAATTCTCGGCGTGGACTTCGAAGAAGCCGCGTTGCGGACCCTCGTCGAGAATTGCGGTGAGATGCTCGGGCTTGAAGCTCGTTCCGGCGACGCCGCCGAGGGGAGGCGAAAAGCGGAGGGGGACGGCCGCAGACGTCCGGGGGCTGATCGTTGCGTCCATGTCGCTCCTCCGCGCTGTTTGCATTAGTGCCGCCTCGCCTCAGACCGGCTTGAGCGAGCCTTTCTTGCCGCCAGGCAGCTCGATGCTGGCGCAGGTGCCGCCCTGCACGAATTTCCAGGCGTTGCCCTGGAAATCGGCGGTCGAAGTACCCTGGCAGGTCGTGCCCGGTCCGGCGGCGCAATCGTTCTGGCCCTTCAGCGCCACGCCGAAGCACTTTTCCTTCTTGGCTGCGATCGCAGCGTCGGCCTCGGCCTTGGTCAGGGGAGCGGCGGAGGCGAGGGTTGCGAGTGCGGTGGAGACGGCGCCGGCGAGTACGAGCGAACTGATGGTGGTCTTGGCAGACATGAGATCTCTCCTCTGGAGTAGGGCATTGGGCCCAGGGTCTCGTTCGTCCTCGCCGCAGCCGGCGTTACCGGAAAGGCTGCTCACGAGTTGGTGAGACAGTTGGTGACGCGCACGATGTCGTGCGCTTGGGCGGCGAATTAGCGGCAGGTGGGGAGATAGTTCCAATGCCTAGTCTCTATGGAGACCTTAGCCGGCGCGCATTGGCCGGGACTGCTGGCATCTGCGAGACGTAACGAACGGCTGCGGGCCTGCGAAGAAGGTTAGCAGTTCGCCTCGTCAACCCGCCGGATCAAGTCATGGACGCCAGCCACGGACGCGTGACATCAGGCCAGGCGCTGCGGCGGTTGTCGGTCAGCATCCGTCTCGCCGTGTCGGCGCTGGTTTTGACCGCGATCCTCTTGACTGCGGCCTTGTCCAGCCTCCTGTGGTGGCGCACGGCGGAGGCGACCAGCCGGCAACTTGCCTCGACCATCAATGAGCAAATCGTCGCCGCCGTTCGCAAGGAAGTCGGCGCGATCGTCGACGAAGCGCGCGCGGCGCACACCGCGATCCGCACACTTTTTCTGCAAAACGTCCTCGATACCCGTGAGGCCGACAAGCGCGAATTCGTGTTTCTGTCTCAACTGCAATCGCAGGCGACGATCTCCTGGGTCGCGTTTGGCTGGCCCGACGGCGCGTTCTTTGCCGCCCACAAGCTCGGCGACGGCCGCATGGAGATGATGGAGATCTCGCTCACCGATCATGCCGGCCAGCGCCGCATCGACGAATACGATGTCGTGCCCGGCGATATCGAATTTGCCAACCGCCGTTTCGAGCCGACCGATTTCCATGTTGCCGATCGCACCTGGTTCAAGACCGGACTGAAGGCCGAAGAGCCCGCATGGTTCAAGGTCACGGACCATCCGATCGGGGAGCGTCCGTCGATCGCCTTTGCAGGTCCGATCGACGTCTATCAGGAGCGCCAGGGCGTGCTGGCCATCATGATCGAATACACCCGCCTGGCGCGCTTCCTTGCCCAGCTCGAGGTCGGGCGCACCGGAACAGCTTTCATCTTCGATGGCAGCGGCGAACTGGTCGCCGCGCCCGACAAGGACGCCGATGAATTGCATCCCGCACACGGTGACCAGAAGTTGCTGCCGCTGGCGCAGAAGGCGCTGGCCCAGGCCGGCGGCGGCAAGGAAAGCTGGCGTAGCCGGCTCACCTCAGACGGTGCCGCCTATGAATTCGCACTCACGCCGCTGCCGTTTCCCGGCTGGCGGCTCGCAACCATCATTCCGGAGGCCGAGTTTCTCGGTCCGGTCGAGACGACGTTACGGCGCCTGATCCTCGGCCTCGCTGTCGGCGCAGTGCTTGCGGCTCTCGCGTCCGCCTTGCTCGCCCGCACGGTGATCGCAGCCCCGCTCTCCCGCGTCGTCGGCGAGATCCGCCATGTCGAAACCTTTGCGCTGGAGTTGGTGCGCCGTCATCCCTCGCGACTGAAGGAGATTGCAAGCTTGTCGGGCGCGATCGCGGAGATGGCCGCCGGCCTTTCGGCGTTCCGTAAATTCATCCCGGCCGATCTCGTCCGGGCGCTGTTGCGCCAGGGCGTCGAGGCAAAGCCCGGTGGCGCGATCCAGGAATTGAGCGTGATGTTCGTGGACGTGGCCGGCTTTACCGGCCTTTCGGAGCGTATGGGCGACCGCGTCGTGCCCTTGCTGTCGCGCTATCTCGACCTTGCCTCGGAAGTCGTCGTCGCCAATGGCGGGACGATCGACAAGTTCATCGGTGATGCCGTGATGGCGTTCTGGGGCGCGCCGCAGCCACAAGNAAGCCGATCATGCGGAGCGCTGCTGCCGCGCCGCGCTCGGCATCCGCCGCGCCATCGCGGAGTCCGGCCTCACCGACGATCTCGGCCATCCCCTGCAGATCCGCATCGGCATCAATTCCGGCCGCATGCTGGTCGGCAATATCGGCTCCGAGCTGCGGCTGAACTACACCGTGATTGGCGACGCCGTGAACGTGGCAAGCCGCCTGGAAAGCGCCAACAAGAGCTATGGCACGCAAATTTTGATCGGCGAGGCAACCGAGCGCCTTGCCCGTGGTGCCATCATCACACGCGAGATCGACAGCATCGCAGTCTATGGCCGCGAAGAGGGGATCGTTGTCCATGAATTGATCGGCCTCGCAGGGAGGGCTGACGCAGAGCGCCAGGCCCCAACGTGGATCGCGCGCTACGAGCACGGTCTTGCCAAATATCGAAGCGGCGATCTCGAGGGCGCCATCGTTGATTTCGAGACGGTGCTGTTGGATCAGCCGCAAGATATTCCGGCGAAGGCAATGCTCGCGCGTTGCAGCGAGCTCCTGGAGAATAAGCCGACCGTTTGGCGGCCGGTCACCACCTTGAACTCAAAATAGCGTCCTCACGCGCAGAGCCAGCGTGCCAGGTCTAAGCCGCGGCGTCCCGCGGCGGCGGCACCAGCGCCAGCTGATCCCGGACGCTCGGCCGCGCCTGCATCCTTGTGTACCAGGCGGACAGTGCCTCGCATTCGCCGGGCACCGGCAGCTGGACGAGCTTCGCGAAGATCAACCCGCCGATCACGGTGATGTCGGCCATCGAGAAGGCCTCGCCGGCAACGAAGGGCTGCTGCCGCAACACCGAATCGAAATAGTGCATCCCCTTGATCGCCCTGTCGCGCTGGCGCAGGCCCCATTCCCTGTTCTGGTAGATCTCGACCTGAGGTCCGAGCCCGGGCGTGGCGTGATGGAAGTAGACGCTGATGGCGTCGAGCAGCTCCAGCTCCGCGCGCTTGCTCATCATGTGGATCACGCCCTTTTCGCGCGGCGTCGTGCCGGTGAGGGTGGGCGCGCCGTCGAGCGCGTCCAGATATTCGGTGATGGCCGTGCACTCGGCGATCAGCGTGCCGTCGTCGAGCTCGAGCACGGGCAGGGTGCCCGAATAGTTCTTGCTGGCGATGAAGTCGGGCCGCTTGTGCTCACCCTTGCGCAGATTGACGAGCACGAATTCGACGCGGGACTGCAGCTTTTTCTCGGCCAGCGCGATGCGGACGCGGGCGGGATAGGGGCCGGTCGGAAAGTCGTAGATCTTCATCGGCGTGTCCTCGTTACCTACCTGTCACTTGGTAGGTAGACGTTAAGCTTTGTGCTTTACCTGGTCAATGCCTATCTGTCAGTTGGCAGGCTGACGGATCGGTGATGAAGGGACCCATGAGTGCGAATGCCAAAGAGGCGATCCTGGCGGCGGCCAGGCGCACCGCGCAGGCCCATGGCTATGGCGGCCTGAACTTTCGCGACCTTGCCGCGGAGGTCGGCATCAAGGCCGCCAGCATCTATCACCACTTTCCCAGCAAGGCTGAGCTCGGTGCTGCAGTGGCGCGGCGTTATTGGGAGGACACCGCGGCAGAGCTCGAGGCGATGCTGGCCGAAAGCGGTGATCCCAGGCAAAGCCTGAGCCGTTATCCGCAAGTGTTTCGCACCGCGCTGACGCGGGACAACCGCATCTGCATGTGCAGCTTCATGGCCGCCGAATATGACGACCTGCCGGATGCGGTGAAGACCGAGGTGCAGGCTTTCGCCGACGTCAACGTGGCGTGGCTGGCCAAGGTCCTGTCCGCCGCAAAGGTTGTCAGCCCGAAGCAGGGCCAGGCGCGCGCCCGCGCCATCTTCGCGGCCGTCGCCGGCGCGCAGCTGATGGCGCGCAGCCGCGCGGACATCGCCCTGTTCGACAGCGTGATCGAGAGCTATCGCGCCGCGGGCCTGTTGCCGGCATAGATTCCAGCGTTCCACCAAGCAGGCAGCTGCGCCGACTTCGGCCCGGAAGGGACCCCGGTGGATCCGACCAAAGGCCCCGCCGCAGAGCCGCGCGAGCTACTGTGCATGGGGTTGTTTTCGACATTTTGGCAAACGAGCTCGCTCGGAACGGCACCGGGTCAGCGTCCGATGGGAACCTATTCCGCAGCGCCGCGTTGCCTCGCCATGACTGAAGACCTTTCCTTCCGACGCAAACCCCTGACACCGGAACAGCGCCAGGCCCGCGATGCGGCTCGCCGGATCGAGGCCGAGAAGGCCATGCGCGACCATGAGGAGGCGCAGAAGGCGTTTCACGCCAACCGCGAGCGGCTGAAGGCCGAGCGGCTGGCGCGCGAGGCGGCTGCAGCAAAGGCCTGACAGTCCGCGGCCGCTGTGCGCCGCCGGTTCAGCGCCGGCTCGAAGGACGCAAGGCGCAGGCGCTCAAGCCGTCGAAATTCCCGAAGCTCTCTGTTCACGCGTCGGCTCTCGATCTCCCCGAGGCCATGCGGCAAATCGTCTAGCCAGCCGGGCCGGTCGGGCCTGACGCTGCCTGCCGGTGCAAGCGACGCTTGACGGCGAACGCCTTCGGCCGGAAGATTCAATTGATCCTCAGATGACCAGAACCACGGAGACGTTCGCTCCCCGATCCAGATCCCACCCAGTGACAGCGCAAATGGAGCTGACCATGACCACGTTCGACAAGCGCGAGCAGGGCTTTGAGGCCAAATTCGCCCATGACGAGGAGCTCATGTTCAAGGCTGCGGCCCGGTCGAACAAGCTGCTCGGGCTGTGGGCCGCAGGCGAGCTCGGACTCAGCGGCGATGCCGCCGCCGCTTACGCGACGAAGCTGGTGACCGACGGTCTGGCGAATCAGACCATGGACGAGACCATCAACAAGGTCTCGAGCGACCTCGCCGAGAAGGGCATTTCACGCGAGCAGATTGCGCAGAAGATGCAGGAGTGCCTGCACCAGGCGCTCGGGCAGCTCGAAGTCGCCTCGCGCCAGGCTTGACGTCGACCAGCACCTCACTCCTGGTGTTTGCGCGTGGTCGTATCGCTGAACCTGTCCACGAAGGCGATGCCGATCGCCGACGCGACGAAAGTGATGTGAATCAGCACCTGCCACATCACGCCGTTCTCGGTGAGGCTGGCGCGGTTTGATCCGAGATTGCCGGCCTCGATGAAGGTGCGCAGCAACGCGATCGAGGAGATGCCGATAATCGCCATCGCGAGCTTGATCTTGAGCACGCTGGCGTTGACGTGGCCGAGCCACTCCGGCTCGTCGGGATGGCCCTGGAGGTCGAGCCGGGAGACGAAGGTCTCGTAGCCGCCGACGATCACCATCACCAGCAGGTTTGAGATCATCACGACGTCGATTAGCGCCAGCACGCTCATCATGATCTCCTGCTCGGTGAGATCGAGCGCGTGCGAGGAAAGGTGCCAGAGCTCCTTCAGGAACAGTACGATGTAGACGCATTGCGCCACGATCAGCCCGAGATAGAGCGGCAGCTGCAGCCAGCGCGACCCGAAGATGATCATCGGCAACAGGCCGAGGCGCGGCGAGGGCGGGCGGGGACCGGTGGTGGTTTCGGGCTCTACCGACATGCAATGTCCGATGATCGAGGTGACGCTGCTCCCATGTACCTCGCCCCGATGGCCGGAGAAAGACGGTCCCCCGGGTCGGCTCCTGGAGCTCGCGTCGTCTCATGCTATCGTAGAGGTGGAAAACGGGGAGGTGGGCAGTGCTGCGCAGCCGCTTTGGCAAGGTCGTAGGTCATGTCGCGCTTTCGAGTGCGATCATCTTCGGCGTGGGCGCTACGGGCGTCTCGGCGACGCCGTTGACGCCGTTTCGCTATGAGGACCAGGCCCGGCGCCATTGCCCCGGCGACAAGGTGGTGTGGCTGGATTTCAAGAAGGGCGTCTACTACCGCAAGGGACAGAGGCTGTATGGCCAGGGGTTCGACGGCAGCTTCGTCTGCGCGAATGAAGCCCGCGACAGCCTCTATCGCAGCTCTCCGTTGGGCTTGCGCTAGCGGGGCGAGCGCGTGGCGGAGCGCAGCTATTTCTGCTTTGGCAGCGTCACCGGGACGTGCGCAGAGGTGCTGATGACCCGGGGGCTTCCGTCGGGATAGGTCCGACCGCCGCGGATCAGCGATTCCAGAACCAGGATGAATTTCTCGGCGAGCATGTTCGTCACCTTAGCTGGCGGTGGCCTCTTGAAATTGGTCGAGGCGCCGAACACGAAAATTCAATCAACTAAATGGGAGCGGGTCACAGCGCCTGCTGCGCTGCCATGGCCCAGCAATCCGAAAATGCCGCAGGGTGGTTGCAGGATTAGCCGAAGGCCAGCGCCACGAGGCTCGAGCAGAGCAGGACCAGACCGCCTGCGGTCAATGCCAGAAAGCCATCGGATACGAGGTCATGTTTGCGCATGGGACACCTGCTGCTCTCGTCCTCGATGCTCGATCGAATTGATTAAAATTGTCCGAACGTGCCGCTGTGAAGAAGTGGTGCAATGTCGCGCGCGCGAGTGCCTTCAGGCCCTCGTGCGGTAGCCTTCAAACGCATGGGCCAGGAAGATCCCTGCGCTTACCAGACCCATCAGTGCCGAAACCGTCTCGATCATCGTTAAATTCCAATCCCGCCCCTGCACGCGAGAAAACGCGGGCAGCCTTGCACAGTCAAAAGAATTCCGGTGAAGCCAGCGATATCGGGGGTGGAGTGAGCTTTTGGCGCAACAGCTTGTGCGGGACTGGCACAGACGAGCCGGTGCCACGGTCCTCGCGCCCCGTAGATGAACGGAGAATTGCGAACGTCCTGTTTACCATCCCGGTGCGTAGGTTGTGCGCTCCCCATTTCCGCCGTGTTCGGGTTGCGTTATCGTTACCGTCTCCGGACGGTGGTGGGCCGCTCGGAGTTTGACGTCCGCAGGGCACCCCCGCAGGAAAGCGGGTTGGGTTCGTCTCCGGCGAAATGGTATTTGGGGCGAATGGGGATCCGACGGTCAGATTCGGTGATGCGGGCCGCGCGATGTGTTGCGGCGGTCGCCACCTGCCTGGCGCTTGCCAACTGCGCCTCGTCCAACAAGTTCGCCAGCCGGGTCGATCCCAAATACGGCGTGTCGTCGAGCCCGCGAGTCGTAGCCTGGGGCGAGCCCGTGCCCAAAGGCGGCGGCACCTATCGCGTCGGTAAGCCCTACGTCGTCGCCGGCCGGACGTACGTGCCGGAGGAGGACGTCAACTACCGGGCCGAGGGCACGGCGTCCTGGTACGGCGACGATTTCCACGGCCGTCTGACCGCCAACGGCGAAGTCTTCGACATGGGCTCGCTGACGGCAGCCCATCCGACCCTGCCGATGCCGTCCTATGCGCGGGTGACCAATCTCTCCAACGGCAAGTCGCTGGTCGTGCGCGTCAATGACCGCGGTCCCTATCACGGCAACCGTCTCATCGACGTCTCGAACAAAGCCGCCGAACTGCTTGAATTCAAAGGCAATGGCGTCGCCAGGGTCCGCGTCGAATATGTCGGCCGGGCGCCGCTGGAAGGCTCGGATGACCGCCAGCTGATGGCGACCTTGCGCACCGGCGTGCCGGCGCCGTCGCCCTCGATGGTCCGGGTCGCCTCGGCGCGGCCATTCGTGCCCGAGCTGCCTTCGTCGAACCGCGGTGCTATCAGGGGCGAAGTCCCGATGCCGGAAGGGCGGCCCTATAGCCTTGGCAATAGCGCAGCGGACGTCGCCTCGATCAACGCAACCTCGGAGATGTCGGCCTCGAGCCGCAGCCGGGGCCGGGCGCTCCAGAATGTCCGCCAGGTGTCCTATGATCAGGACGGCCGCTATGCCTCCGACAGCGGTCCTTCCGCCTCAGATGACGGCGCAGCCGAGGCCCGCAGCATCCTGACCGGCCGCGGCCTGTACTAATCGCGCGCCGCCGAGGGTGACGACGCTTCGCGCAGGAATCTGACCAGCGCGGCGTTGACCTCGTCGGGCCGCTCCTGCTGCACCCAATGGCCCGCGCCGTCGATGATGATCTTTCGCGTGAGATTGGGTAGCACGCGCTCCAGCTCGTTGACGCGCTTGGCACCGATCAGTCCGGTGATGACGGCATCCTGCGCGCCGGCGATGAAGAGCGAGGGTTGGCGGATCTGCGCGTCCTGCCAGGGCGCGGTCAGCTCCCAATTGCGGTCGATGTTGCGATACCAGTTCAGCCCGCCGCGGAAGCCGGACTTGCGGAAATTTTCGGTGAAATGAGCAAGATCGTCCTCGCTCAGCCACGCCGGTAGCGGCTCGTCGGCGGTCGCATGGCCGAGAAAGCCCTTGCCCTCCTGCACGAACATCGCGGCATTGGGGTCGGCAAGACCGCGGCCGCCGAGCACGATCCGCATGGTGCGGGCGACGTCCTGCTCGAACTCGCCCTCGGCGACACCGGGCGACTGGAAATACTGCCAGTAGAAGTTGGTGATGCCTCCCTGGCGTAGCAGCTCGAGCGGCCTGCCGCGTCCGCGGAACGGCGGCGGCACGCTCAGGCCTGCGACGGCCGTGAAGATATCCGGACGGAACAGGGCCGCATGCCAGGCGACCGGCGCGCCCCAGTCGTGGCCGACCACCATCGCCCTGGCCTTGCCGAGCGCCTGGACCAGGCCGACGACATCGCCCACCAGATCAAAGATCGAATAGGCGGATACGTCCAGCGGCGCCGCGCTCTGGCCAAAGCCGCGCATGTCGGGGGCCACGACGTGAAAGCCGGCGGCCGCCAGTGCCGGGATCTGATGTCGCCACGAATAGGACAGTTCCGGCCAGCCATGGCACAGCACAACCAGCGGTCCCTGGCCGGCGGCTTCGCGGATGAAGAGGTCGATCCCATTGGCCTTGATCACACGAGTCGTGGACATCGCTTTTCCGCCTTGTTTCAGGGGTTTGGTCGGGAAACATGAGGTGCCACGATAGGGATGCGACGAGAATCGTGCAATCTCGGAGCAAGCACCCGATCCTCGTGTTGTTCGCACCGGTTCCGTTTGTTAGAACGCCGCTCTCAGGGCTTCGCCATGGCATTTCATCTGATCCCGCTCCGCCATCCCCGGTTCACCGCCGGAGCGCTGGCACGCGGGCTGGTCGCGGCGGCGCTTGCCGTGAGCCTCGGCTGGGGCGGGGTGCTCTATGCCGCCAACCAGAGCGTCCAGGGCGCCAAGAAAACCGAAGATGCCGGCTTTGACGGCGATGCCCCCACGGCGATCCTGATCGAGGCCTCCAGCGGTAGCGTGCTGTTCGAGAAGAACGCCGACGAGCTGCGCGCGCCCTCCAGCATGATGAAGCTCGTGACCGCGGAGGTCGTGTTCAACGCGATCAAGAAGGGCGAAATCAAGCTGACCGACGAATACCGGATCAGCGAGAATGCCTGGCGCAGGGGCGGGGCTCCCTCGGGCGGCTCAACCATGTTCGCAGCCATCAACAGCAAGGTCTCGGTCGACGACCTCCTGCACGGCGCGATCATCCAGAGTGGCAACGATGCCTGCATCGCTCTCGCCGAAGGCATCGCGGGCAACGAGAAGATCTTTGCCTCCGACTTCATGACCAAGCGCGCCCGCGAGCTCGGCATGACCAAGTCGACCTTCGCCAATTCCAACGGTCTGCCCGACCCCGGCAACAAGATGACGGTGCGCGAACTCGGCATGCTCGCGCGTCACATCATCCTGGACTTCCCGGAGTTCTACAAACTGTTCGGCGAGAAGGAGTTCACCTGGAACAAAATCCGCCAACCGAACCGCAATCCCTTGCTCAATTCGATGGAAGGCGCCGACGGCCTGAAAACCGGTTACACCAAGGAAGGCGGCTATGGCATGGTCGGCTCGGCGGTGCAGAACGGCACGCGGTTGATCGTCGTGGTCAACGGGCTCGAAGACCCCGAGGATCGCGCCACCGAAGCCAAGAAGATGCTGGAATGGGGCTTCCGCAACTTCGAGACCCGCACCCTGATCGCGGCCGACGAACCGGTCGGCTACGCAAAGGTCTTCGGGGGCGAGAGTCGCTCTGTGAAGCTGGTTGCGAAAGTGCCGGTGAAGGTGATGGTGCACAAGAGCGGCGGCGACAAGCTGATCGCGCGCGTCGTCTATAGCGGTCCCGTGCGCGCGCCGGTTCGGGAAGGCCAGCAGGTCGGCGTGGTCAAGGTCTGGCGCAGCGGCAATATCGCGGTGGAAACGCCGGTCTACGCGGCGGAATCGATCGGCACCGGCTCGACCATGCGGCGCGCGATCGACGGCGCCAGCGAGCTCGTGATCGGCATGTTCCGCGCAGGCGCCGAGAAGCTCTGACCATGAGTGAGAGCACGGGACAGCGGCCGTCCGGGCGCGGACGCTTCATCACCTTTGAAGGCGGTGAGGGGACGGGCAAGTCGACCCAGATCAAGAAGCTGGCCGGGCGTCTCAGTGCGGCCAGACTGCGGATCCTGGTCACGCGCGAGCCCGGCGGCTCGCCCGGCGCCGAGATCATGCGCCATCTGGTGCTGTCGGGGATGGGCAAGCTGCTCGGGCCCGAAGCCGAGACGCTGCTATTCGCGGCCGCGCGCGACGACCATGTCCACACCGTGATCGAGCCTGCGCTCAAACAAGGCGTCTGGGTGCTGTGCGACCGCTTCGCCGACTCGACACGAGCCTATCAGGGCAGCCTCGGCAGCGTACCCGCCGGACTGATCAACGCCATGCAGCGGGTCACAATCGGCGATCTCAAGCCTGATCTCACCTTCATCCTCGATCTGCCGGTCGAGATTGGCCTGGCGCGCGCGGCGGCGCGGCGCGGCAGCAGCACGCCTGACAGGTTCGAAGGCGAGAAGCTCGCTTTCCACCAGGGCCTGCGCGAGGCCTATCGCAAGATCTCCGTCGACGATCCCGCGCGCTGCGTGCTGATCGATGCCAATTCCGACCCTGATACGGTCGCTGGTCGCGTCTGGGCCGCGCTGCGCGAACGCCTCCTGCCGACGCCGGCTTCGGTGATCTCGGCATGAGCCCGCGTCAGGCCGAGCGCGAGAGTGTTATCCCGCATCCCCGCGAGACCAGCCTTCTGTTCGGCCATCGCGAGGCCGAGGCGGCGCTGCTGACCGCCTATCGCAGCGGGCGTATCCCGCATGCCTGGCTGATTGGCGGGCCGCAAGGAATCGGCAAGGCAACGCTGGCCTATCGTATGGCGCGCTTCGTGCTCGCCCATGGCCAACCCCTGGCGACGGCCGTGCAGACCGCCGAAGATCTCTTCATTGATCCTGATGATGCCGTGGCGCGACAGGTCGCAGCCGGCTCGCATGGCGGCCTGCTGACGCTGGAGCGCACCGCCAATGACCGTGGTGTGATGCGCACGGTCATCACGGTCGACGAGACTCGCGAGACGATCGCATTCTTCGGCTCGACGGCTGCAGCAGAAGGTTGGCGCGTCTGCGTCGTCGACACCGTCGACGAGCTCAATCCCAATGCGGCAAACGCGCTGCTCAAGATCCTTGAGGAGCCGCCGCAGCGATCGCTGTTCCTTTTGGTGAGCCACGCTCCGGCGCGCGTGCTCGCCACCATCCAGTCGCGTTGCCGCAAGCTGCGTCTGCGATCACTGACGACCGACGAGGTCATTGCCGCAGCAGCTGCGGCCGCCGACATCCCGCCGACTGATTTGGCACTGCGCGAGGCAGCGGAGGCCTCCGAGGGCAGTGTCTCGCGCGCGCTGACGCTGCTCGGCGGCGATGCGCTGAAGCTCCAGCAGCGCACCGCCGCGCTCTTGGCACGGTTGCCGGAGGTCGATCCGCGTGAATTGCACACGCTTGGTGAATCCCTCGGCACCAGCGACCGCGTGGCCCTTGCCGCCTTCGTCGACGGCATCGATCGCTGGATCGCGGAGCGCCTGCATGCAGACGAAGCCAATGCCAACCAGAACCTGCCGCGCCTTGCGCGCTTGAGCGAGGTATGGGAAAAGATCGTCCGCGCCGCGCGCGACACCGAAACCTACAATCTGGAGCGAAAGCCCTTGGTTTTCTCGGTGTTCGGCTGGCTGGCGGACGCAACGCGCTAGAGCATGATCCGGAAAAGTGTGTAGCGGTTTTCCGAGAGGAGCATGCTCAGAATAACAACCTAACGCAGTTCGTTTCCAAAATTCGAGAAGCCGGTAAAGGAATTTGTCGTGGCAACACGCGCTAAGAAAGCCGCCAAGGGCAAGAGCAGCAAGAAGGCTGCAAAGAAGGCCGCCAAAAAGGCCGTGAAGGCGCTGGCGCGTAAGGCTGCCAAGAAGGTCAAGAAGACCAAGAAGGCCGTCGCCAAGAAGGGCGTGAAGAAGAGCGCTGCAAAGACGGCAAAGAAGGCCAGCAAGAAAGCTGCCAAGGCGCCGGTCATCGCCAAGAAAGCGGTGAAGAAGCCAGCAAAGGCTCCTGCGAAGAACGCGGTCAAGAAGGCGGAGGTGGCTGAGCCCGCCGTGATCGCCGCGCCGGCACCCGTCGCTAAGCCGCCGAAGGCGGTGAAGCCCAAAGTGTCGAAACCCAAGGCGCCGAAGCCGGTGACCGCAGCGAAAGCGGATGTGGTCGCTGCTGCGCCCGCCCGCGACAATGTCTTCTACATCTCGACCGCCATCGCCTATCCCAACGGCAGCCCGCATATCGGTCACGCCTATGAGGCGATCTCGGCCGACGTGCTGGCGCGCTTCGCCCGGCTCGACGGCAAGGACGTGTTCTTCCTGACCGGCACGGACGAGCATGGCCAGAAGATGGTTCAGACCGCGCAGAACGAGGGCCTGTCCCCGTCCGCACTCGCGACCCGCAATGCCAACCGCTTCAAGGAGATGGACCAGCGTCTGAACGTCTCGTTCGACCGCTTCATTCGCACCACCGAAGAGCAGCATCATCGCTCGAGCCAGGAGATCTGGCGTCGCATGGAAGCGAATGGCGACATCTACGCCGACATCTATTCGGGCTGGTACTCGGTGCGTGATGAGGCCTATTACGCCGAGGACGAGACACGCCTGAACGACGATGGCGTACGCCTCGGGCCGCAAGGCACGCCGGTCGAATGGGTCGAGGAGAAGAGCTATTTCTTCCGCCTGTCGGCCTATCAGGACAAGCTGCTGAAGCTTTACGCGGACCATCCCGAATTCATCGGCCCGGATGCGCGCCGCAACGAGGTGGTGAGTTTCGTCAAGGGTGGCCTGCGCGATCTCTCGATCTCGCGCACCACCTTCGACTGGGGCGTGAAGGTGCCCGGCAACGAAGAGCATGTGATGTATGTCTGGGTCGACGCGCTGACCAACTACATCACTGGCGTAGGCTTCCCTGACGAAAGCGATAAGAACTGGCGCTACTGGCCGGCCGACGTGCATATCATCGGCAAGGACATCATCCGCTTCCACGCCGTGTACTGGCCGGCTTTCCTGATGTCGGCCGGCCTTGCGCTGCCGAAGCGGGTCTATGCCCATGGCTTCCTGTTCAACAGGGGTGAGAAGATGTCGAAGTCGGTCGGCAACGTCGTCGACCCGTTCAATCTCGCCGACCAGTACGGCGTCGACCAGATGCGCTATTTCTTCCTGCGCGAGGTCTCCTATGGCCAGGATGGCAATTACAACCACGAGGCCATCGTCGCGCGCATCAATGCCGACCTCGCCAACGATCTCGGCAACCTCGCGCAGCGCTCGCTGTCGATGATCGCCAAACAGCTCGGCGGCGTGCTGCCGGAGCCCGGCGCGTTCAGCGACAACGATAAGGCGATCCTGGCGATGGCCGATGGCATGATTGCCGCATCGCGCGAAGCCATGGCGACACAGCAGATCCATCACTGGCTCAACGCCGTGTGGGCTGTGGTCGCGGAAGCCAACCGCTATTTCGCGGGTGAGGCACCGTGGGCACTCGCCAAGACCGATCCTGTCCGGCAGAAGACGGTGCTCTACGTCACCGCGGAAGTCGTGCGTCAGATCGCGATCCTGGCCCAGCCGGCGATGCCGACCGCATCAGGGTTGCTGCTCGACAGCCTCGGTATCCCGGCGGCTGAGCGCAATTTCGCGATGCTCGGCGGCGAGAAGCGGATCGCGCCCGGCACCACGCTGCCAGCGCCGACGCCGGCGTTCCCGCGCTACATCGAGCCGGCGGCCTGAGGCGCATGATGCTGGTCGACAGTCACTGCCACCTGGATTTCCCGGACTTTGCGGAGGATATCGACGGCATCGTGTCGCGTGCCCGCGCGGCTGGGATCGGCCGCATGGTCACGATCTCGACACGGGTGCGAAAGCTCGATCAGCTTCTCGCCATCGCCGAGCGTTATGACGACGTCTATTGCTCGGTCGGCACCCATCCGCACAACGCGGATGAGGAAGACGGCATCTCGCCGGACGAGCTGATTGAGCTGACACGGCATCCCAAGGTGGTCGCGCTCGGCGAAGCCGGGCTCGACTATTTCTACGACGACGGCTCGCCCGAGGCGCAGGCGAGGGGCTTTCGTGCCCATATCGCCGCCGCGCGCGCCACGCGCCTGCCGCTGGTGATCCATACCCGCGAGGCGGACGAGGACTGCGCCCGCATCCTGGAAGAGGAGGCGGCCAAGGGATCGTTTCGCGCCGTGCTGCATTGTTTCACCGGCGGGCGTGAGCTGGCACTGAAGGCGGTGTCGCTCGGGCTCTATATCGGCTTCACGGGCATCTTGACCTTCAAGAAGTCGGATACGCTGCGCGCGCTTGCGGCCGAACTGCCTGCTGACCGTATTCTGGTTGAAACAGACTCGCCCTACCTTGCGCCGGGCAAGTTCCGGGGCAAGCGCAACGAGCCGGCCTATGTGGTCGAGGTCGCCAAGGTTCTGGCCGAAACGCGCGGGGTGTCGTTGGACGAGATTTCTCGCCAGACCACCGACAATTTCTTCCGCCTGTTCTCCAAGGTGAAAGCTTGAGGTTCTGAGCCGCATGACGCTGACGCTGACGATCCTGGGCTGCGGCTCCTCCGCCGGTGTTCCGCGTCCCGCCCTCGGCTGGGGCGCATGCGATCCGACCAATCCGAAGAATCGCCGCCGCCGCTGCTCACTGCTGGTCGAGCGGAAGTCCGAGCATGGCACGACGCGGATCGTGATCGACACCTCGCCGGACCTGCGCGAGCAACTGCTCTCGACCAACGTCGACCACATCGACGCGGTGTTCCTGACCCACGAGCACGCCGACCAGACCCATGGCATGGACGATCTGCGCTCGGTCGTCATGCACATGCGCCGCCGCATCCCGACCTATTTCAACCAGTCGACCGCCAAGGACATCATGGCGCGGTTCTCCTATTGCTTCATTTCGCCGGAGGGCAGCGACTACCCGCCGATCCTGACACGGCATTCGATCGAGGCGGGCGAGAGCCAGACTATTCTTGGGAAGGGCGGCGCCGTGACGATGACGGCCTTCCTGGTCCAGCACGGGAACATTCCTGCGCTCGGCTATCGTATCGGCGATGCCGCTTACACGCCGGACCTCAATGACATCCCACGCGAGAGCTGGGGCGCGCTGGAAAATCTCGACCTCTGGATCGTCGACGGCCTGCGCTACACCAGCCACGTCAGCCATTTCAGCATCAACGACGCTTTGTCGTGGATCGAGCGCTTCAAGCCGAAGCGCGCCGTGATCACCAACATGACGGCGGACGTCGATTATGAGGTGATCCGGCAGACTCTGCCCGCAGGCGTGGTGCCGGCCTATGACGGCCTGCAGCTGGAGACACATTGACCTACCAGGCGTAGCGCACCGCAGCTTTGCGGGTATGGCCGCGCACTATACGCTCGACAGCCTGCGAACCCGACGCCAATTAGGTCGAGATCGCCTTCGCCGACCCAACTTCGTTGCGCAGCAGGAATTTCTGGATCTTGCCGGTCGACGTCTTCGGGATCGGTCCGAACACGACGGCCTTCGGCGTCTTGAAGCCACTCATATGCGTGCGGCAGAAGGCGATGATGTCGGCCTCGCTTGCGCTTGCGCCGTCCTTCAGCTCGACGAAGGCGCAGGGCACTTCGCCCCATTTCGGATCGGGCTTTGCCACCACCGCGGCGAACAGCACGGCCGGATGCTTGTAGAGGATATCCTCGACCTCGACGGAAGAGATGTTCTCGCCGCCGGAGATGATGATGTCCTTGGAGCGATCCTTGATGATGACATAGCCGTGCTCGTCGAGCACGCCGAGGTCGCCGGTGTGAAACCAGCCGCCCTCGAAGGCTTCCTTGGTCGCCTTCTCGTTCTTGAGGTAGCCCTTCATCACGATATTGCCGCGGAACATGACCTCGCCGATGGTCTCGCCGTCGCGCGGGACCTCCTGCATGGTCTGCGGATCGATCACGGTGACGCTTTCCTCGAGCGGGTAGGGAACGCCCTGGCGGCGCTTCATGCGGGCGCGCTCGGCAGGCGCAAGCTCGTCCCAGCCCGGCTGCTCGGCGCAGACCGAGGCGGGGCCGTAGACCTCGGTCAGGCCATACACATGGGTGAGCTTGATGCCGATGTTTTCGGCGCCTTCCAACACCGCGACCGGCGGCGCTGCGCCGGCGATGAGGCCGACGACGCGGCGTGCCGCGTTGCCCCGTGGCGCATCGGGCGCATTGATCAGCGTGTTGTACACGATCGGCGCGCCGCACATGTGGGTGACGCCGTGCTGCCTGATCAGCTCGAAAATCTTGGTCGGCTCGACCTTGCGCAAGCAGACATTGATGCCGGCCGAGGCCGCGATCGTCCAGGGGAAGCACCAGCCGTTGCAGTGGAACATCGGCAGGGTCCAGAGATAGACCGGATGCTGGCCGAGATTGCCGGCGAGGATGTTGCTGACGGCGTTGAGATACGCGCCGCGATGATGGGTGACGACGCCCTTGGGATTGCCGGTGGTGCCCGAGGTGTAGCTCAGCGCGATCGCGTCCCATTCGTCGCTTGGCAGGATTGCCGTGAAGTTCGGGTCGCCTTGCGCGACGGCGGCTTCATATTCGATCTCGCCGATGCGCTTGCCACCCTTGAACGCGGCATCGTCGACGTCGATCACGAACGGCTTTGGCCCGGTCATCTGCGCCAGCGCATCGGTGATGACGCCTGAAAATTCAGGATCGACCAGGATGATCTTGGCGGCCCCATGGTCGAGCTGGAAGGCGATGGAGGGCGGATCGAGGCGGATGTTGAGAGCGTTGAGCACAGCGCCGGTCATGGGAATTGCGAAATGCGCCTCGTTCATTGCCGGAGTGTTCGGCAGCATCGCAGCGACGGTGTCGCCGACGCCGATGCCTTTGCTGGCAAGATAGGAGGCAAAGCGCTTGCAGCGCTCATGCGTCTGCCTCCAAGTGAAGCTGCGGCCCTCATAGACCGTGCTGATGTGATCGGGATAGACGCCGGCGCTGCGCGCGAGGAAGCTCAGCGGCGACAGCGGCACATAATTGGCGGGGGTCTTGTCGAGGCCGATATCGTACTGGTTCTGCCGCTCACTCATCGACACCCTCCTCGATGCCATGCGTTACAGGAATCCGATCGAGATCCAGGGGAACACCGCGACGACGATCAATCCCACCAGCAGCGCCAGCAGATAACCCCAGATCGGCCTGATGCCCTCGGCAGGCTCAACGCGTCCGATGGCACAGGCAGCATAATAACCGACGCCGAACGGCGGCGCGAATAGCCCGATACCCATCGCAAGAATGATGATCATGGCGTAGTGCACCTCGTGCACGCCAACGGCGCGGGCGATCGGAAACAGCAGCGGCCCGAACAGCACGATCGCCGGGATGCCCTCCAGCACGCTGCCGAGAATGGTGAAGGCCAGGATCGATACGGCGATGAAGCTCGCAGCTCCCCCTGGCAATCCGGTCATGGCGGATGCCAGCGAGCGCGAGAAGCCTGATTGCGTCAGGCCCCAGGCCATGCCGGTGGCCGTGCCGATGATCAGCAGGATCGCGCCCGACAGCGCCGCCGTCTCGACCAGCATCGGAAACAGCCGCTGCCAGTCGAAGCGGCGGTAGATGACGAGACCGACAAGGGCGCCATAGACGATGCCGATGGTCGAGACCTCGGTGGCTGTCGCAATGCCTTCGACGACGGCGTAGCGGATCACGAAGGGCAGCGCGAGCGCGGGCAGGGCGATGACGAAGGTCTTGCCGATCTCGGACGCGGTTGCGCGGCGGACATGGCTCATGTCCTCACGGCGGTAGCGCCACCACACCAGCATGCAGAGCGTGACCGCGAGCACGACGCCTGGCAGCAGGCCGCCGGTGAAGAGGGCGGCGATCGAGACGCCGGTGACCGAGCCGATCGTGATCAGCACCAGGCTCGGCGGAATGGTTTCAGTCTGGGCGCCGGTCGCCGCGAGCAGTGCGACGAGATCGCCGGGCTTGGCGCCACGCTGCTTCATCTCCGGGAACAGCACGGGCGCGACCGCAGCCATGTCGGCGGCCTTGGCGCCTGATATGCCGGACACCAGGTACATGGCGCCGACCAGCACGTAGTGCAGGCCACCGCGGACATGGCCGAGCAGGCTCGCCAGGAACGCCACCATGGCCCGGGCCATGCCCGTCATCTCGATCAGGAGCCCCAGGAACACGAACAGCGGCACGGACAGCAGGATGAGGTGGCTCATGCCCTCGTCCATCCGTCCGACCAGCACCATGACCGGCGTGTGCGTGGTTAGCGCCAGATAGCCGAAGATGGCTAGGCCAAAGCCGAACGCAATGGGAACGCCGGCGAAGACGCAGAAGCCGGCGACGCCGACGAAGAAGATCACGAGGTTGAGATTGCCGAGCGGCCGCAGGTAGGGCTGTGCCAGCCAGAACAGCCCGACCACGAGCGCGACCGACATTGCGGCCGTCAGCACCTTCAGGTAGTCGGCCGCCCGCAAAAGACGCAGCAGCGCGAATGCCGCCATCAGGCAGAGCCCGACCGGCAGCGCGACGGCGCGCCACATGTTCGAAATCTGCAGCGCTGGCGTCGTAATGAAGCTCTCTTCGTAGGCGTAGTCGTAGGCCGGCCAGACGATCATCGCCAGGAACGCCAGCGCGGCAGAGACCGCCACCAGATCGAGCCAGGCCCGCATCGCAGGCGTGGCGCTGGCGACGATCGCGGTCATGCGCATATGCTCGGAGCGGCGGAACGCCACTGCCGCGCCAAGCATGGCCAGCCACAGGAACAGGATCGAGGCAAGCTCGTCCGACCAGATCAGCGGCCGGTGCAAGCCGTAGCGCGCGACCACGCCGGCGAACAGGATCACGATCTCGGCGACGACCAGGATCGCCGCGGGGATCTCGACGGCGAGGCCGAGGATGCGCTCCAGCGAAGCCAGCAACTGAGATCGGCGAGGGGGCTGACCAGCCACCTCGCCCACCATTTCGGTCACCTGAGCCTCGACCTGAGCCATGACGGCCCCAACGCGTTACGACAGCTTGCCGACGGCCTTTTCCAGCAGCTCCCAGGCCTGCTCGCCATATTTGCCCTTCCATTCGGCATAGAAGCCGGCGGAGCGCAGCTTGTCGCGGAATGGCGCGACCGTGGGCTGGTTGAAGGCCAGGCCCTTGCCCGCCAGCTCCTGCTGGAGATTGGCGTTCAGCTTGGCGGTGTCTTCGCGCTCCTTGAGGGCGGCCGCGTTGATATTCTTGGCGACGATGGTCTTGATGTCGTCAGGCAGCGCGGCCCAGGCCCTGCGGTTGGCCAGGAACCAGAATCCGTCCCACATGTGGTTGGTCAGCGAGCAGTATTTCTGCACCTCGTAGAGCTTGGCGGTCGAGATGATCGCCAGCGGGTTCTCCTGGCCCTCGACGATCTTGGTCTGGAGCGCGGAATAGACCTCGGCGAAATTGATCGAGGCGGGCGCGGCGTCGAACGCCTTGAACATCGAGGTCCACAGCGGCGACACCGGCACGCGGATCTTGAAGCCCTTGAAGTCATCGGGTCCGGCGATCGGCTTGGTCGACGACGTGGTCTGGCGGAAGCCGTTGTCCCAGATCTTGTCCATGACCTCGAGGCCGGCCTTCTTGATCTCGCCGCGGACAAAGGCGCCGAGCTCGCCATCCATGGCCTTCCAGACCGTGTCGTAGTCCGGGAATGCGAAGCCGATGCCATTGATGGACGCGGCCGGCACCAGGGTCGACAGGATCAGGCCCGACAGCGTGAAGAACTCGACGCCGCCGGAGCGGATCTGGCTCAGCATGTCGGTGTCGGAGCCGAGCTGGTTGTTCGGAAAGATCTGGAGGTCGAACTTGCCGCCGGTCTCGCTCTTGATCGCCGCGGCCATCTCCTTGGCGCGGACGTTCAGCGGGTGCGAGTCAGGCAGGTTGTTGGCGTATTTGTAGGAGAACGCGGCGGCCTGGGCACGGGCCACATAGGGCGCGCTGACCCCGCCAAAAACGGCGGTCGCGGCGGTGGCCTTGAGAAGCGTGCGGCGGGAAAAACGCGTTGAAAGGACCATGGGTCTGCTTCCTCGGAAGTTTGTTCTTGTTGTGAGACGCAAACCTATACGGACGTCTGGTCGGCAGTCATCTGCGATCTCGTGGAGCTCGCTTATTGCAGCCGGACAGGGTCACGGCAATATCGGCTTTCGATGTGGGGCAGCCGCGATCCAAAACGCGAAAACAACCCCATGCACAGTAGCCGTCAAGTGTGGAGAACCGAGGCTGAAATCGACGCTGGAGCGAAGGCGGCGTGGCAGCAATTCGGCCTAAACATTTGATCTAATTCGAGATAAATATATTCCATAATATACCTTATGCGAATTACGGATATGGACCCCGGGTAACCTGTCGATTGGTTGGATCTGAGTCCTTCGCGCTGGGTTCAATTCTGGGAGCTGATCGATTCAATCCGCGCCCGTCGTCCGCAAATGAGCGTGATCGTCGCAACGGCCTACATGGACGAAGCCAGTCGATTCGACTGGCTCGCTGCCATGGATGACGGCAAGGTGATCGCCCAGGGTGCCCCGAAGGAGATCCTCGCCAAGGCAAGCAAGAGCAGCCTCGACGAAGCCTTCATTGCCCTGCTCCCGCCGGAAAAGCGTGGCCAACATCAGGAGGTCATCGTACCGCCGCGCACCGAGAGCGACGACAACACGGCGGCGATCGAGACCCAAGGGCTTACGCGCCGGTTCGGCGATTTCGTCGCCGTGGATCATGTGAGCGTCAGCATCGGGCGCGGCGAGATTTTCGGATTCCTCGGCTCCAACGGCTGCGGAAAAACCACCACGATGAAAATGATGACGGGGCTTCTGCCCGTGACCGAGGGTTCGGCCAAGCTGTTCGGGAAACCGATGGCGGCCGATGACATGGAAGCGCGGCAGAACGTCGGTTACATGTCGCAGGCCTTCTCGCTTTACGGTGAGTTGACCGTGCGGCAGAATCTCGAACTGCACGCCCACCTCTATCATCTGCCAGCGGACGAGATCGAAGCCAGGATCGGCGAGCTGCTGGACAAATATGATCTGAAGGATGTGGATGGCGCCAAGCCGGAAAGCCTGCCTCTTGGAGTCAAGCAGCGGCTGCAGCTTGCCGTTGCCGTGCTGCATCGGCCGCTCATGCTGATTCTCGACGAGCCCACGTCGGGCGTCGATCCGGTCGCCAGGGACGCTTTCTGGCGCACCCTGATCGATCTGTCGCGCAAGGACGGCGTCACCATTTTCCTCTCGACGCACTTCATGAACGAAGCGGAGCGCTGCGACCGGATCTCGCTGATGCATCAGGGACGGGTGCTCGCGGTCGGGGCACCAAAGGAACTGGTCGCGAGCCGAAACAGCGCTTCTCTGGAAGACGCGTTCATTTCCTATCTGGAGGAGGCTGGCGGAGCCGCCAAGGACAAGACATCCAAACCGTCGCCGGTGCGAGCACCCGCGGAAGCTGCCGCGGCTCCCATGCCATTGGCATCGCCCCCGGTCGGCGGGACCCGCTCGACGAGACGCTTCGATCCTGGACGGATGTGGGCCTATGCGCGGCGCGAAACCATGGAGCTGTTGCGCGATCCCATCCGGCTGGCATTCGCGTTCGTCGGCCCCGTCATTCTCATGCTGGCGATGGGGTATGGCATCACGTTCGACGTCGAGAACCTGAAATATGCAGCTTTCGATCAGGACCAGACTCCTGAAAGCCGCAGACTGCTCGAAAGCTTCTCCGGGTCGCATTACTTTTCCGAGCGTCCCCCGATCGGCTCGACGGCGGAGTTGGAGCGACGCATGCGGAGCGGTGAACTGGCGGTCGCGGTCGAAATTCCGGCCGGGTTCGGCCGCGATCTCGCCGACCTTCATCCACCGGAGGCGGCATTCTGGATCGACGGCGCCATGCCATTCCGGGGCGAGACGACCAAAGGCTACGTGACCGGCCTGCTGATGCGCTACGCGCAGGACCTCGTGACGGAACGCTTCGGTCCCAATCCGCCAAGCAACATCCGCCTGGGCAGCGTGAAAATCGAGAACCGCTTCCGCTACAACCAGGCCTTCAAGAGTGCTTTTTCCATGGTTCCGAGCGTCATCGTGATCATGCTCGTTCTCATTCCCGCCATCATGGCAACCATCGGCGTGGTGCGCGAGGTGGAGACCGGATCGATCGCCAATTTTCGATCGACGCCCATCAGCAAGTTTGAATTTCTCCTCGGCAAGCAGTTCCCCTATGTCGTGGTCGGAATGCTGACGTTCGTCATCCTGGTCCTGATGGCCCTCGTTGTTTTTGGCGTACCGGTCAAGGGGTCTTTGGGAGCACTCACGTTAGGAGCCCTGCTCTACGTCTTATCGACTTGCGGTTTCGGGCAACTGGTCTCGACCTTCACGAAAACCCAGGTCGCTGCCGTGTTTGCAACCACGGTCCTGTCCATCATCCCGGTGACGAATTTTTCGGGCCTGCTGGTGCCGGTGTCGTCGCTCACCGGCGCCGGCAGGGCCATCGGCCTGGCTTTTCCCGCGGCCTGGTTCCAGCCGATCAGCGTCGGCACCTTCACAAAAGGGCTGACCTATTCCGATCTCGGGTTCAACGCGCTCATCCTTGCGGTGTTCGCGGCCGGATTCTTCGCAGCCGCTCATTTCTTCCTCCGGAAGCAGGAGACCTGAGATGTCGATGGTGCGCGGCCGAGCAGACTCGCGAGAACGGTCGACGCTGCAGTCGGGGACGCCGACCGAGCGCCTCCACGGAGAACGGCTTGCCAAGCTCCGGCTGCACTTGACCAACATCTTCCGCTTGACGATCAAGGAGCTGCGCAGCTTCCGCTCCGACCCGATCATGTTGGCGCTCGTTGTCTGGTCCTTCACCATTGCCATCCACGCTGCCGCAACCGGCGCCTCGACCGAGGCGACCAACCTTGCGGTTGGAATCGTCGATGAGGATCGCTCCGATCTTTCACGCCGCATCGGCGATGGCCTGACACCCCCCACCTTCAAGCGGGTGCTGCAGCTGCAGCCTTCCGAAATCGACCCTGCCATGAACTCGCAACGCGTCATCTTCGCGATCGAGATTCCTCCTCGATTTCAGCAGGATATTCTGGAGGGTCGGCAACCCACGGTGCAGATCAACGTCGATGCCACGGCCGCCGCCCAAGCCTTCAACGGCATGACCTATATCCAGAACGTGATCACGAACTACGTGCTGGATTTCATTTCCGGGCGCGAGGGGCTGGCCATGCCCCCGCTCAAGCTGGTCACCCAGGTCAAGTTCAATCCGAACTTGACGTCGAGCTGGTTCACGTCTGTGATGGGTATAGTCAGCAACCTGACCATGATCACGGTGATGCTGACCGGGGCCGCCCTGATCCGCGAACGCGAGCAAGGCACGGTCGAACATCTGCTCGTCATGCCCGTCGTTCCGACCGAGATCATGCTGTCCAAGATCCTCGCGAACGGCGTCGTCATCGTGCTTTCGACGACCATATCACTCGCACTTGTCGTCGAGTGGTGGCTGCAAGTGCCGGTCGCCGGATCGCGTCTGCTATTCCTGGGCGGCGCGTGCGTCTACGTATTCACCGTCGCCGCACTCGGGATTGCGCTCGGCACCATCGCCTCGACGATGGCCCAGTTCGGCCTGCTCTCGATCCCGGTGCTGCTGGTCATGATGCTGCTTTCCGGCAGCACGACGCCTCTGGAGAGCATGCCAGTCTGGCTGAAATACCTGATGCTGGTCATCAGCCCGACACCACATTTCGTGATTTTTGCGCAGGACGTGCTTTACCGGGGCGCAGATGCTTACGCTGTCTGGCCGGAGATCGTTGCCATAGCCGCGATCGGCTGTGTCCTTTTTAGTGTTGCCCTGTACCGCTTCCGCCGCGTGATTTTTAGCGGCTGAGGAGCCGACAGACCGTCTGATCACTCCCCGGCGCCAGGCCCCGCAATGCCGGTCAAGAGCTATCCCGCCGCTGGCAGGACACGCATCGACCGACGTTTGGCATGGGCCAGCAGCAAGGCAACGGTTGCTGAAGCGAGGCGCGTCCGCAGCTTGTCCGAACTGCTTGTCAAGACGATCGGAACGCGGGCTCCCAGCACTATTGCCGCGCCAACGGCTCCCGACATGAACATCAGCTGTTTGACCAACATGTTTCCGGATTCGATATCGGGCACGAGCAGAATGTTCGCTCTGCCGGCCACTGGCGATGAGATATGCTCCTGCTGGGCAGCCTCGGCGCTCACCGCGGTGTCAAACGCAAGCGGGCCGTCGACCAGGGCGCCGGAAATCTGTCCCCGATCCGCCATCTTGCACAGCGCAGCCGCTTCCACGGTCGACGGGATCTTCTTGGTGACGTGTTCGACCGCCGAGAGTATCGCAAGCCTCGGTTCATCGAAACGAAGGACGTTCGCCAGATCTATCGCGTTTTGGCAGATGTCGCGTTTCTCGGCCAAACTCGGAAATATGTTGATGCCGGCATCGGTGATGATGAGTGGACTCGCGTAACTTGGTATGTCCATGACGAAGGCATGACTCATGCGCCGCTCGGTCCGAAGACCTGTCCCGGCCATGACAGCTTCATGCAACAATTCGTTTGCCCGCAAGCTCCCCTTGATGATGACTTCCGCCTTGCCTTCTCTTGCAAGCGCCACCGCTGCGGCTGCTGCCGCAGCCCCGGGCGGGCAATCGACGATTTCGCATGCCGTTAGATCCAATGAGGCCGCCTCGGCGACCGAACGAATGCTCTTTTCGGGACCGACCAGAATCGGATTGATCAGCCGGGTTTCCGACGCGCGGATGGCCGCCTCAAGCGAGGCGCGATCGCAGGGATCAGCAACCGCGGCGTGAACAGGTTCGAGCTCCGCGCAGTGCTTGAACAGTTCGTGATAACGATCCTGTTGCGTGCTCGAGACCTCCGGCAGGGCGGATCGTGGCCGCTCTGTCGTTTCTGCTTGATCTTCCATGATCACTCCCTTGGCGAGACTTGGCCGGTCACGACGCTTTTTGGCGAGCCGGCGTCGGTCTCGGGATCCAGATTGCCTCGATGATCAACCACCAGGCTTCGGCGAAGTAAGGACTAGGACGGTGGCGCAAATTCCATCTGGTAGTTTCATTGCTCCGGCAAATTCTTCGCATTGGGCAGGGACAGGCTTTCATCGCCAACATCCTCCGCGTGCACAATGCTAAGCCGGCGGACGTCGATGGTCTTGATGTGGGTCAATGCAATCCGGCGCAGTTCCCGCGTGACGGGCCGCCTTCACACGCTCCATCAAAAACCTCTGACCGGTCGCGGCTCGTTGATCTCGATCAATGGTACGCAGGACGATCCGAGGATCGATCGCTATCGAGCCGACCTTCTTGAGCCTCGGCCTGCTCGCCGGCCTCGTTGTGATCCGCACCTTCCTGAGCTGGACTCTGACGCTCGACGATCGAGGGCCGCTGGCCCTGGCAGCACGAGCCGGTGTCGGCGCGCGCGACCGAGCGCCAGCAAAGCTCTCCGGAAGCTGTTGGAAGCTAAGGCCCGGTTAGGCGCCCTCCCGAGTGGAAGCCCCTTCGACGGGCTCGTGCGACCGGGGGCTCTCCGCACCTCGAATGAAAAGTTCGAAAGTGTGGGCCAGTTCATAGAATCGTTGGCGCCGGAACAGCAAAGTTGGAGTAGCGACTTTGGGTTGAGGAGCTGCGGCCTTCGCGACCGAAGGCAGGGGGCAAGATTCTTATGGCCGAGCCTGCCGATTTCATGCAACCTTTAGATGTGCAGACATAATAAGTATGCATTAGGTGTATTTTGGCGGGGCCGCGACGACAGTTCGGCCGCCAGCCACCAGGGGAGGCACAGGACATGCGGCGCGATTTGACGATCAAGACGGGCAGCATGAGCGGCACTTCGGACTTCAGGGTGCTGGCTCCGATCAAGAAGGGGTTCGTGCCGTCCCTTGACGCGACGACGTACAAGACACGCGCCAAATATGTCCTGCGCGCGCTGAATGGCGGCCGGGCAAGCGCGTTTGAATACGAACTCGCCCGCGTCCTGTCCGATTCAGTGGATCGTGTCGGGCGCATCCACTCGGTGGGAGTCGCAGTGCTCGAGCCGGAGGACGACGCAGTGGACGCCGTCGACTATGTGCTCCTGACCGCGACATTCGACGGCTCCTGGGAAGCCTATGTCCGCGTCATCTGGCAGAAGGCCGCGCGGCTGCTCGACCTTATCTTCTGCAACACCGAGGGCTATGTGCTCGGTTATGAGAACACCTATGAGGACTGGGGCATTTGGCTGAAGAGCAGGCAGTCGGAGGCCTACTTCCTCTACGCCACGCCCGACCTGACCGTGGACGACACGCGGTTTCTGCGGATGGAGGAGCGCGTCTATCGGCGCGTATCGGGCACTGATGCAGACCAGATCGTCACCCGGATCAGAATTCCCTCCCCCGAAGATATTGCGCGGCGCTCCATATTCGAGGTCGACGGAGCGATCGGCGCCGATCCCACCAATGCCGGCTTCAGCAAGCCGCTCACGATTGCGGCTGCCGGTCGGCCCGCTTTCTATCACGGCATACGCGCGCTGGCCGCGCTGTACCATCTGGCCGATTTCTATCCGCCCGGCACGCACGATGGGCAGACCCTGCACCGCGCTGCGCATGAGCTGCTGCCGGAACTGGTGCTGATGCTGAACGACAGCGCCACCTACGGCGACGGCATCAAGCGCGCCCTCCTGCGTTATGAAGAGGCCGTGCGCTGGCTGATGACCCCGCCCAACGTCGCGGCGCCGCGGCGCAACCTTCCCCTCGCGCTGCCGGCCGAGCCGCCGTTGCAGGATCGGGGCAACGTGCAGGGCGGGATCCTGACCGCCTACCCCGATTCCGATCACGGTTGCCTGCTGCTGTTGCAGCTCGCGACCCCGGCCGCATTGGCGGCGTTTCTGAACGTGCTTCAGGTGACCTCCGAAGCGGATGCTCCGACCCCGGGGCAGATCGTCGCCAATATCGCCTTCACGGTCGAGGGACTGCGTCACGCCGGACTGTCCGATGATGAGGTCCGCTCATTGCCCGAGGAATTCGTGCAGGGCATGGAACGACGCGCCGGTTTGCTCGGCGACGTGCGCTGGAATCATCCCCAGCGATGGCGCCTGCCGGCAAGCAACTGGGCGCTCGGCATTGAGGCGCCGGACCTGCGCGAGGATGACCCGGCGCCGCGCATCAACATGAGCGCCGTCCATGCGGTGCTCCAGCTGCGCCACTTGTCCACGGCGACGCCGATGGCGGAGACCAGAGCAGCGCTGATGGCCGAGATGAAGCGTCTGGTCGACGTGGATCCCGGCGTCAAGCCGCTCTCGATCCAGTGGATGCAGCGCCAGCGCGATGCGGCGGGCAACGTGCAGGACCATTTCGGTTTCACCGACGGCACTTCGAACCCTGTGCTGCGGCAAAGCGATGCCGGCTCGCGTTATTCCAACCAGGTGCATCTCGGCGAAATCCTGTGTGGCTACCCGAACCTGGCCGACGAGAAGGCCCCGTTCGGCGACGAAACCAATCGCATTCATGCGTTCCTTCGCGACGGCAGCTTCCTGGCGGTACGCAAGCTGCGGCAGGACGTGGAACAGCTCGAACAGGTCCTTCGCGACGCGCGCCAGGCAACAGAGGCCGTTGCCGGTGGCTCCGCCCCGCCCCTGACGCGCGAGATGCTTCTCGCCAAGATGATGGGACGCTGGCCTACCGGCCATCAAAAGGCTGGCCAGCCCCTCATCCCGAATCCGCCAACCGAGCCGCAGGGCAATGACTTCAATTATGATGGCGACACGCAGGCCCAATCGTGCCCCTATCACGCCCATATACGCCGTGCCAATCCGCGGGTGACGATCACACCGGCGGATGCCGGCGCCCGGCCGCCCCGCATCGTCAGGCGCGGCATGTCCTACGGACCGCCCATCAAGCGCGATGACCCGCAAGCCGCCAAGGATGCGCTACAGCAGGAACGCGGGCTCGTCTTCATGGCCTACAACGCCAGCCTCGGCGAGCAGTTCGAGGTGGTGCAGAGTTGGCTCGTCGGAGGCAACAGCTCGGGCGCCTTTTCCGGGGAGAGCGATCCGTTCCTAGGCCTCGCCGAGCCGGGCCGGCTCCGACATTTCCGTTTCGAGCATGGCGGCAAGACGGTTCATATGCCGCTCGACGGGTCCGATCGACTCCACGACGAGCCTCGCCCGTTCGTCCGCCTGGAATGGGGAACCTATCTGTTCGCGCCATCGAAGAAGGCGCTCGCCAGCCTGCAGGAATGGGCGGCGGCCCAAGGCCGCAAGCCGCTGGTGACGTGGAGCGTGGACGACGGCGAAAAAGCGATCGCACGGCTGCGTGAGATCGAGAGCCAGCTCGGCGAAGCCGCGGCGATGGCGGCGTGGAAAACGGCGCTGGAAGATCCGGACTCGGCCTCGCATTTTGTCAACGCATCGATCTGGGCTGCAATCCGCGAGCGCCACGGCGGCGTCCTCCGCACGCCGTTCGGGGTCCTCGTGGCCGACCGCGAGGAGGTGCAGCAAGTCTTTGCCGATTCAGGCACCAAGCTGACGATCACCGGCTACCTGCCCCGCATGCAGCGGTCATTCGGCATTCTGTATCTCGGCCGCGACGCCGGACAGGAAGATCATGCCTATGAGCAGGAATCCGAGATCTGCAACGCCGCGATCATGGCCCTCGACCAGCGGAGCGCATTCGAGATGGCGCGCAAGGTCACGCAGCAGGTGCTTGGCTTCATGGTCAAGCAGACGATTGGCTATGCCGCTGCCGACGGCGCATCGAGCTGGGACCTGACCGTCGAGGGGCACGAACTCGTGAATCCGCTGCTGGGCGCCTTCTGCGAGGAGTGGTTCGGCTTGAGCGAGAATGGCGGCTACTTCCGTCGCGGCGGCTACCGCTGGGACTGGAAGGCGGGCGATCCCCCCTTCTATCCCGGCCATTTCCTGTCGCCATCGCGCTACATCTTCCAGCCCCATCCGAACAAGGAAGTTGAAGCGGTCGGTGCCGCGCATGGCACCGCCGTACGCAGCGCCATGATCGATTTTCTCGACAAGTTCAAGTCGACGATCACGGCTCCCGTGACCCGAGCCGTCCTCGATTCCCCGCGCGCTGCGGGCGACGTCCCGTTCGTGGCGCGCACGATCGCGGGCGCCATGATGGGCTTCATTCCGACCACCGACGGCAACATGCGCAGGATATTGAATGAATGGCTGCGCGAAGGAAATTTGTGGGCCTTGCGTGCGCGCTACGCCGGCACCGTGGCGGCCGACTATACCGATGCTCTCAACCGGCTGAGAGACGACTTCATCCCGGCCATGCAGCTGCGCGCCGTGCCCGAATTGATCTGGCGCACCGCGATCGTCACGCACATGCGAGGAAAGGACGGGCACCAGGTCGAGGTCAGGCCCGGGGACATCGTCGTCGCCGGCGCGGTCTCCGCCACCCAGCAGAACCTCGTCGAAGGCCGTCAGGACATCTATCACGCCTTCGGCGGCAACCGCAGGGTCGCAGGTCACCCAACGCATTCCTGTCCCGGAGCAGATCCGGCACTGGCGGTGATGCTCGGTTTCTTCAGCGCGCTGGTGGAAACGACGCTGCCGTTGCGCCCCGGCCCCATTCCACTGTCTGTGAGCATGACTGGAAGGGTGCCGCCCCAGCAGCAGGGCTGAACCCGAGATGCAGGACGCTTAAGGCGCGCCAGCCAAGGCGCGGATCGTCTGGTCCGCGTGCCAGCGCATGCCAAGCGCGCGGAGCTTTTCGGCAGCCTCGGTTGCAGTCTTCCGCGCCGCCTCGCCCTGCCCTTGCAGGGCGAGAAGCTCGGCGTGCGCAGCCAGATTCAGAGCGGCATCGCGCAGCGAGCCGCGCCAGCCTGCGGAGGTTTCGGCGCGCAGCAACCAGCGCCGGCTACGTCCAAAATCCCCGCGTCGCGCCGCGAGCTTCGCAAGCGCGCGGCAGGCCATCGCCTCGCCCAGCCGCTCGCCCTCGCGCGCGCGGCCCAGCACATGGGCTGCGTACCGCCGTGCTGTCTCGACGTCGCCTTCGGCCGCCGCCGCCTCAACCAGCCAGCTATATTGAACCGAGGTGTAGAAGTGGAAGTTGCGTCGCTCCATCCATTGCGCGGCGTTTCGCAGCTGCTGCAAGCCATCGGCATCGCCGGTCATGGACCAGCGGGCAAAGCCGGACGCAGCGCGGCACGCCGTCAGCATCAAAAGGCTGCGCATGGTCTCGGCGGCGCGGGCGCCCTCCACGGCCAGTTGCTCCGCCTCCTGCCAGCGGCCTTGCCAGACCAACGCGACCGAGACCCAATTGCGCACCGAGCTGACGACCGGATGGGTCGACCCTTCGACCAGGCTCATCGCTTCGTTGAAGCACTCGTGGGCACCCTCGAAATCGCCCCGATCGGCCAGGATGCTGCCCTTGCACGACAGCGAATAGGCCGAGCCGACGGCGATGGCGCCATGGCGGCGGCTGCGCGTCGTCGAGATGGCAGCGTCGATCAAGGCGGTGGCTTGGTCGTACTGACAACTTGCAGCGAGAATCTGGCCCAGCACGGCTTCGGTCCGGGCGATCAGGCGGGGGTCGCCGAGCCTGCGTGCCCATTCCAGTCCCGTTCGTGTGTGTGTCACACCCTCGCGAAAGCGGCCAAAGCCGTAACACATGTAGCCAAGCCACTGATAGGCGCTGGCCGTCGCGCCGGTGTCACCGAGCGATGACGCGATGGCGACCGCCTGTTCGAACACGCTGGTATCGTCGGTCAACGACAGCGGATCGAAGATGTTGGCCATGCCGAGTTTATTCGCCAGCAAGCACCAGCGCAGGGATTGCTCGCGCGAGCGATCCGGCACGCGATCCAGCGCATCCATAGCAGCCTTGTACTGGGACCCGGCAAGGTCCAAGGCGAAGGCCGCCATGGCCTTGTCGCCGGCGCGTTCGGCATAATGGGCCGCGTTTTCCCAATGGCCTGCGCCGCGCGAATGGTAGGCCAGGGCTTCCAGCGTGTCTTCGCGGTCGGCCTGCTCGGACCGTGCCAGCAAACTGGCTTCAATGCGCTGGTGCAAGGCCTGACGCTCGTGCAGGGTGATGGTGTCGTAGACAGCGTCCCGCGTGATGCCGTGCTTGAAGCGAAGGGCGTCCCCGGCCGGATCGGCGAAGAGAAAATCCGCATCGGCCAATCCCCGCAACGTCGCCGGGTCGGGCTCGCTGCCGCAAGCCGCAATGAGCCGACTTTTCGGTACCGTGTTTCCGATCACCGCGGCGGCGCGGACCACCTTCACCTGATCGGGCGGCAGGCGCGCCAGGCGCGAAGCGACCAGGGTGGCGATCCATCCGCCTTGCTTGCTGCGCATTTCGAACGAATCATTGTCGTTGGCAGCGATGGAATGGCACAGCTCTTCGATGAACAGTGGCACCCCGCCGGCATAGGCGTGAACCCGGGCCACGAGGAAGGGGTCGGCTTGCGGCACCCAGCGTCGTACGGCGATGTCGGTTTCTCCTCCCGCAAACGGCCTCAGCAGCAGGTGCGGCGCGCCGGAAATCCACTCGGTGCCGTCGTCGCGCGGCCGGGTGGCGAGGATGAAGCGCGGTCCATTGGGCAATTGCAGGAGTTTCTCCAGCAACTGCCGGCTCGCGTCGTCGGACCATTGCCAATCGTCGATCACCAGCACCAATGGTCCCTGCGCGGACAAGACGGTAAAGAACCCGAGCAGGTCACCGACCACGCCATCGACGGTCATCTGTCCGCCGCGCGCATCAGCCCCGGTCGAGGCCAGTGCGATGATCGTCTCCGCGCGTGGACCGAGTTGGGCGAGCCATGGCTGCAGGGCGTCCCGGGCGGTCTCGTCTGCATCGGCGATCGATGCTTCCGGTCGTATCCCCAATGAGGCGCGCAGCATCTGCAGAAACGGTTGCAGCACCTCGGCACCGACATAGCTCTCGCAACTGCCCCGCAGCAGCTTGAACTGGTCGGTATCGCAGTCTCGCAGCACCTCCTCCAGCAGCCGCGTCTTGCCAAGCCCAGGACCGCCGACGACGACCGCACAACGTCGCGAGGCCGGGTGTGGTTCGCTGAGAAAGCCGGTCAGAAAATCGAATACTTCGTCGCGCCCAACGAAGGGCGTCAAGCCGCGCCGGGACGTTGCGTCAAACCGCCGGGTCACCATGCTTCGTCGCAGCACCGCGCGCGCCTGGGGCATCTCCGGCCCCGCATCAGGCACCTGAATCGGGCCGCCGAGCTCGAAAAAATTCGCATGCGGCCCGAGGGAATCAAGACTGGCGAGGATCTCGCCCGGCGCAGCCCGACGCGACAGATGCGCCGCCGTGTTCACGACATCGCCGACCAGGTCATATCGGCCGGACTCGATATCCCCCTCCATCAAGAGCAAGGTGCCGGCGTGGATGCCCGAATGCATGCGAAGCGGCATCAGGGCCGGCGGCACGCTATCGTGGCGCAACAGCCCGACCCACCGGTGAATATCGATGGCGGCTTCGGCTGCACGACGACCGTCGTCCTCACCCGACCTGGGATAGCCGAACACGGCGAGGACACCATCTCCCTGGGTCCTGATAACCCGGCCGCCATGCTTGGCCACGGCGCGATGCCAGATGTCCCTGAGCTGGCCCAACAGTTCGGAGAGGTGTTCCGATTCGATATCCCGGCCCAGCGCGGTGGACCCGACGAGGTCGGAGAAAAGCACCGTCAGTCGATGACGTTCGCCTTTCAGGTCGCGGGTCTGCGTGATCATCGCTGTCGAGGCCGGCTCGTTGCCAAACAGCAAGCACGGCCCAACTGGCGCCAGACCGGATGCCGCTAGGCATCATACACGCCCATGGGTTGCCGGCTAGCGTCCTGGATCACAAAGGTAAATCTCGCGCGGCGGCATTCGCAAGCGATAGACCGCCTTGAAACCAACCCACCCGTTTAAAACCTGCGTGATCCCGAGTGAGGTCTCCTACTGAGCGGTCACAAACAGTCTCCTGACCGCGGCGACCGGCGCGATGCCCGGGCACGACCAATGCAAGGCTGACACGATGCCGAGTGTCACGCTCGACGCCAACGCCGGGCAGCCGCGAGCCCCGGCGCCCTCTTCCATGCGGCCTTACGGATATTTCCTTAGGTGAACCGCCCGAATTTCGGCCTTCCGACGGATGCGTTAAAGGTTCATCAGCAGCACGAATTCGGCTCGTTGACGATGGAGCCTGCAGTGAATCACTCGATCTACACCGTCGATAAGACGACCCATCTGAAGGTGGTCGTCCTGGTGCTCGTCGGCAGCATCGCCATGATGGCGATCACGCTGACTGCGCGCCTGGCTCGTCCGGAAGTTAGTGCCCAAGCGACGGCGACCCGGACCGTCTACAAGCCTCATCCCGACCACACGCTGACCGTACTGACCCGACCAGAGAAGCATCCGATCTAGATCATTTGACGCAGGGCACCGAATGACCAACGAAGCGATCAAGGCATTGATGGTACTCGCGCTCTACGGAGTGCTTGAGACCGCACTCGTCTCCTCGTCGATCGGCCGATTGGCCAAGCGTATCGTGCCATCCGGAAACCGCCGCGTGCGCGGCAGGTAAATTCATGAGAGGCACC